>JBBIPV010000014.1:0-113609 GCA_037442635.1 Terriglobales bacterium | reverse complement strand
TCACCGACGTCGCGCTGGCCAAGGTCGGCACCAAGGGAATGTTCACCAAAGAAATTGAAGAAGCCCTCGCCGCCGGCCGCGTTGACCTCGCTGTACACTCCTTGAAAGATCTGCCGACCGAACTCCCCAAAGGGTTCGAAATCGCCGCTATTACTGAACGCCAAGACCCACGCGACGCGTTCTGCTCCCGCCACTACGCGAGCTTTCAGGAATTGCCTCAGAAAGCACGCGTCGGCACTTCCAGCCTGCGCCGCCAGGCGCAACTCAAAGCCATTCGCCCCGACCTCGACATTCACCCGCTGCGCGGCAACGTGGACACGCGCCTGCGCAAGCTCGAGCAAGGCGAATACGACGCCATCATCCTCGCCTCGGCGGGCCTGAAGCGCCTGGGCAAAACGGAACTGATCAAGCAGATCATCCCCGCTGAGATCATGTGTCCCGCTGCCGGCCAGGGCGCGCTCGGAATCGAAATCCGCGAAGGCGATGCCGCCACACGCGGGCTGCTCGCCTTCCTGAACGACCCCGCCGCGCGCGCCGCCACAACCTGCGAGCGCGCCCTGCTCAACAGCCTCGGGGGAGGCTGCCAAGTCCCCATCGGCGCCTTCGCAGAAATGCGCAACGGCAAGCTGCATCTCGAATCCATCGTCGCCGACCCCGACGGCTCGAAACTCCTTCGCGACTCCCGCGACGGAGACGATCCCGAAAAGCTCGGCAACGCCGCTGGCGCCGCCCTGCTCGCCCGTGGCGGCGACCAAATCCTCGAAGCCGTTTACGGCCGCGGCTTGGCCGTCCCGCCGCAACCGTGAGCCGCAACGTGCTGCTGCAGCTTCTCGGCGGTTCCCAAAGCCCCGCCCATCTTCGGCGCCTGGTCAATCTCTGGCCGCCGTTCCTCGGCATGGGCATTCGCATCCGGCACATCGCGCCCGACATGAAGGCCATTGATGTGGAAATGAAGCTGCGTTGGTGGAACGCCAACTACGTCGGCACACACTTCGGCGGATCGCTCTGTGCCATGACCGATCCGTTCTATATGCTCATGCTGATGGCCAACCTCGGCCCCGGCTACATCGTCTGGGACAAAGCCGCCAGCATCCGTTTCCGCAAACCGGGCCGGGGGACAGTGCGCGCCGAGTTCCGCCTGACCGATGCCCAACTCGCCGACATCTGCGAAAACCTGAACACGTTGCCGAAATACGAGCCGGTGTTTAACGTAGAAGTGAAAGACGAGCAGGGAAGTGTGATTGCGGAAGTGGAGAAAAGGATACACATTCGCAAGAAAGAAATGCCTCGGACTGAGACGGCATAGAAGACACCGCGAAGGGCTCAACGGAGTTTGACGTGTACATTCCCGAACATTTCCGCGTGAACGATCGCGCAACGGCCATAGCCTTCATGCGCGCCAACCCGTTTGCCATCCTAGTCTCGTCCACGGATGAAGGCCCCTTCGCCACGCATCTGCCGCTCGTCATCCACGCGAGAGAGGAGCAAATCATCCTCCGCGGCCACGTTGCCAAAGCGAACCCGCATTGGCGTTACATGGAGCAGCAACTGCACTGTCTGGTGATTTTCCACGGCCCGCACGCCTACGTCTCGCCGGCAAACTACAGCGCCCGCGAGGTCGTCCCCACGTGGAACTACGGCGCTGTCCACGCCTATGGCAACGCGCGAACATTCTCCGACCCGGACGGATTGCTCGCGCTGCTGCACGACCTCATCCCCCTGTTCGAGCCGGTGTATGCCGACCAGTGGGCGACTCTCAGCGAAACCTACCGCCAGCGCATGCTCAGCCATATCGTCGGCTTCGAGATCGCGGTCACTCGCTTTGAAGCCAAATTCAAACTCAGCCAGAATCGTACGCGTGTCGAACAGGGCAACATCATGCGGTCGTTAGGCGACTCTTCCGATACAACCATTTCAAGCGTAGCCCGGCTGATGCTCGATCAGGGCCTGGGAGAAAACAAATAACGAAGGTGGGGCGGACACTCCTGTTCGCCAACTCTGACCATGCGCAAAAAGAAGGAACCCGCAACGAAGCCTCTGAAAGGACTCCGCGTTCTCGTAGGCCGCGCCCGGCATCAAGCCGGAGCCCTGTCCTCCGAACTGCATGGACTCGGCGCTCAAGTAATCGAGATCCCGTTCATCCAGATTAGCAAGCCCCGCTCGTTCAAGCCCCTGGACAAGGCTCTGAAGCATCTGGCCGACTACGAATGGCTCATCCTCACCAGCGCGAACGGCGTCGAGGCCATGTGGGAGCGAATGGAGAAGTTAAACGCGACTCTCCCGGCAACAAACCGGGAAGGGCACGAGTTCACTCAGCCTGCCCTGAGCGAGCACAGCGAGTCGAAGGGTGCCTTAACAGGCAAGAAGAAAGGCCCGGCTCTGGCCGCTGAGGGCGGCCGCCTGCGCATCGCTGCCATCGGCCCCGCCACAAGAAAGGCAATTGAGCAGCGCGGAATGGAAGTTGACGTAGTCCCGAAAGAATACGTCGCTGAATCCGTCGTCCGCAGCCTGAAGGCCAAAGTAAAAGGGAAGCGCGTCCTGCTCGTCCGTGCCAAGGTCGCGCGCGACGTGATTCCCAATGACCTGAGAAAAGCCGGGGCTCGCGTGGATGTCGTCGAAGCCTACGAGACCGTTGTCCCAGAGACCTCAAGACGCCGCCTGCAATCCGCGCTCAACAATCCGAAGCGCCGCCCGCATGTAGTGATCTTTACCAGCTCTTCGACCGTCAGGAACTTCGTCGAACTGCTGGGCTCACACCGAAGAAATCTCGCCGGAATCCGCACGGCCTCCATCGGTCCCGTCACGTCCGCAACTCTGCGCGAACTAGGCCTGTCGGTTGATATAGCGGCGAAAGAGTTCACGATTCCGGGTTTGGTAGAAGCGATCGTGCGCAGCGTCAACAAAGCGATGTGATGTGCTTCCCTCGGTGATTCTCCGTGTCTCTCAGGCGTGGGGCTTACTCCGTCACCGTGCATGCGCAATCCGCCGGCGGCACGTGCGCCAGCAAAAAGTCGGCAACGCGCTGGTAAGCGTCAATCTGGTTCTCGACCCGCGCGAAGCCGTGGCCTTCGTTGTCGTAAATCTTGTAGTCCACCGTGCCGCCCCGCTTCTTGATCGCATCCACGACCTGCTGAGTCTCTGACTTCGGACAGCGCGGATCATGCCCGCCGGCCAGCAACAGCAGCGGTGCCTTGATCTGGTCAATGTAGTTGATCGGCGAGCGATCTTCATACAACGCCTTGTTCTTCACCGGATCGCCCATCGTCGCCAGATCGGACTGCTGCAGCACCGGGTCTTCGTTTTCAATTTCCGTAAACCAGTTCACGAAGGGCACAATCGGCACGCCCGCCGCCCACATGTCGGGAGCTTTGGTCACCGCCATCATGCTCAGATAGCCGCCGTAGCTTCCACCCATCACCGCAATTTTCTTCTGGTCAAGATGGCCTGTTTGCTTGATCCAGTCCACCCCGGCCAGCACGTCTTGCAGGTCGCCGCCCCCCATGTCGAACAGGTTTGCCTGCTGAAACTCTTTGCCGTAGCCCGTGGAGCCGCGATAGTTCGGCGCCAGCACCATGTATCCCTGATTCACGGCATACTGAATGAACCGGTTGAACGAATTCATGGTCTGCGAGGTCGGCCCGCCATGAATATAGACGATCGCCGCATTCTGCCCGTTACGCGGCATGTTGAATGGCACGTAGAGAAACGCCGAGATCGTCCACTTGCCGTCGCGGCTGGGATAATGCACCAGGTACGGCTCGACCATATCTTCCGAGCGAACGCCCGCGACCAGCGAGTGCGTAATCTGCCGCGACTTGCCGGTACCCATGTCGTAGATCCAAAGGTCGCCCGGCGCCGTCGGGCCGTTGTGGTAATAGAGCATCCGCTGCCCGTCTGCAGTGAAGGCAGAATGCCCGCCCGCCGGCTCGTTTACTCCCTTCGAGATGGGCAGCGCCGAGGATTTTCCAGTCGCAAGGTCGTGCAGATAGATGTCTTCATTGCCATCCACGTTGGCGCTGAACGTAATGTGACTGCCGTCTGGGGTAAACTCGCCGCCACGGATTTGCCATTTGTCCTTCGTCAGCCAGCTAATCTTCTTCGTCGCCATCTCCAGCAGGCCCACGTTCTCGTACCCATTGGCGGCGTTTGAGGTCATCAGCACCCTCTTGCCGTCGGATGAAACGTCGTTCGCTGTGAACCGCATTTCCCCTTCGTGTGGCGTGAGCAAGGTGCTCTTGCCTGTGGCAACCTCGGCGATGAAAATATTCGAGTCCGTGCCCTTGGCTTGCTCCTGGGTGTAAACGATGTACTTTCCGTCCTTCGACCAGATTGGGCCGTAATTGCCCTTATCCTGCGGTGTGCCGGTCGTGACGTGCTTCACTTCGCGCAGCACCATGTCGTAGACGTCAATCTCATAGGCAGCCGAAGTCTTCGGCTTCACTTCATACGCCAGGTAACGGCCATCGGGAGACCAGGTCGGACTCATCTCGGCGATCTCCGGCGTCCGCGTCAGGTTGACGACCTTGCCGGTCTTCGGGGAGACGAGGAAGATGTCCCACTGCTCGTTGCCCTCGTAGTCGGACTGATACGCGATCCACTTCCCGTCGGGCGACCACGCCGGCGCCGACTGCCGCTGGTCGCTGACCGTCAACTGCACCGGAAATCCGCCCTCGGACGGCACCAGCCACAGGTTATTCCTGCCGCTCATGTTGGAGATAAATGCAATGCTCTTGCCGTCAGGAGACCACGTCGGCCGCCCCACCTGCCGCGTCATATAGAGCTTTTCGATCGTCAAACTCCGCGGCTCGACCTCCGCGTTGGGCTTGGAAGAAATCTTCTTGGGGTCAGTTACCGCCTGCGGTTCAGGCAGCGTCTGGGCGACGGTTTCAACAACGACTGTGTTCATCACTAGGACCATAACAAAGAGAATGAAAGTGCGCATCGGAGTAGGCAGCCTCAGGCGGAGCGAAAAGAAAAGTTTAGCAGAGACCACGCTAGCGCCGGATGGAGGTGAAATATGGGGTAGCGCCTTAGTTTGAATCTCATCTTCTCTCGAAAGGGGTCATCCCGAAGCCCCCGCGTTTTCACCAGCGGGGTGCGGGATCTCGCGCGGGCCTAGCTTGGTATAGCGGGAGATCCTTCGCTGCGCCTGAAAACCGGCTTCGCTCAGGATGACAGACAACAATGCCCTCACACCTTCGCGCCCTTGTGCATCTCCACCGTGCTCCAGGTCTTGTCCGCCGCGTGGCACAAATTCTCCAGCGGACAATCCACGCATTTGGGCTTGCGCGCGATACAAATCTTCCGTCCATGCCAGATGATCTGATGCGAGAACAGAATCCACTTCTCGCGCGGGATCACCCGCATCAAGTCCTGCTCAATCTTCTGCGGATCATTCTGCTCCGTCAGTTCCAGCCGCCGCGAAATGCGGTGGACGTGCGTATCCACCACCACGCCTTCTGCCTTCTTGAACCAGCTTCCGAGCACGACGTTAGCAGTCTTCCGCGCCACGCCCGGCAGCGTCAGCAACTTTTCCATGTCGTCCGGAACCTGCCCGCCAAAATCGCTTACAATTTTCTTCGCCGCGCCCACCACCGATTTCGACTTGTTGCGGAAGAACCCGGTCGAGCGCACATCAGGCTCCAGTTGTTCCGGCGTCAGCGCCGCAAAAGCCTCGACCGTCGGATACTTGCGGAAAAGCTCGGGAGTCACACGGTTGACGTTGACGTCGGTGGACTGCGCCGACAAAATCGTCGCCACCAGCAACTCCCACGCGCTCGAATGGGTAAGGGCGCACGTCACTTCGGGATAGAGCTCGTCGAGCCGCTTCAGAATCTCGGCAGTTCGCGCCGGAGCAAGCGGATCGTAACCTGGCCGCCCTGCCACCCCCTTGCCTCGACCTGCTCCCTTCGCCTTCGGCGTGCCCACCCCTACGCGCACGTCTTTCCGTCCAGAGGTCTTGGGGCGAGGTTTTGCGGGTGAGAGCGCCCGCACTACGCGGTCCTGGCGGCCGCTGCGGGCTGGCTGGCGAGGTACGACACCACGGGGCATGAACTCTCCTTACTTTCTCTCCCTGGGGCCAACATGTTAGCAGAGCATGCCGGAGTCGGTTCCTCGGCCTGACCCTCCGTAACCTCGCAGGGAATTGACGCACCTCATGGGCCCCGTTAGTCTGGAGATAACCAACGAGGCTCAGGAATCTACCATGGCAGTCACTTCCATCCGGCTCGGGCAAGTCTGGCGCGGCGAGGCCGACGGCCAGGATTATCTGGTCACCAAGGTATATAGCGAAGTCTTCACCCAGTTCGCCATGCTGCGGCTGGCGGGCATTACAGCTCCCGACGCACCCACGTTGCGGGTGAAAGTCGCCAAGACGCCCGAAGGTGCCACCCTGCCCGGCTACGCCTTCACCCAGGACGGATCGTTCTAGGGCCAGTGATCAGTGGCCAGATTCTCACCCGGGACGCTGGCGGCAAAGGGCGCAGCTCCGCGCACATTCCGCAACAAACCCGATACACTAGGAGAGATGCTCGATGGTCAATCCCTCTGGTCAGGCGGGGGCTGACTGACCACTGATCACTGCCCACTGTTTTCCAATGACCGAAAAACTTCTCGCCATCATCTTCGTCTTCATCAAGTCAGTCATCGCCGCGACCGGCTATGGCGGGATCGCTATCCTGATGGCGATCGAGTCCGCCTGCATTCCGCTGCCTTCGGAGTTGATCATGCCCTTCGGCGGATATCTGGTCTTCGAAGGCACGTTCAAACTCGTCTGGGTCGCCACGGCGGGTGCCATCGGCTGCAATCTCGGTTCGCTCGTCGCCTACGAAATCGGCTTCTACGGCGGCCGTCCTCTGGTCGAGCGCTTCGGCCACTGGATTCTCATGACCCGGCGCGAGCTCGACTGGGCCGATCGCTTTTTCGCCCGCTGGGGATACCTCGCCGTCTTCATCGCCCGCCTGCTGCCCGTGATTCGCACCTTCATCGCACTGCCCGCCGGCGTGGCCCGCATGCCCCGCGGCCGCTTCCACATCTACACCTTCCTCGGATCATGGCCCTGGTGCTTCGGCCTGGCCTGGCTCGGCATGAAGCTCGGCCAGAACTGGCGCGAACTCGGCAAGTATTTCCATAAATTCGACGCCGTGATGGGCGTGGTGCTCGTCGTGGGTTTCGCCTGGTTCGTGTGGAACCACTGGAAGAATCGAATCAGCGGCCAATCGTCAGCCATGGGCCGTTAGTAGTGAGCCTAGCCAGACTGATGCTACACTTCTTGCCGCTGTGAAGACCCCACTCATCCTCGCAATCTTGTTCACCGCCGTCTGCTTCGGGCAGGATGCTCCCAAAACGATGACAAAGATTCAGGTCCGCCTGGAGGGCCCGGATATTCCGGCAGGTAGCTTCGCGACCAAGCCAAAGGTCATGTATCGCGCAGGGACTGGCTATTGCCGAATGGAAGAAGAGGAGGACACTGCGAACGGGAATCACGGGTTGTTGGTCGTCAACGAGCCAGACGCCTGGATGGTCAATCTCGTGACCAAAACAGCCCGCCACATCGTGGATCCAGGCCCCACACTTAACTGCCACATGCCATTGTTTGCCGACGACCCTGACAAGGATGCATCGGGCCTCGAATTCGGGCTGGAAATGCAGTTCTTCAAGAGCAAAGGGGCGAAGCTGCATCAGGGGAGTGTGCTTCAAGGAAAGCAGACTACCCAATATCAAGTAGAAATTGGCAACTCCAAGTTGGCCCTGTTCACCTACGGGACGCCTGAACGTCCACTTGCCGTGGGCCGCGTGCGGCAAGGTAGCGGCGAAATATATTGGTACAGCGGATTCGGTGACGTCCGTTTGATGCCACGCTTTTTGCTAAACCCGATGGTGTGAAGATCGAAGAAGTCAAACCGTAGCGGGCCTCGCCAACTGCGACGCCACAATCTGCCACCGGCCCTCCGGCTTCATGACCAGATCCATGAACACGTAGCGCACCGAAGTGCGCTTGCCATCCTGCTCGATCACATCTTCCTCTGAGCCGTGAACCACAGCCACATCCTCCCGCAGCAGCCGGACCCGTCTCCCCGTTGACTTCATCGAAACCAGCCTCACCTTGCCCGACGTCAGATTCTCGATCACTTCCTGCCGCGTAAACGCCTTCCCCGATTCGTCGTACTGCACATAATCGTCGGCGTAAATGCGCCGCATCTCTTCCGCGTCGGCAGCTATCAGCGCGCGGTCGCCGTCTTCAAACAGCTTCACGATCTGTTGCTCGTCGTCCATTCGCTCAGTATCTGCGATCCCCAACTCCATTGTCATTCTGAGCGAAGTTGCCGGTCGCGACGCGAGCGGCAACGCAGTCGAAGAATCCCTTTAGCCTAGACCGCGGCAAGCCAGCAGGAGGGAGTTCTCTCATCAAGCCTTCCACTATCAACGCTCCTATTGCCGCCAACCCGCCCTTGGTGTACAAGCAAAGCACTAAGTTCTGAGGAGATCCTTCATGCACCGCGCTCTTGCCGCCGTTTTGCTGTCCGTTTTCTTGCTGCCCATCGCGGCCGCCCAATCACCCGCTTCCGACCACCCCTTCGTCGTCGAGTACTACTACAAAGCCAAGTGGGGCCATGCCGAGGAATTTCTCAAGCTGTTCAAGAAGAACCACTATCCCGTGCTTAAGAAAGAAGCAGAGATGGGCCGCATCGTGAAAGTCTGGATGGACCAGCCCCGCTATCACTCCACCGAGGACGGCCGCTGGGACTTCCGCGTCACCATCGTGTTCAAGAATGGTACAGTCGCGACCGAACCGTTCGACGAGGCAGCCCTGCAGAAACAGATGTACCCCGATCAGGAAACCTTCCAGAGGGAAGAACAGCGCCGCTTCGAAATCCTCGAAGCCCACTGGGATCTGCCGCTGAAAACCGTAGATCTCGACGCGAAGCCCTAATACGCTTAACCGCTGAGGGCGCAAAGTCACACAGAGAGAAGCGCCATCCTGTGTGTGCCCTCTGTGGTTAACTTTTTTCGTCCAGCTTCAGAAAATTTGCCACTACCTTCTCGTGCCACTTCCACGGCAAGATGCGCTTCATGGCCAGTTGCATCTTCGCGTCCCGGCCGATCACATACCGCAGCTTCGGATCGGGATCCTGCGCAATGGCCACGATCTTCCGCGCCACCACCATCGGATCGGCCTTCGCAATCTTCTTGATCGTC
The DNA here is from genome assembly GCA_037442635.1 of Terriglobales bacterium. Taxonomy (GTDB): domain Bacteria; phylum Acidobacteriota; class Terriglobia; order Terriglobales; family Acidobacteriaceae; genus Sulfotelmatobacter. The sequence continues at coordinate 104,411 of JBBIPV010000014.1, read as the reverse complement.
TCCCGCATGCGCAGGCTGCGCTGAAAGTTCGGCGACGAGTCCTTCACCGCTTCCTTGCCCATCACCGCCCCGCGCGTCCAAATGTCAGTCTGGAACGATCCCGGTTCTACCAGCACTACCTTGATGCCGAGTCCATTCACCTCCATGCGCAACGACTCGCTCCAGCCTTCCAGCGCATGTTTCGAGGCGGAGTAGCTGCTCACCGTAACCGACCCGTGCAGCCCCGAAATGGACGAAATCTGAATGATGTGCCCAGAGCGCTGGCGCCGCATGACCGGCAGCACCGCCTTGGTCATGGCGACTGCCCCGAAAAAATTCGTCTCGAATTGTAGCCGCAATTCCTCGAGCCGAATGTCTTCCGCAAACCCGGCCACAGCGAACCCGGCATTATTCACCAGCACATCCAGCCGGCCGTAGTCGCGGACCAGCGCATCCACGAATCCGGTCATTCCGTCAAAATGAGTAACGTCAAGCTGCCGCAGATCCACCTTCACTCCCGCCGCCGCTACTGCCTCGTCGAGGCGCGCCCGCCGGCCCAGGTCGCGCATCGTAGCCACAACCCGAAACTCCGCTTTCGCCAGTTCGACAGAAGTCAGCAAGCCAAAGCCGCTCGAAGCGCCGGTAATCAACGCGATCTTCTCAGGCATGGCAATGGTGTACCACAAGGCAGGAAAAAACAGGAGCCTTCAGGCCCGAATAGTGGGAGAATATGGGTAGGCAGACTGGTCCCCTGGCACGCTCCGCTCGTGCGAAGGAGGTTTTATGCTGGTCACCAGGCATCGTCTGAACCGCAATCCCTACTTTCAGTTCCATCCCCTACATGCGCTGTTTTCCCTGGTCGGCGCGCTGATTTTGTTCGGGTTGCTGGTGTGGTTTCTGGCTGTACCGGCCCGGTAGCCGCGTTGCGTCGGGCCGGGTCCTGGAGTTGTCCAGGGCTCGCTCTGTCCGATCCTCGCTTCGATGCCCAAGCTGCGCAAAGGATGTTAATTGTTGGTCACAACAGCGCGGAAATTCTCTATCGCGGTTATCGAAATTTGGAATTAGACAGAGCGGTCAGCCGCCCGTTAGGGTAGCTCATGGACCATATAATTTCTGTTGAGGACTCACATGTTGATGTGCTACACGAGATCGGCGTCCGTCTGGGTGACGCAGGCGGATTTCACGAAGTTCTTAGCCGCGTCGTGGAGTTTGCTTCCGCGTTGGTGAAGTGCGATTCCTGCCTGGTCTACGTGCTCGAAGGCGACGAACTGGTCCTGCGCGCTTCCAAAAACCCCCATCCCGAAGTGGTGGACCGGCTCAAACTGCGGGTCGGGCAGGGAATCACCGGATGGGTCGCCGCACACCGTGAACCGGTTGCGATCCCCGAAAAAGCCGCGCACGATCCCCGCTTCCAGTTCTTCCACGAACTGCCTGAAGACAGCTACGAAGCTTTTCTCTCGGTGCCCCTAACTTGCCGAGGCCGAGTCGTGGGCGTCATCAACCTGCAGCATCGCCAGCACCACGTCTACCGGCGGCGCGAAATCCGCATGATCTCGACCGTCGGGTTTCTCATGGGTGCGGAAATCGAACTGGCCCGCCTTGAAGAAGCCAACTCCACCTTGGCGGAGCAGCTACAGTCGCGCAAGCTGGTCGAGCGCGCCAAGGGCATTCTGCAGCGCGATCTCGGATTGAGCGAAGAAGAAGCCTATCTCAGCCTGCAGCGCCAGAGCCGTCAGAAACGCAAGGCGATGAAGGAAATCGCCGAAGCGATCATTCTCAGTGATGAAGTCAGAGGAAACTCGCAGGCGCCACCGTCCTAAGGGCTTGCGCATACATCCCAATAAAAACGAAGGCGGATCCCAGTTTCGGGATCCGCCCTCTTGACCGCAGCGGAACTTCTATTGACCGGATGCCAAAACGTTGGTCCCAGCCGCCGCAATCTGCTTTTCGTGCCGTGACGGACTCGCGAAATGCAGTGTCAAGCCGAACTCCGGCAATTGCATCGTGCTGACATAACTTCCCGATGCAGAGCTGCCCAGCACAAGCTCGCTGATTTCGCCCGGCTTTGCCTGCTCCATTTCTTGCACCAGGAAGAAATACCCGCCCGCATCGCCGTTGAGCTTGTCCAGTTTGAGTATGCCGCCGACGCCGTCAGAGTCGAGCGTAAAGCGGTATTCCCCCGCGGGCACCACGGCATTCTGCCAGTGCACCTTGTGGGTGAGTGTGAACTTGCCTTGCACCCCCTCCTGGGCGGAAGCCAGGCTCGGCATGAAATTGAGCATGGTTAACGCCAGCAGAGCGGAGTAAACGAATCTGCGAGTGGAACTCATGGAATCTCCTGTTCTGCCCTTCCGCAGAAGGGCGGTCTGACGAGCACGCTCCCCGCGCAAGCGCGGGAGGCGTGGGCTCAGATTTTGGTGGAGACCAACGAGGTCAGGAGATTTGCCGCGCCGCTACTGGGCTGCCCGGCAAACATCAGCTTCGCGGGACCGGCCGCTGAGCCGGCTGCAAAGTGAGTCCATTGTGCAGGACAACCAGTATCGAGTCCAATTCAAAGAATTTATGGAACCCATCTGTACGCGCGCCTCGGTGAGTACCGCAGTAACGTTTTCGACCCCAGATAGGCACAGTATCCTTTGCCCATGACGGCGATCCGACTTGGGACCATCCTGTTGCTGGCTACTCTCGCGGCGGCTCAGCAGAGCCCGCTCACCAAGACAGGAGATCCCAGCCCCTCCGAACCGAAGCTGCCGGTTTTTGACGACAAGGCCTGCCCCCTCTCGAACCGCGTTGACGGCAAGCCCGACCCGATCACCACGAAAATTAAGAAGAGTGAACCGATGTATTCCTCATGGGAAGAAAAACGCGTCGTGGTCGACACGCTGAAGGTCGGAGAGGAAGTGACCGTTTGGTCAGGCGTCAACGTGATTCGCGAACCCGACCACGCACGCACCTTGCAGCCCGGCCTGCCGGATGACCCGCCTGCACTCCAACCCGGCGATGAGGTGCTGGGCTATGGTCTTCGCGGCAATGGAGATTACGTTTTCTGGGCCAAGGGAGTGTGGTCCAGCCGCTACTATGAGTCGGTCATCGCAAAAGGCGGCGGCTGCGGCTTCGCCGACAAAACCCAGTGCGATATTGAGATTACCGCCAACGGCGTCAACGAATCGTGGGTTCAGGTCAAAACCGCCCACGGCCTCACCGGCTGGGTGATGGCTAGCAAGAACGTGCACGACAAGACCTGGAGTGACGCCAACTTCGGCGAGCTGTGCCTGATGGACTGACAGTCAGGCTCAACCTTCGACTGCGCTTACCTCTTTTGCGCCGCGATTCGGCGATGCGCTCCTGCGTTCGCAGAGATGCAGGGCTGGTCAACCCCGCTTCCCACACCACAGCACCCTTGGTTTGATTAAGTATCGGTTTTGCGGTTCCTCTTAATCACGCGACTTTGGCAGTCGGCCTGGCGCCTTCTTCTTCCACAAACGCATCTACCTTAGCGCGAATCTGTGCCCATTTGGCCTGTTGCCGCGCCTTTGCTGTTTCCATCCCGCTTGCAAGCTCCTGGCTGTTGATCTGCCCACGCTCCAACATAAGCTCGAAGATCGCGTCCGCTCGGACCGCAACAGCTTCGAGTTGCGTCAATATTTCGTTCAATGCCTGTATTGCCTGTTCGTTCTTTACCATGGCGTTACTCCTGGTTCTGCGTAAAGTTCGCCCCCACGCCGTTGTGAAGCGTGACCACCTTCCCGAACGCTGACTGGGACTTCCTCCGGTACAAGCTCCCTTACTATTGTGTCCCAGGCTGGACCATCTTATCTGTGACGTTGGACACGTCCTTAGATGGCACTCATCACGCCACCCTGAAAATTACAGCCACGTTCGACCTCAATCCTCATTCCTGGTGAGCCTCCTTCCGCTCAATGAACGCACGGCGCCATTGAGTTGGCATTTTCCACCTTCAACCGCACCCGTTTGCCAAACTCCCGCCCAATGCGAGAACATACTAGGTTTGCGCATCCATCCTGAATCCTACTGAGAAAGCGGCCAAATCATGGCAACACGGCAGAAGTCCGCAAAGACAAAGACGAAGGCCCCGCAAGTGGAAGTGAAAAGCAACGCCAAGATCGAGACTAGGGGGCGCAGACAGAGCGGCACCATCGAGCCGGCAAAAGGCAAGCTCGGCGTGATGATCCCGGGCATGGGCGCGGTCGCGACCACGTTCGTCGCCGGCGTCGAGGCCATCCGCCAGGGCCTGGCCAAACCCTTTGGCTCCCTCACGCAGATGGGCACGGTTCGCCTCGGCAAGCGCACTGAGGGCCGCTCGCCCAAGATCAAAGAGTTCCTCCCGCTCGCCGGCCTCGATGACCTGGTCTTCACCGGCTGGGACATCTTCGAAGACAACATGTACGAAGCCGCTTCTAACGCCGGCGTGCTCGATTACCGCTTATTGGAGCAACTGAAGCCCTTCCTGTCAGAAATCAAGCCGCAGGCCGCCGTCTTCGATCACAACTACGTGAAGAAAATTGATGGGCCCAACGTGAAGAAGGGCAAGAACAAGATGGACCTCGCCGAGCAGTTGCGTGAGGACATCCGCAAGTTCAAGAAGTCGAGCGGGGCCAGCCGCCTGATCACCATGTGGTGCGCTTCGACCGAGTCCTACATCGAGCCGACTGCAGCGCACCAGTCGGTCGCATCATTCGAAAAAGCCCTGCGCGAAAACGACGACATGATCGCGCCCTCGATGATCTACGCCTACGCCTCGCTGATGGAAGGCGTCCCCTTCGCCAACGGCGCGCCCAACCTCACCGTTGACCTTCCAGTCATGCTGGAACTTTCCCGCAAGAACGACGCCCCCATCTGCGGCAAAGACTTCAAAACCGGCCAGACTCTGATGAAGACGGTGCTCGCCCCTGCGTTCAAGGCCCGCCTGCTCGGCCTCAGCGGATGGTACTCAACCAACATTCTCGGCAACCGCGACGGCGAAGTGCTCGACGATCCGGGATCATTCAAGACCAAGGAAGAATCCAAACTCGGCGTGCTCGAGCACATCCTCCAGCCCAGCCTGTATCCTGAGCTTTACGGCAACATTTTCCACAAGGTCCGCATTAACTATTACCCGCCACGCGGTGATAACAAAGAGGGTTGGGATAACATTGATATCTTCGGATGGCTCGGCTATCCCATGCAGATCAAGGTGGACTTCCTGTGCCGCGACTCCATCCTTGCCGCGCCCATCGTGCTCGATCTTGTGCTGTTCCTCGACCTGGCCAAGCGCTGTTCGGAGTTGAAAAGCCTCGGCATCCAGGAATGGCTCAGCTTCTACTTCAAGTCGCCGATGACCGTGCCCGGCCTGTATCCGGAGCATGATCTGTTCATTCAACTGATGAAACTGAAGAACACGCTCCGCCACCTGAAAGGCGAGGAGCTCATTACGCACTTAGGGTTGGAGTATTACGACTGAGGCTGAAGGGAGCTGAGGTCATTGTGGAGCGGGCACTCCTGCCCGCTGTTCATTTGGGTGTGTCCTACCAGACGGTCTTGATCAGAGGGCTTTTTCGGATCTTCTCGTCATGCGTGACCAGCGTCAGGCCTTCCGCCCGGGCCGTGCCGCCAATGATCCGATCCGCAGGATCGCCGGAGAAATCGCGCGGGAATTGGGCTGCCAACGTCGCTATCTTGGGCGTGATCGGCAGCACGATGACCCCCTCGATCAGCAAATTGAGCGAGGATTCAAGGGTACCGTAACGGCGAATGCGTCCGCGGGCCAGCAGGGAAGCAAGCTCCCAAATACTGATCGCAGAAATCGCGATCCCGTCTTGCCGCCGGGCGCGGCGGATAGCGGAAGCGGCGGAGCGGGAAAGAGATTTCGAATTGTCGACCGCCCAAAACAGGACATGCGTGTCCAGTAGAATCAAAACGCAGACTCCCACTCCTCCGGCGCATCGGCATCGAGCTCGCCAACCACTTCAAACACACCCTTCAGCCGGCCGATGAAGTCGTCTTTCGGCTCCTCGATGGGTACCAGTTTCGCAACCGGTTTGCCGCGTTTCGTAATCACCAGTGGGCGCTTGGTGGAGCGCACATCCTCCATGAGCGTGAGGCACTGAGCTTTGAACACGGCTGCGGAAATCTCTTTCATAGACATATTGTAGCAGAAATGGTCAAGTCGAGATGACCACATTGGTCAAGCCAGCTTCTTCTCCCGCTTGTACCCGTCGAACTTCTCCAGGAACCGGTCAATGTCCTTCTTCTGGACGTAATAGGGCGTCGAAAGCCGCAGCTTGTGCGGATCGCCGCCGCGGATGCGGATCCTGTGCGTCTTCCACATCCAGTTTTCCAGTTCCATCCGCTGCACGGGCGGCACGTTGACGCTGACGATGCCGCAGCGCAGCGCGGCGTCGGGCGACGTCCAGGATTCGGCTCCGCGCTTCTGCATCTCGTCGAGGATGTAGTTGGCCATCTGCCGGTGCCGCCGCTCGATGCGCTCAATCCCGATATCGTTGGCCAGTTGGATCGAGGCTCGCAGGCCCCACAGCGCCGGAACGTTGGAGCTGCCGATGCGCTGGAAGCGCTCAGCACGCAGCGTGGGATCATCCCAGCCTTCGGTGGCGATCGTATTCCACAGGCGGTCAATGACCTCGTCGCGCACGTACAAAAAGCCTGAGCCTTTGGGCGCGAACAGCCACTTGTGCGGGCTCGAGGAATACATATCGCACCCCAGATCGTGCACGTTGAACCGCATCATGCCCGGAACGTGCGCTCCGTCCACCGCCGAGAGAATGCCCTTTGTGCGCGCCAAGGCGGCAAGTTCTTTGGCGGGCAGGACAACGCCTGAAAACGTGGTGATGTGACTGAAGAAGAGCACGCGCGTCCGGGGCGTGATCGCGTCGTTGAACAGATTCAACACCTCCGCGGCACTTTTGACAGGGCGGGGAAGCGTGACCTTCTTGATCACGATGCCATAGCGCTTGGCCTTCAGGTCCCATGGATGTTGCCCGCCAGGATGCTCCTGGTCAGTCATGATCACTTCGTCGCCGGCTTTCATATCCACGCCGTTAGCGATGTAGCTGTTGGCTTCGGTAGCGTTGCGCAACAGGGCAATCTCGTCGCGGTTGCAGCCGACGAAGGCGGCGAGCGGATCGCGGAACTCGTTCCACGCCGCATATCCCCAGATCGGATAGTCTTCGGGATCTTGCTGGTCCATCTTCTCCGTCGTGGTGTAGCCGTCGAAGATGGCTCGCAGCACGGGCGCGGGACTCGATCCGACCGTCCCGTTATTCAGGTAGATTTCGTCCTCGGGAATCAGGAATTGGCGTCGCATCGCAGCCCAGAAGGCGTCTTCGTCCTTGTCGAGCAGGGAATGGTCGGGCAGCGGCGGAGTCTTTTCGAGCTGGGCCAGCAGACTGCCGCGAAAAGCCAGCGACGCCGCAATTCCGGCGGCGGCAGTTGCACCAGCGTTCGAAAGGAAATGACGGCGGTCGAGCATGGAAGCCTCCTAGCCAGTGAACGGCAACGGCGCAATGGTACGACGGCATGCTGCCAGTGGCAAGGACGAGGACTTCTACCAGGCTGGTTTGCCGTCTTTGAAGCGGAGGGTCACCGTATCCCCGCCTTTGACCACTTCGCGGGCCAGAATCAAATCGGCACCGTCTTGCTTGACCTTGGAGCCAGTAACCTCAATCGCGTCGTCCGCCTTGAAAGTTACTCCCATTTCGTCGAGAAAACTCTTGGGACAAAGGAAGACCTGAACCGTATCCTGGCCGCTCTTCGTCTCCAGGTAAGCTACCGGCTTGCCGCCCGAGGGCGGCACGAGCTTCATCTGTGCTACGACCCCCTTTAACGTGGTTTCCGTGGCAGGGTCGTACTTTGGTGGGGCCGGTTTGGCTGGCGCCTGGGAGACTGAGGGAGTGGTCAGCACGGCAATTGCAGTGAGCTTCAGAAGAGTTCGGCGAATCGGGCCGCGCAGTTTCATGGCAGGCCCTCCAGCCGCGAATGGTAGGCTTGTGGCGCGGGAAAAGCAATCTAGACCGTGGGACAGAAGCGTTGATTTTACCTATGGATAACCCCGAACTGGTTCATAGCGTCTAACCTTATGGGCCAGGTTTAGGACTTGGTGTCTTTGTACTGGCGGCCCACAGCCGGGCGTATAATCGGCTCAAGGAGTACCCTATGAGACTCAGATGGCTGGCAAGCGCGGTGGCATTGGCGGGGTTCAGTGCTGTGCCTTGGATCGAGGCTCAGACTCCGGCTCCGACTCAGGATCCCGGTCAGACGCAAACCCAACAGCAGCCTAAGTCGCAGCCTCCGACGCAGGATCCGGATGCCGGTCAGCCCAAGGCCAGCGATGTGCAGAATGCGCCTCCGCAGAAGCCGGCGGCGCTGCCGACGCAGGACGACAGCCAGATCAAGCACGAGGGCAACAAGAGTGACGTAGACGCAGTCGGGAACCGAAACGTGGGATGCGGACGCGGCGTCGGCAACTGGTACACCGTCGAAGGACAGGTTGCCCGCGGACGCGTGTACGCCCAACAGATCGAGTCGCAGATCAAGCTGGTCAATGATCCGGTGGTCACCGAGTATGTGAACCGTATCGGCCAGAACCTGGTGCGCAACTCCGACGCCCAGGTCCCGTTTACCATCAAAGTGATTGATTCCGATGTGGTCAACGCCATGGCGTTGCCCGGCGGCTTCTTCTACGTCAATTCCGGCCTGATCCTGGCCGCCGACGAAGAAGCCGAAATGGCTGGGGTGATGGCCCATGAGATCGCCCACGTGGCCGCCTGCCACTACGGCCGCGAAATGACCCGTGCCAACATGCTGCAGATGATGTCCATCCCGTTCATTTTCATGGGCGGCTGGATCGGCTATGCCGGATATGAAGCGGCGGGCCTGGGCATTCCACTGACCTTCCTGCATTTCTCGCGCGGATTCGAGGCTGAGGCCGACTACCTCGGCATTCAGTACATGTACCGCGCTGGATATGACCCCTCGGCATTCGTCTCCTTCTTCGAAAAGGTCCAGGCCATGGAGAAGAAGAAACCCGGCACGCTGTCCAAGGCCTTCGACACGCACCCGCAGACTCCGGACCGGATCGAAAAATCGCAGGACGAGATTCGCAAGATTCTCCCTGCCAAGCAGCAGTACGTCGTGACCACCTCGGAGTTCGACGAGGTGAAGGCGCGGCTGGCGGCGATCGAGAACAAACACAAACTGCTGGATGAAAAAGACTCGAACAAGCCCAGCCTGCGCCGGACCTCGAACCCCAGTGACAAGTCGGGCGACAGCAAGAACGACGACGACCGACCGACGCTGAAGCGGCGCGACGACTCAAGCAACAACTAGTTTCGGCACAGCTACGATGAACCGGCGGCCGCGGCCGCCGGTTCTGTTTTGCCCTAAGAACTGGGGGAAATAGCCGGCGCTGGCCCCTTTGCCCTTCAGGTGCGCATCACATCAATCTGTGATCTAAATCACAGATTCGCCTTGAAAACGGACATACGCTCGGCTACGTTGGAATCATAGTGCACTCCAGGGAGACGCGTTCCCATGCCAGAAAACACCTTAACTATTACCGACAATCGAACCAGTAAAACGTACACCGTACCGGTCGAGAACGGCACGATCCGGGCGATGGATTTGCGGCAGATCAAGACAGACGCGGAAGACTTCGGTTTGATGACCTACGATCCGGCATTCATGAACACCGCATCATGCCGGAGCGCCATCACCTACATTGACGGGGACAAAGGAATCCTGCGCTATCGCGGATATCCGATTGAAGTTCTCGCCGAGCACTGCACGTTCCTGGAAGTGGCTTACCTGCTGCTGTTTGGTGAGCTGCCGACGGAAACAGAACTCACCAACTGGAAGTATGAGATCACGCACCACACCATGCTGCACGAGAGCACGAAAACGTTCATGCAGGGTTTCCGCTACGACGCCCATCCCATGGCGATGTTCGTCAGCACGGTGGCAGCGTTGTCGGGGATTTACCCCGAGGCACGGCATGTGCTGGATCCCGCCAACCGGCTGCTGCAGATCAAGCGGCTGATCGGCAAGGTCCCCACCATCGCGGCCATGTCATACCGGCACTCCGAAGGGTTGCCGTATGTGTATCCGGACAACGACTGCACCTATCCGGAGAACTTCATGCAGATGTTGTGGAAGAAGGTCGAGCCCAAGTATGTGGCGCACCCGGTCATTTCCCGGGCTCTCGACATTCTCTTCATCCTGCATGCCGACCATGAGCAGAACTGCGGCACCAACGCCATGCGCTCGGTGAGCAGTTCGCAGGCCGACCCGTTCCTGTCCACCGCAGCGGCGGCGGCGGCGCTGGCCGGACCGCTGCATGGCGGAGCCAACGAAGAAGTCCTGAAGATGCTTGATGAAATCGGCTCCAAGGACAAAGTGTGGGATTACGTGAAGAAAGTAAAGGAAGGCCACGGCAAACTGATGGGCTTCGGCCACCGGATCTACAAGAACTATGATCCGCGCGCCAAGATCATCAAGTGGAGCGCCGAGCAGGTCTTCCAGGTCACGGGACGCAATCCCAAGCTTGATATCGCTCTGGAACTGGAGCGGATCGCGCTGGAAGACGAATATTTCATCAAGCGGAAACTGTATCCCAACGTGGATTTCTATTCCGGGATCATGTATCAGGCGATGGGCTTCCGGCCGGAGATGTTCACCGTGCTGTTTGCCATCCCGCGCACGGCCGGCTGGCTGGCGCAGTGGCAGGAACTCATTACCGATCCGGAACAGAAGATCGCGCGGCCGCGGCAGGTCTACACCGGACACGGCACTCGCCAGTTTGTGCCGATTGAAAAGCGGACTGCGGTCACGGTGTAAGCAAGCGTTGTTGTCATCCTGAGCGAAGCGAACGACCGATGCCTCCTGTGGGCTGCAGGCAAGGCGCAGGTCGGCGCTTCGCTCGTTTTGTTGGCGGCGGCGCGGAGCGAGTTTTCGCATACAATTCTGCTGCCCAACCCCTATCGCCACCAAGGGCGCGAAGGTACACGAAGGAAAGCGCCTAGGGGGGGCCTTCGTGAAACTTCGTGCCCTCCGTGGTTGATGAATTTGGGTGCTCACTGGATCGAGAGCGAACTAGCTTCGAAAGGAACGCCTATGCACTCGCCGCGAGACGCGCAGTCCGCCGTTCAGGAAAAAGGTCTGGTCCGGATGGGGCTGGCGCTCGCCAACTGGAGCGAAAAGTGGTTTCCGGACCCCTTGGTATTCGCGCTGCTCGGCATCGTGGTGGTCTTTGTCGCTGGACTGCTCCTTCGCCAAAACCCGGCCACCCTTGCCATCCAGGGCGGAAAGAACTTCTGGGCCCTGGTGCCGTTCACCATGCAGATGGTGATGATCATCATCGGCGGCTATGTTGTCGCCTCGACGCCGATTGCGCAGCGGGCCATTCGAGCCTTGGCGGGAATTCCGTCTACGCCGAAGACGGCCGTCGCCATGATTGCCCTGTTCTCGATGTTAACCTCGTTGATCTCCTGGGGATTGAGCTTGATCTTCAGCGGACTGCTGGTGCGGGAGATGGCGCAGCGCGTGAAAGGGATGGATTATCGCGCGGCAGGGGCCGCCGCCTATCTCGGGCTGGGTGCGGTATGGGCGATGGGGCTGTCTTCTTCGGCCGCGATGCTGATGGCGACCAAGTCGGCCATGCCGGCGTCCCTGTTCAGCATCAGCGGACTGATTCCACTCACCCAAACGATCTTTCTCTGGCAGAGTGTCGCAACCACGTTCGTCCTCATCGTGTTGTCGGTGTTGATTGCCTATTTCTCCACCCCATCCCCGGAGCACGCCAGAACCGCCCAATCCTATGGCATACAGTCCGAGTCGGGTGGCGGCATCCTGGAACCAAAGACCAGGCCTGGCGAATGGCTGGAGTACAGCCCGCTGCTGACGATTCTGGTGGCAGCTCTGCTTGGCTGGTATTTGTTTGACGTGTTTCGGACCTCGCCACAGGGCGCGTTAGCGGCGCTCGACCTCAACACCTACAACCTGATTTTCATTACCGTCGGACTTCTGTTGCACTGGCGCCCGAAGAGATTCATGCGCGCGGTCGGCGAGTGTATTCCGGCAACTGGCGGCGTGCTGATCCAGTTTCCGTTCTATGCGGTGATCTTCGGAATGATTGTGGGAACCGGGATTTCTGATGCCCTCGCCAGGTTGTTCGCCGCCGCCAGCACCCACGGCACGTATCCGCTGCTCGTCGCCATATATTCAGCGGTGCTGGGTGTTTTCATCCCTTCGGGAGGCAGCAAGTGGGTGATTGAGGCTCCCTACATTCTGCAGGCCGCGAACCTGCACCAGGTGCACCTTGGGTGGGTAGTACAGATATACAATGCGTCGGAAGCTTTACCGAATCTGGTCAACCCTTTTTGGATGCTGCCGTTGCTCGGCATACTGAAGCTGAAAGCACGCGACCTTGTGGGCTACGGGGTGCTTCAACTTGTCGTTCACATTCCGGTGGTTTTCTTCCTGTGCTGGCTGTTCGCCCGATACGTGCCGTACCTGCCGCCAATGAAATAGCCCCAAAATCGAAGCCGCGAGCAACGCTCGCGGCTCTTGGGGGAGGGAAGGATCTCTTACACCGGTTCGCGCACTGCGCGTCTGTCCTCAAACTCTTACGCGGCGTGCTTGGCCAATTCAGTCAGATGCTCACGGTGCTTTTCCGGCGACGTGATCATCTTCATTTCCTGCCAGTCATACGGAAACTCTTTGCCGCAATCGAGACAGGCCACGTAGGTTCCCGTCAAAGCCGCCGCCTGGGAGCGACGCGCTGCTCCGCGTATCGTTACCGGAAAGCTGTACCGAGAGTGCCGGCAGCCAAAAATTACGTCGTACAATTTGCCGATCATATCCTCCTACCTTCCACTGCGGGGGGAGAACTACCGCTACGGGAGCGCAATCACTCCCTTCTACTGTATTCGACCTTGCACCCAATTAGATTCAGAAATCGAAGGGAGGGTTCGATTTTGCGCAGAGGCGATTCCCAAAAAAGAACCGCGGAGAAAGATGTTGCTGGGGAAGCACTTAGGCAAGTGAACGACTCTTCACGGCTTGCGTTTCGTGTGCCTTATACGCTCTGAGGACCCCGTCTCTTCTGCTGCTGGCACTTGGTCATGATGGCGGAGCGGAGGCGGCTGCGGAGATCGTCGGGCAGTTCGTAAAGCTGAGAATCGCGGTATATCTCGATGGTCTTCTTGGTCGTGTCGCAAACCACATAGCAATTGTGGCACCACGAAAGATGGTTCTCGAGTTCGACCTTGGTCTTTTCGTCGAGGGCGCCGTCCAAGTAATTGGTCAGCTCGTGCAGAAATTCAGAGCATTTCACTGGTTGCCATCTCCGCTTTCTCGTCTCTGGAAATATTTGCCCAGCCGTTCGCGCAGTTGCAGGCGGGCCCGCAACAGCCGCGACTTCACCGCCGGTACGCTCAACTCCAGCGCCGATGCGGTTTCTTCGGTGGATAGCCCTTCCACGTCTCTCAGCACAAACACCGTCCGGAAGCCTGCAGGCAGCCCCTGGATGGTCTTACTCAAAATCTCGCGCAATTCCGCTTGCGTGTACTGTTGTTCAGGATTGGGGCTCCAATCCGCAATCTCCCGGGGAAGGGAATCATCCTCCGTCTTGATGTCTTCATCCAGTGAAACCGTGCGTTCCGGCTTGCGCCGGCGCAGTTTCATCAGCGCTTCGTTGACCGCGATACGTACCAGCCAAGTATAAAACTTCGACTGCTCCTGGAACTTGGCCAGGTTTCCGTAGGCCTTGAGGAAGGCCTCCTGCACCACGTCTTCGGCGTCTTCTCGGTTCTGCGTGATGTGTTGCGCGATCCGGAAGACGTTGCGGTCATAACGCCGGACCAACTCCTCAAACGCGGCATCCTCGCCGCGCTTGGCCGCCCGGACCAGTTCCAGTTCGTCGGTAACTGGCCCTGCTAGTTTGTTTTGGATGGCTCCCATGGTCTTGGCGATGCAGTATTTTCCGGCAAAAGCCCGGCACGCACGAACTGTTATTCTACTTGGTAACTGGGCGCTTTGCCCAATGGCTTTGAGATAGGTTCCGCCGCGAGATTGCGGTAGAGTGCAAAAAGGGCGCCACAGGTTACCGTCGTACCCTAATCGGGCCTACTCAAGTTCCGTATAATCAGCAGTTAGAGAAGGCTTGCAACAGCTTCCGCATTCCCGCCTCAGGGCGAAAAACTTTCTCAGAGCATGGGCGACACTCATACAGATCGTAACGAAGTGCAACAGATCGTGGAACAGGCGGTAGCGCAAGTTCTCAGCGACCAGCTTGCCACGTTGCAGGGGCAACTGGTGCAACGCGTCATGGCGGAGTTGCCGGCCGCTTTCGCGCCAACGGTAAGCGCGGTGAACGGGGTTCAGGGAAATCTCGTTCAGGCCGTCTCCTCCGTGCATTCTGGTACCACGCAGAAAGAAATCCTGCGTGCCTTGCTCGATGGCGCCAGTGCTTATGCATGTCGGATCGCATTGTTCGTGGTGAAGGCGGGCACGGCGCATGGCTGGCAGGGACGCGGCTTTGGCGAGCCGGAATCGGTCAAGGATTTTCCGCTTGACCTGACCATCGGACCCGCGGCCCACGCCTATCACAACCGCATAGCAACCCCGGGGAACATTGCGGAACTCGATGGAAATTTTGGCAGGCAGTTTGGCGCCCCGGCGAACGAACAGGTGCTCATTCTGCCGCTGGTGCTCAAGGACAAAGTTGCGGCGCTGCTCTATGCCGACGGCGGACCCGATGGCCTGCTCGACGCAGCGTCCCTGGAACTGCTGGTGCTCGCGACCAGCGCCTGGCTCGAAGTAGCTTCCTTGCGCAAGCAGTTGCTGGCGAAAGAAAGCAGCGAATCTGTCGGCGCGGAACGTCCCGCTGCCCTGGAATCGGTTCCCACGGTCAGCTCATTTTCTGATCCCTTTGCTGGCCATGCTCCCCACCCTCTTGCTGCCGAGCCCGCGACGGAGGCCGAACCGGCCGCCGAAGTGGTGGAGGTTGCGGCACGCGCCGCAGCGGGTGCCGCGGCCTCGGCTCCTGCCGCGGCACAGGATCCGTTTGCCGCGATGCCGCCCGAAGATGCCGATACGCATCGCAAGGCCCAGCGCTTTGCCCGGCTGCTGGTGGATGAGATCAAACTGTACAACCAGGCCAAGGTGGCGGAAGGCCGGCGCCACAAGGATCTTTACGATCGCCTGAAGGACGATCTGGAAAAGAGCCGGTCTACTTATCAGAAACGCTATGGCAGCACGGTCGCTGCCAGCGGCGACTACTTTCAAAAGGAAGTCGTGCGCAGCCTCGCCGAGGACGATGTTTCGGTGATGGGAACGAATTTCCGCCAATAAGGGCAGACCGGCCGCGGAATAGGTTTTTGAGAGGGGTACGGTTTCAGCGGTACCGACAAGAGCACTCTAGCGACTGGTTTTTGGCCTCTGAGGCTCGCCCTTCTCAGCTCTCAGGAAAAGATTCTGGTGTTCGCGTCTCCGCGCGAAAAATAACGACGTGGTTCAATTGGGTCTCAGGCGGTGCTGGGTATGGGCGCTGTGCGTGCTCTTGACGGGGGCAGGTCGGCCCGCGCAGGCAGCCGCGCCGCAGTCCTCCAATTCGCCTTCTTCCGATACGCCCTCCAGGCAGGATTCATCGGTCGCGCCGAAAAGCCAGACCGACCAGACGTCACCTTCCCCGACGCCATCACCCAAACCCAGGAAGTCCACTTCCGCAGGCAGCAAAGCCATCGGATCCGCAGCGGTTTCCCATAAGAAAGCAGCAACCACTCACCCCGCGTCCAAACGGCGCAAGCGTCCGCTCTCGCCGCGGGTGCGCCGCATGCGGCAGGCCTTCGTAGCCTCCACGAGCCTGCGGCCCATGGCGCAGCAACTGCTGCAGGATCGAACTCCGGCCGCCTACGCCGGGGTCGAAGCCTACGCTAAAGTCCATGCCAAAGAAGACGCCGGAGCTTTGGCCTGGCTGGTCGTCGGGTACGCACGGGTTCTCGATCACGACTGGGCTCGGGCGATTGATCCGCTGAACCGCGCCCGTCCCAGCGCCGGTGATCTCGGCGACTACGTGGCCTACTACCTCGGCACCTGCTACCTGCAGACCGGACGTCAGGGCGAGGCTCTCGCCACGCTGGCGGATTTTGAAACGACCTATCCCGATTCTCTCTTGATCCGCGATGCGCACGTCAGCTATGCCGGAGCCCTGCTGACAGAGGGACGAGCCTCGGAAGCTGTCGAACTGCTGGAGAAAGACCGCCTGCCGGCGCGATCCGATCTGGAACTCACCCTCGGCCGCGCCTACGCTGCCCTGGGCCAGACGGCCAGAGCTGCCGCTGCTCTCGCCAATGTCTACTACAACATGCCGACATCTTCGGATGCGGAGGCAGCTAATGCCGAGCTGAGGAAATTGCCGCAAGCTCCCGCTGCAACTTCGGCGCAGCGCAAGACACGGGGCGATCTGCTGCTCAAAGTGCGCCGTTACAGTGATGCCGCCGATGAATATCGCCAGTGGCTGAGTCATGCGTCGCCCGACGAGCGGGCCACCGCAACCCTGGCGCTGGCCGATGCCCTGCACCACGCCGGACGCAACCGCGAAGCCAAGTCAGAACTAACGACCCTGACCGGAGCCACCGCCGACCAAAGCGCGCAGCGGCTTTATATTCTGGGCGAGATTGCCTGGTCCTCCGAAGAGAACGACCTGTTTTATCGTACCGTGGACAGTCTGCGGCAGACCGCGCCCACGAGCCCCTGGCTGGAAGCGGCCCTGTTGTCGGTGGCCAATCTGCGGCTCGTGCATCACGAATACGACCAGGCCCTCAGCGCGTTTCGCGAGTTGCAGCAGCGCTTTCCCAGTGGGTCGCGCGCGTCCTATGCCCATTGGAAGGCGGCCTGGCTGACCCTTCGGCAGGGGCACAATGACGCGGCCAAGAACGAGTTCGACGAGCAAATCCAGCTATACCCATCGGGAAACGAGGTCTCGAACGCCCTTTACTGGCGAGCCCGTCTGGCCGAGGAGGACAACCAGCCTGCTTTGGCGCGCGCCTACTATCAGAAATTATCGGACCGCTTCCGCAATTACTACTATGCTGAACTGGGACGCGAACGGCTGAAGAAACTTCCGCCCGGCGATGACCCGCCGGGGCAATACCCGCTCCTCGACCGCATCCCTCCGCTCGATGCGCCCAAGATCGTGCTGACCGATCCGCCGGCCGACGACCTGCGTCTGCAGAAAGCGCAATTGCTCAGCAACGGCGGCCTGATTGATTTTGCCGCCCGCGAACTGCAGGCGGCGGCCAGCGCCGGTGGCGGCAACTGGGGCCTGGCCGAAGAGGCGCGCATCTTTTCCGACACCGGTCATTACGACCGCGCCATCGAACTGATGAAGCACTCGGTGCCGAGTTACTTTGCCGTGGATATTCCTTATCTGCCCCGTGCCTACTGGGAAGCGCTCTTTCCGCGCGCTTATTGGGACGACCTGAAAAAGCACTCGATCGCCAACGGCCTCGACCCTTACTTAGTGGCTTCGCTGATCCGGCAGGAGTCGGAGTTCAATCCCGTAGCGGTTTCCCGCGCAAACGCCGTCGGGCTGATGCAGTTGCTGCCCAGGACCGGCAAGCTGGTCGCGAAGCAGGAAAACCTGAAGCGCTACAACGCCAGCCAGCTCTACACGCCGGGCGTTAATTTGCAGTTGGGAACGCGCTACTTCCGCGGCATGGTGAACCAGTTCGGCGGCACGTTTGAATACGCGCTCGCCGCTTACAACGCTGGGTCGGACCGGGTCGTTGAATGGCTGGGACAGGGCAAATATCGGGATGCCCCCGAGTTCGTCGAATCCATCCCGTTCACCGAAACCCGCGAGTACGTGCAGGCCATCATGCGCAATGCCAGCGTCTACCGCCAGCTTTACGGCGCGCCGTAGAGAAACTTCGCCGCGGATTTTGCTTAGGAATCCGGCGCTTCAACGCGCGGCGCTTTGTGAAACAGAATCTCGATCACCAATAGACCCGCGCCGATCACAATCGAACTGTCCGCCAGGTTGAATACCGGCCACTGGTACTGCTTGATGTAAAAGAGCAGAAAATCCACTACCTTCCCGCTGGCGATGCGGTCCCACAGATTTCCGGCAGCGCCTCCGAGAATGAGCGACAGCGCAATGCCGCTGGTTGTCAGGGCGCGCGGCTGCTTCCAGAGCAGCACCGAAACCACCACCATAGCAACCACCGAGAAGGCGATAAGAAGGCCGGTCTTCCAATGCACGGGAGAGTCGGCAAACAGACTGAATGCTGCGCCGGTGTTTTCCGTGTGCGTGAGCCGGAAGAATCCCGGGATGATCTGAATGTGAGCGTAGAGTGCGATGCGTGTGGCCGCGAGATGCTTCGTCCAGCGGTCTACTAACACCACGATTATCGCGACCAACAGGTGAATCGCCCGCCCGCGGCTGGCCTCTGGCGATACGGAGGTTGCACTCACTTTGCAATCCCCGACTCGATGTCCTTCAAGACTGCGCTGCAGCGCTCGCACACTGTCGGATAGGTTTTGTCTTCGCCCACGCGCGTCGAATAATTCCAGCAGCGTTCGCATTTTGCGCCGTCGGCCTTCTTGACTTCAATCTGCACGCCGCCGATGCCGTTGCCCGTGCCTTGCGTGAGCGTAACCGCCGAAACAATAAACAGATAGCGCAGATCGCCCTCGTATCGCTTCAGAACGGAATAAGCCGGTTCGGCAGCCGTTACCACTAGCTGTGCTTCCAGGCTCTTGCCGATGCGTTTGCTGTTGCGTTCTTCTTCCAGCGCTTTCAGGGCCTGCTCCCGGACGGCGAGCAGCGTGGTCCAGTCCTGCGCCTGCTGCGGATCGTCCTCGGGTACCGAGGCGCTGCCCAGCACGTCTGCCGCGTCGGGGAATTTGGCGAGATGAACGCTCTCCGCACGGCCGGCCATCTTCGGCAGATGCGGCCAGACTTCCTCGCAGGTGAAGCTGAGGATCGGCGCCAGCAGCCGGGCCATGGCCTCGCAGATGCGCCAAACGGCAGTCTGTGCCGAGCGGCGCCCCGCCGAGTTTGGAGCGTAGGTGTAGAGCCGGTCCTTGATCACGTCGAAATAGAATGCACTCAAATCCACCACGCAGAAATGGTTCACCCGGTGGTAGATCTTGTGGAAGGCGAACTCGTCATACCACTTGCGAACATCCCTCGCCAGCGCCCGCGCCTGGCGCAGCATGTACTGGTCGAGTGCGTCCAGCCTTTCAAAGGGCACCGCGCTGACCTGCGGATCAAAGTCGTACAAATTCCCGAGCGCGTTCTTGAACAGGTTGTTTCGAATGGCGCGATAGTTCTCGCCCACCCGCTGCATCAGCGTTTCCGAGCCCACCACATCCTCGCGGAAATCCACCGACGCTACCCACAGCCGCACGATCTCTCCGCCCAGCCGGCTGGCGATGTCCACCGGGTCTACGTCATTGCCGCGCGATTTCGACATGGCTTGGCCTTTTTCATCCAGCGTCCAGCCGGGCGTCACCACGCCTTTATAGGGCGGCGTGGCCCTCGTTCCCATGGCGCAGAGCAGGGAAGACTGAAACCATCCGCGATACTGGTCCCCGCCTTCGAGGTAGAGATCGCTCGGCCACGGATAGTCGGGCTCATCGCCAATCTTCTGTTCGGCGATCAAGGCCAGATAACTGGCGCCCGATTCGAGCCACACGTCAAAGATGTCGGTTTCTTTCTCGAACTTCACGCCGCCGCAGTGTGGGCATTTCGTCCCGGAAGGAAGAAGCGCATCCGATTCGGGGGCAAACCAGGCATCGGCTCCCGACTTGGCAAAGAGCTCAACCACCTTCCGGTTGATAGCTGGGTCGTTCAGCGGCTTGCCGCAAGCCTCGCACAGGAACACAGCGATCGGCACGCCCCACACCCGTTGCCGCGAGATGCACCAGTCCGGCCGCGTCTGAATCATGTTCGACAGGCGCTCTTCGCCCCAGGCCGGGTCCCACTTTACTTTCTTGATCTCCTCCAGCGTGTGCGCGCGCAGCGTGTCGTTCTTCCCAGCCCCGCCTGGCATCGGCGTTTCCATCGAGATGAACCACTGCTCGGTCGCACGGAAAATGACTGGATTGTGGCAGCGCCAGCAGTGCGGATACGAGTGCTCCATCTTGCCGGAATGCAGCAACGCCCCGCGCTTGCGCAGCAGTTCGATGATGAGCGGATTCGCTTTGAACACATACTGCCCGTCGTACTCCGGCAGTCCGTTGCGCAGGATGCCTTTCTCGTCCACATTGCTGGTCGCGTCGAGCCCGTATTTCACGCCGGTGGCGAAGTCCTCCGCGCCGTGCGAGGGCGCGGTGTGTACCACGCCAGTGCCGGTGTCCATGGTGACGTAGTCAGCCAGCACGCCGAGCACCTTGCGATCGAGAAACGGATGCTGGAAGTTCAGCCGCTCCACCTTGCGGCCCGGGAAGTGCGCCAGTTCTCGGGTTTCGCCGAAACTGCACTTAGCGGCGACATCAGCGGCCAGTTTTGCCGCGACGAGGTAGACTTCGCCGCCCGATTCCAGCGCGACATACTCTTCATCGGGATGAAACGCGACGGCCATCGAAGCCGGCAAGGTCCACGGAGTCGTGGTCCAGATGATGGTCGAGACTTTTTTCCCCGCCAGCGCTGGATCAATCTTCGCCGGATCATCCAACAGCCCGTATTTCACCCACACCGTCGGGCTGGTGTGATTCTCATACTCGACTTCCGCCTCGGCCAGGGCGGTCTCGTCGTGCATGCACCAATAGACTGCCCGCAGCCCCTTGTAAACGAATCCGTTCTCGTAGAACGAATAAAACGTTGAAAGCACCACCGACTCGTATTGCGGAGTCATGGTGGCATAAGGCCGATCGAACCGTCCGAACACGCCGATGCGCTTGAACTGCGTGCGCTGCAGGTCGAGATATTTCTGGGCATACTTCCGGCATGCCGCTCGCACGTCCGCGGGATGCATCTGCAGTTTCTTGCCACCCAGCTCCTTGTCCACCTTGATCTCGATGGGCAAGCCGTGACAGTCCCATCCGGGCACGTAGGGAGCGTCGAACCCGGCCATCGTCTTCGACTTGACGATGAAATCCTTGAGGCATTTGTTGAATGCCGTACCCATGTGAATCGGCCCGCTGGTGTACGGAGGCCCGTCATGCAGGATGTACCGTGGCGCACCCTTGCGCGCTTGCCGGATGCGTTCGTACAGCCCCGTCTGCTCCCAGCGTTCCAGCATTTTGGGCTCGTTCTGGGGCAGGTTGGCCTTCATGGGGAAGGCGGTTTTGGGCAGGTTGATGGTCGCTTTCAGTTCGAGCGGCACTCCGTCGCGTCTCCCAAATGATTGAATCTTTTCATTATAGGGAGCAGGGCGGGGAACGTCTATGCGCCGGGCTTCGGCACGGGCTAGTTTGAAGGCTGAAAGGCAGGAACGTAAACCACGAAGTGCACGAAGGATCACGAAGGGGTTACTTCGTATGCGTTTCCTTTGTGCAACTTCGTGTCCTTCGTGGTTAAGATTCTCAAGCTGACCCCGTTGCGAGAAACGTGAGATCGAGACCGATGAACTCGTTCGGCTAGGACATGTCTTTCCGGGTGTTACCGGGACACCGAAATGCACTGCCGAAAACACCAAAACGGAGTTACAATCAACAAAAGCGGGAGAGGGTGCGCACTTTTTCGTCCATTGCCCCTGAAGACGCTTTTCTTGACGTGGCCAGGGAGAAGCAAGCAACTTCCGGCGGGTATCCCTCATCTCTGTAAGCGGGGGATTCCACGGCATTTAGACTGGGTTTTCCCAACTGAACAGCGAGGACCCTCCAGATCGCGATTATGGGATCGGTACCAACCAACCCGAACGCCCCAGGCCAGGAACCGGCACTGCACCTATGTCTGGCCACCGAAAGTTTCGAAGAACCGCTGTGGAAATCCCTGTTCCGCGAACTGGACGACTTCTTTTTCCCCAAAAAGCTGCCACCGCTGAAGCTGGAATCGAAGCCTGAGCCGGTTAAGGACATCTGGGGCTTCTACAGCAATTGGAGGAATGGCGCCCTGGGTTCGACGGGAGTCCACATCCTAATTGCGGTACTCGTCGTGGCGGCGACGCTGGTCGGGCGGCACGTGGTCAAGGCGGCGCCCTCCTCGAAGGTCATCGTGACCCTTGTGGATCCTGGCGATCTGCCTGTGCTAAAGCCTGGCAAGACGCAGGTCGGCGGCGGCGGTGGTGGTGGCGATCGCGATGTACTCGCCGCCAGCAAGGGACGGCTACCCAAATTCTCGATGCAGCAGATTACGCCTCCGGCGGCCGTGATCCGCAATCCCAATCCGAAGTTGGCGGTGGAACCGACGATCGTTATCCCGCCGCAGGTGCAATTGGCCTCGGTGAATATGCCCAACCTGGGCGATCCGATGGCCCACGCGATCATTCCCTCCAACGGCACCGGCTCGGGCAGCGGCATTGGCACCGGCAGCGGCGGTGGCGTTGGATCAGGTATCGGGCCGGGGTTTGGTCCGGGTGAAGGCGGCGGCACCGGGGGCGGCATTTTTCACGTGGGCGCCGGAGTCAGCCCGCCCATCCCGCTCAACAAGCCGGAGGCGGAATTTTCAGAGGAAGCGCGGAAGGCCAAATTCCAGGGAACCTGCACGGTTGGGATGATCGTCGGAGCCGACGGCGTTCCCCGTCAAATCCGCGTGCTCAGCTCGTTGGGCATGGGGTTGGATGAGAAGGCCATGGAAGTGGCCGCCAAGTACCGCTTCAAGCCTGCCCAGAAAGATGGCCATCCCGTGGCCGTCGAGATCGCCCTCGAAGTGGATTTCCATCTGTACTGAGGCGATTTCCGTCGGAATGCTGGCCGAGACCCGTCATTCGAGTGCCTGCGGGCAAATTACTCCTTCAAGTCCACGTGCTCCACATTCTCGATCGGATGCCCCAGAAAGCGCGGACCGAGCCGGCGGAACTTTTCGACCGAATCCGTGGCAGAGAATTTCAAACGGGGCAGGGAACGCCGCTCTCCAGCGTCCAGCGGCGGCAGCAGTTCCCGCAAATGGGCCGCGACCGCATGGGCGGTGGATTCCGCAGAATCCACGATGCTCACATGCGCCGGCGCCGCGCGATGCAGCACCGGCTTGAGCAGCGGATAGTGCGTGCAGCCGAGAACCAGCACATCGGCATCGGCAAAGCCGTCGGCAAAGGCCTCGGCCAGGTAGATGCGCGCCACCTGCTCCGTGACCGGATGCTCCACCCAGGCCTCTTCCACCAGCGGTACCAGCAGGGGGCACGCCTTTTCGCGCGCCTGCAAGCCGCGCGCCTCAAGCGCCTTGCGGTAAGCATGGCTGCTGACCGTCGCCTCGGTGCCGATCACGACAATCCTCTGGTTGCGGGTGGCTTGTGCCGCTGCCTCCGCCCCCGGCTCGACGACGCCAACGACCGGAACATGCGCCGCGGCCTTAATTCGGTCCAACGCCAGTGCAGTCGCCGTGTTGCAGGCGATGACCAGCATCTGCGCGCCGTGAGATTCCAGGTAGTGGGCGGCTTCCACGGCGTAGCGGGCCACCGTTTCGACCGACTTCGAGCCGTAAGGAAGGCGCGCCGTATCCCCGAAGTAGACATAATCGGCGCCGGGAATTACTTCAAGTAAAGCTTTAAGAACGGTCAGGCCGCCAAAGCCGGAGTCGAAAACGCCGATGGTGGGACGCCGCATGATCCCTTCGATAATAAACCGGACTCTAGTCCGATGAGGTAATTGACGCGATACGGGGAACCGAGCGGAATCTAACTCTGTGTGGCCTCTGTGGTTGAGCTTTTCCGGTCGGCGGTCTCGCGCTACTTCGACCGTGCCGTTTCTCGCAGTGACGCTCCCGCCATCTCCCCGGCTTTCCCGCAGCACGGCCCCGGCGGAATCGCCGCGCCGTGCGGGCAAGTCTTGGGGTGGCCCAGAAACGCGCAGATTTTGTCGGTCGCTTCCGGCGAGAGAATATGCTCGAACTTGCAGGCCTGCTGCTCGATTTCCGTTTCGCTGTCCATGGCCAGGCTGTCGGTGAAAAGCCGCTCCGCCAGCCGGTGCCGCCGGATGATGCTGCCGGCGCGTTCGCGGCCGCGCGGCGTCAATTCCACGATAGCCGTCCCGTCGCCCACCGATGTTCCCATCGGTTTCAGCGCGTCATGGCAGGGATTTACAAACGGTTTGTGATCGTGCGCCTGCGGCGGATGCGGCGCGGAAACCACCAATCCCAGCTCGATCATCTTCTCGATCGCCATGCTCACCGGCAGCGCCCCGTGCACTTCCATCCGCTCGACTTCGGCAATCTCCCCATTTTCCGCTAGAACCCACAGCTCTTCTAGCACCTCGTCCAGTTGCTCTTCATCGGCCATCGAAAAGATTTCCTGAGCCGCAATCTTGCCGTGGTGCAGCTCGATACGCCGGTCGGCCAGCCGCGCCACTACGGGATCGTGGGTAACCATAACGATCGTCCGGCCCTGCTGGTGGAATTCGCGCAGCAGCCGCAGCACAATTTCCTCGTTCTGCGCGTCAAGATTGCCGGTTGGCTCATCGGCCAGAATGATGCGCGGATCGTTGATCAGCGCCCGCGCAATGCACACGCGCTGCTGCTCGCCTCCGGAAAGCTGCGAGGGCAAATGATGGGCGCGATCGCCAAGCCCCACGCTCGTGAGCGCGTCGATCGCTTCTTTCTCGTCGGTCATGCTGTGAAAGTACTGCGCCAGCATGACGTTCTCGACGGCGGTGAGGAAGGGAATCAGATGAAACTGCTGGAAGATAAATCCGATCTTTTCCGCGCGCACCCGGTTCAATTCGGCGGAGGAAATTCCCGCCACGTTGACGCTATCGAGCCAGATCTCGCCCGACGAAGGCCGGTCCAGGCAGCCGATCAAGTTCACCAGCGTGGACTTGCCCGATCCGGAAGGCCCCATGATCGAAAGCCACTCGCCCTTGGCCACGTGCAGGGAAATGTGATCGAGCGCATGAATCGAGCCGTTGTCCTTACCCGATCCATTCCCGGCCTCCTTGGCGGGATAGAGCTTGGTCACATTCTTGATTTCGATCATTTCATTCTCCCCTCAGGATCACCGCCGGCTGCACCCGCCGCAGGAGCGAAATCGGCAGGATCGCCGCCAAAAGGGTCACCACCATGCTACCAGCCAGAACCACTGGCAGAACGCTGAAACGCGGCGCCACGGGAGCATGAAAGTTAACCCGCCCGATCCAGGCCGCGATGCCGATGCCGATCACAAAACCAATGACTCCGCCGGTCGCGCCCAGCGCCGCCGCCTCCGCCGCAAAGAATCCGTTGAGCAATCGGCCGGATGCGCCCAGGGCTTTCATGATGGCGAAGTCCCGGCGCCGGTCAAACACCCAGCCCATGAGCGTCGAAAGCACGCACAATGCAGCCGTCAGAATGATCAGCGCGGCCGCTGCCAGCAAAGTTGCCCGCGTCTTGCCGAGCACGCGCGCCTCACCCTCCATGATCTGCCGCACCGGCCGTACCTCCGCCGCCGGAAGCGCCTGTGCCAGCTGATTCATGATCGCAGAGACCTCCGCCGGTGATCCATTGGCGGAGACCTCGATCGTCGCCGGCTGAACGCCCGTCCACGCCTCAAACTCAGATAACGAAAGATAAATCCGGCTGTCTTCGGCGGCTCCGGTCTGCACCGTGCCTGCCGTCGCCACACGGATCTTTTCCCCCTGGAAGCTCAAATCGAAGCTGCTCTGATTCTTCGGCATCACCGCCGCCAGCGCCCGTACCCCGACCAGCGCCGGGTGCCCCATTTCTCGCGCGCCTTCTGCGCCAGAAGCGGAGATGCCTGGGTGCCCCATCCCTCCCGCGTTTTGTGCGGGTACGGTGGGACCTTCCGACGGCCAATTGCTCACCTGCCACCAGCGATCCAACTGGCGCACTCGCGCGAAATCTGCTCCGGCGACCACCAGCGGCTGGCCACTGCTGGTGCGAGCTACCACCAGCGCAAAGGGCGCGGCCATGCCGTGACCGGCGATGACAGAATCCACTCGCGCGAGAGCATCCGCGGGCAGGGAAGAGCCGTTTTTCCCGACCACAACAATGTTCGCCCCATAGTTACGGAACTCCCGTCGCAGCTTCGCCTGCACATCCACATACAGATTCAGCATCGCCGTCGCGACTGCCGCCGCCACCACCACGGCAAAGAGGGCCGACATCGCCCGTCCCCTCCGCAGCACGGCCGCGCGCACCAGCATGCGCAGCAGCATCGAAGTATGCGGAGCCTGAGCCCGGCTCGCGGCCAGATCGCGCGCGGCGCTGCATAGTGGCGCGCTCACAACTCACCTCGCAGAGCAAACACCGGATCGAGTCCGACCGCCCGGCGAATCGCCGCCGCGCTCCCCGCAAAGGTCACGAGGACCGCAATGGCCAAAATGACTGGCAGCAGCACCGGCTGAATCGAAATCTGCGAATTGAAAATGGATTGTCCGATCTGGTGTGCGAGCAGCGCCCCAGCGGCAAATCCCACCGCGCCGCCGAGCAGCCCCAGCAGCAGAGCTTCGGCAAAAAAAACCGCGGCCACGGCCACCTTCCCCGCGCCCAGCGCCTTCATCAGGCCTACTTCCGCTCGGCGTTCGAAGATCGTGGTTGCCATGGCCGCCGACACCGCCAGCGCCGACGCCGCCAGCGCGGCCAGCGTAATCAGGAAGATCAGCCCTTCAATCCGCGTTAGAACTGCCCCTTCATTTTGCGAGACCTGGCGAATTTGTTCGGCCTGCGAATGCGGAATCACCTCGGTCAATTGCAGCGCAATCGCCTGCGGGTAGGGCGTGCAATACCAGCGATCGTAAATCGCCCCCGACATGCTCTTCGGATCGCGCCGGCCAAACGCATCCTCCGGCTTGGTCAGCGCACTGACATAGATGCGCCGCACCGCTCCTGGGCGGCCGAGGATTTCCTGCGCCAGCGCAAGGGGAGCTACGATCTCATCATCTTCCGCCCCACTGGTCGAGAGAATCCCGCTCACGCGTAGCTGCCGTCCCGAAAGCGCGATCCGCTCCCCGATCTTTGCGTTCAGTTGCGCGGCGAGCCTGTCGCCGATCAGCACATCGCGGGAATTGTCATCGGGCCAGGCACCTGAAACCTTCCACCACGGGTGCGTTGAGCGCACCCCGGTGGCGAAGCTTTCACCCGGCAGCGGAATCGGCTTGGCGAAATACGTTCCGACTAGTGTTGCCTCCTCCCGCTTGCCGTCCTGCTCTAGCCCAACCGTCACCGGCAGCATGGGCGCAAATCCGGTGATGTTATTCCGCCAGAAAATGTCTTTGATTTTGGGCAGGTCGGTTTCGTTGAGGAATGCACCGTCGCTCGGCGGCTTCAGATTCACGCCACCGATTTCGACATCGAGGGAATCTTCTTGGGGCGTAATGACCAGGTTCGCGCCGATGGTGCGCAGCTCGCGGTTGATCTTGTCGCCGATATCGGTCGCCACCGCGATCATCGCCGTCGCCACAGTCACGCCCAGCGTGATCGCCGCGCCGGCCAGCATTTTGCGCCGTTTCTGCCGCCGGAAGGATTCGTAGACGAACAGGGCGAACATCGCTTAGCGCTGCCCGAATATGCGGCTTCCGGCCGCAATATCGGTCTCCTCGATGATGATCGTGTCGGCGGTTTGCATCGCCTTGAGCGGAATTGGATTGCATCCCCCCGCCGTCCCCACCGACTGCGGATTGATCGGCGCCGCGCAGTTCTTGCACACCACGCCATTGCCGCTCTTGTAGAACCCGACCGCGCCGCAGATTTCACATGCGTCGAAAACAGTGGCGATCTTGCCGTCCGGCTTCTGATACAGCCAGAAACGCACTTCAATCCCGTTCTCCTTCGCCTGGAAGCGGTGCAGGTCGCCGCCGGAAACCTGCGCGAGCGGAATCTTCACCTGCCCGTTGACGAAACTGACCTCAGTCGCGGGCGACAGCGCGCTGACGCTCTTCGAATAAATGAACTCGGCTGTGACCATCACGATGAATACGAACGAAAAGGTGTAGACCGAGGCCATC
Source organism: Terriglobales bacterium (assembly GCA_037442635.1). GTDB lineage: Bacteria > Acidobacteriota > Terriglobia > Terriglobales > Acidobacteriaceae > Sulfotelmatobacter. The sequence continues at coordinate 76,382 of JBBIPV010000014.1, read as the reverse complement.
CACAAGCGTTCGCGGCGGGCGGTCCACGCGGCTTTGCGCCGCTCCGCCGCCGAAGCCGAGACCGGAGCCGGCTCGCGCCGCTTGGCGTCTAACAGCACCATCAGCGCCGCCAGTGCAAAGATCGTGACAAAGAAGAACCAGTCGTTGCTGACGATCGGACCGATGATTGCCATTTCGCGTTTGGACGACGCAATCACTCCGCTTTCGGAAAGCTCGTGGAGCCCGGAAATCATCAGTTGCGCCGCCACCAGAAACATGATCGCCGTGGTCACTCGGAAGAACTTCTGCAGGTTGATCCAAACGCTGCCCTTGACGAACATCACGCCAAAGGCGATCGCCGCCATCACACCCAACAGCGTGCCCAGAAAACTCATTAGTTCCGAAGAATTCAGCGAGACCGCTGAGAGAATCAGGACGGTCTCCGCGCCCTCGCGTAGCACCATCAGGAAGATAAAGACAAACAGGCCGAACCACGCGTCATTGCCCGCCAGCAGGCCAACTCTGCCCTCGATGTCGCCCTTCAGCCGGCGCCCCGTCTTCATCATGAAAACCACCATGGTGATGACGAAGAAGGCGGCCACCAGCATGATCCAGCCTTCAAACACGTCTTCGTTCAGGTGGGTCCGCGAGATGACAATGGCCACGCCGATGCTGCCCAGAAACGCCGCCGCCAGCGCGCCATAGACGGTCTTGCGCAGTTCCGCGCGCCCAATCTTGGTGAGATAGGCGAGCGTAATGCCTACAATGAGCGCCGCCTCCACCCCTTCCCGTAGCGTAATGATGAAAGCCTGAAGCATGAGAGCCCTTGAATGATTATGAAAATGAATTTCAATTTCAATTTTAAGAATAGCCTTCCACCGCCAGGCCCGTCAATCCGCCGCCTCACAAACCGCTGTGATTGGCATCACACGGCAGAAATGCCGCCCTGAACGGTTCTCGCCATGTAGGGAGGGATAATCCGGTTGGTCAAACCTAAGCGGTCGAATGAGAGTAATCGCGATATTACAGCGGTTACAGCTACTCCCCTAGTGCAAAGTCACAGTCGCAGGATGAAGCTCCCACAAACTCGATACCGGCCCACGATTGTGCTCAAAATCTTCGAATGCCATTCCTACGACATCCATGGGCAAGCCCTGTGGAAGTTCCCCTCCATGCTGCGAGTCCAGGCGGAATCCATGCTTTTTCAATTGAGCCTGCAGATTTTGCCGGGCAGCACAATATTCGCTATCAACCGGGGTTTCCACGATCATCCGTGGCGAACTCTTGTCCGCAGTTTGCGAAATCTCCATGGAAACGTCACAGTCGAGCGCGTTTACACTGACTTTTTGTAAGAACGCATTCGCAATATGAAAAACCTCAAGTTCGCGACCGCTTCGTGGCGCGTCGGGAGGTATTAAGAGATCTTGCGACCAGGTGAGAATGACCTCGACCGAAACTTCATGTGGAACGAGGTTAGAGATTGGAACGTGCTTGGCGGCATGGCGATAGTCGGCGATGTCGGGCTCAAGGGGCAGACATTTGCAAAGGTCCTCGGGCGTCGGCTGCAAGAAACCGAAATCTTGCCCGCTGCAACTCAGGGTCGCCATGGCTATGAGGATCGTCATCGAGGTCAAATAAATCCGTTGGAGCCTTTTGAGTTTGTCGCTCATGGCTCACTCTTAGATGCTATTTGCAGCTGCCGGGCTGTCAATATCTGGTTCAATGAGGGTAATCGCGATACTTCGACAGTTGACTTGGCACAGCCCCGGTTGCTCCGGCGTCGGTTGGCGTTCCTGGATTTTCACGAGCCTTCGGGATGGCTCCTGGGAAGAAAGCTAACACTGCGGAGGATTGTCCTATTCTCCCGGTCTACTGCGTTGAGCGCAACGTAGGGACCATTACAGAGTGCATCAGCCAGTCTGGTTGCCATAATACTTCCGTCCTGGGTCAGACGCAGTGTCATCCCCGCCGAGCAATGGTCACACAACCAGAAATACTCGGTCGCCCTGGGGTTGGATGACCACACAGGAGAGTCTGTTTCCAGACGGAACAGCCTTCCATCCGCGAGATGGAGAAACGAAGCGGAGCACGAAGCGTTGGCACACTTGGCGAGCATCTCGAACCGTCCTCAGCACGAATGCTAGGCAGAAACCTGCACGGACACCAGCTCTGCCATGCACTGGGAAGTTTGGAGCGATTTGGCGGCGTCCTCGGCCGTGAATTTCCCCATCAGCAGTGCCAGCTTCCGGTTGGTTGTCATGTGGAGGGGAGTCCGATCAACTCGCTGCACGTATTGCGGGGCACGAGCACCGCCGCGGTTCACTTTCACAATAAACTTGATGTTTTTCATATTTGTGTCCTTAGTCGAGAGGTTGTGGGGAAACGTGAACAAAACGGCGGTTCATCGCTTTGAAGTCGAATACGCCACCGCCGTAAGGGGCTTGCCACACTCCATGCAACTGGCTTTGAATCGAGGCGTGATCAGTCCGCAGGCTGGGCACATTCTTTGCGACCCCAACCGGGCGGCCTGTGGTTTCAGCTTGAACATCCACCGAATCAGCAGAATCGTGAACAGCACGATCAGCAGATCGAGGAAGATACTGATAGCACTCATATGCGCGACCCTTCTTGGCGAGTTCCGCGCCTCCAAGTAAAAGCGCTCCGATGTCGAACGGCCGGAATCCTGGGCTCGCTGAAAGTCCTAAGGTGGAAGAACTTCAGATGGACTGGCTTAGGTCAGAGGACCTGAAAGAGGAGAAAAACGTAACCACCCCTGTTGTCATTATAGCAGTTGCGGCTTATCCGCTGGCAGCCGGTGTGCACGAGGCGGTCAAGGAGTGTAATGGCGGGATTTACGCTCACAACCTCTTCAAAAACGCCTCCGCCTCCGCCATCCGCGGAAACAGCCTCTCTTCCGCCTGGAACTCCGCTGAGTGCACGCACCGCCGGCTGCCCCGCAGTTTCACCGGATGCCTCAGGTGCAGCATTTCGTGGTACACGATGTACTCCAGCACATATCGGGGCACGGCCGGATGGTCAAAAATGCGGCTGATGACGATGGCGTTGTGCGCCGGATCGTAGTGCCCGAGAATCCGCCGCGTCTTGGTTTGGCTCCAGCTCATGCGTGGCCGCGCCATCAGGCCGTGGAAAAAGCGCGTGTTCAGCTCCTCAAACGTCCCATCCAGATCATAGAAATGCCCCCGCGCCGGACGCAGCTTTTTTCGTCCGCGCATCTGCCGGACCAGATGCGCCTTGCGGACGATGTCGTGGCTCGCAACATACTTTCGATAGCGCGCCGCGTGCCCGCGATCAATCGGATGGCGATACATCTTAGCCAGGAGAATATGTGCGATCGCCCGCAAGACGGTCTCGGGAGCTCCCTCCAGCAGGTCGGAAAGGCGCACCAGCAGCCGCCCGTTGCGCAGCCGGATCGTGTTGTTGACGTTGGCAAACCCAAAAAACTCGATCTTCACTTCGGGCAGGGAAGTCCCCGGTTTCAGTTCCCGAAGAGTTTCTTGGAAGATTTCGAGCAGGCCTTCGCGCACAGTTCAGTAAGGGTAGCACGGCAAGGGCAGAGGTCGGGGTTCATTGGCCGGAGTCCGTGCTGGTTAGCGTCAAAGCTTGGTCGCTGACCACTGGCCACTGTCTACTCCTCATTCCGGCTTTCCCCCACTTTTCACAGTCGAAGCGGAATTCAGCTTCTTGTGCTTGGCGGCCTCTTCCTGATCGGCCAGCAGCTTCTTGTGGTCCTCGGCCGAGGTGTCCACCGTGTCCAGAGCGTTGCTCAGAACGAACTCATATTCCGCCCGCTCCTCGGGCGAAACGCCCGCCGCGTCCCTCAGCGCAAGCAGCTTGGCCTGGAACTCGGTGTCGGCCGCAATGATCACCCGCAGCGGCTTGCGGATGTCGTCTTTGCGGTCCACGTAGGTGTCAAGGTTGTCGTTCAGTTCGTCATACAGCAGTTGGAAGTCGTCCAGCAGATCATGCGTCTGGCGGGCCCGGTCCTTGGCCTTGGGATCGCTGCGCATCTGTTCCATCTTCACCAGCCGCGCGCGCGCAAACTGGATATAGAGCGCAAGCCGTTGCTTCGGCTCCCAGCTGGTATCGCGAATCTGGTCAATTTCGGCCTGGGTCAGCGGATCCCGGTGCTTTTGCGCCTGCGTAAGAATGGCAGCGCCCAGAAGGATTATTCCGGTCAGGAAACGCCAGATGGAAGCGTTCATTTTGCCTTCTTCGGAAACATGGCGCTCAGCAGCTCGTCGCGCACCCGTTGCAGTCGCACAACGGCGTCCTGCACCGGCTCCTGCTCCTCGCGCGGAAGCGTGTGAACCAGGTCGCTGAGCTTGCGGGCCATCTCCCGGACCGCGATCTCGCTCTGCTTCTCGTGTTTATGCGACTGGATGGCGTAATTCCGCGCCAGTTCTGCATATGCCACCACATCGGTTAGTGCCGCCCGAGCCTTGTCGAACTCGGAAGCAGCGTAGGCCTTGTCCGATTCGGTAAGTTGCAACTGCGCGATCTGGATGCACAGGTGCGGGCGGTCCGCGCTGCTCGCGGACGAAAGCTTGTTCTTCAACTCGTCCACCGTCGGCGATCCGGCGAGCGCAGGAAACGGGATCAGCACAGTCAAGAATACCGCCAGCATGACGGCTCCGCACAATCGGTTTGGACAGTTCACCCGGCGCATGCTTCTGACTCGGCGGCCAGCCACTCCGGCTACTTCTTGGGCTCAATCGCGATCAGCCGGTGTTTCGCCTGCCACTCCTGATCAGGATACTTCCCCCCGGCGGTATTGAGGAAGAGGTGGTAGTTCACCGCCGCCTGCTTGAAATCCTTCAAATGATCGCAGGCCGATGCGCGGAGGAAATACGTGACCGGAATGTCCGGCAGCAGCTTGGCCCGGGCGTCCAGCGCTTTGAGCGTCAGCGCGTAATCCTTGTTCTCGCTGGCCGCAAAGGCGAGGTCGCCGTAGGCCGGGCCCAGGTCAGGCTTGAGCTTTATGGCTGCCAGGAATTCCTGCTGCGCGGCGGGGAACTTCTTCTGCCGCAGCAGGCTCTGTCCCAGGCTGTGGTACAGTTCGGCGTCGTTGGGATGCGCGGCAATGAGCGCCCGGTAGGCGGTTTCGGCCTTTTCATTCTTGCCGGCACTAGAGTAGATATCAGCCAGCTCGCGCTGGACGGACTGCTCCCCCGGAGCTAGCTTTTCGCCGGCCTCGAGCTCGGCGATTGCCGCGTCGTTCCTTCCTTCCGCCGCCAGCACCCGGCCCAACTGCACGTGCGCGGTGGCCAGCTCAGGATGCGCTGCCACCAGCTTGCGCAGAGACTCTTCGGCTTCCGGGAAACGCCGCCCGCGCATGTAGAGATTGGCCAGCCCGGTGAGCGCGTCCGACGATGAATCGAGAGCCAACGCCTGCTTGTATTCCTGCTCGGCGTCGAAGAATTTGTTTTCCTGCTCGAACAGCAGTCCGGCGGCAACGTGAGGCTCGGGATCTTTCGGCTGCAGCGCCGCCGCCTGCCGGTAAGCGGCGGTGGCTTCCTCGGGCTTCGTCTTCTCCAGCACTCGCCCCAAAGACAACCAGGCGCGCTCCTGTCCCTCGGCTACGTGGCTCGTTGGCTTGAGCTGCGTAGCCGCCCGGAGAAACTGCTCCGCCTCTGGCTGCCCGGTCTTCGCCAGCTGCAGGCCCAGATTGAGGTTCGATTCGAAGACGCTGGGCTTGGCCGCAACCGACTTACGATAGGCGGCGATCGAATCGTCCACCTTACCCAGCCCATTCTCCACAAAGCCCAGATCAAACCAAGCCACATAGTTCGAAGGATCGTTCTCAACTGCCTTCCGCAGCAACGGCTCGGCCGCGGCATAGTTCTTTTTCTGAATGAATTCTTCCGCTTGCTTCATCTCCGGCGAGACCGCCTCTTCTTCCAAAACCCGGGTGTGGCGGATCGTCTGGCTGGAATCCGGGCCTGTTTTGCGGTGGACTGTCTTGGTGGAGGATGACCCCGTGGAGGGTGCTTGCGTTTGTTCCACGTCCTGTGCGGCAGCGCACACCGCCGCAGCCAGCAGCGCGGCCATGGCAAGCCTACGAGCGGCCATTGGAGCGTGCGCTTCCATTTCCATTCAGAGTCCGGGTCCCATTCAGAATCCGTGCCAGATATTTTCCGGTATACGAGCCGGGCAGCTTGGCGATGGCCTCCGGCGGCCCGGCGCCGACGACCTTGCCCCCGCGATTGCCGCCCTCGGGCCCCAGATCAATTATCCAATCCGCGGTCTTGATGACTTCCAGATTGTGCTCAATCACCAGGATCGATCCTCCCGCTTCAATGAGACGGCGAAATGCGGCCAGGAGTTTGCTGACGTCGTCAAAATGCAAGCCTGTCGTCGGCTCATCGAAAATGTACAACGTCCGCCGCCGGACCGGATCCGAGTCGCCGCGTCGCCCCCCGCGAGCAGCCTCGCGCGCCGCCGGTTGCAGATGCGCCGCCAGCTTCATGCGCTGCGCTTCGCCCCCGGAAAGCGTCGTCGCCGACTGCCCCAGCCGCAGATATCCCAGGCCTACTTCCTCCAGCCCGCGCAGCTTGTCGGTGACTTTGTGCGCCTCCGCAAAGAACTTCAGCGCCTCTTTCACCGTGAGATTGAGCACCTCATGAATGTTCCTGCCCCGGTAGCGCACCTCCAGCACCTGCGGTTTGTAGCGCGTGCCTTTGCACTCTTCGCAAATCAGCTCCACATCGGCCAGAAACTGCATTTCCACCGTGACCGTGCCGTCGCCCTGGCACGTCTCGCAGCGGCCTCCCGGAATGTTGAACGAGAAATGTCCCGCCGCTAGGCCGCGCTTCTTCGCCTCGGGCAGGGAAGCGAACAGTTCGCGGATCGAGTCAAACGCTTTGATGTAGGTGACCGGATTCGACCGCGGCGTGCGGCCGATGGGCGACTGATCCACCAGCACGACTTCATCGATGTACAGGTCACCGGTCAGACTCTCCCAGCTTGCGCAGGACGAAGATGAGGACGAAGACGATGACGCCCCGCTGCTTCCATTGCCTGTCTGCTGCTTGGCTTGCGCCAGCGCCCGGTAGAGCACCTGATGAAGCAGCGTGGACTTGCCCGACCCCGACACGCCGGTGATCGCCACCAGCATCCCCAGCGGGATCGAAATCTCCACGCCCTTCAGATTGTTGGCGCGGGCGCCATGAATGGTGATGCGCTGCGTCCCCGGCTTGCGGCGGCTTGTCGGAGCCTGAATCCGTACCTCTTCGGAAAGATAACGCCCGGTTAGCGAACTCGGGTCATGCAGGATCTGATCGTAGGTTCCCGACGCGACCAGCTTGCCGCCGTTCTCACCCGCGCCCGGCCCAAGGTCGAGAATGCGATCTGCCGCCCGCATAATGTCAGGGTCATGCTCGACCACCAGGATCGTGTTCCCGAGATTCCTTAGATCGTGCAGAATATTGATCAGCCGGTGAGTGTCGCGCGGGTGCAGGCCAATGGAGGGCTCGTCCAGCACATACAACGTGCCCACCAGCCGCGATCCCAGCGAAGTCGCGAGCTGAATCCGTTGCGCCTCGCCTCCCGAGAGCGTGGACGAAAGCCGGTCCAGCGTCAGGTATTCCAGCCCCACGTCGTTCAGGAAGCGCAGCCGCTCGCGAATCTCCTGCAACAGCTTGTCGGCGATCTCGGCTTCTTCCGCGCTCAACTCCACTTGCGCAAAGAATCGGGCCGAATCTTCCACCGTCATGGCACACACTTCGCAGATGTTGCGCCCGCTGATTTTCACCTGCCGCGCCTCCATCCGGAGCCGCGTCCCGTTGCAGGCCGAGCACAGCGAGTATCCGCGATAGCGGCTCAGAAATACCCGCACATGCAGCTTGTATTTTTTCCGCTCCAGGTAATTGAAGAAGCCGCGCACTCCAGGGAAGCGCCCTTCGCCGTTGAGCACGAGATTCCGGTGCTCTTCTTCCAGGTCTGCCCAAGGCACATCGAGCGGAATCCCTGCCTGCTTGGCGAACTTCTTCAGATCGCCGAACAGCGGACGATATTTCGGCTTGGTCCACGGCTCAATCGCGCCTTCGTTCAACGTTTTTGCCTTGTCTGGAATGACCAGGTTCAGGTCGAAGTCAATCGTGTTGCCGAACCCCTGGCAGCGCGGGCAGGCTCCATACGGATTGTTGAAAGAGAAAAGCCTCGGCTCCGGCTCCTCATAGCGCAGGTTGCAGTGCTTGCACTCGAACCGATGGGAGAAGCGCAGTGTGGGGGTGGCGCGGGCACTCCCGCCCGCCTTTGCTTGTCCCTCATCAGACGGCAGCTCAAAGATCACCTCACCCGACTCCCGATACGCCGTTTCAATCGCATCCACGACCCGCGTTCGGGCTTCGGCGGAAACTACCAACCGGTCCACCAGAACAAAGACAGGGATGTCGAAATTGATATCCAGCAGCGATTCGGGGCTCGAAAACTCAAAGACCTGCCCCGCCTGATACAGCCGGTTGAACCCTGCCTTCCGCAGATCAAACAGCCGCGTCTTCAACGCATCGGTCAACCATGAACCGGGTGCCCCACTTCTGGCTGGTTTTGCCAGAAGTGGGGATTTTCTTGTCCGATGACCTTTCTCCGCCTTGGCTGCAGCTGCTTCCTTGCCCGCACTCCGTTCCAAAGGGAAGAGCACCTGCAGTCGGGTCTCCGGATCGAGTGCCAGAATCGCGTCCGCGACCTCGTCTACCGTGTCTTTCTTCACCTCACGCCCGCAGTTCGCGCAATAGGTTCGTCCTACGCGGGCAAACAGAAGCCGCAGATAGTCGTAGATCTCCGTCGCCGTCGCCACCGTCGAGCGCGGATTCCGCGTCGTGTTCTTCTGCCGGATCGCGACCGCCGGAGCAATGCCGTCAATGGTGTCGGCGTCCGGTTTCTCAATCCGCTCCAGAAATTGCCGCGCATAGGCCGACAGCGACTCCACATAGCGCCGCTGCCCTTCGGCGTAAATCGTATCGAACGCCAGGGACGACTTGCCGGATCCCGACACGCCGGTCACCACCGTCAGGCTATTGTGCGGAATCTCAAAATCAATGTTCTTGAGGTTATGAACGCGGGCGCCGCGCACAACAATGCTTTCCGTGGGATTGGGAACGTCGGACATCGAGTCAGGCGGAGCCGCCTCGCCGTCCCGCGGGGCGCACCCGCCCGGCAGGTCCGCGAGGCTTACCGAATCTTTCTATTATAAGGGATCGTACTGATCGGCGATTTGGAGAGAGCGACGACGAAGCGCCCGCCGCCGTTTGCTTGAAACATTTCCAGAGAGAACTGCAAGAAGTCAGTTTGGAAAGAGGTCTTTCTCGCGATCACGCTGCTTTCCGTAGCGAAAAGCCATACCAACTCCGAATGTCATCGCTCCCAGCGGAGGTGCCAGCAGAATAAGAATGGCCCGGCTGAGCGCGCGCTGTCCATCCTTGGGAGCGCCCTTGGCGCTGGCGTAACACATGACGCAGCCCTGCGCGAAGGCGGGAGCAGATGACAGCAGGAGCACGAATGCAATCAGCAGACTGCACAGCCTGCCGAAAGATGTTCCTCTCGGCGAAGCCGCTGCGTCCTTGGCCGTGAAAAGCATCTGCCTATTTTACTCCCAGCTTCAAAATGCGGTCCGCGTCCGGAAAGAAGAAGAAGTACATAATCACGAAGCACGCCGTCACCGAAATCACCAGCAGCCAGCGCATCAGCGCCTTCTCAAACTTCAGGTGCATGAAGTAGCCGATGATCAGCGCCGATTTGATGACCGACAGGATCAGCAGAATCTCCAGCATGCGAACCGCTTCGAAGACTTGCTTGTAGGCGAGCACCACCTCGATCGCGGTCAGAACCAGCAGCGCTCCCCACACCCAGAAATACTGCCCTTTGCTGTCGTCATGCGTTGTTGCGGCGTCGTGCATTTTTGTGCTCCCAGTGTTCTTCTCGGCTCATGTGGGGACAGCCGCCACCGGCTGTCCGGCGGCCCAGCTTGATCGGGCCGCTGCTCCTTACAACACCTTGGTAGACATCAAATACACCAGCGGAAAAATGAACATCCAAACCAAATCCACAAAGTGCCAGTACAGCCCGGAAACCTCAACGTCTTGCGCGTCGTAATCCTTCGGCTTCAGGAACAAAATCACGGCCGACACGAGCAGCGCAATTCCCAGCACGTGAATTGCGTAATGAAACACATTGCCGGAAGGGATCAAAAGCGCCCCCGCAATCCAGATCACGCCCAGAATCGGCAGGAACCACTTCCGCAGCGCGACTAATCCCAGGTAAATCACCCCGATCGTCACATGCAGCATGTGCATGGCCGTCAGGCCGAAGAAAGCCTGAGCGAATTGCGGCACATTCTTCGAGATGTCAGCCATCTCTCCCGCGGTGCCCGCCTGGGAAACGCCTAGAATCGTCATGAAACCGGGAACGGTGAGCCCTTCGCCGATCAGCTTGCTCCACTCCATGCCGTGCAGCACGATAAACGCCGTGCCGAACGCCATGGTCGCCAGCAGCCAGTTGCGCGTCCAGGCGCGATCGCCGCGCTGCGCCGCGAACACCCCGAGCACCATGGTCAGCGAACTCGACAGCAGGCATGCCGTCATGATGGTGGCGTTGCTGATGCTCGCCGCGTGAAACGGCGTGGGCCACGGCGTGGTGTAAATCCGGTTGTAGCTGAAGGCGAACAGCAGAGCTCCGAAGGTCAACGAGTCCGAGGCGAGAAAAAGCCACATCCCCACCTTCTTCGAGTAGGCCCCAAACAACGGAGCTTCGTAGGCTCCCGGTACACCATGCTGAACCGCAGCGGCCTCAGACATTCCTCAAGTTCCCCTTTCGTGCTAGGGCTAGATTTAAGTGAGTACCGAGTACTCAGTACCCAGAATTGCTATCTCGCGAACCCCAGGAGCGCAAAAATATAAATCCACAACACCAGCATGAAATGCCAATACCAGGCCGTGATATCCACGGCGATCCGCCGTGCCTCGACCGGACGCCGGAGCAGCGAAGCGCTCCCCGCCCACACCAGCGCAATCACTCCGCCCGCCAGGTGCACCGCATGCGTAATGGTTAGCAGGAACGCAAACGAGCTGCTCGGGTTCGTGTTCAGGTAAAACCCGCCATCGTGCAGCGCTCCCCACGCCATCCACTGCCCGGCCAGGAAACCGAATCCGAGCAGTACGGTCAGTCCCAGCCACGGAAACGATCTCTCGTCACCCAAGGAGACTCCCGGAATTCCCTGTATCGGCGCCAGCGCCGCCTGCCGGGCCACCCGCCGCCGGGCTAGTTCCATCGTCACGCTGCTGATCAAGAGCACCGCGGTATTGATGCCCAGCAGCAGCCAGGGAAGCCGTACCACGCCCCAATCGTGAACGTAAGAATTCGAAGTGTCGTCGAAGGTCGGCAGCCCCTTCCGCACGACATAAGCGCTGGTCAGCGAAATAAACACCATGCAAACGGTCGCGATCGCGCAAACCAGCCCCAGCCGCGCCCGCCGCAGCCGCGCGCCATAGTCCGGAATAAAGTCGGGGACATTTCCGCCGCGTCCCTCGCCGCCTCCACCAGGAGGCCCCGCCGGCGGCAAGTGCCCGCGTCCAACATCAATCGGCGTCGTTGGTGTGTAAGTCGCCATCAGTGGTTTATCAAGTGAATCTGGGTGCCCCATCCTAACGTCGCGCCTTTTGCGACGTTAGGGCCTCAATGCCCTCCGCTCGTTGCCGGATCGGTCTGCATCACATAATCTTTCGCCGCCCCGGGGACGCCATACTCATACGGCCCGTGGTTGACCACCGGCGTTACCCCGCCAAAATTGTCGTGCGGTGGCGGAGTCGCCGTCGTCCACTCCAGTGTCGTCGCCTCCCACGGATTGTCGCTGGCCTTGGGCCCCTTGAACAGGCTCCAGAACAGGTTGATCACGAAGATGAACTGCGCCGCTACCGTGATGACCGCGGCGTAGGTGATGAACGTATTCAGCGGAATCAGCTTCTGCAGGTAGGCCACTTCGGTGAATTGTGAGTAGCGCCGCGTCTGTCCCGCCATTCCCAGATAGTGCATCGGCATGAAGATGGCGTAGGTGCCCGCCAGCGTAATGAAGAAGTGGACCTTCCCCAGAGTTTCATTCATCATCCGCCCAAACATCTTCGGGAACCAGTAGTGGGTCGCAGCAAATATGCCAAAGATCGCCGCCACTCCCATGATCAGATGGAAGTGCGCTGGAACGAACGCCGTATCGTGCAACTGAATATCGAGCACCGGCTGCGCCAGGAAAGGCCCGCTCAGCCCGCCGGAAACAAACAGCGAGACGAAACCGATCGCATACAGCATCGGCGTATGGAATCGGACACGCCCCTTCCACATCGTTCCCAGCCAGTTAAACGTCTTGATGGCCGAAGGCACGCCGATGCACATGGTCAGAATCGAAAACGCGAAGGCCGAGTACGGGCTCATCCCGCTCATGAACATGTGGTGGCCCCACACCATGAAGCCGAAGAACCCGATCGAAAGCATCGCGTAAACCATTGCCTTGTAGCCGAAGATCGGCTTGCGCGAAAACGTCGAAAGAATCTGCGACGCCACCCCCATGCCGGGCAGAATCGCGATGTAAACCTCCGGATGCCCGAAGAACCAGAACAGGTGCTGCCACAACAGCGGCGAGCCGCCTTTGTGCCCCATCACCTGCCCGTTTACCACCACCAACGGCACGTAGAAGCTGGTGCCCAGGTTGCGGTCGAGCAGCAAGAGGATGCCCGCCGAGAGCAGCACGCCAAACGCCAGCAGCCCGAGAATTGCCGTAATAAACCACGACCACACGGTTAGTGGCATCCGCATCAGCGTCATGCCTTTGGCGCGTAAATCAAGCGTGGTCGTGATGAAGTTCAACGCGCCCATCAACGAAGCCAGGCAAAAGATCGCAATGCTCGTAATCCACAAATCCGCGCCCAGTTGCTCGCCCGGCCCCGCCGATTGCAGCGCGCTCAGCGGCGGATATCCCGTCCACCCATGCAGGGGCGCTCCACCCACCACAAAAAACGCAGCCAGCATCACCATGTAGGCGACGAACGTCGTCCAGAACGAAAGCATATTCAGGACCGGAAACGCCATATCCGGCGCGCCAATCTGAATGGGCAAAACATAGTTCCCGAATCCGCCCTGCGGCGCCGTCGTCAGCACGAAAAACACCATGATGGTGCCGTGCATCGTCATCAATTGCAGGTAGGTCTCGGGCTTGATCTCGCCAAAAAGTGGAAGCGTCGCCGTCGGCCATATCATGTGGAAGCGCATCAGCAGCGACAGGATCATCCCAATCCATACTGCCGTCAGCGCCAGGAAGAAGTACTGAATTCCAATCACTTTGTGGTCGAGGCTGAAAACGTATTTCCGGATGAACCCTTGAGGAGCGTGCGCGTGAACCGAAGCCGGGGTCGCCATTTTATTGTTTCTCCGCCTCCCGTGCCGCCAGCCACTTATCAAATTCCTCCTGGCTGACGACGTGTACCACACCGTGCATCTTGTAGTGCCCAAGACCGCACAACTCGGCGCAGGCGATCTCATACTCGCCAATCGCCGTCGGTTTGAAATGCATATGGATATTCAACCCGGGAACCGCGTCCTGCTTGAAGCGCAGTGACGGCACAAAAAAGCTATGGATCACGTCCACCGCCCGCAGGCTCAAGTCCACGTCGCGGTTCACCGGCAGGTACATGGTGCCGGTGACCACGTCATCCTTCGCCGCCGGGTCCGACGTGTTCATGCCGATCGCCGCTTCGCCGCCCGCCGAGGGATCCATCAGCTTCGGGTTCGTGGTGCCGTACTTCCCATCCGGCCCTGGATACCGGAAGTACCAGGCAAACTGCATTCCGGTGACTTCCACCTGCACCGCCCCCGCCTCGGCCGGCTCAAAGCGCTGGCTGGCCCATACCCGGCTGCCCATCAGGTTCAGCCCGATGAACATAATCGCCGTCAGTGTCGTCCAGACAATTTCCAGCTTCGTATTCCCGTGAGAATAATCCACCGGAGGCGACGACGACTGCTCGCGATATCGCCAGACGATGTAGCCGAGTCCGAGCTGCGCTGCCAGGAAGATAATTCCCATCAGCGCGTAGGTCAGGGTGAACTGTCCGTCAATCCAGCCCGCGGCGGCAGATGCGCCCACAGGCAGCCACCAGGTTTTGGCGACAAAGAAATAGGTGCTGACCAGAGTGATCAGCCAGATCAACAGCAGTAACGCGAGGCCCATTCCGCAGCCCTCCCGGACGCTTCGCACGACAAGTTAAGGATTTTCCCCACGGTTGCCGCGCACCCACTGCGCGAGCAACAGTCGGCGGCGAGTTTACCACAGCCCCGCGCGGAACATGCAAGGAGATATTGAAGAAGAAATCCTGCTGCGTCCCCTCTGTCCGCTGTGGTTATGGGTTTTGCGGCGGCCACACCGGCACCCGTCCCGGCGTCCAGGGCGCTCCTGCTGCCTCCATGTCCTTCTCGAGCTTCACCACATCAACCTCCACCAGAGTGCGCAATTTGGCTAGTTGCTCGCCAAATTCGGCCGCCGCAATGTTGTAAGAATCCACGTGCGACTGGGTGGGCTTGGCCAGCGAGAAGCGCTCTCCTTCCATAATGCCGTTCACCCGCTCGTTGATGGACGCTGGCACGTTCTCATTCCTTCGTGCCAGTTCCACGTCCCCGCGCAACGCCCGCAGGATTTCGCGATCACGCTGCTCGATAGAGTCGGCGGCCGCGCCTAATTCCTTCTCCACCGCAGGCGCCTCCCGCAGGGCGTGTCGAATTTCCTTTAGTTTCCCTTGCAGGCCTTCTGCCGTGTTCATCGCGCCAGAAACCGCCCGGTACAGCCGCGCCGTCTTGCGCAGAAATTCCTGCTGTGCCGCCCGGTCCGCCGGAGTCATTCCCGAGGCGCCCTCCGTCACCACCTTGAACGACTGCGGCCCAGCCAGCTCCGTGATCACACCGTTAGTCTTTTCGAACATCCGCACCGAGTACGTGCCCGACAAAACCAGTGGCCCCTGCTCGCCGGCGTCAGGAAAGTCCTCGCCGCCCTCTTCGCTGCGTTCTCGCACTTTCGGCGCAGCATACCGCAGGTCCCACGCTTTCCGCTGAAAGCCGGAGTCGGCGCTGCCCTCGATGCGCCGGATCGCCGTGCCGCTCTCGTCGTACACGACAAAATAAACCTCGGGTTTCGCCTCCTGCGCTTCGGCTCTGAGCTCATCGTTAGTCGGGTAGGGAAGCGCCTGGTTCTTCTTAGCTGCCTCTTTCTCGGCGTCCTGGCGTTTTTCCTTCTTCGTTTTGACCTTATCTTTCAGATACGCCGTGAATACGGCGCCATAGGGTGGATTCTCTGCCGCATAGAAAGCATCCCCCTGGAATCCCTTCTTCGGGCCACCCAGCGGATGGCGTTCCACATACAGCAGAGCATCCTTCACCGGAAACATCGTTGACGAAGCCTGCTCCACAGACTCCGGCTTGATTTGCCGAAGTGGCGTAATGTCGTCCAGCACATAGAATCCACGTCCGAACGTCGCGATCACCAGATCGCTCTCGCGCGCCTGAATGACCATATCCCGCACCGCAATCGTTGGCAGCCCGCCCTTCAACTGCACCCAGTGATGGCCGCCATCAATCGTGAAGAACGCCCCGGTCTCGGTTCCCGCAAACAGCAGATTCGGATTCACCGTATCTTCGGCAAACGCCAGCACAGGCCCACCTTCCGGCAGATCGCCCACGATCGAAGTCCAGGTCTTTCCCTCATCCACGGACTTCATGAGGTACGGCTTGAAGTCCTCATTCTTGTGGTTTTCGAACGCCGCATACACCGTGTTAGCCTCGTGATTCGATCCCGCGAGCCGGCTCACGTAAGTCATCTCCGGGACGCCGGGAAACTTCTCGTACTTGGTCCAGTTCGCGCCGCCATCGCTGGTCACCTGAATCAACCCGTCGTCCGTGCCCACGTAAATCAGTCCTTCCTTCTTCGGCGACTCCGCCAGCGCCACAATGTTTCCGTAAAACGACGTTGACTGATTCTTCGCCACCGCATCCGGACCCCACACTTTGCCCATGACCGGCAGCTTGTTGCGGTCCATCTGCCGCGTCAGGTCGCCGCTAATGGCCTTCCAGGTGTCGCCGCGGTCATCGCTGCGGAACAGCTTGTTGGCTGCGAAATACAGCCGCGTGTGCGAATGCGGGCTGATGATGATCGGCGAATCCCAGTTCCAGCGCAGCGGAGGCTCGCCTTTGCCCTCCAGCGGCTGTAGCACCAACTCCTGCCCTGTAGGCTTGTCGTAGCGCACCAGCACGCCGTACTGCGATTCCGCATAGATGGTGTTCGGATCAACCGGGTCCACTTGCGAGCGGAATCCGTCGCCGCCGGTGGTCACGAACCAGTCGGAGTTCACGATCCCGTTGATGCTGTGCGTCCGCGAAGGCCCGCACCAGGAGAAGTAATCCTGCGTGCCGCCGCAGACGTTGTAAAAGGGAAGGGAGTTGTCCACGGCCACATCGTAAAACTGCACCGTCGGCAGATTGGCCTTGAATTCCCAACTCTTGGCGTCGTCTCTGGTTTCGGCCACGCCGCCATCGGAACCGAGCAGCCAGTGCCGCGTGTCTTGGGGATCAATCCACAGCGCGTGATTGTCGCCGTGATGGTTGACTTCATTCACTTTTTGCAACGTCTTGCCGCCGTCCCGCGACTCGCGCAGTTCGACGCTCATTACGAATATTCGGTCCGCATTCTTCGGGTCGGCTACAACTCGCGCGTAATACATCGCTCCTTGATCGAACTCGTTGCGCCGCTCCCAGGTCGCGCCCCTGTCGCTGGAGCGGAAGATTCCGCCCTTGCCATCCGTCGCCTCCACGGTGGCATAAACCACGCTCGGATCTGCCGGTGAGACCGCCAGCCCGATTCGTCCCATGTCTACCTTGGGCAGGCCTTCTTTCAGTTTGTTCCAGGTCGCGCCAGCGTCCGTGGACTTGTAAATTGCACTCTCTGGCCCGCCGTCAATCAGGGTGAACACATGTCGCCGTCGTTGATATGCCGAGGCATACAAAATGTCCGGATTCGACCGATCAATCGCCACATCCGCGACGCCCGTGTTCTCGCTGATGGTCAGCACCGCCTTCCAGGTCTTGCCCCCGTCGGTCGTCTTGTACAGCCCGCGATCCCCACCCGGTCCCCACAGCGGTCCTTCGGCCGTGACGTACACCACCTTCGAATCCCTCGGATCTATCACGACCCGCCCGATGTGTTCCGATTTCTTCAGTCCCAGGTTCTGCCAGTTTTTCCCCCCGTCGTCCGAGCGGTAGATGCCGTCGCCGTAGCTCACGCTGCGCTGCGAGTTGCTCTCGCCCGATCCTACCCACACCACCGACGAATCATTGGGATCCAGCGCCACCCAACCGATCGAATACGATCCTTGCTCGTCGAACACCGGAGTCCACGTCGTGCCGTCATTCACCGTCTTCCACACTCCGCCCGAAGCCACGCCCACGTAGTACTCCGAGTTGTTCTTCGGATTCACCGCCAGCGACATCACGCGCCCCGAGGCCACCGCCGGCCCAAGCAGCCGGAACTTCAGCCCGGCAAACGTGTCGGCATTCATGCCGGGCTTCTTCTCGTCATTGGCCTCTGCCTGCTTTTCCTCCTTCTTCGCTTCGTTCTTCGGCTGTTTCTTCTTCTCTAACGCAACAGCTGGCTTATCCGCATCTTTGTCTTTCGTTTGTTGGGCAGATAACGCCGGTGGTGCCAAGGCGGTGAAAGCGAGTACGAAGGTGGCGAGTAATTTCATAGAAGGCTCCAATCCAAGTGGATCCGTTTCAGCACAACCAAGTATCCGGGCTTCTACCCTGAGCGCAGCCGTTCTTTCAGCAGAGCGGAGCATCTGCCTGCCGCAAAACCGGGCCGGGCAACTCAAAACCGATATGTATACAGGAATCGGGCCTCAGGAATAAAGGTTTCGTTCCCGGTGTTCCTGTGCCCTCTGTGGCTACTCACGATAAAATCACTCCATGCCACGCAAGTCCCACGGTCACGGCCACGATACGCGCTACGTCAAGTTGCAGAAGAACTATTGCTTCGCCTGCGGCATGAACAACCCCGAAGGCATGCGCCTCAAGTTCACCCTCGACGAAGAACGCGAGACTTTCGTCTGCCGCTTCCGCCTCTCCAAGCGCTACACCGGACCGCCCGGCCACTGCCACGGCGGTGTTATCGCCACCATCCTTGACGAAGCCATGGGCAAGGTAAACAAGCTGCGCAACGTCATCGCCGTCACCAAAGAAATGACCGTCGAATATCTCCTGCCCGTGCCGCTCGAAAAACCCCTCCGCGTCGAGAGCAGGGAAGTCGCCGTCCACGGCCGACAGCACGTCAACATGGCCGTAATCCTCGACGAAAAAGACGAAGTCTTGGCCCGCAGCAAAGGCATCTTCATCGCCATTGATCCGGAAAAAATGTTCGGCAAGTTCGTGGAAAGATAACCGCGGGTGCCCCACCCTTGTCTCCGCGTTTCTTGCGGAGACAGAGTGGGATTTTGATTTTTTGTGAAACCTTTACGATACTTCCCAACGCCAGGCAAAATGCAATGCCAAAGCGATCTGATCCGCCGTCTTCCAACCTCCGCGAAGTCCTGCTCGAGACCTACGCCGTCAACGACGCCATGAACCAGCTTCTGCTGGCGTATCTCGATCCGCGCGCCTGGCGGGCACAACTGGCCGGCCGGAAACATAACGGCCGCACCACCGCCGCCATCTTCGCCCACTTGCACAACAGCCGGCTCGTATGGCTCAAGAAATCTGCCCCGCACCTGAAGTGTCCTGCCCGGCTCGATCCCTACCGCTGCACAAAACGGCAGGCCGCCGTTGCGCATAAGAGAAGCGCAAAGCAGTGCCTCCGCATGCTCACCGACGCCTTATCCACGAGCCCAAACCGCCGGGTCAAAAAATTCTTTCGCGACAGCTGGATGCCCGTCTGGCCCGCCGGTGCGGCCATGTTCGCCTACATGTTTTCGCACGAGGCGCATCACCGCGGACAAGTCATCATGCTCGCCCACCAGCTCGGCTTTCGCCTTCCTCCCCAGGCGTGGGGCGGAATCTGGCAATGGGACAAGCTCTGGAAGCAGGTGAGCCTGACCACGCGCCCCCGCTAAGAGGTTTGCAATATCCTCGACAAAGAAGGCAAGGAGTGCCCCATCCTGAGCCGCGCTCGTTGCGACTGGAGAGGATATTGCTAAAATTAAGGGGCGAATTCCGGACTCGCCATGAGAGCGCTGCTGAGTGCCCTAGTTCTTCTTTGCTGTTTCGCACTGCCTCTGCATTCCCAGGCGGGCGGAGCCCGCAAACAGGAACAGTCCACCTTCGGCGGTGACGAAGTTCCCGGCATTCCGTTCATCAAGCGGCCCGTGTCCATTCCACTTGCCGTTCTGCATATCCTGAAGCTAGACGACACCGTGAAAGGTTGCCTGACTGACAACGAACCCACACCGGACAAACCGTTCAGCTCCTGGTTTGTTGCCTCGGCGGTTCACCTCGACGGACGGCATGAGCGCGACCTCGTCGTGCTGCCAAACCCTCGCTGGCAGCCGGGCTACGGGTGCTTTTATAGCGCTTCAGGAATTCAGTCGATCTGGCTGTTTCGGCAGATCGGCAGCCAATACCATTTGGTCTTGACGACCACTGCAAACGGCATCAACATCCTCCCCGACAGGCATGCCGGCTTCCGCGACATTCAAAGCGGAACCATCGGCTCTGCCGGAAGACGTATCACGACGGTGATCTTTCATTTCGACGGTAATGAATACCAGGAGTTCGACGAAGAAACCAAAGAAACCCAATAGTCGATGCCTTCTCCCACGGGGTTCCTCAAATCCTTCCGCACCCTGTAAAATGAATCCAGCGGCAAAACCCCCGGCATCGTCGACAAGGGTTTGCTAAGGGCTGAGGGCTGAAGTCCGACGCCCATTCTTCGCGCTAGCGAGAAGGTATCCACGGGTTC
The DNA here is from genome assembly GCA_037442635.1 of Terriglobales bacterium. GTDB lineage: Bacteria > Acidobacteriota > Terriglobia > Terriglobales > Acidobacteriaceae > Sulfotelmatobacter. The sequence goes on along the minus strand of JBBIPV010000014.1, from coordinate 56,416 downwards.
AAAGACATGTCTAGCAACAACGGTGCCTCGCAGAATACTTCCCTCCGTCTCAAGACCGGCCTCGCCGAAATGCTCAAAGGCGGCGTCATCATGGATGTCACCAACGCCGAGCAGGCCGTCATCGCCGAAAAAGCCGGAGCCGTCTCCGTCATGGCCCTCGAGCGCGTGCCCGCGCAAATCCGCGCCGAAGGCGGCGTGGCCCGCATGGCCTCGCCCAAAAAGATTCGCGAGATCATGGACGCCGTCTCCATCCCGGTCATGGCCAAGTGCCGCATCGGACACTTCGCGGAGGCCCAGATTCTGCAGGAACTCGGCGTGGACTACATTGACGAATCCGAAGTGCTCACCCCCGCCGACGAAGCCCACCACGTGGACAAGCACGCCTTCACAACCCCGTTCGTCTGTGGCGCCCGCAACCTCGGAGAAGCCCTGCGCCGCATCGCCGAAGGCGCCGCCATGATCCGCACCAAGGGCGAAGCCGGCACCGGAGACGTCGTCCACGCCGTCAAGCACATCCGCCAGATCGTGCAGGAAATGAAAATCCTCACCGTGCTCGGCGAAGAAGAACTCTACGCCAAAGCCAAAGAGCACCAGGCCCCCTACGAACTGGTGAAGATGGTCGCGAAGACCGGCAAGCTGCCAGTCCCGAATTTCTCCGCAGGAGGCATCGCCACGCCCGCCGACGCAAGCCTCGTAATGCAGCTAGGAGCCGAAGCAGTCTTCGTCGGCAGCGGCATCTTCATGAAGGACTCGACCACCTTCGCCGACCCCGAAGAAGCCGCCAAGCGAGCCAGAGCCATAGTCCTGGCCGCCACGCACTATCAAGACCCTAAAGTGTTACTTGAAGTCAGCGAAGATCTGCAAGGAGCCATGAAAGGCCTCGCCGTCAGCGCCCTGGACGAAGCCCACATGCTGCAGACCAGAGGCTGGTAGCGGAGGAGTGGCGGGTGGCGGGTGGCCCACTCAAGCCCGGTTTTGGCTTGAGTGGGGAACTGTTGCGGTGGGAATCCGGACCGACGGGCCTTCCCCAATTTTGCGAGGCCCGTCAGCTTGCCAAGTCACTTCACGGCAAACGTAAATACCGACGGGCCCAGGGTTAGTGCATACTCTCCCGGCGTGAGCGGAGCCTCAGGCGTTACCTTGTAGGAGGAGTCTCCGAATTTGGCCACGTTGACCGTGACGCCTTCGTTGGGGGTATAGTCTCGGCGTTTCCATCTCCCCAGTTCATACTCACGTTCCGATCCCTTGACGGTGAACTGGTACAGCTTCACCCTCGCGGCCTCTTCGTCTTTGAAAACTTTGAATACAAAGGTCGCCTTGTCGCTCCCGGCAACGCTGAAGGATGACGCGTTTCCCTCTACCTTGACGCTCTGTGTAATAGAGCCGAAGCCGCCGCTGTGCCTCTTGAACGGCTCAGTTGGAAGCCGTTTCAGCGTCTGCGTCGCTGGGTCGAGGTAGAAAAATACTCCGATGGACTCGGGCTCGGGAGGTTTGTTACCCCCAGTTTGAGCTTTACAAATAGAGAGCGAGAGCGCGATCACTACTGCCAGCTGAAACATCCTTCTGACGGGAACTGTCACAGGCGTTCTTTCCTCCTGGTTTCGATATCGCAAAATCCGGATTACCTTGAAGAGCCGCACGATGGCCCGATTCCCACGCATCGGACGTCTAAATTATTGCATAATGCTTTCCTGACCGCTTCTCGAATGGGCCATCTAAATCGAGTGCCGCTGAAACTGGCTATAGTCGTCCGGACTGAAAAGTTCGAAGCTTTCCACAGGATCGTCATCACTGAAGTGCGTGTAGCCCGTCGGCGTGGGGTGAATCTCGGTAAAATCAATGTTTACGCCTTTTTTCTTGCTGATCGAGCCCTGGCGGCCGGTCCACGTGTCGCTGCGGCCGAGTGCGGCCACGACTTCCTTCCGCGTGCTCCCCAGATGAATGCCCTCCGGAGTTTGCCCCTTGAAAACGCAACCGCCCTTCCTCACGCAGGTGATGGAGATTACGCGGAGCTTCAAGTCATTCTCCGCTAGGTTCTCGCCCTCGAAGGCTCGAAAGCCGAAGACAATTCCGTATGCGGAATAATTCAGGATGATGTCCTTGTAGTTCTGAGTCGTCTGGTCGCAACCGCCGTCCCCGCAGTGGGCGGTGCCAATGTTTCCTTCCATTTCACTGCGCTCGAACTTGTTTCCCAGCATGGATTCGACCTCGCCCAGCGTGGTCTTCTTCAGCTGAATGTTCCCCACTCCCTGACCCACGATAATCGGCTGATTCAGAAAGCCATTGAGATCGTCCGGCAGTGGGAGGCCGATCTTATCTGCAACCCCATGGAGGGCGGCTGGCCTGGAAAAAAAGAACCACCCGCACACAATAATCACCGCAGAGACGGCAATGAGTCCGGCCGCTTTCTTTTGCACCATGCCCTTTTCAAATCCTTTCCCGGTTCCCGTCGCTTTTCTCGCGTCGTCCTGCAATATCCGGATACATCTGCTTCAGCGTGCTCCTGCCAACGCTGTGCCAGTCGTGTCCACAAGGCATAGGGTCCCAATCTTGAACTCTCCCAACAAGATTGTGACTCGTGCCCTTGCTCGCCGTAGACAAACTCAAGGACACTTTCCTCAGGGCCCGTGGTGCAATGGCAGCACAGGCCTCTGTCCAAGTGAAGATGCGGGTTCGAATCCCGCCGGGTCCATTCTCCATCTGTGAAGAAGGAACTTAAGGAGACGCAGAGATAATCTCCCCTAAAAGTAACTTGACTTCATGCGCCCGTCCACCAATACTGAAACTGGACAGAGTGCTGCACCACGGGTTTTCTTGATGGCTCCGGACCTTCGGAGCCATCGCTGTTTTGCCTCCGAAGTTCAATGAGGGCGACGTCACTTTCCGGGGCCGCTCCTATGCTGCCCCACGACCGGAGCTGCCCCACCTGTCGCGGTGTTCGACAGGTGGGCACAACGGACCTAGACTTCTTGTCGGGCGTCATCTTGTCAATCATTGACAATCTTTGCCATAAGTGTTATCCGTGTCCCATGCCCATAAACGTGAACCTCACTCCCGAACTCGAAGGCCTGATCCGCCAGAAGGTTTCCTCCGGACGCTACAACTCGGCGAGCGAGGTGGTCCGCGAAGCTTTGCGCCTGATGGAAGCACAGGACGAACTGCGCGCCCTCAAGCTGCAGCAACTTCGCCGCGATATCCGCCAGGGCTTCGAAAGCGGATCTCCACTCCCATGGAACGTGGCGGAGATAAAGCGCAACGGCCGCAAGCGACTCGCCGTCCGCCGCGCTGCAACCAAGTAAGCGTCGATGCCCTCAATCGTCATACGCCCACAAGCCGCGGCAGATCTGACCGAAATTTGGGCATACATCGCCGAGGACAGTCCCGACCACGCCGATGCCTTCCTCGATCGCATTGGCCGTGAGCTTCGAAGTTTGGCCCGAAAGCCGAAAATGGGCCGCGCAAGGCCCGAACTATCCGCTGCCCTTCGAAGCCTCCCCGTAGGCCGTTACGTGATTTTCTATGTGCCACGCCCTAGGGGAATCGAAGTCGTCCGCGTACTCCACGGAGCCCGCGACCTGGACTCGCTCTTCGCGGTGGATGACGATTCAGGGGAACCTTAGGGAACTTCCCCACAACAAAACATCCCACCCAACGTCACTTTTCGTCAATCTCGAGCATCTGCTACGGTTATGACCATGTCGCGCCGTTCCGTACCTTTGTTCCTGTCCGTATTGCTGTTGGCCGGCCTTGTATTGCCGACGGTACGTGCTCTCGGCAAAAGCGCACAGGAAACCGACAGCACCACCATCGCCAGCGCGCCAACCGCAGAACTCCATCCCGTGCTCATTGAGCTGTTCACGTCGGAAGGCTGCTCCAGCTGTCCGCCGGCTGACATGCTGGTCCAGAAACTGGACGCCCGCCAACCCATCCCCGGCGCTCAGCTGATCGTCCTCAGCGAGCACGTCACCTACTGGGACCACGATGGCTGGAAAGATCCAAACTCATCGCCGGCGCTGACCGACCGCCAGAGTGCCTACGAACAAGCTCTCGGCCACAACACCGCCTTCACCCCGCAGATCATCGTGGACGGAACTGAGGAAATCCGAAACGGCAACACGCCGCAGCAGGTAGAGGACGTCTTAGAGAAAGCCAAGACCGCCCCGAAGATTCCGGTTCGCATCGGGGAGCTTGCCGTCGGCAGCGGAAATCCGTTGCTGCTGCGGGTTCACATCGAAACCGGCGAAAACTTCGACACGCACAATGCCGAGATTTATGTGGCCGTTGCGCTCGACCACGTGGAATCCCAAGTCCTGCACGGAGAAAACGGCGGCAAGCGCCTCGTCCACGTCGCGGTGGTGCAGGAACTCACCAAGGTCGGAAAGCTCCCCAGGGGAGGGAAGTTTGCCCAGGACGTAGACCTGAAACTCAAGCCAGGAACCGATCCGAAGAACCTCAGGCTCATGGCCTTCGTGCAGGAATCGGGGAACCGCAGGGTTCTGGGAGCCGCCCTGCGAAAGCCCGCCATCTAAACGTCCACCAGCCGAGTCTGGCCCAATCCGCTAGAATCTACTTTTCTGACGACGTGGTCCGCTCATGATCATTGGCGTTCTTGCCCTGCAAGGCGATTTCGATGCCCACCGCCGCCGGCTCGAGGAGCTGGGCGCCGAAGTGCTGCTCGTCCGAAAGCCCGAGCAGCTCGATCAGATTGACGGCCTCGTGATTCCCGGGGGCGAATCGAGCACGTTCCTCAAACTGCTCGGCGAAGCCGGGTTCGAAAAGCTGAAGCAAATCGTTCGTGTCAAGCCCACATTCGGTACCTGCGCCGGCGCGATCCTGCTGGCCAGTGAGGTGGAGAATCCGCCGCAGGCCGGACTCGGCGCGCTCAACATCCGCATCCGCCGCAACGCCTACGGCCGCCAGATTGACAGCTCGATCCGGCACGGCAAATTCTTCACCCACGATCACTCCGGCGATCCGCACGATGCGGCTCTGCGCGAGTCCGAGATCGAGATGGTCTTCATCCGCGCGCCGAAAATCACGCACCTCGGCGAAGGAGTCGAGGTCCTCGCCACCGAAGGCGCCGATCCCGTCATCGTGCGGCAGGGAAGAGCCATGGCTGCAACGTTCCATCCGGAACTCTCCGCGGATACTCGTGTCCACCGCGCATTTCTCGATCTGGTGCAAAATGGCGTCGGATAGGAAAATATGTGGGGACAGCCGCCATCGGCTTGTCCGGTCGAGCGAAGCTCAACTGACTTTAAGTGGAAGAGCGGCCCTTTAGGGCCGCGTTAAGGCGTTCATAATTGGCCGGGGCTTTAGCCCCCGGCATGGTTACAGAGAGGTCAGCAAAATGTGTCGCAACATCAAAACGCTATTCAATTTCGATCCGCCAGTGACCGACGAGGAGGTTCGCGCCGCCTCGTTGCAGTTCGTCAGAAAGATCACCGGGTTCAACAAACCCTCAAAGTCGAACGAAGCCGCGTTTGCCGCGGCGGTGGACGAAGTCGCAGCCGTCTCCTCCCGCCTGCTGCACTCGCTCGAAACGACCGCCATTCCCAAAAACCGCGAAGAAGAGGCCGCCAAGGCCAAAGCCCGCGCCGCCCAACGCTTCGGCACTTAGGAAACGCCCTCTGAAGAAAGTTCTTGACAAGCAATTCGTGTAACGATAAGGTTACGCATTATGCGTCACCGTTCGGTTACATATTCCCCGGCCCCGGGCGCAGGCAGGACCGCCGAGGCCGCGTTCCAGGCGCTGGCCGATCCCACCCGCCGCGCCGTTCTTGATCTGCTGCGATCGGGTGCCCAGCCGGCCGGCCAGATTGCCGAAGCTTTTCCCGTCTCCCGCCCGGCCATTTCCCGGCATCTGCGCCTGCTGCGCCGCGCCCACCTCGTCCGCGAGCACCGGGAGGGCCGCCTTCGCGTCTACCAGCTCAATCCCGAGCCCCTGCGTGCAGTGGATTCTTGGATCGAGCAGTACCGTAGTTTCTGGACCGCCAGCCTCGCCCATCTCAAAGCCTTTGTCGAAGCCGAGCACGCCCGCGAAACCCAGACCCACAAGCAGACCCACAAGATAAGATGAGCGCACAACGAGAGGAGAATTCCATGACGAAGTCGTTTCGCATCGCCACATTGATTGTTCTTGCCGCGTTGGCTTCCGTTCCGGCCCTCGCTCAAACCGACGCTCAGAAAGCGTTCGACACCATCAAGCAGATGCCCGGCATATGGGAAGGCAAAGGCCCCGGCGGCCGCGCCATCCAGGTCAGCTTCAAAGTAGTCTCCGGAGGATCCGCCGTGATGAGCGAAATCCTCGGCCAAGGCCCCGAAAACATGGTCTCGATGTTTCACCTTGATGGGGGCAACCGCCTGCTCATGACCCACTATTGCGGCGCCGGCAATCAGCCGCGCATGCAGGCCAGCGTTTCGCCCGACGGCAAGACCATCACTTTCACCTTCGTGGATGCCACCAATCTCGCCACTCCCGATGCCGGCCACATGCAGAAAATGGTGCTGACCCTGCTCGACGCCAACCATCACACCGAGGACTGGACCTTCGCCGATCACGGCAAGGAGATGAAAGAGACTTTCGATCTGCGCCGCAAGATGTAAGCAATGGGCAGGGCGGGCGCCCTCGCCCGCCCTCGACCCTGATCGCTCGTGCTGAAGCAGTTTGCAGAGAGCTCACGAGGAGAAACTCATGGCTACCGCTACCATCACGCCTGACCAAAGCACGGTTCTGGCCGAGATCTTCATCGCCGCGCCGCCGGAGCGCGTGTTCCAGGCCATCACCGATCCCGACCAACTTATGCGCTGGTGGGGCCAGAATGGCCTCTACCGCACTACCGAACGCAGCGCCGACCTGCGCCCCGGAGGCAAATGGTCGAGCGTCGGCGTGGGCGCCGACGGCAGCCAATTTCGCGTTGAGGGTGAGTATCTGGAGATTGACCCTCCGCGCCGTCTGGTCCACACCTGGGTCGCCAGCTATATGGGATCGGCCAGAACGGTCGTGTACTGGGATCTCACGCCGCAAAGCGTGCACGGCCTGCATCCGAGCGGCCCGAAGAAGGCCGGAACCGGAACGCTGGTCAAACTCCGCCACGAAGGTTTCGCCGGCAATGCTAAGGCTGCGATGGGCCATGGCGAGGGCTGGAAGCGCGTCTTCGGGTGGCTGGAAGCGTTCCTGGAGCGCGACGAAACGGTAGACACGCGGAAGTAGCACGGGGTGGCCGCAAGTCCCGGGATAGCCCATCCTAACGGCGCGTTTTTTGCGACGTTAGGATGGGGAATTGAGCCCGGAAAGGCCAGGGGACCTGCCGTCCTGTGGAAAACCTTGTCAAGCCCCCAAAGGGCCCCGATTTCCCCTAACTCACACATTCGCAACCAGAAATAAATCCCGTATTTTGTCCACTTTACTCGGTGTAACTTGATATACTGGATTTAGAGATAGAATTTTAGAAAGAGCGCAGCCTTCGGGCCGCGCTTTTCGTCTTTAGGACCCAAAATTTGTAGTGGCTTAGTTTGACTCTCTTGGCGAGCGGCGTCATCCCGAGCGGAGCCGTTCCTCAGGCGCAGCGAGGGATCACCCCCGGAACCCTGCTCTGGGAGATCCCTCCCGCGGCTGAACTGCGCCGCGGTTCGGGATGACGCCGACAAAAGATTCAAACTGAGCCACCACCCAAAATTCAGGTAAAGGAGTATCCAGGCGCAGCCACAAGCTGCGCCGTTCGTGTTTATGGGGGAGCATAAGGGCGAATTGGCAAACGAGGGTCGGCGGCAAGCGAAGAAAGTGGACGGTCTCACGTGCAAGCGGCGCGGGGAGATCGTAGAGGCGGAATTTCTGGCGAAGGTGGCGCGGCTGGGCTTCAGGGTGTCGAAGCCATGGGGAGACAGCGATCGCTACGACTTTGTGGTGGAGGCGGGAAGTGGATTGTGGCGGGTGCAGGTGAAAAGCACCACGTGCCGGCGAGGGAAGAAATACTGTCTGGCGCTGGCAAGCAATGGGGAACCCTACAAGGCGGAGGAGATTGACTTTCTCGTGGTCTATGTTGAGCCGGAGAAGCTGTGGTACGTGCTGCCGATTGAGATAGTGGCGTCGCTGATGGGGCTGGGACTGTATCCGGGGTTGCGACGGTCGAAGTTCGACCGCTATCGCGAGGCCTGGTGCCTGCTGACCTGCAAGCCCAAAGCCCGCGGCTGGAAAGACATCCCAGTCCGTTGCCGCTGCCCCGCGCTGTCAGTTCGCTGCGCCGTCTGCCCCAACCGCGAATAAGTGAATCGGGAAGGGCACGACTTCAGTCGTGCCACTAATGGTCCCCACGCTCTTGTCATCCTGAGCGAAGCGAAGGACCTATGCACTCTGCCGGCGGTGCCGATGCTCCCGGCAGGTTGCATAGGTCCTTCAGCCCGCAAAGAACGCGGGCTTCAGGATGACAAAGCGATATTTAAGGGGCGACAGACGCGGCTTTTCCCGGTGCAAACTGGTGGCGCTCATACCACTCGAGGCTCAGGTCCCGCCACGCCGGATTGACCGAGACGATCAGCGCAATCTTCTTGATGCGCAACCAGCCTTTGATTTGCTTCTCGCGCTCGATCGCGTTGTGTATGTCCTGGAAGCGCTCGAAATAGACAAGGCGGTCGAGTTTGTATTTGCTCGTGAAGGCAGAACCAATCCGCAGTTTGTGCTCGCGCGCCCGACGGATAAGGCTGTCCGTTACGCCCGTGTAGAGCGTTTTCGAGCGATTCGTCATGATGTAAACGAAGTAGCACTTTTCACTCCGCATAGTGTTCCGCTCCGGGCGTCAGGATGACACCGTGGGCCGGAGTAAGTCTGTGACGAGCGAACTTTCGGGCTGTGCAAAAAGTCAAAAGCCGTGTCATCCTGAGCGGCGTTCTTCGCCGCGAAGGACCTATGTACTCTGCCTGCAGCGTCGACGCTCCCGACAAGTTGCGTAGGTCCTTCGGCCCGCAACAAGCGCGGTCCTCAGGATGACAACAAAGCCGGGAAGGGCACGACTTCAGGGAGTGTCCGCCCCTCAGTGGCCGCGCTATACTTTCCTATATGTCTGCGGTTCCACAACCAAGTCCAGAAGGCGGGCAGCACAAGACCTTCTACCTCGAAACCTTTGGCTGCCAGATGAACGTCCATGACTCGGAAAAGGTCATTGGGACGCTGGTGCAGCAGGGATATCGGCAGGTAGAGTCCGTCGAGCAGGCGGGGCTGATCCTGTACAACACCTGCTCCATCCGCGACAAGGCTGAGCAGAAGGTGTTTCACCGGCTCGCCGACTACAAGAAGCTGCAGGCCCAGGGCAAGAAGTTCGGAGTGCTCGGGTGCGTGGCGCAGCAGGAAGGCGAGAAGATTTTCGAGCGCGCGCCGCATGTGTCGCTGGTGTGCGGGTCGGCGTCGTACCGGAATTTGGGGCAGATGCTGGTGCAGTTGGAAAACGCCCAGTTGGAGGGCGGGCTCGGTGGCTCTCCGCGCGAGATCCCTCGGCCCGTTGGTGAAAACACGGGCCTTCGGGATGAAGCAGTGTTCTCAGCACCGGCGTTAGAGACTGCTCGCAGTAGTGGTACCCACCCTTCGAAAACCATGAAGGGAGGGGCACCCTCAGTTGGGGGGGCTCACAACTCGGGACTCAGGAGTCAGGACTCGTTGGTCCGGATTACAGGATTAGACGATCGCCAGACCGACAAATGCTTCGAGACTGAATTCACTGCCCGCACGAATGCGCATCGCGGGTATATCACGATCATCGAGGGCTGCGACAAGTTCTGCGCCTACTGCGTGGTGCCGTTCACGCGCGGCAAGGAGCGCAGCCGCACCTCCGACTCGGTGCTCGCCGAGGCGCGCCAGATGGCCGATCTGGGTTACACCGAGATTCAGCTGCTCGGCCAGAACGTCAATTCATATAAAGATCCGGCAGGGAGGCGGTCTTCCAGGAAAAGCTTCGCCGAATTGCTGGCGGCCGTGGGCGAGGTGCCGGGAATCCGGCGGGTGCGGTTTACGACTTCGCATCCGCGCGATTTCGGGCGCGACATCGTGGAGGCGATTGATGCCGTTCCCGCGCTCTGCGATCACGTCCACCTGCCAGTACAGAGCGGGTCTACGCGCGTGCTCGACGCCATGCAGCGGCTCTATTCCCGCGAGCAGTATCTGGAGCGCATTGCCTGGATCAAGGCGGCCCGGCGCGACATTGCGATCACGACCGATGTGATCGTCGGCTTTCCAGGCGAAACTGAGCCTGAGTTCGAGCAGACTCTGACCCTGCTCGATGAAGTCGGCTTCGACGCCGTGTTTTCGTTCAAATACTCGCCGCGGCCTAACACCCCGGCAGTTGGCCTGGACGACGCCATTCCGGACCAGGGAAAGGCGCATCGCCTCGAAGTGCTGATGGCGAAGCAGAGAGAGATCCAGAAGGCGCAAAACAGGAATTACCTGGGCACTACTATTGAAGTAATGGTTGAGGGTTACAACGAAACGCGCGGGCAGTGGATTGGCCGCACTTCACAGAACAAAACGCTCAATTTCTCGGCTCCAGCCGTGGCTGATCTGAAAGCCGGGGCGTACGCGCCCGTGCTCGTGACCGCCTCATTCCCCAACAGCCTGCTGGGAGAATTGGTGGTATAAGGGGGAAAGTCGCCGGAGGACCGAATGGAAGTCGAGATGACAATTCGAGGACTGGTGCTGGATCCGGTGACACAGATGCCGATCGTTATCCTGAAGGATGTGGCCGGGGATACCGTGCTGCCCATCTGGGTGGGGGTTTACGAGGCCAATGCGATTGCGCTCGAGATGGAGAAAGTCAGCACGCCCCGTCCCATGACCCACGACCTCATCAAGAACGTGCTGACCGGCCTGGAAACGCAGGTGCACAAGGTGGTTGTGACTGAACTGCGCGAAGATACGTTTTACGCCGTCATCTGGCTGGAACGCGGCGGGGAAGTCGTCAGCATTGATTCCCGCCCGTCGGACGCGCTGGCGCTCGCCCTGCGGGTGGATTGCCCGATCTTTGTGGATGACCTGGTGCTGAAGAACTCCAAGCAGGCCGCCAACGCCTCCGATCGCCTGACCGCCGACGAACTCCGCAAGTGGCTCGAAGGCCTGAACGACGAGGATCTGGGGAAATACAAGATGTAACCGGTTCGTCTGGAAGGTGACGATCGAGCCGCCCTCAGAACGCTTTACAGAATACCTGTTATCGGACATTACTGCCGTCCGAAACCCTACCCTCCGGGCCCGCCGGTGAGCACGATTCCGGCATGGAACAGCGTTCCTGCAACCCTGGTGGCGATGGCAATCAGTTCCCTTTGCCCGTAAAACACTTTGACCTGGCGGGCGCGAGACATTTCCGGCAAATTTACCGGGCGGCCGCTACGAATGCGGGCGGCGGCTTCCTCGTCGGCGGTTATCGAAGGAAGCTGCGGCAGCAGTTTGCGCGGGTGAACAAATAGATCGCACAGGGCGCCAGCCGCGGCTCGCTCGGCAAGCTGCTCCAAGGTGTAGGCGTCCTCAAGTGTGAATTCCGCCACGGCCGTTCGTCGCAGGGACTGCAGATGGGCCCCGCATTTGAGGCGCTGACCCATGTCGTGGGCCACGGAACGCATATAAGTGCCGGAAGCAACACAGGCTCGAAAATGGGCGAGGTTGCCTTCGACCCCCAGAATCGTGAACTCTTTGATCTCAACCTGCACCGGCTGCAGAACCACTTCCTTCTGTTTGCGGGCAAGCTTGTAGGCGGGCACGCCGTGAATTTTCTTGGCCGAAAACGGCGGCGGAGTCTGCTCAACGACTCCCTGGAACTGTGTGGCCAGGGCGTTCAGGTCATCGAGATTGAGGGTCACTTGCTGGGCCTGGGTGGTGGCCTGGCCCTCGGCGTCATAAGTGTCGGTGGCGAAGCCAAATTGGATCGTTCCTTCGTAGGTCTTCTCGGCGCTGGTATAAAACTGCGCCAGGCGCGTAAGGCTGCCCGTGACCAGCGGAAGTACGCCGGTGGCCATGGGGTCGAGTGTGCCCAGGTGCCCGACCGAGCGCTGCCCGAGGATGCGGCGAACGCGGTTGACCACGTCGTGCGAGGTCAGGCCAGCAGGTTTGTCAATGATGAGGACGCCGTTCATGAGAGGATTATGGACTTGAGTGATTGTGTGATTCTGTAATCTGGTAAATGAGGATCAGGCAGTGCTGTTCTGGTTTTCAATTACGAAATTACCGAATTACTCAATCGGCAATTGCCGATTGCCAGCTCAGCCAATCTACCATGCTGCCAATAAAAGACGACCAACCGCGCTACAGCACGCCCTGGATTAACAGCTTTCTGATCGGGCTGAACCTGCTGATCTACCTGTTTCAGGCGACACTCGATCCCCGCAGCTACGTGGCGTTCGCGCAGCAGTTCGGCATGGTGCCGGGGCATCTGACGGCGTTCCTGGCGGGATCGCCCAGGTATTCGCTTCCAGGGGTCGTACTTCCCTTTTTCACCTCGATGTTTCTGCATGGATCGTGGATGCACGTCATCGGCAACATGTGGTTTCTTTACATCTTCGGCGACAACATCGAGGACTATCTAGGACACTTCAAGTATCTCGGGTTTTATATTCTCTCGGGATTGATCGCGATGGCCACGCAGGTCGCCATGTATCCGCACTCGAACATTCCGACGCTCGGCGCGAGTGGGGCGATTGCGGGAGTTTTGGGCGGGTATTTTGTGCTGTACCCTCGGGCCCGCGTACTCACGTGGTTTTTTGTGTTTGTCATGTATATTCCGGCGTGGCTGGTGCTGGGCGAGTGGTTCGTAATGAACTTTCTATCGGGAGCGGTGTCGCTTTCGATGGCGGGCATGGGGCGCGACGTGGGCGGCGTCGCGGTGTGGGCGCACGTGGGCGGATTCATCGCCGGGGTCGTGATGATCAAGATATTTCCCGAGCGCCAGAGACGGTCGCCCTACGCCTACCGGTAAGTGCGCTGGTCCGACTTCAACTGCCCCACTTCTCGCGGAAAAGGCGCGAGAGAAATGGGGCACCCTCAGCGGCTAAAGCCGCATTGGTTTTGTACGGCCTACGGCACGAGTAAAGCTCGTGCCCTTCCCGGTCATCCTCGATCTCAGATTTTCTTTGGCGCCTTCGCGGCTCTTTTTCTCAACTTATTTCTTCGGGCGCGATTCCGGCGGCACCAGGCCTGCTACGCGGTAATAGACTGCTAACTGCCCATAGTGCTCGCCGCTATGCTCAATGAAACCGTAGGCCATGTCGCTGACTCTCACCTTCTGATTCGCGAAGGGGTCCACGATCTGTTCCGACATGCCCTTATCGCCCTTGGACTGAATGACTGCTGCGCCGTCGGCGAAGGCCTTCTTCACGTAGGCGACGATCTCAGCCTTCGACTTGAAGGTGTCGCGCTTGGGGCTCTCCTCGGCCGGCGGCTTTTCTCCCTTCGCTGGGTTGATGAAGTAATAGTTGGCGCCGGCAGCATGCAGCAGTTGTTCGGCGAAACTGCGCTGGGCGGGGGTGGGCTTCATGTCGTATTTGTCTTCCGGAAAATCTTCCGCCATGGCGATCAGCTTGCGTCCGATGTCGTTCCAGGCACCGAGAACCGCCTTGGACGGGCTGTCGGCGGGCTTGACCGGCGTGTCTTTCTTCATGGCGTCCTGCGCGGGCAATGCGATACAGGCGGCGAGCAGAGCAGCAGCGAGAAACGGCGTTCTTGTCATAGGAATTTCCTCCGGGAGATGTGGTGGACATTGTACTGGGACTTGCGGGACGGAGAAAGTCGAGCCGGTGCTGGGTCGTGGCTCAGTTTGAAGCTCCTCCTGAAAAAGGGTCATCCCGAAGCCCGCGCTTTCACCGGCGGGGCGAGGGATCTCCCACTTAAGCAACGCCAGGATACGGGAGATCCCTCGCTCCGCCTGAAAAGCGGCTCCGCTCGGGATGACGCCTACGGGAAGAAGGGCGCACCCAATTGAAATTGAGCCAACCTAGCACTGAAGCATTCGAGGCTGCTTTCCACGGCACCCTGGCAGGCGCTACAGGGTGCCGGCCGTGGGGAGGATCTCGAGCGTTTCGACGGCGGTGTTGGCAGGGAGGAGGACGGCTTGCACGACGATCTGTGCCACGTTTTCAGGAGACATCATTTTCCGGCGAGGGGCTTGAGGCCAGAGAGTCTTCCAGATGTCGGTGTCGGTCGCGCCGGGGAGTAGGCCGATGACGCGGATTCCCTTCGGGCGGAGTTCCTCGCGCAGAGTATTGGTGAGCCCGAGTGCGGCATGCTTGGACGCGTTGTAGGCGGCCGAGCCGGCAAAGACGCGGTTGGCGGCGATCGAGAGATTGTTCACGATTGTGCCGCCGCGCTTCATGATGGCCAGCGCGGCCTGGGTCACGAGAAACATGCCGTCGAGATTGGTTTCGAGCACGTCTTTCCACACCGGAAACGGCAGCTTTTCTACGGGGAAGTTAGCGTGGGCGATGCCGGCGTTGTTGATGAGAATATCGAGCCGCTTGAATCGGCCGCGAACGGAACGGAAGAGCGCGTCCACGGAATGCGGGTCGCGTACATCGCAGGTGTGAGAGAGGAGGCGGATTCTGTGGCGGGACAGTTCCCTGCTGCTTCGTGTGAGAGCGCGCTCATCGCGGGCGGTGACGATCAGATCGCAGCCTTCGGCGGCGAGCGCACGGGCGATGGCGAGTCCAATGCCGCGAGTAGCGCCGGTGACGAGGGCGAGGCGTCCGGAGAGTGGACGGCTGGCCTGGCCCGGGCCTCGTGATAATTTGCGGCGATCTGTCATACGGCGCGTTGACAACCGCTACGGGCGAGATAGGTATTGCCAGAGGCAGATTTCGTTGTCATCTGGATCTCGGAAGAAAGCGAGAATCCCTGTACCTTTGTTCTCCGCTGGTGTGGCGGCAACCCCCTGCCCGCGCAAGTCGCTCAACACCTGTTCGATATCGTCCACACGCAGTGCAAGTCGGCCATTTCCCTCGCCTCGCAGCTTGCCCGGGTCGGGCGCAGGAACCAGTTCAAGCAAGACCCCGTCAAGATCGAATCTGGCGACGACATCCCTGGAGACGAACTTGAATCCGAGCACGTCCCGGTAAAAGGCGATGGCGCGATCCATCTCCGATACGTAATAGAAGACGCAATCGAAGTGATGTGGCATGCGCCCTACCTCGTAACGCCAAACTGCAACATCGAGGGGACGGACAGAGCCTGCCCTGAGCGAAATCGAGGGGAGCGTCCCTCCCACATTTTATACGCCGTTGGGGCGCTGGCGGATCAGCGAGAGGAATTCCGAGCGCGTCTCTTCCTCGTTGCGGAAGCTGCCGAGCATGGACGACGTGACCGCCGCCGAATGCTGTTTTTCGACGCCGCGCATCATCATGCACAGGTGGCGTGCTTCGATCACGACGCCCACGCCCTGCGGCTCGATGACTTTCTGGATGGTCTCGGCAATCTGCGTGGTCAGGCGCTCCTGAATCTGCAGGCGGCGCGAGAAAAGCTCGATCAGGCGAGGAATCTTGCTGAGGCCGATGACTCGACCGTTGGGAATGTAGGCCACGTGCACCTTGCCGAAAAACGGGAGCAGGTGATGCTCGCACAGGCTGAACATTTCGATGTCTTTGACGATCACCATCTCGTCGTAAGTGACGGTGAAGAGCGCGCCCTTGAGCAATGCCTCGGGATCTTCATGGTAGCCCTTGGTGAGGAACTGCATGGCTTTGCGGACACGGTGCGGCGTGCGGACCAGGCCCTCGCGGCCGGGATTCTCGCCCAGGCGTATGAGCATTTCGTGCACCAGATCTTCGTAGCTGGCGCTGGTGAGGGTTGCGGCCTCGGGTCTCTCTATCGTGGATATCGGGACTGGTTTCATTTGATTCTTCCCTGCTGGTGGCTACCAACACTACCTGATGATCTCAGCCCCACCGGCATATTCGAAGGAATTCATCATGGTCTCTTCCAATCGCACTTTATCAAGATGCGCGGGAGTGAAACCGCGCTGCAATATTTCGAAAATCTCGACACAGAGATTTTCTGTGGTGGGCACGAGGGCGGCAAATTCTTGCATGGTGTTCAAATTGCCCAGGTCATAGCGGGCGAGGACTTCCCTTTCGACGAAGGTGTCCAGATCTGCGAGGTTGCAGACCATGCCAGTGCGCTCGTCCACCGGGCCGCTGACCGTGATCTCGAGGGCATAGTTGTGGCCGTGACCGTGAGGATTGTTGCACTTGCCGTAGGTAGCGCGATTCTCTTCAGCGGACATGTCTGCGCTGTGCAGCCGGTGCGAGGCTGAGAAGAGATAACGGCGGGTGAGATGGGCTTTCATGGTTTGGCTCTTGGCTCTTGGCTTTCAGCTCTTGGCTCTTAGCTTAATTCTCCATAGAAATCCACGAACAGGTCGGGAGTTTCGTAGACGCGGACGCGGTGCAGCTTGGCTCTCTGTAGCTTGGTTTCGAGGCGCTGCCAGATGGCGATGGCCAGGTTTTCCGTGGTCGGAATCTGTGTGAAGAACTCCGGCACTTCTTTGTTCAGGAAGCGGTGATCCATGGCATCGAGGACTTCGCGGTGCATGATCTCTTTGAGTTGCTTCAGGTCCACGACGAAGCCGGAGCGTGGGTCCACTTCCCCTTTCACGGTGACTTCGAGCGTGTAGTTGTGGCCGTGGCCGTTGGGGTTATTGCATTTGCCGAACAGGCGAAGGTTCTCTTCCGGAGTGAAGTCCGGATTGTGGTAGTAGTGCGAGGCGGAAAACTCGGCTTTGCGGGTCAAATAAACCATAATCAGTGGTCAGGGGCCAGTAGACCGGGTTTGTCAGAATATGTGCGGCCCTTCCAGTTGATGTTGCCTGTTGCGTGTGCGCGCTTCGAGCGCAGGAGCAGATAGGCGAACATGGGCATGCCGAAGAGGGCGCCGTTAATGAGTCCGTCTGATCTGAAGTTGGAGCGTCTGAGTCGAGCGCACAGGCCAACGAACAAAGGCATATCAACCCCATCCAGCCACCGCGTCCACGCAAATGTTCTGACCAGCACGATCAGAAGCCAAAGGCTGCTCCAGAGCGCAAGCGTTTTGGCGGCCAGCCATCCGGGATTCGGAAACAGTAGTGCGAGATTCTTCGTCCAGCCGTCGCGGAGTTGGGGCCAGTTGCGGTACATGCGGGTGCGGACGGCATCAGCGGCGTAGCGGAAACGAATCTTCCGGCCGGACGCTTTTACGGCGCGAGCCAGCGCTACATCTTCCAGGATCTCGCCAGCGATGGCGGTGTGGCCGCCGACCGCATCGTAGGTTTCGCGCGTGATCAGGATGTACTGGCCGTTGGCGGCGGCTTCCGGAGAATTCGGGTCACTCACTTTCGACGGCGGATATTGCCTCGCCAGTTCGGCGAACACCACCGGGAGAACCGCCATCTCCCAGAAGGTAACGGCAATCTGCTCGGGCGAATAGGAGAGCAACGCCGCGCCTCCGCGCTGCGCCTCATCGAGCGCGCGCGCCAGCGATCCCGCGAGGTGCACCGTGTCGGCGTCGGTGAACAGGAACCACTCGCCGCGGGCCTGCCTGGCGCCAGTGGTAACCGCGTTGTTCTTGCCGGTCCAGCCCGAGCGGAGCGGATCGGCTTCGACTGTGCGCACCGCCGGGAATGACAGGGCGATCTCACGCGTGCGGTCGGTCGAGTGGTCGTCCACGACGATGATCTCGAAGTTGATACCGTTCTGCGGGACCAGCGACTCCAGGCACGTGCCGAGAGAGGCCTCTTCGTTGCGGGCGGGAATAATCACCGACACCAGCGGCTGCTCCGTAACCGTTCCGGTCCCTGCCATATGCCGAATCTATTATTATAGACAGGTGCGCCGTGTTGCCCATTTCTTCGGCTTTCTGACTGGTTCCCTTCTGCTGATTGTTCTGTCTGCGTGTTATAGCGGGACACGGCCGCCGCGGATCGGGTCCGTTGCACCCGACTTCACGCTGCAGGATGCGCAGACCAAAGTCACCCTGAGCCAGTTTCGCGGGCAGGTGGTGGTTTTGAACTTCTGGGCGACGTGGTGTCCGCCTTGCGTGGAGGAGATGCCATCGCTGGTGGAGATGCAACGGCGCATGAAGGCGAAGGGCGTTACCGTGCTTGCGGTGAGCATTGACGTGGATGAGAGCGCTTATCAGAAATTCGTGAAAGACCACGCGGCCAACCTGCTGACGGTGCGCGATCCGGAGCAGAAAACGCCCATGCTCTACGGCACCCATGGCTGGCCGGAAACGTTCATCATTGACCGCAAAGGACTGATGCAGCGGAAATTCATCGGGCCGGTGGATTGGACGGGGCGGGATATTACGGACTTCCTGGGGAAGCTGTAGCGCACCTCAAATGAGCGCTAACGCCTGATAGTGACAACTGATGTTTCGCCTGCTGTTGACACTGGCCTTCCGGATGCGATTAAGATGCCCTTACTTCGGAGACTTGCATGAAGTTGGGTCTGAGGATTGCGCTGGTTGTTGCAATCGTTCTGATTGTTGTGATCGGAGTGGGTGGGGTCAGAGTGCTCGGGCCACGCGCGTTTCTCGGTCCTCGTTCGAGACCTCTTGTCGCCCGTACCTTCGACGTCACGCCGGCGCGGCTACAACGCGGAGAGTATTTGGCGAGCTCAATCGGGTGCCTTTATTGTCACTCACCGCATGACTGGAGCAAGCGTGATGACCCGATTCTTCCTGGGATGACCGGCGCCGGGCAGCAACTCCCTTATACCGACCTTCCTGGCAAGGTCTTTGCGCCGAATCTCACGCCTGATAAAGAGAGCGGTGCTGGCAATTGGACTGATGACATGCTGGCACGGGCAATTCGCGAGGGCATCGGCTATGACGGTCGCGCCCTCTTCGGGATCATGCCGTTTGCTCATTACCGCAACATGCCGGACGAAGATCTGGCCTCGATCATCGTGTATTTGCGATCGTTGCCGGCGGTCAGAAACGTACTTCCTGAGACTGAGATTATTTTCCCGGTAAAGTACATCATGCGGAACGACCCGCAGCCTCTTACCACGGCGGTCCCCTCGCCCGACGTTTCTGATCCGGTCAAGCGCGGTAGATTTCTGGTCAATTTGATCGGCTGCGCAGACTGTCACACGCCGGTGGACACGCACCACATGCCCATCGCGGGCATGGAATTCTCAGGAGGTCAGGTTTTCCAGACAGCTTGGGGAACGGTCGCAAGTGCAAATCTCACCCCGGATCCTTCGGGAATCCCGTATTACGATGAGGCCACGTTCATCAAGGCCATGCGCACTGGGACAGTCGAAGCTCGCGAACTGAACAAGACCATGCCATGGTCAGTGCTCCGCAACCTGACGGACCAGGATTTGGCGGGAATGTTTGCTTACCTGAGGACGCTGAAGCCAGTCACCCATCGCGTGGACAACAAGGAACCGCCGACGCTTTGTCCCCTCGACGGGGCTATGCACGGCGCAGGTAACAAGAACAGGAAAGAGTAGACACACCATAGCTTTGGCGAGAAATCGCGAGTACGCTCATTAGCCGTTTTTTCCGCACGACTGAGCGGTGACAGGGGTGTCCGTCTCACAATCATCACAGCTTTACCTTCCTCAAACGCAACGCGTTCGTAATCACTGAGACGGAACTGAAGCTCATGGCGGCGGCGGCGAAAATAGGGCTTAAGAGCAATCCGAAGATGGGATAGAGCACGCCTGCCGCGATGGGGACGCCAATCGCGTTGTAGATGAAGGCGAAGAAGAGATTTTGCCGGATATTGCGCATGGTGGCCTGGCTAAGTTTTCGGGCGCGGAGGATTCCGGTCAGGTCGCCCTTCACCAGAATGACTCCGCCGCTTTCCATGGCCACATCGGTGCCGGTGCCCATGGCAATTCCCACATTGGCCTGAGCCAGCGCGGGCGCGTCGTTGATGCCGTCGCCGGCCATGGCAACCACTCTTCCCTGCCCTTGCAGCTTGCGGATGATGTCGAGTTTGCCTTCGGGCAGGACTTCGGCTTCGAAATCCTCGATACCCAACTTCTGAGCTATTGCGGCGGCGACGGCCCTGCTGTCTCCGCTGAGCATCACAATGCGAAGACCCTGGTTCCTGAGATCTCGCAAAGCACCGGGGGTGGATTGCTTTGGCTGATCTGCAACCCGGATGTTGCCAACATATTTTCCATCTACAGCCACCGAGAGTCTTCCGTCGTCAAGGCGCGGAACAGAGTCGATAGCGGGCGCGTGTATGGCTCCGACCTGAACCATCAGGGCAGGACTGCCCACAGCTACTTTGTGTCCATCAACGACCCCGAAAACGCCTTTTCCCGTGATGGATTGGAACTCTTGTAACTGGGAAAGCCTTAAATCCCTTTTGACGGCAGCCTCCACGACAGCATTACCCAAGGGATGTTCGCTGGCGCGCTCCAGGCTGGCAGCGAGGCGAAGCAGTTCCGGATCCTTCTCCAGGTCTTGAGAAATGCTGACGACTCTCGACTTGCCTTCGGTCAGCGTACCGGTTTTGTCTACGACAAGCGTGTCTACCCTTTCGAGGATTTCGAGGGCTTCGGCGTTTTTGATGAGCACGCCGGCTTGCGCTCCGCGGCCGGTGCCGACCATGATGGCCATGGGCGTGGCCAGTCCCAGGGCACATGGGCACGCGATGATCAGCACGGCAACGGCATTGACCAGGGCATGCGCGAGGCGAGGCTGCGGACCGAGCAGGAACCACGCGGCGAAGGTCACGATAGCAATCGCCACCACCGTCGGCACGAACCAGGCCGACACGCGGTCGGCGAGGCGCTGAATGGGGGCGCGGCTGCGCTGTGCCTGTCCCACCAACTGCACGATCCGCGCCAGCAGCGTTTCGGAACCGACCCGCTCGGCGCGCATGATGAAAGAACCAGTGCCGTTGATCGTCGCGCCGATGACCTTGCTGTTGGCTGACTTTTCGATGGGAATGGACTCGCCCGTAATCATGGATTCGTCCACCGCGCTGCGGCCTTCGAGCACCACGCCATCCACCGGAACTTTCTCGCCGGGTCGCACGCGCAGGCGGTCGCCGGGCTTCACTTGCTCCAGAGGAATCTCTTTTTCCGTAACCTCGCCAGCGGCGGCAATCAGGCGGGCGGTCTTAGGGCTGAGATCGAGCAGAGCGCGAATGGCGGCGCTGGTGCGGTTGCGGGCGCGGAGTTCCATCACCTGGCCCAGTAGGACCAACGTGGTGATTGCTGCGGCAGCTTCAAAGTAGACGTCGGGATATCCGCCCATGCCGCGCAGCGATGCTGGAAAAATCTGCGGCGCGACGGTGGCGACGACGCTGTAACTGTAGGCCACGCCCGTGCCGAGTCCGATCAGGGTGAACATGTTGGGGCTGCGGTTGATCAGGGATGTCCAGAAGCGCTGGAAAAACGGCAGGCCGCACCAGAGGACGACGGGGCTGGCGAGGAGGAATTCGAACCAGTCAACCTCCGCGCCTGCATAAAACATCATGAAGCCGCGTGGCCGGAGCATACTCACCATCGCAATCACGAGCAACGGCACGGTGAGCACGACTCCGACCCAGAAGCGCCGCGTCATGTCGCGCAGTTCGGGATTCTCCTCTTCGGCCGCCGACACCGTGCGCGGCTCGAGCGCCATGCCGCAGATCGGGCACGTACCCGGCTCCGGGCGCACGATCTCGGGATGCATGGGGCAGGTGTACTCGGTGCGGGTAGTGGCGACCGGGACCTCCGGCTCTAAGGCCATGCCGCAGGAAGGACAGGCGCCGGGCTTGGTCTCGCGGACTTCGGGGCACATCGGGCAGACGTAGGCGGTCACTGCGGTCGCCTTTGGGGGTGCCAACTTGGCCGCGGGTTGGAGCTGGGTCAAGGTCGCCGGAGACGCGGGGGCTTTTGGCGCCCCAGAGGGCATACCGAGCATCACCAGCCCTGACGACGCTGGGGCCGGCTTGTTCAGGTATCCCAGGGGATTCGCCTTGAATTTCGCCACACAGCCGGCACAGCAGAAGTAGTACTTCTTTCCCGCGTGCTCATGGACATGCTTCGCCGTCGCGGGATTTACGTTCATCCCGCAAACTGGATCGCGTTCCAGGACTGGGGCTGGGTTTGAGGCGGTCATGACGTTGTGAAGGACAGGGGCTCGCGTTGCGCAGCCATAATCTGCCGTTTTGATTGCCGATGATCTATATTGGATTCACCCGGCCGCAAGGCCGGAGGCTGCAAACCCATCATATCGAAGGTCGGCTGGCATGACTTATCTCGACGTAGTATTTCCTTACAGCGCGCTTCCCGGAGAAAACGAACTGCGCGCAATTGACAGTATGCGCGAGGTCTATGGAATCCGGAGTGTGCGGTTCAACGAGAAGGAGCACACCGTGCGCGTGGAGTACGACGCGTCGCGCCTGAAGCAGGAGGCAGTGGCGCGGCTGCTGCGCCAGGCCGGCATTGATGTCAGGGAGCCGCTGGCTCTGGCTTGAGCAGCCAGCGGCAGTACTGATTGTTCGGATAGAACGAGAGGGGCGGGGGAGGGCCTTGCTTGAATTTTATGCAAGGGGCGCTCAAGAAAACCTCTGGCCGAAGTTTTTTCCTGAAGCGCCCCGTTGCGCGCCACTTCGTCTGCTCTAAGTAGAGCATGCCGTATGCCGTCCGCAAACCATTCAAAACAATAGGCCGCGGCTCCCACGCCACGGTAGGAATTGCCAGTCCAAGAGCAAGATTTACTCCCACACCTGGGGAATGCAACCAGCTCTCCAGAAGCCTGTTGAGATGCACTAGTGAGAGCGAAACCCTTGCCCCAAGCGCTGTTTTGGGCCCGCATGGCGTGAAGAAGCGGCCGCCTCAGGTCCACGCCGTCGCGGCGAAGGCGTTTTCAGCCAGGCCGCGCTTCCGTTATAATCAACCAGAGTCATCCCACCAAAGTGACCCGCGCCCTTAGCTCAGTTGGATAGAGCGTCTGGCTACGAACCAGAAGGTCGGGAGTTCGAATCTCTCAGGGCGCACCATTCTCCCAAAGCACCTGCCAGAGGAGATCCCTCGCCAAAAACACTCGGGATTTCGGCAGGAGGCTCCCGCTCCGCTCACGCCTCCTAAACGCCTCAAGTTCGAATCTCTCAGGGCGCACCATTCTCACGGAATCGTAAGGAGAATTGCCTCCGGCTGCCGCTTACTTTGGTGACCTCGCAGGTTTTGGCGCAACCTCGATTTCCTCCCTTCTCTGTTAAGCTCGCATCATCGTGTTGTGTTTATTGCCGGAGCGGAGTCGTTCCGGAAACGAGTTTGCTCGCTCATGCCGAAAGCCGCTCAACAGCGTGATCTCTCTGTGCTGTCCGCCGCCAAGCACGGAATGGTGTATCTCACCGCCAACGATTGGGCGTTGATCGCCGATAAAGCTACCCGCCTGGAGTTCAAAGCCGGCGATCGCATCATCCAGCAGGGGAAACGCACCCACGGAGTCTATCTGTTAATCAACGGTTCAGCTGCGGTGCAGATTCCGACGCAGGAGATCCCGCCGGCGATCGGTCCGGGCGAAGTGTGCGGCGAAATCTCGTTCCTGGACGAACAGCCGGCCACCGTCAACGTGGTCGCCAAAGAGGCGGTCGAAGCCTACTATCTGGATCGGACCACGCTGCAGTCTTTGTTCGAGCTGTTTCCGCATCTCGGGTCGCGCTTCTACCATTGTCTGGCCTCAAGTCTCTCGCGTCGCTTGCGAGAGTTGATCAGTGAAACGGCCAACCCCACCGGGACAGTAACGAAAACACCCTGAATCGAACTTCCCTCTCTGTTACTGTGCTAGCCTTACAGGACGGTTCCCTGCCCGGGCTGCGCCAGGACAGGAGACCTCACTTCCTCAGACCGGCATGGTCAACTCCAGCAATCTCCGACTGGCCTTGCTCTCGGCCGCGGTTCTTGGCTTCCGGCACGGGCTGGATTACGATCACATCGCCGCCATTACCGACATCAGCAGCGTGCAGGCCCGGGCCCGCGACGCCATGCGTTACGGTCTGCTCTACGTCGCGGGTCATGCCACGACCATTGCCGTGCTTGGGGGATTAGCGGTAGCTTTCCGGATCTCGTTGCCTCCTGCCAGCGATCGCTGGGCCGAACGCCTGGTCGGCATCACGCTGCTGGCGTTGGGACTCTACGTCCTGGGTACATTCTTCCGGCCTTCCGCGCACGGTCATGCACACCCACGGACGCGAATCACACTGCTGACGAACGGAGCATTGTGGATTTACTGGCGGCTCAGCCGGATTTTCGGCGGGACTCGGGTTGAACCGCCGCAGGTATTTAAAGATGGATACGGAACGACGTCCACGTTTGTGGTGGGAGTGGTTCACGGATTGGGAGCTGAGACGCCGACCCAGATTCTGCTGTTCCTGATGGCGGCAAACCTGGGCGGAACTGCCGCCGGGTTGCTCGGCTTGCTGATGTTTATCGCCGGACTGCTCGCCATGAATACTTTGATGTGCGCCTCGGCTGCCGGATTGTTCTCCTCCACTATCGCCCGGCCCAACGCCCTGAAAGCCCTGAGCCTGGTGACCTCTGCCTACAGCATCGTGGTGGGAACCGTCTTCCTGCTGGGAGCGGCCGACAAGTTGCCGTCACTGACCGGGTAATCGGGTCGGAGCAGGGGGATTGGCAGAGCGATAGAAAGCGGCGATTGCTGAATTCCCCCGAGGTGCTATCCAGCTGGGCGAATGTGGTCCTCGCACCCCTGGGACGGAGCCTGATGTATCGCTGGAGCATGGCGTGGCGACTTAAGGTAAAACTGCAGTTAGGTCAATTCAAGAATCTCCCATCCTGAAGGCCCCTGTGGGAGGGCTTTGGCTTGCCCGGGTTCGTTTCCGACGCTCGCGATTACCCCGGTAATCTGCGTTTCGGGATTACCGTTGACCCAGCCGTTCGCTCCTTCTTAAATTGCCAGCAGGGGGTAGTATGAAAGATATCCATGAGGTCCTGCGCCAAAAGCAGGCCAAGTACGCCCAACTCGGCAAGCAGATCGAAATGCTGCAGCAAGCGGCCGAAAAGCTGCGGGAAGTAGCGCCGTTGCTGGCCGAGAACGACGACGAGGACAACACCGTGCTGGCCGAAGTGGACGACAGTTCCAGAGGGGATGCCATGTCGGCGAAAGCGGGAGCGAGTTCCAGCGCCTCAACATCCAAACCCTCTCGGCCGACTGCTCCTCGCTGGCCTTAATCCCGAAGACGCGGACAGCAAGATCGGCTTATGAATCTGCAGGCACTACTGGTCTCGACCGACGACGCCGCGGCTGAAATCCTGGGCCGCCTTCTGCCTACTTTCGGCATCGCGATGGATCGCTCCAGCGATCCCGAGACCACACTTGCCCGCATTCAGCAGCAGCGCTTCGATGCCCTGATCCTGGACTTTGACGACGCCATGATGGAAGAAGTTCTCCAGCATGCGCGGCGTCTCAGTTCCGGATGTTTGACCGTTGCATTGGTGGCAGACCCGAGCCGGGTTCGGGAGATCCTGAGCGCCGGTTCACATTTTGTCCTGTACAAACCGCTCACCGAAGAGGCTGCCCGAGCTGGACTGCGTGCGGCGGCTGCGCTGTTGAGCCGCGAGCGCCGCCGTTCTTTCCGCGTTTCGGTGCAGGCGCCGGTTGAAATCACCCTGCCGGACGAGCGCAAAGCCGATGGCATCCTGCTGGATTTGAGCGAGACCGGCATGGACGTGCTTACATCTGAAACGCAGGTTCCGGGATCGCTGTTAGCGTTCCGCTTCCAGCTTCCGGACGGCGCGTTGCACATCGAGGCTCACGGCCAGGTGGCCTGGGCGAATCCCAACGGACAAGCCGGCGTCCACTTCCTGGATTTGCCGCACGAGGTGGCTGCCCAGCTGACAGCCTGGCTGAAAACCGCCGCCACTACCGCCGGCGCGGGTCCGAATGAGACCGTACCGCATTGCAAGCTGACCGATCTCAGCCTGGGTGGATGCTACCTGGAAACACAGGCGCCGTTTCCCGAGCGGGCCATGGTGGATATTTGCCTGAAGACCGAAGAGATTGAGGTTCATACCGAGGGCATGGTGCGGGTTGTTCACCCTGCATATGGTATGGGAGTCGAGTTCCCTTCACGCACCCCCGAGCAGCGCGCACAAGTTGGCAACCTTATCAGCGTGCTGCGCGGCAGTCCGGAAACCATGCTGGAGTTGATCGTATCTCCGCGTTCCCTGGTGGCGGATCCCACCCAATTTTTGGCCGCTGATACGGAACAGTATGGCGAAGAAGAACTGGAAGATCCGTTGCTCGAACTTCTGCGCCGCGGCTCGACCATGCAGCAGGAAGATTTCCTGGCGGAAATCAAGCGCCAGCGTAATCCGGAAGACGTCGCCGCACTCTAGACCCTATTCTTGAGGTTTCTGTCCCCGGAGCTAAACGCTGCCCGCACGCCTGCGCAGGCAATCGCCCGCCCAAGCCCCCAGTAGCGGGATTTCGTGGAGGTCGAGTTTGGCGTGAATCTGGCAGGATCGTGCGGCGGGCGCGAGCATTGAGGATAGAAGCGCGGGAGCTTTGGGGGCGATGAACCATCCTAAGAATCGAAGAACCCGGGCCCCGTCTCAAGCTCGGGTCCTTCAATTCTTGGATCTGTTCCACATCCAGTTGGTGAGAGCCTAGTGCACTCTGATTGCGGGCTGATTTCAGCCATATTAAAACTCCGTTAAATGTAGACTAGGCCTGAGGCGGCCCTGCGCCACGCACCAACGAGCAGGACGACTGAAAATCGGCAAGGACATGGAAGGCTCCCAGCGGCGGTCGCCAGCGCAGCATCGTCTCGCCCCGGCCGATTCGCTTTTCTGGACGCCTGTGATGGCGATCGGCGCGGCTGCTTATCTGGTCGAGCTGCCTTTCCTTTTCTTAGGGACACCATCCGGCCACGACGTGGAGTTTCATCTGTACTCCTGGCTTGAAGTGCTTTCTCAGTGGAAGCACGGGATTTTCTATCCGCGCTGGGCGTCGCTGGCGAATTTCGGAAATGGCGAACCGAGGTTTATTTTTTATCCCCCGGCTTCGTGGACGCTGGGCGGCCTGCTCAGCGGGATGGTTCCCTGGCATGCGGCCGCCAGCGTCTACATCTGGGTCGTGCTGACGGCCGCGGGCGCGGCCATGTTTCTGCTGGCGCGCCGGTTCTTCGATCGCCGCGAGGCCATTTTTGCCGCCGTCCTCTACGCCGTGAATCCATATCATCTGGTGATCGTTTACTGGCGCAGCGCGTTTGCGGAACTGCTGGCCAGTTGCCTGGTGCCACTGCTGCTGTTACTGGTCATCAGTGTGGCCGAGGGGAAACGTCGTGTGGTGGTTCCGCTGTCGCTGCTGCTGGCCGCAGCCTGGCTCAGCAATGCTCCTGCGGCAGTGATGATTCATTATTCGCTGGCCTTGCTGCTGCTGGTGGTTGCGTGGCAACAGCGATCGGTGCGGCCTTTCCTGGTGGGGGCGGCCGCGGTTGCCCTCGGCGCGTGCCTGTCCGCGTTCTACCTGCTCCCGGCCATTTACGAGCAGCGCTGGGTCAGCATCGCCGAGGCCGTCTCGGCAGGATCGCGCCCCGCCGATAATTTTCTTTTCATTCACACGACCGACCCCGATCACGACGCCTTCAACCGCATCATTTCATGGCTCGCAGTCTTCGAAATCGCGATGACTTTCGCGATGGCCTGGGCGGCGCGCTCGTGGTGGAAGGCAAAGTCTATGCTCTGGAAAACTCTGCTCGCGTGGGCCGTGGCCTGCAGCGTGCTTATGTTTTCCGTGACTGCCCTGCTCTGGAGATTTCTCCCCAAGCTGGCCTTTATGCAGTTTCCGTGGCGCTGGCTGCTGTGCTTGAGCCTGATCTTCAGCATCTTTGTGACGACGGGCGCACGACGATGGTGGCTTCGCGCGGCCATCGTCATGGGTACCTTGCTGGTCATTGCTGCGGGCTGGCATATCGTCCAGCCGCCCTGGTGGGACAATCCAGCCGACCTGCGCGAAATGCGCGACAACGTCGCCGATGGCATCGGCTATGAAGGCGTGGACGAGTACGCGCCGGTCGGGAGCGACTTGAGTGCGATTGAAAAAGACCCGCGCAAGGTCCGGGTCGAAGGCACGGCCCACGCCGCCATCCACGTGTATCAGTGGGACCCCGAGTTCAAGGTTTTTACGGCGGAGATGTCCGCGCCCGGCCAGTTGGCGCTGCGGTTATTGCGTTATCCGGCGTGGAGAGTGGAGGTTAACGGACGCCCGGTGGGAATCGCCGATCGCGACAATGGCCAGATGCTCGTGCCGGTTGAGGCTGGAACGAATCGGGTGCAGATCACGTTCGTCCGCACCCGGGATCGCACCGCGGGTGGATGGATCTCGATGGCGACGGTGCTAGGGCTGATCGGATGGAGTCTCGTAAGTCGAAGGCATATTGCAGTGACCTCGTCAGCTTTGACATCCTGACCTGCGTCTTTGCGGTGGTTCTTTTCGGGGAAAGGCCTCTGCACTTTGCCAGCAGCCCCGACGCTGCCGACGAGTCCATAGGTCCCTCGCTTCGCTCAGGATGACAAAGCGTTTTTTTGTGTTCAGGCTGAAATGATGCGACGACTCCTCATCGCTACTTCAAATGCCGGCAAGCTGCGCGACTTTGCCGGAGCAGCCGCGGCTCACGGCGTCGAAATTGCCGGAATCCCGAACTTCTCTTCCCTGCCACCGGTCGTCGAAGACGGCCTCACCTTCGAAGACAATGCACGAAAGAAGGCAGAAGGATACAGCCGATATGTTCCCGGAGAGATTGTGGTGGCCGACGACTCTGGCCTTGAAGTGGATGCGCTGAACGGCGAACCCGGCGTGCACTCGGCACGATACGCGGCTCCAGATTTGCACGACAAAGAACCGCAGGAAGCTGATGCCAACACCGACGACGAGGCCAACAACGCGCGCGTGTTGCGGGAGTTGAGGAATGTTCCGCCTGACGGTCGCACCGGGCGATTCGTCTGCGTGCTGGCAGCCGCGCGCGACGAAAATACGCTGGCCACGTTTCGCGGCACGGCTGAAGGAATCATTCTCGATGCTCCTCGCGGCTCGAACGGCTTCGGCTACGATCCGCTATTTTATTTTCCGCAAATACAGAAGACGTTTGCCGAGCTGACGGCGGGGGAGAAAGCGAAATACAGTCATCGGGGCGCGGCGTTCCGGCAGTTTCTGGAGTGGTGCGATCGGCTGAATGGATAAAAAGCTCTTCCTCGCCCAACTGCGGTCCTCTGGGTTAAATTCAGCCACTACCCAACCGCAGCTTTCCTTGACTTCGTTTTTCTGCGCGCCGATAATGGACGGTTCTTTTGTCATTGCCGTCCTTATAAGGAGCGCCTGTGGCATCTGCAGTCAGTTCTACTGCTCCCGGTATAAGGCAAGGGGTGGCTCCCTTGCGCGCTGGTCAGGGAGTTTCATTCATTTTGCGCCGCCTGCATTCCCTTACCGGAATCGTCCCGGTCGGCGCGTTCCTGTTCGAGCACATCCTGATTTCGAACTCGACCGCGATTACCGGCCCGGCAGCCTACCAACGCCAGGTCAGCTTTCTGGCGAACCTGCCCCTGGTCTTCTTCCTCGAACTGTTCGGCATCTGGATCCCCATTGCCTACCACGGGCTGTACGGCTTCTACATCTGGTACCGCGGCGACACCAATGTCGGCAGCTACACCTGGACCGGCAACTGGATGTACACCGCCCAGCGCTGGACCGGCATCATTGCCTTCGCCTACATCGGGTGGCATATGTGGACGATGCGTTTCACCGGCGTTGATCTACACGATCGTCCCGAACTGTCGTTCGGCAAAGTCGCGGCGGAAGTACAGCATCCTCTGTTCCTTGCGTTCTATGTCGTGGGCTTGATCGCCGCCTCGTGGCATTTCGCTTACGGGATCTGGCTATTCTGCGCGAAGTGGGGCATCGTGACCGGCGACAAGGCACAGGCGCGGCTCCTCCGGGTTTGCCTTGCGTTCTTTCTGCTCTTGAGCGTGGTTGGGCTGGTCAGCCTGTACACCTTCGAAGCGAAGTTCAAGGACGCTCCTACCGCCGGCTCGACGATGGCGGACACGCGCCATGCAAGTGCATCCTACGAAAGGCGGGTGCAATAACATGGCAGCTCCGAAAATTATCGTGGTAGGCGGCGGACTGGCCGGACTGGCCGCAGTGATCAAGATCGCCGAGATGGGCGGCGAAGTCGACCTCTTCTCTATCGTCCCTGTAAAACGTTCTCATTCCGTCTGCGCGCAGGGCGGCATCAACGCGGCTAAGAACCTGAAGGGCGAAGGCGATTCCACCTGGAAACACTTCGACGACACCGTTTACGGCGGCGATTTCCTGGGGAACCAGCCTCCCATCAAAGACATGTGCGAGGCGGCGCCCGGAATCATTGATCTGCTCGACCGCATGGGCGTTCCTTTCAACCGCACGCCCGAAGGCCTGCTCGATTTCCGCCGGTTCGGTGGGACTTTGTACAACCGGACGGCGTTCGCCGGCGCGACCACCGGACAGCAGTTGCTGTACGCGCTCGACGAGCAGGTGCGGCGGTATGAGTCCGAGGGCAAGGTCAAGAAGTACGAACACTGGGAGTTCCTCTCGGCGGTGCTCGACGGAAGCCGCGTCTGCCGCGGCATTTGCGCAATGGATCTGCGCTCGATGGAGGTGCGCACGTTCTCGGCCGACGCGATCATCATTTGCACCGGCGGCATTGGCGCCATCTTCGGCAAGTCTACGAATTCGGTCGTCTGCACCGGTTCGGCGCAGTCGGCGCTCTATCAGCAAGGCTGCTGTTACGCCAATGGCGAGTTCATTCAGGTCCATCCCACTTCGATTCCCGGCGAAGACAAGCTGCGGCTGATGTCGGAATCGGCGCGCGGCGAGGGCGGACGCGTCTGGGTGCCGAAGACTCCTGGCGACAAGAGAGAGCCGAAGGCGATCCCGGAAAAAGACCGCTGGTACTTCCTGGAAGAGTGGTATCCGAAGTACGGCAACCTCGTGCCACGCGACGTGGCGACGCGGGCAATTTTCAAAGTCGTCTACGAGCACAACCTCGGCATTGACGGCAAGCCGATGGTCTACCTCGACCTGACCCACATTGACCGCAAGATTCTCGACAAGAAGCTGGAAGGCATTCTCGAGATCTACGAGAAGTTTGTCGGCGACGATCCGCGTGACACGCCGATGAAGATTTTTCCCGGCATGCACTACACCATGGGCGGCCTTTGGATTGACTACAAGCAGGCGACGAACATCCCCGGCATTTACTCGGCGGGCGAGTGCGAGTACCAGTATCACGGAGCGAACCGGCTGGGGGCGAATTCGCTCGTGTCGTGCATCTACGGCGGATTTGTGGCTGGCCCGAACGCCGTGCAGTATGCCAAGAACCTGCAGGCTGCGCCCGCTAATGGCCATTTCGACGCCGAGCGCAAGCGCCAGGAAGAAATCAACGCGAACCTGATGAAAGCGGACGGCTCGGAGAATCCGATCAAGCTCTGGCGGGAACTGGGCGAGCTGATGACCAAAGACTGCACCGTCATTCGCTACAACAAGCCGCTGCAGCAGACCGACGCCAAGCTGGTCGAGATGCTCGAGCGTTATCGCAAGATCAACCTGAGCGATCGCACGCAGTGGGCGAACACGACGGTGGTCTTTGCCCGGCAGCTTTATAACATGTTGCAACTGGCGCGCGTGATCGCCCAGGGAGCGCGCATGCGGGACGAGTCGCGGGGGGCGCACTACAAGCCGGACTTCCCCGAACGCGACGACAAGAACTGGATGAAGACGACCAAGGCGTATTTTGCCCCGGACGCGGACGAGCCGAAGTTTGAGTTCGAGCCGGTGGATGCGTCGCTGATTCCGCCGCGGGCGAGGAAGTATTAGAACGTGCAGTCGCTGTCATTCTGAGCGCAGCGAAGGACCTATGCCGTTTGCTGGCGGGCTCGAGTGCATCGGTTCTTCGCTGTGCTCAGAAGGACTAGCGCTTTTTGAGCTTACTGCTAAAGGCTAAGAGCGAATGGCTAACAACAAATCCGTCATCATAAAAATCAAGCGCCAGAACACTCCCACCTCTAAGTCCTACTGGGAGGAGTTCTCGGTTCCCTACCGGCCGAACATGAACGTGATTTCCGCGCTCATGGATATTGCCGCCGATCCCATCACCAAAGACGGCAAGGCCACCACGCCGATCACCTACGACTCGAATTGTCTCGAAGAAGTCTGCGGGTCATGTGCCATGCTCATCAACGGACGCGCCCGCATGGCCTGTTCGGCGCTGATTGACGACCTCGAGCAGCCGATCCGCCTTGAGCCGTTTTCGAAGTTCCCAGTGGTGCGAGACCTGGCTACCGACCGCAGCGTGATCTTCGAAAACCTCAAGGCCGTGAAGGCCTGGGTTCCGGTGGACGGCACCTACGATCTGGGCGCGGGCCCACGCATGACGGCCGAGGACCAGGAAGCCGCGTATCCGATCTCGCGCTGCATTTCCTGCACCTGCTGCATGGAGGCCTGCCCGCAGTTCAACGAAGACACGGGATTCGTTGGCGCGGCTACGATTGCGCAGGTGCGGCTGTTCAACACGCATCCGACAGGCAAGGCGCTCAAGCGCGAGCGGTTGGCCGCCCTGATGGGCGATGGGGGCATCCAGGAATGCGGTTATGCGCAGAATTGCGTCGAGGTTTGCCCCAAGGATATTCCGCTGACCAAGTCTATTTCGGAGGTTGGCGGCCAGGTCATGACACAGGCTCTGGGTGACCTTTTGCGGCGCTAGTTTCTGTCATCTTGGGCAGAAACCGCCCCAGAAGGGCTCGCCGGCCTGTCGTTGAAAGCTGCTAAGTCCCGGCTAGCCAGCAGATGCGGCTGCTTCCTGCATCCAATGTCAGATGGTACCTCAGGTGCGGTTAAGGTCTCTGCAATTGCTGTCTAGCCCTGGATAGTAACCGCCAGTAACGGTAACCGGGGCTTGGGTACGCGGGTAACGGTCAGTGGTCTCTTGTCGAGTTGGACCGCTTGACAGCAGGGCGTAGAATAGCGGCACTCGCGCGGGAATGGCCTACGCGCATAAGCCGTAAAGGCGGGTAGCGTCGGTTTTTTGGGCGCGCCAGCAGGGCGGAACCACTTCGTGAAAAGACTGGTTCGACAACAATTCGGCGCGGTCCTCGTGCTGGCCGCATCGCTGGCGCTTTGTGGCTCGGCGTTTGCCGTGCATCCGGTGACCGTGCGCCACTCGCACCGCAGGCACCTGCGCTGGCTGCGCTGGAACCCCATGTTCCGGCCGTCGCACGAGTCGCTGCTCATCCAGAACGCCGAGATTAACCGCCTGGAGCTGCCGCGCATTCAGGATGAGACCGAACTGGAAGCCTTGAAAGCCGACGGCTCGCTGGTGCCGATCATTCCTGGAGAGACGCTAAAGATTGAACACTCTCTCGATCCTTCGCGCCGCTACTGCCGCCCCTGGACGCGCGATTTCGTAGACGATCTCAGCCAGGCCTATTACAACCGCTTCCATCAACAGATTCAGGTGAACTCGGCGGTACGCACCGTGAAGGTACAGAGAAAGTTGCGCCGCCACAACCGCAATGCCGCGCCTGCGGAAGGAGACACGGCGTCATCACATCTGGCGGGCGTGACCGTGGACTTGCAGCGCCGCGGCATGACCAAAGAGCAGGTGCGCTGGATGGAGTACTATCTGTTCTACATGAAGGCGCTCGGCCTGGTGGAACCGGAAGAAGAACGGCGTCACTGGTGCTTCCACATCATGGTCAGCGGCCACTACTCCCAGTGGCGCGAAACGCAGGATATTGTCCCGCTCGAGCATCCTGAGAACGAACTGCCCGACACGCAGGTTGCCCTGGGCAGCGGCGCCAACTAGCCACCTCGCGCTGCTGCTCCGCACTCCTCATTCCCAGCAGAAGCGGGAACAGAGTGTTAGCTTGAAAACGACACCGTACCCGTGGGCCCCGCCTTCGCTGGTCGTCGAATACAGGTTTCCTTCCTGGTCGAAAAACACGTCTGCCGTCGGCCCTTTTCCGTCGGCGCAATTGCTATCCGAGCAGAAGCTGTGGAGGACTGTGTACTTGCCTGCCTGCGTGAGCCTGAAGACCACGCCACCACCTGGGGGTCCACCCGAGTAGGCAGTCCCATACAAGCTCCCCGCCCCGTCCAAAACCACTCCGTGCGAATCGTACGCCTCGCAAGTGTAGTCAGGGCAAAACTGGTGAAGGGTTGTCTCGTCCCCTTCCGGACTGAGCTTGAACACGAAATCGGCGAGTCCGGTTCCATGGGTCCCACTGCCTCCGGCGGTCCCATACAAGTTCCCTCGTCGGTCTAAAACCACTCCCGAGGGCCCGTTCAGGCAACTGTTGTCCCCGCAGAAACTGTAGAGAACGGTATACTCGCCCCCTGGAGTGAGTTTGTATGCGGTGCCATTTCCGTAGCTTCCGTCTAAATCTGTGGTTCCGAATAAGTTACCGTTTTCGTCCAAGACCACGCCCGCTCTCGGGAAGCTCCCGTCGGCGCAATTGCTCTCTGCACAGAAGTTGTAAAGGACACTGTACTCGCCCGTTGGAGTAACCTTGAACAGAAGGCCACCGTTGTTGTTAGCGCCGCCCTGGCCGGCGGTCCCGTACACGTTGCCCTTATGATCCGCCACCACCGGGGCTAGAGGCCATTTTCCGTCGGCGCAATTGTTATCCGAGCAGAACCTGTGGAGGACCGTGTACTCACCGGCTGGAGTAAGTTTGAACACGACACCGTATCCCCCGAACCCACCCCCGACGGTGGTTCCATACAGGTTACCCTTTTCGTCGAAGACAACCCCAGCATAGGGGAACTCACCGTCGGCGCAGTTGCTTTCTGAACAGAAGCTGTGGACGACCGTTTCCTTGCCCTCAGGACTGAGCTTGAAGACCACGCCACCACCTGAGGCGCCGCCCAAGTAGGTGGTCCCATACAGGCTGCCCTCGTGGTCGAAAACCACACCCCCAATGGGCAGGGACCCGTCGGTGCACTCAGTTTGGGAGCAGAAGTTGTAGAGGACAGTTTCCTTCTGGGCCCACCCTGCGCCCAGCAGACCAAGAACCAGAAGCGCCAGCGCGGCGCTCCGAATCCTGAGCTTGGCGGACATACACTACACCCCGTGAGGGAGTTTATGGCAGGAATACCAACGTTGTCCCCACGGAGAGATTAAATTTTCATGAAAAGGCTAGCTCCTTACGGTTCGAGGTATACGATTCGACGGTATGGGCTTGCTTGGTGAAGGCCGGCCGGCAGAAACTTCGTCCTGACTCACGCTCTTAGGCTACGATTTTCTTTCTATGCTCGTGTTGATGGCCGGCCTTCCCGGCACTGGCAAAACGACTCTGGCAGGTGCCTTGGCAGCTCGAATTTCCGGGCGTGTACTAAGCAAGGATCAATTCCGCCACGCGATCTTCGCGCCGGAAGAGATCGAGTATTCGTCGCGGCAGGACGATTTCTGCCTGCAACTCATGCTGGAAACTGCGGGATATCTGCTCTCACGTGATCCGTCGCGGATGATCTTTCTTGACGGCCGGCCATTCTCGCGCCGGTATCAGATCGAAAACGTGTTGGCGGCCGCCGCGTCCCTCCATCAGCCCTGGAAAGTTCTCGAATGTGTCTGCTCGGAAGAGACCGCCCGGCGCCGGCTTGAGGCTGATGCTGCCGGGAGCGCGCATCCCGCCGGCAATCGTGATTATCAGCTCTACCTCGACGTGCAAGCGCGATTCGAGGCCATCACCCTGCCGAAGACCGTAATCTCAACCGATCAGCCGCTCGCTGTCTGTCTCGAACAAGCGCTGGCTTGCCTCGCTGAAACTGCGTAAACCACGAAGGGCACAAAGGCCCACGAAGGAAATCCGGCATCGAATTCCCTCTTGCGCCTTTGTGCCCTCGTGGGGGGAAGCCTTTGTCGTCCGGAGTCTCTGCCTATACAATCGGAGAACCTTGCCCCGCCCCGTGCGGGCACCCTTATGAACAGCAGGCTATTCCTCGCGCTCTTACTCGCTTCTGCCATTAGCGCCGCGCAGACCGCGGCCAACCCGTCCGACGCCGTCAGCGCACGCGCCCGCCAGATTCACGATTCGGCGATCGTTGTTGACACCCACGCCGACACGCCGCAGCGCTTCCTGGACGAGGGCTTCGACATTGGCTCGACCGATCCCAACGATGTCGGCCACGTCAGCCTCGACAAGGCCCGCCGCGGAAATCTCGGCGCAGAATTCTTCTCCATCTGGGTTGAGCCCGAGACCAACCAAGG
This sequence comes from Terriglobales bacterium, assembly GCA_037442635.1. Lineage (GTDB taxonomy): Bacteria > Acidobacteriota > Terriglobia > Terriglobales > Acidobacteriaceae > Sulfotelmatobacter. The sequence goes on along the minus strand of JBBIPV010000014.1, from coordinate 20,198 downwards.
CCACTTTGCCCAACACACCTTCGACCTGATTGACTCGGTTTACGAGCAGGCGGCCCGCCATCCCGACCGCATGATGATGGCCTTCTCCGTCGCCGACATCGAGCGCGCCCACCACGAGCACAAACTCGCCGCTCTGATGGGCATTGAAGGTGGGCATTCCATTGAGAACGACATCCGCCTGCTGCGCGACTACTACCGCCTGGGCGTGCGCTACATGACGCTTTCCTGGTCGAACACCAACGAGTGGGCCGACTCTTCCGGCGACATTGACAACCCAAAAATCGAGCACCACAACGGACTGACCGACTTCGGCAAGCAGGTCGTGCTGGAAATGAACCGGCTGGGCATGATGGTGGATATTTCCCACGTCGCCGACAAGACGTTCTGGGACACGATTGCCACCACTAAAGCGCCCGTGATCGCTTCGCACTCGTCGGCTCGCGCGCTCGTGGATGCTCCACGCAACATGACCGACGACATGCTGCGCGCCGTGGCCAAGAACGGCGGCGTGGTGCAGGTCAACTTCTTCAATGGCTTCGACGACGCTAACTTCCGCCGCGACATGGAGGCGCAGGCCAAGGATCAAGCCGCCGCCGTGCAGAAATACGCGGACCATCTAAAGTCTGAGGGCAAGGCCGTGACCTACGTGGACATGGAGCGCGTTCAGCGCGAGTGGATGGCCAGGATTCCCCGCCCTCCGCTGAAGTCGCTGATTGATCACATTGATCACATTGCGAAGGTGGCGGGAGTGGATCACGTCGGGCTGGGTTCCGATTTCGACGGCGTCAGCGGCGCCACGCCGCAAGGCATTGACTCCGCCGCCGACCTGCCCAAGATTACGCAGGCGCTGCTCGACCGCGGCTACAGCGCCGACGACATTCGCAAGATCCTGGGCGACAATTTGCTGCGTGTGTTTGGCGAGGTGGAACGAGTGAGCCGTCAGATGGCGACTTCCACAGCAAAATGACAAGGTGCGTCATTCTGCGCCGCTGCCGAGTGCCGAAAAGCATAGGGGTTGCTCTCATACTCGCAATTGGTGTTGGATGTAAACCCCCGAGTGGTCGGATGCTGGTCGCGCACGTAGGTGGTGACGTGTACTTACCGCGGATGTACCCGGACCATTGGCCCGTCGGTGTGGCGCAACGGTGTCAGCTCGCAAGCCGCACCTCTCAGCCCCCGGACAACCGGGGCGATCTGCTATTGTGCGGAGAGAAGGCGCAGCTCGCGTGGGATGTTAGCTGGTTGCGGGGCGATATCAAGACGAATATCTATGACGCTGCCCACCATGAAGTGGTCAACTTTCGCACTGCTGGAACGCGACCAGGCCGAGGTCGTCGGGGCGGGTGGTTGTGTACCCGGAAGCTTGCCGGTCTCGAATGCGGTGAGTTATAAGTTTCGATATCGTACAATGCAGCGTTACCCAAGGAAACTTCCAGACTTTTGGCAATTCCCAAGGAGCACCTATGCGCAAGCTAGTCCTTATTCTGACCCTTGCAATCGCAACCATCGCCGGGGCGCAATCCAACGCCAGCGGCCAGGCAGCGCCTGCCGCCAAGACATCAACGGCCAAGACGAGCCCTGCCGCCAAGCCGGCCGCCCCGGCCCAGCCCACGGCCATCATTGACACTACGGCGGGGAAAATGACCTGCACCCTGTTTCCGGATAAGGCGCCCATCGGCGTCGCAAACTTCATCGGTCTTGCGACCGGCACCAAGGATTGGAAGAACCCCGTCGGAACCACCAAGCATGGTGTGCCCCTCTATGACGGCACCATTTTCCACCGCGTCATTCCGAACTTCATGATTCAGGGTGGCGATCCGGCGGGCACCGGCTCGGGCCCTGATCCCGTGGCGAAGTTCAAGAACGAAGTCTCTTCCGACCTGCCTTTTGATCGTCCCGGTCGTCTGGCCTACGCCAACGCAGGTCCGAACACCAACAGTTCTCAGTTTTTCATCACCGAGGTGGCCACGCCGCATCTCAACGGCGGCTACACGCTGTTCGGCCAATGTGACGACGCCACCGTGGCGCTGGTCAAGCAGATCGCCCGCATGGCCACCGACCCCAGCAATGACCGGCCGTTCCGGCCGGTGAAGATCAACCACATTACAATCGTGCGCGGAGCGGGAACGACCGCGGCGAAGCCGAAAGGGGCGACCACGATGAGGAAGCCAGCAGCCGCGGCGCCGAAGGCTCCGGCGAACCCGAAATAGCAAGATGCTTATGCGGGGACAGCCGCCAAGCCTGCCCTGAGCGCAGTCGAAGTGGCTGTCCCGGCGGCCAGCCCCCGCCCTGACAAAACGACGAACAACCTACCGACCGAAAGGACATCCATGACCCGCCAACCCGGACTCTACGCCACGTTTGAAACCAGCGAAGGAACCATCGTCTGCCGCCTGTTCGAAAAAGAAGCACCCAAGACCGTAGCCAACTTCGTGGAACTTGCCGAGGGCAAGCGCGAGTGGACGCATCCCAGTACGCGCAAGAAATCGAAAGATCGCCTGTACGACGGAACCATCTTCCACCGCGTCATCCCCGACTTCATGATTCAGGGCGGAGACCCGCAAGGCACCGGCATGGGCGGTCCCGGCTATCAGTTCGAAGACGAGACCAAAGGCTCGCCGCACAAGTTCGACAAGCCCGGCAAGCTGGCTATGGCGAATGCCGGTCCGAATACCAACGGTTCGCAGTTCTTCATCACCGTGGCAGCGACGACGTGGCTCACTGGCAAGCACACGATCTTCGGCGAGGTGGTTGAAGGGCAGGATGTGGTAAACAAAATCACCGCTGTTCCGCGCGGGCGTAACGATAAACCGAACAAAGATGTGGTGCTGAAGAAGGTGGGAATTGAAACGCTTTAGTTTTTAATAGACACGAACTTCGTGTTACACTGAAATCGTGTTATGAAGACTAAACTGCGGAATGTAACGGTCACGCTGGAGGAGTCGGTGGCCCGCTGGGCGCGGATCGAGGCGGCCCGGCAGGACACGAGTGTTTCGCAACTGCTGGCGGGTATTCTCCGGGAACGCATGAAAGAAGTGGAACATGAGAGCTACGAGCGCGCCATGCAGCGGTTCCTGGCTCGCAAGCCCTTTCCTAAGAGCGACGGGCGTTATCTAACCCGCGAGGAAATTCATGACCGCGCCCGTCTTCGTTGATACAAACGTTTTTGTCTACTACCTCGATCCTTTCGACCCGGTGAAACATGCTGCTGCAAAGTTCTGGCTGGCTGAGCTTTGGAAGCGTCGGCTCGGCCGGATCAGCTACCAGGTTCTGCAGGAATTCTATTCTGCGACAACTCAGAAGTGGCCCACACTCCAAGACCGGGTTCGTGCCCAAGTAGCAGACCTGTTGGCCTGGCACCCGCTGATCATCGATTCCAGCATTCTGGCGAACTCCTGGATCGTCCAGGATCGCTATAAGATTTCATTTTGGGACGCGTTGATCGTGGCTGCGGCTAAGCACGCCTCGTGCGGATATCTGCTGACCGAGGACTTGCAAGCAGATCAAGAGGTGGATGGTGTGGTGGTAGTGAATCCGTTTCGGAGCCGTCCTGGTGAAATCTTGAGCACCGGCTGCTAGGCGGTTCAGGTGGCACGGCTGAAAGCCGTGCCCCACCCGAACCGTGAACCTCAGCGCCTTTCCGCTTTCGTACTACACGTTAATCACACCGCACAACTCCTTCACCGCCGCCGCGCTCTTGTCGAGGGCGGCTTTCTCTTCGGGAGTCAGCTTGATCTCGATGATCTGCTCGATTCCCTTCGCCCCCAGCTTCACCGGGACGCCGACGTAGAGGCCGTTGATCCCGTACTCTCCCTGCAGGTAGGCGGCACAGGGCAGGATCTTCTTCTTGTCTTTCAGGATAGCTTCGACCATCTCGGTCGCCGCGGCCGACGGCGCGTAGTAGGCGGATCCGGTCTTCAGGTACTTCACGATCTCGGCTCCTCCGTCGCGCGTGCGCTTGACCAGAGCTTCGAGCTTCGCCGGTTCGATCAGTTCGGTGATCGGAATGCCCGCCACCGTCGAATAGCGAGGCAGCGGCACCATGGTGTCACCGTGGCCGCCGAGGACGAAGGCCGTCACGTTCTCGACGCTGACCTTGAGTTCGTCGGCGATGAAGGCGCGAAAGCGGGCCGAATCGAGCACGCCGGCCATGCCGATGACGCGCTCGCGGGGGAATCCGCTCAGCTTATAGGCGGTCTGCGCCATGGCATCGAGCGGGTTCGACACGATAATCAGAATGCAGTTCGGCGAATACTTCACCACCTCGCCCACCACCGACTTCATGATGTTGTAGTTGGTGTTGAGCAGGTCGTCGCGGCTCATGCCCGGCTTGCGTGGAATGCCGGCGGTGATCACGACGATGTCGGAATTCGCCGTGTCTTTGTAGTCGTTGGTGCCGCTTACGTAGGAGTCACGCTTCTCGATTGGCATGGCCTCGAGCAGGTCGAGCCCCTTGCCCTGCGGTACGCCTTCAATAATGTCAATGAGCACGACGTCGGCCAGTTCTTTCGACGCGATCCAATGAGCCGCGGTTGCGCCCACGTTTCCCGAACCTACGATCGTTACTTTGGGCATAATTTCCTCTCTTATGAATACGCAGATTTGAATACGCAGATTAGAACGAATACGAAAACAAAACCGAAACCACAGAGGACACAGAGTTTCACAGAAGATCTCTGCGCTCCTCCGTGTCCTCTGTGGCGAAAGCTCTTTACTTCACTCCGGCAAGGACGCCGGTTTCCATGTTCTCAATCATGTATCCAGCGAATTCGCTGGTTCTGACTTTGATCGCGCCTTCCATCAGGCGCTCGAAATCGTACGTAACTTTCTTCTGCTCGATGGTCCGCTCCAGGCTGCGTTCGATCAGGTCGGCGGCCTCGTTCCAGCCCAGGAAGCGGAACATCATCACGCCCGACAAGATGACCGATCCCGGGTTGATGACGTCCTTATCCGCATACTTCGGCGCTGTGCCGTGGGTCGCTTCAAAGATCGCGTAGCCGTCGCCGACATTCGCTCCCGGCGCAATGCCCAGCCCGCCCACCTGCGCCGCGCAGGCATCGGAGATGTAATCGCCGTTCAGATTGGGAGTCGCCAGCACGGAGTATTCGTCGGCCCGGGTCACCACCTGCTGAAAAATCGAATCGGCGATGCGGTCGTTGACCATGATCTTCTTCTTCCACGCGCCGTTGCCGTGCGTGGCGCCAATTGCGTCGAGCACGTCTTTCACTTCTTTCTCGACCGACTGCCGGAAGGCCGGGGGCGCAAACTCCATGCCCGGCTCGACCATCTCGGCATTCTGGGCGACGGTCAGGTTCGGATTCTTATCTTTGTTGTCGAGAATCCAGCTCTCGCGCTCGGTCACCACCTTGTCGCGGAATTCCTCTGTCGCCAGTTCGTATCCCCACTTGCGGAACGCGCCCTCGGTGAACTTCTGGATGTTGCCTTTATGAACCAGCGTCACGCTTTTCCTGCCGCTTTCGATGGCGTGGAGGATCGCCATGCGCACCAGGCGCTTGGTGCCGGTGATGGAGATGGGCTTGATGCCCACGCCGGAATCCAGGCGAATCTGTTTCTTGCCGCCCTTGAGCATGTCGTTATTGAGGAATTCGATCAGGCGGGCACAATCAGCGGTTCCCTGCTCCCACTCGATGCCGGCGTAGACGTCTTCCGTGTTCTCGCGAAAAATCACCACGTCCATTCGATCGGGACGCTTCACCGGCGAAGGCACGCCCTTGTAATACTTCACCGGACGCACGCAGCAGTACAGATCAAGAATCTGGCGCAAAGCGACGTTGAGCGAGCGGATGCCGCCACCGACCGGAGTGGTCAGCGGGCCTTTGATGGCGACCCGGAATTCGCGCACGGCGTCTACGGTGTCATCCGGCAACCACGTGTCGAACTTTGCTTTGGCTTTCTCGCCCGCAAAGACTTCATACCAGGCCACGCGCCGCTTGCCCTTGTAAGCTTTCTCAACCGCCGCGTTGAAGACGCGCAGAGACGCCTTCCAGATATCGCGCCCGGTTCCATCGCCTTCAATGAAGGGAATGACCGGGTTGTCGGGCACTTCGTACTTCCCTTTCGCGTAACCGATTGCTTTGCCGTCCGCCGGGACTGCAACTCCGTTATAAGAACCCGCCATGGTGCCTCCGTACGAAAGCGCTGCCGCAAGTTAAAAACCGTCAATTATAGAGAATTTCATCGCCAGGAGGCAGATTATTCTGTGCTGTGTCATAATTCCCGGCAAAAGGGCTGCCCGGCTCCGGAGGACACCACTATGACGACCCGCATCATCCAAGCGCTCGCCACCTGTCTGTTCACTTGCCTTGTCTTGTCCGCAACCGCGTACGCCGACGGCAGCCGCGACCGCACGCAATTTGGAAGCACCATCAACATCGGACCGGGCGAAGAAATCACCGAGGCCACCTGCTTCGGCTGCAGCGTGCATGTCCGGGGACACGTGAAGGGCGACGTCACGGCTTTCGGAGGAAGCGTCCTTATTGAGGATCAAGGTGAAGTCGGCGGTGACGCCACGGTGTTTGCGGGCGACCTACGCCTCGACAAAGGCGCAGCGGTAAAGGGCGGCGTCACGGTTTTTGGCGGACGCATCCGCCGCGATCCCGCCGCTCTGGTGACCGGGGATGTGACCAACTTCGGCGGCGGCAGCGTGCTCTGGCTTTTCCTGATCTTCGGACTACCGTTCGTCGTTCTCGGAGGTGTGGTGCTGCTGATCGTCTTACTGGTCCGGCGCCTGTTGCGGCCCGCGGCGCCGGCAACGGCATAGTTGCGACAAAACCCTTCTACCAGCGGCGTGTGCCGAAGGTCTTGCGCACGCCTACGGTCATATACCGTCCCCAAGGACCGTTATTCCCCAAGTCCGCCGGACCAAGATTCTTGTTGCGCGCCCCCAGGCGATCAAAAAGGAAGTGCTGGGTCACGCGGAATTCGAAACCCTTGGCGATATAGATCCCCGCGCCCCAGGAATGTTCAATCCCGATGGCGTCCGGCGACCACGTATAGAGCGTCTTCGGCAGATTCTTGCCAAACAGGAAGGTTGGCGCGCCAAACAGCATGAGCCGGCGCAGCGGGCTGCGGCCAAACGGGCGCACCTCCAGAATTCCGGACAACATATAGCGCGCAAACATGCTGCAGGGGGCGTTCGCCCCGCCGTTCTGCACGGACCCGGCGTCCCCCGTGCAGAGATTCGGATCCACCTCGTTGTGCGGCGGCGCCAGATCCAGCTGCGCCCACCCCCACAACATGTCACGGGGAAAAAACATCCTGTCCTGCGCCTTCGCCTCATGCCAACTGCCTTGCGAACTACTGGAACTGGGCGTGGCAGAGTCCTGCCCCGCCGCCACAAGGGAAATCATTGCCAGAACCACCGCGACCAAAGGCCCACGTTTCATCTCGCCTCCAAGGATGAACTTCCACTCGCCACCGCGTGCAGCTCAGCACCGCTGCGCCTATCGGCCCCGGATGGCCGCCCGCGGCTAGGGTGAGCGCAACATTGTAAACCCCAACGGCTGCCGACTCCGACGCAGTCGGGGCGTACCTTGTGTTCCCCGTCCTTCTGCGGGACGAACCGTACTCCTTCCAGAATTCATATCTCCGCGCTGCTTTTATTCCATTCACCGTACGCCACCGCTGGACAAACCTTCTACAATCAAGAAAAAACAGGCACATCGGGTTTGGTGCGCCGATTGCTCGTAAGGGGCAGAGCTGGATACACGAACCCTATGCCCCAGGAAATCTCAGTTTCGTATCAGGCGATTAAGAGCAAGGTTTACCGTTTGGTGGACGCGCTGGTGGTTGGTGAGAAGAGCGAGGCGGAGGTGCAGGAGTCCATCCGCCGCTGGTGGGATCTGATCCATCCAGCAGACCGCGCCATCGCGCAGAAGTATCTGCTCATGGTCCTCGGGCGTTCCGTCTCGGCCCTGGATGCCGTGGGCGACGGGCTTTTCTCTGTCAGCAGCTCTGCTCCCCAGCAGTGGCGAACGACTGCTTCCCACCTCCCTACCCAACGCATGCGTCTGATGGAACGTGTGGTGAAAGAGTCGGGGATTCGCACCGCGGTATAGCCCGAAAATACCGCATCGGTTTCAAACATCCTCGAGCCGAGCGGCCCAGCAGGTCTCAGGTGGACTGCAGACTTCTCCTACCGGCGTCAAATGTCGTAATACATCGCGAACTCATACGGATGCGGCCTGAGCCGGATCGCGTCCACTTCCTTCGCCCGCTTGTAGTCCACGTAGGTCCGCAGTAACTCTTCGGTAAACACATCCCCCTTCAGCAGAAATGCGTGGTCGCGCTGCAGGGCGTCGAGCGCGTCTTCCAGTGAGCCCGGCATAGACGGCACGCTGGCCAGTTCTTCCGGGTCCAGTTCGTAGATATCCCGGTCGAGCGGCAGGCCCGGATCCATCTTGTTCTCGATGCCGTCGAGCCCTGCCATCAGCATGGCCGCAAAGGCCATGTAGGGATTGCAACTCGGGTCGGGCGGGCGGAACTCGACCCGCCTGGCCTTGGGCGACGCCGAATACATCGGAATACGGCAGGCCGCCGAGCGATTGCGCCGCGAGTACGCCAGACTCACCGGGGCTTCAAATCCGGGCACCAGGCGCTTATAGGAATTCGTGGTGGGCGCGATGATCGCCGACAGCGCCGGGCCGTGCTTGATCAGTCCTCCGACATACCAGAGCGCCATCTGCGACATGCCGGCGTATCCGTCGCCGGCAAACAGCGGCTCGCCCCCCTTCCACAGCGACTGGTGCGTGTGCATGCCGCTGCCGTTGTCGCCGAAGATCGGCTTGGGCATGAACGTGACCGTCTTGCCATAGTGGTTAGCCACGTTTTTCACGATGTATTTGTAGAGCAGCATTTTGTCGGCCGAGCGGACCAGTGAATCGAACTCGAGATCGATTTCAGTCTGGCCGCCACTGGCCACTTCATGGTGATGACACTCCACATTGATGCCGCAGCTCTGCATGGTCAGAACCATCTCAGAACGCAGGTCCTGATAGTGGTCGGTCGGCGGCACGGGAAAGTAGCCCTCTTTGTACCGTGGACGATAGCCAAGATTGTTCTCCAGGCGGCCGGAATTCCAGCGTCCCTCTTCGGCGTCAATGTAGTAAAACCCGTACTGCTCGCGTTGATCGAAGCGCACGTTGTCAAAAATGAAGAACTCGGCTTCCGCTCCGAAATAAGCCGTGTCGGCCACGCCAGTCGCACTCAGGTAACTCTCAGCCTTGCGCGCGATGTAGCGCGGATCGCGGTCGTAAGCCTGCTTGGTCACCGGGTCCATGACATCGCAGACCAGCACGAGCGTTGCAACTTCGGTAAACGGATCGAGCATATGGCTGCTCGCGTCCGGCTTCAGCAGCATGTCGCTTTCATGGATGGCCGCCCATCCCCGGATGGACGATCCGTCTATGCCGAATCCCTCTTCGAACGACGCCTCGGTGAGCTGGTCAATCGGATAGGAAACGTGATGCCAAAGGCCGGGAATGTCGGTAAAACGCAGGTCGACAATCCTGACCTCGTGCTGCCTGGCAAACTCCAAAACGGCTTTTCGATCAGGCACGGGAACTCCTTGACGCCAGCGGCGTCTTCCCTAAATTTGGGTCATCATTGTGAAATCTACCGCCGGGTCGCCGGACTGCTACAATCGGTCGCGTCATCCGGGACCGGAGAGTTTAAAGCCTGCTCGGAGCACAGGCAATTCGATTGTTCTTATAGCGGTGATAAAAGCGACTTTATACTTAGAAGCACAAGATCGGCTCCGGGAAGGGCACGGCTTCGGCCGTGCCGTTCAGGCGCCCCGGGAGAGGCGGGCTTTAGCCCCTGAGGTTTTGTCGCAGAGCGCTGCCGGCTAAGAGCTTCCCATGGATTTCGACCAGCTCGAAACCTTCTTCGAAGTGGCGCGGCACGCTTCGTTCTCGCGGGCGGCGGAGAAGCGATTCCGCACCCAGCCGGCTATCTCTTCGCAGATCCGCGGCCTTGAAGAAGAAGTCGGAGCCAAGCTGTTCGACCGCTCCGGCGGCAAGGTGTCCTTGACCGCGGCGGGCAAGGCCTTCCTGAAATACGTTGAGGAAACCCTCGATGCCCGCAAGGCCATGATGGTCTCGATCGCTGAAATGGAGCGTGTCCCGCGCGGCGAGATTATCGTGGGCGCGAACGAGGGCACCTGCCTGCACGTCCTGCCATACGTTTTCGCGGACTTCAAGACGCAATATCCCGACGTCTCGGTCAATATCAAGCGCGCTGACTACGCCAAGATCCTCGAATCCGTCATTGACAACTCCGTGGACTTCGGCGTCCTTTCCCTTCCCGTCACGGACAACCGCCTGACCGTGGTCCTCATCCATCGGGATGAGCTGGTGATTATCGTGCCGCCGCAACATCCGCTGGGAAAGATGAAGTCGGCAGCCATTGCGGAGCTGGCCCAGTTTCCCCTGGTCGTCCCTAAGGCCGGCCACACCCGCGACGCGATCGAGGAAATGTTCCACGAGCGCCGCCTGAAGCCGAACTACAGCATGGAACTCGACTCCAGCGAACTGTTAAAGCGCTTCGTGGCCGCCGGAGTCGGCATCGGATTCATCGCTCGTTCTCATGTGGAGGAAGACGTCCGCGCCAAAGTGCTGACTGCAATCGCCATCGCCGACGCGCACGTTCGCCGCGACCTGGCTCTGGTCTTCCGCAAGGATAAGGCGCTCAGCCGCGCCGCGCTCGCCTTCATTGACATTGCGGTCAAGCACAAAGCGGCGCAGGAGTTGGTCTCGACCCCAAGTAGATGATGCCGGCGCGTTGCACATTTCAGCTTCTTCTGTTGTTCCTGCTCTTTCCCGGAACGTGCCCGCCTGCGTCGGCACAGTCCTCGCCTGCGCAAAAACCCATTTCGCAATTGCCGGCCTCGGCGCGGCAGTTGATCGCCCTCACAATCACGGGCAGCAAGCGCTTCTCCGAGGCCGCCATCGCGGCCTCTACGGGCCTGCAAATCGGTGCCCCGGTCAGCGAAGACGACTTCAAGAAAGCGGCCCGCGTCCTGGGCGACACCGGCGCTTTTACCGATATCGGCTACACCTACACATACTCTTCAGCAGGGACAAAACTCGCGTTCCAAGTCACTGACGCGGACAAGTTCGTCCCAGCCCGTTTCGAAGACTTCGTCTGGTTTTCTGACGCCGAACTCCGCCAGCGCATCCAGGAGCATGTTCCCCTGTTCGATGGAGAGCTCCCACTCGCTGGCCGCCTGGCCGACGAGGTCTCCGACGCGCTGCAGGCTCTGCTGGTGGAACGAGGCATCCCAGGCCGCGTGGACTACATGCGCTTCAGCCACGAAGACGGGCCTGTGGAGGCCTTGGATTTCAAAGTCTCCGAGGTCCTGATTCGCGTGCGCAACATCGCATTCACGGGCGCCGGCCCGGCCGAACTTCCCGCCCTCGAAGCCGCCGCCCAACACATGCCCGACCGCGAATATTCCCGCAGCCGCCTCAACCTGCTAGTTCAGCGGCAACTGCTCCCGGTGTATCACGCCAGGGGATACCTGAAGGCCTCCTTCGGTGAACCGCAACCCAGGCCGGTTTCCGAGGCTGCGGCCAGCATTGAAGAGAATCCGCGCAACCGCACCGTCGTAGACGTCATCTTCGCAGTAACTCCTGGCCAGCAATACAAGCTGAGCGCATTGGTCTGGTCAGGAAATCACGAGGTCCCGACCGGCACTCTCGAAAAGATGGTCCAGGTCCCGATCGGCCAGCCTGCCAACACCGTGCGTATCGTTGATGATCTCAAGGCAGTCCAGGAACATTACGGATCCCTCGGCTTCGTCGCCGCAACGATCAAGGCCGAACCGGAATTTGACGATGCTGCCGGCACGGTATCCGTTCATCTCAGTGTGAACGAAGGGCCTGTCTTTCATATGGGAGAGCTGGAGTTTCGTGGTCTGGACAACGCTCTCACCGCCAAATTGCGCAGTGCCTGGAAGCTTCGCCCGGGAGACGTTTTCAACTCAGCCTACCTCAAGCAGTATCTGCCGGAAGCGCAGAAACTGCTGCCCACGGCTCTGGATTGGGAGGTCGCGCCCCATATGACGGCCAACATCCGCGACAAAACAGTGGACGTAGACCTGATCTATACGGTGAAGGCACCGAATGAGGCCCGCTGATCTGGCCCGTTGCTCAGTGCTGGGTCCGTTTTTTGGAAGGCTCAGCAGTTTTCCTTGCGAAACCACCGACCTGCCAGTAGGATTACGTCCGGAACAAAGGGTTTTGCCCGGCGCCCTCCCCCATAAACGATCCGGGCAGATGCGGGGATGTGCCTCGGCACTTTCCCGCATTCTCGTTTTGACCGTTGCCTTCTACTGCCCAATCTGAGACCCTCAACACCACAGGTTCTAACCGTTTTGGTTTTGTAACTTTTGCAGCAGCTTTAGCATCCTTTCGGGATAAGGCTCGGCCCGATTGAAGGGGCGATCGCCGCAGGGCACCCACTACCAAGGAGAAGAACTGGAATGAACTCTCGTATACAGCAGTTCGGATTTGCCTTCCTGACGCTGGTCCTGGCCATGGGCCTGACCATTTCCGCTTCCGCCAAACGTAAGACCTACACCGGAACCGTTAGCGACAGCATGTGCGGCGCCAAGCACGGCATGCCAGGTGACGCCGCCGCCTGCACCCGCGGCTGCGTCTCCAAGGGATCGAAGTACGCTCTGGTCGTCGGCGAAAAGGTTTACACCCTCGAGACCAGCGACAAGGGCGCCCTTGCCACGCTCGACAAGCAGGCCGGCGCCAAGGCCACGGTTACGGGAACCGAGAAGGGCAACACAATCAATGTGACCGCCGTCAAAGCCGCAGACTAAGGCGCAGTAACGATTCCGGCCCGGTTCCGACGTTCTACCCGCGGGTGAGCGCGCCAGCGTTCGCCCGCATTTTTTTCCTCTTCCCTGCAAATTCATATTTCCTTTACAAACCGTTGTGTTAGATTGTGCATTCTCCAGCTCAAATTTCTTGGTTTCGGAGGATCACTGAATTGGGCAAAGACATGGTTCCCAAACGGATTTTCTTCACCAAGGGTGTCGGAAAGCACCGCGAGCGGTTGACTTCCTTCGAGCTTGCCCTGCGCGATGCCGGCATCGCCGCCCAGAATCTGGTCCGCGTTTCCTCCATCTTCCCGCCCAACTGCAAACTGCTGGCCCGCAAAGAGGGCGTGAAGTACCTGCACCCCGGAGAAGTCGTCTTTGCTGTGGTGGCTGAAAATTCAACCCGCGAACCCCACCGCCTGTTGGCCTCCTCGATCGGCGTCGCCATTCCCGCCGACCGCAACACCTACGGCTACCTCAGCGAGCACCACTCCTTTGGCGAGACCGAGGACGCCGCCGGAGAATACGCCGAAGAACTCGCCGCCGAAATGCTCGCTACCACCCTGAACGTCGAATTCGACCCCGACCGCTCCTGGGACGAAAAGAAGCAGATTTACCGCCTCTCGAACAAAATCGTCCGCACCGCCAACGTCACCCAATCGGCGGTAGGCGACAAGCGCGGCCTCTGGACCACCGTGATCGCGTCGGCGGTGCTGATTTTTGACTAGGTTTTGGCACCTGGTTCCGGCACTGCTGTGCCTCGCGACTACTGAGGAAGACGGCCCCGTTTTGCGGCCGGGAACCCTCATTGAATGGCCGCTTTGCAAGCCCTTCCGATCTCGCCTAAACAATTGAATCCAATCCGCTTGCCTTACATCCAATGCGAATAAGAATTGCTGGTTCCGAGGGAGTTAGCCTTTGGTAACCTCGATGCTATCCCGATGTAATCTTCCGTTAACAACAGTCGGGTATGATGGCTGTGTAACGAATCGCAACAAAGGAGTCGAAGTGGACCTCGAAAAACGCAGAAAGAAACAGCAGAAGCTTATGGTCACGATGGTGGAGCGCAAGGTGCGGTCGCGCGCCCAGCAACTCTATGAGACCCGGGGCCAGACCGAAGGGCAGGCCCTCTCGGACTGGGTCCAAGCCGAATCTGAGGTGCTGGGAAACAGCATCCTTGCGCCTCTTTACCGCCGTATGAAGACCAGGAATGAGGACGCCGAGAACGCCTCGGACCTCCAGCCCCAGAACCCTACCCCCTGCGAGACGACCGCTTAGCGGACGCCCCTCACTCCAGTTTAGCAATGCCAGTTTTCGTGCCCGGCGAGAAGGTCGCTACTTCTTCCCTGCGGCTTTGGCCCCCTTGCGCGAGTTGCCGCCCTTCCTGGCCTTGTCCAGGCGTTCCAGCACGGCGGCCACGATGATCGGCAGCCCGACGGTCGCATCCAGGAACACTTCTCCGAACTTGCCGCCTTCGGCCGGGGGGACGAACTTGCCCCACGATACCGCTTCACTGTACGGGCTGCCGGACAGTCCGCCCCAGTACACCGGCTCGGGACAGATGCGCAACCCATAGTGATAGCGCTTGAGGGGCACGTTCTCTCCCAGTCGCCGATGCCGCAGCTCACAGAACGGCCCAAACTGCTGCGACCAGTTCCTCGGTACGCCGCCCCCGATGGTAAAAATCCCCAGCTTCTTCTGGCGCAGCAGAGTACCGGCAAAGTGCTCCAGGTCCTCGAACGGATCGAAGCGAATCTTGTGCCTTCCCGTGGACTCCCGCAGCCGGTTGTTCAGAGCGGTATCGAGGCCCAGTTCCGAATCGCTGAATGCCGGGACAAACACCGGCACGCCCTTCTCAAAGGCCGACTTCAGAATTCCCCGCTGCCCCGCCGCGTGCTTGGCCAAATAAGCCCCGATCGCATGATTGAGCTTGTACGAGCACATGATCTCGTTGTGGTCCCAGTTTTCCAGGACGGCCGACATTACTTCTTCCACGTCGTCCAGGTTCTGTTCCGGCTCGAGCGTGTCATAGACGCGGTTATAGCCCTGTTCGTAAAGTTCCTCGTCGGAGACCTCCGGATTCGCCCGGAAATGCGCCCGCCCGGTCGCCTCCACCAGCCCGTGGGCCATCAGCGCGCCGGTGGAAACGATCGCGTTCACAATGCCGCGATCAATAAGTTCGGTGACGATGAGCCCCTGCTTGGCCACCGTCATGGCGCCGGCCAGCGTCATCACCACGAAGCAGTCGTCGTCCAGAGCCATGGCCTCGAGTACGTCTGCCGCCTCGCCCAATTGACGCCCGGTGAAGGCGGTCCTGGCCATTGCGCGCACCAGGTCGTCGATGGAGTGCACTTTAGCCAGGTCGAGCGGTTCCAGCGGAATTAACCGGTCCTCGATCGGGTTGTGTAGATGGCGGTCTTTGCCCTCGCCGCCGTTTCCGCGCCCCGGATGTCCTTGCTGCGAATTGCCCTTATGCGCATCGCTATGATTGCCGTGTTTCAATGCCGACCTCCCAGCCGATTGCGTCCCCGAATCACTACTCTACAAGAAGCACGGGCGTGGCCGCCACGTGTAGCCGTATGGTTTAGCCAGTTCCTTTCTTGCTGTGTCCATGTTCCGAGTAGGGTTAGGAAAAACAAAGCCCGGACCGCGAAGGTCCGGGCTTTTCATAGTCAGTCTGGCGCCGAAGGATTTTCGTCGGCGTTACTTGGTGACGACTAAAGTCACTTTGGTAGTGTGCGTCAACCCTCCGCCCGTGCCCGTAACAGTGATGATGTGGTTTCCGAGCGCTGCGCCGGAGCCGACCGTAATTTTCATGGCGGAGGACCCTGCGCCGGGCGCTGCGATTGGGTTAGGAGTGAAGGTCACCGTCTGCCGCGGTCCCTGCCCGCTGGCAGACAACGCAATTGCCGAGTTGAAGCCACCAGACACCGCCGTGGTGATCGTGACTGTGCCCGAGGCGCCCCGGGCAATGGTGATGGATGTGGGCGCGGCACCGATCGTGAAGTTCGGATTCGTGCCCGTCACGGTTAGTTTCACGGTGGTGGTTTCCACCGTAGTGCCGGAGGTTCCGGTTACTGTGATTGTGTATGTCCCCGGAACGGTCGAAGCTGCGACGGTGATCGTCATGGATGACGTTCCGTTTCCCGTGATCGAGGTCGGGTTGAAGCCAACGGTTACGCCCGTCGGCTGGCCGCTCGCCGACAAGGAAACCGCGGCGTTAAACCCTCCCGTAACCGTGCTGGTGATGGTGGACCCTCCGGAGTTGCCCTGGGCCACAGTGACAGCAGCCGGGGAAGCCGACAGGCTGAAGCCGGGAGCCGGCGGCCCGCTCAGCGAATTGATCAGGCCGGCCCCGTTCGGACTGCCCCAGCCGGTCGCCAAATCGTATCCGGTAGTTGCCGGATAGCCATTGCTGCCGCTGGTGATGTCGTGGAAGTTGCTGCTATAACTCGACCCCAGACCAATGCTGTAAAGACTCGGGTTAATAAAGCCCAGCGGTGACTGGCCGTTCGCGACGGCCTGCTGATTCACCAGAGCCAGGTAGCCGGCCCACATGGGCGCAGCGAAACTAGTTCCACCGTACGCGTTGGCCGTGCAGGTAGTCTGATCGGCACAAACGTAGAAAGAGAAATTCGAGTTGGCCGAAACGTCTGGGGCATTGCGATAGGTTTTGGAGCAGTTGGCGCAGCCGCTGGCGGTTGCGGTCTGCCAAGAAGGAATTGCATACTTATCAGGGGAAATGCCGCCGCCGCCGTCAACCCAAACTGTTTCCGAGCTCCATGGGCCGCCGGCGCTGCTGGTTACCAGATCCGTCCCGCCAACTGATGTTACGTACGGATCGTCCGCCGGATAGATCGACGAACCTGCGCTCCACCTCCCGCTATCCCCGGCGGCTTGAAACAAATTCTGCCCCTGCACCGCGAACTCCTGGAAGTAAGGGTTGTCGGTGCCGGGATCTGGCGGACTCCACGTCCAGGAAGAGCTCAATTGCGCGTTCAATGGACTCGCCGTAGCCATGGCGTTGAAAATGGACGCATCGCTTGATCCCACGTACACCACCAGGCTGGACAGGCCGGGGGCCATGCCCAATGCCTGGGTCATGTCCAGAGTCTGCTCGGTGTCATCACAACCCAGTGAAGCGAAACAGCTCGTGGGCGTGCCGTCCGTGGACTTGAGGCTGATTGGGACGTTGTTCTTTTGACCCACGTTGTTGAAGTACGTATTCAGGTCGGCCAAATCGGTCCCGTAGTACTCCAGCAACCCGAGGGATTGGCCGGCACCAGTAAGGCTGCCGCCGTAGTAGGCCGCTCTCATGTCGCTGCCAAGAAACGAAGCGCTCGGGCCGGAACCGGTCGTCGCGTTCGACTTCACCGCAAGATTTCTGTGCACCAGCGCCGGCTTCGGCATCGAATAGTTGTCCAGTCCAGCGATACGCCACAGCTGCACCGCCAGATCCGGCGTGGGTTCCCGGTCCGGAGCGTAAAAGGTCCGGTTCTCCGTGGGATGCTGGTAGATCCCCATACTCACGTGAAATGCCGCTTCGATGCTGGCCACCGGCCCCGTGATATCCACGTTCAGGCGGTTGCGCGACGTTCCCACCACGGTGAAGCCGTTCGCTTCCGCGAAGCGAATCACCGCGTCGTAGTCCTCCTGGCTGGGGCCAAACCGCGCCGTGAACTCCTCCACTGTCAGGAACTGGCGGTATTGCGGGCTGGAAGGATCGTAGAGTTCCTTCAGAAGGTTATCCAGGGCTGCCTGATTGCGCAGCGGCAGCACCAGGACAAGGCGCATGGCCTTCGCCGAGGGGACGCGCCCGACCAGCGGCGCCTGCCCATTCAGGGTCACTTCCCGCGCGTGATGCGTTCGCGGAGCCAGAGACTGCGCCTGGCAAACGATGCTTATGCCCGAGACTAAAGCAACAGCGGTCAGCAAAGATGCACGGAATGTCCGCAACATGACTTCTCCTTATCCTGTGCCTGACTTCGTCTTTCAGTTATCGTTCGCAGCTTGGGGGGGGGACCGACGCAATGGCCTAATAATCTTACCTCCGTTCGTTGGCTCGCGGTACTGTGAAAAGGTCATAATGCCAAGCGGCCTGAGATTCGACGCCGGCACTGGCCATACGGCCTAAAGTCCCATGTACTTCCTGCCACCCCCTCACGCAACAAATGTGCTTCTTCACCGACGAGATCCTCCTATAGGCATCGCTTACGGCGTGCACTCGGCGCCTGGGTTACACTGGCGACCGATGCCCGGCAAGCACAAATTCGAGGAACAGATCGCCGCCCTCGATGCCCTGCGCCCACTGCCAGATGCATCTCGGAGCGAAGCTCTGCGCAAGGCGCTGGGCGGAAGAAACAACTTCATCGCAGCCAAAGCAGCGGACCTTGTCCGTGAATTCAATCTGGCGGGACTGACGCCAGACTTGCTCGCCGCCTTCGATCACTTCTTCGAGAATCCTGTAAAGAACGATCCCCAGTGCTGGGCCAAGAATGCCATCAGCCGTACCCTGGCCGCCCTGGAGCATCAGGACGCCGACGTCTTTCTCCGCGGCATGCGCCACATCCAGATGGAGCCGGTCTGGGGAGGGCAATCGGACACGGCCGGCACTTTGCGCGCGACCTGCGCGCTCGCGCTCGTACAGTGCCGGAGTCTCAGGGAGCCAGAGCTGCTCGCTCATCTCCTCGAATTGATGGCCGACAGCGATAAGACGGTTCGCACCGAGGCGGCGCGAGCGATCGAACAAGTGGGATCGCCCTCGGCGGCATTGCTGCTTCGGCTGCGAGCCGTGCTGGGCAAGGACGAACCCGAGGTGCTGGCCGCTTGCTACGGCGGCATCCTCCGTCTGGAAGGCGTGCGCGCGATTCCCTGGGTCAGCCGCTTCCTGGCCGCGGGAGATGATCCCGCAGCTGAGGCGGCTCTCGCGATGGCCGCGACCCATTCTGTGGAAGGGTTCGCAGCGCTGCGCCAGGCTCTCGATCATGCGCACGATCCCTGGTTCCGGTCGGTGCTTCTGTCGGCCATCGCCTTGACGCGCGTGGATCGAGCACCGGAGTTTCTGCTCGATCTGGTAAGGACCGAGTCGCTCGACGCTGAACGAGCCATCGAAAGTCTTTTGCGCTCGATGCCCTCTGAAGACGTAGTCAACCGCCTAGAGAAACTCACTGCCGGCAATCCTCGGCTGGCGCGCGTCTTCGCCGAGCACCGCAAGGCATAGCCGATCTCGCCTGTGAACCGCGGTGCCCCCTGTGGTTCAAGATTTTGTGCTCACCACAAAGGGCATAGGGGTTCACAGAGGAATCCCAGCGCTGACCGGCGGCCAGCGGCAGAATGCTATATTGTTCGCGGAGGTCGGAGCGCGTGCCCCCTGAGAAATTCCGCGTGGCCCTGGTGCAGATGTCCTGCGGTCCGGAGCCGGAGCAAAATCTGGAGAAGGCCCTCAGCCGCGTTGCCGACGCCGCCGGACGCGGCGCCAAAGTCGTCTGTCTGCCTGAACTCTTTCAGACCCAGTACTTTTGCCAGCGCGAGGATCATTCCCTGTTCGATCTGGCCGAGCCGATCCCCGGCCCGGTCTCCGACAAAATCTCTGCTGCCGCCCGCAGCAACGGTGTGGTGATTATCGCGTCGCTTTTCGAAAAACGGGCCGCCGGCGTTTATCACAACACCGCCGCCATTCTTGACAGCGACGGCTCGCTCCGCGGTCTCTACCGCAAGATGCACATCCCAGACGACCCGCTGTATTACGAAAAGTTCTACTTCACCCCAGGCGATCTCGGATTCCGCGCGCTCGACACCAGCGTCGGCAAGATCGGCACGCTGGTCTGCTGGGATCAGTGGTATCCCGAGGGCGCGCGGCTTACGGCGTTGCAAGGGGCGCATGTGCTGTTCTATCCGACCGCCATCGGCTGGCATCCGGCGGAGAAGGCCGAGTTCGGCGTGGCGCAGCACGATGCGTGGCGCACGATTCAGCGCGCGCACGCGATTGCAAACGGCGTTTACGTCGCGGTGGTGAATCGCGTCGGCTTTGAAACTGGCAATGTTCGCGGAAAGTCCGCTCCCGGTCAAGGACTCGAATTCTGGGGCGGATCGTTCTTCTGCGATCCCTTCGGCCGCGTGCTGGCTGAAGCGTCGCATGACCGCGAAGAGATTCTGGTCGGCGACGTGGACCTCAAAGCTCTCGAAGATATCCGACGCAACTGGCCGTTCCTGCGCGACCGCCGCATTGACGCGTATGGACCGATCACCAACCGCCTGCTGGATGGGTGATAGAATCGGGTCAACGAGTGTTAACGCCTGTTGACAACAGTTACGCCCAACTAGCGTCGCAGAAGACACAAAGAAAAGC
>JBBIPV010000013.1:0-118790 GCA_037442635.1 Terriglobales bacterium | reverse complement strand
TACGCATTTCACCGCTACACCGGGAATTCCACGCACCTCTCCCATACTCCAGCACGGCAGTTTCGCCTGCAGGCTCCCAGTTGAGCCGGGAGATTTCACAGGTGACTTACCGCACCGCCTACGCACCCTTTACGCCCAATAATTCCGAACAACGCTCGCACCCTCTGTATTACCGCGGCTGCTGGCACAGAGTTAGCCGGTGCTTCTTCCACCAGTACCGTCATTATCGTCTTGGTCGAAAGGAGTTTACGCCCCAAGGGGCTTCATCCTCCACGCGGCGTTGCTGCGTCAGGGTTTCCCCCATTGCGCAAAATTCCCCACTGCTGCCTCCCGTAGGAGTCTGGACCGTGTTTCAGTTCCAGTGTGTCCGTGCGCCCTCTCAGGCCGGATACCGATCTTCGCCTTGGTGGGCCGTTACCCCGCCAACTAGCTAATCAGCCGCGACCCCCTCTTCAAGCGCATTGCTGCTTTGATCTTGCGATGTTATGCGGTATTAGCCCCGGTTTCCCGGAGTTATTCCCCACTCGAAGGTAGGTTAGTCACGTGTTACTCACCCGGTCGCCACTTTACTCATGGATTGCTCCACTTTCTCGTTCGACTTGCATGTGTTAGGCACGCCGCCAGCGTTGATTCTGAGCCAGGATCAAACTCTCGTTTGAAACCTGATGCCTCCCGACGGGTAGAAGGGAGGCTGCCATCGCCGGGCTCGAAAGCCGGGATGGCGCCGCTGTTCAGCCTCCACTCCCTTCCGAAGAAGGCAGAGAAGTTCACAGCGGTCTATCTTGTGAGATCGCTTCGGACTTATGCCCGAATCCGCTCTCTCACGACTGGCACGTTCAACCTAGTTGTCAAAGACCGAATCGCCATCCGCCTGAGCGGCGCGCATTCAGTCCAGGCGAACCCGCACAAGTGCGCGTCCGACTGTCCTCGAAACCCTACAAACATACCGTGCCGCGAAACCAGCGTCAATCAGCGTATCCCACAGAATTTCCACCAGTTTTCCACAACGGGAAAGTTCCCGGAATACGGCGCAGGGAGCAAGCTGGCGAATCCAAAAAGCTGGTCATGATCGAAGCCCGGTAAAGGCCTGATCAAGGGCCTGATCAAGCCCTTGTCATTCCGAGCGGGCAAAGCCCGCGAGGAACCTGCTTTTTGACTCCGTCCAGGAGCTCATTGCAGCGCGCGACGGTACGGCCTTCCGCTGGGGCGAAACCGGATGGTTTCGGGGCGCTTTTAGCGCACGCCGAAGCGGAAGACAGAAAATTGAGAAAAGAACTTGCTTTTGGAGGTCCTTGCTTTGAAGGTACCCTTCAGAAACCGCTGTCCTCACGTTGTCATTCCGAACGATGTGAGGAACCTGCTGTTTTCCGAATCAAGTCCCGTGGCCGGGACAATTAAGGGCCTCAAGCCCTTTCACTACATTAGATGCCGGACGCGCGACGAGAGTTGCAGACAATACGCCCGACTAGCCACACACTGCTCTCGGTGCATTGTTTATAGCAGATGAATACCCAACAGCGCAAGCCCGAAATTTTGGAAGAGTACGGAAGTTTACCAGTTTGGTCCTGAGCGATTTGCGAAATCTGGGGGAGTGTGACATTCGTCACCGCAGCCGCAGCCGACCAGCGTACAGGATGATGGAGGATTTGTGCCCCGTGTCGGTGCCGAAAACGCACGCGGACCGCGAAGTGGCGAAAGAATGCAGCCCACGGCGCAAGCCGTGGGTTTCGAGGATAGAAAATCACAAGCCCCGGAGGGGAGAAAGACGATGTCCCACACATCCGGAAACATCTTGCTGCATTTCATCTTCTCCACCCACGGGCGCCGGCCGCTGATCAAACCGGATTTCCGCGCCCATCTATTCGCCTATCTCGGAGGCATCATCCGCGAAATGGACGGCACGGCCCTCATCATCAACGGCACCGCGGACCATGTTCACATGCTGGTGCGGGCTCGGCCTACGCATTCGCCCGCGGAGATCGCACGCGTGGTGAAGTCCAACTCGTCGCGCTGGGTACACGAGAAATTGGATCCCGAATTCGCCTGGCAAACCGGCTACGGCGTCTTCAGCGTCAGCGAATCGAATGTAGCCGCGGTCACGAAATATATTGCCGAACAGGAAGAACATCATCAGAAGCATTCGTTTCAGGAGGAGTTCGTCGCCTTCCTCAAAAAGAACAACGTGGCCTGCGACGAGCGCTACATCTGGGATTGATTTCTTTCGCGGAGTCTCTTCATCACCGGCAGAGCCACAAATCGCAGACGAAATGCAGCCGCGAAGCGCGGAAGAATGCAGCCCACGGCGTAAGCCGTGGGTTTCAACGATGAAGAATCAACAAGCCCCGGAGGGGCGAAAGAAACGTACCTCGCGAGAGCGATTGAGCCTGGTTTGCCCGGCCTCTTCCGAATTGCCGCGGGTGCTAAAACGGCTCCTCAATTTCCCCGGACAGCAGAACTTGGACGGTGAGGTTGTCGCCGTAATAAAGCCGATTCTTTTCCATGCTTGTAAAGAGAGCGCGGCGCAATTCTAGCGCGGATCGCGCGCGGGCGAAATTTGCTAGTTTGGTTTGGCTTCTTTCGCCCCTCCGGGGCTGGTTAGCGCTCCCTGCCGCTGACCCACGGCTTGCGCCGTGGGCTGCATTCTTTCGCCGCTTCGCGGCTGGCGTCGAATCATCGGCGGCAGCGCACTCGCCAACACTTCCCATCCTCAGCGTCCGCGCTTCAGCAAGCGGCAGCGGCTCCTGCCTGAAGAACGTCCCAACCATTCCCAAAACGGGAAATCCACAGCTCCGGACGGCATCCTCCCGGCTCTGCCGAAATATCGCCACATTCAACTAACCTCAACGCTGTCAGATACATATGCCAACACGGCTTTTCCTGAAGGTATACCTGCTTTTGCCTCAGGAGAAATTCTGCAAACCGCTCTAGTGTTCCTGCAGGAACACTCTAGGGGAATTCCAGGGTCACGAACCTGGCGGGGTGGTGGCCGATATTGGTCAGGGTGTGGGTGAAGCCTCCGGGGACCCATTTGCTCTCTCCGGTCTTGAGGGAGACGGTGGCGGGGGGCTTGCCGGCGACGTCGCTGCGCAGTTCGAAGTCGGTCAGGGCAACGACGAGGTGGGGCCCGGCGTGATGATGCCTGGGGACGACGCCGCCGGGCTGAAGCTCGATTTCGGAAACGCGGACGCCGTCTTTCACGAACAGGATTTCCGCGGTACCTCCCTGGAGGATCTCGAGGCCGCGGTCCTGATCGGCGTCTTGAGCGGGATGAGGCGGGGTGCGGCGGAGTTGTTCGTCCTGCAGCAGCTCGATGGTGACGTTGCGGAAGGGCTGGCTGGAAGGATTGACGGCGGCGTGTGCGAAGGGCGCGGGGAGAAAGCGGGTGTCGCCGTCGGCCAGCTTCAAGGTCACGGGATCTTTGCCGACCACGCGGTTGATGACTTCGATGGCCCCGAGGGTGACGTAGATGTAGTCGTGGCGGTGACGGTGGATCAGAGTCTCGTCGTGCGGGGCGACTTCCACGTTGAAGACGCGGACTTGATCGTTCGAGAAAACGAGATGGTGGTGAGGCTCGGCGGTGATTTCGACTTCGGGAGCGGCCTGGGCCAGGACGAGAGTACTGAGGAGGAGGAAGGACGCGGCACGACGCATGGCGGGGATTGTAGCAGGCTGGGAACGGTCGGAAGGTCACAGTCCCCACCCTTCGACAAGCTCAGGGCAAGCTTTCTCGCGCACAGAACGCGCGAGAAATGGAGCACCCGGCGCCCCAGCTACAGGGCGAAATAGGTTTTTTGGTGCAGGAGGCTGTTTTCGTTTCCGATGACAAAGTGGTCGGGCCAAGCTGGGGTGGTGCGGAGGAGGAGTTTGAGTCCGGTGGCGTCGCTCGGCACCTTGAATTCGAGTTGCGTGGTGTAGGAAGTAGCGGGCGTAAGCGGCGTAAGGAGGGGCGCGCCTTGCGCAGTGACGGGAGGGTACTGGCGGCCGGAGGCGTCCACCAGCAGGACTTCGCGCGCGGAAGGAGTGAGGGGAACGTCTTTGGGGCGGCTGGGCGAAGTTGTGGTCTCGTCGAAGCGCGTGCGCAGCGTGATCAGGTAACGCGTGGAGGGTCCGTCGGGGTGGGTATTGACCTCCACGATGGAGTAGGCGAGATGACAGTCAATCTCGCAGAAATATTTTTCCTGGCCGCGGGTGAGGGTAGTGGCACGGCTGGCGGCGGAGAATCCGAGAAGCAGCGCGGCGTAGCAGAGGGCTCCGGCAACGATGGCGTAGGCTGCGGTGCGGGCGAACTTCGGTTTGCGGGCAAACCAGAAGATGAACACGGCGGCGAGGGCGAGAAAGAGGCCTACGCAGGCGGTGAGGAATCCTACGACCGCGAATGGAGCAGGAAAGTTCATGTTGCTGGCAATGGCAGGCATGGCGGTATTTCCTCCGAAGATGGCGGGCGGGGGCTGGGTGACGTAGGGGTAAATCTCGTCGGCGATCCAGTAGTTTTCGAGCAGGATGGCGAAGAGCATTCCGAGCAGCCAAAGGATCCGGCGAAAGCGGCGCAAGTGGGCGCCGGAGAGAAAAGGCTGCGTAAAGAGTTCGGCGACGTAGGCGGCGGAGTAGCAGAGGTTGGCCAGCAGGCCGAGGACGACGAATGCTTCGAAGGATCCGAGGGTGAGCGCCGGGCGGAAGTGGGGCCAGGACAGCGCCACCCATAGAAGGACGATGGCGGCGAGGATGGCATTGTAAAGGATGCGGCCGCGCTCCCAGAAGGCGAGAGCGGGGCGGAGGGCGAGCGTGGGGTTAGCATCCATGGTTATTACCTCAGGGGCTAAAGCCCGGTTCCATGTGGTCAGGTCTTATCGCAGCGCTGAAGCGCTGCGCCACCCAAAAGCGGCCTTGCCGTTCGGTCGTGCCCTTTCCTTCCTATTGGTCGCGGGTGAGGCGGGTCCATTGCTCCATCTGATCGAGATACTGGCTGAGGGCGCGGCGGCCGGCGGGGGTGAGGCGGTATTCGGTGCGCGGGACGCGGCCTTCAAAAAACTTGACGCAGGAAATGTATTGCGCCTCTTCGAGCTTGCGGGCGTGGACACTGAGGTTGCCGTCGGTGGTGCGGAGCACGCGCTTGAGATCGTTGAAGGTGAGTGAGTCGTTGGTGGCCAGGGCGCTGACGATGCCGAGGCGGATGCGCTCATGGATCAGGCGGTCAAGCTCGGGGAGTTCGAGAGCGCGGGCAGTCGCGGGGGCGCGCTTTTTGTCGCGCGGCTCGGGCTGAGCGTGACCGGAATGCTTGATGCGAGCTGCGAGTGCTTTAGCCACCGTGCCTCCTGGCGATGAGAAGTCCGAAAATCAAGTGCAGGCCGCCGAATCCGGCAGCGAGAAAGGCGTTGCCCCAGGCAGCGGGGGCGAGCACGGCGAGGCCGCCGAGCAGCATGAAGCCGAGGCCCATGACGGGAAGGATGGCGACGGAAAAAGCGCCTCCGGTGACGATGCCGGCGCCGTAGAGGAGCAACCAGGTTGCGGGCAGGGCGGATTGGAGGCCGGCGCGGAGCAAGAGGAAAGTGAGGAAGGCTCCGGCAATGAGGGGCGGGGCGAGTCCGAAGGCGACTTTGCGGGCCGGACCGGAAAACAGGGGCAGGCCGCGGCGGTTGGCTTTCCAGGCGCAGGAGAGCAGTCCGATGGCGAGGGCGAGGAGAGCTTCGGCAAGCCAGACGCGCAGCCAGGCGGAGGAAGACAGCTGGTGGGCGGCGAGCCAGGCGGCGGCGAGAGCGGTCGAGCCGAGAAGCACGTATCCCCAGCCGGAAACGGCGGTGAAGGCGGCGGAGCGCTCCATGGTGTCGCGAATGTAGCGGAGGTCGTCGGCTAAATTCGGGGTCAGGTCGGGGGCCGGGTGAGGCGCCGCGGGGGGCGGTTCGCGGCGAAGACGGCGGATGCGGTGCTGGCGCGGGCCGGACATGAGACGGAGAGTAGCAAAGCGCTGTATTGTTGTCAAGTACTTTGTGTTGTAAAGACTACCGTCAGCCCACCGCGACAGGCTGACGACCGCGCCGGCCGATGAGTTCGATCAGGGCAGCAGGCCGAAGACGGCTACGCTGTTGGTGGTGCCGACGTAGACCTTGCCATTGGCGATGGTCGGGGTGATGAACTTGTTGCCGCCGCCAAAGTGGTCGCGGCTGTTGGCGGCCTGACTGGTGTTGTAGATCTCCTGCAGGTTGGCGGCATTATAGGCGTGCAGGATGGCGGGGTTGCTGTTCTCCACGGCCCAGACGATGGCATTCTGGGTGACGTTGGCAGAAATGCCAGGCGTCGTGCCCGGATAGGCGAATGCATTGGCGGTCTGGGCTGCGGGCGTGGGCAACAACTTGGCGTTCCTGAATTGAAAAGCGTAGATCGGCCCGTTGACTGGCCCGTAAAAAATCTTGTTTTTGAAAAATGCCGGCGTGGACCAGACTCCCTGAGGAAGGACCCCCGGAAGTTCCTGGTAAATGTTGTTGGTCTTGAAATTGAATTTGCCCATGTTGGTGCGGTCTACGACGTAGAGGTTCGAGTCTTTGCCCGCGCCGACGGCAAGTTGCCATAGCTTGCCGGTGGAGTCTTTCTGAGTGAAGAGCAACGTGCCGCCCGAGCCAAGGTCAATGTCACGGTTATTCTCGGAGGCCTGATTGTACATTTGGAAATAGTCAACCACCGCCAGACCGCCATTGGTGGAAAGCCGGAGGAAGGCGTTGCCGTAGTCGCCGTTTACCGGGAAGCCGGAGGCATTCAGTTTGGAGTCAAACACTCCGTTGGCATCCAGCAGGAAAATGTTGCCCGCGGCGTCGGCGGCCATGCCGGCGCCTGATCCCCAGATCGCGCCTTCGTTGCCGTTGGGAGTGAGGTTGAGGACGGTGGTCTGGGCAAGAGTGCTGGCGTTGTAGCCCATGATCCATCCGGTGTAGGGACGGATGTCGCAATGGGAGGCCCAGGCGAGGTAGACGGTGTTGCCGGTCAGGAGCAGGCCAGCCCGCTCTTTGTACTGGGAGGGATCGAAGAAGACGAATCCGCCAGAGCTGTTGTCGCCGGTGCCGGGATACTTAGCCTGGATGTCCACGGGGCCATTGCTGAGTTCGGCGCCGTTGGTGGCGTCGAGAGCGTGCAGGCGCTGATGGTAAGTGCCGAAGCCGTCTTTTGACATGGCGACGAAGTAGATGACGGGATTGGCGTTCGCCGGCCTGGCAATGACGGGAGTGGACGTGATGCCGATCTCAGGCGTGACCTGGTCGCAGCCGCGCACATCGGAGGTGGTTTCGCCGGATTTGAGAGCGGAGATCTGCCAGAGTTTGGCGCCGTTGTCGGCATCGTAGGCGTAGACGCTATCGTGCTCGGTGGCAACGATAAGCAGATTGTGCGGGGCGCCGGCCACGGTTACGTTGGAGAGGTAGAGCGGTTGGGCATTTACCCGGCCGTCGGCCGGAACGGTGAACAGTTTGCCAAACTGGCCGGAGTTGACATTGGCCAGGGTGAGGATGGTCTCTTTGGGGTTCAGGCCGGTGCGCGCATTGTTGTTGTGATAGGTGAGGACGTCCTGGGAAAAGGCCGGCGAGGCAAGGGCGCAGAGCATCGCCAGAAGTTGAAAGACGAGTAGACTCTTAGGGTAAAAGCGGACAGCGGGCTGGAAGAACAGCACGGAGACCTCCTAAGGGTCTTAGCAACCGAAGTCTTTCGCGACAGGGGCCTCGCCGATGACGATGGCGGCTGGTTCCTGCAGTGGCGAGCCACGAAGTGGGAGGGCTAGCTGCGCACCGCTCAGGGTGTAGTGTGCCAGAATTTGGGGCCGAGTTCAAACGCAAAAATGCGCAAAAGCCGCATGGGAGGCGGGTTTCAGGGTGACGGAGCTGGGCAGGCTGTTGACCATACTCGGAGTAGCCCTGGTGGTGGTGGGAGCAGGACTGATGGTCCTAGGGCGGATGAATGTGCCGTTGGGACGGCTGCCGGGGGACATTGTGTATCGGGGGAAGAACACGACGGTTTATTTTCCGCTGGCGACGTCGGTGGTGGTGAGCGTGGTGTTGACGATTGTGTTGTATTTGGTGGGGAGATGGAGGAAGTAGCGGTTTCAGGCGTCCCTACGGGACTGAGAAAACACGTGAGGATGCCTTGACGCGACATCCCTTGGCGTCGGCGTGCACGGGGTCCTTCGACTACGTCTGCCCTTCGCGCGTGCGCGTCGGGCAGACTCCGCTCAGGATGACAGAGCGGGGTAGGGGTGCTGGTGCAGTTTGTCGGTTGCTGCACCACTACCGGTTTAATTGGGCGGTTGACTTCTGTTTGGCGCGCCGGTACATTCGTCGGGTTGTATCTGATCTTTCTTATTGACTAGGAACGCGCGTCTTTGCCGCTGGGCGAAGACAGGGAAGCGGGTGTGAATCCCGCGCTGCCGCGCAACTGTAAGCGAGGAAAGAGCTCGCGGCCACTGGGAGTGAGTCCCGGGAAGGCCGTGGGCGGGAACGGATGATGGGGCGGTTGTAGTCAGACGAACTTCATCATTCTTACTCGTGAAGCCAGGAGACCGGCGCGCTCCGTCACCGTCAACCTCTTTCGCGTGCAAAGGAGGATGGTATGCGCCCGGTTTTTCTGGTTGTGTCTCTCGTAACTGTTCTCGGGGTGGCCGCTTCGGCTGCCGAAATCAAAGTGAAAGTGGTGGATCCGCAGGCGGCCGCAGTGGCCGGGGCGGAGGTTGAGATGTATGCCCGGGGTTCGGGGAAGGTGCTGGCGGTTGAAACGACGTCGGCGGAGGGCACGGTGCGGTTGCGTGTGGAACACGCCGGGGATTTACGGCTGCGGGTGCTGGCGGCGGGATTTGCGGAGGAGAGGGTGGAAGTTCCGCGTGAGATGCCGGAGGCTCTGACGGTGAGGCTGCGACTGGCGACGACGAGTGAGACGGTGATTGTTTCAGCAACTCGTTATCCGCAGGCGAGCGCGGAAACGGGCGCGGCGTCCGATACGCTGAGCGGGGCGCAGATGCAGACGATGCAGCCGGTCGCGGCTGAGGATGTGCTGCGGTTTCTGCCAGGGGCGATCCTGGGGACGGCGGGGCAGCGAGGCGGGCTGGGGTCGCTGTTCGTGCAAGGCGGCGAATCCCGCTACAACAAAGTGATTGTGGATGGGGTTCCGGTGAACGATCCGGGCGGGACGTTTGATTTCGGAACCGTGCCGTTGTTCGAATCGGACCGGCTGGAATTTGTGCGCGGGGCGCAGAGCACGCTGTATGGATCGGATGCGATGAGCAGCGTGGTGCAGGTGTGGACGCGGACGGGGACGACGAAGCGTCCGGAGTTGCGATTTGGCGCGGATGGGGGGAATTTCAGCACGGAGAATGGGTATGCGTCGCTTGCCGGGGCGCGGGGGCGATTCGATTACAACGTGTTTGGAAATCAGTTCAACACGATGGGGCTCGGACGCAATGACGACTACTCGAATTCGCTGGAGGGGTTGAATTCGGGAGTGAAGCTGAACGAGCGGGCGTCGGTGCGGCTGCGAGCGCGGCACGATCACAGCGTCAGTGGAGTGCAGAACGAGTGGAGCTTTAACGGGATTGCGCTGCTGCCTCCGGATGGCGATCAGCGGGCGCGGCAGGACAATCTGCTGGGCAGCGTGGAAGTGGCGATCAACCGTCCTTCGGGCTGGCAACATAGGCTGACCGGGTTTGAGCACGTGACGCACCGGATGAACATTGATACGGTGGATGACCAGTCCAATCCGGCGTTGGGATTGAATCCAGATCAGTTTCCGTTCGATTACGTTTCTGCGCTGAATCGGGCGGGGGTTGAGTATCAGGGAAGTTATGCGGAACGAAGCTGGGCGCAGACGATCTTCGGGTATCAGTTCGAGGATGAAAACGGGTTCGTGGGAGATGTGCCGTCGCAGACGCATGGGCAGCGGCTGAGCAACGAAGTGTTCGCGCAACAGCAACTGGTGGTGAGGCGGCTGACGGCGATCGTGGGCGGGCGATATGTGCATAACAGTCGATATGGGGACGCGGGATTGCCAGAGGTAAGGCTTGGTTATCTGGTAGCGCGCGGCGGACCGGTGCTGTCGGAAACGCGATTGTTCTTTTCGTATGGGAAAGGATTCAAGGAGCCGCGACTGGAGGAAACCTTCGCGGGGAAACCAAGCTCGATTCCGAATCCGGGGTTGAAGCCAGAGCGGAGCCGGAGTTTTGAAACGGGATTTCAGCAGGGATTGCTGGGGGGCAAGGTAAGTTTTCAGGCGGATTACTACAACAATGTGTTTCAGGACCAGATTGCGTATCCGTTTGATCCGATGACGTTCATTGGGCAGTACGAAAACATCAACAAGTCGCTGGCGCACGGCGCGGAAGTGCTGATTCAGAGCCGACTTCGTTCGGAGCTGTCGTTGAATGCGGCGTACACGTATACCTCGACACAGATTCTGGAAGCGCCGGCGTGCACTCCTGCGGAGTTTTGCGACACGACCACGTTTGGCAAAGGAGATCCGCTGATCAACCGGCCGAAACATTCGGCGACGGTCCTGCTCACGTATGTTTCGGGGAAATGGGGCGGGAGTTTGGGCGGGAGCTTCGTGGGGAGACGTCCGGACACGGATTTTTATGGCTTGGGATTTAATCATGCTCCGGCGTATGTGCGGGCAGATGTGGGCGGGTGGTATGCGGTGACGTCGCGGGTGACGATGTATGCAAGCGTTCAGAACGCGCTGGACCGGAGATATAACGAGGTGGTGGGGTATCCGGCGCTGCCGGTGAATTTCCGGGCGGGGATGAGATTTCGGGTGGGCGGGGAGTAGAAGAAATGGGTTGTGAGTGAAATGGCGGGTTAGCGAAAGTCATTGTCCTCTAACCTCACCCGATGCAATGAAAAACCGCCCTGGGAACGGGCGGTTCTTCTTTCGCTTTGCGACCCCCTCATCGAGAGCATTCTGTGTCCGTATCGGACAGGTTCTCAAGCCGGGGACTTCCAGTCACTCGTGTTGCAGCGATTCCACATAGCTGGTGAGATTAGAAGCCCTCTGAGTCACTTCCACATCTGTTGATCTGCCCTTACACAAGGAGGTAAATAGGCCTCCCCAGACCGGCATGTCTTTGCTGCCATGGGCCGCCGGCATCGCGGTATCGCCGAGAAGTGTGTTGTAAACGTTGGCAGATTGGAATTTTCCGTCGTGGCGCTTTGCCAGCGTCGTTAAGTCAGGCGGCGGAGTTTTCAGAGCCGGAGCAGCCGGCCCTGCACCTTTTCCGTCCGTTCCGTGGCAGGCTGCGCAGTAAGTCTGATACATCTTCTCGCCCGACGCGGCGGAAACATTAGTGATCGGGACCTTCTTGATCACGGTCTGTTGAGCGGCGCAAAGCAGGCCGGCCAGCAACAGAAGCCCGATCGAAAGTTGGCGTTTTATCATATGGTTTCTCCTTCCCGACTCTCGATTGGCCACAGGTCTTCTGAATGGAGGAACCGGTCGCCATTGGAAGGGGTCGAACTCGGCTGTCGCCTCAGGGGGTGCTCCTTTCCCGTGATGGGAAAGTGATACTCGGCGAGGCGATCCAGTACTTACCAGCACATTACTCCGTGGGAGGGCGCGGCGTCTGTGACGCGGGGCACACCTCGAAATTCGGCGCCCAGGACGATTCGCAGCGGTTGAGAGGTGGCCTAGCTGACTTCTTGAGGGAGGCGGGGCTGAGGCATGCTGGCGGCGATTTTGGCGCCGAAATATTTGGTGCGGGCGTGAAGAAGTTTCTCGACTTCGACGGCTTTCAGGGGCTGCTGGCGGCCGAGCAGATGCGTGACCAGGGCAATCTGGGCGAAGTGCTCGACGGTTTCCATCTTCATGTAGGCGTGCTCGAGCGTGTCGCCGTAGGTGACGACACCGTGGTTGGACATGAGGATGGCATCGTAGTCAGGAACATAAGGCTCGAGAGTCTGGGTAAGTTCGGAAGTGCCGGGGGTGCCGTAGCGGGCGAGCGGAATGCATCCCAGGCCCATGACCACTTCGCAGACTAAAGGTTCGGTCAGGGGAATGCCGGCGGCGGCAAATCCGGTAGCGGTGGGGGGATGAGCGTGCACGATGGCGTGGACGTCGGGGCGCAGGCGGTAGATCAGCAGATGCATGCCGATTTCGCTGGTGACATGGCGGCGGCCGGAAACACGCTGGCCTTGGGAATCCACAATGACCAGATCGGTGGGGCGCATGGCGCCCTTGCTGAGGCAGGTGGGAGTTACCAGGATGCGGTCGGGAGCGAGGCGGACAGACAAGTTGCCGTCCATGGCCGCCACAGAGCCGCGCTGGTGCAGCATGCGGCCATAGCGGACAATTTCTTCCCTAGATTTGCGCTCCTTCGACATAGATGCCCTTCGGGGGAGTTCACAAAAACAGGCCACACCTCTCGCACCCGCATAGTACCAGCAGTCCACGCGCCGAAACAACCGGATTTTCTAAGGAAAAAAGATCGAATTCGGAGTGCCCCAGAGGCTGAAGGCCGGCTGGATGTTTTGCCGGCGCTGTGGCAGCACTGAGAGCGCCTGCGTTGGGCAGAGTCAAAGGGCGTTGCGCCGCCCAAAATCATCGCTATAGTCCTGGCCTCTGTAGTTGTCCCTATAATCAGGGCGTGCAGGTCTCGGAATTCCACTACGAGTTGCCGGAAGAGTTGATTGCGCAGGAACCGCTGACGGAGCGGGCGGAGTCGCGTCTGCTGCGACTGGAGAAGTCGTCCGGGCGGATGGAAGACCGGCGGTTTCAGGAGTTTCCAGAACTGCTGCGGCCGGACGATCTGCTGGTGTTCAACAACACGCGGGTGTTTCCGGCGCGGCTGTATGGCCGGCGGGGAGGGATCCGGGCACAGGCGGTGAGCGCGAGGAATCCGGCGGCACGGGAATTTCTGCATGGGCGGATTGAGGTGTTGCTGACGCGGCAGGTGTGCGAGGAACCGAATGAATGGGAGTGCCTGGTGCGGCCGGGGCGGAAGATCGG
The DNA here is from genome assembly GCA_037442635.1 of Terriglobales bacterium. Taxonomy (GTDB): domain Bacteria; phylum Acidobacteriota; class Terriglobia; order Terriglobales; family Acidobacteriaceae; genus Sulfotelmatobacter. The sequence goes on along the minus strand of JBBIPV010000013.1, from coordinate 105,830 downwards.
GGTGGGGGAGAGGCTTTTCTTTGGGGAGCATGACGAACTGCAGGCGGAAGTGATTGGGCGGGGAGAGTTTGGGGAGAGGAGGATCCGGTTTGAGAAAGTCCCCACTTCTGCCGCAAAAAGCGCGGCAGAAATGGGGCACCCACTGTCGAGCTTCGCTCGAGCGGACAGCCGAGGGCGGCTGTGCCCACAGGAGTCTTCTCTGGCGGATGATTTCTTCGAGCTGATCGAGAAGATCGGGCATGTGCCGTTGCCGCCTTATATTTCGCGGTCGGATTCGGCAGGGGATCGGGAGCGCTATCAGACGGTGTATGCGCGAGAACGGGGATCGGTGGCGGCGCCGACGGCGGGGCTGCACTTTACGCCGGAAATCCTGGAGCGCATTCGAGCGCGCGGGATCGAGACGGCGGAGATCACGCTGCATGTGGGCCTGGGGACGTTTCAGCCGGTGCGGGTGGAGCGGGTGGAAGAACATTCGCTGCATTCGGAAGCGTATTCGATTTCGACGGAGGCGGCGGAGAAGATCGCGCGGGCTGGGAGAGAGAGGCGGCGGGTGGTGGCGGTGGGCACGACGACGGTGCGAACCCTGGAGTATGCGGCGCGAAGCCAAGGTCCCCACCCTTCGACAGTCTCAGGGCAAGCTTTCTCGCGCACAGAACGCGCGAGAAATGGGGCACCCGGCGTGCAGGCGAGGGCGGGCGAAGCGAATTTGTTCATTTATCCCGGTTATGAGTTCCAGGTCGTGGGGGCGCTGTTGACGAATTTTCATCTGCCGCAGTCGACGTTGCTGATGCTGGTTTGTGCGCTGGGCGGGAAAGAGAACGTGCTGCGGGCGTATGATCATGCGGTGCAGCAACGGTACCGGTTTTATTCTTACGGGGATTGCATGCTGGTGGAGTAGGGATCCCAGGGGCCAAAGCCCTTGTTCTTTTGGGGCGAGTACTACGCGGCGCTGAAGCGCCGCTCTTGCACGTGGCTGAGGGGCCGCCTTGCGCGGGACTGAAAGGCTGCGCCACCTCAGGGGCTAAAGCCCAATTGATAATGGGACCCGTTTCGCAGCGCTGAAGCGCTGCGCCACCCAAAAACAAACGTGCGATCGAGTTTTTCAGTAACCTACTAATGTTCGACTCTGGCGATATCGGTCAACGGAGGAGGAGATCATGAGATCACGCACGATTCGCTGCCTTGCAGTCCTGATCATGTCGAGTTTGGCTCTCTGCGGCGCGTTTGTTTCGGCGCAAGCAAATCCTGCGAAAGAGGGCGGTGAGAACCAGAAGCCGGTAAACGTCGTGGTTCAGCCGGATGGCACAGTCGAAATGCCCGCCGAGTCGGTTCCGGTTTCGAAGTTCCTTAGTCCCGAGGCTAAGGCTTATCTGATTCAGCACCTGCACGACATGCAGGACCCGAGCGTGCTACAGGCCGATAAGGGCGTGCCCCGGTTCATGAAGCCTTACCTGGAACGGCAGAAAGTCTTGTTCGCGGTTGATCTGGAGGACATGAAGATTGCGGGCGTACACGCCTTCGTTTACCGGCCGAAGGCAGGCATTCAAGGGAAGAACAGGCAGCGGGTGCTCATCAATCTTCACGGGGGCGGGTTCTCGGGATGCTGGCCGGGGTGCGCCGAACTGGAATCTAGGCCGATCGCGGCCCTCGCAGGGATCGAGGTGGTGAGCCTGGATTATCGTGAGGGGCCGGAGAACAAGTTTCCGACGGCCAGCGAGGACGTGGCCAGCGTCTACCAGGAGCTTCTGAAAAAACACAAGCCGGAGAATATAGGGATCTACGGGTGCTCGGCGGGCGGCATGCTGACCGCCATGTCGGTGGCGTGGTTTCAGAAGCATGACTTGCCGAGGCCGGGGGCGATTGGCGTCTTCTGCGCGTCGGCGGGAGAGTTCGGCGGCGATGCCGCATACACCTCGACTCCGCTGGGAGAAGCGCGGTTTATGCCGGAGATGCGGGAGGGCGGCGTGCGCCGATTGGGCTACTTCAGCAATGCGGACCCGAAGGACCCGCTGGTGGCACCAATTAATTCGCCAGAAGTGCTGGCGAAGTTTCCGCCTACGCTGATGATCACGGGCACGCGGGCGATGGAAATGAGTACGGCGGCATATACGCATGCGCAGCTGGTGAAATTGGGAGTGGACGCGGAGTTACATGTGTGGGAGGGGCTGTTTCATGGATTTTTCTACAATCCCGACGTTCCGGAATCGCGGGACGCTTATGAGGTCATCGTTAAGTTTTTCGACCGGCATCTGGGGGCGAAGTAGGGCAGTGCTCCCAGTCACTGCAATTGGGAGACGGTTGCGGTAAGAAGAAGGCAGGCCGGGGGTCGCCGGAAAGACAGCTCTCAACCCCAGCGCAAACCGCGCGGGCTGGAGTGCGGCGACGCCCGGCGTTCGCGTGTCCGGCGCCCGCGCCGGTGAAAACGCGGGCAGGTGGTCATAACGAGAAGCGAAACGGGCATCCTGGCGGATGCCCGTGAGATTTTGGTGCTCTTAATGTCCAGGACGGCACGTTGGCCTCGCCGGCTAAAGCCGGCGAATCTTTCCAGACGTATCGCAGCGCTAAAGCGCTGCGCCACCCAAAAGCAGGTTCCTCCACGGCGCTGGCCATTCGGCTCGCTTCGGTCGGAATGACAAACGGAGGGCGGCCATCCCAAGTTCTGGAGACCTAAGCTCTGGCGCCGACGGCGGCTGATTCTGTCGCCGGGATGACTTTGTCTTCGCCGTTGGGCTTGGTCTGCTGGGTTTGTCCGCCCTTGCGGATGTCAATGCCGCCTTTGAAATACGCGCCGTCTTCGATGGAGATGCGGGCGGCGATGACGTCGCCGGTGAGGGAGCCGTCGCTGCGGATATCCACGCGATCGCTGGCGGTGAGGTTGCCGCGGACTTTGCCCAGCACGACGATCTCGCGGGCATTGATGTTGGCGGCGACGACGCCGTTGCGGCCCACGGTGACGCGGTTGCCGGAAAGATTGATGGAGCCCTCGACCCGGCCGTCAATGTAGAGCGACTCGGAGCCGGTGACCTCGCCCTTGATGACCAGCGACTTGCCGATGGTGGCCTGGTCGGCGGTGGTGGTTGTCACCGGACGGGCGGGCTCAGCAGCGGCCATGGAAGGGGCGCTGGAGGCAGGCATGGCAGGACGCTCCGGCTCGGTCGGACGGCCAGGAGTCTGAGGCTGATTCGTCGGCTTCCACATGGGTTGAAAAGTTCCTTTCCTAGTTGGGATTGAAGGGGTCACAAGCCGCACGTGCGTGACCAAAACCGATTGTACTCCCGCGTCTCAAAATGAGCGCTGTGGAAAAGTCCTTTATTTTCAATGGAAGTGATTACATTGGTACATGTCCGGGGCAGAGTTTGGGAGCGTTTCCAAAGAAAGACGGCCGTATCGTTTCTACGTGCCGGGGGTGGCGATTTGGAAAAATTTGCGGGGGCGTACCCTTCCACAGGGATCGGGAGTTATTCTCTTCAGGACGAAGATTTATCGAAAACGGAAATCGGGGTGGGACGTCTAAGTTTAGGTAGCAGTCAGGGCGGGGATTCTCTAAAACTGTTCGAGGTGGAGTGAGGCATGCCAGAACCAGCAGTGGTTACGCCAGCAGTGTTGACGATCGCGCGGCCGGAGCCGGGCGAGTACAACCCATATTATGAACGCTATATTTCGCTGATCTCGGGCGGGGATATTTTGGGGACGCTCGAGGCGCAGCGGCGGCAGATGATGCTGCTGCTTTCGGGGCGGGACGAGAGCGACGGCGATTATCGTTACGCGCCGGATAAGTGGAATGCGAAGCAAGTGCTGGGGCACATTTGCGACACGGAGCGCATCTTTGCGTATCGGGCGCTGCGGATGGCGCGCGGGGACCGGACACCGATTGAGGGCTTTGAGCAGGATGACTATGTGAAGAATGGTCCGTTTGCGCGGGCACCGCTGGCGGAGTTGGTGGAAGACTACATTGCGGTGCGGCGGGCGACGCTGACTTTGCTGCGCAATCTGGATGAGGCGGCATGGATGCGGCGGGGTGTGGCCAACAAGAATGAGATCACGGTGCGGGCGCTGGCTTACGTCATTGCGGGGCATGAAGTGCATCACCGGCGGATTCTGGAGGAGAAGTATTTCAGGCGGTAGCGCTTCTTCGCGGATTTGCGCGGATGAACGCGGATTATTCTTGATGTCATTCTGAGCGAAGCGAGGAACCGATGCATTTTGCTGGGAGCGAGAGAGTGCATCGGTCCTTCGCTTCGCTCAGGATGACAAGGCTTTGAACTACCGACCAGAATTTCCATGTCTGAGCGCCCACTGACCGAGTTGCTGCGCGGGAAGGGAGCGCATGCGGATCCGATGGCGTGCGTGGAGGATATCTCTGCCGAGCTGGCGGCGCGGCAGGTTGTGGGATTTCCCCACTCGATCGGGCAACTTGTGTTTCATATGAATTACTGGATGAATTACGAATTGAAACGCATTGGCGGGGAGAAGCCGGTGTATCCGGAGCACTCGGCGGAGAGTTTTCCGGCGGCGGGTACGCCGAAAGATGCCCAGGAGTGGGACAAGCTGCGGCGGGACTTCTCGTGGTTCCTGGGCGAGTATGACCAGCTGGCGCATTCCTCGCGGGCGGAAATGGATCGCGAGATTGAAAGCGACCGTGAGGTGAAGAACGCGAACACGCTCGAAGCGGTGCTGTGGCAGATGGTGGCGCACAACAGTTATCACGTAGGGCAGATTGCGATGATCCGGCGGGTCATGGGGGCGTGGCCACCGAAGGGCGGGGGAGATAGCTGGTAGGCGAGGATAGTCGTTGGTCGTTGGTCTTCGGTCGTCGGTCGTCGACCACACATTCTTTGGAAGTCCTGATCGAAGTCGCAAAAGCTCCACTTCTCGCGTAAAGAACGCGCGAGAGATGGGGCACCCGGGCGTGCGGTATGCTGAGAGCTGATCGCTGACGGCTCTCATGCTCTCCGATTCCAACATTCTCAAACATATTGCGCGGCAGGCGAAGCGGGCGGCTGGGTACAAGCAGCTGGTGCGGGAGCTTGGGCTGCGTGGGGACGAACGCGGCGAGCTCGACGAGCGCTTGCAAAAGCTGGTGGCGAGCGGGGCGCTGATCGCGGCCGGGTCGGACCGGTATGCGCTGCCGCAGGCGGCTGCGGAAAAGAATCTCGTCGTCGGGCGGCTCAGCATGCATCGCGATGGGTTCGGGTTCGTCATTCCTGAGGCGAGTTCGCTTCCTGCTTCGTTCAAGTCTCGGTTAACCGGCGACATCTTTATTGCTCCGCACCTGATCGGCAATGCCATGCATGGGGACCGCGTGCTGGTGGAGATCGGGAACGTGCGTCCGGATGGGCGGGCGGAGGGGCGGATTGTGCGACCGGTGGTGCGGGCGCATCCGACGGTGGTGGGGATTTTTCATTATGGCGGGCGCGACCAGGGCAGGCGCGGGAACTACGTTACGCCGATGGATGCGAAGATCACGCAGGAGATTGTGATTCCTGCGGGGATGGAGTGGCCGGAGGGGGACGGAGCAGGGGCCGGGGACGAGTCCGTGGAGACGGAGATCCCTCGCCCCGCTGGTAAAAGCGCGGGGCTTCGGGATGACAAGAGGAAAACAAAATCCGTGGATCGGGTGCTGGGGGAGGAGGCGGCGCGGCGGGCGGAGTGGGATGATCTGGAGGGCTTAATTGTTGATGTGGAGATCACCGAGTGGCCTTCGCCGACGCAGAATCCGCGGGGACGGGTGATTGAGATTCTGGGGCGGGAAGACGATTTTGGGGTGGATGTCGAGATTACGATTCGGAAGTTTCATTTGCCGCACCGGTTTCCGGCGGCGGTGATTGACGAGGCGCAGGACGCGCCGGGGATCATTTCAGCGCAGGAGTTGGATGGGCGACGCGATTTCCGGGCGTTGCCGATTGTGACCATTGATGGCGAAACGGCGAGGGACTTCGATGACGCCGTGCTGGTGCGGACGCTCGCAAACGGCAACTTCGAGTTGCAGGTGCACATTGCCGATGTGGCGCATTACGTGACTCCGGGATCGGCGCTCGATCAGGAGGCGCGGCTGCGGGGGACTAGCGTTTATTTTCCCGATCGCGCAGTGCCCATGCTGCCGCTGGAGCTTTCGACCGATATTTGCAGTTTGCGACCGCAGGTGGACCGGCTGGTGATGTCGTGCGTGATGGAGATGGATCATCGTGGCGAGGTTGTCAGCTATGAGTTGTGTGAGGGCGTGATCCGGTCGGCCGAGCGCATGACTTATACGGCGGTGAACGCCGTGCTGGAGGGCGATGCGGCCATACGTTCGCGCTATTCGCCGTTGGTCGGCGGGTTTGAATTGATGCGGGATCTGGCCTTGATTCTGAACCGCAAGCGGGAGCGGCGTGGATCCATTGATTTCGATTTGCCGGAGCCGGTGATCGAGTTTGACGAGTTCGGTCTGATGCGGAGCATCACGCGATCGGAGCGGAACATGGCGCACCGGCTGATCGAGGAGTTCATGCTGTCGGCGAACGAGTGCGTGGCGCAGCATCTGGAATCGCGGCGGATGGCGTCGCTGTATCGGATCCACGAGAAGCCGGATGCAAAGCGGGTTTATGACTTCGAGGTGATGGCGGCAGCGTTTGGGTATTCGCTGGGCGTGGGGGCGTTGCCGATTCATCGGGTGCAGATGAAGGCGGACCGGCGAGCGTCGTATGGCACGGGCAAGCGGGCGCGAGAGATCGAGGTGCCGCAGGAAGTGCACATCACGCCGCGCATGTATCAGAAGCTGACGGAGAAGATTGCGGGCAAGCCGGAGGAGCGGATTCTGAGTTATCTGATGCTGCGGTCGCTGAAGCAGGCGCGGTATTCGGAGGAGAATCTGGGACACTTCGCGCTGGCGGCGACTTCGTATACGCACTTTACTTCGCCGATCCGGAGGTACCCGGATTTGATTGTGCATCGGATTTTGAAAGAGGTGTTGAGTCAAAGTCCCCACTTCTCGCAAAGTACGCGAGAAATGGGGCACCCTGTCTCTGCAGACGAGAGGCCGTCGCCTTGGTCGAAGCGGAGAGAGCGGGCAGGAGTGCCCGCTCCACACGAGTTGGGTGGGCCGATTGGGGTTGAGGAACTGCATGACATTGCGGAGGAGTCGAGCCAGGCGGAGCGGCGGGCGGACGATGCCGAGCGCGAGTTGATGGAGTGGAAGAAAGTGAAGTTCATGCAGGATCGCGTGGGCGAGGACTTCGACGGGTTGATCATCAGCGTGACCAAGTTTGGGTTCTTTGTGGAGTTGACGGATTTGTTTGTCGAGGGGCTGGTGCCTTTGAACACGCTTGCCGATGATCGGTATACGTATCACGAGAATACGCGGGAGATTATCGGGCAGCGGTCGCGGAAGACCTATCGGCTGGGGCAGAAGATTCGGGTGCTGGTGGACCGGATTGATCCGGTGGAGAAGAAGATACAGTTTGCGGTGGTGGAGGAAGAGCGGGTGCGGGTGGTGGGGCGGCGGAAGCGGAGATAAGCTTTGCAGCAAAATCCCCACCCTTCGACAAGCTCAGGGCAGGCTTTCTCGCGCAAAAGGCGCGCGAGAAATGGGGCACCCGGCTACTGGTCTATCCCAAGGGCCCTTTGAATTTCCGACGCGATTCCTGCCGCCAACTTCTGCATCTTCTCTTCTGACTCGGCTTCGACCATGACTCGGGCCAGCGCTTCGGTTCCCGAGTAGCGGACTACAACGCGGCCGTTGCCGTCGAGTTCGCGCTCGGCGGCGGCAATGGCCGACTGCACGGCGGGAATCTGCGCGAACGGAATTTTCTCGCGGACGCGGACGTTTTGAATCTTCTGCGGGAATACTTTCAGATCGCCCACCAGTTCCGCCAGAGACTTGCGGCTGCGGATGATGATGTCCATGAGGCGGAGGGCAGTGAGCAGGCCGTCGCCGGTGGTCGAGTCGGCGTCGCGGAAAATGATGTGGCCGGATTGCTCGCCGCCGAGCGTGGCGCCGGTCTTCAGCATTTCTTCCAGCACATATTTGTCACCGACGTTGGCGCGCAGCATGCGGATGCCGGAGTTTTTCAGCGCTACTTCAAGTCCCATGTTCGACATCGTGGTGGCAACGACCGTGTCGCCTTTCAGTTTGCCTTGCGCGTGCAGGTCACGGGCAGCGGCCAGCAGGACGCCGTCGCCGTTGACGACGCGGCCGGAGGCATCGCAGAAGAGGGCGCGGTCGGCGTCGCCGTCGAAGGTCACGCCCAGATCGAACTGGCCGGCGGACTCGGCGACCGTCTTGCCGAGGGTTTCGGGATGGAGTGCGCCGCAGCCAGCGTTGATGTTTTTGCCGTCGGGGGCTATGTGGATGAACGTCGCCTGGATGCCGAGGTTGCGAAATAGTTCCGGAGCTTCAGCGGTGGCAGCGCCGTTGGCGCAATCCACCAGCACGCGCAGCTGGTGCAGGTCAGACTTGACGCTCTCGGCGAGAGACTGGATATAAGCGTGGCGCAGGCTGGCTTCCCCGGGCAGGGAGGGGCCGGGCACGCGGAGGGCAGTATCGTCGGCGGCAGCGGAGTTTTGAAGCAGGGCGAAGATTTCCTTTTCGATGGCCAGTTCGCGTTCGTCGGTGAGCTTGAAGCCGTCGCCGGAGAAAACTTTGATGCCGTTGTCGGTCCAGGGATTGTGCGAAGCCGAGATCACGACGCCGGCAGCGAGACCGAGAGAGCGTGCGAGAAAAGCGACGCCGGGAGTGGTGATCACGCCGGCGCTGTGAACTTCCACGCCGACAGCGGCGAGGCCTTCGGCAACGCGGTCGGCGATCCAGCGGCTGGACTGGCGCGTGTCCTGGCCGATGACGGCCTTGGCCTTCGACGTGGCGCTGACGAGATCGTGGCCCAGGGCGCGGCCGATGAGATAGGTGCTCTGTTTAGTCAGCGGGAATTCTCCCGCGACGCCGCGGATGCCGTCGGTGCCGAAGAGCTGGCGGGATTGGAGGGTCATAGGAAGAAGAACGAGTTCAGGAGAAAGTCTATTTCAGAACCCCGGCCTGTGAATAGAGCTCCAGGGAACCGCGAGGGGCTAAGAGGCGGCGGAGAAACTCGATCTTGACCCTCAGCGGCTAAAGAGATTGCTAAGACTCGAGCCAAGTACCTCAGGGGCTGGAGCCCGTCCACAAAAGAAAGCCCTTATCGCAGCGCTAAAGCGCTGCGCCGCCCAAAATCGGCGCCCCACAGACCGCTAGTGTGCAGTTGGAGCTCCAATCTTCTGAACGGTAACGGTGACGCGGATGGAGGCGGACTGGGCCACCTGCACGAGCGGGTCCGGGATGTAGGCGTTGGTCGTGAAGACGGCGCTGCCTCGGGTTCCGGTGGCGTCCACGGGATCGGTGGTGGCGGCCTCGACTTTCTCGACGTGATGGCGGGGGCCGGTGATGGTAATGCGCGGGGGATCGGCCTCAATTTTGGCAATCTGATCGCCGCCGGCAAAAGTTCCGGTGACACGGGGATGAATCTCGACTTCGCGGGTGAGGCGCGTATCAAAGGCGAGGTGCAACTGGCTGGGAACGACCTGAACCACGGCAATATCGCGGGGATGGTGGACCTGCAGCGAGGTGAGATCGAAGGTGCGCTCGCCCGGCTTCGCGCCGGTCAGGTCAATTTCGGCGTGGACTTCGTTGGCCTGGAGCTGGCGGATGACGCGCTCCGGGCCGCGGACGCGGATCTGCGCTTCGGGAATGGTCTCGGAGCTGATCTCGAGATGAGCGGGAACGTTCTGAAACACGATGGGGGCGTGCACGGCGAGTTCTGCCGGCTCTTCGTCGGGAGAAATCAGGAGCCATAGTCCACCGGCCATCACGACGGAGGCCATCTTCAGCCAGAAGTTGTGGAGGACGTAGCGCTTGAAGAGGTCAATCATGGCTGCGGCTCCGAATCTGAACTCGAATCGCGGCTCTGCTGGCGGGCCGGTTCGCGCAGAGGAGAATCGAGAACGGAGTCGGATTCGTCTCCATTCTGCGCGATCGGAGTGGGGAGGGTAACGGGAGCCATGTAGCGGCGGAGCTCGCTGCTCAGGCGGGCGCGGAGTTGCTCCACGGTGAGGTCGCGCTCGATCGCGCCGCCGATGGCCAGGCTGATGGCGCCGGTTTCTTCAGAGCAGATGACAGCGATGGCGTCGGTCTCTTCGGTGATGCCGATGCCGGCGCGATGGCGGGTGCCGAGTTGGGTGGAGAGCAGCGGATTCATGGAAAGCGGGAGAAAACAGGCGGCGGCGGCGATGCGATCTTTCTGCACGATCACGGCGCCATCGTGGAGAGGGGCGCTGGGGCGGAAAATGGTAGCCAGCAGATCGTAGGAAAGGCGGGCGTCGAGGGGCACACCGCTTTCGATGTGAGTGCGCAGGCCAATGTCGCGCTCGATCACGATGAGGGCTCCGGTCTGGTGCTGGGAAAAGAGATTGGCTGCGAGGACGATGTCGTCGTAGGAGTCGCCCACGTTGTCGGCTCCGCGAAGAAAACTGAAGCGGCGGCCGAGGTCCGCCAGCATGTGGCGAATCTCAGACTGGAATACGACGATCAAGGCGAAGACTACGTAAGGCAGCAGGTGACTCACCACCCAGTTAAGGGTGGTCAATCTTTCGGAGCGTGCGAGATAGAAGGTGACGGCCACGACCACGAGACCGGCCAGCATGGGGGCGGCGCGGGTGCCGCGGATCATCACCAGGACCTGGTAGATGAGGATGGCGACAAGGAGAATATCGAGCGCCACCCACGCGGCCTGTTGCCATGTCGTGATGACGGGTATCACTCGGGTGCGGCTCCTGGTAATGCGGGTTGAGAGACCATTGTAATGCAGGGATTTCGTTACAGGAGTGTGGGAGCGTCGTTCCTGTAGTGGAGCGAGTGAACTCAGGGGCTAAAGCCCGAGGGTTTTTGGCGGGCTTTACGCGGCCCTGAAGGGCCGCTCTTCCAAGGCGATCCCGGGGCCGCTCCTCGACGGCGGGCGGGCATGCTTGGATGTGAGTGCATAAACTGACTTTTCAGAGTTGCTTCTTGGTGATGGTGGCTTGGAGGTGGCCGCGGGCCAGGCGGGCGGAAATCTGGTCGCCGAGCTTGACGCGGGCAGCGTCTTTGAGGAGTTTGCCTTCGGAATCGAAGACCAGGGCGTAGCCGCGATCGAGAATGGCCAGCGGGGAGAGCGATTCGAGCGCGGTGTGCAGGCGCTCGCTGCGAACCTTGTGCTGCAGGAGCACGTTGCGCATGACGGCGGCGAGGGAGCCGGTGGTGCTTTCGAGCTGTCTGCGCATTCCTGACAGGACCAGGGGCAGATCGTAGTGGCGGATGGCAGATGAGATGGCTTCCCAGCGGCGAAGCATTCGTTCGAGCAGCTGCCGTTCGGCGAGTTCGAGGCGGTGGGTGAGGTCGTCGAGTTTCTGCTGGCGGTCGTGGATGAGCGCCATCATGCGGGCGAAGGCGCCGTGCTGGGCGAGCTCGGTTAAAGCCTGGCGGCCGATGAGCAGGCGGTAGCGCATGGCCCGGGCCAGACGCTCGTGGAGGGAGGCAGCCTGGTCTTCGATTTCCTGGCGGGAGCGGATGACGAGTTCAGCGGCGGCCGAGGGCGTGGGAGCGCGGAGGTCGGCGACGAAATCCACGATGGTGAAATCGGTTTCGTGGCCTACGGCGGAGATGACGGGGATTTCAGAAGCGGCGACCGTGCGGGCGAGGCCTTCGTGGTTGAACGAGGCGAGGTCTTCGGCTGAGCCGCCGCCGCGGGCGATGATGATGACGTCCACGCTGGCCCGATCGTTGAAATGGCGCACGCCGGCGGCGACTTCGGGCGCGGCAGCGTCGCCTTGCACCTGCGCGGGATAGATGAGCACGTTCACGGAATGATGGCGGCGTTCGAGGATATTGAGAATGTCCCGCAGGGCGGCGGCCTGGGCCGAGGTGACAATGCCGATCCGCGACGGGAGCGAGGGGATGGGCCTTTTGCGCCCGGCGGCGAAGAGGCCTTCGGCTTCGAGCTTGGCTTTGAGCTGCTCGAAGGCGAGCTGGAGCGAGCCGGCGCCCTTGGGCTCAAGGTATTCGGCGGAGATTTGCAACTCGCCGCGGTCTTCGTAAATTGTGACGCGGCCGCGCACGATGACCTGCATACCGTCTGCGGGGCGGAAGCGGAGCAGGCGAGCGGAGGACCGGAACATCACGACGCGAATCTGGGCAGCGCTGTCTTTCAGGGTGAAATAAAGATGTCCGGAGTCCTGAGCGCGGAAGTTGGAGATTTCGCCTTCGACCCAGGCATCGGAGTACTCGCGCTCGATGTGGGTGCGGACCGCGGCGACAAGGTCGCGAACCTTCCAGACCCGGCGTTCGGGAGGGCGGAAGTCGAAGCCGAACTGGCCTGCGAGAGAGGACATTGGGGAGAAGTGTAACGCAGGGAGCGGGGATGTGCAGAGGTCAAAAGCCCCACTTCTCGCGCAAAAAACGCGCGAGAAATGGGGCCCCGGCAAAACCCAATAAATCTGCCGTCGTGGTGCCCACCCTTCGAAAATCACGAAGGGTGGGGCAGCCGGCACTTCATCTGATCCATTGAGCCAGTTCGGGGGCAGCCGGGAGATGAAGTCGGTTGGTTTCTTCTCACCGTGATCTAACGCACAATCCCACCATTCTTCCAGCGACTATAATCCCTTGCTATGAATCTCGAACAAAAAGTAGCTGAACTCAATCAACGCAATCATCTGGCGGAAGACGGCGGCGGGGCGAAACGGCGCGAGCGGCAGCATAAAGAGGGCAAGATGTCGGCGCGCGAGCGGATCGAGTTTCTGCTCGATGAGGGTACGTTCGAGGAAACCGACAAGCTGGTCACGCATCGCTGCAATGACTTCGGCATGGCCGAGCAGAAGATCTATGGCGACGGATTCGTCACTGGATATGGGCGCATCGAGGGCCGGCTGGTTTACGTGTTTGCGCAGGATTTCACCGTGTTTGGCGGGTCGCTCTCGGAGGCGAACGCGGGGAAGATCGTCAAGATCATGGACCTGGCGGCGAAGATGGGCGCGCCGGTGATCGGGCTGAACGATTCGGGCGGAGCGCGGATTCAGGAAGGTGTGATGTCGCTGGCGGGATACGCGGATATTTTTCTGCGCAACACTTTGTACAGCGGAGTCGTGCCGCAGATTTCGGCGATCATGGGGCCGTGCGCGGGCGGGGCGGTGTATTCGCCGGCTATCACGGATTTTGTGCTGATGGTGGATAAGACTTCGTACATGTTTATCACCGGGCCCGACGTGATCAAAACCGTGACCATGGAAGAAGTCACGAAGGATCAGTTGGGCGGGGCGATGACACACAACGAGACTTCGGGCGTGGCGCACTTTCTGGCGCACGACGATGCCGAGTGTCTCTCGATGGTGCGGGAGCTGCTGAGCTTTGTGCCGTCGAACAATCTTGACGAGCCGCCACGGAAGGCCTGCACCGATCCGATGGACCGGGCGGATGCGGCGCTGGACAAGATGGTGCCGGAACATTCGAACCAGCCTTACGACATCAAGGACGTGATTCATGCGGTAGTGGACGACGGCTATTTCTTCGAGGTGCAGGAGCATTACGCGAAGAATATCGTGGTGGGATTTGCGCGGCTGGATGGGCGCAGCGTGGGCATCGTGGCGAATCAGCCGGCGGTGCTGGCGGGAACGCTCGACATTAACGCGTCGGTGAAAGGGGCGCGGTTTGTGCGCTTCTGCGACTGCTTCAATATTCCTCTGGTGACGTTTGAAGACGTGCCGGGATTTCTGCCGGGAACGGCGCAGGAGTATGGCGGGATCATCAAGCATGGGGCAAAGCTGCTTTATGCCTTTGCCGAGGCAACCGTGCCGAAGGTCACGGTGATTACGCGGAAGGCGTATGGCGGGGCTTATTGCGTTATGGCGTCGAAGCACATCCGCACGGATGTGAACTACGCGTGGCCGACCGCGGAGATCGCGGTGATGGGGCCGGAAGGCGCGGTGGACATTGTCTATAAGCACGAACTCGACGCCGCGGCGAACCGGGAGCAGGCGCGGCAGCAGAAGATTGAAGAATTCCGCGACCGGTTTGCCAATCCTTACGTCGTGGCCGACCGGGGGTTTGTGGATGCGGTGATCCAGCCGCGGGAGACGCGGAAGAAGCTGATCCAGGCGCTGGCCATGCTGGAGACGAAGCGGGATAAGAATCCGCCGAAGAAGCATGGGAATATACCGCTGTAGATGTTGATCTTGTGGGACGGGCGCCGTCGTCCGCCAGCGTCTACCCAAACTTTCTAACACCGCAAGGAGTCCCCGATGAAAAAGCTTCTTGTTCTGTTGGCTATCTGCGTTCTGTCGCTTCCGATGTTTTCGCAGGATCCTGCCTCGTGGGTGAATAGTCTGCCGCAGGCTAAGGACTATGTGCAGCACCGGGCTTCGAGCTATGACCGCAGCGGTGGGAATGCCGACTATCGCACGATTGCGCCAGGAGAGACGCTAACGCTGCTGGACGAGAACGGGCCGGGGACCATCAGCCACGTGTGGATCACGATTGCCAGCGACGATCCGCATCATTTGAAGGCGCTGGTGCTGCGCATGTACTGGGACGGAGAGGCGGCGCCGAGCGTGGAGACTCCGGTGGGAGATTTCTTTGGGCTGGGGCTGGGCGAGTACTACCTGTATCAATCGCTGCCGCTGCAGGTCGGGTCGGACAAGGCGCTGAACAGCTTTTTCCCGATGCCGTTTCAGAAGCACGCGCGGATCACAGTCACGAACGAAGGTGCGATTAAGGTGGGAGCGTTCTATTTCAACATTGACTATCGCGCGTACAGCAAGCCCTTGCCGGCGGATCAGCTCTATTTCCATGCGCAGTACCGACAGGCGGCTCCGGCGACGGGCTGGACCAATCAATGGCAGACGAACGGCGACGCGCAGATCGAAGGCAAGAAGAATCTCAACGGCGAGGGCAACTACATCTGGATGGAGGCGACGGGACGGGGGCACTACGTGGGCGTGACCATGTCCATTCTGCAGAATCAGGACAACTGGTGGGGCGAGGGCGATGACATGTTTTTCGTGGATGGCGAAACCCTGCCTTCGATCAATGGGACCGGGTCGGAGGATTATTTTCTGGGGGCGTGGGGATTTGCGGGAGGAGCGTTCGCTTATCAGTTGTATGGCGCTCCGGTGAAGGGACCGGAATTGGCGGGAAGCCGAACGTCGGTGTATCGGTTTCATCTGGATTCGCCGATTTCGTTTACCAGGTCGCTGCGGGCGACGATTGAGCATGGGCATGCGAATCATCGGTCGGATGATTTCTTTTCGGTGGCGTATTGGTATCAGAGCGAGCCGCATGCGGCGTTTCCGGCGCTTCCGGGGCTGGAGCAGAGGATTCCGAAGGTGTTTCCGGTGGGCGGGCCCGGGAATGCGGGGGGCAGGGCACAGACGGGTGCGAATGGAAAGGGCTCCGAATGACGGCAGCGAAACCGAATTCAGACAGCAGCCATTACGACGCGAACTACGGCAACTTCGAGACAGAGCTGTATGCCGAAATCCGTCGCGAAGCCTTCGGCGAAGATATCGGACAAAGCAGCTGGATCACGGCAGAGGAGCAGGACGGACTTCTGGGGCAGCTTGGACTTTCCCCAGAAAAGAAGCTGCTGGACGTGGCTTGCGGGGCTGGCGGGCCTGCGCTCCGAATTGCGGCAAAGACGGGTTGTTCGCTTGTCGGCGTGGACATTCATGAACAGGCCATTTTGGCGGCCCAGTCGCTTGCGGTCAAACAAGGACTCGGCGAGCGCGCTCAATTCCGAGTCGTGGATGCGGCGGAGCGATTGCCGTTTCCGGAGGCCGAGTTCGATGCAGTTACGTGCATTGACGCGATTAATCATTTGCCGGACCGTCCCCGAGTCATCTCGGAGTGGAAGCGCGTGCTTAAGCCCGGCGGACGATTATTGTTTACCAATGCCACCACGGTGACCGGTCCGCTCACTCGAGAAGAAATCGCGACGCGCAGCTCGATTGGATACTTTCTGTTTGTCCCGGCGGAGTATGACCGGCAGGTACTGGCAGGATCCGGCTTGCGGTTGCTGTTGTGGGAGGACGTCACGCAGAGCGTGGCGGACATCGCGGAACGACGGAGGAGGGCCCGCGATTCGAGGGGCAGCCTGCTGCGCAAAATCGAGGGAGAGGAAAGCTACGAGAAACAGCAGGGATTCTTCGAAGTGGCTGCACGCATTGCGAGAGAGCGACGGCTTTCACGGTTTCTGTATGTTGCGGAAAAACCGCGCTGAGGTGAGGAACCCCATTGCCGGCAGAAGCGATTCCCGCCGTGCAAAATAAAAGAGTTCCGAGGTGGTGTAGGGTCCATTCGTCTCGGCCAGTAGCTCGCTTAATGACCCTCGCTTGACCTGCTCTCACAGCCTCCCTTGCGGGGCGCTGCGCGCGATCTTCGCTCGGGCTCCGGGCTCACCGCCAACCGGATAAACCTACCCTACGCCTCGGAACTCTGTCTTGCCTTCGACTGGGTCTTCCCGTTCTCCTCGACCAGCGCTTTGCTATAGACCCTCGCTCGCCCTCCGTCCCAACCTTGCGATCAGAACAGTGACTCCGCTTGAGCCCCGGACGCCGCACCAACCGGAAAAACTTAAGAAGCTGTCAAAGAACGAGTATGGTTTTACTCCTCCTATTTTTTTCGTCAATGGAAAATCGCAGCTCGCAACTCCCCCATTTTTCAATCGAGTGCAGCCCGTCCACAGCCCACTGACCGGTTTTGGTGCAACCGGGCCCTTCGCTGTCCTGCGGACGCCGCGCCAGGTGCGGAGTTTCGTGCGCTGCACCGGCCGAAGTTCAGGCGATCATGGGGAATGCTACCCACCTTTTCTCTGTGAAAATCCAGCGAAAAGCGCGTGGGATAAGGGATCTATGACCGGGGCGTGCCTGGAAACGGCGCCCGGAGATTCCATCTTCCGGATCTTCTGTCGCCCCTTCGGGGCTTGCTCCCGTGTTACGCCGTGAACCCACGGATTACGCCGTGGGCTGCACTCTTTCGCCGCTTCGCGGCTTTGATCGGGAATACTGAATCTTAGGCAATTGCAATCGGTTCATCCACCAGGCGCTTGTCGTTTTCGTCGGAGCCGGTCAGGGCGAAGGAGTTGGTGATGACGGCCTTCCCGTTTTCCACGTTGGTGATGACGTATGAGCAGCCGATCCAGTGAGCTTCGGCGAGGTCGGTGGGCGACCACTGGGCGGGGTGGTCAGGATGGGAATGGTAGAAGCCGACGATGTCTTCGCCGCGCTCGCGGCCTTCGCGCTGGATGCGGACCAGTTCGCGAGGATCAATGTTGTAGCGGTTGTGGGCGGAGTCGGTGCGAGTGTTGGTGCAGCGGCCGGTCGAGGTGACGATGCGTGAGCCGTCGTCTTCAAAACGGCCGAGCAGAATGCCGCAGCATTCGTGGGGATAGGTCTCTTCGCCGTGGCGGCGGAGGGCGTCGTAGTCGAGGCGGGAGAGTTTCAGCATCGCGATTCGGTTTCGTGGCGCTCGGCCTGAATAAAGTCAAAGTCCCCACTTCTCGCGCACAGAACGCGCGAGAAATGTGGCACCCGCACCCGGTTTGTACGCCCTTGGCTTGATTAGAGTCAAAATCCTCTTAACCTTCCGTCCAGAATCGTTCGCTCAAGTACTTCTCTCCGGAGTCACAGAGGATGGTCACGATGACGGCTTCCTGTCCTTTTCTGATGGAAGGTCCGCGCGCGATCTGGAGGCACCCGACGACTGCGGCGGCTGCGGAAACTCCTACGAGGAGGCCAGCGGTTCGCGAAAGGCGGCGGGCCATCGAGTACGCGTCTTCGGTGGAGATTTCGAGATTCTCGTCGGCCAAGCCAGGGTCGTAAATTCTAGGCACGATGGCGCTGGCCATGTGCTTGGCGCCTTCGATGCCGTGGAAGGAAGAGTCGGGCTGCAGGGAAATGCAGCGCACTCGCGGATTGAGCGCCTTCAGGCGGCGCGTGGTCCCGACGAAGGTGCCGCTGGTGCCGAGCATGGAGACGAAGTGAGTGACGCGTCCCTGGGTCTGCTGCCAGATTTCGTTGGCGGTCGAATTGTAGTGGGCTCGCCAGTTAGCTTCGTTGGAATACTGGTCGGCGTAGTAGTACTGATCGGGATGGCGGGAGGCGAGTTCGCGGGCCAGGCGAATGGCGCCGTCAGAGCCGTCGGTGGGATCGGTATAGAGGATGTTGGCGCCGTATCCCTGGAGAATCTGTTTGCGCTCGCGGGAAACATTTTCTGGCATGCAGAGGGTAACGGCGAATCCTTCGGCCGCGCCGAGCATGGCGTAGGCGATGCCGGTGTTGCCGCTGGTGGCGTCGAGCAGAATTTTTCCGGGAGCGAATTGGCCGGTGCGGCGGCCTTCGGCCACGATGCTGGCGGCGGCACGATCTTTGACCGATCCGCCCGGGTTGTACCATTCAGCCTTGCCCAAAAGTACGACGCCGGGAAGGTCGCGGGTGAGGGCCTCGAGACGCAGCAGAGGCGTGTTGCCGATGCGCTCAACCAGACTGTGGCCGAGCGTGTCGCCAAGCGAAACGGGGGCAAGGTGCGGAGCTTGCGGATGCGTCAGATTCTTCATCGCCGGGGTTGCAGTCCACTTCTGTGCCATTTTTGAACCGAATTGCCGTGACTAACGTAACGTGCTATATGGCCGGAAACGCGGTATGTAGTACCTTGTTTAGATGAACCAGTTTCGTCTGCGATGCAGGTTGTGTAAAGTTACCAGCGGTAGGGGAAGTTCCTGCATCTCATCAGGAACGAGACGAACGCAGTTATAGAAAGGTCGAAGTTAAATAATGGCGAAAACAATCGAAGCACGAACCTACGAAGAAGCGCTGGCGTGGCTGCGCGATAACGGGTTCGACGTGACGGAGGCTCCCGGGACGAACGGGCGGGTTTTCCTGCGTAAATATAATGTGTCGGCCGCGATCCAGAAGACGGCGGAGGACGGGGTAAAAATTTTTGCGTACCCCGGTTACCTGGTGGGCAGCGAAATTTCGAAGCTGGTGAATCGCGGATACCAGCAGTTTTTGAAGACCTCGAAGACGGAGATCCCAGCCAGCGCCGACCATCTGAAGGCGCTGCATTCTTTTGCGGAAGAACTGAAGGTCGCCCTGGGCATGCCCAGCCTGTACAACGAGTCGCTGGGCACAGTAAGCGAGTCTTACCACTACGACCGGATCGTAGATCGGGATAAGGCACCGGTGGACCGGCCGAAGCGTCCGTGGGAAGTGGCGGGGAAAGAGGCGGCCACGGCGGTAAAGAAGGGCCGGGCGTAGGTTCGTTTATTCCTTTGTTGGGTCAGTCTTTGGTGAATCCGTTTTTCTTTGATCCGCGCCAGCATTCTCCTGGCGCTTGAAGTATTGCCACTTGTCCATTCCGGCCGGCAGAGCTACGTCGAAAAATCCCACCATCATTTCGTCGGTCGTCTGATCGCCCCAAACTACGGTCTTCTGGGGATCGGGATTGTGCGGGTTGTTTTTGGAATTGTCATACCAGGCGATGGCGCGCAGTTTCGTTCCCGCTTTGAGCAGTCGCGGTTCGGCCAGCTTGTAGCTCAACTGCCAATGGAAGTGATAGTTCACGCGCAACAGCACTTCTGCGCTGCCGTCGTCGTGGACGATGTCGTACTCGAAGCGCTTGCCGCGCAGGTGCATGTGGGGAAAGAGGCTAAGCAGGGTGGCATCGTTTGGCAGCGAGCCCTGGACTTCGACGCGAAAGTCGTCGGCTCCGGGAGGAATGATCAGCGCGTGATTGTTCAGTTGCAGCGTGACCACTCTTTGTTTGGGCGGAGATTTGGCAAAGACGAGGCCGAGGGCGGTCTGGTCTTCGGCAGACGTGCCATTGGTGGTGTAGTGCATCTGGAAGACGAGGTCGGACCCGGCGGGAACGAATTTGGCCATGCCGTCGGGCCATTGATCGGGGGAACTGCCGGGGGCATAGACAAGAAGAAGGTCGCTGGTGGTTTCGTGGGCCTGACGCTTGTCTGCCGGGTCGGTCAGCGTCGAGGCGGTGAACGGTTCGCCTACCGGCGCATGGCGGAGCCACGGCGAATCTGGAGGACGGATGTAAACCACGGCGTGGTGCACGTGGGCGGGGCTGCCGGGGCGCAACTCAGACATTCGCACCCAGCGATCTTCGGCAAAGTGGGTGGGGACGATTTCGTAGGTGTATTCCACTTCTCCCTCGGCGGGAATCTTCACCGGTTTAGGCATGTTCAGGACGAGATCGGGCTGAGCAATGTTCCAGCCCGACGCCCACCAGCGTGGGGGCGGGGCATCAGGCGGGTCGCCGGCGGGTGCGGCGGCGTCGGCCCAGGCGACGAGGGTGGCGATCTGCTGGGCAGTCAGAGACGGATCGTTCGCGAAGTGGCCGTAGCGCGGATCGGCGAACCAGGGCGGCATCATCTTTATTTCCACCGAGTGGGCGATGGCGTGGGCCCAGGGCCGCGTCTGATCGTAGGTTTCGAAGGGCATGGGAGCTATTTCGCCGACGCGATGGCAGCTCTGGCAGTGGTCTTGTAGGATCGGGAGAATGTCTTTGTAGAAGGTGGGCGCGGGCTCGGGTTTCTGGAGACTGGAGCTACCCGGGAGGAACGCGAGTCCAGCGAGTGCGATGATCCACGCCGCCCTGTGCATACCGTGATTCTACAGGGCGAGGGCTGTCGAGCTTTCGCTCGACCGGACAGCCGAGGGCGGCTGTCCCCACATGTTCTTTCTTGGGGGCAGCCGACGAGCCCTCTCCTCCGGGGCAGCCCAAAAAATGCTACATTCAAAGTTCATGTCTGCACCGAATTCCAGGTTTGTTCGCGCTTGCAAGTCGCTGCCGGTGGACCGGACGCCCGTGTGGTTCATGCGCCAGGCAGGACGTTACATGGCGGAGTATCGGGCTATTCGCAAGCAGCACTCGCTGCTGGAAATCTGCAAGAAGCCGGCGCTGGCGGCGCAGGTGACGATTGAAGCGGCCGAGATTCTGGGGGTGGACGCGGCGATCATCTTCGCTGACCTTCTGCTGCCGCTGGAAGTCATGGGGCTTCCGTTTCACTTTTCGGCGGGCGAGGGTCCGGTGATTGAAAAGCCGGTGCGCAGCAAGGAAGACGTGGCTGGTCTGCGCACGGACCGTGCTGCCGAGCTTGGCTACGTTTCGGAAGCCGTGAGTCTGGTCTCGAAGCATTTCGCGGATCGGGTTCCGGTCATCGGGTTCTGCGGGGCTCCGTTCACGCTGGCGAGCTACATGATTGAAGGCGGCGGGTCGCGCAACTACGTTCATGCCAAAAAGATGATGTACAACTCGCCCGGAGTTTGGGATGAGTTGATGCGCAAGCTGGTGGCTGTGACCACGGCGTACTCGGCCGAGCAGGTGCGGGCCGGGGCGGACGCGATCCAGATTTTCGATAGCTGGGTGGGCTGCCTCAGCGTAGAAGACTACCGGCGATATGTGCTGCAGCATGTAACGGGGATGGTGAAGGAGCTGCAAAAGACGGGCGTTCCGATTATTTATTTCGGAACTGACAGCGCTACGCTGCTGCCTGCGATGAGAGAAACGGGAGCGGACGTGATTGGGCTGGACTGGCGGATTCCGCTGGATGAAGGATGGCAGCGGCTTGATTATGAATGCGCTGTGCAGGGGAATCTTGATCCGGTGCTGCTGTTTGCTGAGTGGAAAGAATTGAAAGCGCGCGCGGAAGACGTCTTGCGAAGCGCGGCGGGACGGCCGGGACACATTTTTAATCTGGGGCACGGAATCCTGCAGGAAACACCGGTCGAGAATGTGAAGAACCTGGCGCGGTTTGTGCAGGAGCATTCCCCAGAGCGCCAGCGATGAAGCGGATCGCCATTGTCGGCGGCGGTATTTCGGGGCTGGCCGCCGCTTACGAACTCGAACAGCAGCGCTCGGGCGCTGTCCTCGAATACGTTCTCTACGAATCTTCCTCACAACTTGGGGGTGTGCTGCGCACGGAGCACATAGACGGATGCGTGGTCGAGGCCGGGCCGGACTCGTTCGTCACGGAGAAGCCGTGGGCTGCGGATCTGTGCCGCGATCTGGGAATCGGGGATCAGTTGATCGGCTCGAACGACGCTGACCGCAAAACCTACATTCTGACGCGTGGGCGGCTGGTCGAGATGCCGGACGGGCTGATGTTCATGGTGCCAACGAAGATTCTGCCGACGGGCCTGTCGCCGCTGTTTTCGTGGAAGACCAAGCTGCGCATGGCGCAAGAGCTGTTTCATCCGCCGCGCGCGGTGGATCATGACGAGTCGGTGGCGGCATTTGTCGAGCGGCACTACGGGGCGGAAATGGTAGACCGTCTGGCTGATCCGCTGCTTTCGGGCGTGTATGGAGGAGAGGCCGCGAACCTGAGCGTGCGCGCCGTGCTGCCGCGCTTTGCGGAAATGGAGCGTACGCACGGCAGCCTGGGACGCGCTATGCTGGCCGCACGCAAGAAGATGCGGAGCGGACCGCGGCGGGCGGCGCCGCCGCTGTTTACTTCGCTGAAGAATGGGATGCAGAGCCTGGCTGAAATGGTTCTTTCGCGGCTGAGTCCGGCTTCGTTGCGGACGAATGCAACGGTGCAGGCGATTCAGGCGGAAGCTGGAGGATGGGCAATCTCAGCGGGGATGCAATCCGATCATTTCGATGCCGCGATTGTGGCGCTGCCTTCGCTGGCGGCGGCGCAAGTGCTGCGCATGGCCAGTCCGGAGCTATCTTCAGAGTTGGCGGCGGTGCAGTATAGCTCGTCCATAACGATCGGGCTTGGGTATGACCAGGAGGTGCGGCAGGCGCTTCCGCCTGGCTTCGGATTTCTCGTGCCGCGCAGTGAGGGCCGGCAGTTGCTGGCAGCGACGTTTGTGCACAACAAGTTTCCCCATCGCGCTCCGGAAGACCGTGCGCTGCTGCGCTGCTTTTTTGCGGGAGGAAATGCGGAGAAGGTCTGGGACCTCGGCGACGATCAGATTGTCGGCATCGTGCGGAAGGAATTGCAGGAGATTGTCGGCCTGCGGGCCGAGCCCTTGTTTGCGCGAGTGTATAAATGGAAGTCGGCAATGGCGCAGTACGGCGTGGGGCACCTGGAGCGGCTGGAAAGGATTGAGCGGCTGCGGCGGCAGCTGCCGGGGCTGGCGCTGGCGGGGAATGGGTATCGCGGCATCGGGGTGCCGGATTGCGTGCGGTCGGGGCGGGAAGCGGCGCGGGAAGTGATGCGAGAGTAGTCTGCACCGACCTCAGTCTAAAGCCCGCTCTATCGCAGCGCTGAAGCGCTGCGCCACCCAAAAGCAAAGGCTTTGTCGCAGTCTTGAAGCGCTGCTCCACCCCAAAAGCAAAGCGTTTGTCGCAGTCTCGAAGCACAGGGCCATCCAAAAGCAAAAAGCACTTATCTACGCGGGAACCTTATTTTGCTTCTGCCTGCGCAGGTGGGCGACGACGAGACGGATTTCGTCGTAGGTGATCTCGGGCGGCAGGGAGTCTTTCAGCGGCTTCAGCCAGTCGGTCCCGAGGCGGGCGGCGGCGGCTTCGATCACCGAGAGTTTGTTGCGGTCTATCCACGCAGGCTGAAATTCGAGCTGGCCTTTTTCCACCAAGGTGGCGACCGTGCTGACCACAGTGCCGAGCTGGCGGCCGCGAATCTGCGCGATTTCGTCAAAGGTCTTGATCTGTTCGAGGAGGCGAAGAGTCTCGAGAGCGGGAGCGGTTTTCTTTTCCGGCGGCGGGCCGGCCCTGTCCCCGGCGGCAAAGCGGGATAGGGCGTCGAGCAATTCCTGGCCGAAGCCTTCGGCTTTGCGCTCGCCGATGCCGGTGATCTGGCGGAGATCGGCGATGGACTGCGGTTTCCTGCGGCAGATTTCTTCCAGCGTGGTGTCGTAGAGGATGATGAACGCGGACACTCCACGCTCTTTGGCCACGGTTCTGCGCCACTCGCGGAGGTAGTCGCGCAGAGCGGCTTCTTCGGGACTGGACGCGGGTTCCGGCGACGCTGATTCTGTGGCCACCGGACGCGCCGCAGTCCGCGCGGCAAACGTCTGGCGCTTGCTGGCGTCGGGCTGGAGAACGGGGGCCAGCCATGACGGCGCGCTGCCGCAAACGTCGCACGAGCCGCAAGAGGACCACTTGGGCGTTTCGCCGAAGTGAAGGCACACCTGGCGATGGCGGCAGTGGTTTGACTCCGCGAAGGCGCGAATGATGTGGTAGCGCTGCCAGGCGCGGTCCCGCTCGGCTGGATCGGCGATCTTGTTGGCGAAGAATCCGAGCAGGCCGGCGTCTTTTTTCTGCCAGAGGAGGATGCAGTCGGCGGGCTGGCCGTCGCGCCCAGCGCGGCCGGCTTCCTGGTAGTACTGCTCGATGGATTTGGGCAGGGCGAGGTGAATGACCGCGCGCACGGGGGCTTTGTTGATGCCGAGGCCGAAGGCGATGGTGCCGACGAGGATGCGGACCTCGTCTGACATCCAGAGCTCCTGATTACGGCGGCGGCCGGCGGTGTCCATCTTGGCGTGATACGGCACGGCGGCAAAGCCCTGTTCCTCCAGGAAGTCCACCGTTTCCTCGACCTGGCTGATGGTGGGGGCGTAGACGATGACGCTGCCGGATGTGTAGTTACGCAGCGCCGCCACGAGCAGCGCGGGCTGCTCGAACGAATCACACTCGCGCACCACATAGCGAAGGTTCTCGCGGTGAAAGCTGGCAATGTACTTGTCGGCATGGCGCAGCTGCAGCTGGGTCAGGATGTCGTGGCGTACCTGGCGCGTGGCGCTGGCGGTGAAGGCGGCGATGGGGCGGTCGGGGAAACTGGCGCGCAGGCGGCTCAACTGCCGGTACTCGGGGCGGAACTCGTGTCCCCACTCGGAAATGCAATGGGCCTCGTCAATGGCAAAGAACGCGGTGGGGACTTTTTGCAGCCAGACCAGCGTGTCACCGCGTTGCAGCCGCTCGGGCGAGAGGTAGAGGAGCCGGTAAGCGCCATCCCGCGCCTTGCGCATGACGGAGCCTTGCTCATCGCTGCTGAGGGAACTGTTGAGCACTGCCGCCGGGATGCCCATCTGCGCGAGCTGGGCGGCCTGGTCCTGCATGAGAGAGATCAGTGGCGAGACCACAACCGCGGTACGGCCGGAAATGACTGCGGGTAACTGATAACAGAGGGACTTGCCGCCGCCTGTGGGCATGACGACGCAGGCGTCGTGTCCGGCGAGGAGGCTGCGCACAATGCGCTCCTGCAACGGACGGAATGTGCTGTAACCCCAGTAGTGGCGAAGCGGGGTCAGCAGATCGGCTTCCGGGGGCATCCGGAACAGTATACGGCGGGCAAAGAAAAAGAGAACGTGACGGCTGCATGTTCTTGGCAGGCGGGTTCCGATTCGGAACTGGCGGCGGAACTGGTCTTAAGGCCGAGCGAGGATCTCGGACTCCACCAGGCCAGTCTAAAGGGAGATCCCTCGCCCCGCTGGTGAAAGCGCGGGGCTTCGGGATGACCCCTTCCGAAAGGTGAAGCTCAAAGTTATGGCACTACGGCCGCGGCCTTTGGATAAGCACGGTCGAAGGCGATCCAAGTGAGGGCGATCACAACGAAGCAGAGCAGGCTGCCTTCGGGACCGACGGTGCCTCCGGTGATCCAGGAGTTGCCGTGCAGGGACGAACTCAGCAGGTGGCCGGGGGCGACCATGCCGCTGTCGGGGACGGAATAGAAGAAGGTCTCGCCCCAGTCCCAAGCGGCATGAAATCCGACGGCGAACCACAGGTTGCCGGTGCGGCGGAGGGTGAGGCAGAAGAAGAAACCGATGAAGGCGGCGGCGAGGGCGCCGATCCAGTTTTCGCCATCGTTGCTCAGATGGATACCTCCGAAAGCAGCGGAGAGCAGGGCCGCCGAAGGCCAGAAACCGATGCCCCGGCCAAGCGTGAACTGGGTGTAGCCGCGAAAGCGGAACTCTTCGGATAATCCGACGAGTACGAACATGGCTGCCCAGAAGGCAGCGAACTTCACGATGCGCAAGCCGTGCAGGGCAAGGTGACCTAGCTCGAAACCGCCCAGGCCGCGAATGCCAAGAATCAGCAGGCTGATGCCGGCGAATCCCCAGACTGCGCCGGTCCAGATTCTTTTGCTGAATAACTGGCGCCACGCGAGACCGTAGACGCCCCACGAGCGGCGCTCAACCACAGCCAGCACAAGCGATGGAATCACGGCAGCGACGAACACTCCGAGTTCCTCGAGCATTGCCGACCAGAGACCGCTGGCGCCGAAATTACCTGACCAAGCGAGGTGTACAGCGATGCGTTGCAGCGGGTAGTACGTCAGGAGGTAGAACGCGAATCCCCAGCCGGGGCGGAGGCCTTCCGGCCCGATGAACAAAGTCTCAGCGTAAGGTGACTGCGATCCGGCGGAAAAATCGGGAGTTGGTCGTTCTCGAGCGGGAGCGGGCGGCGGCACGTCTCCGGTTTTGAGTTGAGGTTCGGTCACGACAGAACTTTCCCCGCGAGGGGCCTCCGACATGGTAAAACACTCGGCTCGACCTTATGCGTGCCTATTTCACGCGCGAACGGTTCGGCCGCCCGCAGTTTCTCGCGGGACTACTGTTGCTCGTGTTCCTGGCGCAGGCAGTATGGCTGGTGCATCGCGAACTCGAAGGAGGCGCTTCTGTTGATGGGGCGGAGGCTTTGCGGATCGGCGAAGGATGGGAACAATGGCGCGGGCACGGCCTGGCTGGGGCACCGAGCCGAGTTGACCCCGCTACCAGCGACTCGTTTCGAAATCAGGGAGGCAGGTACGACAGGGATCATTCTCCGTTGCTGTATTTAGCATCGGCGGCGCCGCTGTGGGCGTGGCCGTACAACTTGGACCAGGACGGGGCAGCGTATTGGCGATGGCTGCCGCGGCTTCCGTTTCTGGCTTGTGGAGTTTTTCTGGGGGCGTCGCTCTGGTATGTAGCGCGGCGGCTGTGCGGGAATGCCGGCGGATTCGTCGCCCTGACATTTTATTGCTTCTCGCCGTCGTTTCTGCAGGCGAGCGCGGTGTGGCACACCGAGCCCGAGATCGTGGTGGCCTGGGGGGCGTTTGGGACGATTTTCACGACCATTGCCGTGGCGCATACGCTTTATGCTCCGCGCGAAGTCGTGCTGTGGAACTGGCGACGGATCGTGCTGCTTGGGGTGTCGCTGGCAATTGCTGTCGGCGCGCAATTTTCGATGGTGGTGGTTGGGCCAATGGCGCTGGCGTTTCTGTGGTACGTGGCTCCGGTCCGGCGGGGGGCGGGATTTGTGATCTGGAGCGCGGCTTGTGCTGTGGGACTCATCGTAATGTTCGCGACCTATTTCTTTCATGCCCATGCTTTCGCTGAGAGCCTGCGGCAGGCTTCCTGGTGGGGAGCGACGTGGCGGGCATTTGCGGTGTGGGGAGTCTACAAACAGCTTGCCGTGCAGATTGGAAGGGCATGTCCGGCGTTGGCTCTGGCGCTGCCCGTGGCGCTGGTGACGTACGCGTTATGGAGGAGGAGCCGGTATTTCGGGAATACGGCTCCGTTGCTGATGGCGGGGCTTTTCGTGGTGCTGGGGATGGCGCATCCGCATGTGGCGGGCGAGGGATTTCTGCTGGCGGCGATTCCGTTCTTGTTTATTTTCGTGTCGGGAGTGCTGGCCGATCTGATGGAGACGCGGTATCGGGCGCTGGTGACAGCGGGGGTGGTCGGGATGCTGGCGGCGTATGCGGTGTGGAACGTGGTGAATCTGGCGATGGTGGCGCGGGGGTGAGGGCGGTGGTGGCGGGCCCCGCAGATCAGTGCCGTCCCTGACGGGACTCGGTCTTGTTCCATCTTGCCTACCCAGCGCTCCCGCACTGGGCTAATGAATGCCGTCGCTCCGCGACTGAGGCCCTGCGGGCTCTCGCTGCTTCGGCTCTGTTAGACTCACTGGATTCCATCCAGAGCGAGGGTTGAATGAACGGAAACCGGGCGTTGATGGTGGCAGTCACGGCGGCTGCGGTGGTGTGCGGGGTGGCGGTGCGGGGCGTGAGGGCGCAATCGGGCGTAATGCCGCATTCCGGGCCAGTTATGCCGCCGGTTCAAGGCGGTGAAAAGAAGGCGGAGGAGCAATTCAAGAACATCCAGGTGCTCAAAGGAGTTCCGGCGGAACAGATTTTCCCGACCATGCAGTTCATCTCGGTGTCGCTGGGGGTGGAGTGCGAGTACTGCCACACTCCGCCGGATTTCGACAAAGACGACAAGAAGCCGAAGCTGTTCGCGCGCGAGATGATGAAGATGATGTTCGCTATCAACAAAGAGAATTTCGAGGGGCATCGGGAGGTGACCTGTTATTCCTGCCATCGGGGAAGCACGGATCCGGTAGCCATTCCGGCGGTGATGACTGAAGAAGAAGCGAAGGCGGTTGGGGGTGCTCCGAAGAAGCCTGCGGAGCCGAAGAGAGCAGAAACGACGGCGGAACAACTGCTCGACAAATACATTCAGGCGGCGGGCGGGCCGGCGGCCGTCGAGAAGATCTCCAGCCGGGTCATGAAAGCAACGATGGATTTTGGCGGCCGGTCGGTGGCGATTGATATCTACGCGAAAGATCCGGAGCAGCGTATTTCGTTTGCCCACATGCCGGAAGGCGACAGCGTGACCGCGTTCAATGGCCACGAGGGCTGGCTGGGCATGCCGGGAGGCCGGCTGCGCGAGATGCACGGCAGCGACCTGGACGGGGCGGCGATTGACGCGGATCTGCATCTGGCAACGCATCTTAAACAGATGTTCACGGAGATAACAGCCCGCGGGATGGACAAGGTAGGGGATCGCGAAGCGTATGTGGTGGTCGGACAGCGTGAGGGGAAGCCGCCGATCCGGCTATATTTTGACGCCGAAACCGGCTTACTGATCCGGCTGGTGAGGTTCGGCGAAACGGCGCTGGGGCGTTTGCCGACGCAGATTGATTACGCCGACTACCGCGAGGCCGATGGGGTGAAGATTCCGTACCGCTGGACGCTGGCGCGACCCAATGGGCGGTTCACAATTCAGGTCAGCGAAGTCAGGCAGAACATACCGGTGGACGATACGAAGTTCGTCAAGCCTGCACCGCCGGAACCGCCGAAGGGGCCGGCGAAATAGCTAGGCATGTTGGGAAATTCCCGGACCGAGCCGGGGGAATTTTCCTTTTTCAGGCGTCTTTCATGTGCGTTCCGTACACTGAGGGATTAGTTTGCGACGCCATGAACCAGGATCATTTCCTTTGAACCGACGCCTGATTTGCATGGTATGCATACTGCTCGCTGCCGGGCAGCAATTCCATGCGTCCGCCCAAGGGCCCGCTCCCGTTCCACACCTTGAGGCTGCTCCTGACAATGCCGTGACCCATTCGATCACGGGAGTCCTGTTGGACCCTTCCGGAGCAGCCATCGCCAGGGCGGAAGTGTCTTTGCGGCGGGGTGAAGCAGAGAGTCTGTCCCAGACCGCGACCGATGCAGCCGGATCGTTTCGCTTCGACAACGTTCCGCCCGGAAAGTACACCGTGATTTTTCATGCGGCCGGCTTTCGGGATACCCAGATAGCGGCGACGCTAACGAGTAAGAGATTTGGTGCGCTGCGGGTGGTGATGCCGATTCTGGTGCAGACCGAAACCGTGACCGTGGCGACCGGGGTCAATGTACCGCTCGTGTCCACGGAGACGTCGGAGAATCAGAACAGCAATGCCATTGATCGTGACGCGCTCGACCGCGTGCCGGTGTTTGATCAGGACTACATCACGACGATGTCGCGTTTCCTGGACGACAACGCGACGGGCACGAATGGCGTAACGCTGGTGGTTAACGGGATTGAAGCCAACGGGCCGGGAGTAACGCCTTCGGCAGTTCAGGAAGTGAAGATCAATAACAATCCCTACTCGGCACGGTTTTCGCGGCCGGGGCGGGCGCGGCTGGAGATCATCACCAAGGGCGGGTCGGCCGAATACCACGGTTCGCTGAATTTCATGTTTCGCGACTCAGTTTTCGACGCGAGCAACGCTTTCGCCGTGGTGAAACCGCCGGAGCGCCGGCAATACTACGAGGGATCGGTCACCGGTCCGATCGGGCACAGCAAACGGACCAGTTTCCTGCTGTCGCTGGATGAGGACCTGCTGGATCAGCAGGACATCGTGGATGCGAATGCGATCAACGCGGCGCAGGCGGTGGGCTTCGGACCGTTTGTCCTGACGGTGCCCAATCCCACGCACCATTTTTTCGGTTCGGGCCGGATTTTTCATGACCTGGCCAATGGGGATCAGTTCTGGATCGGGTATTCGTATGAACATCGGTCCACTGAGAATGCTCTGATCGGCGGGACGACCCTGCCTAGCGCCGGGACGAATACGTATTACTTCGAGCACGAAGTCAATGTGAGCCATCTGCACCAGTTTTCTTCGCACTGGGTCAATCAGCTGCGATTCCTGGTCGGTCACTTCGACACCGGGAGCCACAGCGTCACTTCAGACGCACAAATCGCGGTGTCGGGGCTGTTTACCGCAGGCGGGGCGCAGGCCGATGCGCGGCGCACGGAGTACCACTTCGACGGAACCGACTTCGCGACTTACGCGAACGGAAGACATCAGCTCAGCTTTGGCGTTGATATTCCCGACATCAGCCGGCGCGGCCTGGACGACTTCACCAACCGCGCCGGCACATACACGTTTGCTAGCGCTAGCGACTATACGGCCGCGATGCCGGCAGAATACCTCGTCCAAACCGGGCAAGGGCACGTGAATTTTCTGGAAAAGGTGGTTTGCGGATTTGTCGAAGACAACATCCGGCTGAAGCCCAACCTTTCTTTCTACGTGGGCATGCGGTACTACTGGCAGAATTATTTTCACGACGATGCGGACAACTTTGCACCGCGCGTCAGTTTCGCCTATGCCCTGAGCGCCAAGAGCAAGACAGTGATTCGGGGAGGTGCGGGCATGTTTTACGATCGGACCGGGCCCGGTCCGATCGGCGACCTGCTGCACTTCAACGGCGTGAACCTGCTGCGCTACATTGTGAGTCCGCCGCTGGTAACGTACCCAATCAATCCGGCGGTGCTGGCGCAAATTCCGGCCAGCCTGGTCACGCTCGACCCACGGACTCACATTCCGTTCACGCTGCAGTACAGCATTGGAGTGGAGCGGCAGGTTACGGCCAAGAGCACGTTCAGCGCGGTGTACATCGGCACGCGCGGTATCGGGCAATTCCGCTCGATTGACGCCAACGCGCCGGTCTTGACTGGCGGCAACTGGGTACGACCCGACGCGTCTCAGGGGCAGGTACGAGAGATTCAGTCGGAGGGCTATCTCAAAGGTAACGCCATGGAACTGACTTTCCGGGGCAAACCCAGCAAGTATTTCTCGGGACAAATTCAGTACACGCTGAGCCGGACCTACAACAATACCAGTGGCATCACATATTTCCCGGCGAACAGCTACAATCCCGGTTCGGACTGGGGACGGTCGGACAACGATCGTCTGCATAAGTTCGATCTGCTGGCCTCGACCCAGCCGACGCGATTTTTCACGCTGGGTGTGGCGCTCTCGCTTTATTCGGGCAGACCGGTCAATGTCACGACCGGCGGGGACGACAATCATGACGGGATTCTGAATGATCGTCCGGTGGGAGTGCCGCGCAATGCGATGGCCGGTCCGGGTACGATCAATCTCGACCTGAACCTGTCGCACGATTTTCCGCGGTCCAAGGCGAAGAAAGAAGCGAAAGTGATGTCGGTCTCGCTGAATTCGTTCAACGTACTGAATCACCCGAACTATGTGACATACATCGGGGCCGTGTCCTCGCCGCTGTTCGGACAGCCTGTGGCGGCGCAACCTCCGCGCCGTATGCAACTCGACGTGCAATTCAAGTTCTGATCTTTTTGGAAGGACCGGGTCAGGCCGCCGACAGGCGTTGCTGTGCCCACGAGCAGGATCGCCACATCTGGATCGTCACCGCCAGGTACCACAGGCCCAGAGCGGGGCCCAAATCCACCAGCCCTGCGTTCTGGGGCGGGGTTGGAAACGTCCACAGATGGAGCCCCAGCAGACTGCCTCCAACGGCAATCCCTAGCACTGCAAAGACTCGGCCGAAGCGGGGATGTCCGAACATCGCTATGGAGAAGCAGATGGTGCCGAAGGCCACGAAGGTATCCCAGACGACATCGAGGCCGAGCCAGATGGCGATGAACAAGGGCGGCACCTTTTCACTCCCCGCCGAGTACCCGATTGCCAGTTGCACGAGTCCCATGGTGGAGAACAGCGCGCCGGCCAGAGCGTTGAGCATCAGGCCGAGAGCGCTGGAGGACAGCGGTTTTTCAAGATCGAGCAGTTTCCGCAGTCCGTAACACGCGATGCCCAGCGCTGGACCGAAGCAGGCCACCAGCGTGGTTGTCGCCAACCTTGGAAGATGGCCAAATGCGGCCAGGGGGTACGCGAAACAGGCGAAGAATCCGGCGGCGATTCCGACTTGGATGGCTTTGCGGGCTGGCGCTGAGATTGAAGGTGTAACGGAATCCGACATCTTGCTTCACCTGCATGTTTTCTCTGGCTTCGTTGTGGGTTGTGTGGAGAACAACCGTAAACCAAGAAGGACACGAAGGATCACGAAGGACTTCATGGGTAATGACAGTCTTCGTGACCTTTGTGGTTAAGAGCCATTACCTCTCCTTTGGCTCGCTTTGCTTATACGCCCGCTGGCGGTGCAGTGCAACCGCGCCGCTTCGTGTCTGGTGAATAACAAAACCTGATAGGAACGATAAAAGTTTTCGATTTCCGGGAAGTTTCTGCCGGGGATAGAGTGATGCGTTGCTGTGTGCGATCCTGTCCGACGGGAGCAGTGCGGGAGTGTCGATTGCGAAAAGGGTTGTCACCACGTTCGTGACGCCCTTGCTGATTCTGACCTTGATCTTGACGGTGGCGCAGGTGGCAGGCGCCCAGACTGTGGCTGGTGCGGCAGAAGATACGGGCGCGAGGCTGGCGAAGCTGGAGCAACGGGCAGCCGACGCCAAGAGTTCCGCCGACAACGCGTGGATGCTGACCAGCGCGGCCCTGGTCCTGATGATGACCGGGCCCGGGCTGGCGTTGTTTTACGGCGGCCTGGTGCGGAAGAAGAATGTGCTCGGCACCATGATGCAGAGCTTCGCGCTGATGGCCGTGGTCACGGTGCTGTGGGGACTGTTCAGCTACAGTTTGTCGTTTGGCGCGGGGAACAGCTTTATCGGCGGGTTCCAGAATGTGTTTCTGCGCGGGGTGGGAGCGGCGCCCGATGCCGACTATGCGGCGACGATCCCGGCGCAGACCTTCATGGTGTATCAGTTGATGTTCGCCATCATTACGCCGGCGCTGATTGCCGGGGCGTTCGCCGAGCGCATGAAGTTCAGCGCCATGGTGGTGTTCACGGTGCTGTGGTCCATCCTCGTTTATGACCCGATGGCGCACATGGTGTGGGGCAAGGGCGGATTGCTGAACGCAGCGCTGGGCGGGCGGTTTCCGACGCTGGACTTTGCCGGCGGAACGGTGGTGCACGTCACGTCGGGCGTTTCGGCGCTGGTGTGCGCGTTGTATCTGGGGAAGCGAGTGGGATATCCGAAAGAGCCGATGCCGCCGCACAGCGTGGTGCTCAGTTTCATTGGCGCGTGCCTGCTGTGGGTGGGATGGTTCGGATTCAACGCCGGAAGCGCGCTGGCAGCGGGCGGCCTGGCAACAAGCGCATTTGTGGCAACGCATTTCGCGGCCGCGGCCGCTGCCCTGGGATGGGCTGCCGCGGAGTGGTTGCGCAACGGCAAAGCCAGCGTGCTCGGCGGGATTTCGGGCGCGGTGGCGGGACTGGTGGCGATCACTCCGGCGTCGGGCTTTGTGAAGCCCATGCCGGCACTGATCATCGGGCTGATTGCGGGCGTGTTCTGCTACCTGATGGTGGCCAAGGTCAAGGCGAAGTTCGGCTATGACGACTCGCTGGACGCGTTCGGGGTGCATGGGGCGGGAGGAACGCTGGGCGCGGTGCTGACGGGTATTTTTGCGACGAGCGCGGTCAATCCGATCTTTAAGGACGCGCAGGGAAGTACGCTCGCGTCGGGGCTATTTGAAGGAAACGCGCATCAGTTGCTCAACCAGTTTGTGGGCGTTGCGATTGCGTGGGTGCTGGCCATTGTCGGTACGTTGGCGATCCTGAAGCTGGTGGATGTGGCCATCGGGCTGCGCGTTTCCGAGGAAGAGGAAGTGCAGGGCCTGGATCTCTCCCAGCATGGGGAAGAGGGATATTATTGGGAGGCATCGGCGTAGCTGGTGTGGCCAAGCGAAACGGAACCTGAGAACATCATGACGAAGATTGAAGCGGTGATTCAGAACTCGAAGCTGGAGACGGTCAAGGCAGCGCTCCACGAAATTGGCGTCGAGGGCATGACCGTGATCGAGGTGCGCGGGCACGGGCGGCAGAAGGGGCATACCGAGGTCTACCGCGGGCGCGAGTACAGCGTGGATCTGATTCCCAAGACCAAGCTGGAGATGGTGCTGGCCGACGCGCTGGTCGAGAAGGCCGTGCAGGCGATTATGGGAGCGGCGCGCACGGGGAAGATCGGGGACGGCAAGATTTTTCTGTCGCGGGTGGATGAGGCGATCCGCATCCGCAACGACGAGCGGGGCGAGGGCGCCTTGTAAATCGAGCGGCCGGTGAAGAACACCTTGACCGCGAAGGTCGCAAAGCATTCGCGAAGGACGCCGAGAACGATCTGGCTCGGCGGTGGCAAGCGTTCCGATGAAACACCTTGATGATGGCAGCGTCCTCTTTGATCGGCGAACTGCGCTCGCTTCTCAGCGAAGAAACGGCGCGCATCCAGCAGGAATTTGAGAACACTGGCGATGGACGCGCCGCCGTAGCGCACCGCACCCGGCTGGTGGAAGAAATCCTCAGACGGTTGTGGCACGAAGTGGCCTTTCCCAAGCAGCCTTCCCTCGATAATCCGGCCAACGAAGGTCCCGCGAAGATTGCGATGGTCGCGACCGGCGGCTTCGGGCGGGGATGGCTTTTTCCTTTCTCCGATATTGACCTCTTATTTCTATTTGCCGACCGCGACGCGGAGCAGGCCTTCAAAGATCCGGTGCGAAGCCTTTCGCAGGAATTGTGGGACCTGAAGCTGAAGCTGAGCCCGGCCTCGCGCACGCTGGCCGAATGCGAACGGTACGACTCGAATAACACCGAGTTCACGATTTCCCTTCTCGACTGCCGCTACCTGGCGGGTGACGCTGATCTGTTTCGCAAGCTGCATGACAAGGTCATTCCCAAGCTGGTGATGCGGGAGTCGAAAACGCTGGTGCAGGGCCTGGCTGAGGTTACCCGCGAGCGACATGCCAAGCATGGGATGACGCTTTACCATCTTGAGCCAAATTTGAAGGAAGCTCCCGGCGGGCTGCGGGACTGCAATGTGGCCAACTGGCTGGCACTGATTTCGGCGATGGACAAACTGCACGACTGGCCGGAAGGAAGTCCGCTGCGGCCTCCGGTGCGCAAACAGATGGACGCGGCGCTGGACTTTCTGATGTCGGCGCGGTGCTTTCTGCACTTCCGGCACGGGCGCGACGACAACACGCTGAGCTGGGAGGCGCAGGACGCGGCGGCGGCGGGAAAGATTGGCGCAGCGGACGCCGAAGAGCTTTCGCCGGCGGACTGGATGCGCATTTATTTCGGCCACGCGCGGGCAGTGCAGCGCACCGTAACGCAGTTGCTGCAAGAAATTCCGGAAGCGTGGTCAGCGCTCTACCGGCAGGTGCAAAGCTGGCGGTCGCGGGTGACGACGGCAGATTTTTCCGTGGTGGACGGGCTGATTTTTTTGCAGCAGCCGTCATCTCTACAAGACCCCGAAGTGCTGCTTCGGCTGTTTCACTTCACGGCGCATCACGGGTTGAAGTTGAGCGCGACGACGGAGCAGCGCATTGAGCAAGCCCTTCCGGCGCTGGCCTCGATGCCGCCGCGCGGTGCGGAGTTGTGGCTTTACCTGCAGGAAACGTTGCTGCAGCCGTATGCCGCCGATGCGCTGCGAGCCATGCATTCGCTGCGGTTGCTTGCGCTGCTGCTGCCTGAACTGAAAGTGATTGATTCGCTGGTGGTGCGGGATTTCTATCACCGGTTCACGGTGGATGAGCATTCGTTTATCGCCATCGAGAGCCTGCACCGGCTGAAGCAATCGCAGTCGGAGTGGGACAAGCGCTACGGAGCGCTGCTCGGCGAATTGGAAGATCCGGAACTGCTTTACCTCGCGCTCTTGCTGCACGACACGGGCAAAGGCGTACCCGGCGGAAACCACGTGGAGGCGAGCCTGGACATCGCGAACCGCGCCATGGACCGGCTGGATGTGGATCCGAAGGAGCGGGAAGAGGTGCTGTTTCTGATCGCGAACCATCTGGAATTGTCGGCGGCGCTGCGGCGGGACATTTTCGATCCGGCGACGGTGGCGGCGTTCGCCGAAAAGATGGGGACGCCGGAGCGGCTGAAAATGCTGGCTCTACTGACTTTCGCGGACATCAAGGCGGTGAATCCGGAGGCGCTGACACCGTGGAAGGCGGAGAACGTCTGGCAGCTCTACATTGCGGCGGAGAACTATTTGAACCGCAGCGCCGATCAGCGCGTGCATGCCGATGTGAATGACGAAAAGCTGGCGCGGCTGCGGTCGCTGGCACCGGTGACAGGCAGCAAGTTCAAGGAATTTCTCGAAGGGTTCCCGCAGCGGTACTTGCTGATGCATACCGCCGAGGAAGTGATGCGGCATATGCAGTTAGCCGGAGAGCTGGGCACCGATCCGGTGCAGGTGGAGTTGAAGCGCGGGCGGCACTGGTATGACCTGACGCTGGTGACGAAGGACCGTCCGTTTCTGTTTGCCACGCTGGCAGGCGTGCTGGCGGCGTGGGGCATGAACATCGTGAAGGCGAATGCGTTTTCCAATGCGGCGGGAACGGTGGTGGACACGTTTCACTTTACCGACCGGTTTCGTACGCTGGAGTTGAACCTCTCGGAGTGGGCGCGGTTCAAGAACAGCGTGACCAGCGTGCTGCTCGGCGAAGCCGATCTCACTAAGATGCTGCGCGACCGGCAGCGGTCGGAGAAGGGCGCGATCGCCAAGGTGAAAGTGGAGACGAAGATCGAGTTTGACGATACGTCATCGGCGACGAGCACGCTGGTGCAGGTGATTGCGCAGGACCGTCCGCGGCTGCTGCACCGGGTCGCATCGTGCCTGTCGGATGAAAAGTGCAACATCGAGATCGCGCTGATTGATACCGAGGGACAGATGGCGATTGATACGTTTTATCTGACGTCGGGCGGGAAGAAGCTGACGGCGGAGCATTGCAAGCAGGTGGAGAAGGCGCTGGTGGAGGAGTTGAGGGGGGAGTAGGTGGCTCGCGGCCCGGTCCCGTAGGGACCTCCGAGAATAGCCCGCCGCTTCCAGCGGCGGGGATGTGATCCGTCAAGACGCGTCCGTGCCGTAGGCACGGCTGAAACGCGTATGGATGCCGCGCACAGTTTCAATCGTCCCTAACGGGACGGAGGTTCCTCAATCGCGCACGGTTCCCGGCGTTGAAACGCCGGGCTACTGTCATGCATCCTTCCGGGATGAGGTCACGCGGCCCCTGAATGGCCGCTCTTCCACAATCCTACTTTGCTGAGAACTTGAATACTGTTTTCTCGCGGAACGTTTCTCCCGGCTTCAGGATTGTGGTCGGGAAGTCCGGATGGTTCGGCGAGTCAGGGAAATGCTGCGTCTCCAGGCAGAAAGCGTACCGGCGCTTGTAGACGTGGCCCTGCTTGCCGGTGACGGAGCCGTCGAGGAAATTTCCGGTGTAGAACTGGACGCCGGGCTGGGTGGTGGAGACTTCGAGGACGCGGCCGCTGGTGGGCTCGTAGACGCGGGCGGCGAGTACGAGACCTTTTTCTCCCTTACGGTTGATCACGAAGTTGTGATCGTAGCCGTGGCCGAGGACCATCTGGTCGTAGGGATCGTCAATGCGGGCGCCGATTTTGGTGGGCGTCGTGAAATCGAAGGGCGTGCCTTTGACCGGGCGCAGTTCGCCGGTGGGGATCAGATTCTTGTCTACCGGGGTGAAGCGGTCGGCGTTGATCATGATTTCGTGGCTCAGGATGTCGCCGGTGCCCTCGCCGGCGAGATTGAAATAGCTGTGCTGGCTGACGTTGATCGGTGTGGCCTTGTCGGTCGTCGCTTCGTAGTCAATCAGGATCTCGTTCGAGTCGGTCAGCGTATAGGTGACTTTGATCTTCAGGTTGCCCGGGAAACCCTCTTCGCCGTCTTTGCTTAGATAGGTGTAGGCGACGCCGTCCTTCCCTTTCAGCGGCTCCGCGTCCCAGACGACCTTGTCGAACGTGCGCGCGATGCCGCCGTGCAGGGTGTTGGGGCCGTCGTTCTTGGGCAAGGTGTAGGTCTTGCCTTCGAGGGTGAAGGTGCCGTTGGCGATGCGATTGGCATAGCGGCCTACGATCGCGCCAAGATAGGGCGGGTTTGGAGTGTAGCCTTCCAGCGTCTCGTGGCCGAGCACGACGTCGGCGAGCTGGCCTTTTCGATCGGGGACGCGGATAGAAACGATGATGCCGCCATAATTCATGGTTCGGACTTCAACGCCGTGAGCATTGGTGAGCGTGTACAAAGTGATGGGCCTCCCGTCATGCGTGTCGAAGGGCTGTTGTTGGACCGCCGGGGTGGACGCCGGCTGGGCGACAGCGAGGCCGGCGAGCGCGAGGACTAGGAAGAGTCGGGGCATCATGGCGGAAAGTGTACTACGGGGGCGGGAGTTTGACTCAGGCGAGTCGAGCTACGCTCGACTGGACGGCCCCTTCGACTCCGCTCAGGGCAGGCGAGGACGGCTGTCCCCGCATTGGTTTCCTGGACCGGTGTCCCCCTTCCATGGTACGAAGCGCGGCTGAGAGGAAGCAGGTTCCTGCTTCGCTCGGAATGACAACCAG
Organism: Terriglobales bacterium; assembly: GCA_037442635.1. GTDB lineage: Bacteria > Acidobacteriota > Terriglobia > Terriglobales > Acidobacteriaceae > Sulfotelmatobacter. The sequence goes on along the minus strand of JBBIPV010000013.1, from coordinate 66,903 downwards.
TCTCCTGATGACAACCAGTTTTCCTGTCGGCAAATCTCCTGTTTGGCGTGAAATCACACCGATCTGTGATTTTCGTCACATCGTCAACCAATTGACTGGTGGTACTTAATCGCAATCCGTGTCTTAGACGTAGGGTATGGGTTCCGTCTCCAAATAGGGCGGAACAAACATAACTCCCAGGAAGGATGACCCTATGATCCCGCCGAACGAGACTTTTTATGGGGCCCTGCAGAAGAAAGGCGTCAGCCGGCGCCGGTTCCTGAAGTTCTGCACCGCCATGACCGCGACTTTGGCCCTCCCTCCGCGCTACGTCGCCCAGGTTGCCTCGGCTCTGGAGAAGACCAAAAAGCCGGTGCTCGTGTGGCTGCAGTTCCAGGATTGCGCCGGGAACTCGGAGGCCATCCTGCGGTCGAGCCATCCGTCGGTGCTGGAGGTCGTGCTGGACCTGCTTTCGTGGGAATACCACGAGATTATCATGGCAGGAGCCGGGCACCAGGCCGAAGCTGCGCTCAATCGGGTAGTGAAAGAGGAAAAGGGCAAGTACCTTGCGGTGGTGGAGGGGGCCATTCCGCTGGCCGACGATGGGGTGTACTGCACGGTCGCGGGGAAGACGGCGCTGGCGATCGCGAAGGAAGTCTGCGGCGGCGCGGCGGCGACCATCGCGGCCGGGGCATGCGCGTGGTATGGCGGGCTGGTGGCGGCGTCCCCGAATCCTACGGGGGCGGTCGGGATCGAGCAGGCGGTGCCCGAGGCCAAGGTCATCAACCTGGGTGGGTGCCCGCAGAATCCGGCTAATACGGCGGCGGTCCTGGTGCACTACCTCACGTTTGGCGAGCTGCCGGCGGTGGATCAGTACAACCGACCGCTGTTTGCCTATGGCCGGGTGATCCACGACCAGTGCGAGCGCCGGGCGCACTACGATGCCGGCCGCTATACCCAGGAATGGGGCGACGAAGGACATCGTAAAGGCTGGTGCCTCTACAAGATGGGCTGCAAGGGCCCGCAAACCACATTCAACTGCCCGACGGTGCGGTACAACGACGGCACGAGCTGGCCGGTGAAGTCCGGGCATGGCTGCGTCGGGTGCGGCGAGTACAACTTCTGGGAGACGCGGTCGCCGTTCTATGAGCGGCTGCCGAACGTGCCCGGGTTTGGAGCGGACGTCAGCGCGGGCAAAATCGGGATCGGGATCACGGCGGCGGTGGCGGGTGCCACGGTGGTCCACGGCATCGCGAGCGCGATTCGGGACAGGTCGCGAACTGCGCCCGGGCCGGAAAAAGTATAAGAGCAGGCAGGTTGTTGGAAACGTCCCTCAGCGGCTGAAGCCGCCGTTGAGAGGGGCTGGCTAATCGCAGCGCTCGAAGCGCTGCGCCACCCAAAAGCGTTCGCGACCTTGAGCGTTCATTGGGGCTGGGCGGAATGAATGACAGGAGGAGCGTATGGCACGCATCGTAGTCGATCCAGTGACTCGCATTGAAGGCCATCTGCGCATTGAAGCCGAAGTGAATGGCGGGGCGGTCACCGATGCCTGGAGCTCGGGAACCATGTTCCGCGGGATCGAGCTGATCCTGCGAGGACGGGACCCGCGCGAGGCGTGGATCTGGACGCAACGCATCTGCGGCGTGTGCACGACGGTGCATGCGCTGACCTCGGTGCGCGCGGTCGAGGACGCCCTGGGCCTCGAGGTGCCGGAAAACGCCAACCTGATCCGGAATATCATAGGCGCCAGCCAATACGTGCAGGACCACGTGATCCACTTCTACCATCTGCACGCGCTCGACTGGGTGGACGTGACGCTGGCGCTGAAGGCCGATCCGGGAAAGACCTCGCAGCTGGCCGAGTCCATTTCACCGTGGCCGAAGTCGAGCAAGAACTACTTCAAAGCGATTCAGGACCGGGTGAAGGCGCTGGTCGAGAGCAAACAGCTCAGCCTGTTCAGCAGCGGGTATTGGGGACATCCGGCGTACAAACTGCCTCCGGAGGCCAACCTGCTGGCGGTGGCCCATTACATCGAGGCGCTGGAGTTCCAGAAAGACTACATCCGGATTCATGCCGTGCTGGGCGGGAAGAACCCGCACCTGCAGACCTACCTGGTGGGCGGGATGGCAGCTTCGATGGATCCGAACGAGCCAGGCGCGACCATTAACCCGGAACGGATCACATTCCTCACCGAGGTGGCGTCGAAGGCGCAGGCATTCGTGGATCAGGTGTATGTGCCGGACGTGCTGGCCGTGGCGAGTTTCTACAAGGACTGGTTTGGGCACGGCGAGGGGCTTGGGAATTTCCTGTCGTATGGCGACTATCCGCAGGGAGGGGTGAAGGATCCGGCGCGGTTCTACCTGCAGCGCGGGGCGATCTTCGGGCACGATCTGTCGAAGGTGCATCCGGTGGATCCGGCCAACGTGAGCGAGTATGTGACGCACTCCTGGTACGAGTACGGCGACGGGGATCAGAACGGCAAGAATCCGTATCAGGGCGAGACCAAGCCGAAGTACACAGGGCCGAAGCCGCCGTTCGAGCACCTGGATGTAGATCAGAAGTATTCGTGGCTGAAGGCGCCGCGGTATCAGGACCATCCGATGGAGGTGGGGCCGCTGTCGCGGATGCTGGTGGCGTATGCGTCCGGACATCCGGAGGTGAAAGCCGCGGTGGATGGAGTGCTGGCGCACCTGAACGCGCCGGCGACGGCGTTGTTCTCAACGCTGGGGCGCATCGCGGCCCGGGCGGTCGAGGCCAAGGTGATGGCCGGTCAGGTGAGCAAGTGGGTGGCCGAGCTGGGCGACAAGCTGGGACACGGCGACCTGCGCATTCACAACGGCGAGAAGTGGGATCCGGATTCCTGGCCGAAGCAGGCCCAGGGCTGGGGGTTCCACGAGGCGCCGCGGGGATCGCTGGGACACTGGGTCGAGATCGAAGACAAGAAGATCAAGAACTACCAGTGCGTGGTGCCGACGACCTGGAATGCCGGACCGCGGGACGGCAAAGGACAGCGGGGCGCGTACGAGGCGGCATTGCTGAAGACGCCGATTGCCGATCCGGAGCGTCCGGTGGAGATCCTGCGGACCGTGCATTCGTTCGATCCGTGCCTGGCGTGCGCGGTGCACGTGGTTGACGCGCGTGGAAGAAAGTACGTCGAAGTAAAGGCGAGTTAAGGCCGTTGATCCAAGGTCAGTGAAAGGAGGACTGCCATGGGCTCACTGGCACCAGGACATCACGCATGGAGCGAGGCCCACAGACCCTATCCTACCACCTTGCCGGTGCGGACTTATGTCTGGGAGCTGCCGGTGCGGGTTTCGCACTGGCTGATCGTTCTGCCCATCGGCGTGCTGGCTTTCACCGGCTACTACATGCACAATCCGTTCATTGTGGGCAAGAGCACCACGACCTTCCTGATGGCGAAGATGCGGTTCATTCACCTGGTGGCCGGCTCGGTGTTCATCAGCGCGTTCCTGCTGCGGATGTACTGGTTCTTTGTGGGGAATGACTGGTCGAGTTGGCGGTCGTTCTGGCCTATCCAGAAGCGGCAATGGCGGGGCATGGGTGAGATGGTCGCCTATTACAGCTTCCTGAGGAAGGACCTGGTGCACTACGTGGGTCATAACGCGCTGGCTGCGGTGACGTATCTGGTGATGTTCACCTTCATGCTGCTGGAGATCATCTCCGGCCTGACTTTGTATACGCATGTAAGGGGACCCTGGTTGCTGGGGTGGCTATTCGCCTGGATTCCGACGGTGGTGGATATCCAGCATCTGCGATTGATGCATTTCTGCATCATGTTCACGTTCTTCGCATTCGTCATTCACCATGTGTACAGCGCCGTGCTGGTCTCGTGGGAAGAGCGCAACGGGCTGATTGAGAGCATCTTCACCGGCTATAAGTTCATTCCCAGACACGAGTTGGAAGAGGACGCGCGGCAGGTGAAGTGATGCGGACTGAGTCAGGCAAGACGGTGGTGCTGGGGCTGGGAAACGTGCTGCACGCCGATGATGGGGCAGGGGCGCAGGTCATCAAGCGGTTGCGGGAAGACGCGCGAGTGCCCGCGGACGTGGACCTGGTAGAAGGCGGAACCCTGGGACTCGAGTTGCTTCCTTACGTGTGGGACTGTTCCCGCCTGATCGTGATTGACGCGGTGGACGTAGGCCGGCCCGCAGGCACAGTCATGCGGATGACGGCGGAAGAGTTGAATTCTCTGCCCGGTAGTAGCAGCGTGCACCAGTTGGGAGTCTCCGATCTGCTGGTGGCGTTGCGGGTACTGGCCCAGAAACAGCCGGAAGTCACTCTTCTGGGCGTTCAACCAGCCAGTACGGACTGGAGCACGGAGTTGTCTCCTGCGGTGGCAGCGGCGGTGGACACCCTGGTTGAGGCTGCGGTGCGGGAGTTGTGCACGCAGCCGCAAGCGGAGCCCGCGGCATAGAGCGATGTGGGGACTTTTACCCGCGTAAAACCCCGCTGTATCGCAGGTTCTCTTCCGCCCCTTCCAGGCTGGTTCATTTTCTCCTGTTCGCCACTCCACTCTCTTCTTGAGGTTCAAGCTAAGACACAGACTGCTGCGGGACGTGCTTTAGTTTCACAGCAGTTGCCGGCGCGGCGTGCTGGCGATTCAGAGTCCGCCGCGACCAAAACTCAACCAGCCCGCCAGCTTTTGATCCACCTTCGATTGACACGACTGGCACATGGTGGGTTCGCGGAGGTCAATCCATTCGACAGCGTGGGCTGAGGCCATGGCGCAACGGTAATCCTGACAGTGGCTGAGATCGAGCGTGTGGCCCAGCTCGTGGACGGCTTCCTTCAGCAGGCGCAGGGCGAGCAGATCGCGGTCGCGGTCGAGCCCGTAGAACTCCTGGTGCAGGCGGTGAAAGGAGACGAGAGCACAGCGTCCGCCCATTTGGGCTTCGCCGAAAACGTACTTCAGGATGGGTATGTAGAGGTCTACACCGGTCACCGCAAGCACGCGCCAATCCTGCGGGCGCACGAGCGGCTGCAAGCGCTCGATGATCTCGGAAGAATGATGCTGCTGGCGCTCGGCGTGGTAAGACGGGGCGGGATCGAGTTTGCCGGGAGAGATTTCGCAGCGCACCGGCAGAAGGCGCGGGATCTGGGTGCAGAGATACTGCAGGAGGGGGGCTTCCACATCTCCAACCGGCAGCAAAAGCACGCGATTCATCGCCATCCGATCCTTCGGCCAGAATCATTGCGCCTCGACTGGGGTGCGGCTCCAGCCATAGCGCTTGAGCTTGTGATGCAGCGTGACGCGGTCAATGCCCAGGACTTCGGCGGCGCGGCTTTGGTTGCCGCTGCACTCAGCGAGGGTGCGCAGGATGTGAGCCTTCTCGATATCGTCCAGAGACCTGCCAGCGACTGGTGAGGACGGCTGGGCCTTGAAGATGAAATCCTGCTCCCGCAGTTCAGGCTCCTGAGCTACGACCATGGCGCGCTCGACGGCGTTCTCAAGTTCGCGGACGTTACCCAGCCAGGGCTGCTGCTGCAACTGGTTCATGGCGGCGGGCGCGACGCGCGTGATGTGCTTGCTCATGGCCAGCGCGAACTTGCGTACGAAGTGCTCGACCAGCAGAGGAATATCTTCGCGGCGGTCGCGCAGCGGCGGCAGTTCGATGTGGAAGACGTTGAGCCGGTAGAAGAGGTCGGGACGGAACGAGCCCTCGTCAATCATGGCATCGAGATTCTTGTTGGTGGCGGCGACGCAGCGGAAATCCACCTTGATGACCTGATTGCCGCCGACGCGCGTGATTTCGCGCTCCTGGAGCACACGCAGCAGGTCGGTCTGGGTTTTCAGGCTGATATCGCCGATTTCGTCGAGAAATACGGTGCCGCCTTCGGCGATCTCGAATTTGCCTTTCTTGCGGTATTGCGCACCGGTGAATGCGCCTTTCTCGTGGCCGAAAAGCTCGCTTTCCAGCAACGTCTCGGTGAGAGCCCCGCAGTGAATAACAACCAGCGGATGAAAGCGGCGGACGCTGGCGGCGTGAATGGCGCGTACTACAAGCTCTTTGCCGGTGCCACTCTCGCCGGTGATGAGGACATTGGCATCCGTAGGACCAACCGTCTCGATCGCGTCGAAGACTTTGCGCATAGCCGGACTCTGGCCAACCAGGTCGCCGGGACGTGTGGCCTCGGCCACCGTTTCGCGCAGGCGGACGTTCTCTTTTTCGGCGCGGCGATGTGCCAGGGCTCTCTTTACAAGGTGGGCGATTTCGTCGGGGTCGAGGGGCTTGCTGACATAGTCGTAGGCGCCATTCTTGAGAGCGGTGACCGCAGTTTCGACGGACGCATAGCCGGTCATCATGATGACGATCAGGTCGGGATCCAATTCATGAAGGCGGCGCTGTAATTCGATGCCATCGGTGCCGCGCATTTTGATGTCGAGCAGAGCGACGTCCCATTTGTTCTCTGCCATGCGGGTGAGGGCGTCGCTGGCGCTTTCCGCGGTGCCGATTTCATAGCCTTCTTCGCGAAACCATTTTCCAAGAGAGTCGCGGACGCTGAGTTCGTCGTCCACGATGAGAAGTTTGCCTTGCGTTTCCATGTTGATCACCTCACGCTGGCGTTGGCAGCAGATTCACCGGCAGAGGGCAAGGCAGTCTTGTTTGCCTCGTCCCAGGGCAGAGTGACGGTAAAGGTGGTGCCGCGGCCAACCTCGGATTGCACTTCGATGTTCCCGTTGTGGCGCTCAAGAATGCTGTGGCTGATGGCGAGACCCAGGCCGACGCCGCGTCCGGTTTCCTTGGTGGTAAGAAACGGCTCAAAGATGCGGGGCAGGATTTCGGGCGGAATGCCGGCGCCGTCATCGCGCACCACGACGCGGACCTGGCTATTTTCCGGGCTGAAACTTGTCGTGAGCCACAGATTCCCCCCCTGCGGGAGGGCATCCAGGGCGTTCACGATGAGGGCGAGCAGCACCTGTTCGATCTGAGCGGCATCGCACTGCACCTGGGGCAGGTCGGGATCGAGTTGCAGCTGCACTTGCACGCTGGCGAGGTCCAACTGGTGCTGCACCAGGCGCAGCGCGCGGTCCAGAACCTGGTTCAGGTTCGCAGGTTGCAGGTTCATGGGCGTGGTGCGGGAGAAAGTGAGCAGATTTTTAACCAGATCACCGCAGCGGCGGCTTTCGGAAGCGATGAGGTCGAGGGAATCGCAGATTTCACGATAGCGGCGCACACCGCCCCCGGTCGTTTTCTGGCGATCGGATTCCTCGCGGTCAATCCACTTGCGCAGCAGCTTGGCGTAGGTAAGGATGCCGGAGAGGGGATTGTTGATTTCGTGCGCGAGCACGGCGGCCATCTTGCCGATCGAAGCCATTTTCTCGGTGTGCAGCGCGTGTTCGTGGGCGCGCTTCAGTTCGCGGGTTTTCTGCTCGACGCGCTGTTCGAGAGTTTGCGTCCAAGCGATATTCTGGTTCCGTTCCGATTGCAGCTGGCGGCTCATGCTGTTGAACGAAGAGGCCAGTTCCCCGATCTCGTCCTTCGATTGAACGTTGATCTGATAGCCAAGATCGCCGGCGGCGAGGCTTTCGGTGGCGCGCTTCAACGCCTTCACCGGGAGACCGACCACGCGCCAGACAAAAAACCAGCTGAGCGGGGCGATCAACAGCAGGGCGCAGGTTGTATAGGCGATCATGCGGCGGCTGCTTTCCGCGAGTTGCAAGTCAGCCTTTTGCAGAGAAAGATCCGTGTCGAGCACGCCGAGGATCCGCTGCTCGGCGGGGTGAGCGTGGCAGGCGGCATTCGAACAAGCTGGTTGATTCTCAATGGGCGTGATGATGCCGAGGACACGCGTTCCGCCGCCATTGCGGTAAATGCGGAAGCGGTCGGGACGATTGAGCCTGGTCAACGGCTGCGACTGGGCGTGACAGGCGTAGCAGGCCTCCCCTTTCTTATCCACCACGTGGTCAATTTCGGCAGGGTCGGTGGTGTAGGTGATCTTCCCTTCCTTGTCGAAGATGCGAATCTTCACCATGCCGGGTTCTTTGGCCATGGTCTGGATAGAGTGATAGAGCCCGTCGCGGTCGTTGCGCAGCATGTAGTCGGTGGTGGCGTGCTGAATGACGTCGCTGACACGTTCGGCGCTCTGCAGCGTGTTTTGCTCCAGATGCTGGCGGTGCAGGCGGACGTTGAGATAGCCGAGCAGCGCGAAAATGACGACCATGGCGCCAAGTAAAAGGATGTTCAGCTTGGCGCTCAGGCCGGGCGTCAGGCGAAGCCAGCGGCGAGTTGGGTCAGTCTCCGGCATGCTCCAGCACCGCCGAAACGGAGGGCGGTGCGGTCTTCAATGCGGCCAGTGGCGCGTGAACAAACTCTTCCTTTGGGAAGATAGGCAGATATTGGACGGCGACCCTGAACAGGAAGAAGCCCATGGCCACGATCATCAGAGTGACTGAGAATTCCGTCCACTTAGGAACGTAATGGTGCCCGACGTAGGTCTCGAAACCGATCAGGCTGACGTTCAGGCGATTGGTGATGAAGCCAAACAGGCTGATAACTGAGGCCAGATAGAGGCCGTTGGGCGACAGCCTGACTTTCTTGAAGCTGAGCAGAGTGATGGGAATGACGAATGACAGCGCCAGCTCAAGCCACAGGAAATAGGCTTCGTAACTGGGCTTGAGGATCTGGCGGAGCATGTCCCGGCGAAAGTAATCTTCAAAGCGGAGCAGGGCGTTGACCCAGAGAGCCACCAGCAAAGCTCCGCCCAGGCGAACCAGGACGGAAAGTTCGAGGTGGCGTCCGAGGGCCTTGGCGCTCTGCGTGGACTCGAAAATCGTCATCGCCAACCCAACCGCAACCGCGGATCCAAAGAAGAAGAAGGGCAGCGCGGGCGAGTACCAGAAAGGATGAAGCTTGCTGGGCATGATCAAATACAGCGAGCCGAGCGAACTCTGGTGCAAGGTGGAAAGCAGGATGCCGGCCACGATCAATACCGGGTAGATCTTGTGAATCCACCGGATGGGCCGGGTTAGATTGAATCGCTCGAACACGCTGGGAAGAAACTCAAAGAAGAGCACAGTGGTGTAGGTCATCACGCACATGCCGACTTCGAACATGACCGAGTGCGGGTTCATGTAGATCAGCTGGTGCCAGATAAACCAGGGACGGCCAAGATCGAAGAGCAGTCCGACAATGAAAAGCAGGTAACCGAGAAAGGCCGTGAGCACGGCGGGACGCACCACACTGTGCAGGCTCTCGACGTTGAACAAATAGACCGCGCCGACCATGCAGAAGCCGCCGGCCGCCAGCATGACACCGCACAGGCAGTCGAAGCCGATCCAGAAACCCCAGGGGAACTGGTCGGTCATGTTGGTTGCCGCACCCAGTCCATGAGCGTAGCGAACGTAGGCGGAATACAGGCCCATGACCATGACCACCAGGAAAACGATCCTCCAGAAAGTAAGCTTGATTCTCATAGCACGCTCCCGTTCTTCTTCTCGTTCGCTTCAGCGGCAGCGACCTCCTGGCGACGATGAGAGATCCAATAAATGCCTCCCAGGACCACAGACCACAGCGGAATGAAATCTGGCACTCGCTCCATGACCCGGCCGGTGTATTCGGGCATGGGAATGTCGCCGATCTTTTCCGATGCGGGGTAGCCGAATTCTTCCGCCTTCACGCCGGAAAGAATGAGCACGCAAGTTCCACCGACTTCGTGGAGACCGTAGATGCGGTTCAGGTAAGTGGAAGGGTTCTGGCGGATGCGATCCTGCGCTTCCTTGATGAGGTCGTCGCGCTCGCCGAACTTGGTGGCGCCGGTGGGACAAATCTCAGCGCAAGCCGTTTGCTGGCCGGCCACAACCCGCTCCGGACACATTATGCATTTGCGCACGCGCGGATTCAGCGAGCCCCATTCGTACTTGGGCTGGCTGAAGACGCAGGTCGCCATGCAGTAACGGCAGCCGATGCACTTCCACACGTCGTAGACGACAGGTCCTTCTTTGGTTTTGTGGAAGGCTCCTACCGGACAAACCGAGGCGCATGCGGGATGTTCACAGTGCATGCACAAGCGGCGCATGAACTTGTCGCCCTTGGTCATGACAACGGTGTACTTGTGTTCCGATTGCCGCTCCTCGGCGGCGATGGTGTCGTTGTAGGGAAGCTTATTTTGTGTTGCGCAAGCCTGTTCGCATTGCTTGCAGCCTATACAAATCGTCGAATCATATAAGAGTGCCTTGCTCATGAATGAGGTCCCGTCGGGCAGGTTTGTTTGAGCCAACAGAGCCGCCCGGAACTCTTTCTCGCGTAGACGCTGAACTGAATAGAGGGGAGGACACGATTACCGGAGTAATCCGCTGGAGCCGAAAATGAGCTGCTAACCTCATCAGATCAGAGGCTGTCGCGAAATTCAGCAGCTTCAGACAGCTACAGTTTCAACAATGAGGCGTTTCTTAGCCGTGACGCGCGTCACCGTTGCAAGTGACTGCGGTCAACAGGGTTCTGCAGGAGGGAGAAGTCGCCTTGTTCGTTGCATCTTGCATCAGGCCACGATGCAGATTGCATCACACTCGCGATAAACGAGGTAACTCGCTGAAGGCAAGCTGTTTCGAGTGCATCAGACCGCTCTTTGCTTGTCCGACGGGCTTCCCGCTCTGTTGCGATCTTCATCGAAATCGCTGTTGATTTTTTGCGCAGTATTTTTTCCCCGTGGAGCGTTGTTCCAGTTATCTCATTCGCAGTATGAGAGATATGCACTGCAACGTGGCCGTGCGCTCAGTGCGCATTGGTTTGGCCGCGCGATTGCCCTAAGGAAAAGTGAAGAGTGACCAGGAAACCAAGAGGCACTCCGGGCGAGGTGGGTTATGGTAGTCATTCTGGTACTGATGACATTCGGAATCTTCCTACTGATTGATTATGCGCGTGGTCAGAAGCAGATGGCGAAGCAGCCGGTCGTGCAGGCAACTCGAGAGATTGAGCCGCGGATGCTTCCGGCAATGGTTTCCGGCTTCCAGGTTCCCGAAAATGTGCGCTATCACGGCGGACACACCTGGGCGCTGAGCGAGAGCCGCGACCTGGTGCGCATCGGCATGGATGACTTTGCCTCGAAGCTGGTGGGCAAGATTGATAGCATCGCGCTGCCGCAGCGTGGGCGCTGGGTCCGCCAAGGGCAGAAGATCTGGACGATCTTCCGCGACGGCAAGTCCGTGGACATGGTGTCACCGATCGAGGGCACAGTGACCGATGTCAATGACGCGGTCATCGCCAATCCTGATCTGGCGCACAAGGATCCTTACGGCGAAGGCTGGCTGCTGACGGTGCTGGCTCCTGACGCGAAGATCAACTTCCGCAATCTGCTGGGTGGGGCGCTGGCGCGGATGTGGACGGAAGAGTCCGCGCTGCGGCTTCGGAAGAGAATGCCGATGGCGATGGCGGCGGCACTGGCGCAAGACGGCGGCGTGGCGGTGGACGACATCACCGCGCACCTGCCCGAAGTGGACTGGGCGGCCATCACCAAAGAGTTCTTCCTTTCCTAACGCTGTCGTGGACAGGCCACGGCGCATAGGCCTCGCCCAACTGAAATGATCGCCGCCCGGGATTGTATCCCGGGCGGCTTCCTTTTGAACCAGAGTTTCAGTCGGAAACAGCGCCTTCCGAGACAGGGCGGGAGAAGGACCGGAAAATCCAAAAGCCGACGCCGACCGCCGAGGTGAGCATGAGCACGCGCAAGTACTGGGCAGCGGGCAGAGCGGCGTCGCCGAACAGGATGCGCAGCAGGCCGAAGGTTGCGCTGCTGGCGCAGAGGGCGAAGTACAGACGCTCCTGCAGACATCGGGAAATGGTGACCAGCCAGGCGAGGACTGAGGAAACGATCAGATAGATCACCACAAGGATCACGCCGGTCACGGCGCCGGGACCATGAAATACGACCGCCGCGCGAGGCGAGACGAAGCCGTGAACCGCGATGCCGAAGAAAACGAGCGAGTGCGCCAGGGCAATCAGCGCGCGCTTTCGGCTGTTAAGGATCGCGAACTTGTTCATGCCGAACTCGAGCTTCTATTGTACTTGGCGGCTCAAGGAAGAAGAACAACATCGGGGCCGGCGGCGCGAGGCGCGTTTCAGGGTGGACGAAGGCGTTGCGCTTCCCGCCAAACGCCTTGACTGGCGCGGCTTTTATGGCAGTCCCTACAGAAGAGAAAAGCTCTGACACGAACTGCAAATCAGTGCACAGGTTACTTCCGATTCTAAGAATCTGGCGCACTCAACCAACTGATTCGCTGGTGTTTTCGGGGTTTCTCATGCCGGGTGCGTGGATGGAGGATTGCGCCCTGATGGACGCTGGGCCGGGTTCGGCCAGCGCCTATGGCTTGCCTCAGATTCTCAGAAACCTGCCTGCTTCGCGCCGGCGTGCTGCTGGCGATTTGTATGTGCTGCTCCGCGCTGTTCGCGCAGGGGCCGCTGCCGGATGCGCCGGACACGGTAGCGGAGGCGGCTGCGCTCGCAGCGGCAGCTCCAATTTCGATCGTCACACCGAGGCCTGGAAGTATCACTGGCGAACACAGATTCTGGGACGCGAAGAATTGCGCGTTGTTTGCCACGGCGGCGGCGTTCAACGGCGGCGATTTCGCGATGACGCATGCCAACCTGCAAGGGGGCGGACGGGAACTGAATCCCGTGGTGCGCATTTTCGGGCGCTCGGCGCCTGGGCTGGCGCTCAATTTTGGAGGCGAGACTGCCGGCGTAATGGGCTTCGCCTACTTCCTGCACAAGCGGGGCCATCACAAGCTGGAGCGGGCCGTGTCTGTGGTCAACATCGGAGCGTCGGCGGCGGCGATTGGCTACGGGTGGGCGCACCACCGGTGAATGGTAAGACGACCACGGGGGCTAAAGCCCAGCCTGCTCGTCCCGCTTGACGCGGCGCTGAAGCGCCGCTCTCCACGGCGACTGAAAGGACCACTTGCGCGGGGCTGAAGCGCTGCGGCCCCCGGAAGCTAAGCGTTGCCTACCCGGAAGCTAAGCGCTGCCGACACAAAACCTGGGAGCAAGAAAAAAGGGCTGGGCCGAAGCCCAGCCCTTCAACTCTTGCAGGTTAGAAGCTCGCGCGGATGCCGAACTGCAACTGCCGCGGGTTATTGCCCTGCGCGTTCAGCACCCCCCAGGCCGTCGGGCTGGAAAGATTCATTCCAGGATCGTAGAACTGGTTGTGGTTGAGCACGTTGGTGAACACGAACTGGGCGTCGAGATTGACCCGCTCGAAGATGCGGATGTTCTTCTTGATGCTCATATCCATGTTGAAGTAAGGCAAGCCCCTGGTCTGGCCGACGCCGGCATCCCGGGTGTCAAGTCCCAGGATGGGCGGGCGAACGTTGTTCCAAACCTTCAGGGGGTCGGAGTAGATGTTGACTTGGGTGCTCGCCGTGCCGCCAGCCGGGCAAGCCAGTATGCAGTTCATTTTGGTATCAAAAACGCCAGGGAAGCCATAGTGGGCTTTATTGCTGACGCCAGCCGTGGAGGTGAACAGGCACTGTTCGTTGGTCCCGAAGTTCACCCCGTCCGCCGAGCCGAAGGACTCGGCGTCGGTCGGCGTGTTGCAATACAACGGCGCGCCGCTGCCGGCGGTGAAGATGGGCGCGAGGGTCCAGCCGCCCAGAAGCCGCCCCATCGCTCCGTGCTGACCCTTGAAGTACGGCGGTTGGTAGGCCAGCAAAGTGTTGAAGACGATCTTCCGGTCGAAGTTCTGCGAACCGTACATGTTCTTCAGGTTGAACGGATCGTTGGGCGTGTAGGAACTGGTGGCCTGCACGAAGGCTCCGGTGCCCAGCGCCTTGCTGAAGGTGAGGTTGGACATGGAAGTGAAGCCGTGCCAGTCATTCATCTTGACCGAGATGAAGCCCGCATTGTAGTTTCCGAAGCCGACGCTGGCGTTGTCCCCGACGCCGCCAGAAATCTGGCCGCTGGCTCCGTTGGGGGAGCTGTACAACGGGCTATTGAGCATGCTGCGCGGGAAGTTCCACCCGGGCAACGTTGTTCCGCCGGGGCCACCGCCGATGCCGCCGTTGTCGAGCCCGCTCCAGAGGTCCCATACGCCCTGATAGCCAAAAGCTCCGGTCCCGGCAGCGTCTTGCTGGATGATCGCATCGGTACAGGTGGCATACCCGGTACAGTAACCGGTGCCAGAGAGTGCAGCCTCAAAGAAAGGCTGAGCCGTAAACCCGTTGACGCCGACCTTCGGCGTCACCGAGCCGCAATTGGCCTGCGAGGTGGCACACCCGTTGGCCTTTTCGACGGCTGCATAAGCGCTGGCAAAGGTCTGCCCGCCCAGCGTCATCATGTAAGGGACCGCGTTGGTGTTGATGGGCTGGTATTCGTGGGTGATGCGCCGTCCGATGTAGCCAACCTCCAAACTGATCTTGCTGGAGAGCTGGCGCTGCAAGGTGAGGTCAAACGAATCCACCACGTTGGGCCGGAAGTTCGGATCCAGAGCTTCGCCGGCGGCGGCGGAGACGTTGTTGATGCCGGGGAAAAGCGGCTGGGGTAAGGTCGGGCTGGCTGCCTGCAGCGGAGCAGTCAGACCGTCGGGGCCGACACGGAATGCGGTGCCTACGTCGGGAATGGCGGGACCGCAAGCGCCCCCGCCCGTGTTCAGGGCTTGACGGCACTGGACGGGCTGGATGAGGCCGGTACCGAGGAGAGGAACCAGCACCAGATCCACGCCGTTCAGACGGCCATAAATGCGGCCGTAGCCGCCACGCAGCACCGTGTCATTCGTCCCGAACATCTTGCTCATGAAGGAACCGCTATCAAAACGTGGGTTCCAGGCCACGGCAATGCGCGGGCTGAACGATCCATAGAACGGGTTATAGGGATACTTCTGGCCCTTGCCAGTATTGCCGACAAGGTCGTAGCCCAGAATCGGGTTGTAGACCTGGCCCTGCAGAGCCGCTTTCTTGCGCTGGTTGAGGTAGGTCTCAATGCTCACCTGCTGGACATTGGCGTCTACCAGTTCGACCTGCTTGCCGTTCTTTTCGGTCGGCGGCATTTCCATTGTCCAGCCCAGACCGTAAGTGAAGGTGAAGGTGGGCTTCAGATGCCAGGTATCGCTGAAGTAGACGTTGTAGAAGGGAATGGTGCTCTGATCAAAGGCCGGGGTGAGCGGCGGATTCAGGGTCAGACTGGCCCCGCTCCGGGTGTAGGCGATCTGCGACTCGGTCACCATACCCAGAACAGCCGCCACGTCGCGACCAAAGGTGCGCCCTCCGAAACCAGGGGCGGTTTTAAGCAGCGACGCACCACCGTTGTAGGTGCTCAGATCAATTAAACCGGCGCCGTTCGAGTCTCCAAGCTGATAGACGGGGTAGTAGTTGATGCCGCCGCCGTTGTCGGTGCGCTGGTGCCAGTTGAAGTTGTGCTGATAGGTACCGCCGAACTGGAAGAGGTGGTTGCCCTTCAGCACGGTGACATCGTCACGCAGCATATGGTCCTGACCATCCCAGAAGCGGGTACGCGTCTGCTGGGTGTTTACGTTATAGGGGGTCAGGGCCGTGTAGTGCTGCTCGCCCAGAGGCTCGAGGGCGCCGCCCAGACCGGCCAACTGTGCCGGGTCGCCGGCGCGGTTCCACGCCCACCAGTTCCTCAGGAAGCTCCAGTGGAAGTCGTTGGTGACCGTTGGACTGATGTTGGTGGTGAGACCGGCGACGTAGTAGGAGGGAATCGACGGCTTGGTGGAAACCGCGGAGGGCACGCCGAGTTTGTCTCCGGGGAGAACGCCACCGATATCAATTTCGTCCGTCGTCGTGTTGGTCAGGTGGAAGTAGCGGTAGCTCGCCATGAAGTGCCACTTCGAGCCGAAATCATGGTCCAGACGGGCAACCGCGAAGTTCGACTTGAAAGGGACCGACATGTTGGCCTTAAAGCCAATGGTGTTAACGCCGTCGCAGCGGCTGCCCAGCAGAGTGCCGCAGGTGGTGTCATTGCCTGCCGGCATCTGGGTTTGCCACATTTTCTGGACGATCGGGCTGATGCCAATGCCGCGGTCGTCGTAGGTTTTAATGTTGTAGGTTGAGCCTCCGAAGGTGAGAATGCCGTTGACCATGTTGGCAGAGGGAACGGATCGCTCGATGGTGGTGCTATTGGGCCAACGGAAGCGCTCGATGTTGACGAAGAAATAGGTCTTCCCGCCCGCCAGGTTGGGAAGCAGGGTACCGCCCACGGAGCCGCCGTAGCGGCTGTAGTGGTAGCTGGGCAGCTTGGTGCCGCTGAGATTATTGTCCCAGGTGTTGGCGTTGAAGTTGTTATCGAGATAGTACTCGTAGGCGGTGCCGTGCCAGGTATTGGTGCCGCGCTTGGTGACCACCTGGATTTGCGCGCCCGCCGAACTGTTGAAGTCGGCGGTCTGGCCGGTGGTGTTGACCTTGAATTCCTCGACGCTATCCACCGGGGTGGGCATAACGCCGCTGGCGCCAGAGCCGATCTGGTTGCCGACGATGCCGCCAGTCGGGTCGCCGCCGAAGCCGCCGGTGTAAACCGTCATGCTGCCATCCATGTCGCTGGTGTTGTTGCCGCCGTCGAGCATGAAGGTGCTCTGATCCACGACCGTGCCTGCGACGCTGCCATCGGGGCTCACGCCGGGCTGTAACTCAATGAAGGTCGAGACGTCGCGCTGAATGCTGGGCAGCGACTCAAGGGTCAGGCCCGTGACCGTGTTGCCCACGGTGGCGTTCATGGTCTGCAGTTCCGTACCCGCGGCCTGGACTTCGACGGTGATGTTAGCGCCACCGACCTGAAGCGCCAGGTTAACGGTTTCGGTCAAACCGACCTTCACCTGAATTGACGACTTGGTGGTGGAAAATCCCACCTTGGTCACAGTGAGGTTCCACATGCCGGGGGGCACGTTGGGGAAAATGTAGTGCCCGGCCTCGTTGCTGATAGTGCTCCGCGTGTCAGCGGTCGCCGGGTTGGTGATCGTGACCTTCGCGCCCTGAACAATGGCGGAGGACGGATCGGTGATCGTGCCGGCGACGTTGCCGGTGTCAACCGCCTGGCTCCACATGGGCACAGAGGCGATCAGTGAGAAAATTAACAGGGGAGCAACGGCAACGAACAACGAAGCAACCCGAGGACGCACATGCATGGTACCTTCCTCCTGAGAGAAGACTTTGTCTCGCGACTCGGTCGCGGAACATCCCGTCCTTGCAAACCGCACCTGAAAAACCCTCGGAAACCTGGGGTAAAGCCGCGAAAACACTGCCCAAATCACAGCCCCAAGATCCTTAATGGGGAAAGACGCTAACATCTTTGAATAGACAAAAACAAGTAGTAATTGTTGATATTTGAAATTCCGCAATGATTCACGCTAATTAATTGATACAAAAGGAGATAGAATGTGCGCTTGACGGCATTTGAGGCGGCGCGGCAGCTCTGTGCTGCCGATGTTATGTGCAGGCATGAGGGTAGGAGGTTGATGCCAGGAATACAGACTCTCATATTGCATCGCGTTTTATAGTCCAGTAACTTAGTAGTCTTGGGTGCTAGTAGTCTTGGGTAATGGAGGAGTCATTCAGATCATGAGAATCGCGAGAGACGTCACAGAGTTGATTGGCAAGACGCCGCTGGTGCGTCTAAATAAGGTTGGCGCTGGTTGCGTCGCCGAGGTGGTGGCGAAGATGGAGAGCCAGAATCCGCTGGCCAGTGTAAAAGACCGCATCGGTGTCAGCATGATAGCGGAGGCCGAGGGCGCGGGAAAGATTCAGCCCGGCAAGACGGTGCTGATTGAGCCGACGAGCGGCAATACGGGAATCGGCCTGGCTTTTGTGGCTGCGGTGAAGGGCTACCGGCTGATCCTGACCATGCCCGAGACGATGAGCCTGGAGCGGCGTGTGCTGCTGCTGGCGTTTGGAGCGGAGATCGTGCTCACGCCCGGTCCGAGAGGGATGCCGGGCGCGATTCTGAAGGCCAAGGAGATTCTCGCCAACACGGCTGATGGCTATATGTTGCAGCAGTTCGATAATCCGGCGAATCCGAAGATTCACTTCGAAACGACCGGACCGGAGATCTGGGAAGACACCGACGGGCGTGTGGACTTTCTGATTTCGGGGATTGGAACCGGAGGCACGCTAACCGGAGTGTGCCAGTACATCAAACCGAAAAAACCTTCGTTCAAAGCAGTAGCTGTGGAGCCGGCCGACAGCCCGGTGCTATCGGGAGGAAAACCTTCGCCGCACAAGATTCAGGGAATCGGGGCGGGGTTTGTTCCCAGCATTCTGCGCACTGACTATATTGATGAGGTGATCACGGTAACGAATGACGAAGCGATCGCGATGGCGCGGCGGATGCCGCTGGAAGAAGGCCTGCTGGTAGGAATCTCATCGGGGGCGGCGGTGGTAGCGGCTTTGAAAGTGGCGAAGCGGCCGGAAAACGCGGGGAAGATGATCGTGGTCATCCTCCCGTCGTTCGGCGAACGATACTTAACCAGTGTCCTGTTTCAGGAGCTGCGGGAAAAAGCGCTGCAGATTCCCACGGCAACGCTTCCGGCCTGACCATGCCACACTTGCTGTCGTTAATTCGAGAAGACGTGGCCATGGTGATGGACCGTGATCCGGCGGCTAAATCCCGGCTGGAAGTGGTGCTGTGTTACTCGGGACTGCACGCCGTGTGGCTTTATCGAATCAATCACTGGTTCTGGAATCGCCGTTTCTTTCTGCTGGGGCGCTGGCTGTCGCAGGTCGGGCGATTTCTGACCGGGATTGAAATTCATCCTGGCGCCAAGATCGGGCGGCGGCTGTTTATTGACCACGGAATGGCCGTGGTGATTGGGGAGACAGCCATCGTGGGCGATGATGTGACTCTGTATCAGGGGGTCACGCTGGGCGGCACGGGAAAGGAACACGGTAAGCGGCATCCCACGATTGAGGACGGCGTGGTGGTGGGCGGAGGAGCGAAGATTCTGGGCAACATCACCGTGGGGAAGAATTGCCGCGTGGGGGCGGGATCGGTCGTGCTGCGCAACGTGCCGGAAAATTCCACCGTGGTCGGGGTGCCGGGCCACATCATTTTCCGCGAGGGCAAGCGGGTGGTGATTACCGATCCCAAGCAGATCAACGATCCGCTGTCGGAAGCGCTGGCGGCGGTGGCGATCGAAGTAGACAAATTGCGCGAGCGGATTCACCGGCTGGAAGGATCGGAGTCCGAGGGTGAACCCCTCACGGTATCGCTGCATCAGATTATGGAAGACATTGACTATCAGATTTAGACGTAAGGATACAGATCAGGCTGCGCGCCGGGCGAGGCGCATGGAGTTGCCGACGACCGACAGGCTGGAAAGCAACATGGCGGAAGCGGCCATGATGGGATTCAGGATTCCAGCGACCGCGAGGGATATCCCGACTGTGTTGTAGAAGAAAGCCCAGAACAGATTCTGGCGCACGACACGCATGGTTTGCTGCGAGAGGTCAAAGACGTCGAGGATCTTGCGCAGCGATCCATTCATCAGTACGACGGCGGCGGCTTTCATGGCGATGTCGGTGCCAGAACCCATGGCGATGCCGAGATCAGCCTGAGCCAGGGCCGGGGCGTCGTTGATGCCGTCACCGACCATTGCCACTACATCCCCTCTCTGTTGCAAGCGACGCACCGCTTCGGCTTTGTCTTCGGGAAGGACTTCGGCTTCGAAGGAATCCGTCCCGAGGCGGGAGGCGATCCATTTCGTGGTGGCGCGGGAGTCGCCGGAAATCAGGTGAACTGTGAGCCCTCTCCGCTTGAGCTCTGCCGTCAATTCGGCCGCCTCTGGCTTCAGCCGGTCGCCGAAAGCGGCGAGGGCGCACAACTCGCCATCCCAGCCGACAAAGGCTATGGTTTTGCCTTCTTCTTCCCAAGCGTGAGCCTGCTGTTCGGTGTCCGCATCTATCCAGATTCCGAGTTCTTTGGCGAGGCGGCGGCTGCCCGCGAAGACATGCCTGTCTTCGACGATGCCGGTGATGCCGCAGCCTTTGTGGACTTCAAGGCAGGTCGCGTCGTGCAGTGGTGTGCCCCGTTGGCGGGCGAACTCGGCAACTGCCTTCCCGAGCGGATGTTCGGAGTACTGCTCCAGGGAGGTAAGGAGCGATAGAGCTTCATTCGCTGAAGCTGTTAGAACGCCGACTGGCAACTGTTCCACGCGGTCTACTTCTCCTCCCACAAAAACGACCTGGGCACAAGGCTGCGCACAGAGCACCAGTTCGAGCAGCGCGAACCTGCCTTCCGTGACCGTTCCGGTTTTGTCGAGGATGACGGTGTCCACCTTGCGCAGAGTTTCGAGCACCCGGCTGTCGCGGACTAAAATTCCTCGACGCGACGCCGCGCCGAACGCGGCGGTGATCGCCAGCGGAGTAGCCAGTCCCAAGGCACAGGGGCAAGCAATGACCAGAACCGCGATGGATCGCATCAGGGCGTGGGCGAGGCTGGCGGTGCCAGTGAGCCAGGTGAAGAGGAATGTCAAGGCGGCGATCAGCACAACGCAGGGTACAAAAATGCGGGACACGCGATCGACTGCGCGCTCGAGGTCGGAGCGGCTGCTGAGGGCTTGTTCGACCAGCGCAATCAGGCGCGACAGCGTCGAATTGGTCGCCGATTGCGCGGCTTCGACCGTAAGGATGCCGTCGAGGTTGATGCTGCCTGCGGCGACTCGGTCACCGGGCTTCTTTCCGACGGGAGCCGACTCGCCGGTGAGCAGAGATTCGTCGGCATGCGACTCGCCTTCGAGAATTCGGCCGTCAGCGGGAATGCGTTCGCCGGCCTTCACAACAAACAGTTGGCCCGGTTCCAGGGCGTCAATGGTGACGAAGCGTTCGGCTCCTTTGGCGAGCAGCCGAGCCTTGTTGGGCATCATGCGGTGAAGCTGCGCGATCCAGTGGGAGACTTCTTCTTTGGCGCCTCGTTCTATCAGCTTGCCAGCCAGCACGAGAGCCACAATGACCGTGGCCGTGTCGAAATAAAGATGGATCTCGCCGCGAAAGGCCTGCACGACGCTGTAGCCGTATGCCGCCAGAATGCCGAGCGCCAGCAGGGACTCCATGCGGATGGTGCGATTCAGCAGGCCGCGCCAGGCAAGGCGCAGGACCGGCTGCGCGCAGTAGAAAACTACCGGAGTAGCCAAGGCCATGAGCAGAAACGGCAGGCCGCGGCGCACGCCGCCGGAAATCTGTTCGAAGTAACCCGCGTAGAGGGCAAGGCTGAAACTCATGACGTTGGCCCAGAGAAATGCGGCCAGCCCGGTGCGGATGATGAGGTCGCGGCGTTCCGCGTCGGCAGCGTCGTTATCGCCGGCGTATTTCTGGGCCTTATAACCGAGACCGCGAATGCGTTCGATAATGCGTTCCGGCGGAACGACCTGCGGGTGGTACTGCACTTTTACAAGATCAGAAGCAAAGGATGCTTCGGCGCGCGCAACTCCAGGCACGCCCGCCAGCGCGTGCTCGATGAGCCATGCGCACGACGTGCACCACATACCGGCAACGTGGAGGAGCAGTGCTTCGGTTGTGCCTGCTGGGGCTGCGCCTGCCGGAACTGCGGCAGCTTTGGATGGAGAAGGTTTGGAAGGCTCCTCCTCCGCGACGCGATTCGAGATGAGGCCAAGCTGCAGGCTGCGTTGGAAGAGTTCGGTCTGGCGGACCTCCTGACCGTCTTTGATAGCGCCGCTCTCCCACAGGATGAGATAGACGTTCATGCAGCCGTGGCAGCAGAAGAAGCGGCCGGCTTCGCCGATGTGCTGCTGCAAGGGATGATTGCCGCATCCCAGGCCGCACAAATCGCATTCTCGTCCGGCGGTCATCCTAGTGGTGCGCGTGTTCGGCACTCACGGGCTTCCCATGTTCGTCGAGGTAGATCAGGGTCGTGCGCTTGGTGACGACGTAACAGAAGATCAGAATGCCGATAAAGAGCGCAAACACTACCCCGAGAAAATAGGTGAGCGGGGCTGGTTTCTTGTGCAAGCGATTCGATGCGATAGCCATGGTGCTCATGCTCCAACTCCGTTGTGGGCGGCCGGAATTCCGGCTTGCGCCCAGGTTCAGAAATGGGGCCGGTAGGTCCGGCCCCTTTCCGTCGGTCAGTAGTTCGGTATGCCCAGGGCCGCGTTCAAAATAGTGCGGTGGCGGACTTCATCCACCAGCACGTTGGCGCCGAAATTCAATACGGCCTTGGTTAGGAGGTTCGACGCCAGCGTGCCATAGGCGAGGACGGCGCCATTCTCCCGATCGCGAGCCAGACGAAGAATGTCCTTCTCGCTGTGCAGCTTTCCGAAGTCATACTTCGTTTCCGGCCCTTTGGGTTCGCCGGCGCTGGCGGTGCCGGCCAGCCGGAGCCATTCTCTCCGAACATTGATTTCCTTTGCCTTTTCGTCTGCCTTCTCGTCAAAGTTGGGCGCCACGGAGTTGCATCCTGGTTTTTCGATGATCATGAAATTGGTTCCTCCTTTCCGTCTTCAATATTTCAGCCGCTCCGTCACATTCATGCCGAGCAGTTGTCTGAAGACGGTGTTATGGCGCACTTCGTCCTCAAGGATGGGAACCGCGGCGTTGAGGATTTCGCGGTTCTCGAGTTTGCCCGCATTGGCCAGGTAAGCGCCTTCGGCGCCCTCCTCCAGGCTCTGCGCGAGCTTCACAATATCTGCCGCAGAAGTAATCGCGCCGAAGTCGTAGCTGCTTTTCGGCGCGACCGGCGTTCCCCCGAAGCGCTTGACGAATCCGGTCAGGACGTCACGGTGGCGCTTGTGATCATTCTGGAAGCTGACCGCGATCTTGAGTTGATCGGCAGAAAGCAATTTGCTACTGGCGCCGGCATCGTAGGCGGCGATGGCCTGGTGTTCGAGACCTAAGGCCACGTTCAGAATCGCGAGGTCGCCGACGAAGCGGGCTTCCCTGGCAGCCGCCGCGGGGATGGCTGTTGCCATCATTCCCGCCGCCACCGAAAGTCCGCCTGCCTGCAGAACCTGCCGCCGCGAAACCGGCTTCGGATTGTTCTTGTCATCTTTCATAGACATGTTCCGCCTCCGGTTTTTTACCAATGCAAACCCTGTTTGAAAGCAAACGTGTTGAAGCTGGCCTGTGAGCCTTCCACCTGATTCCTGCGGAAATCTGCTCCCATGGAGAGTTTCGGAGTGACGCGAATCTCAAAACCGCCGCCGATCTGGCCACCAAACAGCAGGTTGCCCTGGCCATGCGCCGCGCCGCGCGCCGCCACTTCCGGTGCCGTCGGCACCACCCCGCCAATCTGCGAGCCTCTCAACAGGGCGTTGAGCGTGGCACCCAGCGTCGAGCTTCCCACCGGTGCACCGGCCAACGCTCCCAGCGCCGTGTTGGCGTTGAAGTTCTGGCTGTTGTTGTCCGACCCGATCCACACGTACGCGCCCAGTCCGACAACGGCGTAAGGACGGAAGCGGCCCGCCTTGGTGATGGTGTACTTGAGTTCGAACGGGGCAACGGTCAGGACCTTGGCACGCTCCTGCACGGTGCTCGTGATGGGCAACGGTCCGGTGAGAAAGGCGGTTGGGGTGGTTGCGTTTCCGGATGTGTTCCCCAGGTAGGAGTTCAGTGCGGCGTTGACTAGCACATTCACACCCGAGGTGGTTGTCTGCGTCGTCTCCGAGCGCTGCAGGCCGATCATGATTTCGTAGGAGAGTTTGCCGCCCGGAACGTTCTTCCAGGGCAGGTCAATGAAGCCGCCACTGGCGAAGCCCTTGTTGTCTTTGTAGGGGTTGGTTGCGCCGCCGACAAAGAAACCGAGTTCGGCGCCGATGTGCCCGATGTCGGGCAACAACTCGCGCGGGGAGGAACTGGTGGCTACCACCGGGGCAGGAGCCGGAGCGGGAGCGGGGGATCCCGACGGAGCACCGAACGAAGGCAGGAATCCAACGCTCGAATTGGGAAGAATGGGTTGCGCGGAAGCAATGGGTTGCAGAGTGGCCTGGAGTTTCTCGACGAGAGCGCTCAGCCGGGCAATCTCCTGCTGTTGCGCATCAAGGCGGGCCTGCAGAGCCACGGTGGAAGGAGCCAGTTCTCCAGCCGGTTTGGCAACGGCTGGCGTAGAGGTGTTGGCTGCGATCTGAACGGGTTCAGGCGCCTGCCCAAAGGCAGCGACCGAGGCGACCGCGACGATCACAAGCGCGAGGCTCACCATCAAGAGTAGGTACCATTTCCTGCTTACCATGAGTTCCCTCCTTAAATATGATTCCCCAGCGATCTCGGTGTGAAACCTCTGGGCTTGCTGTAATCCTCACGATCAGCCGGGGGAATACCGGCCTTATCGTGAATCTTTCGACGGCGTAATAAATGTTTCTTCCACCGAATCTCTTTCATTGCCCACCCGGCTGAGGATGCGGAAGTGATTGACTCCAGGCGTCAGCGGAGCCGACGGCGGAGCTGCGATCTCGACTTCCTGTTCTATCGTCTGGCCGGGGTTAATGATCAAGGCGTTTTCAAACGCGACAAACTTCGTGCCGGGCAAGCCTTCAATCGTGAACTGAGCGATGGCCTGCTGGTGGCCGCGATTGGCGACCTGCACGCGGAACTTGTTGTAGACCGTTCCATCTTTGTCGAGCCGGTACATGGTGGTGCGATCCGGCTCGATGCGGACTAAAACGGCGCGGCGCATGGAGAGGGCGGTGAACAGGCTGGCGCCATAGAAGAGGATGATGAGCAGCACCACCACGCGCTTGGCGTTGCGCAATCCGATCTTCTGGTACCAGGATTTGTCGCCGGTTCCGAGTTCTTCGCCGTGCTCGCCCCAGACGTAGTGAATCAGGCCCTGCTTGCCGAGGCGGCCGAGCACGTCCACGCAGGCATCAATGCACTCGCCGCAGTGGATGCATTCGATCTGGTAGGGCGAGGTGCGGATGTCAATGCCCATGTGGCAGATCCGCACGCATTTCTTGCATTCGATGCACTCGCGGTTCTCGTCACGGTACTGGACGATCAGGGTGTCGCCGTCGCCCAGCATGCCCTGCAGATATCCGTAGGGACAGACTGTGGTGCAGAAGCGCTGACGCAGAAAGAGGAAGTCGGCCAGGGTGAGCAGCGTAGTGGTGGCGCCCGCGATGCCGCCGGCGGTGCGGATATCGAGCGAGAGCAGGCGGTGAAAGAGATCCCGCGGCTCAACAAAATAAGAAATAAAGATGAAGGCGAGAAAGATGGAGGCCAGCGTGGCGATGGAATAAAACAAGATTCGGCTCAACAGCTTGCGCGCGGGGGCGCCCCAGCGGATGTACTTGTTCACGGTGCGGGTGATTTTGCTCTCGAGGGTAATCGAGGCCTCACTGAAGATCATCTGCGGGCAAAGGTAGCCGCAATACACGCGGCCATAAAGCATCGCCATGGCGGCCACGATGAACATGAGGAACATGAGCGAAAAAAAAATGATGGAAAATTCGCTGATCCAGAGCTCGTAGCCGAAGAAGTAGACGCGCTGATGGGGAATGTCGGCGCGCATCAGGTTGGCGAAGGGCAGCGCCAGGAAGATCAAGAAGCAAACCAGGTGGATCCATTTGCGGAAGCGGTGATACAGCGACGCGTTCGGAGGCGGTGGCAAAGGAGGCTTGCGCTCGCACTTGGGCAGCGGCCCCGGAGAAATCGAGAGGTTGGGGTTGCCCGAGGGCGCCTCAGTGGTGGCCATGCATATGGCCTCCCATCATGAGCATTGACGGCATGGTGCCGCGCCAGATCAGCAGAATGCCCATCAGAGTGACTCCTGCGGCGGCGAGCTGGCTGCCCCAGCGGTTGAGGCGCAGGCGGATGGCCGAGGAAAACAATCCGAGCGCGAGCAGAGCTCCGGCGGTGCCGAGTCCGAAGGCGAGCATGCTTACGGCGCCTGCGATCGCGGAACCGGCGGCCATGGCTTTGAGCAGGGCAGCATAGATCAGACCGCAAGGGAGAAATCCCAGTGCAAGGCCGAGAAGAAGACGATTGCCCGCGCCTGCCCCGGAGAGCAGCTTGCCAATTCTCCGCAAGAATGCGGACGGGATCCGGAAGAGAATGCTGCCCAGCAAATTCGCGGGAACGACGCCCAGCATGGAGATACCCACGACGATCATCAGCGCGCCGGAGATGATGGCAAGAATGTGACTCCAGCCGGCCAGCCGGCCGAGCAGGCCAATCGTGCCGCCGGCGACGCCCGCAATGGCACCAAGTGCCGAGTAGGTGAGGATGCGCCCGGTGTTGTAGGCCAGATGATTCTTGAGAAGACGCGGAAATGCAGGCCGGCGGGGTGGGCTCTTCTGAGAAGACTCTTTGTTTTGCAGAGACTCGAGGGCGACGCTGTAAGAAAGCACAATCGGCCCGCACATCTGCACACAATGCAAACTGCTGACCAGGCCCAGCACGAACATCACGCCAAACTCAATGGAAGTCACGACGTCCCCTGTGGAGCGGCAGGCTGCGCGGCGTCGCCTCGATACAGAATCTTGCTGTTCGGTGTCGGCACCGTGACGCACTCGCGGTAGAACTCGAATTTCTTCATGGTGACGGCGTGCGTGGGGCAGCGCGATGCGCACAGTGCGCAGCGAATGCAGGTGGTCTCGTCCTTGAGCATGACGCCGCCGAGGGAGTCGAGTTCGTTGCGGTCCATGGCCCGCAATTCATCCCGGCTGATGCCAAGCGAGCCGGCCACCATGTCGTGCCACTGCTCGTCCTTGCACAGCTCACTCAGACCGACGAGACGGATGATGTTCTGCGGGCACACGTCCACACAGCCGTTGCAGGCAATGCAGGTGGTCGTGTCGAAAACGGTATTGACGTTGCAGCGGAGGCAGCGCGAAGCCTGGCGGTGCGCGTCTTCGACGGGAAAATTCTCTTCGATGATAGCGAGCGAGGTCGAGCGTTCGGTGGCATCGAGCACCGGCGGAGTCGCGCGCGGCAGGCGGTCCCAGCCCTCAGCCATGGTGTAGATGGCCGGCGCCCAGTGGCTGCGCACCACCACGTCGGTGCGAGTGCCGCGCAGGAAATCGTGCATGGAGCGGGCTGCGATCTGCGCTGACGCGACGGCATCTATAAAGAGCCTGGGACCGTGAGCGATGTCGCCGCAGGCAAAGACGTCGGGTGCGGTGGTCTGATAGGTTTCGCGATTGACCTTGATCAGGCCGCGCTCGCTCTCGACGCCGTCTTCCGGCTTCAGGAACGAAAGGTCGGAGGACTGGCCGATGGCGTAAATCACCGTGTCGGCGGGGATGTCTTCGACGTCGGCCTCATCAAAGCTTGGGTTGAAGCGGCCCGTGCTGTCGAAGACGGACGTGCAGCGGATGGTGCGCAGGCCGCCCACAGCGCCGTTGTCGCCGAAAATGGCCTTGGGACCGCGTGAACTGTGCAGCCTGATGCCTTCCTCTTCGCCTTCGACGATCTCGACCTCGTCGGCAGGCATCTCTTCGCGCTTTTCGAGGCATACGACGTGGACTTCCTTATCGCCGCTCATGCGCAGCGCAGAGCGAGCGACGTCGTAGGCAACCTGCTCGCCTCGTCCCATGTCGGCGATGGCCTCGCCGCGGGTGAGAGCGCCGGCGGGGCGAACGGCGGACCTGGCCACGTCGTAGGCAACGTTGCCGCCGCCAATGACCACGATCCGCCGACCCAGGGGAAGAGGTTTGCCTTGGTTGAATGCGCGAAGGAAGTCCATGCCGTCGTAGACCATCTCGCGGTCGGAACCGGGCAGTTGCAGCTTTCTTCCTTTGGGCAGACCGATGCCCAAGAAGATCGCCTTGTAACCTTCACGGCGCAGGTCCGCGATGGAGAAGTCCCGGCCCAGACGCAGGTTGCATTTGAGTTCGACGCCCAGCGACAGGATGGCCTGGATTTCCTGCTTCACCAGATCGCGCGGCAGGCGGAAAACCGGCACGCCGACCATCAGCATTCCGCCCGGTTCGGGGTTGGCTTCAAAGACGGTGGCCTTGTAGCCGATCTGAGTGAGATCGTGGGCGACGGTGAGTCCGGAGACGCCACCGCCGACGACTGCGATCTTTTCATAGTTGCCGCGGTTGGGAGGCAGCATGCGCTGATCGCAGCCTTCACGATGGATGCGGAAATCGCCGGTTTCGGGGCCGAACTGGCCGGTAACGAAGCGCTTCAGCGAGCGGATGGAGACCGGCGCGTCCACGTCGCCGCGCCGGCAGTTGACTTCGCAGGGAGCACCGCAGACGCGGCCGCAAATCGAAGCAAAAGGATTCGTGGCGCGGGCGATACGATAAGCATCCTCATATCGCCCTTCGCCTATCGCCGTCACGTAGCCGCAAGCATTGGTATGTACGGGGCAGGCGTGCTGGCACTTGACCATCTTGATCCAGTAGTCGGCCCCTTCAATAGCTTCGAATTGCGCCCAATCGCTCATTGCTGTCCGTCTTAGTCCTTGTGAACCGCTTTGAAGGCAAATGCAACCACGATGAGGGCATAGATGACGATCATTGCGACAACCGCATACATCAGACCCGGCGAGGACTGAGTCACCGAATTGAACTGGCGAACCAGCGCGCCGCGGTCGGAGTGGTTCACTTCCCCGTTCATATAAATGAAGAAGTAGCCAATGACGCCGACGAGAATCACGATGTAGGCGAACTTCAGAAAGGCCGGGACGCCGGTTCCTTTGCGCTCGCTGATCCAGCCGTCGGCGTACTCGTGAATGTCAGTTTCCGGTGGCTGAGCCGGTGGTTGAACAACTTTGGTTTCCGCCATGTCTTGTCTCCCTTATTCCTTCTTGGAGTCCGTATGGGCGCCGTCTTCATCGTCGGCGAGCATGCGGTACTTCGGTTCTTCACTCTGGCTTCCCCAGTACCCGCCGTGGCGGGAGCGGACGAGAAAGAAGATGGCTCCCGCCAGGCAGATAAAGAACATGAGGTACGCGAGAAAAACGCTCGGATAAGTGTAGTCACGCATCGGTTTCTCACTTTTCGTAGTCGTTGTCCGGCCGCCAGTTTTTGGCGCGGCCGAGCGTCTGGATATAGGCCACGAGCGCGTCGAACTGTTCGTCATCGTTGGCAATCCAGGGGAACGGCGGCATCACCGAGCCCGGCGTCAGATCGCGCGGATTGCGGAAATGCGTGCGATGCCACTGCCGGTCATACTTGCCGCCCACGCGGGAGAGATCAGGCCCGGTGCGCTTGGTGCCGAACATGTGCGGGCTGTCATAGACGAACTCGTCCGGAGTAGAGATCGGCGAGTCCACTCCCTTCCAGCCGGAACGCTTGGTATCGGCCAAGAGGGTGCGGGTCTGCTGCGTGTGGCAATACCAGCAGCCCTCTTTCACGTAGATGGCACGGCCCTTCAGCTGAAGTTCAGTGTAGGCTTGCAGCTTGCCGGTTGGGCCTTTCGAAGGATCGCCGTTCTCGAAGGGCTTGGACCAGCTCTTGTCCACCAGCGGCGGTACGACCGTGGTCAGCAGGCCTCCGAGGAAGAAGAACGCGAGGGCCGCAATCACGAAGCCAACGGCGCTTTTATCAGTTTTTCCCAGCATGGCATCCTCCTTAGGCGGTGACGGCCGGTGCCGCGTGTGCGGTTGTCTGTCCGTTGCCAACGACAGTGGCCAGAATGTTGAACAAGAACGTGGCGATGCCGCAGAACATAAGCACGCCCGAGAAGAAGCGAACCGTCCAGACCGGCTTCAACGCTTTGACCGTGTCAATGAAGGGAATCGACGGGTTGTTCCATTGCCAGCCCTGCCAGAATCCGCCCAGCCACAGGGTCACGAAAAATCCGAGGCCGCCGATCATGAAGAACCAGAAGGTCCAGTTGGCGAGCGCATCGGAGTGCAACTTGGTCCTGAACATCCGTGGCACCACGTAGTAGCAGCCGGCGATGGCGAAGAACGAAAAGCAGCCGAGCAGCGCCATGTGCGCGTGGCCCGGAATCCAGTCGGTCTTGGAAACGATGGCGTTCACCGACCGCAGGCTGTGCATCGGCCCCTGGAAGCAGGTCAGGAGGTAGAAGACCACGCCCGACATCAGGAACTTGAGCGGAATATTCTCGCGCAGCTGATGCCATTGCCCCTTCATGGTGGCGAAGAAGTTGTAGACCACCGTCCACACCGGGATCAGCAGCATGAGCGAGAAGGCTATGGCGATGGTCTGCAGCCATTGCGAGATCGGCCCGTGCAGCATGTGATGCGCGCCCGTCCAGACATAAACGAAGGCCAGCGACCAGAAGCCGATCATGGACAGCTTGTGGCTGAAGAGAGGCGTATTCGAGGCCTTCGGAATGAAGTAGTAGGCGATGGCCAGGCCGATCGGAGTGAAGATCAGGCCGACGGCGTTGTGGACGTACATCCAGTTCAGGTTCGCCTGGTTGGTTCCGGTGGTGAAGAACACGGCAATGTTGCCGGTGGTGTAGACGAAGGTCGTCCACAGGATGGTCGCCATCGTGTACCAGAGGCTGACATACATCTGTTCATACTTGCGGGTGGCGACGGTGGCAAAGATGTTGATGCCGAACATCACCCAGGCAACCACCACGAGCCCGACCAGGGGCATCGGCAGTTCCGCGTATTCCCAGCCTTTGTTGTATCCGGCAGGCAGAGCATAGACGGCACCGAGCACGATCACGTTCCACAAGGCGGCGGTGGCCACGCCGAGCTTTTCGCTCCACAACTTCACACCGCAGAGACGCGGGACAAAGTAGTAGGCCAGTCCGAGATCCGCCGGGAGCAGCCAGCCGAACAGCATCCCGTTGACGTGCAGCGGGCGTAGCCGGCCATAAGAAAGGTAAGCGACGCTGCCCAGCAGTTGCGGCCAGACAAACTTAGCCGCGATGGTCAAAGCGATGATTCCGACAATAAAAAAATAGGTGATGGAGCTCAAAAGAAACCACTTTGCAGTGGTGTCTTCATGGATCGAATCGGCCAGCGGAACCGCGCCGACCGGGGTTGCACGCGTTACTTGCACTTGGCGTTGCTCTGGCATGGCACCTCCTGCTTCACCGCCTGGGACGTGAGGGTTGGAGACTTCTCACTGGGAGGTGAAACTTTCTGGGAATTCAAACTGCGAACGAAATTGATGAGATCGCCGACATCGTTCTGGGTCAGGCCGTAGTCAATCCAGGACGGCATGGCCGTTCCCTGCACGCCGTATAGGATGGAGTCAAACAGGCGCTTGTCGGGGACGTTGTTGATGAAGAAGGAATTGCGCAGGTTGCGCGGGCGCGGACTGATGTCCAGCGAATTCGGCCCTTTACCGTCCGCTTTGCGCCCGTGGCAGCCGGTGCAGCGCTGCAGGAAGATATCCTCGCCGCGGTGGATGGAATCCGCATTGGATGCGATTGGATTCTGTTCGGGAACCTTATGCTCTTTGATCTGCCCGCGCGGCTCCTTGACGAAAGTCTGGAAGACATAGGCTAGGACCGCCCGGCGCTGATCCTCGGTCAGAAGGCGCTCCCACGGCGGCATCGAGGTGCCGGGCACGCCGCTCTTCAGTGATTGCAGGAAGCGATCTTCCGTCTTGCTGTTCATAAAGGCGGCCTTGGTAAGATCGCGAGGCGCAGGATCGAGATACAGGTAGGTCACGCCCTTGCCATCGCCTTTTTCGCCGTGGCAGCGGGAGCAGAGACCTTTGTAAATCTCTTCGCCGGTCTTCAATGCTGGCGACGCGCTGCGCGTTTTCAGATAAGCCGAGATGGAGCGGAAATCCGGGTCGGCGAAGCCGAACACCGGCATGATGGAATCCGGAATTTTTGACTTCGGCTCGCGGAAGTGGGCCATCATCCAGTCTTCATCGCGAATCAGTCCTTCGTAGGAAAGATCTGGAGCGATGTGACCGTCTTTATCGCCCAATCTGTGGCAGGCCGTGCAGGAACGTTCGCCCATCAGTTGTTCTCCGCGCGCCGGCGAAGGAGCGGCGGAAGCCATCGGCTTTGATGTCTCCTCTACTTTCGCCTGCTGCAGGCGGGCGCGGTACTGTCCGAGAGAGGTCTCGGCAAAGTTGATGCCGCGGCGGCTCTTCAGGAAGACGGTGAGAGCTTTGATTTCATCGTCCGACAGATCGAACTTCGGCATGAACGATGTCGGCTGGAAGGCTCGCGGATTGACGGTATGTTCCCACAGATAATTGATTTTGAATTTCTTGCCGACATCGCTGAGGTCGGGCCCGAGCGTGCCGGTGGAAAGCCCTTCGATGCGATGGCAGCCATAGCAAGCTTTCTCAAAGAAGAGCTGGCGTCCACGCTGCACCAGGGCGGTTCCGGGAAAATTCTCCTCGGTGTGGCACTGGGCGCAGTTGGCCTGCATGTACTCCTTGCCGGTCAGCTTGGGTTTGTACTCCGCATGCCAGTTGGCCTGAGTCACATAGCCGAGCATGGGGCTGGGCCAGAAGACGTCTGCGCCGTGGGCATCGAAGACTTCGAGGCCGCGGCCCTGGCCGTCGTGGCAGATGGTGCAGCCGAAGTCGGTGAATTTGTGCCGGCGTTCCCATCGGCCGTTGTTCTGCACATCGCCTAATGCCGCGGAATAAGGGTGCGAGGTCAGCGGTTCGGCATGGCCCTGAAACCGGGGATCGTCGCTGGCGATGTGGCACGTGGTGCATCGGTCCACATGAGATCCGCCGAATTGCGTGACGATGATCTGCTCAATGCGCGGGCTGCGCTCGTCGAGCGCGTGCCGTTCGGCGTCGGTCTTGGCCAGGCTGCGCGCCTGCTCGAAGTAGGCGGTCTGATGCTTCTCCCACCGATTGAAGAACTGATCGTAGAAGACGATGCCGTGCACGATCAGAACCACGAAACTGACGACGGCTAACGTTACGCGCGTGCTCACGAGTGTCTCCTCGGGTTCGCGTTATGAACCTTCACCATGGCGAAATGAACTCCCAGTTCGGACCTCGGAAGAATGTGCCGATGATGATCAAAATGACGTTGGTGATCACGAATGTCAGAAAAAGGAAATTGGCCAGCAGGCGTTCGCGCGCGAACCAGCGGCCGACGCCCGTGACTTTGCGGTCAATGTACGGAACCAGCAGCAGGAGCAGCACTTCGATCCCGGGAATGCCGACGCCTCCCCAGAATGCCGAGTAGCTCACCTGCTCCTGCAGGCCGAGGAAGTACCACGGCGCTTTGGCCGGGTTCGGCGGATGCATGACGTTGACCGGTTCTTCCAGCGGAGCATTAAAGAAGAGTGAAACCAGCAGCACTCCGGCAACCGTGATCAGGAAAACGACCAGTTCTGCCATGAAAAGGTTAGGCCAGGCGAACACCGAGCGGTCGGGAACGTTGCCGACTTTGGTAAAAGGTCCTCGTACAAGTCCCTGAATTCCGTATTGGCGCTTTTGCAGCACGGGCGCTGCCGCGGCCGCTGCGGCGGGCGAGGTCGCCATGACAACTGCCGGGCCTTGCACCACTTCGACTGAGGTCATGGGGGCTTCGGCGGGAAGCGCGTCTTCTTCCTCCGGCCGCGACAGCCCGCCGTCTTTGCGAATTCTCCAGAAGTGAATTGCAACCAGTAGCGAGAGCAGTGCAGGCAAAACTGCCACGTGCAGAACGTAGAAGCGAAGCAGTGCTTCCTGGCCTACGGTGGAGTCGCCGAGCAGAATGAACTTGACCTCTTTGCCGATCAGTGGGGCATAGCTGGCAATCGAAGTCCCGACCGTGATGGCCCAGAAGGCGAGCTGATCCCAGGGCAGGAGGTAGCCGGTGAAGCTCAGGAATAAGGTGATCAGCAGCAGGAACACACCGAGCACCCAGTTGAATTCCCGCGGCGGCTTGTAAGAGCCGGTCAGGAAGACGCGGCACATATGCAAAAACACTGCAGCCACCATGCCATGCGCCGACCAGCGATGCATGTTGCGCAGAAAGATGCCGAAGGCCACGGTTCCGCGCAGGTCCAGCATGCGGTCGTAGGCCTGGGTGGTCGAGGGCACGTAATAGAACATCAGCAGAATGCCGGTCACCACCAGGATCATGAACAGAAAGAAAGAAATCAGTCCGAGACCGAGGGTGAACGCGGCGCGCAGGCTGTTGCGGTGAACTTTGACCGGATGCAGATGCAGAAAGAAATTGGTGAAGCTGGTCGAGGCCCGTCCCAAGTCGGAGGAGGGGAGCGGGTTGCGGAATATCGACCGCCAGATGTTCTCCGGCAACTGCACCAGCGACTTCCAGGGAGACGTAGCCGTTTGGTTGCTCATACGCGCAAATAACTCCCCGCTTCAATCTCTGTGTCTTTATCAACTTCGACTTCGCCGTTGGGCGCCAGGCTGACCTGGAACCACGGCAGGGCTTTGGGAGCCGGGCCGCCGGTGACATTGCCGTCCTGGTCGTAGTGGGAACCGTGACAGGGGCAGGAGAACCCGGTTTCCGCAACCGCGACAATGCAGCCCAGGTGGGTGCAGGTGGTGGAAATGGCGGCGATCTTGTCTCCCTCGCGGACGATGCAGACGCGGCGCTCGTCGAGCGAAACGCGGGCGCCGGAGGGGAAATCATCCGGCCGGCCGATGGAAAAGCGATTAGGCTGGCCATAGGTGGCGCGGGGCTTGATGAAAATCAGATTGGAAAAAACAGTAATGATGGCCGAGCCAAACAACCCAAAACCGCTCAACCAGGATAAGGCTCTCCGCCGGGTCATCGCGTCGCCGGTCTCTTCAATCGCGGGTTTCGCCGGAGTCTTCATCCTCTTCGTCCTCCTGTTTCTCTTCTGCTGGCGAGTTCACCAGCTCTTCCACGTCCGACCAGAACATCTGGTACTTGGCGTCTTCCACGTCTCGGAAATAGTTGTTCTTGACGGCATACACAAACACCAACACCGCGCCGATTCCCATGCACAAGCTGGCGAGGATGGTGAGCCATGTAAGTTCCATTCGCGTCTAGCGGCCATGACTGCGAGACCGCTCCCTCCGGCTCTTGGTGCGCGCGCCCGAAACCCAAACGGGATTTTCGTGCAGGCGATAGAGCGCCACCGAATCGGGTTGAGCCTGCGCGGCTAGACTTGCGATCGTGGCCGCGCCCAAGACTTTGCCTACTGCAGCCTGCGCCTCAGCCCAGACCAGGTGAGCCGGACACCAGGACTTTCGTTCGCACGAATCGCCTTCCTCAAGACACTGGTTCAAGCGGACCGGTCCTTCCATCGCTTCGACTACGTCGAGCAGGGAAACACCTTTGGCAGCGACCGCGAGGGCATAACCCCCGCCTGAGCCACGCTGCGAACGAATCAGACCGGCACGCACCAGCCGTTGCAGCACCTTCGAGAGAAAATGCCCGGAGACGTCCGTGGCTTCTGACAGCTCGGACTGGCGCGAGGTGGAACCCGGTGGCAACCCAGCCAGATGGATCATCACTCTCACGGCGTAATCCGTGGCGCGAGTGATCTGCATGAAATTCCCAAATTGGACCTACTTGGTCCGGATTTTCGCAACGAAATTAAATCTGGCAGGACAAGGTGTCTGTGATCTTCGGCACCCAAGTTTGTGACTTGTGTCACGCACCTTTAACAAAGAAGCCGCGGAGTCGAGGGGGCCATACGGGCAGAAAAGAAAAGGAGTCGCACAGGTGGATCTGGGCGGGGTAACCTCGTCACGGGCGGCGAGCTAGCGGTTTTCCAAACTTGAACTCGACGGGTTGGGCGCCCAGGATTGCAACTTAACCAGCCAGTTCGCCGGTTCGGGAAGAATCGCGAACTTGGGCAGGTCGCCCCTCACCATCGCCACCTCGTCGCAGCAGTGAAATCTGGGGCAGGCGTGGCAATCCTTGTAGATCTTGTCGGGGATATCTTCGCGCTGGGCGACGGAGAATCCCTGGCGCGCAAAGAATTCGGGCTTGCGCGTGAACAGGCAGATGCAATCCACGCGGTGCCGCTTGGCTTCGGCCATCAAGGCTTTGACCAGCAGTCCGCCGCCGCCCTTGCCCTGGGTCCAGGGAGCCACGGTGATGGAGCGAATCTCGGCGAGGTGCGTGCCGTACAGGTGGAGGGCGCCGCAACCGATGATGCGACCGTCGTCCTCGAGGACGACGAAGTCGCGGACGTTCTCGCAGATTTCAGCGAGCGTGCGCGGCAGAAGTGTGCCGTCGCCGGAATAGGCGGAGATCAATCCGTGAATCTGTTCTGCATCAGGCAGAATGGCTTTACGCGTGCGCATGGACCTCCTCGTGGAGAGACTCGATTTGTTTGCGGGCAGCACTGATTGCTTGCCGCACTCGTGCCGGGGCCGTACCGCCGGAAACGTCGTGAATCGCCAGCACTGACTGAAGTTGCAGTGAATCGTAGAAATCGCTGCCGAAAGCAGGGTTAAGCACGCGCAACTCTTCGAGCGTGAGATCTTTCAATTCGCAGTTTCGTTCCAGACACATCCGCACGGCTTTGCCGACGCTCTCGTGGGCGAGGCGCGACGGAACCCCGCGCTGGACGAGATATGTCGCCGCCGCCCAGGCATTCATGAATCCTGACTGCGCTGCCTTCTGCATGGTTTCGTGATGGAACTCCGCGGCTTTCATCCATCCGGTCACAAGAGGCAGCATCTGAAGCAGCGTGCCGGCGGAATCGAAGAGCGGTTCTTGGGTTTCCTGCAAATCCTTGTTGTAGGCCAGCGGTAGACCCTTAACCGCGACCATCAGCGCAGTAGAATTACCCAGAACGGGGCCGCTCTTGCCCCGAACCAACTCCAGCAGGTCAGGATTCTTCTTCTGCGGCATGGCGCTGCTGCCCGTCGAATAGGCCTCGGGCAGGCTGATGAATCCATATTCCTCTGACGAGAAAAGGATCATTTCCTCTGCCCATCGGCTGAGATGCAAAGCCAGCAGTGACGCCGCGCTGGCGAATTCAAGAGCAAAATCACGATCGCTAGTGGCATCAATGCTGTTCCGGGTGGGAGCATCGAATCCGAGGCTCTGGGCCATGAATCCGCGATCGAGCGGCAGGGTGGCGCCGGCCACCGCTCCGGAACCGAGAGGACAAAGATTCAGGCGCTCGCGGCAATCGGCGAGCCTGCCGGCGTCGCGGAGGAACATTTCCACAAAGGCCAGCAGCCAATGGCCGACCAGGACCGGCTCTGCCCTATGCAGATGCGTGTAAGCTGGCATGGCCGCATCCGCAGCCTGCTCGGCGCGGTCCGCGAGGACGCCGCACAGGTCGGCAAGATCCTGCCGGAGTTGATCAACGGTTGCCCGAACGTACAAGCGTAGATCGGTGGCAATCTGCTCGTTGCGGCTGCGGCCGCTGTGCAGTTTGTAGCCGGTATCGCCGATCAGAGCGACGAGCTGCTTCTCAACGAAATGATGCACGTCCTCGGCTTCGTCATCGTTGAGAAACAACGGGGAAGCCGCCGCCCGTTCGCGGATCTGATCCAATCCCTGCAAAATGGCGATCAATTCCTCGGGCGCGAGGATCCCGGCGTTCTTGAGAGCGCGGGCGTGCGCGCCGCTGGCCGCGACTTCGTAGGCCAACAGCCGGCTGTCGAACTCGAACGACCGCTGCCAGCGCTCGAAATCGGGGTCCAGCGGCTGCCGGAACCTTCCCGACCACATCTTCATTGGGTCACCCCCATCAAGCAACCTCCATGCGCGAGCGGGCACGCGAACGCGAGGGAAGCCCCAGAATGCGAATGAAGCCTTCCGCATCTTTCTGGTCGTAGCTGTCGTCCATGGTGAACGAAGAAAGATCGGTGCGGTAGAGCGAGAACTCCGACTTGCGGCTGACCACGGACACATTGCCCTTGTAGAGCGACAGGGCGACGCTGCCAGTCATTTCTTTCTGCGTGCTCTCGACGAAGGCGTCGAGCGCTTCACGCAGCGGCGTAAACCACAGTCCGAAATAGACTAGTTCCGCGTACTTGAGGCCGATGTGCTGTTTGAAGTGAGCGACATCGCGCTCCAGGCAAAGCGCTTCCAGTTCTCGATGGGCGGTGACCAGCAAAGTTCCGCCGGGAGTCTCGTAACATCCGCGCGACTTGATGCCGACAAAACGGTTCTCGACCAGATCTACGCGGCCGATGGCGTTGCGGGCACCGATTTCGTTGAGTAGTTCGACCAGCGAAATCGGGTCCATCTTCATGCCGTTGACGGAAACCGGCACCCCCTGTTCGAACCCAATGCCCACCTGTTCTTCCTTGTCAGGAGCGTCCTGCGGAGAACGGGTGACCTGCCAAGTAGTGGGCAAGGGCGCGTTGCCGGCGTCTTCCAGTTCGCCGCCTTCATGGCTGATGTGCCAGAGGTTGCGGTCGCGGCTGTGAATCTTCTCGCGGCTTGCGGCCACCGGAATGCCGTGTTGCTCGGCGTAGTCGAGGCAGTCTTCGCGGGACTTGAGCGTCCATTCCCGCCACGGCGCGATGATCTTCAGTTCCGGAGCGAGCGCCTGATAAGCCAGTTCGAAGCGTACCTGGTCATTTCCTTTTCCGGTGCAGCCGTGGGAAACGGCGGTTGCTCCTTCGCGAAGCGCGACTTCGACCTGATGCTTCGCGATGACGGGACGAGCCAGCGAAGTCCCGAGCAGATACTTGTGTTCGTAAACTGCCCCCGCTTTCAGAGCGGGAAAAACGTATCCCGTCAGGAATTCTTCGCGGAGATCCTCGACGACCACCTTACTGGCGCCGGTCGCGTAGGCTTTTTCGACGACCGCTTCGATGTCGTCTCCCTGGCCGACGTCGGCAACCATGGCGACGACGTCGTAGGAATAGTTCTCCTTCAGCCACGGGATGATGATGGACGTGTCCAGTCCACCGGAATAGGCGAGAACAACTTTTTCAGGCATGAGCGCTCCTCACGGGCAGGCGCACAGCGCCGCCCAACAAAAGGTAAAGAATGGCTTTCTGAACGTGCAGGCGGTTTTCCGCCTGCTCGAAAATGACAGAGTTGTCCGAGTCCATAACCTCGTCGGTGACTTCCAGGCCGCGGTGTGCGGGCAGGCAGTGCATGAAGACGGCGTGCGGCGCAGCCACCGACATCAGCTCGCGATTCACCTGATAGGGCTGGAAGGTCTTGCTGCGCTGCCCGGCTTCGTGCTCCTGACCCATGCTGGCCCAGGAATCGGTGTAGACGGCATCGGCGCCGGCCACCGCAGCGTGCGGGTCCGACAGAATCTCGATTCGCGCGCTGGTCTGCCGAGCGATCTTCCTGGCGTCGGCGACGATCCGCGCATTTGGCTCGTAGCCCTTGGGCGTGGCCACACGGATCGAAGAACCGAGGCAGGCAGCCGTGAGCAGCAGCGAATGCGCCATGTTGTTGCCGTCGCCGACGTAGGCGAGCGAAATGTTGCGGACGTTGCCGAAGCGCTCCCGCAACGTGAAGTAGTCCGCCAGAGCCTGGCAGGGATGCTCGAGATCGCTGAGCGCATTGATGACCGGAACCGAGGCGTGGCGGGCCATTTCTTCGATCGTCTCGTGGGCGAAGGTGCGGAGCACGATCACGTCCACCCAGCGCTCGAGGTTGTGCGCGATGTCGCTGAGGCTCTCCCGGGCGTCGAGGCGGCTCTTCGTCTGATCAATGAACATCGCCATGCCACCGAGGCTGGTCATCCCCGCTTCGAATGTCAGGCGGGTGCGGAGCGACGGCTTCTCAAAGAACATCACCATCTGCTTGCCGGCCATGGCCCGCTGAAATACGGACGGGCGAGACTTCATGAGGTCGGTCAAGTGCAGAACGGCTTCAACGCCCTGCTGCCCGAGGTCGCGAGTGGAAATCAGGTCGGGACACCAGAAGATGCTCGGAGAAGTATCTGGCACGACCGGTGTTCTGGATTGCAATGGACTGTTCAACGTAGATTCCTCTTTCTGAAACTTCGCGTCAGCGACGCGTTTCGGAACGGCTGCGAACTCGCTCATGCGCAGGTGACCTCCGTCCCGCAGGTCAGCTTGGTGAAATAGAACTGCGGCAAGGCGTCGGCTTCTGCGGCAGGCAGGATGCGCACGCGTCCCACGCCTTGCTTCAGCGCCTGGCGGCAGGCTTGCAGCTTGGGCAGCATGCCTCCGCTGATGACCGAGTTGGCGGCCATATCTTCCGCCTGGCTCGTACTGAGCCAGGGAATCACCGCGCCTTCGGCATTTTTCACTCCCGGCACATCTGTGAGAAAGATCAACGCATTGGCGTGGCAGGCAGCGGCGCAGGCAGCGGCCATTTCGTCGGCATTGACGTTGTAGTATTCTCCGTCCGCCCCCAGAGCCAGGGACGCAAGAACTGGGATGCCGCCCTGCTGCCAGAGCGCGTCGATCCAGCAAGGCTCGGCGAAGCAGATCTCGCCGACAAAGCCCAGATCGTTGCCCCGAACGAGCTTTCGGCGGGCGCGGAACGTCATGCCGTCACCGCCGCAGAATCCGACCGCGGGCATGCCGGCAGCCTGAATGGCGGCCACCATCTTCTTGTTGACCATGCCGCCGAGCACCATCAGCGCCACATCGCGTGTTTCCGCATCGGTGATGCGGAGCCCGCCCACAAACTCGCTCGTCTTCCCAAGTTGCTTCAAAACGCGAGTCAGCGCACTGCCGCCGCCGTGAACCACCGCTACGCGATGGCCATCCTGCGCCAGTTCCGCGATGGCGCGGGCGCACTTGCGCAGCGTCGCTGCGTCTTCCAGTGCCGCGCCTCCGATTTTGACTACGATCGTCATTGCAGGCCCTCGTCCTCTGCCCAGCCGTACATCAGGTTCATGTTCTGTACCGCCTGTCCGGCAGCGCCTTTTAGCAGATTGTCTATGCAGGAGATCACGACCAGCCGCCGGCCATCTTCCGCCAGACAAAATCCAAGGTCGCAATAGTTCGTGTTCAGGGAAAACTGCACTTGCGGCAGTTTTGGCGTCTGGAACAGACGCACCCAGCGCTTTCCCGCATAGAAGTTGCGGAAGCAGGACTCGACCTCGAGCGGCGTCATCTTGGCAGCGAGATGCACGTAGATCGTCGAGAGGATTCCCCGCGGAATCGGCAGCAAGTGCGGCGTGAAAGTGAGGTCCTGCGGGTTCAGGCCGAGTTGCTCGACCATCTCTCCGACATGCCGGTGGTTGAAGAGCGCATAGGCCGAGAGATTGTCAGCGACCGAAACGAAATGAGTCTTGGCGGTCGGTTCTTTGCCGGCGCCCGACACTCCTGATTTCGAGTCGGAGATAATCCCGCGGCTGCGGTCTACCACTCCAGCCTTCAGGAGTGGCGCCAGCGCCAGGATCACCGATGTGGCGTAGCACCCCGGGTTGGCGACCAGATTGGCCGTCGCCAGGCGGTCGCTATTCAACTC
Source organism: Terriglobales bacterium (assembly GCA_037442635.1). Lineage (GTDB taxonomy): Bacteria > Acidobacteriota > Terriglobia > Terriglobales > Acidobacteriaceae > Sulfotelmatobacter. The sequence goes on along the minus strand of JBBIPV010000013.1, from coordinate 25,844 downwards.
GGGCAAGCCGTAAACTGCTTTCTCGGTCAACTTCGCGGCAGTTGCGGCATCGGTGTCTTCAAAACCGTAAACGGCGCGGTTGCTTTCGTGTTTGAGCCGCCAGGCACCGCTCAGGTCCACAACGCGCAGGCCTTGAGCAATCGCCTCTGGCACCAGCGAGCGCGAGGCTTCGTGCGGCGTCGCCAGAAACAGCAACTGCACCCCCTGCTGTTTGAGGGCAGACCAGGACAGCGGCTGCAGGGGATACCCGCCGTTGCCGTAAAGAGCCGGGAACACATCGGCCAGGTCGGCGGCGCTGCCGTTGTCCGCGCTGCGGCGCAGCAGAACCGGCTTCTCGACCAGCGGATGGCGCAGAAGAATGCGCGTCAACTCCAGGCCGGAATAGCCGGTCGCACCGAGCACTGCGGTTTTGAGCTTGGCAGGCATCAGCCGAGCATCTCCTCGATGCGGCGAGCGAGTTTGTGAGCCTCGTCCTTGTCGGGACAAACGATCAGGATGGTGTCATCGCCGGCGATCGTGCCCACGATCTCGGGCCACTCGGATTCGTCAAGAGAAGCAGCCACGGGCTGGGCGCTGCCGACGATGGTTTTGACGACCAGCAGATTCTGGGCGGAACGGATATCCAGGACGAACTCCCGCACCAGGCGCGAAACCGGGGGCAGAGCCGCTCCGGCCGCGCCGTCACTTGGGCCGAGGCTATATCCGTGGGCAGTCTTGCTCAGGTTGAGATCGCGAACGTCGCGGGAAAGTGTGGCCTGGCCGACCTTGAATCCGCGCTTGCGCAGCAGTCGCTGAAGATCCTCCTGACTGGCGAAGGCCCCGAGCTTGAGCGACTCCAGGATCGCGCGCTGGCGTAAGGTTTTATTCATAATGAATAGTTATTCATCGTGATGCATAAATATGTCTTATCGTACCGGGCGTGGCCGGAATGTCAACAAGAAACTTGCTGGTGGGGTTACTTTTCAGGGAAGCGGCTTGCGCCCGGAGAGCTTCAGCGCCGGGCGGAAATGAGTGATGCAGGGGAACGGACGGCGGCCGCCTGGAGATAGGCGTCCACACAAGCCGCGGCTCTGCGGCCCTCCGAGATGGCCCATACAACCAGCGACTGGCCGCGGCGCATATCGCCCGCAGCGAAGACCCCGGGGACGGAAGACATGTAATTGTCGTCGGTGGCGACGTTGCCGCGGTTGTCGAGCTGTACGCCAAGCTGCTCGATCATGCCATTGCGCACGGGACCGAGAAAGCCCATGGCGATCAGGACAAGATCTGCGTCCATCGTGAATTCGGCGCCCGGAATGGGCGCGAACTTCGGCGGAGGGCCAACGCGTACGGCGTGGAGTTTTCGAACGGTTCCACTTTCGTCGCCGCTAAAGCTGACGGTCGCAATACTCCAGTCACGCACGCCGCCTTCTTCGTGGGCCGCCTCGGTGCGCAGTTGCATGGGCCAGAGCGGCCACGGAGTCTGTGGCGAACGATCCTCCGGAGGCTTCGGCATGATCTCGAACTGATGAACGGACAGCGGCTTCTGGCGATGGCATGTACCGAGGCAGTCCGCGCCGGTGTCACCGCCGCCGATAATGATGACCCGCTTGCCCGTGGCGAGAATTTCGATGCCGGGATCGAGCACGTCGCCGTGGCAGCGCTTGTTCTGCTGCGGCAGGAACTCCATGGCGAAGTGAATGCCTTTCAGTTCGCGCCCTGGAATCCTGAGATCGCGCGGCTGTTCGGCTCCTCCTGCGAGAACGATGGCGTGAAACTCGCGGCGCAGATCCTCTACCGCGACATTCGTGCCGACTTCTGCATTGGCCACGAACTTCACACCCTCGGCCGACATCTGCTCGAGCCGGCGATCAATGATGTGCTTTTCGAGCTTGAATTCGGGAATCCCGTAGCGCAGCAAGCCACCGATCCGGTCCGCCTTTTCGTAGACCGTTACGGCATGCCCGGCACGGGACAGCTGCTGTGCCGCAGCCAGGCCGGCAGGACCGGAGCCGACAATCGCGACTTTCTTCCCCGTGCTGACTTTCGCAGGCTGCGGGTGAATCCAGCCCTCGAGAAATCCGCGCTCAACAATGTTTTTTTCATTCTGCTTGATCGTGACCGGCGGTTCGGTGATGCCCAGCACGCACGCGGCTTCGCAGGGCGCGGGACAGATTCGCCCGGTGAACTCGGGAAAATTGTTGGTAGCGTGCAACTGGCGGACGGCATCTTTCCAGCGTCCGCGATAGACCAGATCATTCCAGTCGGGAATGAGGTTGTAGACCGGGCAGCCGGTCTGGCAGAACGGCACGCCGCAGTCCATGCAGCGCGCGCCTTGCTGGCGCAGTTTTTCCTCTGGGAAATCCTGATAAATCTCGAACCAGTCGTTGACCCGCTCGGCCACCGGACGCCGCGGAGCCAACTCACGCGAGTAATCCATGAAGCCGGTGGTCTTACCCATGCTGCACCTGCTCGGTATGAAACGGTCCGGCACTGGCGAGTACGGCTGCCGGCTCGGCAGGAATCTCGGCCGGCTGCTTGCGACTCACACCCAGCACGCGCTTGTATTCGTGCGGGAAAACCTTGATGAAACGCCGTTGAACATCATTCCAGTTGTCCAGAATCCACTGGGCGCGAGGGCTGCCGGTCAGCTTCTGATGGCGCTCGATGAGTTCCCGGACCAGCTGAATGTCTTGTGGTAGAGCCAGCGGTTCCAGATCCACCGACTGCGGATTGCAGCGCTTCTCGTCAAATTCGCCGCGCTCGTCATAAACATAAGCAATGCCGCCGCTCATGCCGGCGGCGAAATTCCGCCCGCAGGAGCCAAGGACAACGATCAGGCCGTTGGTCATGTACTCGCATCCGTGATCGCCGACGCCCTCGACCACCGCCGTCGCTCCGGAATTGCGCACGGCGAAGCGCTCGCCGGCCATTCCGTTGAAGAACACTTCCCCGCTGGTAGCGCCGTACAGTGCGACATTGCCGATGATGATGTTCTCCTCCGGCGCAAAACCGGAACCCTGCGGCGGATACACAATGATTTTGCCGCCGGAAAGCCCCTTCCCAACGTAGTCGTTGGCGTCACCTTCCAGCCGCAGCGTAACGCCTTTTGCCAAGAAGGCGCCGAGACTCTGCCCTGCGGAGCCCGCGAGGTGGATGCGGATGGTGTCTTCGGGAAGGCCGGCGGAGCCGTAACGGCGGGCGATCTCGCCGCTGAGGATTGTGCCGACGGAGCGGTGTACATTGCGCACGGGCAAATTGATTTCAACGGAACTCAAACTGAGCAGAGCATCGAGGGAGTGCTCAACCAGTTGATGGTCAAGCGCGCGCTCGAGGCCATGATTCTGCGCGTGCACGCAACGGCGCGCCACGCGCGAGGGCACGGGCGGGTTATAGAGAATCGCCGAGTAGTCAAGGCCACGGGCTTTCCAGTGGTCCACGGCGGGCTCCACGTCGAGCAGGTCCACGCGGCCGACCATCTCATCCACGGTGCGGAAGCCGAGTTCGGCCATGTACTGGCGAACCTGCTCGGCGATGAAGAAGAAGAAATTGATGACGTGCTCGGGCTGCCCCCGGAACTGCTTGCGCAGCTCGGGATCCTGCGTCGCGATACCCACTGAACAGGTGTTGAGGTGGCACTTACGCATCATCACGCAGCCCATCGCGATCAGCGGTGTGGTGGCGAATCCGAATTCTTCCGCACCGAGCAGTGCCGCGATGACTACGTCGCGGCCGGTCTGCAGTTTGCCGTCGGTCTGCACCCGAATCCGGCTGCGCAGGTCGTTTAGCAGCAACACTTGTTGCGTTTCAGCCAGACCAAGCTCCCACGGAATGCCGGCATGCTTGATCGAGCTCAGCGGCGATGCGCCGGTGCCGCCGCTGTCGCCGCTGATGAGGACAACGTCGGCATGAGCCTTGGCAACGCCCGCGGCAACCGTTCCGACGCCGACCTCTGCCACCAGCTTCACCGCGATGCGGGCTGTGGGGTTGATGTTCTTCAGGTCATAGATCAGTTGGGCAAGATCTTCGATCGAGTAGATGTCGTGATGCGGAGGCGGTGAGATGAGCCCGACGCCAGGAATCGAGTGCCGCAGGCGGGCGATCACCTCATCCACTTTGTGACCCGGGAGCTGGCCGCCTTCGCCGGGCTTCGCGCCCTGGGCCATCTTGATCTGCAACTCGTCGGCGTTGACCAGATAGTTCGCGGTCACTCCGAAACGCGCGGAGGCTACCTGCTTCACGGCGCTGCGCCTCAGGTCGCCGTTCGGATCGGGCTTGAATCGCTCTTCGTCTTCTCCACCCTCGCCCGTGTTCGATTTGCCGCCGATGCGGTTCATGGCGATGGCCAGGGTTTCGTGCGCTTCCTTGCTGATGGAACCGAACGACATCGCGCCCGTGGTGAAGCGCTTGACGATTTCCTTGGCCGGCTCGACTTGTTCGATCGGGACCGGCGCGGCGCTCTTTTTCAGCTTCATCAGTCCGCGCAGGGTGCAGAGTTGGCTGGTTTGGCGGTCAATGAGGTCGGTATATTCCTGGAAGGTTTTGAAGTCTTCCTGCCGAACCGCGTGCTGCAGCTTGCTGATGGTCAGCGGATTAATGAGGTGGTATTCGCCGTTGACGCGCTGGTGGTAGTTGCCGCCGACCGTGAGTTCCGTCTCGAATTCGGTGAGCGGGCGGAAAGCGAACTCGTGCTTGAGCTCCGCTTCGCGCGCCAGCACTTCCAGGCCGATGCCTTCGAGACGCGAAGTCGTTCCGGCAAAATAGGCGTCAATCAACTCCTTATTCAGCCCGATGGCCTCGAACACCTGCGCGCCCTGATAGCTCTGCAGCGTCGAGATGCCCATCTTCGAGAAGGTCTTGAGCAAGCCCTTCTTGATCGCTTTGAAGAAGTGTTCGGCCGCCAGTTCGGGCGTGACGTTTTCTCCCAGCTGCCCGCGAAAGGCGAGGTCTTCCACGCTCTCCAAAGCCAGGTAGGGATTGATGGCGCTGGCGCCGAATCCGCTGAGCAGGGCAAAATGCATGACTTCCCGCGGCTCGCCGGATTCCGTGATCAGCGCGACCTGAGTCCTGGTTTCTTCCCGCACCAGCAGGTTGTGCACCGCCGCGAGAGCCAGCAGGCATGGGATGGGAGCATAATCCTTGTCCACGCCGCGGTCAGAGAGAATCAGCAGCGAGTATCCGGCTCGTACCGCCTGCGAAGCCCGCCGGCATAATTCGTCGAGGGCCCGCCTAAGCCCGGCTTCTCCATCGGCAGGACGGAAAAGCGCCGGCAACGTAGTCGCGAGCAAATCGCGGTACGAGACGCGCCGCAGCTTTTCCAGCTCGCGATTGCTGAGCAGCGGATGCTCCAGCTTCAGCATGTGGCAGTTTTCGGGCACTTCGCCGAGGATGTTGCGCTCGCTGCCGATGTAGCTGATGAGCGACATCACCATCTCTTCGCGAATGGGATCAATCGGAGGATTCGTGACCTGCGCGAAGAGCTGCTTGAAGTAGTTGAACAGGGACTGCGGCTTGTCGGAAAGACAGGCCAGCGGCGTGTCGGTGCCCATGGAGCCGACCGGTTCTTCGCCCTTGGATGCCATCGGGCCCAAGATCATCTTGAGGTCTTCGTCGGAGTAGCCGAAAGCACGCTGGCGCCGGAGGAGCGTCTCTGCGTCCGGAAAGTGCATGCGCGATGGCTCAGGCAAGTGATCCATCGTGATCTGGTTGTCCTTCAACCATTCGGCATAGGGCTGACGCGACGCGAGTTCGCGCTTGATTTCCTTGTCGGAGACGATGCGGCCTTCGACAGTATCTACCAGGAACATCTTCCCCGGCTGCAGGCGTCCTTTGTGTTTCACCTGCTCCGGAGCGATATCGAGCACTCCTGCCTCCGACGCCATAACGACGAGATCGTCATGAGTGACGACATACCGGCCTGGGCGCAGCCCGTTGCGATCGAGCGTGGCGCCGATCACGCGGCCGTCGGTAAAGGCAATCGCCGCCGGGCCGTCCCAGGGCTCCATCAGGCAGGCGTGGTATTCGTAGAAGGCGCGCTTCTCCGCCTTCATGTGAGGATTACCCGACCAGGCCTCGGGAATCAGCATGGCCATGACATGCGGAATGCTGCGTCCGGCTTGAAATAGCAACTCCACCACGTTGTCGAAGTTGGCCGAATCGCTGCCGTCGGGAGCAATGATGGGATACAGCTTCTTCAGGTCGTCGCCCAGAAACGGAGATTCCATCAGTGACTGGCGGGCGTACATCCAGTTAACGTTGCCCCGCAGCGTGTTGATCTCGCCGTTGTGCGCGATGTAGCGATAGGGGTGCGCGCGCTGCCAACTGGGGAAAGTGTTCGTGGAAAAGCGCTGGTGCACCAGGCAAAGCGCGCTGACCACATCGGGATCGGAGAGTTCGCGGTAGAAGTTGGCAATCTGCGGGGCCAGCAGCAAGCCTTTGTAGACGATGGTCCGGCAGGAGAGCGACGGGACGTAGAACATCTCGGCGTCTTCGACGCCGGATTCGCGGACTTCGTTTTCGGCGCGTTTGCGAACGACGTAGAGCTTGCGCTCGAAGGCGTCTTCATTCAAGCCGGAAGGGCAACCCACGAAGATCTGCTGAATGTAGGGCTGCGAAGCGCGGGCTACCCGGCCGATGGCCGAGGCATAGACCGGCGTGTCACGCCAGCCGAGCAGGGCCAGCCCTTCTTCGCGAACAATGCGCTCGATAATACCTTCGCACTGCAGGCGCGGATGTTTCTCGACCGGCAGGAAGATCATGCCGACGCCGTAGGCGCCAGCTTCCGGCAGGGCAAAGCCTAGCTTTTCACATTCCCGCGTGAAAAACTTGTGGGGAATCTGGATGAGAACACCCGCGCCGTCGCCGGTTTCGGGATCGCAGCCACAGGCGCCGCGGTGCGCCAGGTTGAGCAAAACCTGGATACCTTTGCGGATGATGTCGTGGCTTTTATGACCTGGGATGCTGGCGACAAACCCGATGCCGCAAGCGTCGTGCTCGTGCCCAGGGTGGTAGAGTCCCTGGGCCGGGGGCAAACCATTCGAGTTGAGACGCGTCATCCTGGACATCCTGGTCCGCCGGTCTGAATTGCTTCCGAATCATAAGTCCTTGGCGTGCTTTGCGCGAGCAACGAGAGGGTCGCACACCCTGGCTCAGGAACAGACGTTCGTACCTCTTAACTTCGTATTTTCTAACATGGGCCTGCGGGCGGTCAAAGTACAACGCAGAATTTCGATGCAAGCTATGAAAATTTCGGGACGATCTTCGGCCTCAGGCGAGCCCGCCGCCGTCCACCACAAGGAAAGCACCGGTGATCCACTGCGACATGTCGCTGGCCAGGAATAGCACTGCATTGGCAACATCGTCGGGAGTACCAACGCGGCGGAGCGGGCGGTTGGCGGCTTCCTTCATAAACTGCTCGGGATCGTTCCCCAGTTGACGGCATTCGGAAGCCAGCATCGGCGTGTCCACGTCTCCGGGACAGACGCAGTTGACGCGAATGTCGTCTCTGCCATGGTCGATGGCCATGGCGCGCGTCAGATTGACCACCCCACCCTTGGCCGCACAGTAAGCCGCCGCTTTTGCACCGCCCTTCAGAGACCATCCGGATCCCGTGTTGATGATGGAGCCGCCACCCTGCCGGATCATGTGCGGAATCGCCTCCCGCGACAAGAGGTAGACACTCTTCAAGGTCACGTCCAGAACCGCATCCCACTCCTGTTCGTCCAAGGCAAGAACATCCTTGCGAACGACAGCGCCGGCGTTGTTGCAGAGGATATCAATCCGTCCGAAAGCAGCCACTGCCTGCCGGACGGCCTCCTGACAGTCCAGCCGGGAAGAAACATCGCAGGAGACGAACTTCCCTTCACCGCCCGCCGCCACGATTCGCGACGCAGTTTCGTTCCCTGCTTCGATGTTTCTGTCGAGAATGACCACAGCAGCGCCCATTTCTGCCAGGCGCAGAGCGATTCCACGCCCGATGCCGGAGCCAGCCCCCGTCACCAGCGCAGCTTTGCCTTTGAGCGACAATAAGCTCCCGGCACGTTCGCAAATCTGCTTGTAATCCAAACGACTCGATTCCTCCTGTCGCGCAAAAGGCTCCTAAGTGAGGCCCGGCAATTGTAGACCCCGGCTTCGGAAAAGTTCCATGAAAGGAAATCGCGATCCTAAGGCAGGAGTTGACAGCAGAAGAGTCGCTCGGGGAGAGACGAAGAATGAACCGCAAAGAAAAGAGTCCGCCAGTTCCCTAGCTAGGGAACTGGCGGACCATAGTTTACTTACCGCCGCTCGCTTACTGCACCGTCAACGTTGCGGTGCCCGTATGCTGGTTGGTACCGGCGGCGCCAGTAACGGTTATCGTGTACGAGCCGGACGGTGTTCCTCCCCCGCCAGTCTTCGTGTTTCCGCTACTGCCGCCGCAAGCCGCCTGGAACATGCAGGCGCCGAGCACGAGGAAGACAAACAGGAAGCTCAGCAGCTTGCGCCGATCCTGTTTGGCCAATCCGGCAGTACCCAGCAGCAAGACCGGAATCAGCAAACCGAAGGCAACAATCGGACGGCTGTCCACCATGCTGGCCGCCTGAACCGCGTTTGGTGTGGTGGTCACGCTCAGGGTCGCGGTGGCTGATCCATTGCCCAACGTAACCGTGCCCACCGTGCAAGCCGGTCCGTGAGTCTGTACCGGCGCGACGCTGCAGGTAAGGGTTACCTTTGAAAGGTCAAACCCGGTCGTCGAGGTGAGCGTGACGGTGGAACTGGAGGAGCCTCCAGCCGTAACGGAAGCAGGTGACAGCGCCGCGACCGACAAACCGAAGTCCGGCGTTACCACCGTCTGGTTCAGACCGAGCGAGGTGCTGCCCTTGAAGTTGGTATCGCCTACGTATGTAGCAGTGATGTTGTGAGAGCCGAGGGCCAGCGCAGAGGTCGAGAGCGTGGCCACCCCGCTAGTCAGCGTCGAAGTGCCAATCTGATTAACGCCGTCGAAGAAATTGACGGTGCCGGTTGGCGTTCCGGAGGTTGCGGCACTGACAGTCGCCGTGAAGGTGACCGACTGCCCTTGACCCGACGGGTTCGGCGAAGAAACCACCGCAGTTGTGCTGTTCGCCTGCGTTACGGTCTGGGTCAGGGTCAGGGTGTGTGGCAGGAAGAAGCTGTCGCCCGAGTACACGGCCGTGATCGTATCGGCGCCCACCGGCAGAACCGAGGTCGTAACCGCTATTGGCGGGGACGACAGATTGGCCGTTCCCAGGACGGTGTTGCCGTACTTAAACGTCACTGTTCCGGTCGGTGTGGGGGCTCCGGACACGCTGGCCACCACGGTCGAGGTAAACGTCACCGGCGACCCGTAGACTGAGGTGTTGTTGGCCGCCGAGGAAACCAGGGTCATCTGGGTTCCCTGGGCGTTCAGCAGAACGCTGACCGTGTTGCTGACGCCATTGGCGATTGCCAAGTCCAGCGCCGAGTCTCCGTTGAAATCTCCCACGGCCGCAGAGTAGGCCTGAGAACCGGTGCTGAAGAGCGCAGGCGCTCCGAACGTGCCATCGCCATTGCCCAGGAGCAGACTCACCATGTTGCCGGGAGAGTTGCCGAGCGGAGTGCTGGTCAGCGCCAGGTCCAGTTTGCCGTCGCCATTGAAATCTGCCGCGACGACAGAGGAAGGATTGGCACCAGTGGGGTATATTTTGACCTGCTGAAAGGTGCCGTCGCCATTGCCCAACAGCACGCTCACCTGCTGAGTGAGGAAGTCCGCGACCGCAAGATCTTTCTTCCCGTCTCCGTTGAAGTCGCCGACCACCACCGACAGCGGGTTGCCTCCCGGCCCGGTGGAGTATGGCACTTGAGGCTGGAACGTGCCGTCGCCATTGCCCAACAGGATGCTGGCGCTGTTGGCGCTCTCATTCACCACCACGAGATCCGGCTTGCCGTCGCCATTGAAATCTGCCACGGCAACGGAAACCGCGCCCTGGCCGGCCGCATAACTCACCGCCGCTTTGAAGGTGCCGTCCCCATTCCCGAGCAGTACGCTCACGTTGTTGGTATGGAAATTGGCCACGACCAGATCCGGAACCTTGTCGCCGTTCAAGTCTGCGATGGCAACCGAGGTCGGTTCACTACCCACGGGGTAGTCCACATGCGATGGGAAGGTTCCGTCGCCGGCACCGAGCATGACGCTCACCGTGCCGGTAGCGTAGTTGGCCACCGCGATGTCCAGCTTGCCGTCGCCGTTCAGGTCTGCGATGGCCAGTGCGTAGGGGTCGGTGTTCGTCCCGGTGGAGAAATGCGAAGGCGCCTGGAAGGAGCCGTCGCCGTTACCGAGAACGACCGAAATCGTGCCAGGGCCACAGCCCGGAAAGGCCGGACAGTCGCTGGTTGCCGCCGCTAGGTCCAGAATGCCGTCGCCGTTGAAGTCGCCCACTGCGACCGCATTTGGATAGAGACCCATGGGGTAGTCGGCTCGGGTCTGGAAGGTACCATTGCCGTTCGAAATAAGGACGCTGACGTCATTACCACCCGAGTCGGCGACCACTAGATCCTGCTTGCCGTCGCCGTTCATATCGCCGATAGCCAATGCGTACGGAATATCGCCGGTGCCCCAGTTCATTTCAGCTTTGAACGTACCGTCGCCATTGCCCAACAACAGGCTCAACGTATTACCGTTGCCGGCGGCGACCGCAATGTCAGGATTGCCGTCTCCGTTGAAGTCGCCCACAACCACCGAGGTGGGGAAGGCGGCAATGTTGTAGTCCACGTTAGCCTGAAAGCCGCCATTGCCGATACCCAGCAGCACGCTGACCGTGTTGCCTTGCTGATCGGCCACAACCAGGTCCATGTTGCCATCGTGGTTGAAGTCGCCAGCGGCGATAGAAAAAGGTGTATTGCCAGTCGGATACTGGAACTGGGTATTAAACGTTCCGTCACCCTTGCCGAGCAGCACGCTGACCCGGTTGGTGTTGGTATTGTTAGCAATCGCCAAATCCGGGATTTTGTCGTTGTTGAAGTCCGCAACAACCACCGCGTACGGGTTCAGGCCGGTGTTGTATGTGACCTGCGCGGCAAAAGTGCCATCGCCCTTGCCGATGAATACGCCCGCGTTGCCCGCAACGGCATTGGTGACTACCACGTCCATATGTCCGTCGCCGTTGAAGTCAGCGACCGCGATGCCCTGGGGCTTCTTGCCCGTCGCCGAGTCCACCTTGGCCTTGAAAGTACCGTCACCGTTGCCGAGCAAGATGCTCATGGTGTTGCTGGCGGAGTTGGTGACTGCGATGTCGAGGATGCCAATCCCCCTGAAGTCGGCGACCGCGATTCCCTGAGGGATGTTTCCAGTGGCGTAGTCCACCTTGTTCTGGTAGCCGCCGCCGCTCTTTCCGAGCAACACACTTACCGTGTTGCTGGTTGAGTTGACGACCGCGATGTCCAGAATGCCATCGCCATTGAAGTCCCCGACGGCTACTGCCTGGGGATTAAGTCCGGTTGGGTATTGAGGGGCCTGAAGAAACTGTCCCGCACTCGCGATCCCGACCACCAATAGCACACAGAACACAACCCGTAGAACTGTCCACTTCGACATGAAGCCTCCTCAAAGACCGACCTGGCTAGAGATTTGATAGCTGGGGCAAAGATGGGCATTCCCGTTTCTTGCCTTGGGAACCTGCACGTTTCTAAAGCACAAGACGTCCATCTGGCCACGAAACCTGGGTAAAGCTTCCTGCGTCGCTGGGCGACGCGGAGAAAATCTCAAGTGTCACTGCCAATACAAGAACGCGGGTTCTGCTGGGGGGAGAAGACGGACTTGCTTTGAAACCGCGGCGGGGGATTGGATGAAAGACTACGCTGAAAGTTTAGTACGGAGTGCCTAAACGTGCCATGCCACTTTCGTGCTAGTCGTTTGGGCTAATCGCATTGACTAACCCACAGATCCTGCATTCCGGAAAGAAAAACGGAGGCTCAAACCTTCTGAGCCTCCGACGCAGGCCCCATGGACCGCTTAAGGGGGAGGGCCTGAGAAGCTGACTATTTTCCGCCGCTGTTGGCCGCCTGAGCCGGGGCTGCCATCTGCTGCTCGATTACCTTGCGCAGAGTCGCATAGTCCAGCGCTCCGCTCAGGTAGTGGCCATTGACAAAGAAGGCGGGCGTGCCCGAGATACCCAAGCGCATGCCTTCCTTCTTGTCCTTGTCCACCGCCGCAGCCTGCTCCCCGGAATCCAGGCACTTGTCGAACTGCATCGGGTCCAGATTCAGAGCGCGAGCCTGAGCTTTGAGTTGGTCTACGTCCAGTCCTTTGCTGTGGAAGATTTCGTCGTGAAACTCCCAGAACCGGTTCTGTTTATTGGCGCAGCGCGCGGCTTCCGCGGCCTTCTCGGCGCGCGCGTGCATGGGCAGCGGGAAATCCTTGTAGGTGAGGGAGATCTTGTCTCCGAAATCGTCCTTCAGTTTCTTGAGGTCGCCGGCGACTTTCTGGCAGTACGGGCACTCATAGTCGGCGAATTCGACCAGCGTGACCGCGGCGTTGCTGGAGCCAAGAGTTAACGAACCGCCGCCTGTTTCGACGTCGGCGCGCGGAGGCGCCAGGGCAATGTAGACCGTGGTGTGAGCCCGCAGCTCGCGGACGTAATCGGCCTTCGCTCTGTCGGTGCGCAGCTGGCGAATCTTGTCCAGAATCTTATCGCGCACGGCTTCGTATGGCTGTTCGGTTTCCAGACCTTCGTAGTAAACCTTCATCTGGTCTTCAGTCGGATCCTGCACCTTCGACTTGATGTCGCGGTCCATGAGCTGGTCCACGGTAAGGCCTTCGCTCTTGGCTTTCTGCTCGAACAGTCGTTTGTTAACAAGATCCTCCAAAGCCTTGGTTTCAGCCTGGTAGTAGGTATAGTGTGCGGCCAGCAATTTGGCGGACTCTTCCTTTTCCAGTTCCGCCATGGTGACTTTTACGCCACCGACTTCGGCCACTACTGCTGGATCATTCTGGGCAAACGTGGTTCCGGCGCCTGCACAAAGAAGTGCGGCAGCGCCGAGTGTGAACTGCAAGAAACGCTTTGAAACCGACATTGAGATCCCCCGTCTCAAGATTGTAAAGCTAACAGCTTTTTGTATTTTACTCTGGTACTTCACAAAACTCGCCAGACAGCATGCGCTGCCTGGCGAGGGATATTACGAAGCTGGAGCCTTGCGGCTCCCCACTTTTATTGCCTTACAAACTAGTCACCAACGCCGCAGCTGCAGACGCCTTTGCCGCTGCCGACGAGCTTGATGGCATAGCACTGCTGGGCCAGGCGGCGGGCTTCGCCAGCGCTGAGGGTCGCGTCCTGGGACGGAGTCTCAGTCACAGCAAAGTTGCCGTTCTGGATGTGAGTCGCCCACGCCCGGATCGCGGGCGCAGCGCAAGCTCCAGACGTTGATGCCGATGGCAAACAAACGCTGAAGTTGTAGGGAAGCGGGCAGACGCCGTTGATAGGAGTGGTCGAGACGATCGCGATTTTGCCGGTCGTCAAGGTCACGCCCGTGAGCGGGTTGTTGGTGAGGTCCGTATTCACCGACAGAGTCCCCAGTCCATCCGGGGTCTGCAGGCAGCTGCAGCACTCAGTCAGTTCCTGCATGGGATCGAACACAAAGAAGCTAGCGCAAATGTTGCCGCTTGCATATGTGCCCGGATTGCTGACGCGCACGGTTGCATCGGTCGCGCCGGCGGTGTTGGCATTGGCGAAGTAATCCTGCTTCAGCGTGTCTGCCTGAGCAAACGCGCTAGCGGTGCAGAGGGCCAAAGCCAGGGTGCATACGACTATCATCATGATTTTTTTCATGGGCATCCTCTCTTAGTCTCCTGTACCGCAGCTGCAGACACCGTGGCCGCTTCCAACTATGCCTACGGCATAGCATTGTGCGTCCAGTCGAAGCAGTTCACCGGCACTAAGCGTCGCATCCGACGCCGCAGTCTCGGTAACCGCAAAGGTTTTGTTTTGAATGTGGGTGACCCATGCCCGGACCGCAGGCGTGGGACTGACGGCGGTGGGAAGCGGGCAGGTGCCACTCACCAGCTTCGCCGATACGATCTTGATCGCCCCCGTGTTGAGAGTCACTCCGGTCAGCGGATTGCTTGTCAGATCCTTGTTGATCGAGAGAGTGCGCAGGCCGTCCGGCGAAAGGAAGCAGCTGCAGCACTCGGTCAGTTCCTGCCAGGGATCAAACACGAAAATGTCCGCACAGATGTTTCCGGCAGAAGTTCCCGGATTCGTCAGGCGAACCGTGCCATCCGGTGCCGAAGCAGTGTTTGCGTTGGCAAAATAATCGATCTTCAGGGTATCAGCTGGGGGCGCTTGAGCCAGTGCCATCCCAGCACAGAAGACCAAAGCCAACGAACACACTACTAGCATAGTTGTTCGACGCATTTATTGTCCTCCTTGCAGAGTTAAACGCCGCTAAGCCCGGGGGAGGATATGCTCAGCTTCTAAGGCGCTACTTTAATCTATCCTTAAATGCGTGGGGGGCAAGACTCCAGATGTACTAACCCGATCTCACTAAGCCAAGCCCGGCCCAAGTCCCTCAGGCACCCGGGCCAACAATGCGCCCAATGATCCCGGAACGGGTCGAAACGTTCATTTTCACCATCACCAGCCGCAGAAACGCCTTGACGGTGTTCGGGCTGATTTTCATCCGCTGGGCGATCTCTTTGCTGGTGAGCCCCTCGAGCAGGTACTGAACCGTTTCCTGTTCCCGGGCAGTCAGGCCGAAACGCTCCGATATCTCCGAAATCTTGATGGTTTCGTTGCTTTTCCGCTCGAGCATCACGATCAGTAAGCCGGCCGCGGAGACCGAACCGTTGCCCTGATGCCCCTTCAGATCGAGGGGAAAAGAACGGCAAAGATAAAGCCGCTTGGCCGAGCGAAAGGCATCAACGAAACTCGGCGGAGACATCCTGCCGACGAGTTCGGACCGGATCTTGTTGGCCAGCCACGCGTCCAGGTGGCGTATTTTGTCCGGGGGGTCCGGGTAGGTCAGTATTTTCAGAGCTTCCCCGTTGTATGCGACTACGCCCAAAGAATTATCCACCACGATCAGGCCGGGGCGGGTTGGAGCAGTGTGCACTTGATTCCCCTTTCAGGCTAACTGCTCGCCATCGTGCAGCTGCCTTCAAACGAATCGTCTTGATCCTCATGGGGCCAGCAGATCGGGGTTCCCTGGGTTCCACCCAAGCGAAGAATGTTCAAACGCTGGTCCGGCAGCGTTATCGCTTCGGATCAAGCCTTTTCAGTTAAACTTGTTGGTTGCAGCGGATCAGTACCTTCCTGGGGGCAAGGACAACAAGGCAGCATCTTCCGGGGGGAGGATGTTACGATCAAGAGCCATTCTGCCACAGAAGCCAATGATGTCAATCAGAAAAATGCTTGCGAGCGAGCAGCATAGCCTGAATGGCTAGCCCAAACAGATTAGACTAGAGGTGCTATTTCTGGTTGCTTAGTTCCTTTAACGTATTCTATGGTAACGACTTACAAGAGCCAGCGTCTGCGGCGCAGGCGCAAGAAATAAATTTGACACCCGCAGCAGGAAGCTTGCACGTTCCTGCACACAGACACGACTAGCCCAATCAGACGGGGCCGCTGGCTGTTATCGGCCGCCGCAGGCATCACTGCTTGGTGGCGTGATTCTCATCCTGCGTCGTAGCGCGATTGCCGTCTGAGCGCAAGTATCCGCACGCGCTTAGCAAGTACTGGCGGAGGGACCCGATTCGCGATTGCCGGGGCGATCCGGCTTCCAAAGCTGCTCTATACTTCGCAATCCACTCTTCTTCGGCGAGAGCCGCCGAGGTCCGGTCAGCATCCATACAAACCCCACAGGTGATTTGGGCGGGCTCCGAACTTTTGCCAGATTTATACGCGGTATGAGTGTTGAAAGGCAAAACCCCAAACGAACTAGACTGCCTGGTGTAGTTCCAACGATTATGCAAGGAATGAGCCTGGAGGCCGTCCAAGATACAGCGAGTCGCGGTTTCTTGCTGACGGGCCGCGCTCTCGATGTTCCAGACTAACCCGTCAGTGAGTGCTAGAATTAGCTTTGAAACTGCCGCTTGATCTGCTCCGAGAGGAGCCTTGCGGCAGCATCTTTAAGGTTCCATGGAGAAAGCGGTCTTCTTATGAAGCGAATCTGGCCAGCAGTCCTGTTCAGCGTTTTAGTGGCGTCGCAGGGATTTTCCCAGGCGGCAGGGGGGTACTCTCGCCAGGCTACGGTGTCAGAAGCGGCTGGGAAGATTCACTTCAGTACAAACAGCCCTCGTCCGCTCACGCAGATCCTCGAGGCCTTCTCGCAGAAATTTGGATGGGTTGTGAGCTACGAAGATCCTCAATTCACTGCGCCCCAGGATTTGGCCAGCGCTCCCAGCGACAACTCGCCCCGGTTACCCGGCGGGCATGACTTTGCCGTGGATGTTCCAGCGAACGCTCCCAACGAGGAAAAGACGCTCCTCGCGGTGATTGCCGCCTACAATCAGAGTAAGAATCCCGGCCGGTTTGAGCTGCGCAAGCTGCCATCGGGGGGGTTCAGCATCGCCGGTATAGCGGCTTACGACGACAAGGGGAAAATCTCTCCGCAACAGGTTCCCCTTGATATTCCGATCACGCTCCCATCGCAACAGAGAACGCTCGGCGAAACGGTGAATGCAATTCTGCAGGAGGTTTCCGCCCACAACCACATTCAGTTCACGTTAGCGGTCGCACCCACCAGCGTGCTGGATCACACCAATGTGACCATCGGCGGAAACGCGGTACAAGCCCGGGAACTGCTCCGGCAAAGCCTGTCGGAGGCGCAGGTCAAAATGTACTGGCGTCTGATTTTCGATCCTACTTCGAAGGGCTACTTCCTGGACATCCATACCGTCCATACCAAATAGGCTTGGCCGAAGGAAAACAGCTTTCTCTAGCCGGTTGGGCTGGTGGCGCGCCCGGGCGCCGCTACCGGTGCGCGCTCGCGACCCTTAACACGCGCGTAGCGGCAGCGTATTGCGCGATGCCCTGATACAAAGCCTCGGCAATCTGATCGCGGTAGACGTCGGTGCGCAGCTTCTGTTCGTCGGCCGGACTGCTGACAAAGGAAACCTCCGCCAGAACGCCGGGCATCGCGCTTTCGGTCAGCACCGCAAAACCGGCCTCCCGGGTGCCGCGGTCCGGCAGTCCAGGATTTTCCAAAGAGAGAGCTGAACAGAGGGAGCGCTGGACGCTGGAAGCCAGACGCCTCGATTGCTCGACCCGTTCCTGAGGGTCCGCGGGAGAAAGGGCGGCTGGCAGGCCTTTGGACTTGGCCTGATTGGAGCGCTCTTGCGACACTGGAGCCGTAAAAGAGCGGGCGTAGTAAGTTTCGACGCCGCGCGCCGAAGGCCGTTGGCTGTAATTGGCGTGAATTGAGATCAGCAGGCCGGCTTGCGCCTGGTTGGCAATCTCTGCCCTTTGATCGAGCGGGATATAGCTGTCGCCTGCGCGAATCAAAATGACTTCCGCCCTTAGCCGGTCCTCGAGCAACTTTCCAAGACGCTGTGCGATGGCCAGCACCAGATCCTTCTCGACCAACCCGCCCCGCCCGATCGTGCCCAGGTCCCAGCCTCCATGCCCGGCATCTACCGCGATACGCAAGCGGGGCGTTGTCGCTCCCGATGAGGGAGGCGGCAGGCGGACCGGAGCGGTCGCGACACTGTTCTTCTCCGTGTTTTTCTCCCTGGCTGGGGCCGGCGCCGCATGCTCGCCGCCTTTGTTCTCCGGATCGCGCTTGCGTATCTCGATCACCAGCCGGAAGGGATTGGACTCCAGGCTCACTTTTGGTTCAGTCAGAATCGCAGCCCGCGTTAGCTCCAGCACGACACGGGTCACGCCATCCTGCGGCTGGGCGATGCGCACGCGTTTGAGGAAAGCATCGTCCACGGCAATCGTTTTGCCCGTCAGTCCCGGAGCCAGATGCGTACCCGGCAGGTCGAAGTACACTCGGTCCGGACCAGCGAGGCGGTGTTCTTCGTACTGAACTTGCTCCTCCAGGTAGACGACCACTGTGGTCGAGTCCGCCGAGGAAGAACGCTCAATGGCCGTGACTCGCGGAAGCTCCGAGCTAAGGTCGGGAGACGATTTCGCGGGCGAGTCCTTGGAGGTTACTCCGGGGGGCGGGGTCGCGCGGATCACGGCAGCTGGAACCGGCGAAGCGACATCCGCTGTATCTCTAGCCGTCACCGCCGGTTTCAGGGCGGTCTCGGAATGGGTTGCCGTCACGCTTCTGTGCGGGCTCCGCCGCTTCCACCAGAATCCTGCAGCGGAAGCTATGGCGACAATGACAACCAATAGCAGCACGCCCCAGCGCAGACGATCAGCCGCAGAGTTCCCGGTTTCTGTTTCGACTTCGAGTTCTTCCGGAGCTCTTCGTGCAAGCGATTCGTGCGATTCCTCAGATCCCGACACGCGAATCGCAGCCGCTTCGTTTTGAACGGCCTCGTACGCTGGAGCCACGCCCAGCTTAGACGCCGCCATCTGGGCAGACGCGGCAAAACGATCTTCATCTTCTGGCCGCAGCGCTCCCACGACCAGTTCTGCCAGCAGGCTCAGATTGCGAACATCTTGCACGCTGAACGCGAAGGGTCTGGCTGAGAATGCCTCCAGCAGCCCGATCACACGCTGGCGTCCGCAGAGCGGCACCGCAACGATCGAGCGAGCGCCGAGACTCTGGCACGCCTCCCGGTTGACTCGCGCGTCGGTCTCGGTGTCGTTGCAGTGAACAATGTGCGCCTCGCGAAAACAAGCGCCGGAAAAACCGGAGTCGCGATCGATTCTTGCTCCGATATCCGGCCGCACCGCGCCGGCCGCTGCGCGCAGCACGATCTCGTCATTTTCCGCCAGCGCGATGGCCAAACCGTCTGAACCCGTGATGGTCAGAGCGCGTTCGGCAACGAGTTGCAGCACCTCGTCCAAAACGAACTGCTCGCCCGTGTCAAACTCAGAGGCCTCGGATTTCTTGCGGCGCACCTGCTCATGCAGTACGGAAAACGCCAGCAACGCCTGCAGAGCATCCAGAGGCGGAGTTCCCGAACCGGCGGAGTCCAGCGTGGAAGGATTCTGGACCGATGATGGGGAGGAATCGTCCGGAGAACCGTTCGACGGCCACGACCGAACCTGCCCCTCTGGCTGGGCGGGCGGGATTCCGCTGGCGAGGTCCGGCTTTGTGCTCGCTGCCATGCTATGCCCATTCGCACACTGGGCAATCTAGTGTGGTCGCGGGCGAAAGTCCGTGTCAACTAGCCTCTTAGTCTACTCCGTATGGCCAGTTGCCAGCCGAGTTCTTCACCCGTCCCACAGGGTCACCTTCAGGAGATGGCTTGTCACTTCGTGGGATGCGCAGTCTTAACGACTTCAGCGGGCTGGAGCGGAAGCGGTCTGAGCCAGTTGATTGCACTCGGCCTGGGCCTGCTTGGCCTCTTTGCTGGCTTCGGTCATCATTTCGCGGACGCCAAAGCCGACGCCAATCTTCTTCAGGAAGGCATTGGGCGGCGTGCCGCCGGCAAAGATCCAGACAAAATCGTTGGGAATCTCCGTCTGGCTGCCGCTGACGTCAAGCACAACGGACTCCGGCTTGAATTCCACTGGGCTCGAATTGAACAGGACTTTCACTTTGCCGGACCGCATGCAATCCTCGATGCGCTTGGCGTTGCGCTCCTTGATGCGGCTGAACCGCTCGCTGCGATAGGAGAGCGTGACTTCGTTGCCGGCCTGGTTGGCCAGTCCCATAGCCGCCTCGACGGCGCTGTCGCCGCCGCCCACCACCAGGATCTTCTTGTTGATGTAATGGTCTGCCTCGATCAGGCGGTACATCACCTTGGGCAGGTCTTCCCCTTTGACGCCCAGTTTGCGCGGCTCTCCGGCACGACCCAGCGCGAGGATCACGGCGCGCGCGCGATATTGACTGGTGCTCGTCACGACCGTAAAGATGCCATCTTCTCCGCGCTGAACGTCGTCCACTTTCTCGCCGGTGATGACGTTGAAGTCGGAACGGTTCAGAATCATGTCCCAGAAAGCCAGCAGGTTTTCCTTGGAGAGCTGCAACTTTTTGAACTTGCCGTACATGGGGAACTCGACCGGACTGGTCATGACGAGTTTCTGACGCGGGTACTTGGCGACGGTACCACCAATCTCCTCGCGCTCGATGGTCAGGTAGCGGAGTTTGTTTTCGATGGCACGCAGAGACGCGCTGATTCCGGCTGGCCCGGCTCCGACTACCAGCACATCGTAGACATCGGGAGTCTGCTGAGGCGCTCCATGGGCCTGCAGCCGGGCGGTGATTGTATCTATGCAGTCGCGGCCCTGATTGACCGCGTTCTTGATTAGTGCCAGGCCTCCCAGTTCGCCGACGATGAACAGATTCGGCACCGTAGTCTCGAATTCGGGCGTAAGCGAAGGCATGTCGCCAGCCATGCTTGGGCTGGCCATGATCATGGTGATAGCACCGACGGGACAAGCGTCGGCGCAAAGGCCATGGCCGATACATTTGTAGCCGTTGACGATGACTGCTTTACCGCCGATCATCGCCAGCACGTCGCCCTCCGGGCACACGCTGGTGCAGGTTCCGCAACCGATGCAATAGTTCGTGTCAATGTGCGGATGCTGCGCCTTGGGCCCTTCGGAGAATAGCTTGCCTTTCTCCGCCGCCTCGCGGGCGCGAGCCTCTTTTTTCTTCAAGCTCTTCAGGTAGCCGATCAGGAAGAAGAAGCAGATCAGGCCGCCGATACCGAATGTGATCAGGGTATCCATCGGCGATTAGAAATACCCCAGAACGAATTGCAATCCGATGTGCACCAGCGCTAAAACGGCGAAGGCATAGCTGAATGGCTTATGCACGACGTGCCAGAGGTGAAACACTTTCTGCGAACGCGAGAGGAATAGAATTCTCTTGGAAAGGGCCGCTTCTTCCGCGGCGGCGTGAATCGCCTTTTCCAGTTCACGATGCCGGGTCGGAAGGAACCCCGCCAGCGTTTGGAGGGACTCGCCGAAGCCCACGGCGTGGCGCCGAAGCCTGGCGACGCCGAACACGCGGATCACATCCAGAATCATCATGTAGACGATCGCGATCACGATGGGAAGCCGCTTGACGCGGTCCGCGTTGGGCAGGCGCAACAGGGCGCGCAGGTCGGCTTCGGGCAGCAGGTTCTGTGCCGCCAGTTGCTGGGTCAGGCCTTCCTGCAGTTCCTGCACTTCTTTCATGGAAAGTTCGGCAGTCGTCACCTTGCGAGGAATCTGCGCGTACAGGTAGCGCCCGACGACGCCGCTGGCGGATACGGCGAACATAATCCAGAAGGCCATGCCGGCGATGCCCCGGAACTTGAGTGTGGAGTGAAAAGCGATGATGAAAGGCGCAGTCAGCCCCATCAGGACATGGATGTCGAGCCAGTGCCGCGTGATGCCCTTCTGGCCCAGCCAGGCCCAATGTTTGCGCAGCGGGTAGAGAAAGATACCCACGAACAACGCCACGCCCATGAATCCGAGATACAGGCCAATGGGGCCGCTGGGGCGCAGCATGTGGTGTTTGGGCGAGAAAGGACGATCCATCGCACCCAGCTTGTAGTAGTCAAAGCCGTAGATGAAAATGGCCAGATTGGTGGCTATCGCCAGGACATAAAGGCTGTACAGGCGTATGCGGTGACCGCGCTCGGTATCTGGCACCGATTTGGCGCGGCCGGCGATATTAGCGGTGACTGTGGCGTTGGCGCTCATTTCTTGATGACCTGCTCCTCAGTGCTTACTGAGAATTTCTTGTATGAAGTGAACCGGTGCAAGTTACGCCAGTGCTGGCGGGGTGTTTCGACCTCCACGCGGGCCTGGGTCGGGAACCAGTAGACCAGTTTGGAATCGGGGAACGGCTGGGGCGCGAAATCGATTTCCGATTCCAGCGACCTTAGCCCGACATCGGCGAGTGTGTCGGCGATCCCCGCCTCGATCTTCGCAATGGACCCGGTCTGGGGATCAATCCAGGCTGTGCCTGAGAGTTCCAGCGGGTACTCCCGACCGCGCAGGGCCAGTGCGGCGGGCGATTTCATGCCGGCAACATGCTGAAAAGTCACTTTCTCCAGGGTTCGTCCCTCGCTTACTTCCTCGCCCGCCAGATTGAAATGGAAAGCCTGGGAGTAATACGGATGAAAGACGAGAAACAGCGTCGCGAAGCCGTTGCTGAGCAGCATGGAGGTGTTCTTGCGGTCGCGTTTGGCTTCGTGCACGGGAATCCTTGATTCCGAGAGATTCAGCTCGCCGCCGGAATTGGTCAGGATCACCAGGTAGTCGTAAGTGGACTCCTCTTTGAGCTCGACCTTGTCGTCCTTGCCCAGCTTTTCCTGGCGCACCAGCTCGGTGCATTTGACGTCAGAAAACTGATCGAGAAATCCGGCGGTCTGGTCGGCGGTGCGGGCCAGAAGATCGTTCAGCTTCTGCGCCTCGGGGGCAGCATCGCTGGCGCGGCCATATCCGGTTGCCGCCAGAAGAATCAGGAGCGCGAGCCCCCACGACCGAAATGTCGTCCGCGAACTCATTCGCCCTTCCTCTTGGAATCGAAGCGATACCCCATCGAGACCATGAACTGGTCGTAGCTCAGCTGCCCGCGGTTGGTGGTGAAACTCGTCTGCAGGTAGTAGTGCGGGCCGAGCGTAGTCTCCACCGTGCCGGTCAGGAAACGCGCCCGGTCGTTGGTGGTCACCGTCGAAGCAAAGTTCTGCTGCCCGGCCAGCACTTCTACGCGCAGCCGGTCGCTCAGCTGCCGGGAAAAAGTGAAGGACTCGTAGGATCCGCTGCCGAACGAACTGTGGAACTGGGCATAGTGCGCGTCGGCCCGCAACTTCACCCAGGGCAGGCGTCCGAAGGTGATGCCGAACATTTCGTTGAGAGATGGCTTGGCGTCGCCGGTGCGGCTGCTGCGACCCAGATTCGTCGAAAGCCAGACCTGCTTCCATACCTCGACCCGCCCACCCGCACTGAAGCCCTGGAACAGAAACTTGTCGAGCAGTCCGGTGCCGACCAGCGTCGGATCAAACGTAGGGATATCGCGAAAATAGTTGTAGTTAAAATCCATTTCGACCCGGGGATGCGGGTTCACGCGCAGGGTAAAGAAGTTGCGTCCCAGCCCCGGACCCGGGGAAGGCGTGGCGGAGTTGCCCTTGGGACTGTCCAGTTGCGCCGACTCGTAGATGGCAATGTCGCGCCGGTAAGACAGCGAATCCTCGAAAAAGACAAAGGGCTTATTGATCGCCCACTTGACCATGCTGACGCCGGCGCCCGCGGTGCTGCTGTAGTGGAAGCCATCGTATTCGCCGCCTTCAAAGTTGATGAAGGCTCCGCCAATGGCGCGGTTCGGCTGGTAGTCCCAGGAGGACGGATCGGGCGTGGACCCGCCGAAGATTCCCAGCGTGGTCGCTTTCGAGAGCCGTTTCCCGAAGTAGCCGCCATCAATCGTGTCGAGGCTGGGAGCCCAGGGCAGGTACAGGCGGCCGAAGCCGGCAACCAGCGTCGAGTTGGGATTGTCGTAGGTCATGTTCAGGTGATACGTGCGGTTAATCAGGTTCTGCAGCGTCTGCTGGCTGGCTGCGGAACTCTTGGTAAGCCGGCCCCGCCAGTAGCCGCTCAAATTCCAGTAGGTGCCGCCAATGCGCGTGATGTCGCCGCGAAAGGCAACGCCCACGTCGGAACTGGTCACACTGTTCGCGCCGTGGCTGATGGTCTCCATAGAATCGAACCCGATACGGCCGCGGGCCCGGTTGACCGATGGCAGCGGCGGACGGGGCACTTGCTCGCGCACTTCCTCGTCCAGTGTATCGCCCTCGGTGAAAGAGATCACTGCCGGATATTGCCGCGTGGCGCTCAGCGCGCGCTGCTGCACAAGTGCCTCCGCGTCCTCGCGGGAAAGGTAAGCGAGATCACCCGCCTTCACCGGACGCTTCGGATCGTGAATGTCGGTGACGGTTGAAGTTTCAGCGACCGCCGACACCACTAGTTCCGCCACGACCCGCGGATCAGAGGCAACGGCACTGTCTCCCTGCCGGGCAGGAAGGTTGGTTTCTTCGACCTCGAGTTTCATCCCTTCCGCCAGACCCTGGGCACGTCCGCCCTCGAGATAAGCGACTCCCTCGGCCACATATTTCACTTTGAAGACGGTGCGCAGACTGGGATCGTCGGAGCGTGCGATCAGCATTCCCCCGGGCGGTTGGCTTGATTCGGTCTCCGGAGCACCGGGCTGCACTGCAGCGGACTCAGCCGTCTTGACCGGTTCGGCCTCGGGAGCCGCTGCTGCCGTGGCAGACGCATCTTTGGAGGAAGGAACGGGGACCTCAGCGACGTGTGGTGCGGCAGCCTCCAGCGTTTTGGAAGGAGCGGGCTCCGAAGGAGTTGTGACCGGCGCTTCCTTCGCGGGAAAGATCGGAGCCGCGGCGGCAACTTCCACCGCAGCCGGCTTGGATACGGTTATCTGATTCTGCTCAAACGAAGGCTGCCCGGATGCATTTCCGGAAGCAGCCTGGGCAGGCTGGGTCTGGCTGGCCGGAGCCACGGGCGGGGGAGGTGGAGGCAGCGTCGAGGCAGAGTTGGCAGGAGGCTCGAATGACGGTCCGGAAACCGGGGGCGGCGGCACCGGGGCCGCGGCTGAACTCGAAGCCGATTCGTCCGTCGTGAAGGGAGAAACCGCTTCATGCTTTCTGCGGAAGACTCCCATCAGATTACCCGAAGTGGCGGCCACCGGAGCGCCGCCGGACGCGCGGTGCGCATTTTCTGCCGGGCCGATGGTAAGAATGATGCGGTTGCCCTCGGCCTTGAGCGTGTAGGGATGGGCGCGGTCGAGATCGAGGACGACGCGGGTGATCAGCGGACGCGTGCTGTGCTGCCCGGTGCGGACGCGGAGCACGCCATTGGCATTGACCTCGACATTCCTGGCGTTGTCGTTCGAGATGGTATCGGGAAGATCAAGCAGGATGCGGTCCGGCTGAACCGCGGTCTCAACCGAGGGCTGTACTGCTGTGCTGAGAGTAACTTCCACGCGCACGCCGTCGCGTTCCCGAACTACGGCGACACCTTGCACCGAGGCCTTCCCGGCAGGACTCTGCGCCGAGGCACAAGACAATAAGGCCAGCAACATCGCGAGTTGTCCGTGGACCGCTTTCATTTTTTTCTGTCACTCGCTGGCGCTCCGCCCGCCAAGGTCATCGCGTCTAGCGCTCCGGCTATTGCTGAGCACGTCTGCCGCCAAAAGCCGGTTTATCCGCCGCCCTGTCCGTTCTTGTGGCACTGGTAGCAATTGATGCTGTTGTAGACGTAGCCGGACACGTTGTCGTGATGGAAATTGTTGGCGTTGTTGCCTCCGTGGCAGCCCGTGCACTGGAATACGGAATAGTCATTCGAATTGATATGGCAGGTTGAGCAGACGCCATTGGCATTGCCGTGGTTGATCGGGAACTGCGTGTACTGCGTGTGATTGAACGTGGCGCCGGTCCAGGCGGTCGTATTGTGACAGGTCTGGCACGTGGTCGGGAAGAACTGCGGCTGCGCCGCATGGCCCGGGTTGGTCGTGTTGTTGTAATCCGTCTGATGGCAGCCGATGCAGGTGGTCGGCAGTGTCGTGTAGTTGCCGTTGACGTGGCAGTCCGTGCATTGCCGCGGCGGCACCGTATGCGACCCGGTCAAGGGGAACGTCGTCTTGCTGTGGTCAAAAGTCGAGTCTGTCCAGACGATCGTGTCATGGCAAAGATCACACTGCTGCGGGAAGCCGGCCGTGACGTGGTTCGGGTTCGTGGTTCCGTTGTAATTGGCCAGATGGCAGGTGACGCAGGCCGTGCTCGTCAAGTTGTAGTTATTGTTGACGTGGCAGTCGGTGCAGTGGCGCGG
>JBBIPV010000012.1:0-131714 GCA_037442635.1 Terriglobales bacterium | reverse complement strand
AGAAAGATGCGAAGCCAGAACTTTTACCGCCACGGTGCGATCTAACCGCGTGTCTGTTGCGCGATAGACTTCGCCCATCCCGCCAGCGCCCAGCGGAGACTGGATTTCGTAAGGACCGAGTTTTGTGCCAGAGGTTAGAGCCATCCGTGGGCGTAATTATAGCCTGTGCATTACGTTGCACGTGGATGCGACGATTATGTGCGAGTGGTCGGCCACCCTTACCTTACCGGATTAGGTAAGAGTCGCCCGTCATCCGGACTACTGACGTTGACTGTTAGAAAACCGACATCCATAATTTGGCGGCAACCGATCAGACTCACCCTACGGCACCAAGTTCACAGCCCCCATCAGCGGTGCCTTCTAATTCTACGCATGGCGCATTTTGCAAGTAGATTGGCGCGTTGTGCTAGTTCGCTCTGATCTTCTTCGCATCTAAAATTGTGAACAAGGGCGAATGAATTAAGGAGATCGACTATGCAAGGAGCAGTTCTTTACGGGCCTCGCGACGTGCGCTTCGAGGAGCGCGAAGAGCCTAAAATCGTCAGCCCG
This sequence comes from Terriglobales bacterium, assembly GCA_037442635.1. Lineage (GTDB taxonomy): Bacteria > Acidobacteriota > Terriglobia > Terriglobales > Acidobacteriaceae > Sulfotelmatobacter. The sequence continues at coordinate 131,165 of JBBIPV010000012.1, read as the reverse complement.
ACAGATGCCATCATCCGCCTCTCGGCGACATGCATCTGCGGATCGGACCTTTGGCCGTACCGCGGTATTCAACCGATTGCTCAGCCCACTCCAATGGGACACGAGTATTGCGGCATTGTTGAAGAGGTCGGTAAGGAGGTCAAGAAAATCAAGCCCGGCCAATTCGCGGTCGGTTCATTCGCGACCTCTGACAACACTTGCGTTATTTGCCAGCACGGTTATCAGTCCTCCTGTGTCCAACGCGAGTTCATGAGCACAGCGCAAGCCAGCCTTGTGCGCGTTCCTCTTGCCGACGGCACGTTGGTAGCAACAAGCGACCTGCCTCCTAAAGAATTGATACCTAGTCTGCTGGCCACATCCGACGTTTTGGGCACGGGCTGGTTTGCTGCTGACGCTGCCAACGTGAAGCCGGGTAGCACCGTCGTTGTCGTGGGGGACGGCGCAGTCGGCCTTCTGGGAGTGCTTTCCGCAAAACAAATGGGTGCCGAGCGGATCATCGCGATGAGCCGTCACGCGTCCCGTCAGAAACTCGCCCGCGAATTTGGAGCAACTGACATTGTGATGGAGCGAGGCGATGAAGGTATTGCGCGTATCAAGGAGCTGACCAAAGGAGTCGGAGCCGATTCGGTGCTGGAGTGCGTTGGCACGCAGGAGTCCATGATGCAGGCGATCAAATCTACGCGCCCAGGCGGCTACATCGGTTACGTTGGAGTGCCTCACGGTGTCTCGCTCGATGGCGAGCAATTGTTCTACTCCCACGTTCACCTGCATGGCGGACCGGCGCCGGTGCGCCGTTATCTGCCCGAACTGATCGAACTAGTGCTGGACCGAAAGATCGACCCAGGCAAGGTTTTCGATTTGACTCTCCCTCTCGATCAGGTGGCAGAGGGTTACCGCGCAATGGACGAGCGTCGGGCAATTAAGACGCTTCTGCGCCCGAATGGAACGAACTAAGGACGGCCCCCGATGAGCACGGGAAGAATTCTGTTTGTAAGCGCACTCGTTTTCGCAATGAGCCTTGTACCCGGCCAAAGCATGGCGTGCAAGGCTTCCGGTTCCGATCCACAACGGATTTCGTCTGAGAGGAGTCAGAACGTGAAGATCAACATAAACATCGGCGGCAAGATTCTTACTGCTAGCTTGGCCGACAATGCAACGGCGCGGGATTTTGCTTCCGTTCTCCCTTTGAACGTGTCAATGAATGATTTATTCGGACGCGAGAAGTACGGCGATTTGCCCAGAGCGCTTTCGGAGAAGGGTCCGAGGAAGAGCAAGTACGAAGTCGGCGATATCGCTTATTGGTCTCCAGATCACCAGTTCGCCGTCTACTACCACCAGGATGGAGAGGCGATACCTTCGCCCGGCATCATCCCAATCGCAAAGATTGACGCCGGTTCAGAAGCGTTCAACGTGCGTGGCGCAGTGAAGGTGACGATTGAGCTTGCGAAATGAGACAAGCCGGCGCCAGTGTTGATCCCCAGAAGCGGAAAGCACAAATTCTAAAACAAGGAAGTGAAATGGACGAGTCAAAGAACAATTCGCGAAGAGACTTCCTCCTCAAATCGGCCGCATTAGGTGCAAGTGCAATCATCGCAGGTTCAAGCGATCTTCTGGCACAGAAATCATCTGGAGCAGAGACGTCATCTCGATACGGAAACGGCCCTTATCCGACCGACGGCATAGCAGGATATTCGGAGACAGATCCGCTCAAACCCCTGAAGTTCCAGCGTCGCGCTCTCGGACCTAAAGACGTTGCAATCAAGATCCACTTCTGCGGAGTCTGTCACTCTGACATTCATACGATTCATGGTGACTGGGGCAAGATCCAGTATCCGCAAGTCGTCGGCCATGAACTTGCTGGAGAAGTCGTAGCAGCAGGTTCGAGCGTAAGCAAGTTCGACGTTGGCTCACGAGTCGGCGTGGGAACGATGGTTAACTCTTGCCGGCATTGTCCGGAGTGCCTCCGCGGCGCTGAAAACTACTGCGAGAACGGCAATACGCAGACGTATGGCTCCAAAGACCGCGACGGATCTATCACGCAAGGCGGCTATTCAACATTCGTCGTCGTTGACGAAGATTTCATCCTGCATATTCCCGATCCTATCGATCTCGCCGAAGCCGGTCCGTTACTTTGTGCCGGTATCACGACGTACTCGCCTCTTCGTCATTGGAGTGTTGCTCCTGGAAAGAAGGTCGCGATCGCAGGTTTAGGTGGTTTGGGACACTTGGCCGTTCAGTTCGCCACGAAGCTGGGGGCCGACGTGACGGTCGTGACGACCTCGCCGGAAAAGGAACAAGATGCGCGTCGCTTTGGCGCGAAGGAAGTTCTTATCAACAAAGATGGAGCCGACTGGTCAAGGTACCAGAGAGCTTTCGATTTCATTCTGGACACGATTCCCTATCAGCACGACCTGGACAGGTTCATTCCGCTACTCAAGCGAGATGCCACTCTCTGCCGTGTTGGTGTCGGCAAACTCACGACTCTAAACCAGTATGGCCAAATGACGACGGTGCGGACCAGAACCGCCCTCGCTGGGTCAAACACTGGGGGCATTCGAGAGACTCAGGACATGCTGGACTTCTGCGCCCTCCAGAGTGTCAAGCCACAGATCACAAAGATTCCGATGGATGGAATCAATGATGCGTGGTCGAGGGTCATTGCGAAGCAAGCCAGGTATCGTTTCGTGATGGACATGGGGATGAAGGCTTAATCGGATCGCTATCGGGGTCTGGATCAACGCCGCACGATAAATGCTCAACAGTAAGGAAGGAGTCTTATGGCCAGTCAAGCGAATGGAACTCACACAGGGAAAGTGGCATTTGTAACCGGGGCAGGAGGCGGCATCGGCCGAGCGGCGGCGCTGGGGTTTGCTCGCGAAGGAGCTAGCGTGGTGGTGGCCGACGTTTCCGAAAAGGAGAATCAGCAAACGGCCCGCATGATTGAGGAACAAGGCGGGCGGACGCTCGCTATCCGCTGCGATGTGACCCGCGTCGAGGACGTGAAGGCGGCTCTGGACAAGACTATCGCAACCTTCGGACGCCTCGATTTCGCATTCAACAACGCTGGCATTGAACCCAGGAATCCTGCGCCGACAGCGGACTACGACCTAGAGGAATGGGAGCGGATCATCGCCGTCGATCTTCGCGGCGTCTTTTTGTGCATGAAATACGAGATCCCGCTCATGCTCAAGAACGGCGGTGGCGCGATCGTGAACACCTCCTCGGGCGCCGGCGTCATTGGCATCAAAGGCAGCCCCGCTTACACAGCCGCAAAACATGGCGTGATCGGCCTCACCCGCGCGGCTGCCCTCGACTATGCTTCGCAGAACGTTCGCGTCAACGCCGTGTGTCCAGGCTACATCGATACTCCGATGATGGGCCGCTTTACTGGCGGGACCGCCGAGGGGCGGGCGAAGGTGATCTCGGAGGAGCCAATTGGACGAATGGGGCGGCCGGAGGAGGTTGCCAATGCCGTCCTGTGGCTTTGTTCGGATGCCTCAGGCTTTGTCATTGGCAGCGCGATGGTCATCGACGGCGGCCAGACAATTCAATAGCTGCACGGTTTTCAAGCGCAACTAAGATATGAATGAGCTGTAAAGTTTGAACGGATATCGCATGCTCTTCCACCGCCGCGCATTCCTAAGAGCCGTCAGTGTTCTAACCGCCGCGCCAGCCTTGCGGGTGGCTGGTTGGAACCTGACTCAGCAAGCGCCAAAAGAAAGAAAGGGGTATGAAATGGAAATCAAGAGAGTAGGCTCGCAACCTTCCGCGAAAGGGCCATCTGACTGGTTTACTGGTTCGGTAAGGATCGATATGTTATTTCAGGCGCCAGATCCCGCCCTGGTTCAAGGTGCCAGCGTTACGTTTGAGCCGGGTGCGCGAACTGCATGGCACACTCATCCCCTCGGCCAAACGCTCCTTGTAACCGCTGGCTGTGGATGGGCTCAGCGCTGGGACGGGCCGGTCGAGGAGATCCGTCCCGGTGACGTAGTTTGGTTTCCTCCGGGGGAGAAGCACTGGCATGGCGCCACGCCGACGACGGGCGTGACTCACATCGCGATTCAAGAGAAAAAAGATGGGAAGGTCGTCGATTGGATGGAACACGTCAGCGACCATCAATACAAACGATAGGTGGGGAGCGAAACATATGGAAGCCAGAGTTATGCTGTCACGTAGGATATGAGCAACCGATTTCGGGTTTCGAGTACGCTATCGCGAAAGCTTGAAGAATTGGGCCTTTCGCCTGACACAGTCCTGAGCCAGGCAGGTCTGCCAAGAGGCTTGTTCAAACTGGAGAGAATCCTGGTCAACACCGCGGATTTCTTTGCGCTGCATCGGGGGATAGCGGAGGCCAGCAACGATCCTGCTTTTGGCTTGAAGCTCGGGATCGAGGAGCGCATCGAGCGTTACGATCCGGTAAAGCTCGCCGCGCTTTCTGCTCGGTCGTTCCGGAACGCCATCGAGCGAACGTCACGGTACAAGCAACTCACGTGCCCAGAGGAAGTCCGTCTCGTCGAACGGGGTAATGAATGCGCGGTTCAGTTCCTCTGGTTGCTGGCGCATGAGCAAGAGCCTCCGTTGCTGGTGGATGTCTGCTTCGCATGGATTGTTGCACTGGCTCAACGAGGTACTGGACGACCTGTGCATGCAAAAAGAGTCGAGTTTCAACGGGCCTGCTCGCATCGAGAAATGTACGAGGCGCATTTCCGCTGCCCGGTTAAGTTCAAGGCTACGCAGAACGCGCTGGTCTTCAGCAAATCAGACATGGATCTTCCGTTTGTAACTTACAACGCTGATCTGCTGGCGACCGTCGCGCCACAGCTTGAGGCGGAATTGACTCAGCAACTGGCGCAGAAGACTTTTAGGGAACAAGCAAAGGGCATTTTGAAGCAGTTGCTCGCCGGTCAGCGTCCGGGGATACAGGATCTCGCGAGAGAGCTACACCTAAGCACTCGGACTTTGCAGCGTCGCCTCACGGAGCAAGGCATTACATTTCAGCGGTTATTGGACGAGGCCCGTCGTGAACTGGCCCGTCACTATCTGCTTCACTCCTCTCGGGAGTTGAATGAAACTGCCTATCTTTTAGGCTACGAAGACGCCAACTCTTTCTTCCGGGCTTTCCACCAATGGGAAGGAACGACACCAGGACAATGGCGGCTGCTCCAAAAGAACTCGCGGCCTATGCGGCAATCACGCGTAAGTGCAGCGTAAGGAAATTGAGGCGGGCTGCCGAAGGAGAAAGGAAAACACTTTTCCGCGATTAACTCTCGGATTGTCGGCAACCCTTACCTTACGGATCATGGAAGGGTTGCCCGTCATCCACCAGGCACACGGAACTGGAGTCGCACGAACCCGAGTAACTGGCCGGACGCCTAAGACGTGAGTGCGCTCGCGACTCTTAACAATGGTATCGATTTTCATCTCACCGAGATCAGCATCATGGACGTTGGGATGACACCGAAGATCCACTGGTAGCGTGCCAGTCGCGATGCAGGATCCTCTATGTACCTTTTCACGATGGGAAGCAGCGCCCGAATGCAAGCAGCAACTTGGGCGATCCTGAGATGCGAATCTTCCGCCGGAGCAGCGCCCATGCGAGATTCGCTTCCTTGCGCAGAAAACGCAGCCAGGTCTCGGTATCGGCAGTAAGCCGCAGATCGGCGTGCCCATTGTGGCCTTCGGAAACCTGCAACTTTTCGTCTCGAATCGTGACTGTTGCTTCCACTTCGTCTTGACCCGTGAACGTGAAGTGATAGACAGCGTTAAGACCTTTTGACTGGCCTTTCTGAAAAACGAAGTTCAAGCCCCGAAGGAAGGCGCGAATGGTTCCTTGGCCAGCGAGGCCGTTCGACACACACTTGGTCTTTTTATGCGGAAAGCGCCGCGCCACGAACTCTTCGGCGTCAGAATTGGGAACAACGTAGACCGTCTCAGGTTTGTTCTGCAGGGGGCGAACCACATCGTCCAGAAATTGCTTGCGGTTCGTGAGGAAGGGCGCGATTACGTCCTCACCCGCAGGGCATACCGCCATACAGTAAGCGGCTTTGTAGTTGGCGCCGAAGGACAAGCTCTGCCACATGGAGACAGTCTCAGCCCCTGACACATTTTTACGGTAATCGTGTGCACTTCGGCTATCCGCGATCTTCTCCACCCAATCGTTGAACCCGCCCATGAACTCGCGGTAGTTGTGGGTGTAGCACGCAGAGAAATTGAACTGACCGTCTGGGCTAATCGCACCTGTCGGGCAGGCGGCAACGCATAGCTTGCATTCCAGGCAGGGGTTATAGACGACCGGATGTGAATATTCGGAGATTTCTGCATCCACCAGTACCGTTCCCAGCAAAATGAAATTCCCGAACTTGGGATGAATCACGTTGCGATGAATCCCCATCTGTCCGAGGCCGGCCGCCACTGCTACAGGCTTGTGGGAGATCACCCACATTTTTGATCCCCAGCGATCAGCCTCCATCGGGAACCCTGCGGCTCCGCCGTTGATCGCGCCAATCCCAACCTCTTCCAGTGCCGAGACGATGCGGCGGGCCACTTCGTTGGTTTCGTCTGTCGTGTGATGAAATTCGAGATTCGAGATTGAACGGGCTGGCGTCCGGATGTTCTCCCGATTCATACGGGAGACAACACTGATGAGCGTTCTCGTTCTGGGAAAGACGTTCTCAATTTCGGCCTTCTGATCGGCAATTTCTGGCCGATCGCGCTCAACAAAACCCACATCGTCGGCGCCAGCATCCAGGCACAACTGCCGGAGCCAAGCTGCATCAAGGACCTGATCGGTTGGGACCTCACCCCGGTTCGCCCTTTCCTGGTAGAAATGTTTCACGCTTGGGTGTTCAGACAATTGCGCCACGAATACTCTCCTTTGTCCCAACTGGGCAGCGACTTCCAAATGCGCCAGCTGCAACCGGCTCTATGCCCCGACCGGAACCAGGTTCTTAGACGCCTTCCAGAGTTGCCTGTTGATGAAATCGGGGGCGAGGCGCCGCATAAACGCGAGCTGTTTTGCCTGCCCTGGCCGGATCTCAAGCGCGCCCCCCTTGAGGGACGCAAAGGACTGCTTCACTAACTCATCCGTAGTGATCACAGTGATGCCGCCTTCGGCAAGTTCTGTCGTCATGTCGGTCTTCACGCCAGGGGGCATAAGTTCGATCACCTCTACGCCGGTATCCTCCAATTGGAACCGCAACGACTGAGTGTAGGAGTGGATGGCTGCCTTGCTGGCGCAGTAGATCGGTGTGGCCGGAACTGGCACAAAGGCAAGGGCAGAGGACACGTTGATTATGGTGCCCTTGTTAGCTGTGAGGAGGTCGACAAACGCGGAGTTCATGCGAATCACGCCGCCGACGTTGATGTCCATCTCCACCATCAACTCTGTGAGGTCAGCTGCCGGGGCTTTGAGGTTCTTACTAAGCATGATGCCCGCATTGTTCATCAACACATCGAGCTTGGGGAAGTCCGCCTTCACGCGCGCTGCGAGGACGGCGATTTGCGCCGGATCTGCGACATCGCTCTGGATCGTGTGGAGCTTCGGATACTTCGCCTTCACTTGATCGAGCACGGACTGACGCCGACCAGTGACGATTACTTGGTTGCCCAGTTCGAGGAACTTCAAGGCGAAAGCAAGGCCTATGCCGGCTGAGCCTCCGGTGATGAGGATCGTGCGATCAGTGAGTTTCATAAGAGTCCTTTCGTAACTGTCCAGATAAGATTATGGTCATAATCCACACGATGCAAAAAAAAAATCAAAAGCTGTGCAAAAGGTGATCTCGTACGCCGGCCAACAATTTCTGTCTGTCGGCAGGCTCAGTAAGAATGCGGGCAATGGACACGGCGCCCGCCATCGCACTTAAAATGACGAGAAAGTTTTGTTCCCGCTCCGCTGCAGTCCGTCCCGGCATGAAGTCCACCCACCGCTTCGTGCGGTCTTTGATCAAGCCTGAAATCTGCTTTCTAACACCGAGTTTGGCACGCGCCATCTCAGGCGCCAAAGCCGCCACCGGACAGCCGGAATCGGGATGATCACAGTGCTCCGGCGAGAGATACAACCGAATGATCTCCTTCCACCTGTCCTCGCGCGGCACACTTTGCAGGGAAGAACAGATCTTCTCGTTAGAGTCCGCGAATCCCTGCGCGATAGCTTCGGCGAGAAGCTCGTCCTTGCTCCGAAAGTGCTTGTAAAAGCCGCCGACAGTGAGACCCGATGCCTTCATAACGCTCGCGACGCCGGGACCGCTCAGCCCTTCAGCACGAAGCTTGCGAGCGGCGTTTCGCACAATACGATCACGGGTTCGCGTCTTGTGTTCCGGTACGTAACGCATAACAGATCATTGGATTATATATATAATCCACGGGTTCAAAATGTTTTGTTGGCGGCAAACAGCGCTGGCCCATACGCTTTCGAGTCAGTTCCGAGTGAATTGTCGGCCAGCCGGAAGTTATTCAGAAACAGGCTTGACGGCTGGCGATCAAGACTCTATGTCTCTTTGCCGATCTGCTCCAAGGGTCGAAACACAGCCCTACCGCCCCGCACCTTTTCCTAACCTGTGCACAGCCACATCCTTGTTCTCAGCCTCGAGGAACCGCTTCATCGGCGTCTCGCCGAACACCACGTTCACTTGCTTGCGGACCTGTTTGCTCTGTGCCTTGGCGAGATAACGCATCGCAGACTCGATGGTGCGCCAACCGCAAAGCTTCTGCACGGTCTTGAGGTCAACACCACTCGACAAGAGTTTTGTCGCATAGGTTCTCCGAAATCCGTGGGGATGCACGCCAGTAAGCTTCGCCTTCATTGCAATTGCGTTGCAATCGTCCCACATGTGCGTGTAGCGGTTGCCATTCCCGTTGGCGAAGACCCACTGGCTCTTGCGTGGAAGCTTCTTCAGGATGGTCAGCAATTCGTCCGGCACCTCGATGGAGCGCTCTTCCCAGGTCTTCGGCGAGAATCCGGGCTTCGCTGTGACGCTGATCGTTCCCTCCTCGAAGTCCACATCGTCCCAAGTCAGCGATTCAAGCTCCTGCTTCCTTAGTCCGCTCATCAACAGAGTCTTGTACACCGCCGTGAGGAACTTGTCGTCTTTGCATTCCCTGAAGAACTTCTCCAACTCCGTGTCGCTGTACACGACTGGCTCCGACTCGACGTACTTGGCGTCCTTCACGGTGACAAGCCCCTCCCCGGGTTTCTGCCCGAGTACCTTCCGGATGTACTGGTTGCAGCGCAGCATCTTGTTCGCAGCGGTGCGCGGCTTGTTCTTCCGCGTCTCGATGCACCACTGCTTGTACCGCAGCAGGTCGAGTCGAGTGATCTGGTTGATGATGTTCTTCTTGACGAAGTCTCGGAACTCGGACAGCGTCTGCCTCATCAGGTTGTAGGATTCAATGCGGTTGGTGAGCTTGTATTCTTCGAGGTAGGGCGCAAGCGTATAGCTGAACATAACCGGGATTTCGGCGTTGTCTTGGACCGGCACGCCGGCAGCCTTCGCCTGCATGTACGCCTGGCGCGTTTCGGCCATCTCGACCGCCAAGGCTGCGTTTTTGGTGACCTTGTCCCAGACGCGCTTGCCGCTCGTCTCTTGGTAGTACAGGCAGTATTGGGCCTCGGGGAAGTGTTGCTCTGCGCCATCAACCCATGCGTAGCCTGGCTTGATTTTGTTGTTTTTACCGTAGACCGGGCGGCAGTACCGCCATCCTTTTGCGGTCTTGCAGTGCAGCCAGATGCTAACTTTCTTGTTCGCCATGATCCTCCTTCATTGCAGGGGGACTAGGCTCAGGCTTACAGAATTGCTAGAAAGCTGCTACTGGCGTCGGTAACTTGTTGATGACTAAAGTGCTGGTGCCGGGAGGGGGAATCGAACCCCCACAGTCCTTTCGGACCTGCGGATTTTAAGTCCGCTGCGTCTGCCAATTTCGCCATCCCGGCGTTGCCATCATTCTAGCCCAGGGAAGACGAGCCGAGTCTTGCAGAGGAAAATGCGGAGCAGCAGGCTAAGCTCAGATCCCGGTGGCAGCGCCGCTCATCGCGTCCGGCGAAGTGGTGCGCTGCTGGCGCAGCGCTGCGTGGAAGGCTTCTGCCGTGAGCGGTTCGAGCTGGAACAGACGGAGAATAGGATCCTCGGTATCCGCGCCGCCCTCTGGCGTGACTCCCGACGTCGGCTCCAGACCCTCGGGCTCGACCTGCAATTCCGGCAGCAGCGTGCGGTTGTCGGAGAGCACCTCCAGGAACTTCTCCACGGCGGCGCGATGTTGCGGTGTCGCCTGCGTGAATTCCACACCCATGCCTTTCTCCGGGTGCATGATTCGCACCACTCCTTGAGCCCGGACTTCCACTCCGGCGGCGCGCATGGAAAGTGTGACCCGGCTCGTTACCGGGAACGGCGACGGCATTTCCAAGTAGCATCCACCCAGGCTGAGATCGGTGAGCTGGCAACGGATCGGCGGATCGTCTGGTTCCGGCTCGGGCGAATTCTTCTTGATCCAGTCTCGCAACTGGATCGCCGCGTCAGGCGTAACGTTCATGAACCGTAATCCCGCCTGTGCTGTGGCTCCCTCCCAGGCGAACTCGGCGGGTAATTCCAGACTATTGCTGCCCGGGAGAGTGAAGGCTATCTGCCAGCGCCCGGCGTAGCGGGGCTTTCCGTTAATACTGATTGCCATCCCGCCTTCGCTCAGGTCCACGGTGGTCACCTTCATATTGCCGCCGGCCCCCGGACTGCGCATCACCACCGGAATCTGAACCGGCACACGCGTGTTGCGGCGGCGTTCACTTTTCATCAGGGCGCGGGCCGCGCGAAAGCTCGATCTGGCCTTTTCGCTGGAAACAGGTTTGTAGAGAACGAAGTGAGCTCCGAGATCGAACAGTGACCTCAGACGCATCGCGCTGTCCACCACGGCAACCGCGATTGCCTGCCGGTTGCACGGAGCGCTGCGGGCGCTTTTGAGCACCGCCGAGGCTCCCTCGCCGGCACAATCCACAATGATCGCCTCGAAACGGCTGCGGGTCAGCTTTCGCAGAGCGAGGTCAGGGTCTCCGCAAACCTCCATGCCAATGTCGAGGTCCACCAGCGCGCGCCGCAGGACGCGCACGATCTTCTCATCGGAACACAACACCAACGCACGCAAAATCATGGATGAACCCGTATCTTGGCCGGCAGACAAGCCGTACCTGGCCCAGGAGCGCTCAAAACCCTCGGGAATACTCCAGACTCTTCCCTTGTGCACTCTATGTCTATCGGCGGGGCCGAGCAACCACTGTCGGGTCTCAGTTGGTTACGGCCGTAATTGATCCGGCAGCGTTTGAGGCACGCCTACATGCCTACCCGCTAATCGCCCGCCGTCGAGGTGCTCGGCCAACCGCTATCAAGGATACAAGTCTTTTATTTGTGGACGTTTATAGAGGATGCTTTGGCTCCTGCATGGGAAATTTCCATTGACTTTATGAGGAAATGAGGGGTAATATGTCAGGTTTCCGGGCTAGTTTTCTTAGCGACTTTGGCGGGTTTAGTCAAGGCCCCTGTGGTCACGACTTGTCGGCAACTAGTTCTCTGCATCCTGAGGACGGCTCGGAGAATCATATACATAGGCGACTTTAGCTGGAGATCATTTCATTTCCCCTGAGGTGGAAAGGCACTTTTCATGGCGAAGCGACGCGGAAATCCAAACTGGGGCAAGCCCGAACCGATCGGGCCCATCACCCCTACCATTACCGAGTTCGAGCAGGTTGTGCGCGAGTACAAACTCTCTCCCGACCAGTACCTGCGGTCCACCCGCCTGCGGGAATGGGCTCGACGCAACAAGAACTCGAAGTACATCCCCGAGCCACTACTGGAAGCCTGGGGCTTCGAGATTGAATCCACGCTGTAAGTAAGAGCGTGACAAGGGTTTGAGGGTCGCTCCGTTCTTCGAGCGGCCCTTTCTGTTTGGGATGGTCAAAGGCAACGCTAAAATCCAACCAAAGGCATGCTGGACGTCCTGCAAATCCCGCGCACTGAGTTGTTTGCCATTCTGGCGGCGATCGGCTTCGCCGCAGGGCTGAATCTCTACGCCACGGTAGCCGTACTCGGCCTGCTGGCCCGGTTCAGCCACTTGCCGCTCCCTGAGGGGCTGTTGGCCCTGTCCACCTGGCCGGTTATAGTCGCCAGCTCGGCCCTGTTTGCGGTCGAGTTCTTCGCCGACAAGATTCCTGCCTTCGACCTCATCTGGAACGCCTTGCACACGTTCATACGAGTGCCGGTGGCGGGACTGCTGGCCTACCAGGCCACACGACAGCTTTCTCCGGAGACGCAGTTGCTGGCCACGTTGCTCGGAGCTGGCGTCGCATTGGTGGCCCATGGGGGCAAGACCGCGGCACGGGCCACTGTGACGCCGTCACCCGAGCCGGTCTCGAACATCACGCTCAGCCTGGGCGAGGATGTTCTCGCCATCGGCCTGACGTGGCTGGCCACGCGGCATCCTTATGTAGCAGGGACGATGGCAATCGTGTTCGTGATCATCATCCTGCTGATGGTCCGCCTGGTACTCCGCGCGCTGCGCGCGTTGTTCAGCGGCGCCGAGCACGAACTGGCGGGGTAGGGCGCGTCAAAGCCCACCATTTAGCCAACTTGTCATTCCGAACCGGTCTGAAAGACCGGTGAGGAACCCGCTCTCTACGAATGGCGTGACTTGCCGCTCACCCCACGAGCGGGTTCACCACTTGGACCGCCCCGCAACTCTGCTTCCCCGCCAGGTCCTCCGAGTAGAGAACCGCCGCCCCGGATTGTTCGGCCGCATGCAGGATGAGAGCATCCCAAAAAGAAGTCTTGTATCGCCCCTCGATCTCAAGAGCCTGGATCACTGCTTCGGGACTGTTGACCACGATCTCCCAACTCAGGTAGTCCTGGACCAGGCGTCGGATCTCTTCCACGGGAAGAGGTTTGGCCACCTTGCGGCGCAGGTTGACGCACAGCTCCTGCAGGACCTGCGTGCTCAACACACCTTGCCCGCTCGTCCACAAACGCTCGATCAATTGGCGGGCGCGCTCGTGCTTGATGCCGGTCGAGCGGTCATGGGCGTAGATCAGAATGTTGGTGTCAACGAAGTATTTGTCGGCCATTGGGTGCAGACTTCGTCAATGCTTTGTCATTCCGAACCGGGCTGAGAGCCCGGTGAGGAACCTGCTTCCCGCGTTCACCGGGTCCTCGTTTCGTCGCTCACCGTTCATGAATCTCGTCGCGCGAGCGGGGAGGCGTCCACCCCAGATCCATTCCTTCGCGCAGGCGAGTCAAGGCACGTTTGCGCGCCCTGTTGTAGGACTTGCGTTCGCGCACGATCTGCTCCAGACGCGCCGCCAGCATGGCGCTGATCGAGGTGTCTTCTTCGGCCGCCAGGACCCGAACCTCGCGCAACAGATCGGCATCAAGTTTAAGGGTGATGTTGGTCTTCATAATGAGCACATTCTATCGTGCAGCACAATTTTACGTGCTCATTGGGAGCGGCGTCAACAAGATTGCCTCTGCTAAAATCGCCTCCATATGAGTCCCCAGCCTCCCTTCACCGACGTTCCCGATGCGATTGAGGAAATCCACGCCGGGCGCATGATTGTGGTCGTGGACGACGAAGACCGCGAAAACGAAGGTGACCTGACTCTCGCCGCCGAAAAAGTCACACCGGAAGCCATCAACTTCATGGCCAAGCACGGCCGCGGGCTGGTCTGTCTGGCAATGACCGAGGAGCGGCTTGAGCACCTGCGCATCGGGCCGATGACAGCGGAGAACACTTCACAATACGGGACCGCTTTCTGTGAAGCGATTGACGCCCGGCAAGGGGTCACCACTGGCATCTCGGCCTACGACCGCGCCCGCACGATTCAGGTGGCAATTGATCCGGCGACCAAGCCCAGTGATCTGGCCCGTCCCGGACACGTCTTCCCGCTGCGCGCTCGAAAAGGCGGCGTACTGGTACGCGCCGGACAGACCGAAGCTGCGGTGGATCTGGCGCGGCTGGCGGGCATGATCCCCGCCGGCATCATCTGCGAAATCATGAAAGATGACGGCAGCATGGCCCGAGTGCCCGACCTAACCGAGTTCTGCCGCACGCACAAGATGAAGATGCTTACCGTCGCCGAGCTCATCCGCTACCGCATGGCGCACGAGCGCTACGTGCATCGCGTGGGCGAGGCCCTGGTAGATACGCGGTTCGGGGAGTTCCGGCTGATCGCCTATGAGAGCGAAGTGGATGGCGGCGAGTCGCATGTGGCGCTGATTCGCGGCGACATTGAGCATAGCGAAGCTCCCGTGCTGGTACGCATGCATGCCCACTGCCTGATGGGCGACGTCTTCGGCGCAACCGGCTGCGAATGCCACGCCACGCTGGAAGGAGCCCTGCGCCGCATTTCGCAGGAAGGCGGCGCGCTGATTTATTTGCACCAGACGTCGCAGGGATTCTCCGTCGAAAAACTCGGCGACCGCACCGCGCTCAGTTTCCACAAAGGCCGGAAGCTGCCCGCGTTGTTTGAAACCGAAAAGCAGGTGCAGCGCGAAATCGGCATCGGGGCGCAGATTCTCTCGGACCTCGACCTGCGCCGCATCCGTTTGCTGACCAATCGCCCCAAGAAGGTGGCGGCACTAGAAGGGTTCGGGATCGAAATCGTCGAGCAGGTGCCGGTCGAACTGAACAGCGTACGAACCACAAACGTCTGAGATTTTCGCGCGGAAAAACTCTAAGGCACCTGAACTTCTATCTGCGCCGATTGCGGGCTTTCCTGTCCGCTCGAATTCACTGCTGTCGTCGCATAGTAGTAGGTGTTGCCCGCTGCGGCGGTAGTGTCGGCGTAGGTCGTCTGGGGATCGAGAGACGAGTTGAGCTTCGTCTGCTTACCGCTCTTGGACGTGCTCCGGTAGACATTGTAGCCCGCAACGTTGGAGGACGTGCTCGCGTTCCAGTAAAGGGTTACATAAGGCGCGGTGCCAGTGCCGCTCAAGCCCTCCGAGGTCGGAGAATCTGAGGCGTCGCTGGTGAAAACGAGCGTGCCAGTAGCTGTGCTGCTATTGTTCGGCGCAAAAGTGACATTCAGAGACACTTGCTGGCCGGCTGGAATGGTCAGTGGAAGACTCACACCTTGAATGGTGAATTGCGCGCTGCTGCTGGAGATAGAGGAAACACTCACGCTGGCGCCGGTCGCGTTCAGCGCAACGGGGAGCGTCTCCGTCGTCCCCACTGCAACATTGCCAAAACTGAGTGTGGTGGGAGTCATGGTCAATACAGATTTGCCTGTTAACCCCGTGCCGCTGAGCGGCACACTGAGTCCGGTCGAAAACAGGACGCTGCCGTTTGACAGACCGGCGGATTGCGGCTTAAAGATCGCGTTCAAGTTCAGGATCTGACCTGCCGCCAGAGTCACAGGAAACTTCGGCCCGCTCACTGAGAATGGGCTCCCTGTGACCTGCAAGCCCGTGATGGTTGCGCTCGACGTGCCGGTGTTCGTCAGGGTGAAGGGTAAGGTTGAACTCGCGCCCACGGCCACACCCCCAAACGACACGCTGGATGGATTGGCGGTGAGAGTCGGGGCAAAGTCGCCGGATCCCTGGACAGCAAGGCTGCCCCCCGGAGCAAAGCTACCGTTGTAAAAGGAGAACACTCCCGCCTCTGCGCCATAGGAAGTAGGCGCGAAGATAACATTGACCTTCAAACTCGCCCCTGCGGCTAAAGTCTTCGGCAGAGTCAGCCCTGACACAGCAAACTTGCCGTCGCTCGAACTTAAGCTTGAGATCGTGGTGCTCGCCGCACTGGCGTTGGTCAGGGTGACCACCAGGGTTTCGCTTTGTCCGATCGTGACCACCCCGAAGTTCAGCGGAGAGGGGGAAAATATCAGCGTGGCCGAGGCGGCAGTGGCTGGCATGGAGAGCATCGGTGCCAGCACAGCCGGCAGGATGGTCCAAATGACGCGCACGAAAGGGCGCCGACAAATCGGCTGGGGGAAGCCCATAGTGGAACAGAGGTTCGCAGGGACTGAGGGGAAAGCGATAGATCACAGAAGGACGTGGTAGTCAGTCTCTGTGCCCGCTTCGACCTTTAATTAGAAGGGTTTACGTACGACGACTTCGGACTCGCGAATGAAAAACTGCGCCGAACAGTGCTCGGAGCCGCAAATGACCGGCAATAGGCCGTTAATCTGCTTGCGGGTGATCAGTCCCAGCATTCCGCACGAGGGACAAGAGAGAACGGCCCAGTAGGGATCTTCCTTTTCGCCGATTTCGCCGGCGTTTTCCAGCACAAAGACGGTGCCAGGCTGCATCTGTTCCGGGATCCACTCGTTCAGGATGTCGAGTTCACCGACCATGTGCTCCTCCGTGTGCTGGTCCGACGCTGTGAACCGAACAACTTTCGCCTATGAGGCTTTTCTAGCACGCCGTCGCGGTTCGGGCGACGTTACCGAAGTATTCGTCTTGCGGGAGATGACCTCGGATCGCACCTGCCGCACCGTGTCGCTCAGGCATACGCCCAGAATCGGCTGATCGGAATTCTTCAGGATATCCACGATCTGCCGCGCCGAAGTCTCCAGATAGAGCCGGCTCCCGTCGGAAAGCAGGTGGTACTCCGAGTCATGGCTGACGATTTCCGCCAGCCCCTTGCCGAATTCGCGATCGAGAAAGCGCAGAACCTTGCGCACTCCCTGGAGCGAAAATCCCTTGCGCCGGAGTTCGCAGATCACTGCCACTTCGACAAGGCGGTCCATGGAGTACGACCGGCGATGCCCATCCCGCTCGGACTTAACCACGCCGCGCTCATCCCACCACTGCAACTGGCGGGGCGTGATCCCGGTCAGAGCAATCACCTCTTGCGATGTAAAACTTTCCTGCATGGTTCCCCAAATATGTTTGAAACAATCCTTAATCAAAATGTTTCAAACATTCTAGACACAGGATGCTGTGGATCAAGTAAAGAATTGAAGAAAAAGGGGGTGACTAAGGGAGTTCCCGGCTAGCGCCGGATCGAACCGCCGCCGACGAAGTGGACAACTTCCAGCCGGTCGCCGTCATGAAGCGGGGTTTCAGCCCAGCAATCCCGGGGCACGATATCGCGATTCAGTTCCACCGCGACCCGGTCGGCCTTCATGCCGAGGATTTCCACAAGCGCCGCAAGGGTAAATGGCGCGGCGGTATCGCCGAAGTCCCGCGGTTCCCCATTGATGTTCAGTCTCATTTCGGAGGCGAGGCTCTTCTGGGCCTGGCAAAGGGATTGTAGCGCGGCCGTCTCTACTCCGCCTTGCGCAGCGCGAACTTGAAGGTCGCCGTGCGCCCTTCATAGTTGGCCTGAACCAGCAGAGACGAATCGGGCAGGGCAGATTCTTCGACTGCAATCGTGATCGCCGCTGCGCCGGCGGAATCAGCCACAGCCTGGGTGTAAAACGGCATTTCACCGACGCGGGCGAAGCGGAAGGTCAGGCGCGCGCCCGGCGCGGCCACCCCTCCTTCGGTGACGCGCAACCGCATGGTCAGGTCGCTGTCGGCGAGGACCGATTCGGCGTTCATCCATTGCACGTCCAGCTCTTTGACTGCAGCCAGGACTTCGGGTTCGGGACGGTCAAGTGCGTCTTGCAGCTTGCCTTCCCGAATCGAATCCAGCACCAGGCGGTGTTGTTCGCGCAGTTGCTGCTCCTTCTGCGCGTCCCCAATGAGCACATCGCCGGATTTGCTGGCGAACGAAGTGGCTTTCTTGCCGACACAGCGGCCGCGCACGAAAACCTGCGTCTGCAGCAACAGTTCGCTCTCGCGTGCCTCGCTCTGCACGTGGTAGATGGTATCGCCGTGCTTTACATCGGTATTGAAGCCGAAAATCATAGGGGATTGAGTAATTGTGGAATTTGGTAATTGAAGAATTGAAAACCAAGGTAGCTTGCCGCTTGCCCTCCCCGCGTCATCAATTACTCAATTACAAAATTACCAAATTACTCAATTTTCCATTTCGCCGCAGCCTCGCTTGACACTGTTGCGTGCAAGCCCATAATCTAGAACGTTTAACCGAACTCTAGGCGCGAATTATATATACCTCCTCCTATGCCCGACAATTACTTCGCTCGCTACCTGCCATTCCTGATCCATATCCTGCTGGCTGGCGGAATTGGGGCAGGAATTGTCTCGCTTTCGTGGATTGTCGGACAGCGTAAGCCTACTCGCGCCAAACTCTCTCCCTATGAATGCGGCATGACCCCGGTAGGCGACTCGCGCGAGCGCTTTTCGGTGAAGTTCTATCTGGTGGCTATGCTGTTCATTCTGTTCGACGTAGAAGCCGTGTTCATCTATCCCTGGGCCGTGATTTTGCGTGACCTGAAGCGCTTTGGCCTCTGGGAAATGCTGGTGTATATCGGGATTTTCCTGGTCGGCTTCTTCTATGTCTGGAAAAAGGGCGTCCTGGACTGGGGCGAAACCGAAAGAGGGCGAGGGAGCGTCTAAATGGCGATGGCCGACCCCATTACCGACCTGGAGCAACTCAGGAACAACCCTGCGTTGGCGTGCCTGCTGGCGTGGAATCCGGCGGCGGTCGAAGGTGTGAAATTCGATCGTGAGGAGATGACGATCTACGTGGAGCGCGGCAGCATCCGCGAGGCCTGCGCTCTGCTGAAGGACGCGCCGGCGTGCCCGTTCAATTTCCTATCTGACCTGACCTGCGTGGACCTGTACCCGGCGGAACCCAGGTTCGAGGTCGTATACCACCTGCTGTCCATCCCGAAGAAAGAACGGGTTCGTTTGAAAGTGCGTCTTGACGGATCCAGCCCGGCGGTGGAGTCGCTGACTTCGGTCTGGCCCGGTGCTAATTTTTTCGAGCGCGAAGTTTTCGATCTGTTCGGCGTCCGTTTCACCGGACATCCATATTTACGCCGGATTCTGATGCCCGAGGACTGGGAAGGCCACCCTCTGCGCAAAGATTATCCGGTGGAGGGCTACCGCTGAGCTTGCAATAAAGATGGCACACCTCACACCCACCCCCGTGCTTGAGCCCGCGCAGGATCGCACCATGATCCTGAACATGGGCCCGCAACACCCGTCCACCCACGGAGTGTTGCGCGTGCTGCTGGAGATTGACGGTGAAAACGTGGTACGCCTGATGCCCGACATCGGCTTCCTGCACACCGGGATCGAAAAGACCTGCGAGGCCAAGTTCTACCAGCAGGTCGTGCCGCTGACCGACCGCATTGACTATCTCTGCCCCATGACCAACAACCTCTGCTACGTGCTGGCGGTGGAGAAGTTGCTGGGGCTGGAGATCCCGCCAAAGGCACAGTGGCTGCGGGTATTGCTCAATGAGTTAACCAGGATTAACTCGCATCTGGTGTGGCTGGGCACGCACGCCATGGACATCGGCGCGCTGACCGTCTTCCTCTATTGTTTCCGTGAGCGCGAAGAAGTGCTGCGCATGTTCGAGATGGTCAGTGGACAGCGCATGATGACTTCCCACTTCCGCGTGGGCGGGGTCTCGCTGGAGCCGCCGCTCGGATTCTTCGACCGCGTGCGCGATTTTGCGGGATATTTTCCGGAGAAAGTTGACGAGTACGAGAATCTGCTCACGGGAAATCCGATCTGGGGAATGCGGACCAAGGGCGTCGCCGTGATGACGGCGGAAGACGCGATTGCGCTAGGCGCGACCGGCCCGACCCTGCGCGGCAGCGGTGTGGACATTGACCTGCGCCGCGACATGCCGTACTCGAGCTACGAGAAATTTCAATTCAAGGTGCCGGTGTCGCAAGACGGCGACGTCTTCGCGCGATACATCTGCCGCGTACAGGAACTGCGCGAGTCCATCGGGATCGTGCGGCAGGCGCTCGACGGCATGCCGGAAGGCCCAGTCAAAGCCGACGCTCCTCACGTGGTTCTTCCGGACCGCGAGAAGATGAAGACGCAGATGGAAGCGTTGATCCATCACTTCAAGATCATTACCGAAGGATTTAACGTTCCCGCGGGCGAGGTCTATCAGGCGGTCGAATCTCCTCGCGGCGAGATGGGCTACTACATCGTCAGCGACGGCACAGCGAAGCCTTACCGCGTGCACATGCGCTCGGCCTGCTTCGCGAATTTGCAGACGCTCGCAAAGATGTGCGAAGGACGCCTGCTGGCCGACGTGGTGGCTGCCATCGGAAGCATTGATATTGTGCTGGGAGAAATCGACCGGTGAAATTCTCTGAGGAATTCGAGACGCGTTTCGCCGAGATGGTCACACACTACCCGACCAAGCGCTCTGCGCTCGTCCCGACTCTCCTGTACGCGCAGGATGAGGTTGGCCATCTCTCGGACGAAGTCATCTCCGAAATCGCCTCGCGCCTGGACCTTACTGAACTCGACGTGCGCAACGTGATCAGCTACTACTCGATGCTGACCACCAAGCCGCGCGGCAAGTTCAACGTGCAGGTTTGTACCAACATCAGCTGCATGGTGCGTGGCGGAGAAGAGATTCTGCATCATTGCGCGAAGAAGCTGGGCATCGGCCACAAAGGTACCACCCGGGACGGATTGTTTTCGCTTGAAGAGGTGGAATGCATCGGCGCCTGCAGCTGGGCCCCGGCGGCGCAGGTCAATTACGACTTTCACGAGAACCTGACGGCGGAAAAGATGGACGCGATTCTCGACGAGTATAGGAAGAAGGGAACGCAGTGAACCTGAATTGAGTGATTGTGTAATTTGGTAATTGGGAAATTGAAAATTAAGCCAGGTTTTTCAATTACTCAATTGCCAAATTACGAAGTTTCTCAATTCCCATGGCTGACTTGGTCTCCCATCCCGACGAGGTAAAGGTCGTCTCCCGGCGCTTCGGCCAGGGTGCGACCAACATTGACCGCTACCTCGCACTGGACGGCTACAAAGCCGTTCAGAAGGCGCTCGCCATGGAACCGGACGCTATTATCAACGAGGTCAAGAACTCAGCCCTGCGCGGGCGCGGCGGCGCCGGATTCTCCGCGGGTATGAAGTGGTCGTTCGTCCCCAAGCAGTCGGCCAAGCCGAAGTACGTACTGTGCAATGGTGACGAGAGCGAGCCCGGGACCTGCAAAGATCGCCTCATCTTCGAGCACGATCCGCATTCGGTGATTGAAGGCGTCATGATCGCCGCGCTGGCCGTGGGCGCAAAGAGCGGGTACATCTACATTCGCGGCGAGTACCGGTATCTTTCGAACATCATGCAGCAGGCGATCCGCGACGCCTATGCCAAAGGATTTGCCGGGAAGAACATTTTCGGCAGCGGACGAGACCTCGACATCTATTGGCACGGCGGCGCCGGGGCCTATGAAGTCGGCGAAGAATCGGCGCTGATGGAATCGCTCGAAGGCAAGCGCGGCGTGCCGCGCATCCGGCCACCCTTCCCCGCCGTTGTTGGACTCTGGGGCGGGCCAACGGTCATTAATAATGCCGAGACGCTGGCCAACGTTCCTCACATTATTCTTGGCGGGGCGGACTGGTATGCCAAGCTGGGCACGCCGAAAAACGGCGGCACGCGCCTGTTTTGTCTGAGCGGCAACATCGCCAGGCCCGGCGTTTACGAGTTGCCGATGGGGTACAACCTCAAGAAGATGATTTACGAGGTTGGCGGGGGCATTCCTAACGGGCGTAAGCTCAAGGCCGTTGTGCCGGGAGGATCGTCTTGCCCCTGCCTCACAGCCGACGAAGTTGACGTCGCGATGGATTTCGATTCCGTCGCCAAGGCCGGATCCATGCTGGGTTCGGGCGGAGTGGTCGTGATTGACGACGCGCAGTGCATCGTGAAGTTCGCCCTGCGCACCATGAAGTTTTATCAGCACGAAAGTTGCGGGTGGTGCATCCCGTGCCGCGAAGGTACCGACTGGCTGAAGAAGACTCTGGTCCGTTTCCATGCCGGCGGGGGCATGATGAAAGATATAGACAACATGCAGTACCTGGCGGAAAACATGCTCGGTCGCACGTTCTGTCCGCTGGGCGATGCTGCCGCGATGCCGACCATCGGCTTCGTGAAAAAGTTCCGCAAAGAATTTGAAGATCACCTGGAAGGCAGGCCGTGCCCGTACGAGAAAGAGGGAGCGGCGGAAGAACTTCCGGCGATGGCACACTAATGCCTGACGTAACACTCATAGTCGACGGCAAGAAGCTGACCGCTCCCGCGGGCACGCTGCTCATTGAGGCCTGCAAGAGCGTGGGCATCGAAGTGCCGTCGTTCTGCTATTACCCCAATCTTTCTCTGCAGGGCGCCTGCCGCATGTGCGTGGTCAAGATCGAAAAGATGCCCAAGTTGCAGACCGCCTGCACCACGGTGGTCGGCGAAGGCATGATCGTGACCACCGACAGCGATGAGGTCAAGCAGGCGCGCAAAGCCATGCTCGAGCTTGTGCTCGGCAACCATCCTCTGGATTGCCCTGTGTGCGACGCCGGCGGCGAGTGCGAACTGCAGGACATGACGTTCGCTTACGGCGCCGCCGAATCGAAGTTCATGGAGGCGAAGAACCACAAAGAGGAGCAGCAGTGGTCTCCTGTGGTGTTCTTCGACCGGCCGCGCTGCATTCTCTGCTACCGCTGCGTGCGCGTCTGCGGCGAGGGCATGGACGTGTGGGCGCTCGGAGTGCAGAACCGCGGCGTCAGTTCCGTCATCGCGCCCAACAAGCAAGATCACCTGGAGTGCGAAGAGTGCGGCATGTGCATTGACATCTGCCCGGTGGGCGCGCTCACCTCCGGCGCGTACCGCTATAAAACGCGCCCCTGGGAAATGAAGCATGTCGGCACGGTCTGCACGCACTGCGGCGACGGCTGCAAGACCACGCTGGGCGTGCGCCGCTGCGACACCGGCATGGAGATTGTTCGCGGCGACAACCGCGACAAGAGCGGCACCAACGGCGACTTCCTGTGCATCAAGGGCCGCTACGCCTTTGATTTCGCGAATCACGAAGAGCGGCTCACGCAGCCACTCATTCGCAAGAACGGCAAGCTGACTCCGTCCACGTGGGAAGAGGCTTTCGCCCTCATCGGCAAGACCTTCGCGGAAGTTCGCGACAAAGATGGAGGGCAGTCCATTGGAGTGATCGGCTCGACGCGCACCACGAATGAGGAAGCGTACCTGCTCTCGAAATTCGCTCGCGTCGTTCTGAAGACGAATAATGTGGATCACCACCGCACGGCCGACTTCCCTGCCCTGGCGGCAGCGCTTCGCGGCAAGCCCGATGCTACCGCGACCATGGCGGAAGTCTTCCATGCGCCGGCGATTCTGGTAATCGGCAACGATCCTACGGAGCAGCACCCGCTGCTGGCCTGGCAGATACGCAACAACGCCCGCCTGCACCGCGCCCGGCTCTACGTGATCAACTCGCAGCCCATCAAGCTGCGCCGGCAGGCCACAAGCTTCACGGAGATCGCCGCGGGGACGGAAGGCAAGGTTGCGGCATTCCTCGCAGGCAACGATGGAGCGGCGGACGCCTCGTCCGCCCAGGTTTGGAGCGCTCTCCGCGACGCACTCCGGGCCGAACAGAATCTCATCGTCATCTTCGGCTCAGAGATCCGCGGCAACGCCGTTGCAGATCTGGTCGCCTTTGGTTCCGGCATTCCCGGAGCCAAGTTCATCTGCCTCGCCGATTATACTAATTCGCGCGGCGCAGCCGACATGGGCCTGTATCCCGACCTGCTGCCCGGTTATCACGGCATCGCCGGAAACAGCGCGTTCCATACCGAGTGGGCCGACATCCCGCAGACGCCAGGGCTGGACGTCCCTGGCATGTTGGAGTCGGCCAAGAGCGGCAAACTGAGGGCGCTGTACGTCATCGGCGCAAATCCTGTTGGCCGCTTGAATGTTGATCCCTTCGCGCTGTCGAAGACGTTCGTGGTCGTGCAGGACATGTTTCTCACCGAGACTGCCATCACCGCCGACGTGGTGCTGCCGGCCGCCAACGCCTACGAAAAATCGGGAACTGTGACCAATACCTGCGGCGACCTGCAACTGGTAAAGAAGGCCGGCGAAATCTCGGGAACCAAGAGCGATTTCGAAATGATCGTCCGCGTTGCCGACGCGATGGGCTTGGACGTTCGCAAGCTCGTGCCCTTCGGCCGCGGGACGCGCGCTGACATGGGTCAGTCGCGCGGCGCGCAGTCGGGAGAAGCCGACCGGCACGCCGTCTGGCTTGAGATGCAGGGACTGGAGCCGAAGGTGAGCCCCTTCGATCCCATGGCGATTCTCGACGAAATTCAGCGCCTGGTTCCAGGCTACGGAATTTCCCGGTTGAACCTGCTGGCGGGCAACAGCGAACACACGTCGCTGACAGATGCAGGATCGGGTGCGGCCCACAAGCCGGGGACGATTTTCCCGGCGAACGATGGGCTGTTCACCTCGGGAACTCTGGGACGCTACTCGCGCGCTTTGAAGTCGGTCATGGAAAGTCACGGAGTAAAGCCTGCCGAAGTTGCGGCAGATTAGGTTTCGGAAGCAGCGGAAGAGGAAGCAAGTTGCCGATTTGGCTCTACATTCTCGCATCCGTAATCAAGTCCATTGTCGTGCTGGTGGTTCTGCTCACGGCCGTGGCCTACACCGTGTGGCTCGAACGCAAAGTCGTGGGTCACATCCAGAATCGCTGGGGACCTACGCGGGTTGGTCCCTTTGGCCTGCTGCAGCCGCTGGCCGACGGTCTCAAGCTCTTCGTTAAAGAAGACCTGACCCCGCCGCACGTTTACAAGCCGCTCTACATAGCTGCGCCGCTGATCTCGATCATCTTTGCGCTGACCTCCATCTCGATGATCCCGTTCGGCAACTCCATCATCATTGGTGACCGCCCCTTTCCGCTTGAGATCACCGACGTAAACACCGGGCTGCTGATCATTCTCGGCATCACCTCGATCGGAGTTTATGGCGTTGCCCTGGCCGGATGGTCGTCGAACAACAAATATTCTCTGCTCGGCGGCCTGCGCGCCAGCGCGCAGATGGTGAGCTATGAGATTTCGCTCGGCTTGTCTCTGGTCGGCGTGCTGATCATGGCCGGCAGCTTCAGCCTGCGTGACATTGTGAATGCGCAGGCCGGACATTTCTGGGGATTCATCCCGCGCTGGAACATCATCCCGCAGTTCATCGGCTTCTTCTGCTATCTGATGGCGGCGTATGCGGAGACGAACCGCATTCCCTTCGATCTGCCCGAAGCCGAAACGGAACTGGTGGCGGGATATCACACCGAATACAGCGCGATGAAGTTCGCCATGTTCTTCATGGCCGAGTACGCCAACATGATCACCGTGGCCTGCCTGGCTACGCTGCTGTTTTTCGGCGGATGGCGCGGGCCGATCTTTGGCCCTTATCTGGTACGGGTCGTGTTGCCGGTGTTCTGGTTTGTGGCCAAGGTTTTTGTCTTCCTCTTTATTTATATCTGGGTGCGCGGGACGTTGCCGCGCTTCCGCTACGACCAGTTGATGGCGTTTGGCTGGAAGTTCCTGCTGCCGCTGTCGCTGGTGAATCTGATCGGGACTGCGATTGCAGTCGCGTGGTAGGAGAAAAAGTACTCAGTCGTCAGTACTCAGCCCGAGCGTTTCGGCCTATAGCCGCGATTTCGCAGTTGAGTCTGTCCAGCGACTGAGTACTGGGTACTGAGTACTAAATTTCATGCTCAGCGTTCATCTCATATTGTTCCTTGCCTTCGGAGCGGTTGCCGTTGCGGGCGCCATCAATCTGCTCGCGCAAACACATCCGATCAACAGCGCGCTCTCGCTGATTGCAGTGATGGCCGCGCTGGCGGGCGAATATTTGCTGCTCGGCGCGGAGTTCGTCGCCGCCGTGCAGGTCATTGTCTACGCCGGCGCCATCATGGTGCTGTTCGTCTTCGTCATCATGCTTCTGAACGCCGGAGTGGAAGAGCGCAGCAAGGGCAGCCGTGTCGCTGTGCTTTTCGGCATCCCGGGAATGTTGCTGGGCAGCCTGCTGGTGGCCTGGGTGCTCCTGCGGCATTCGGGAACGGAGGCCGTCGCCGCCGGCGCCTTGCCCGGCTCGCCCAAGACGATCGGCCCGCTGCTCTTCCACGAGTTTCTGCTGCCGTTTGAACTCACTTCGATTCTGATTCTGATCGCCATCATGGGCGCGGTGGTGCTGGCCAGCAAGCCTCCCGCTTCTTCTGATGCGCAGGCAAGGAGGGCAGACTGATGGTTCCGCTCTCTTATTACCTCGTGCTCAGCGGAATCCTGTTCGCCTGCGGCGTGACCGGATTCCTCATCAAGCGCAACATCATTACGATTTTCATGTCCATTGAGCTGATGCTCAACGGCGTGAATCTGTCATTCGTGGCTTTTGCCGCCCATTGGCATGCGCTGGCCGGACAGGTCTTCGTTTTCTTCGTGATGGTTGTGGCCGCTGCCGAAGCAGCCGTCGGGCTGGCCATCATAATCGCCGTCTACCGCACGCGCGAGACGCTCAACGTGGACCAAGTCAACCTGCTCAAACTATGACGCCAAATCTCAATCTCTGGCTGATCCCGATCCTGCCGCTGGCGGGTGCGGCCATCAACGGCTTCCTCGGGAAGAAGTCCTCACGGACCGCGGTCAGCACGATTGCGCTGGTGTTCTCCGGCGCAGCTTTTGTGTGGGCACTGTCGGTCGCCTGGCGCTTTTCGTCCGTCACACTTCCCTATCAGGAATATCTCGCGCACTGGATCCGCTCGGGCAGTTTCAGTGCCGACTTTGCCTTTTATCTCGATCAACTTTCGCTGGTCATGCTGCTGGTCGTCACCGGAGTGGGATTCCTCATCCATATTTATTCCGTAGGATACATGTGGGACGACCCCAGCTACTACCGCTTCTTCTCCTACCTGAACCTGTTCATGTTTTTCATGTTGACACTAGTACTGGCCAACAACTACCTGCTCATGTTCATCGGCTGGGAGGGCGTGGGCCTGGCGTCGTATCTGCTGATCGGGTTCTGGTTCACGAAAGATTCGGCGGCATCGGCAGGGAAGAAAGCGTTCATCGTCAACCGCACCGGCGACTTCGGATTCTTGATCGGGCTGTTCCTGATCATCCAGCATTTCCACTCGCTGAACTTCACCCAGGTGTTCGATCAGGTCCGGCCGCTCTCGGCTGAAACTGCCGGCGCCGGTCTGCTCACCGCGATCGGGATTCTGCTCATGATCGGCGCCTGCGGCAAGTCCGCGCAGATTCCGCTCTACGTCTGGCTTCCCGACGCCATGGAAGGGCCCACGCCGGTCTCTGCGCTGATCCATGCCGCCACCATGGTGACGGCGGGCGTCTACATGGTTGCGCGCTCACACGTGATCTTCGAGCGCGCGCCGCAGGCCCTGATGGTGGTAGCCATTATTGGCACGCTCACCGCGCTCTTCGCCGCGACCATCGGCATCACTCAGACTGACATCAAGAAGGTCTTAGCCTACTCGACGGTCTCCCAGCTCGGCTACATGTTCATGGCCTGCGGCGTGGGAGCGTTTTCCGCTGGCATCTTTCACCTGATGACCCACGCGTTCTTCAAAGGCCTGCTGTTCCTCGCCGCAGGCTCAGTAATTCATGCTGTCGGCGGCGAACAGGACATGCGCAAGATGGGCGGACTCAAGTCGTACATCCCGTGGACGACCCTGACCATGGGCATCGCGACGCTCGCCATCGCCGGCATACCGCCCTTCGCAGGCTTCTGGAGCAAAGACGAAATCCTTTGGAAGGCCTACTCAAGCAGCCAAGGGAGCTGGGTTTTCTGGCTGCTTGGAGTGATCACCGCCTTTATCACTTCCTTCTACATGTTTCGCCTGCTGTTCATGACTTTTGCTGGCGACTATCGCGGCGTCCAGCCCGATGCGCACGGGCATGCAACTCACGCTCACGGCGACGACCACGGTCATGGCGAGCCACACGAAAGCCCGATGGTCATGCTGGTTCCGCTGATGATTCTGGCGCTGCTTTCTGTGGTCGGTGGCCTGGTTGGCATAGGCAACCGATTCGAGCATTTCCTCTCGCCGGTCTTCGGCTCGGGCGAGGTCGCCGAAGCCGCCGGAGAGGCCGCCGGACGCGGCACGGAGCTTCTGCTGATGGGCGTCTCGGTGCTGGTTGCCGTTCTCGGATTCATCCTGGCCTACGTGCTTTATGTGAGCAAACCTTATCTTCCTCAGAAGATCGCCGAGTCTCTCGGCGGTTTCTACGACGCCGTGCTGAACAAGTACTACGTGGACGAACTCTACGCCAAAATCTTCGTAAAGCCGCTGGTGGATGGCTCGACCAGCATTCTGTGGCAAGGGGTGGACCGCAAAGTGATTGACGACTCGATCAACGATGCCGCTGACGGCGCGCGCCACGTTTCCGACAACGTGCGGCACATGCAGTCCGGCAATCTGCGCTCCTATGCCGGATGGGTCGCGGCCGGAGCCGCGGTTGTGATTGCCTACATGATCTGGTTGGGGGTGGGACGATGAACACCGACAACCTCAGCCCCTACATTCTTACGCTGGTGACTTTTGCTCCGCTCGCCGGAGCGCTGCTGCTGGTGCTGCTCCCAAGGCGCGACCGCGACATCAGAATTTTTTCGCTGGTCGTCTCGCTGCTGACTTTTGTCGCGTCATTGCACCTGCCCGTGCATTTCCATCGAGCGCAAGACGGATTCCAATACGAAATCAAAAAGCTGTGGATCTCGTCGCCCGCCATCCACTACCACATGGGCATTGACGGCATTTCCCTTTGGCTGGTGGTACTGACTACGTTCCTCACGCCTGTATGTGTATTGATTTCGTGGAAGTCCGTCCACGACCGGGTAAAGGAATTTTTCATCCTTCTGCTGATCCTTGAAACGGCGCTGATCGGCGTCTTCACCTCGCTGGATCTCTTCCTCTTCTATTTCTTCTGGGAAGCAACGCTGATTCCGATGGCCCTGCTGATCGGCGTCTTCGGCCATGAGCGCAAGGTTTACGCAGCCGTCAAGTTTTTCATGTACACCATGATCGCGTCGGTCTTCATGCTGGCGGCGATTTTGTGGCTCTACGCCAAGACGGGCAGCTTTGATTTCGTCTACATCCGCGACCACATCGGCTCGATCCCGACATTCCCGGCGGCCGCACCGTGGCTCTTCCTCGGTTTCTTCCTGGCATTCGCCGTGAAGGTTCCGCTGTTTCCGTTCCACACGTGGCTGCCTGACGCCCATGTTGAAGCCCCCACCGCCGGGTCCGTGCTGCTGGCGGGTGTTCTGCTGAAGATGGGAACCTACGGCATGCTGCGCTTCAACCTCGGCCTGTTCCCTGAGCAATCCCGCCACAACGCGCCCTGGATCATGATTCTCGCGCTGATCGGCATCGTGTATGGCGCGCTGGTAGCCATGGTGCAGCCCAACATGAAGAAGCTGATCGCCTACTCGTCGGTCAGTCACCTGGGCTTTGTGGTACTCGGGATCTTCAGCTTTACGCAACTAGGATTGAACGGCGCGGTGTTTGTCATGCTCGCCCACGGCATCTCGACGGGCGCACTCTTCATGCTGGCGGGAATCCTCCACGAGCGCCGCCACACCTATGAAATCAGCGAATTCGGCGGACTCGCTTCGACGATGCCGGTTTATGCGGCTTCCTATTTGTTCATCGTTCTCGCCTCTCTCGGCCTGCCCCTGCTCAACGGCTTCGTCGGCGAATTTCTGGTGCTAAGCGGCGCTTTCCAGGAGCGCGCCGTGTACGGAATTTTCGCAGCCACGGGCGTAATCTGGAGCGCCTGTTATCTGCTATGGATGTACCAGCGCGTGTTCTACGGCAAGGTAACGCATGCTGCGAACAATTCTCTTCCCGATCTCGCGGGCTTTGAGAAGGCCGCGGTATGGCCCTGCGCCGCGGCAGCTTTGGTGATGGGCGTTGCCCCCATTTTATGGCTGGGGGCCATTGATCCTGCCGTACAAACGGCCCTGAGTCCGTTCGCGCAGATGGCCAGCAAGGTGGTGGGCCAATGACCACCGTCTTGCTTGCTCAGGTAATCCCGCAGGGCGTGGACTACGTCCGCATCCTCCCTGAACTCGTACTGTCCGCCTTCGGCATCGTGGTGATGTTGCTCGATCCCTTGGTAGACGAGGAAAAGAGCCAGAGCACTCTGGGATTGATCGCCTTCTTCGGCACGATCGCCGGTCTGGCCGCAACCTGGTACATGGCCCAGTTTCCCGGCCTGGCGTTCTCCGACATGGTGAAAGTGGATAGCTTCGCGGTCTTCTTCCACTTCCTCGTCATCGCCATCGCTGCCGTCGTCATCCTCACCTCGTTCGAGTACATGGCGGTGCAGAAGATTCGCGCCGGAGAATACTACGCGCTCATCTTGTTCAGCGTTGTAGGCATGGGGCTGATGTCTTCCGCGGTGGAATTGGTCCTGATCTTTATCGCGCTCGAAATCTCCTCCATCTCGACCTACATTCTCGCGGGATTCCGCCGCCACGAGGCTGCGAGCGCCGAATCGTCGCTCAAGTACTTTCTGCTGGGATCGTTCGCCACGGCATTCTTTCTCTATGGTGTGGCGCTCATGTTCGGCGCGACGGGATCAACCAATATTGATCTCATCAGCCAGAAACTGCAGTCCGGTCCGGTCGAAGTTCTCGTATACGTTGCCACTGCCCTGATGTTCGTCGGGCTCGGTTTCAAGGTGGCCGCGGCGCCTTTCCACATATGGACACCTGACGTCTACGAAGGTGCGCCAGCGCCCATCGTCGGCTTCATGTCCACTGCTCCCAAGGCAGCGGCGTTCGCGGTTTTGCTGCGAGTTGTGTTCGCGATCAACGCTCCAGGCCGCTTCTGGATTATCTGGATCGCCGCGGCCTTGTCCATGACTCTGGGCAACATCGGAGCCCTGGTTCAGAGCAACGTCAAGCGCTTGCTGGCCTACTCTTCCATCGCGCACGCCGGCTATCTGCTGGTTGCCTTTGCCATGACAGGGGACAATTCCGCCAGCGGAATTTCCGCCGCCATGTTCTACACGGCTTCTTACGCCGCTATGAACGTCGGCGCCTTCGCGGTGGTCAGCCACTTCGCCAATGCCGGCGAACGCTACGTCACGCTCGAAGACTACGAAGGCCTTGGCCGTACGTCCCCGTTGCTGGCCGCGACCTTGACCATTTTCCTGCTCTCGCTGATCGGCATCCCCATGACTGGCGGGTTCTTCGCCAAGTTTTACGTGTTCAGCGCCGCCGTCAAAGCCAACCTGATCTGGCTGACGATCATCGGTGTGGTCAACAGCGCAATCGGAGCGTACTACTACCTGCGCATAATTGTAATGATGTACATGCGGGAAGCGCGCAGGGAAGTGCCGGTCACTCCAGTGCCATTTGGGCTGGGCATGGCCCTCATTCTGAGCGTGGCGGCCACCCTCTATCTCGGAATTCTCCCCAATAGCGTCCTGCGGTATGCGCAACGGTCTGCGGAAATCCTGCTGCCGGCAGTGCCCTCCCCGGCAGCCAGCAGTGCCGCCCAAACCCAGACCCCGCCTGCCATCCCTTAGACCACCTGCATCGCATCCCGCAGCGATTCCCATTTGACAAGGCCCTTCCGCCGCGTGCATCATACAGTCGTTGCAGGCGCTCCTTCGCTAGTTCTGGGGAGCGGACAGCGGCCGGGAGGGACGTATGGCGACACTGATTCGCAAACTCTGGCGGAATGAAGAAGGACAGGACATCGCCGAATACGCGGTCATGCTGGCGGTCATTCTGGTCCTGGTTGTCGGAACTGTGCGCTTGATCGGGTCCAACGCCAACAACGCATTTTCCAGCGTAGCCAGCTCGATTCAGTAACTTCGAGTTCGCAGCGCTTAAGCATAAGGAAAAGTTCGCATGACGCGATTTAGCCCCAGCACCGTGTTTGCCGGCTATTACCGATTTACGCGAGTAGCGGCTTCGGCGCAGCTTGGGGTGAGGATGAGCCACTGAAAGGCCACCGAACTTAAATAAGCTTGAGCCGCAAGCCGCGATCTCCGGATCGCGGCTTTTGCTTTTCGGCGAAAACCCAAGGAGAGGTCCCAAAATGATCGTCAACATGTCAGAGAAGGCCACCGAGCAGGAAATCCAGCACATCATTGACCGGGTTCGCGAGGCCGGGTACCAACCTCACGTCACGCGCGGTACCGAGCGCACCATCATCGCCGCCGTGGGCAGCGGACGCCGCCATGAGATCGAAGCGTTGCAGGTGGCGCCCGGCGTGGACAACGTCGTCGCCATCGCTCAGCCGTTCAAGCTGGTCAGCCGCCAGGTCAAGCCCGAGCGGTCGGTGGTGAACGTCAACGGCGTGGCCATCGGCGGGCCCGAAGTCGTGGTCATTGCCGGCCCCTGCTCGGTCGAGTCGCGCCAGCAACTTCTCGACACTGCCCGCGCCGTCAAGGCCGCCGGAGCGGCGATGCTGCGCGGAGGCGCCTACAAGCCGCGGACCTCCCCTTATGACTTTCAAGGACTCGGCCTGGAAGCGCTCAAGATTTTGCGCGAGGCTCGCGAAGAAACCGGCCTGCCGGTCGTCACAGAGGTCATGAGCACCGAGGACATAGACGCTATCTGCGAATATGCCGACATGCTGCAGATCGGAGCCCGCAACATGCAAAATTTTGCCCTGCTCCGCCGCTTGGCCACCGTAAACAAGCCTGTCCTTCTTAAGCGCGGTCCGTCAGCCACCGTTAAGGAGTGGCTGCTTGCTGCCGAATATCTTCTGTCCGGAGGAAATTCTCAGGTCGTTCTCTGCGAACGCGGCATCAAGACATTCGAAACCGAGATGCGCAACACCATGGACCTCGCCGCTATCGCACTGGCTCGCGATCTTTCCCATCTGCCCGTAATTGCCGACCCGTCCCACGGAACCGGTAAACAGAGCCTGATCGCGGCCGTTTCCCGCGCTGCGGTTGCCGTGGGCGCCGACGGACTCATCATCGAGGTTCACCCCTGCCCCGAGCGCGCCCTTTCGGATGGCCCGCAGTCGCTGGATTTTGCGGGATTTGGCAAGGTCATGCGGGCGCTGACCGAACCGCTGCGGAAAACCGTCGGTGTGCCTGCAGCAGTGCCGGCGGCTTCGTAAGAGCGGGGCCAGCGCACTTTCTATTTCGATTGCGCCGGACCCGACGAAGGCTGCTTCATTCGCATGGCTGGATCGCCGAACAAGACGAAGGTTCGGCGTACGTCCGGGTCGGTAATCTGAGCCTTAGCTTTAAGAATAGATTCTCCCAGCGTCGGGCGCGGCGCTGCGAAGGCATTCTGTAATACAAACTGGTCGAGCGTGGTTTGCGGCGCGGGCTGGTTGAGTCCGCTCGAGGCGAGCACCGCGACTGCTCCTCCGTTGGGCGCCAGCAGCAGGCTCACGCCCAGCGGTTGTCCGTAAACGTCCTGGAAGAATCCGTTGAGGCAATCCATGATCAGGAACACAGGAAGCTCCGATCCGTTGGTCAAGGAGCTTACGGTGTTCGTGTCGAAGATGTCGGACCCTGACCATTGCTCTTCCGAGCCGTGACCGAGATAGTTGACCAGCAACTGGCCGGAGTTGATGGCGCGGATGATTTCCTGCCTCGTCTGTGCCGTGCCCGCAGTGCCGGCGAAAATCTCGGTCGCCTGCATCGTCGCAGGCAATTGCGCCTGCGCCGCCTTGCTGTCTTGCGTAAAGCTCTCCGTGTCGTCCTTGTCCGCGACCATCAACGCCTGGGATGTCCAGGCGCCGTTTGTAGACTCTCCCTCGTAGGCGGCGATCTTTGCTACAACCGCAGCACTCTCCTCCACCGTGCCGACCGGCAAACGGCCTGTAGCAATCGTCGGCATGCCGGTGTCGGTGAAGTCTGGGAACCAGTCATCCGATGCCGTCATCAAGTTCGAAGTTTGCACAATCCGCGTGGGCACCAGGTCGAGGTGGCCGAATCCCAGATAGTTCCTCGGATCAAGCGACGCACGCCCATTCAGCAGCAGGTAGGTGGGCGCCTTCTTCCAGTTCTTGACCGCGCTTTGCAGGAATCGGCGAATCGCGAGCGGGCTGTGTTCTCCGAAGGTGAACTCGTCATACAGATCGCTGATCGACACCACCGCTGACGACTTCCCTTCCGCCCTATGCGCGCGCACCAAGGGCGTGAGCGTGCTGGCAAACGGTTCGTAGGTGACCATCGCAATATCGGCCCCAGGTTGGGCAGCGTGCCAGTGCGACGGATGATTCGCGAGCACAGCGTTGGGCGACGCAATTCGGCCGCTGGCCACAGCCAACAGCGTATGACGCGGGGCCGCTACCGCATTGGTCGTGTTCCACGGCACCTGCAGCGCAAACTCCGAGGCGTCGCTGTTTCGCCCAACTTCCGGCGTCAGTTCCACCGGATGGCTCGGGTCCGTAATGTCGAGAATGACTGGCGCCTTCGAGAAGCCGCGCAGCTTCAGCTCATCTCCAGCTCGCCCGGTAAACTTCAACTCGTCGGAGTCCGCCTGATACGTGTGCGGATATCGGATGCAAATCAGCTGCACCAGGCTGGCATCGTAGTCTCCATTCTGCGCGGTTAGCGTGACCGTGTTGTTGCCCTCCAGCAGAACGCCCGGCGGGACAGCAAGGTTCATCTGTCCTTTCCCTTGGCCGGTAAACGTGATGTTCCCAAGCACGGTGCCGTTCAATGCCACCTGAACGTCGTGCGGGAAGCCGACAATCACGCCCTGCAGCGCGACTTCAATCCGCGCCGCTTGCGCCGACGCCGTATCCAGGTGTGGCAGGTTCAGCACTTGCTCCACAGGCGTGGAGGAAACCAGCGCGCCGAAGAAGTTCTCCCCGTTCGTTGTGAGCAGCGCCGCGAAATAAGTGGTGTGCTGCCGCAGTTCCACCGTCGCCGGAAAACTCGTCGGGGTCTGGTTCGACCCGGCGGAAGCGGGCAGCTGCGGAATCCGCGCTCCCCGGCCTTCCTCCGCCACCAACCAATACACTCGCGTGCCAGAAAATACCGTGTTAAGGCCGGTCCCGTAAAATTCAAGGGCCGCCTGCGGCCCGAAGCCGCCACGACCCGATGTCGCGCCGTTGATCAGCACCGGCTGCTCAATGGCCTCAGCATACAGGTGCAACAGCGCTGGATCCACATTCGGATCCAGCCCGGCCTTGACCAAGTCCGGCTGGGTCACCCGATACCAGCCCTCATGCCCCACAAAAATCTTCACGGCGCGACGCCCGGCCAGTTCGAATTGTTTCTGAATTCTGGTTCGCGTCGGGACAAGCTCTCTCGGGAAGTACTCGACCCTGTGGCTGTCGTTTCCTGGCGCTGCCGGCAGCGCCTGGTTCATGCGAGCGAGCAGATAGGTCTCGGCCGCAGGCGCCTCGCTGTCCGCCGCTGAACCGGCAGAAACGGTGACAGGACCATGTATCGTGCGCGTCCCGCTCACGTCCACATCTTCCAGCCAGTATGAAGCCATGTCCGCCCCCGCAGAAGGATCAATCCAGGCGTAGCTTCGGCTGGCATGCTTCGGCATCGCTCCACTCATCAGCAGGGCTGAGCCCGCAATCAGCGACGGATTCACACGCACCCGGTTGCCGTTCTCCTCGCGATAAAGATTGAAGCCCAGGTTGTGCGCTTCCCCGCCCGTCTTCCACGTCAGCATCACGCGGCTGCCGCCGTTTTTGTCCGTCCCCGAGTGTGCCGAGAATGACTGCAGCGTAATGCTCGTCGGTGACGTAATCGTCTCGCTTTGCGTAGACGAATTGTTATTCGGAGTCGGGTCCGTTTGATCAGCTGTAACCGTCGCCGTGTTCGACACCACCCCCGGCTGACCCGGCATCGTCAGGATGGTGATTGTTGCCGTGCTCGCATTCGCCATGGTGCCCAGCAGGCAAGTCACCGTGCCACCGGCCTCTGAGCACGATCCCTGCGTCGTCGTCGAAGACAGATAGGTCACGACCGAAGGCAGTGTGTCGGTCACCGTCACATTGGTGGCGGATGCCGGGCCGGCGTTTGTGACCGCCAGCGAATAGGTCAGCGGCGTGCCCTCGGTCACCGGATTCGGCGTTGCGGTCTTTACGATGCTCACATCCGCGCTGTTGGCATTGGCCACCACTACACTGGCGCTCGCGCTGTTGGTCGTCAGGTTCGGCACAACGTTGCCTGCAGTCGCCGAATCGGTTTCGGTGATGTTCGTTCCCGAGGGCGTACCGGCATTCACCTGCAGGACGAGTGTGAAATTCGCCGTCGCGTTCAACGCCAGACTGGCCGTAGTGCAGGTAATCGTGCCCGCGCCCCCGATCGGAGGAACGGTGGCGCAGTTCCATCCCGCTGGGTAGGTAATGGACTGATAGTTCGTGTTGGGCGGTGTGACCTGCGTGAAAGTCACGGTGGCGGCCGCAGCCGGGCCATTATTCGTGACGCTCTGGGTGTAGGTGACGTTGCTGCCCGCCGCCAAAGATCCCGGCGACGCCGAATTGGTCGTGATCAGGTCCGCCTGCGTTGCGGTGGCGACCACATCAGCCGCCGTGGCGCTGTTGTTCGCCAGGTTCGGATCGGCAGTCGCAGAACTGACGCTGGCTACGCTGTTGATCGCCTTCCCGGCCGCGGTTCCCGCCGTAACAGTCACGACAAACGTAATGCTCGCAGGCGAACCTGGCACAAGACTCGGATTCGTGCAGGTCAGCGTTCCCAGATTGCACGTCCACCCCGCAGGACCGGCCAACGACACTGCGCTCGTATTCGCAGGCAGCGTCTCGGTCAGTGTCACGCTGGTCGCAGTGCTCGGTCCTGCATTGTTCACCACCTGCGTGTAGGTGACGTTATTGCCGGCCAGCACCGGGACCGGGCTGGCAGCGTTGGTCACCGACAGGTCCGCCGAGCCCGCGACCTGCGTGTTGACCGTGGCGCTGTTATTCCCGGTGTTCGGATCAGTGGTCGTCGAGGTAACCGAATCCGTCTGCCCGATATTCGTGCCCGCCCCTGTGTTCGAGTTCACCTTGATCGCGAAGGTGAAGTTCGCAGTCGTGTTGGCGGCCATGTTTGTGACGTCGCTGCAGGTATAAGGCGACACCGTCGTACACGTCCAGCCGAGCGGCCCCGTCAGCGAAACAAATGCCGTGTTCGCCGGAAGCGTCTCTGTGAGTACGACGCCGCTCGCCGCGCCCGGCCCGGCGTTGGTCAAGCTTTGTGTGTAGGTGATATTGCTGCCGGCCATCACCGGATTCGGGCTGCCCGAATTCGTCACGCTCAGGTCCGCCTGCCCGCCCGAAGCGACTGCAATGTTGGCCGTCGCCGAGTTGTTGGCCGGATTGGTATCCCGCGAAGTCGTTGCGCCCGTTGCCGTGTCGGTGATGATCGTCCCCGGCGTTGTGCCCGCGTTGACTTTGTAGATCGCCGTGATCGTTCCCGTAGATCCCGGAGGAACGCTTGGGTTTGTGCAGGCGATGGGGGCCGAGTTCGGGCAGGTCCAGGTTCCTCCGCCGCTGGTCACCACCGCGACCGAGACGAAAGTCGTGTTCGCTGGCGTGGCCTCGTTGAATGTCGCCGTGCTGCAGTTGCCCGGGCCGGAGTTGCTCACGACTTGCGTGTAAGTGATGTTGCTGCCTGCCGTGACTGGGCTTGGGGCTCCGCTGTTGGTCACCGACAAATCGCACGTTACGGCTATGGGTATCGTAACGATCGTGTTGTTGTTGGCCAAAACCGGATCGCTCGTCGTTGCCGTGACTGAAGAATTCGCCGTGATGTTCCCCGCCGCCACGGACGCCGCGACGTTCACGGCAACCAGAATGTCTACGGCCGCTCCCGCCGCCAGGCTCGGATTCGTGCAATTCACGTTCCCCGTGCCGCCGACTGCCGGAGCCGTACAGGTCCAGCCTGCCGGAGCTGAGACGGACACAAACGTCGTATTCGCCGGCGTCGCCTCCGTAAAGCTCAATGCCGTGGCCGCCGCTGGCCCGTTATTGGTCACGGTCTGCGTATAGGTGATGTCGTTGCCCGCTAGCACGGCACTGGGATTAGCCGCCGTCGCCAGCGCCAGATCAGCCTGGCCCGCCGTAGCCACCACATCGGTAACCGTAGCCGAGTTGGCGCCGAAAGACTGGTTGGCGGCGTTGACCGTGGCCGTGTCGCTGACCACCGTGCCGGCGGCAGTCCCCGCAGTCACCTTGTACACTACGGTGAACGTCCCCGATGCACCGGCGCCCACGCTGGGATTTGTGCATTGCGTCGGGAACCCGGCGCAACTCCATCCAGCCGGCGGCGCAATTGAGACGAACGAAGTATTGGCTGGAGTATTCTCGGTAAATGTCGCGATCGTAGCCGCTGACGAGCCGGTATTTGTCACCACTTGGGTGTAGGTGATGTTGTTGCCCGCCTGCACCGGGTTGGGCGAGTCCACATTGGTCACCGACAAGTTCGGTCCAGTTGTTCCCACTAGCGCGCTGGCCGCAGCCGTGTTGTTGGCCGCATTCGGATCAACCGCCGATGATGCCACCGAGACCGAGTCATTGATTACCGTCCCGTTCGCCGTTCCGCTGTTGACCTTCACCACCAGGGTAAATGTAGCCGCGGTCAGCGCCGCCATGTTGACGTTGGAGCAGACGACGTTCCCACCGCCCGCCCCTGGATTGACGCAACTCCATCCTGCCGGCGCCGTCAGCGATACAAATGTCGTGTTCGCAGGAACCGGCGCCACCAGCGTGGCATTGTCGGCAGCGCTCGGCCCGTTGTTGGTCACGACCTGCGTGTAGGTAATATTGCTTCCCGCCGCCACCGGATTCGGCAACGCACTATCCGTCACGCTCAGATCGGCGCTGGAAACGACGGCCGCGACGTCCGTCGCCGTATCATTCAGCAGGTTGGCTTCACTGCCGCCAGCCACCACCGCGGTATTCGCCACCGTCGCCGGCGCCGACTGCGACACTGCTGCATTCAGCGTGATCGAAGGATAGCTGCTGCTCGGCGGCAGCACGTCGGAACGCACGCAACTGACCGTCTGCCCTGAGACCGAGCATGCCCACCCCGATCCGCTCGCGCTCGTCGGTGTGACGCCGACCGGCAGCGTGTCATTGATGGTGACCACGCCAAACGTGGGTCCGTAGGGGCTGACGTTCGCAACCGGAATGGTGTAACTGACATTCGTTCCGCGGATAAAGTTCCCCACGTGGCTCTTGCCCAGCGTCATGTCGGCGCTGCACAGCGCCGCCGCTTGAATTCCCGTGACTTGAGACAAGGTCGCATTCGTCTTCGCCGCTCCCGCCGTACCGGGAGTGGAACCGTACGGCACCGCCGGGGTATTCAACGTCAAGCCGTTGACGCCTGCCGCTACGCTCGTGGCGGCTGGTGCGCCGGACACAAAAATGACTCCGCCTCCGCCTCCGCCGCCAGGCCCGTGCCGTTGGGTCAGGGCATAGGCCTGAGCTTGCCAGGCGTTCCCGCCGTTGCCGCCGTTGGCCTGGAGCGTGAGCCCGGTCTCGCCGCCATTGGCGGCCAGAATCACGATGCTCCCGCCCGCGCCACCACCGCCGCCCGCATCGTTGGCGGTTCCGTTATAAGCGCTCGTTCCGTTGGCCGTGAGAGTCGCCGTGCCGGTCAGGCTGTCTGCCCGAAGGAAGATGATTCCGCCGCCGGCGGCCCCACTGCTGGCCTGAGTGTCACCGTCGGAATTGTTTCGCGTTCCTGCCCCGCCGCCGCCACCCATCGCGATCCGGTCAACCGTCGCCGGAAACGCGGACCCGCCCTCCCCGCCCGTGCTGAGATTCGTGTTCCACGAATCGCCGCCAAATCCACCGCTGCCTCCGTTGCCGCCGCCTCCGCCGCCTGCGTTCTGGTCATTGGCCGGTGGATCCCCGTCCGTTCCTCCCCCGCCCGCGTTGCCCGGCGCTCCGTGTGCCATGCTGCCGTCGGTTCCCGCCGTACCGCTGGGATAGCTGGTGCCTGTGGCCAGATAAGTTCCGCCCGATTCCACCCATGCCGGTGTACCTGCCACACCCTCACCCTTGATCGCGTCCACGCCATTTTCAACCGCGCCCGTATAGGTCGCAGGCGCCGGGAACTGATAATCCGTATTCAGCCCGCCCACGCCTCCGTTCAACTGCAGCCCTGCGCCGCCGCGGAAGCCGAGTCCATCTACCGAGACCGTTGCTCCGCCGAGGTTCAGCTGACCCGCGACGTCGAAGGCAAGAACTCCGCCGGTGGATCCGTTCCACGCAAGCGCCGTCGCCGCGCCCAGGGTTGCGGACAGATATTGCGGCACCAGCACGACCTGATACGTGCTCGCTCCCTTCGCCCCCGTGGCCGCGGACGCGGTATACCCGAACACCAGCCCGCCTCCGGCCCCCGCTCCCGTGATCGGCACCGCTCCGCCGCTCAGCGGGCCCGTCGCTTTCACGAACTCATAATTGCCAGCATTGTTGATGGTGGTGAAGCCGGTACCCGTGCTTCCATTTCCGTAGGTACCGTTGTTGGAGTCGTTGATACTGGCGTCCTGCATCTGGATCACCAGAAGCAGGCTGCCGTTGGCGATCGTGCCGCCCGCTCCGGTCGGGGTCCCAACGGGAATCGCTGTCGCCCCCGCCGTCACGCTCGCCTTTCCCGGATAGTACGTATTCAGGACGCCACTCAGCGTTCCGCCGGCATTCAGTACAGTCGTGGAGCAGACGACGCTCACCACCGGCGCTAGTGCCACGTAGGTGTTGTTCCCGGTGTTGGGGTCGGGCGGCGTCCCGGAATCGGTGATGGTCGCGGTGTTCGGATAAAATCCTGCTGCCGATGCCGTTACCGTCACTGCAACCGTTGCCGTCGAGCCGCCATTGAACGGAGTCGGTAGCGTGCAAGTGATCGGCCCGGTGCCCGTGCAAGTCGTTCCCGCGCTCGGGGTCACTGACACGAGCGTTAGCCCTGACGCAGCGAGTGTGTCGGTCAGCGTGACGTTATTCGCCGCCGACGGGCCGTTGTTCGTCACCGTGATGT
This sequence comes from Terriglobales bacterium, assembly GCA_037442635.1. Lineage (GTDB taxonomy): Bacteria > Acidobacteriota > Terriglobia > Terriglobales > Acidobacteriaceae > Sulfotelmatobacter. The sequence goes on along the minus strand of JBBIPV010000012.1, from coordinate 90,372 downwards.
TGTAAGTGGAGTTCTGTCCGAGTTGGACTGCCGTGACGCTGGTGGAAACGCCAATGTCCGCCGAACTCGGATTGATCGAAACTGCTCCCTGCGCCCAGTTGGAGGTGCCGCTGAATGTTTCCGAGACCGGAACACTCGGCGCCCCCGTGCGGGTGGCCCCGACAGCCCTCACGTCGGTGCCATTGATAAGACCGCTGCGCAAGTTCCATCGCTGGACCTGAGGCCCCGTGACCGTAACCGTCTGGTTCTCATTGGTGGCCAGCGTGTCCAGAATCATTCCGTTGACCACGCTGGGCACATCCATCTGCGAGTTGGTCCCGTTGGCGCCGTCCGCAGAAAAGAATGTTCCCAGCGGCACCGTTTGATCCACGCCGGTGAACGTTGTCGCCCCCGCCACTACGCCGACGGTTGCGCCTGCTCCCGGAGCATTGACGGTGACCACAATCGGAAGATTGGTGCCGGATACCGGATTGAGCAAATACCACTGCTCCACGCGCCGCGTGTTTCCCGCATCGTTGTGGGCTCCGACAAAAGTGAGCGCCGTGCCGTTGTACGTCACTCCCACCACCGCGGCCGTGTTCGAGTTGGTGATGTTCATCGAGACGGCGACCAGCAGCAGCCGGTTCGCCGTGGCGGCCGTAGTGTGAGTGAAGGCGACTGTTCCAGTACCTGCCCCTACAATGTCGTTGCTGCCGGAGGTGGTCGCATCCACCGCCACCTGCGCCGTCACAGAAGTCGCTGCCAAGGCAACCAGCAGCGGTCCAAACAGCAGGAAGTACGCTCTCGCCTCTCCTCGTGCTCGCTGAGTTCCCGTTCTCTTCAGGAGTTTGCTAGCCGCACGTTGCGCTCGCGCTGCGGCACACAGGATCCGCCCGCGCAGGCCCGAGAGTTCTGCGCGCACCATCCGCCGCCCCACTCGCAACTCTTTTGCGACCCCAACTCCCAGAACTTCCTCGCCGCTCACCGCCGGATCGTTTTGCCGCCCGCAATCGCCGCGCGTGATGAATACATCCCGGTCTGCATCGGCCACCACCACGCGATGCAACCGGAATCCTCTCTCCCCTTCCACAAGCACGATATCTCCCCGGTGCAACTCGGCTGGCAGCGCGGGTTTGACGTGCACTACTTCTCCGTCGCGAATCGCCGGAGACATGCTCGCCCCGCGCGCCCGGAAGCGAATTTGCCGCCCTTGGCCCAGCAATTCCCGGCTGAGATCGCCAAACAGCCCCGTATGGGGACGATCCTGGCCGGGAAACTCTTGCGCGAGACGCTCAGTCACGGATTTCCAGAATCCTCTCCACGGCGCTCTGGTTGGGCTCAAACGCGTAGCGGTAACAAGGGACCGCATCCACCACTTCCTCAAGAAACTGCAGCGCCGACTCGACGTACTCGTGCCGGTGAAACGGCACAAACGCCCGCGCAAACAATTCCGCCGCCGCCTGGCTCGGCGAGAGCTGGGTCAGCACATTTCCATGCCCGTGCTCAAGCACAAGAATCCGTGCCAGCGGCGCACTCGCCGGCGACGCATGCATCGCTTCCCCATGCCACGGCGTGCCATACATCCGCAGCTTCCCTTTTCTGTCATCCTGAGCGGAGTGATTGTTCCGCGAAGCGGAGCAATCACGGAGTCGAAGGACCCCGTGCTCGCCGGCAGTACCTGTGGCTCCGATGGGAGTTTCTGCCGCTGCCTCCTGCCGCCCCTCATCTCGCCGCACGATAATTCGATCGTCGCTGAGCACCTCGACATCTTCGCGCGTCGTCCACAACCGCGTGGTCGTGCTCTTCCCTGCCCCCGAATGCCCGACAAACAAATTCCCAATCCCATCCCTTACGATCCCGCACCCGTGCAGTTCGATCGCTTTCTCCTGCGTGAGCCGGTGCATGATCAGAAGCTCGTCCAGGGGATATTCCAGCGGCTCGGGATCGTAAGGAATTTTCGCGAAACCCTCTTCACTCATCTGGAGCGTCGCATTGCGAAAACTGCTGTCTACCCACAACCTCCTGTAGGGGTGTTCGCAGAGCCGCAGAACCTCGAAGTCGAACTGAAAACCATCTGCTCTTTGATACAGCTTCCAAAGCGAGCCAGAATCGAAGAGCCGGCACCCGCTCTTCGCACGCAGGCGCTTGCTCCACTCGACGCGAATGCGGATGTCGCATGGCTCCGACGAAACGCGGAATGGTTCGAGCGACGGCAGCAGCTTCACATCGGCGGGGCAGTCGCCGCAGAGTTCGACCGCCAGTCCCCCAATCCGGAAGACGCTGCTGAAGGAGACAGGCGCTTTGGGAAAGGTCTGTTCGGCGGTTTTAAGTCCAAAGTACATTGCGCGTTTTCTGCCTTTGCCGGCTCAGGAACCTACGTTGAAGCAGGTTAGACCGCAGATGCCGCCAGGCTGGCTGCTCTGCCCGGCGATCTTGCAATGCCCGAGCACCGCTTCCTCCGGACGCAAACTGATGGATGTCAGGCGGGGCGGCTCGTAGGGCTTCTTCTGCTCAACCTCAGTTAATTGATGATCCATGCAACACTCCAGTCCCGATGCTCGAGTCAGCGTCCACAGCAACCGCCGCACCCGCCTGCTGCCACATTTGGGTTCTCCAAAATCGTGAACACAGATTGCGGCCCTGCCCAGCTCTCCACATCAATCTCTTGATTGGCGATTCGCCTCGCCGACTCCAACACTTCCGCGTGCCCGATCCCCCCGGCGCAAAACTCGCAGTCGCCGTGAGCGGGGACCCGGGCTCCAATCACCGCCGCCCGCAAATGGGCCACCTGGCAAAGAAATCCGACCGGACTCTCTTTGTCGCCGTTCTCCATCTCGCCGTTCGCCGGGCACATGCCGCACAGCGACTGAATCCGGCACTTGACGCACTTGGTCAGGCGGGTTCGTTTGCGGTTCCGTAACTGCAGCAGAGATTCTTCCCAGACGCGCCTGACTCCGGCTTCTCGAATGTCGAACGTTTCCTGCTGCGAGAGCACGCAGATACCAGCTTCCCCGTATGCGTTCACGGCAAATCCCTTTACGCCTCCTCCGCAGAAATACACATCCTCTTCCCGTCCCGGAGCCGACGCTTCGCAGTCGTGCTGGGCCAGCCGCCGATACTCGCTCATCCCCTTCGGGGCATGCATGTCGAGGGCAACCACTTCTTCAGGAGTGAGTCGCACTGCCAGCGGGCTCTGCGAACAATCGATCCGCGGATTCACCTGTCCATCGAACTTGAACTCAACTCCGAGATCTTCCTCCGCGAACCGCTTCATGGCAAAGACCTCGTGCCTGTTGATGCTGGTGGCGACAGTCTTCAGTTTCAGCGGCAGACCGCGTTCCTTCAGCAGCTTGATCCCGCGCATGCAGCGGTCATAGGAGCCGGGAATCGCGGTCAGCGCCTCATACGTCTCGCGCGTCCGGCCATACAACGTGATCTCAATGGCAAACGGGGGCCTCTCCGCCAGAGCATCCGCAATCTGCTCGTTGATGATCGTGCCGTTGGTGAACAGCGTGATCAGGAATCCATTTTGCTTGGCGTAGAAGTAAATCTCGAGGAAGTCTTTGCGCGCGAAGATTTCGCCGCCGGTGTAGAGCAGCCAGAAACAACCCATCTCGACCAGTTCGTCGAGCAGGCGGAAGTGTTCTTCCTTGCTCAGTTCCCTCCGCCTGGCTTCCGCGTCCGCCATGGGCAGGTTGTTGTAGCAGTGCAGGCATTCCAGCGGACACCGGCGCGTCACCTCGATGGAAACCTCCATGGGTGCGCGCACTCCCGCCTGGCGTTGGTGCAGATCGGCGCTGAATTCGCCGTAGCTGAGATGTTCCAATCCCCCTCCTGTTCTGATAGCAGCGAACGCGCCTTCACGCGCCCGCTGCTGTCAGTCCTTCCCGCCCCACGGGCCGTTCCAGCTCCGACATTAGTCTCCAGCCATTGCCAGAGACGCCGGAACCTCGACCAGACCAACCGCTTTCAGTTCCTCCACAAAATTCATCACGTCGCGTTCGGCGCGCGCCGGCTCAACCTCATATTCCCGGCTCACCGCCGAGGCCAGCTCCGTTAAAGTCTTCGAGGACTCCAGCAATTTCCAGATCAGAGAACCAGTCCCGTTAAAGCTGTAGATCGAAGCCAGATCTCCCACCTTGCCGCGGATCGGCACGATGAGGGTTTCTCCCCCCACCACACGCGACGCTACCGAGCGGGAACGCACAAATGATTGTTCTTTCAATGCTGTAGCCAATGGGTGATCCCCCGTGCCGATGTTTTGTCCGCGGGACTTTCGAAACTAATACGGTTTCATCCCAATTTGAGATTACGGCAATTCCCTATCCCCCGAGCCAACGGACTGCAGTGGCGGGTATTGGGTTGGTTATCACCCCGGTTGGTTCCCAACTCTTTACAAAAGCAGGAGTTATCCGCTGATTTCGGACCATCCTCTAGCCTGCCGAAGGCCCATGACGCCCACCCCAAGACACTTGCCGGGCGGGGAGCCAAAGTCGTTTTCCTGTAGACAAACGAAAGGAAACGCTATAAAAAAAAAGACGGTCGGACATCGCAGTTTCCCGGCCTGCCAACTCGCCCAGGTCATCACTCCAGTGCTGAATGAAGAACGCCGGCGCGCCATTGTTGATCTCCTGACCAGCCAGGGACGCGTTCTGGTCACTGAACTCGCCCGCCGGTTCGAAACCTCCCAGGTTACGATTCGCAAGGATCTCGATATTCTTCATTCCCAGGGCTTTGTCCATCGCACGCATGGCGGAGCGCTGCCCGCGCGCGATGGCGCGCTGGAAGATCCCACTCTGCGCGAAAAGGAGAAGCTCCATCGCCACGAAAAACTGCGCATCGCCGACTGCGCAGCGCAGAAGGTCAAGGAAGGACAAGTCCTGATTCTCGACTCCGGCACCACAACCACAGCCATCGCCCGCGCGTTGCGCAATTTTCAGAGTCTGACCATCATTACGAACGCCCTGAATATCGCTGCCGAACTCGCCGGGACTGCGGTCGAGGTAATTCTTACCGGCGGCACGCTGCGCAAGAACTCTTTTTCCCTGGTGGGCCCCATCGCCGAGGAAACCCTGCGCCGTCTGAGCGCCGATCTCCTCTTCCTCGGCGTGGACGGCTTCGACGTGCACTACGGCCTGAGCACGCCGAATCTGCTGGAGGCGAAGGTCAACCGCGTGATGGTTGAGGTCGCAAAGAGAACCGTGGCAGTCTGCGACTCGAGCAAGTTCGGCCGCCGCAGTCTGTCTCTGATCGCGCCGCCGTCGGCGCTGCAAGAAGTGATTACTGACCGCGGCGCGCCGAAATCAGACCTGCGCGTGTTGAAGCAGGCCGGCGTCGAGGTCACTCTGGTCTGATCGGATTATATTTTCGATCTGTCATTCTCAGTGGAGCGAGTTCGAATGAGCTCGCGGGATCGAACGATCTCTACCCGCTAATTGCATATGGCCCGTTTCGACGTCACCATCGCCGGCGAACTGAACCTCGACCTCATCCTCTACGGCCTGCCTGAGCAACTTCTGCCCGAGCGCGAACTCCTCGCCGATCGTATGATGCTCACGCTCGGCGGCTCGTCCTCCATCGTCGCGCACAACCTCGCCGCGCTCGGCAACCGCGTCGGATTTCAATCCCGCATCGGCGACGACTCCTTTGGTCAAATCGCTCTCGAACGGCTCCGGCAAGGTGGGGTTGACGTCTCCCTCGTCCGCCGCATCTCCGGCGCAACCACCACCGGACTCACCGTAATCCTCCATCACGATGCCTGGCGGAACATGATCACTTATTCCGGGACAATCGCCGAACTCTGCTGGGACGACCTCGACCTCGATTACCTCGCCGACTCGCGCCACTTTCATCTGTCTTCTTATTACCTGCAGAAGGGTCTGTATCCGCGCGTGGGAGAGCTGTTCCAGCACTTCAAGTCGCGGGGCCTCACCATTTCTCTCGACACCAACGACGATCCCGACGACCGCTGGGGAGGCAATCTTTACGACGTTCTGCGCTACGTGGACGTCTTCCTGCCCAACGAGCGCGAGGCCTGCAAAGCCGCCGAGACCGAGGACCTGGAAACAGCGGTAAAGAAACTGTCCGAGCTTGTGCCGCTGGTGGTGGTGAAACTCGGCCGCAAAGGAGCCATGGCGCAGCGCGGATCAGAGCGCTTCCACAGCGCGCCGTTGAATGTCGAACCCGTGGACACGGTCGGCGCCGGCGACAGCTTCGACGCCGGCTTCCTGCACCAGTTTCTGCGCGGAGCAGACCTGCCGAAGTGCCTGGCCAGCGGAAACCTAGCCGGCGCACTCTCCGTCACCCGCCCCGGCGGCACCGAAGCGTTTCGCGATGTCACCCACCGCGAGAAGTTTCTGCGCGAACATCGGTGACCTATGTGGCGACGGCCGCCTCGGCCGTCAGCCGGGCCGAACCGGCAGGCAAAGCTCAATGGGGCTTTACTTCCCACTGACCTCCAGCAGCAAATGCTCCCTGAACTCCGTCTTCAGCCTCGGAGCCTTCCCTGCTCCCGCCTGCACCGTCCCCAAATCCTTCTCTTCAACATAATCACGCACGTAATACGTCCCCTGCTTCAGCCCACGCAATTCAACCTCGCCCCTGAACGTCGCATTCTCCGGCGCAAAGAACGCGTAGTACATCTTGCCGTCTTTCTCGATTGCGTATGCTTCGGGCGAGTCATACCCATAAACATACAAATCCCGGAACTCACCCTTCGACAGCATTTTCTCGTTGTACAGCGCGATCCATTTCTTCCAATGCGCTTCTTTCTCCGCAGTCAGATTCACCGGCTTGAACTTCGGTCCAGGATCCGGCCACACAAACTTCGTTCCCAGCACTCCGCCGGTCCCTAACGTCGAAGCGAAATCGCTCCCGTGCTCGTCCCATTTGTCGGCGCCGAGCTTATCCTTCCCGACCTTGGTCATCGCCGAAAGCTCAACGTGGTCCCCGTACACTGCCGCCTCCGGCCCGAGTAGCGCTTTGTACATCTTGATCCGCCGCCGCACTTGCACCGCCCCCACCGGATCCGCGGTCACCGCCTGATCAATGAACGGCAGCCACGCCAGCGACGGCGGCGTCCCGCACGGACACGCCTGCGTCACGCTCTCCGGTTTGATTGCCCGCGTCGTCTGAAAAATCGTTTTGTACACCTCGCCCATCGCATTCACCGAATCCTGCGGCGACTTGTGATGGTGCGCCGGGTTGTAGCACGCCGGCACGCTGTAAATATTGTCCAACTTCGATCCGTCAAGTCCCCAGTCGCGAATAAACTTCTCCGTAAGCTGCTTGTGATACGCCTGCACCGCCGGAACCCCAGGACACAACGCCGCCAGATTCCGCGTCATCCGCGCGTGCTTGCCGTCCTTGTCCAGAATCAGCCATTCCGGATGCTCCTGCGCCACCTTCGCAACAACGTATTTGTGCGACTCCCATTTTCCCTGCCCGTCTTCCACTCCGAGCGGCAGCCACCACAACTGCACCAGCATCCCCTGCTGGTGAAACTCGTCCACCATCTGCTTGATCGAATCGCCCGGAAACGTATCCCCCCGCGGGTTCCAATCGCCGTACGTATCGAACCACCGATCATCCAGCGTCGCCCACTTGATCCCGAGTTCCTTCAGCTTTGGCACTGTTCCGAGCATCTGCTTCGGCGTCACGTTGAATTCGTATCCCCATCCGCACCAGCTCACGTCGTAAGCCTCGTTGGACGGCTTCGGAATTTCCCATCCTTCTTTCTGCAGCACGCTCGACCACATGCGCAGCGGCTCATAGAAGTCGCCCTGATATACAGCCACAAAGCTGCGCGGCGTCGTATAGGTCTCGCCCGGCTTCAGCGCCTGATTGGCCGGAATCGTCACCTGCCCCATCACTTGTCCATCCGCCTCCACCTTCAAGGGAATCGAGAGCGTCCATGGCAGCGTCTCCACGTGCCCGATTGCCTCGCCCACCGAAGCCGTCCACAGCGCGACCACGGGAATTCCGCCTCCATAACCGCCTTTCACCGACTCGCCCATGGCGTTCGGCTGCGACGAAGTCCGCGTTAATTTCTGCACGTCGTCCTTGCCCCAATCGTAACTCGATCCCTGAAACGACCACATGTCGTACGGTTGCGCCTTCCCATCCACCCGCTTCGCATTGAACCGGTGCTGCTGCATCAGTACGTAATCAATCTGGACGTCCGCGCTTCCCGCATTCTTGTAAGTCGTGCTGACCAGCGCAATGTTGGGAAAGTCGTCATACACCTCCAGCTCGACCTTTCGCTCCAGCGCCACTCCCGCAGGCGCCAGCGGAAAGGCGGCAACCTCCACCCGCTTCCCGCGTCCGAGTTTCCCAACCGTGTCGAATACCTTCGCCTGTTCGAAATCCGGGACAAAATCCAGCTCATTCCCGCCAATAACGATGGACTCGCTGCCGCCGGTCGAACCCACGCCCGGCTCGTCCAGCGTCAACCGCTTGCCGTCTTTCAGGAGCGTCGCCTGCACGTACCCCGACGGCAGAATCTGGAACTCAGCCGCAGCCGTCGTCAGGACCACAGGCCCGCCGTCCCGCACCTCCACCTTGATGTCCGAGGGCCGTGATGGCACCGGCTTAGTCCGCTCTGCCGGCTTTGTGCAACTGAGCATCAACCCCGACGACGCCACCACCATGAGGATGAGAATCAAGGAAAGTAATCTGGGAGGCCAAGACTGACCGGCTAACCCGACGCGGTTCATAGCACTCTCCGGCTGCTCTGTATAAGAAAGAAAAAACAATCTTTCGTAACTATACCGCAGCCGAGGGTCTTGGTGCGTTTTCTAGCGTATATCCGCCAGCGAGTGTTCCAGCGCTCCGCGCTTCGGACTGGGCATTGCACCCACCTCGCTCGCCACCCAAGCCCCCACCAGATTGGCCACTTCATTCATCAGTTCCAGCGACGCCCCATGCAGATATTCGTGCACCAGCCCAGCCGTAAACGCGTCGCCCGATCCCACGGTATCGGCCACCTTCACCCGGAAGCCCGGGTGCTCGTTCCGTTCCTGCCCGCGGACCAGCAAACTCCCGCGCCCGCCCCGCGTGATGCATACCAGCTTGATCTGGTACTGGTCGCCCAGCCGTTGTGCCGACGACAACTCGTCCTTATGCGGAAACTTGCCCAGGGCCATGATCTTTGGCAATTCTTCATCGTTCAGCTTGACGATGTCCGCCAGTTGCATCGATTCGAACAGAATCTCGGGGGAATAATAAGACTGCCGCAAATTCACATCAAAGATCTTCACCGCCTTCGGCGAAGTCGCGCCTAGAAACTTCCGGATCGTCGCCCGGCTTGTCTCCGATCTCTGCGCCAGCGACCCAAAGCAAACCGCGTCCGCCTTTTCCGCCAGATGCTGCCAGTCCGGCGTCCACTCCATGGAATCCCAGGCCACAGGATTCCTGATTTCATAATGGGCAAAGCCCTGGACGTCAATCTGAACATTGACAACGCCGGTGGGATGCTCGCGATCCGTTTGGACGTGTTCGATGTCCACGCCCATCTCTTCCATACGTCGCAGCGCTTCCACGCCGCGCGAGTCCTCGCCCACGCGGCTGGCCACAATGCCCTGATCGCCCATCAATGTCGTGATGTATGCAAAGTTGGCCGGCGCGCCCCCCAGACACGTCCGCTCCGGCAGAAGATCCCAGAGCACCTCACCCAGCCCTACGACTCTCTTCTTCATCGTCGCTTCCCCTGCGGTTCCGAGCTTGTCGAACCTCAACGGGGTTGGAATTCGAACGGGGGAGAACATCCGAGCACAGAAAAACCGGGGGAGCCCGCAGGCTCCCCCTATGTAGTTCCGTGCCGGTGCCGCTAGAACGTCACCCGGATGCCCAACTGGAACTGACGCATCTGAACGTCGCTCTCCAGACCGGTGACTTTTCCGGCGCTGGCATTGTCAATAGAGGTACCGGATCCGCCCTGGTTCACATTAAAGCCATAGACGGGGTGGTTGAACATGTTGAAGAACTCCGCCCGGAACTGAGCGCCTACCCGTTCCGTGATGGCAAAATTCTTGAAGAACGACATGTCGGTCTTGAACTCTCCAGGACCAGTGAAGGAATTGCGCTTGATGTTCCCAAAGCTCCCGGGGCCCGGATCCTTGAACGGTCCGACCTGAGTCACGATCAACTGCGTCTTCTTCGTCTTATCGGCGGGGTCGAAGCAGATGAAAGTTCCATCACTGTTCTTATTGGGGTTGTCGCAGAGCGGGTTCGGCCCCACTGGAGTGAAGAACGTCACGTTGCCGCCCTGCTTGCTGATGCCTGTGTGGAACCCGCCGGTCATGCTCGGCCGGCACGGCCCGGTGTCTTCGTCCAGACCGCAGTTCGAGTAGCTCGGCGTCCACGGCAACCCGCTGCCGATTGTTAGCGCAGCGTTGACCTGCCACCCACCAACCAGCAGGTCGGCAGCACGGCCAATGTTTCCGAGGAATTGTTTTCCACGGCCAATGGGCAGTTCGTAGATCGGCGCAAACACGAACACACTGTCGCGGTTGAAGTTCGAACGTCCCCATTGCACTCGAAGATCCGGCTGGTAGCCCCCGTCGTTGTCGTACGCCTTGGAATAGGTGTAGTGCGCCAGGAAAGTCAGACCCTTCGCGGCGCGCTGGTTCACCTTCACCTGGAACGCATTGTACGAGTTTGTTCCGTCATTTCCGTTTAGGCCCAGGTTCTGGCTAGCATTGCAGCAGACGACTGGAACCGTCGTGCCGTCGGCATACGTGTAGTTCGTGGTGAAGGCGTTGTTGTACGGGGCGCGAGCATCTCGGCTCAAACCGCCGGAAAAAGCGAAGCCTGCAATTGTCGGCTGATTCGCGTTATAGCTCGGACCATCGCCCTTGAACACGTGGCTGCCGTGCGTTCCAATATAGGCCACCTCTACGCTGGTCGTGTTCGTGACCTGACGCTGCACGGTTAAGTTCCACGCATCCACAGTCGGCGTGACCACCTTGTCCGGCCGGAGGTGCGGCGACACACTGCCCGTGCAGGTGCCCACCGTACCCTCGGGGCAAACTCCATAAAGCGGCAGAATTCCGTTGCTGGGCACAATGGGGAAAGCCTCCGTCCAGCTCTGGGGTCCGCAGTTGGGGGTCGTACCGTAAATCGCGGTTGGCAAGCAAGTGCCCGCGAAGTTGAAGGCTGCCGTCTTATTATCGCCAGACAGCGATGTGAGCTGCTGGTTCGCCAGCACCGGCAGGTTCTGCGTCACCGTATGCCCGAAATTCGAACCGAACACGCCGATGTCAAAGCTCCGGCCGTATCCCATCCGAATGACCGTCTTTGGGTTGACTTCATAGGCAACACCGATACGCGGGGCAAAGTCCTTCAGGTTGGTCGCCGTGTTTCCGTTGCTGCTGATGCCGCCCACGCCAGCCACCCGAATCACGCCCTCGGGCAGTACAGCGTAGCCGCCTGACTTCGCGCCATTCGTATACTCTGGGCCGTAGAACTCCCAGCGCAGTCCGTAGTTCACGGTGAGTTTGTGGGTCGCGCGGAACGTATCTTGCGCATAGATGAAGTAGCGGTTCTGCCGTTCTTCGTCGCTCGGCTCCAGTGCCGATCCTACGTAGCGGTTGAAACTGGTTACTTCGCCGAACAGGAAGGTCGCGATATCCAGACCTCCGCTGGCGCTCTGCTGGCCGTCGGAAGTTCCAGAGTGGTTGAAGTTCAGAATGCCGGTGCGGTTGGCGTCCGACGGTACACGCAGATTGATGGCGTGCCGCAGATCCACACCTACCTTAAACTGGTGGTTCCCAAAGATTTTCGTCCAGTTGTTGGCGAACTGATAGCCCTGTTCTTTCTCGACCAGGGGGCAGTTGCAGCGGCCCACGTTCAAGCCTTCGCCCAACCCGCTAGCGCTTCCGCCCTGGTTACTCTGCCCAATCGTGTTCTCGAAATTCAGGGCCGGCAGTCCGGCGGTGGTGGCGTCGGCAGGGTTGTTTAACCCTACCAGACCCAGGCTCGATGCGGCCGTCAAATTACTCGCATCAAACTTCGAGGAGTGCGGGTTGTACCGGAAGTATCCGAAACGGAAGTCGGTCAAGAGCGTGGAGCCGAAGGTGTAGTTAAAGCCCGACGCCAAGCTGTAGTTGTTGATAATTGACGAGCCAGCCAATCCGAGATAGCCCAACCCCGGGCCACCAATCTGGGTCCCGAAGACCGGCGAACCACTGAGAGTAAAATGCGCGTGGGTGTAGCGACCAAAGATCTGCAGCTTCTGTGACGCGCTGTAATCGAAGCGCATGGTGTACTGATAGTCATTGAAACTGCCCGACCCGGCGGCCGCATAATTGTTAATCGTGCCGCCATTGGAAATGTTGGGCGGTGGCGTTGCGCTGGGTGCCGGCAGCAAGCCCAGGATGTGCTCGGCTACGCCCGTGGGATCCCAAGTCGCCAGCACGCTCTTCGGAATTTGGGTCGTTAACGGACCCGAAGGGCTAATTGGGCATGTTCCCACGCCGCCCGTGCAGGTGTAGTTCGTCCGGGAACCCACTGCCATATACGGGTTGAAAACATTGCCGTTGCCGCTGGACGGGTGGTTCGAATATTCGCTCAGGTCACAAATGGTACTGCCGGAATTCAAACACGTGCTGGCCACCAGAGCGGTCGGGACGGTTTCCGTCAGTGCCACACCGCTCTTCCTGCGCGTCGTTTCATACCCACCAAAGAAGAACAGTTTGTTCTTGATGATCGGTCCGCCCACCGCGCCGCCGTACTGTTTCCAGTTGTTCGCTACGGCGTTATTGGCGATGGGATCCTTGGCGGGGCTCTTCGGGTCCAGTTCGTAGAAGTATCCTGAACCATGGAACTCGTTGCTGCCCGACTTGGTCTGCGCCGTCATCATGCCGGCTGTCGCCTTGCCGAACTCGGCATCATAGTTCTGAGTGGCGATCTTGGTTTCGGTCACCGTGTCCAGACTGGGATTCACGATGATGATGCCCAGAATCGGGTCTTGGTTGTCGGTTCCGTCCAGTCCGTAGCCGGTCCCGCTGAAGTGCTGGCCGTCCACAAATATCTGCTTGCTGCCCTGCGGGTTCTCCGTTGCAGCGTGCGACCAGCCGGTCAGGGTCTGCGTTCCAGGAGTGAGAAGGATCATGCTCTGGAAGTTCCGGTTGATGACCGGCAGTTCGTTCACCTGCTTTCCGCTCAGCTCAATCGACACGTCCGCGCGGTCGGTCTTCAACTGCGGAGCCTCGCTGGTCACTTCCACGGTTTCGGAAGCTCCACCGACCTGGAACTGCCCGTCCACGCGGGACCCGGTGTCCGCGTTCACGATAATGTCCTTGAATTCCAGGGTCTTAAAGCCCTGTGACTCAACCCGCAAAACGTACACGTCAGGGATCAGGTGGGTCACGGCATAGTTGCCGCTCTCGTTCGTGTTAGCCGTCGTCGAAACGTTCTTGGTTGCGCTGGTGGCAGTTACCTTGGCGCCTCCGACCGCCGCCCCGCTCGGGTCGGTGATTGTGCCCAGGATACTGCCGTAAACGGCTTGGCCCTGCGCACTTGGCGCCCACAGGCCAACCACTAGACTCAAAGCCGCCATCGCGGCCCATACTGACCTTTTCATGTACTTCCTCCTCAGGACTTGGACCCTTTTGCCACAGAAATGCAGAAGGAGAGACCGCTTGAAGACGAGCATTCCTAATACAAAAGAGTTATGTCGTCTAGGTTTCACCAAGTCTGATACCGTTACACGAGACAAGTGGTTTGATTTGCAGTAAGATGTGCTGTTCCGTTACTTACGAGTTAAATGGCTCTGACGCACAGTTTCGCGCTTGGCAGGGGGCAATGCTTCCAGCAAATAGATAAGCTTACCAATAGTCATAGTCTCCGCAGTTCCGAATCTCTCTGCAAACTGCTCCGTTATCTTGCCGAGCACTCCCTCGATCACCCAGGTGTTGCTCTCAAGGAGTATCAGATTGCGACCGAGGTTCTGGGACGTCCCCCAGGTTTTGACCCACAGAGCGATTCCACCGTTCGAGTTCAGGCCGGACGCCTGCGCGTCAAGCTGGCGGAATACTACTCTGGTGAAGGTCTGGCTGACCCTATTGTGGTGGAGTTGCCGAAGGGATCGTACGCCCTCGCCTTTCACTTCCGGCCAGCAAAAGCTGCCGTTGAGGTTCCTGCCCCCGTCCTCACGACCGATGTAAACAAAACCGAAAAACTCTTGCGCCCAGCGCGTCGTCCTTCGGTCACCGTTGGTGTCCTCTCGGTTCTGCTCGCAGCATCGTTGGCGACTACGGCGACCTTATTGTGGGAGCGGCCGGCGACCAGCGCCGCCATCGCGTCGCCCGCCCCCGAAGCTCTCAAGGTTTTCTGGAATCAGTTCCTGACCAGCCCGCAACCGCCCTGGGTCATCTTCAGCAACGGCCGCTTCGTTGGCCGGCCGGAAACTGGGATGCGCTATTTCAATTCCTCTTCCGACCAGGGCGCATTCATCCTCGATCACTACACCGGCGTCGGCGAGGTGCTGGCCATCCACCAACTCGACCAGCTCTTTACTCAGTTCAATCGCAGCCTTCGCGTCAAGCGCGGCGCCTTGTTCTCCCTCGACGATGCCAAGAACAACGACCTCATTTTCGTCGGTTCGCCCTCCGAGAATCTGACTCTGCTCGATCTTCCCGGAACCCAGGAATTCATCTTCCAACGTGTCGAGTCCGGTCCCCGCAAGGGGGACCTTGCGGTCCGCAATGTTCATCCCCAACCGGGAGAACCGGCCACGTTCCTCGCCAGTCCGCCCAACCAGCCCACCACGGAGGACTACGCTGTGGTCAGCCTGCTGCCCGGGCTGGCGCCGTCCCACTCCATCCTGATTCTGGCCGGCAACTCTACTTTTGGCACCCAGGCGGCCGTCGAGTACGTCTGCCGTGAGGACTCCGTCAAAGAACTGTTGCAGCGCCTGCACGTCACCAAAATCAGCGAACTGAGGCCGCTCGAAGCCCTGGTGCGCGTCAGGATTGCGCACGGCGTTCCCATGACCACGGAACTGGTCGCGGTTCGTAACCGCAGCAAATGAGCCCCTGCCGAATACAGAAACTCCGCGTCTGATGGGCGCTACTGTCCCGGCGGCGTCAGGTGGGAATCCAACTCCACCGCCTTGTCAAACTCTTTCTTCGCTTCTTCCTTCTGCCCCTTCTGCGTCAGTGCCAGACCAAGCTGATAGTGAGCCGGCGCAAACGTAGGCTGCGAATTGATCGCCGACCGAAACTGCGAAATCGCTCCCTCCAGGTCGCCCGCATTCAGCAGTCTCTTGCCAGAGTTAGTCGAGAACGTGGCCGCCTGCAGGCTGACTTTAGTGGCGGCGATCTTCGCGCCCAGCCGCGCTTCTTCGGCCGCTCCCTCAGTATCTCCCAACTGCCGCAGCACCGGGGCGAGCGTGGTGTGCGCGCCGGCGAAATCTGGCTGCAGGCGAATCGCCTCCCGCAGTTCCGCCGCCGCCTCCGGCAATTTTCCCTGCTGCTTGAAGACCGTGCCCAGCGTGTAGTGCGCCTCGGCATAATCTGGCTGGCCTTGAATCGCCTTCTGCAGTTCTGCCGTCGCCTTGTCGAACTCTCCCTTTTGCCAGTACAACACCCCCAGGGTATAGTGAGCGTCCGCCAGATCAGGCTGCAGCGCAATCGCCGCCTGCAGAGCCTCGGCGGCTTTGTCGAGCTGATCCTTCAACTTGTAAGCCAGCCCCAGGTTGTAGTGCAGCGACGGATTCTCTGGCGCCAGTTTGATTGCCGATTCCAGTTCGCGCACTGCGCCATCAAAATCCGCCCGCTGCATGTAGGCAATCGCCAGATTCCCGCGCAGGGTCCCGTCCTCGGGCCGAAGCTTGGTCGCCGTCTGAAACTTCGCAATCGAGCTCTCCGCATCGCCTTTCTGAATCAGTGCCAGCCCCAGATCGTTATATGCCTCCGCATCCTGCGGACGCAGCTTCGTCGCCGCCTCAAACGCTCCCACCGCGCCCTCGGCGTCTCCCGCCCGCTGGCTCGCCAGACCGAGAGCAATCTGCAAGTCGTACCAGTCCGGCCTCAACGTGGCCGTCTTGCGAAACTCCGCCAGAGCCTCCGCACTCTTGGACTGCGCCGACAGCGTCCGGGCCAGGTAATAGTGCGCCATCAAATCCTGCGGAACCAGTTCCACCGCCCGCCCCAACTCCCCGGCCGCATCCTCCAGTTGATTCTCCCCGAAAAGCAGCGCACCGAGATGGAAATGCGCCGGCTCATAGTCCGGCTTCAGCCGAATCGCCTCCCGGAACGCAGCCGCAGCGTCGGCGACCTGGCTCTGCTGCGCCAAAACCGATCCCAGATCGTCTTGAAGATCAGGCCGCTGAGGCGTCGTCTGCACCGCGCTCCGCATTTCCTTCAAAGACTCTGCCGAGGAACCGCGCATGCTGAGAATCCTGCCCAGCAGCCGGTGAGCATCCGCGTTGTTTGGCGCTGACTTTACCGCCGCACGCGCCTCCTGCTCCGCCTCGGCCAGTTTTCCCTGCTGCACCAGCACGCCCACCAGCGTCAGCCGCGTATCCACAAACGAGGGCCGGAGCTTGACTGCCGCACTCAGGTGGGCAACCGCCGCATCCAGTTCTCCCTGTTGCGCCAGCACCCAGCCCAGCGCCGACTGCGCGGTGGCATCGCTCGGCGCCAGTCGCACCGCTTTTTCAAGTTCACTCCGCGCCCCGGCGAGGTCTCCCTTTCGGATCGCCTCCTGCCCACGCTCCAGCGCTACCTTTGCCGGTGATTTCGCAGCGGGCGCCGCCTGCCCCGTAACCAGGCTGGCGGCAATCGAAACGAACAGAATCAGGTACACACGAGCCAAACTGGATTTGGACGGGAACACCATCGAAGGAAATATAACCCTTTGGATTATATCCAACGTACATTCGTACCGCCGCTGTGGTATTAGATAAGAGTCCTGATGCCGAGCCCCCTTCGCGTACATTCGTGCCCTTAGCGGCTGAAGGTTCTTCTCGTAAGAAGAGAAAGGACGGCAGCGCATCAGCTCACGACTCATGACTTTCAGCCGCCGATCATTCCTGCGATTCTCCTCCGCCGCGATCTTGGCCCCATTCTGTCCCCGCCTGTCGTGGCCCGCGACCGACGCCGCCAACGCCGCCCTCTGCCGCAAGCTCGCCGCCGATCCCCTGCGCCCGCAATATCACCTGCTCCCCGCCCACAACTGGATGAACGATCCCAACGGCCCCATCTTTTTCCACGGCCGCTATCACATGTTTCATCAGTACAACCCTCAGGGCGCCGTCTGGGGCAACATGAACTGGGCCCACGCCACCAGCCCTGACATGATCCACTGGAGGCACGAACCCATCGCCATCTCACCCACTCCCAACGACCCTGACGCCGACGGCGTGTTCAGCGGCAGCGCTGTCCTCGACCACGGCAGGCCCACCATGATCTACACCGGCGTCGCCCCGCCCGCCAACGACGGGGAGGCTACTCTCCGCGATGGGGTCCACACCTGGCGCGAGACGCAATGCCTCGCCGTCTCCCAGGACGACGACCTGCGCACCTGGAAGAAACTCCCCGATCCCGTCCTCGCCGCGCCACCGCCGGGTCTCGCCGTCACCGGCTTCCGCGATCCCTACGTCTGGCGCGAAGGCAACGACTGGATGCTGGCGCTCGGCTCCGGCATCCGCGGCAAAGGCGGAATGGTCCTGCTCTATACTTCTTCCGACCTGCGCCACTGGAACTACCTGCACCCGCTCGTCGAAGGGGCCTCCAGCAATGCGAAGACGGTCAACCCGGTGGATACCGGCGATATGTGGGAGTGCCCCGACTTCTTCCCCCTCGGCAACAAACACGTGCTGCTGATCTCGACCATGGGCAAAGTCCACTGGAAGGTCGGCACGTACGCCAATCAGCGCTTCACGCCGGAAAAAGAAGGAGTGGTGGATTGGGGCGCATACTACGCGGCCAAGACCATGCTCGACGCCCACGGCAACCGCATTCTCTGGGGATGGATCACCGAAACCCGCCCCGACCCCGACCTCATCGCTGCCGGATGGGCCGGAGCGATGTCGCTGCCGCGCGTGCTCTCATTGAACGCGGAAGAGAAGCTGCAAACGGAACCCGCTCCAGTTGTTCGCAAACTGCGCGCCGCGCACACCGGCATCAATCCTGAACAGAGTCCCGCCGCGCGGCAGAAGACTCTCGACACTCTCCGTATCCACGATCTCGGTGCGGAACTCGAGCTCGAACTCCGCCCTAAAGCCGACGACTTCACTTTACGCCTGCAATCCGACCTAGGAGACTTCGTGACCATCGCCTGCGCCAACAGGTCCGGCAGCCGCGAGTTGCGCGTGAACACGGTCACTGCCCCACTCCCCGGCGTCAGCGGCTCATCCGTCCATCTCCATATGTTCCTCGACGGATCTGTGCTGGAAGTCTTCGCCAATGGAACGACCGCACTCACCGCGCGCACCTACCAGATCCCAAAGGGGCCTTTGCGCCTGAACCTGGAAGGCCAGGTCGAACTGGTCTCGCTCGACGCCTGGCAAATCAACCCCATCTCCAAAGACCGCCTCACCAGCTCGCTGTGCTCGTTGACTGATAGGCGATGAATGCCCATGCGCCGGATGCGCTACCGACAATAGCCCGGCGCTTCAGCGCCGGGTAAGGCGCCAAAAAGCAACGGCGTCCCGAAAGGACGCCTGATCCACGCAGCCTTCGATTCCAACACCCGCTCCCTCAATAAATCCCTCCGCCCTCTTGCGTACTCTCCACCTTCCCCTTCTCCACCGACAGCGAGTACGCCGTCCCGCCCTCGCCCGTCCACGAATTCAAATCAAAATGCCCGCCGGTCCGAACCCGATACGCGCTGATCCCACGAAACGTCAGCGGCACGCCTTTCTCGCAAACCTCCGGCCCCTGCGTCGGACGCAGAAAATAAGCTCCCTTCCCCGTCCCGACCACGGTCGCCTTCCCATCCGCCTCCACCAGCACCGCCGACTTCTCATCCACCGCCACTTCCCGCGGAGACGCGCTCCACCCATCCTTCATAATTCGCGCCAGAAATCCCAGCGTACGCCCCATGCGGTCGCGTTTGGAAAAATGCGAATCCGTAATCAGATTCTTCAGCTGCGGAATCTTCAGAAACTCCCGCTCCAGCGTCACCCGCTCAAAATAACAATTCGCCAACACATCCGTTGACGACAGATCCTTGTCGTCCGGCTTGTCGCCGAGCGCCCCGTACGCAAACTCGCCCTCCACCGCCAGGCCCGCACTCGTCCCGCCGATCGGCTTGCCCGCCGCAATGTCCTCGTTGATCGCCTTCTCAACCGGCGTTCCCTTCCACCCGCGAATGTAGTTCGCCTGGTCTCCGCCCGCGATGAACAGCACTTCCGCCTTCCGGATAATCTCGGCGACCGCCGGGTCCTGGGCCGCCTCGCGATTCGGAATAATCAGAGTTGCCACCGAATTCGCCTTGCACAATTCATTCACATACGGGTTGTAGTCATCGCCGCCCCGCGCCCGCACGATCAGAAAATCCCCGCCGTTGCCCTTGTTGCACAGCCAGCGAAACGCCTCATCAATGTCGCTCCCGCCGCCCATCATGGCGACGCCCGCCTGAGTCGGCGTCTGCACATCCACCCTATTCCCCAGGCGAATGTATTTGTAGGATTGCGCCGGCGCCAGACTCACAACGCAGGCCAGAAAGAAAAGCAGCAGAAACAACCGCCGATTCATTTTGTTCACGCTGAAAATATACCGCAGCTGTGGGGACAGCCTTCGCTGTCCAGGCGACCGCAAGGCCGCAGGAACGCAGGAGGGTTCAGTCACTGCCTGAAGGCTTGGTGAGCGCTGCAAGACCCGAACTTGAGGCGTTTAGCCGCCGTGACACTGAGCGAAGGGGAGGGCCGACTTCCGAAAGCCCGAGCATCGCGAGGGACCGGGAGTCTAACTTGGTGAGCGCGGCAGGACTCGAACCTGCGACCCATGCCTTAAAAGGGCATTGCTCTACCAACTGAGCTACGCGCCCCCCACTCTTTGAAACTAACACATCCGCAAAGAGCGGGGGGCGAAAAACTATGGACGAAAATCCTGAAATGCCCGGCCCGCGTGGCTCCGAGCACACTGTGTTGCGGGACTCCAGACACCCCCGTCCGGGGCCCCCCAGCCAGGGGCCAGCCCTGCACCCTTGATACAATCGTGGTTCCCAATTCCTCGGAGGACTTCATGCGCTCTACTCTGCTCGCGGTGGCGTTGACTCTTGCCTGCTCCGCTGCCGGCTTTGCCCAACTCGATGAAGTGCTCAAGAAAGCCGATCAGGCCCTCGAACGCCGCGGCGCGTCCGGCCTGAGCGACGACAAAATCGTCGCCGGCCTTAAAGAAGCGCTCCAAATCGGCACCGGCAAGGCGGTCGCCATTACCGGCAAGCACGACGGATTTCTCAAGAACGAAGCCATCCGCATCTTCCTGCCTCCCAAGCTCGAATCCATCGGCAAGGGCATGCGCATGCTCGGCATGGGCGAGCAAGTGGACGACCTCGAAATCAACATGAACCGCGCCGCTGAGCAGGCCGCACCCCAAGCCAAGCCCATTTTCCTCGCCGCCCTCAAGAAGATGACCTTCCACGATGCTCGCCTCATCCTCACCGGCAACGACACCGCCGCCACCGACTACTTTCAGCGCACCAGCTCCAAAGATCTCGAGGACGCCTTCTCGCCCATCGTGCACCACACCATGGAACACGTCGGCGTAATTAAGCAGTACAACAGCGTCATCAAATCCGCCCCCGGAGGCAGCGTCCTCGCCGGTGAGTTCGACCTCGACAAATACGTCGTCGGCAAAACGCTCGACGGCCTCTTCCTCATGCTCGGGGAAGAAGAAAAAAAGATCCGCAAAAACCCCGCCGCCCAAACCACTGATCTGCTGAAAGAAGTCTTCGGCAGGAAATAACAAGGCTTATGTAGGGACAGCCGCCCTCGGCTGTCCGGTCGAGCAAAGCTCGACAGCTGCCGCACGCAGCGCCCCACTTCTTATCGCTCCGATTGAGCTTGTCGCTCCGACTAGCGATTAGCATGTCATTCCGACCAACGGGAGGAATCTGCTTTTTCCTCGGGCTACCGCGTCTTGTCTTACAGCTCCTTGGCGAGGCAGGGATTTTTGCCCCCGGTCGGCGATTCGGAGTGGCAGTGAACCGAAGCAGAAATGAATCGGGCCGCCTTTCGGCGGCCCGTATCTTTCCTCGCGGCTGAAGGCTGATGGCTGAGAGCTAGTCCCCGGCCACCGTCTCGGCCACTTCCGGCTTCGGAGCATGCGCCCCGTTGCCGTTGCCATTCCCGTTCGGCTTCGCCAACGCGCCCAGCGGAATAAATCCATCCTGCGACTGCGCCGGCTTCTCTTTCAGCACAACTTCGCGATACAGCGAAGCCATGCGCGCATTGTAGGCCTCGTCATTCTTCACTGGCCCGCGATGCTCCGGCATCGACGCAGAGGCAGCTTGCGCAGCCGCCTTCGCATCCCGCGCCCGCAACTTCTCCTCGCGCGCCGTCTTGGCGATGCCCAGGTTATCCAGATCATGCTGCAGTTCGTTGGTGACCAGATCATCCCGCAGCAGCAGCGAGTGGGTCTCGTCTTCCATCTTCACTTTCTTGCCGCCGGCGAAGATCTCATGCCGCCCATGCTCTTCGTACCATTTCGTGAGCGTGGCCGTCATGTGCATCTTCTCGATGATGTTCCGCCAGCCCACGCCCGTGTTGTAGGCGCAGAACGAAATCTCGCCTTCCTGCGTCGCGTACGGAATAATGCACTGCTCCGTCCGCCGGAAGTCGTAGTTGAACAGATCCTGGAACCACATGCCCGCAATGAACAGGAAGTTCCACCGGTCCTTCCGCCGTTTGATCACGTCGTCAATCGTGCGGTCCGGGCCGACCTTGCCGTAGTTCCGTCCCGTCGCATTGAAGTTCTTGTCGAACTTCGTCAGCAGGTCCATCAGCTTGAAGTGCGTCGGCGACTGGAACGGATCGTAGTTCTTCATCAGACACAAAGCCATGCCCACCACGGTCAGAAACTTCCCCCGCGCCGCGTCGTTCACCTTGGCAATATCCTTCGCCAGCTGATCCCCATGTAAGAACGCCGTAACCGGAACCGCTTCCTTGGTTTCCTTGTCAATCATCACCGCCATCCCCGTCCCACAGTTAGGATGACAGCCGCAACTTAGTTGACCCCAGTTGTTGTTGGCGTCGTTGACGTGCATCAGATCCGCCCAGTCGGAAAATGTTCCCATGAAGCTGATGGGGAACCAGTCGCGGGCGGGCTCGCCTAGTCCGGTTTGGCCTTTTACGTCGTGGGCGAGATGGCTCAGCGTGTAGCGCTGGGCCTGGCGGCGCTCGTCGGTGACGGCTTCGTCGCGGCCGGTGAAGCTGACCGGCTGGAAACTGAGGAAGCTGATCTTTTTCGGATTGTCGAGCGCGAACTTGACGATGCGTCCGACCTGCTCGTTGTTGATGCCGTTCACGATGGTGATGACGGGAACGATTTCGCATCCGGCCTGGTGCAGGTTTTCGATGGCCTTCAGCTTCACGTCAAACAGGTTGCCGACGGCGCGGTGCGCGTTGGCGGCGTTGCCGATGCCATCGAACTGCAGATAGGCATAGCGCATGCCCGCTTCAACCGCCTGCTGGCAGAATTCAAGACTCTTGGCGAACTCGATGCCGTTGGTCGCGGCCTGCACGGAGTTGTATCCGACTTTGCGGGCGTAGCGGACGGCGTCGAGGAAGTAGGGTGACAACGTCGGCTCGCCGCCGGAGAACTGCACGCTCATCTGGCGCCGCGGCTTGATGGTGATGGCGTTGTCGAGCATGGTCTTGATTTCTTCCCACGTCAGTTCGTGGACAAAGCCGACCTGGTTGGCGTCCATGAAGCAGGGATCGCACATCATGTTGCAGCGGTTGGTCAGGTCAATAGTGAGCACGGCGCCGCGGCCATACTTCACCGTAGACGAGCCATGATTGTGCAGCTTTTCGTCGTTGTGCGCGAGAATGTCGCGACCGGGGAAGACTTCTTCCAGATGCTGAGAAAATTCGGTGTCCACCGACATGACGTCTTCAAAGTGGCCGTGCTTGGGGCAGTCCTTCACCATCAAAATCTTTCCATCTCTCTCGATGATGGTGGCTTTGATTTCGCCGACTTTTTCGTTGAGCAGAATTTCCTGCGGCAGGTGGCCGTCGAGAATCTGCTGGCGAATTTCCGGGATACACTTCGGACAGAGCGAATCGGTCGAGCGCGGCCAGCCGAGCGGCGGTTTCGACTTTTCGTAGGACTTGAGCAGCGGCTTCTCGCTCCACTTCGGCGTGGGCGACGGGTTGGGCTTGATGCGGTTCAGGCGATCGAAAACCACCCACGCCCCCTTGGCGGCGGTAACGGCTGCTTTTTCCACGTACTTGATCGGCTTATGCATTAGCTTCTGGCTCCTGGCTTTTGGCGCTTCACGCTTGGCTCTTAGCTTTTGGCTCTTAGCCAAGCCTCTTGTCATTCCGAACCGGGCGTTAAGCCCGGTGAGGAACCTGCTTTTTCTTCCTCGGGATAGCTTGTCGACCTCTATGACAAGTGCTATCCCTCTAACTGCGTCTGTTGTCGGCCGGCGCTTCGGATGAACCTGAGACTCACCCAAAACCTGTGGCTCTCCCTGGGAATTCCCCGGTTCTATGCCTGGGTTGCTACACTTTTCCCTGGGTTTCAAGCTGACGCTATCCTATTGGACCGGCAGGACGCGCGCATCCATATCCCAACGAACGGTGGAAAATCGGGGTTGATTGGTCGCTGGCAGGATTATACGGAGGTAAGTCGTTGAAAGCAAAGGAGCGACAGCCTGATCGCCGCGGAACCAACGTTCTAAGGTTGTCATTACGACGCGCGAGCGGAGCGAGCCAGGAGGAACCTGCTTTCCCGGTGCAAAATGGCCGCACGAGTGGCATCGCCAGGGACCCTGGGCTATATTATGTCGCCCCGTCGGGGCGGCCGTCAGTGAGTTGAGCGCGGGGAACGCAGAGTCCCTCGACTGCGCGAGATGATCCTGCTCGGATCATCTCCCTTCGCTCGGGATGACACGATGGGATGCGGGGTTTGGGGGCGGACCATAGCCAGCCCCTAACCCCATGAAAACCAACCCCCATCTCATTTCGAGACATTTGTACGTACAATCTTGTACATAAGAATGTTCCTTCAGGAACACTGTGGAAATCTCCCATAACTCCCCCTAAGCCATTGCCAAATAGAGACTTCCGCGCGGGCGAAGGCGCCCCCGCCACATGGGCATCCTCAGAAGGCGAAGCCTACGCCGCCGGTGACGCGGTCGGTGCGCCAGTTGTTGAGGTTGTTGGGGTTGCCGAGATTCTGCTGGAACTTGAAGAAGCGCGATTCGTAGCTGGCTTTGAGGTACCAGTGGCCGAAGGTGTATCCGGCGCTGCCGCGCAGGAAGTAGCCGTGGTCGAGGTTGGGATGCGGAAAGGCGGGCGCGCCGGTCTTGGGATTGGTGAAGTGCGGGGAGAATTCCCAGGAGCCTTGCGCTTGCACGAAGCCGCGCTTGAGAGCGCCGAAGCGGTATTCGGCGACCACCGGCAGTTCGAGGAAGAGCATTTTGTAGCGTGTGAAAAACTGGCCGTCGGTGAAGCTGGTGGGCTGATAGATTTTGCGCGCCTGCGCATGAATGCCGAGGATGAAATGGTTGCCGAGATGAAAGTCGGGGCCGGCGAAGGCAGCGAATTCGTTGGCGTGCGAAGACGTGTCGGCGGGCAGGCGGATTTCGCCGCCGGCGACGATGTTGGGGTCGCCCTCTTTGCTGGCGCGTTCGAGAACGACGAACTGGCCTTCGATGTCGCCCACGAGCGCGGTGGTGCGGGGAAGAGCGCCGAAGCGGTCGGTGGTCTGGCCGATGTCAATGCCGAAGGTGCCTCGTTGACTGTGGGCCGGGACCGCGGCCAGAAAGATTGGAATGATAAGGATGAGAACAAGATGCTTGCGGCCTAAATTCATCCGTGGTTGGTCTCCTGTGGCAGTTTACACGTTCGGAAATGCTAGCGGGAACGGTGGGATGCGCAGGTCCTGTTTCTCTGATGCGGCGGGCGTACTAGCGGTTTCCCCAGCGCTTGGAGTCGAACTCAAAGTCAATGAGGGCGTCGCGGTAGTCAATCTTGATGTCGAGCATGCGGAGCATAACGAAGCCGAGGAAGCCGGAGACTTCGGTGCCGATGCTGTCGCTGATGGGCTTGGTGTCAATGGCGGTGATGTCCTGGTTCTCCTGCTTCAAGTGGCCGAAAGTGAGCACGGCCTTGTTGGCGCTGTAGACTTTGTCCACGCGGCCGCTGATGCCTTCGACGATGGTGTCGTAGTCGCCGTGGACCTTGGTGACTTCGCGGGCGGCGGCGGGCGAAATGAAATTGACCAGCGAGCCGGTGTCGAGAATGAACAGCTTGTAAGGCACGTCGCCGATGGTGGTGGGAACGAGCAACTGGTGGCCGAAGCGGAACACGGGCGTGTAGGACTTCATGTCGGGAGCGATGAAGCGGTCTTGCGGGCCGGAGGAAGGAGGCGGGGCATTCTGAGCGTCGGCGGGATTGGCGTCGGAGTCGTTGTCGGAGTCGTTGTCTTCGCTTTTGAGCGAGAGTTTCTGCTCGGTTTCGCCGGGGCGTTTGGGGAGCCGGCTCAGGCGGAGTTTCTCGTTGGGGAAGTCCAGTTCCACCAGAAAATCCTCGAGGACGTCGGAGCCGATCAGGCCGTCTTCACCGGCGACATTGCGGCTCTCCATGACTTCGACGGGGCAGTTGCGGAATTCGAGATCGCCGATTTTGATGGAGTCTGCGATGCCGACATAAGCGTTGCGGCGGCCTTTCTTGCCGAGGCCCACGACTTTGGTCTCGGTGATTTTGGAGATGCCGGCGCGTTCGGCGATCGAGCGCTTGACCAGGATTCCGCTGGAGCCGGTGTCGAGCATCAGAGCGCTCTTGCGGCCGTTGAGGCTGACGGCGAGGCCGTAGCCACGAAGGTGCTGGGGATCTTCGAGCAGACGGACGAGAGAAGTTTCCGTGGCCGTGACATTGCTGACGAGACGGCAGGGGTTGCTCTTCTGTTTGGCGCGTTCTTTGAGGTAGTCGAGATAGCTGGCGACGTCGGCGCGCTGATCGGCGTTCCAGTTGTTTTCGCCGGCGAGCGAGGCTTCGAGGTATTTGACGCGCTCGGAACGGGAGAGCGTGTCCATCCATTGTTCTTCAATGTCGGGATCGTCAGGATCGAGCTCATGCGCCTTGTCAATCATGTGCTTGGCGCTTTTGTACATGGCCAGAGCCGTGCGCTGGCGGGATAGACCGAGGTAGGCGCGGGCTTCGGGATATCCGGAGTTGACGACGTCCACCCATTCTTTTTCTGCCTCGGCGATTTTGCCCTGGCGGAACCACAGTTCGGCGCGAGCCACGCGCATGCGGGGAGAGGTGGACTGAGCCATACCCTGCTCGGCGGCCTTGGCGGCGAGGTCCACGTTCTTCTGTTTCAGGTGGACGCGCACGATGCCGGCGTAAGCGTCGGGCGAGCGGGGATGGTCTTTGAGGAATTCCTGGTACTTGGCGATGGCGCCGTCGAAGTCGCCTTTGCGGTAAAAGACTCGCGCCTCTCCCAGAGGATTTGATCCGGCGCCGACGACCGACACTTGCGGGGCGGTATTCGAACCGGCAGGAGACTGGGCCAGACAACACACTGCGGCCAGCCCGAAGATCAGGCCGAGGCAGGGGGTACGAAACATGCACATCCTCGTGCCAGGCCAGGGAGAGTGAAGGGGAAGGTCCGGCGCGTGGCGATTGCGATTCTGACATAGGTCAGGAAGGAGCGGCAATCGGAATGATGCGACCTAATTTCTGGCGATGGATCAAGAAAAACCTTCAACCACGAAGGGCACGAAGGTACAAGAAGGGACCATCGGGCATGGTTTCACCAATCGTTAACCACAAGGCTAGCCCAAACGGCTTAGAATCATGGCAGGCTCCCTACAGCGCACGGGCAAAGATGTAAACCACAGAGGACACAGAGGATCATCGAGCGTAAGTCATTGATCGAGAATCACAAAATGCGGGTACGGCTCAGCTTGTGCGTATTAGCCGGGTCGCTGGTGCTTGTCAGGGCGGCGGGTCAGGTTGCGGAGGTCAAGAGCCTGGCGGCGGCGGTGGATGGGCATTACAACCATTTGCGGTCGCTCGAAGCGGAGTTTACGGAGGTGTATCGCGGGTCGGGGATGGAGCGGACCGAATCCGGGACCCTGTGGCTGAAAAAACCTGGCAAGATGCGCTGGGAATACCGTTCTCCTAGACAGAAGTTGTTCGTGAGCGATGGAAAGGACGCCTGGTTTTACGTTCCGGAGGACCGGCAGGCGAGGAGAACGGAGGCACGAAAGCTGGAAGACTTGCGGTCACCCCTGGCTTTCCTGCTCGGTAAGACCAAGCTGGAGAAGGAGTTAAGAGGCTTATCGGTAGCGACGGATGTACCGGCGGTTGGGGCGGGAGATGTGGTGTTGCGCGGGGTTCCGCCGGCGCTGGCGGACCGGGTGAGTGAGATCGTGCTCGAAGTAACCCCGGACCACCGGATTATGCGCATCGTCATCCAGGAAGTGGATGGGGCAGCGACGGAATACCGGTTTAGCGACATGAAAGAAGATGTGCCGATCGCGGATGGGCGTTTTGAGTTCAAACCCCCGGCAGGAACGGAGACGGCGGAGGGGGTGGGCCCGTAGAAAAGTTTGTCCTCCTGAAGAGCGAACGGGGGATTTGGGTTGAAAAGCCCAAGTCCCTCGCTGCGTGTGAGAGGGCGAGGATTGGAAAATCCCCACTTCTCGCGCAAAGAACGGGCGAGAAATGGGGCACCCGCAGATTTCAGTGGTGACAGGTTCTTGACCGGATTCTGGCAGTTGAGGAGAGGTTACCAGCGATACTGGCGAGGGGTATCGGGGGACCGAGGAGAGATTAGAATGGAAAGTGGAATGTTAGACTGGCGGAAAGGCCCTTCCCCCCGGCATGCATTCGATGAACTCGAAGTAACCGAGTAACCCAACGGCCTAAACCACAGAGGGCACCGAGGAAGCACCGGGAATAGGCGGAAGTTCTCCCGGGGAACGAAGCGGATGGCGGAATTTGTCGTCAAAATCGCGGACGAACGCGGCAACGTGCAACAGCACGTGGAGCAGGGATATTCGGAAGCGGAGGTGCGCGACCGCTTTACCCAGCAGGGCTATCACGTTTACTGGGTCAAATCGCAGGGAGTGATGTCGGGCGGGCTTTCGCGGCGGCGGAGAAAGCTGAAGCAGGCGACGTTTCTGGTGTTCAACCAGCAGTTTTTGACGCTGATCCGGGCCGGGTTGCCGATTCTGAATTCGCTGGAGTTGCTGATCAAGCGGCAGAAGGACCCGAAGCTGAAGCAGATTCTGGAGAACGTGCGGGACCGGGTGAAGGGTGGAGAATTGCTGTCGGACGCATTCGCGGCGCAAGGGATCATTCCGAAGATTTACACGACGACGCTGCTGGCGGGCGAGAAGAGCGGCAGCATGGACGAAGTGCTGACCCGCTACATCAGTTTTCAGCGGCTGGAAATGACGTTCCGCAAGAAACTGTTTGTGTCGCTGATTTATCCCACGCTGCTGGTGAGCGTGGTGATGATCATGGTGACGTTTCTGTTCACCTACGTGGTGCCAAAGTTTGCCGAACTGTTCAACAGCCTGGATGCGAAGCTGCCGGCAATCACGGTGTTCATGCTGGCGGTCGGACAGAACGCGCAGAAATATGCGCCGTTCGCGCTGGTGGGACTGGTCGTGGGCGGGTTCGTGTTGTGGCGGTGGAAGGATACGGATCGCGGCGCCGATCGGATTGACCGGGCAATTCTGAGTCTGCCGCTGCTGGGCGATATCCGGTTGAAGCACCAGGTGGCGAGTTTTTCGCGCATGCTCTCGACGCTGCTGCAGGGCGGACTGCCGCTGGTGCCGGCGATGGAGACGGCGGGGGCTTCGATGTCGAGCCGGCGCATCCTGAAGGGCGTGATGCGCGCGGGGGTGCGGGTGCGCGAGGGACAGGGACTGGCAGGCAGCCTGGAAGAGCAGAAGATTTTTCCGGAGCTCGCGGTGGAGATGATTGAAGTGGGCGAAAGCACGGGCGCGCTGCCGGCGATGCTGAATTCGGTGGCGGAGTTTTACGAGGAAGACGTGCAGACGGCGTTGGGTGCGGCCATGGCGCTGATTGAGCCCATCATCCTGATCATCATGGCGATTTTTGTCGGCGGAGTGTTGATTTCGTTGTATTTGCCGATCTTTACGTTGGGAGTGCACTGAGCGGGCGAGCGCGGCGGAGTGGGGAGGAAAAGCAGGTTCCTCCTTTCGGTCGGAATGACAAGGTTTTTATGGGAGAGGAAAAGCAGGTTCCTCGCTGCGCTCGGAATGACAAGGTGTTGGGGAAGAGAGCGGTAGGTTAAACGAATGGCGACGGCAGATAAAAAATCAGTGTTCATCGGTGGCGGCAATGGGGCGCCGATCAGTCCCACGGGGAACGTGCTGACCGATCTGGAGCGGGCGCAGGATGTGGCGCGGCGCTACCGGTGCGAGTTTGTGGACCTCACCGACTTTGAGCTGCATCACGAGCTGTTCAAGAAGATTCCGGTGGAGCTGATGTTCCGCTACAACTTCGTGCCGCTGGAAGAGACGGTGGACGGCAAGCTGGCGATCGCGATTGCCGATCCCAGCCAGCTGATGATGATTGACGAGATCAGCCTGCTGCTGAAGCAGCGCATCGTCACCAAGGTTTCGACGCTCAAGCAGATTTCCGACATCCTGAAGAAGACCGAGCAGTCGCAGCGCGTGCTCGAGGAAGCCAGCGAAGGCTTCCAGATCATCCGCGAAGACGACGCCACGGGCGCGGAAGAAACGCTGTCCATTGACAAGCTGACGGCGACGGGCGATACGAGCCCGATTATCCGGCTGGTGGACACGACGATTTTTACGGCGCTGCAGCGGAGAGCATCCGACATTCACATCGAGACGCGGGATGACTCGGTCATGATCAAATTCCGCATTGACGGCGTGCTGACGCAGGCCATGCCGCCGATCGGGAAGGAACATCACTCGACCGTGATCTCGCGCATCAAGGTAATGAGCGAGCTCGACATTTCCGAGCGGCGCGTGCCGCAGGACGGGCGCTTCCGGGTGAAGTACAACGGGCGCGCGATTGACTTCCGCGTTTCGATCATGCCCTCGATCCACGGCGAAGACGCCGTGCTGCGCGTGCTCGATAAAGAGTCGATGAGCGAGAAATTCCGCACGCTGACTCTGGACGTGGTCGGGTTTGACGAGGAAGACCTGCGCAAGTTCCGGCGCTACATTAAAGAGCCCTACGGCATGGTGCTGGTGACCGGGCCGACGGGCAGCGGCAAGACGACCACGCTGTATGCCGCGGTGAACGAGATCAAGACCGACGAAGACAAGATCATTACGATTGAAGATCCGGTCGAGTATCAGATCAAGGGGATCACGCAGATTCCGGTAAATGAGAAGAAGGGCCTGACGTTCGCGCGCGGATTGCGTTCGATTTTGCGGCATGACCCGGACAAAATCATGGTCGGCGAAATCCGCGACACGGAGACGGCGCAGATCGCGATTCAGTCGGCGCTGACCGGGCACCTGGTGTTCACCACAGTCCACGCGAACAACGTGGTGGACGTGATCGGGCGCTTCCTGAACATGGGGGTCGAGCCGTACAACTTCGTTTCGGCGCTGAACTGCATTCTGGCGCAGCGGCTGGTGCGGTTGATCTGCGAATCGTGCCGGACGGAAGTGCATTATTCGCCGGACGTTCTGGAAGCCAGCGGGCTGGATCCGCTGCAGTGGGGCAAGGTTCCGCTGTATGAAGGGCCGGGATGCATCGAGTGCGCGGGCACGGGCTTCCGCGGGCGGACGGCGATCCATGAATTGCTCGATTTGAGCGACCGGATTCGCGAAATGATTCTGGCGAAGAAGCCGACGTCGGAAATCCGGCGGGCGGCGCGGGAAGAAGGCATGAGATTCCTGCGCGAGTCGGCGCTGGACAAAGTGCGGCTGGGAATGACGACGCTGAAGGAGATCAACAAAGTCACGTTCATTGAGACGATGCGGTAGGGGCGTCGCCGTTCTTCGAAAACCGTGGTCGCACCCGGCAAAAAGCAGGTTCCTCCCTTCGGTCGGAATGACACGGATTTTTTATGGGAGAGGAAAAGCAGGTTCCTCGCTGCGCTCGGAATGACAGACCTCGGAATGACAAGCCCAGGGGGTCGAGTTCCAATTCAGCTATTGCAATTCCTGGCGGTTGAGTTTCTGATAAATGATGGAGATTTGTTGGAGAAGGCGTAAGCGGAAATGATCTCAGGTTCGAACACACCAAAACCGAGGCTGGCGTGCGAGATCGCGGCGGATCGCGTGCTCGCCGGGCGGCTGCTGGATAAGGGCGGCGCGCTGGAAGAGTGCGCGGCGCGCGAACTGGCGCCGGGGAGCGTGGTTCCGGACCTGGTGGAAAACAATTTGCGGCAGCGGGATGCGGTGCGGGCCGGCATTGAGGCGGCGCTGGGCAGTGTAGCCGGGCGGGCGAAGGACGTGATCGCGGTGGTTCCCGATGCGGCGGTGCGGGTCATGCTGGTGGATTTCGACACGCTGCCCTCCGATCATGACGAGGCGGTGGGCGTGGTGCGGTTCCGGCTGAAGAAATCGCTGCCGTTTGACGTGGAGAAGGCAAAAGTTTCGTATCACGTGCAGAAACTGGACGATGAAGTGCGGGTGGTGGCGGCGGTGGGGCTGGCGAGCGTGATTGAAGACTATGAGGGCGCGTTCCGGGATGCGGGGTTCAGTCCTGGCGTGGTGCTGCCCTCGATGCTGGCGGCGCTGGGCGCGGCGGAGGCAAAGAAACCGACGCTGCTGGTCAAGGTGGACGCGCATACGACCAGCATCGCGATTCTGAATCAAGATCAGCTGCAGTTGTTCCGCACGCTGGAGAATACGCGCGGAGTGACCATCACGGGTGAGCAACTGGCGGAGGAAGTGTATCCGTCGGTGGTGTTTTTTCAGGATACCTACCGGCTGAACATCGAGCGGATTTATGTGGCCGGGCTGCCGGAATCGGGCGGCGCGGCGGCGGCGCTGCGCGCGCAGACCGGGGCCGAGGTGCAGGACCTGGTGGCGTCTTCGCAGCTGGGAACGAGCACGGGCGGGTCGGTGCCGAAGTGGAGAATGGCCGGGGTGGTGGGAGCGTTGGTGTCTTGACCTCAGTTGCCAGTACCCAGTACTCAGTACCCAGTGAATGCAGTCTCTCGCTGGCCACTGGGTACTGAGTACTGAATACTGACAACTGAATTCATGCGACTTGATATCAATCTCGCGAGTCAGCCGTACGAGGATGCGCGGCAGTTCTGGATGCGCTGGGGCACGGCCGTGGTCGCTCTGGGCATCGTGACGCTGGTGCTGCTGGCGCTGACGATTACCGGCTGGGTGAACGCGCGGCGCGACCGGCAGGCGATGGCGGAAAAACGGGCCATGATCGCCGACCGCGACCGGCTTCGCAGCAGCGCCGAGGACTTCCTGAATCGTCCGGAGAACCGCAACACGCGTGACGTATCGCAGTTTCTGAACGGGATGATCGAGCGCAAGGCGTTCTCATGGACACTGGTGCTGGAGAATCTGGAGAAAGTGATGCCGGCGCGGGTGCATCTGGTGGCGATACATCCGGAACTGGATGAGGACAATCAGCTGGCGCTGAAGATGACGGTGGCGGGCGAGTCGCGGGACCGGGCGATAGAACTGGCGCGGCGGATGGAGGAGTCGAAGCGCTTCGCGCAGACCAACATCCTGCAGGAGCGATCCACGCAGTCTACGACGGGCGACACCGAACAGTTCGATCTGGGGGCGGTATACATTCCCGAGCCGCTGGCGGCCGGCGACAACAAACCAGCCACCAACGCCAAACCGGCGGACGACGGCAAGACAGAAAATGACGTAGAACCGAAGACCGATGCGGCGCCAACACCGGCCGCAGCGATGAAGAAGAAACACTGATGCCGGACTTAAGACAAACGCGGAAGAAGCTGAAGATCGCGCTGGCGGTGATGGCAGGCGTGGATCTGCTGACGGCGGTGGTGTACTTTTCTCCGCTGGTGGGCTCGGCGGAGAGCCGGCGCCAGGAACTGAACCGGTTGCAAACTGAATTGAATATCAAAACGCGGCAGGTAGCGCCGCTGAAAAATCTGCCGGAGAAAGTCGTGCTGGCCAATCAGCAGATTGCGGATTTCTACAAGAGGCGCTTCCCTGCCCAGGGTTCGGAGATTCCGGCGGAATTCGGCAAGGTAGCGGCGTCGAACGGCGTGACCATTCTGCAGGCGAAGTATAAGGTAAAAGAGCAGGGACCGGGCGCTCTGGAGCCGGTCGAGATCGAAGCGGACCTTGCTGGAAACTACACGGCGCTGGCCAAGTTCATCAATGCGCTGGAACGGGACGAGATGTTTTTTATCATCAACAGCGTGACGCTGGGCGGCGAGCCGCAGGGTCCGGTGAAGCTGAACGTGAAGCTTGAGGGTTATCTGAAGGCGAGAACGTAGTGCAACTGGGACTGGAAAACAAGAAGAAGACGATGTGGGCAGCCGTGCTGGGCGGGTTGGCGGTCCTGCTGCTGGCCTACCAGTTCCTGCCGATGCTGATCGGGTCGTCGCCGCCGGGATCGAACGCCCAGGCGGCGGCGCCGGTGCCGCTGCGGGTGACCGCGACGAAGGGCGGGAGAGCGGCGAAGAAGCTGCACACGGAGAGTCTTGATCCGACGCTGAAACTGGACTTGCTGGCTTCGAGCGAGCGAACGGAGTACCAGGGAAGCGGAAGGAATATCTTTGTGTCGCAAGCGGAGGAGATTCCGACGCCTCGGGGAACCGGGCTGGCGATGCCGAAGAAGGCCGAGGAGACCCAGATCTACCGGCCGCCGAACCCGCCGCCGCAGATGCCGATTCCCTTGAAGTTTTCCGGGTTTGCCAACAGACCGGGGGAACCGAAAAAGGTTTTCCTGATCCAGGGCGAGGATGTGTGGGTGGCGGGCGAGGGCGAGATCGTGAACCGGCGGTATAAGGTGGTGCGGATTTCGCCGACGTCGGTGGACATTCAGGATGTGGTCAACAGCGGGCCGCCGCAGAGTATTCCGTTGACGCAAGGGTGAGGAAATCGAGTAATTGAGCCAATTGCTGAATTGAAGGCCTCGCCGACGCTAGAAAAATGCTCAATTACCGAATTTTCCAGTTACTCAATCTTTTCTGATGGCGCGGAATGGGCAAACGCGACGTAAGGCCGGCGGCGAGAGCGGTTACATTCTGCTCATTCTGCTGCTGACGATGGCGTTGATGATTATCTTCGCGGCGGCGATCGTGCCGACGATCAAGTTCCAGATCGAACGCGACCGGGAAGAGGAACTGATTCACCGCGGGGTGCAGTATTCGCGGGCGATCCGGGCGTACTACAAGAAATTCGGGCGGTATCCGACGCGGCTGGAAGAACTGGAAAACACCAACAACCTGCGGTTCCTGCGCAAACGGTACAAGGATCCGATCACGCGCCAGGACTTCAAGCTGCTGCATTTTGGGGAAGTAAAGATGTCGCTCGGAGCCGGAATTCCCGGAGCCAGCCCGATCGGCGTTCCCGCCGGAGCGTTGAACAATCCAGGCCTCGGACCGGGCGGGGGATTGGGCAATACTCTCGGCTCGAATGCGGCCCTTGGCAACAACAACGCCCTCGGGAGCAACAACTCATTTGGAAATTCATTCGGGAAACAACAGCCGACCGACCAGGCGGCAGGAGCGGACTCTGGGCAAAATCCGGCGCAGTCGAATTCCGGTGGCACGGGAACCAATCCGGGCGACACCGCCTCAAGCAGCAGCGGTTCCAGCGACTCGCTCAGCGGGCGGACGTTTGGCGGGGGACCGATCGTGGGCGTGGTCAGCCTGAGCAAGAACAGCGGGTATCGCGAATTCAATCACAAGAAAAAATACGAGGAATGGCAGTTCATTTACGATCCGGGGACCGACCGTGGCGGGCTGCTGATGACTCCGAACCAGCCGACCCTGGCGGGATTCATGCAGCCGGGAGCGAACGGGCTGAATACTGGGTTGAACCCAGGCCAGCCGCCGGCGGGGATGCAGAATAATCCGAATCTGCCGACGCCTGGAGGATCCGGGACGCAGAATCAGCCGAGCAGTCCGCCGCAGCCGCAGCAACAATAGAAGAGATTGCTCGAAAACTCGATCCAGGCACCTCAGGGGCTGAAGCCCGTCCAGAAAAGAAAAGCTTTATCGCAGCGCTGAAAGCGCTGCGCCACCAAGTCCCAGAATTGATCACAAGGCAAACGGCCTCATCGCGTGGATGAGGCCGTCTCGTTTCCAGAAGATTTGCCGGGGCCAGCCGCCTTCGCACGGCCGGACAGCCCCTTCGACTGCGCTCAGGGCAGGCTTGGCGGCTGTCCCCACATCAGAAGGCTCAGACGCTGAAGGAGGAACCGCAGCCGCAGGTGCTCTTCACGTTCGGGTTTTCGAACTTGAAGCCGGCGCCTTCGAGAGTCTCGACGTAATCCACGGTGCAGCCATTGAGATACATGACCGAGGTGGCATCCACGAATACCTTGAGGCCGTCCATGTCGAAGGTTTTGTCCATCATGCCGGCGCCGTTTTCGAACTGCATGGAATAAGAGAAACCGGAGCAGCCGCCGCCCACGACGCCGATGCGTAGGCCGGCAGGAACGGGATTCTGCTGGGCCATGATCTCCTTGACTTTGGCAACAGCGTTGGCAGTGAGGGTGACTGGAGCAGCCTTCTTGCCGACTTCTGGAACGGTGGTTGTGGCCATTCGTATCTCCTTGGCTCTAAAGCCAGTTGATTATAGCAGAGGCGGTTTCCCTTTTCAGGCGCCGGTGTTCGGGGAAAGACCAGAAACTGCTCTTGTCATTGGATGTCAAACCAGGGTTGGGGGTCGCAAAGGTAGCGCTTCTGTAACGGGTTCCGGACAAGAGGATTTTCTTGGCGGCAGATTTTGCTAAACCGGGCTATAATCATGCCGTCAAGGGCCTTCTCATAGCGCTCGGGTGCGGATACGCCTTGCCCGCCCGGCGATGGGCAAGCCCGCTCACTGGGTTGGATGTGCCGAGGTGACATATGACGCCGATTGAAATCGTCGGAGGTATTTTCGGGATCTTCGCCGTTGGCTTGATCGTCCTGTTGATCTACAAGAGCACACTTACGATGCATGAGGACGATCAGCTATTTCTGGACGACGCCAATTCGCACATGCAGGAAGAGCAGACGGAGCTGTTGACCAAAGTCAACCGGCTGGTGCTGCCGGTGCGGATTTTCAGCATTGGCTCGGGCGTTTTTCTGCTGGTGCTGGTGGCGATGGTGATCTACCAGAAGCTGAACGAAGTCCAGTAGCGGCGCGAGGCGAGCCACTTCTCCGGCACGAACTCAGGCAGCCGCGATCCCCAGGCGCGGAAGCCTGACCAATCCGCATGGAATAATTGAGCGCGATGCGGCGGCGGTGTGATCCGCCTGTCTTGGAGCAGCATCTCGCTGTCCCGGATCATCTTCATTGTTTGCGGCTCCCCTGAAACGAAGTAGACTAGTCTGCATGCTGTGCGAAAGTGGCGGAATTGGCAGACGCACCAGACTTAGGATCTGGCGGGGAAACCCATGGGGGTTCGACTCCCCCCTTTCGCACCAACCCCGTTTGCACCAAGTGTGTTGAGGTACCTCTGGGGCTAAAGCCCAGCTCGACAGTGGCCTGTTATCGCAGCGCTGAAGCGCTGCGCCACCCAAAAGCCCCAGCTCCAGGAGTGTAGTTCGGGCGCGTAATCGCCCTCTAACAGCAAAACTCCATCCTAAGGTCCGGGTTAGAATCACTCTGAGGAAAGAATCTTATGCGGTGGTCAACGGCCTGGATGTGTGTGGTCGCGCTGGCAGGGAGCTTTCTCTTACCCGCGGGAGGGGCGGAACCTGCCGCCGAGTCGGCGGCCGTCGCGGCGAAGGAACCGGCCGCGGGGAGCGACATTCCGAAATGTTCGGATGATCTGCCGACGGTGGCGGTGCCGAGTGCGCCGCACGGGCTGTTCGTGATTCTGTTTCCTGGGGCGCGATTGAATGAGCAGACGCACATTCTGCTGCACAATCCGGCGGTGTGCGGGGCGAACTTCTACATCGTGTGGAAGGAAGTGGACCGGGGACCGTCGGCGAACCCGCACTACGATTGGGGTTCGATCGAGCGGCAGATTGCGCCGTGGATCGCGGCCAAGAAGCGGGTGAACTTCATCATCTGGGCGACGACGTATCAGAAGGGCGCGAGCGCCACGCCGGATTATGTGTTCGCGAAGGCGCCGTCGGTGACGTGTCCGGCGTTTGGACATGTGCCGGTGTTCTGGAATCCGGAATTCATGCGCAGCTACCAGGCGTTCATGAGCGCGACGGTGGAGCATTTCGGCAACAACCCCTCGGTGGGATATATACGGTTCGGGCTGGGCGCGGGCGGAGAAATTTTTCCTGCGTGCATGCACTTCATGCGCGACCAGGGATTTTCCGACGCCACGTGGAAGAAATACATCTTCGACATGCTTGACTATGAGAAGTCGCTGAATTCGCCGAAGCAGCTGGCGGTGGGGCTGAATGCGTATGGCGAGCCTCCGCACCTGGATTTTGCGGCAGCGGTGGCGGAGCGGGCGGTCGAGAACGGAATTGCCATCGGGAATCAGGGATTGACGGCCAACGATCCGCGCGACGATGCGGCGGGCAGGCCGTGCATGGCCGACTGGTGCCGCATCTTCCGGCAGATGCGCGGGAAGGTTCCGCTGATTCTGCAGACGGGCCATCCGACGGAGCCGGATCGCAGGGGCGAGATCGGGTCGCTGGTGGACATGCTGCCGTTCGCGGTGGCGCAGAAGGTGCAGGTGTTTGAGTTGTATCCGCAGGATTGGCTGGTGGCGTACGATCCGATGACGCCGGGGTATCCGGCGCATCATCAGGAGTATCAGAAAGTCATTGAGGATGCGGCGCGGGTGTTGGGGGGGAATTAGATCCCGGCCTTGGCAGCTGATTGATCGCAGCGCGGAAGCCCGTTAAGGACTCTTCTTTCGCCCCTTCGGGGCTCGTTCATTTCCCACTTCTTACCCAAGGCTTGCGCCCCTTCGACAAGCTCAGGGCAAGCTGTGGGCTTCATTCTTTCGCCGCTTCGCGGCTGGGATTCAAGACAGGCCGAGGCTGGTGGCAGCGGTGTCTACGATCGCCTTGCCAATGGTGAGCGAGGCGGTGGCGGCGGGCGAGGGGACGTTGAGCACGTGCAGGATCTTGCCGGAGGGGACGAACTGGAAATCGTCCACGAGAGCGCCATCGGGCTTGAGCGCCTGGGCGCGAACGCCGGAACCGCCGGGGATCAGATCGTTCTCGCGAATATCCGGGAGCAATCGTTGCAGGGCGCGGACGAAGGCTGGCTTCGAAAGGGAACGATGCCATTCGCCGAAGCCGTTGCGCCAGTGCTCGCGGGCCATGCGCCAGAAGCCGGAATAGGCGAGCGACGAGGCGAGATCGCGCAGGTTTATGTCGGAATGACGATAACCTTCGCGGGCCAGGGCGAGGACAGCGTTGGGGCCGGCGTCCACCTTGCCGGTGATGCGGCGGGTGAAGTGCACGCCCAGAAATGGGAATTGCGGGTCGGGCACGGGATAGATGAGGGCGCGGACGAGCGAGGCGCGCTCGGGGATGAGGTCGTAGTATTCGCCGCGGAACGGGATGATCATGACGCCCGGATCGTCGCCGGCCATGCGGGCAATGCGATCGCTGAAGAGTCCGGCACAATTGATCAGAGCGGAGGTGGAGAAGGCGCCGCGGGGGGTCTCGACGACGATCTCGTTTGGGAGACGTTTGATGCCGGCGGCGGGCGCGGAGGTCAGGACCGTGCCTCCGCGGGCGGAAATCAGTTCGGCGTATTTCTCGCAGACGAGCGTGTAATCGGTGGTTCCGGTGGAGGGAACGACCAGGGCCTGCAGGCCGCTGGCGTGAGGTTCGATCTCGTGCAATTGCTCAGGCCCGATCAGGAGCAGGCCGGTGAGGCCGTTGGCTTCGCCGCGCTGGCGCAGGGTTTCCAGACGAGGGAGTTCCTTCGGTTCGGTGGCGACGATGACTTTGCCGCAGACGGAGTGCGGGATCGAGTGCTCGCGGCAGAATTCGATCATGGCGGCGGCACCTGAGACACAGAGGCGGGCTTTCAGCGAACCGGGTTTGTAGTAGACGCCGGAGTGGATAACTCCGCTGTTGTGTCCGCTCTGGTGGCGGGCGACAGCGGATTCTTTTTCGAGAACAAGCAAGCGCAGGTGGGGAAAGCGGCCGGTGATTTCGAGCGCGACGCCCAGGCCGACGACGCCGGCGCCGATGATGATGACGTGGTAGCGGGAATCGGTCATGAAATTGGCAGCGCTGCCTCAGGGGCTAAAGCCCGGACATCTGAGCGTCCTTTATCGCAGCGCTGAAGCATGCGCCACCCAAAAGCGCCCTCAGCGGCTAAAGCCGCCTCTCTTGCCCGCTCTAAACGGCACGGCTGAAGCCGTGCCCTTCCCAAGACTATTTATCAGAACAAACTCCAGAGCGTGCAGTTCTGGAACACGATTAGTTTACGACGAGAGTGACTTGTGTGCTGTGCGTCGCCGCGGACGACGTGGCGTTTATGTTGATGGTGTAAGTACCGGGAGGGGTTGGGTTGCCGCCGCCACCGCCACCACCGTTGCTGACGCCGCTGCAGGAGAGTAAGTACAGCAGACTCAAGAGAATCGCGAGCAGCGCGAACGGCGCTGCCAGTTTGCCTTTGCCGGAATCACGCTGCGACCTACTCCAGATGATCGTGATAGCAGGCAACAAAAGCAGACTCAGCGCGTAGAAGATACGGCGGTCCGTCCTGACGAGAGCCGCAGCAGCGCCAGTGGTGGAGATGGTCATGACCACTGAGGCTGACGACGCGCCGGGCGTGATTGGCGCTGAAGGATTGAACAGGCATTGCGCGCCCACCGGCAGTCCGGTGCAGGACAGCGTAATGGCGGCGTTAAATGAGCTCCCGGCGGGCTTAAGAGTCAGGTTGTAGGGGCCGGTGGTCTGGCCGGGAGTGTTGACGGTCTGGCTCGGGGTGTAGGAAATGAGCGTAAAATCCTGACCCACGGTGAGCGCGATAGTGAAGGAATGCTTTGGCGCGCCGGTCGTATCCTGCGCGTTGATGTTGATGTTGTATTTGCCGTTGGCGGCGTCATTGGGAACGGTGATGGTGGCGGTCAGGTCAGCGGCACCGTCGCTATTGAGGGTGATGGCATTCGAAGGCGAGAGCGTGCACTGCGCGCCGGAAAGAGCGCTGGCGTCGCAGGTGGCGTTGACCTGTCCGGTGTAGAAGTGGGAGGAGGTCAGGGTGAGATTCACTTGTCCCTGGCCGGCGGGAGCAAGCGTGAGAGTTTGCGCGCCGGAGATGGAATAGTCGCCGACATTGAAGGGAATGTTGATGGAGTGCGTAGTTGTGCCGGAGGTTCCGGTGATGGCGAGCGAGTAACTGCCGGGGGCGAAGCTCGCTCCGTTGATGGTTAAGGCTGCAGTTGCAGGATAAGAACTGACCGATTGCGGGTTGAAACTGCAACTGTTGGCTCCGAAGGTGGTTGCGCAGGTAAGCGTGACGGGGCTGGAGAACCCGTCTTGCGAGGCAATGCTGATCGGGCCCATGGTACCGGTGCTGCCGGCGTTAATCTCGGGGAAAGCGGACGGCTCGGAGAGAACGAAGTCGGGGTTGGTGGTGACGGTCAGGTTAAACGCAGTGGACAGCGTTGCCGGCGCGCCTGCGGTGGAGGCCTGGATGGTCACGGTGTAACTGGCGGGCGCGGTGGCGGGGGGAACGGCGACGCTGGCCGTCAGGGTGACTGGATTCGTGGCGGTGGGGTTGACGGTGGTTCCGGGAGTAAGGACGCAGGTGGCGTTGGCGATTCCGGGATTGCAGGAGACGGCGACGCTCTGGTTGAAGGATCCGGCGGCGGTGACCTGGAAATTTACCAGAGGAGAAGTCGTGCCACGGGGGACGGTCAGGCTCGAGGGTGAAGGAGTGGTCAAGGCGAAGCTGACGATGTGCAGGGTTACGGGGATCGAGTGCGTCGTAGCGTTCGGGTCGGAGCCGACGGCCTGCAGGCTGAAGCTGTAGTCGCCTTTAGTGCCGGCAACGTTAATGGTGAAGGATGCGTTGGGACCGGGTGTCAACGGAGACTGGAGGATGGTGCACGTGCTCGGCGGGGCGGTCGAACCGGCGACACAGGTGAGGGTGACGGGGCTGTTGTATCCGTTGACGCTGGCGGCAGTGCCGTTGAAGGTGGCGGCCTGGTTAGGAAAGAGGGTCAGAGGCGTATTGGAGATGGCCAAGCGGTAGTCGGGCGTGGCGTTGACGGGAAATTGCCAGATGCCGCGCCCGTAAGTGGAAGCGCGCAGGAGTTCTTCGCCGCCGGAGTTGAACAGGGCGAGGGCGGTGACGGCAACGTTTGGGAGGAATCCAGATTGGCTGGTGTTCGGGTTGGGGCCGAGCTCGGTCCAGTTGGCAGAGAAAGTGGAACTGGCGAAAACAC
Source organism: Terriglobales bacterium (assembly GCA_037442635.1). Classification (GTDB taxonomy): domain Bacteria; phylum Acidobacteriota; class Terriglobia; order Terriglobales; family Acidobacteriaceae; genus Sulfotelmatobacter. Next base: position 48,755 of record JBBIPV010000012.1, on the reverse strand, counting down.
CGACGTCGGTTGCAACGTATAGCTGTGCGTTGGTGGGGTCAATCGCGACGGCGTTCACTGGTGAGTCGGGCAGGTTCGCAGTGAAGTCGGTCCACGATGCGCCGAAGTTGGTGGTTTTCCAGACGTGGCCGGGGCCTCCGGTGAAGCCCATGACGGTGACGTAGGCAGTGGCGCCGGTCGAGTCGGAAGAATCGATGGCGACACTCGAGATGGGAAACTGATTGGGATTGATGCTGCCTTGCTGGCCGTTGGCGGTGACGTCGGTGAAGCTGGAGGGGCCGGCGGTGGCGTTGGTGGTGACCCAGACGTGCCCGCCAGCCGGGGTGGAGGCTTGGAGCGGGCCGGAGCCGCTGGTGGTCGCATAGATCACCAGCGAACCGTTGCTGTCGGTGGGGCCTCCGGCGGCGAGGGCGCGGACTTGATTGGTCTCTTTTCCGGAGCAGGTTCCTGCGCCGAGCGTCTCGAAGTTCGGGCTGAGCACCGTGTATGTGCCGCCGGTGCGCGGTCCTCGCCAGACGCGGCAGGTACCGACCAGCAGAGCCGAAGACGATTGCGGATCGAGAATGTAGGGGAAGTAGAACGCCCCGTCGTCTCCTCCCACGGCGCCGCTGGTGACAACGAAGTTGAATGTGCTGTCGGTGCAGTTCACGCCGCTGGAGCAGAGTTGAATGCCGAGGCCGTTGGGAGGAAAGTCAGGATTCGACGCATAGAAGTTGACTGGAGTGTTGGGGTCAATGGCGTTGTAGCCGCCATCGCCGCCGAGGATGTTGGTCCAGCTTGAATTGGTAGTGGCCTGATTGGTGGCGGGAGAACCGTTGTCTTGCGTGCCGCCGAGGAGCGTGTTGGGATCGGTTGGGTGCTGAGAGAAACTGACGAACTGCGTCATGGAGCCAAGGTTTTGATTGAGGTCGTCGAAGGCGTTGGTGCCCGAGCAGGACCCGGTGGTAAGACCTCCGAAGCCGTCGAGGGCGCGGTAGATGCCGCCATCGTTGGCGAAGTACATCAGGTCGTTGCCAGAGTCAGTGCCTGAGGTCGGGATCAGGAAGGCCAGCGCGTGCTGATCGGGATGTACGTGCGCGGGCGCGGAGATGGGAGCACATCCATAGACGTGGGTCAGGTTGAGGAAGGGCGACGACGTACAGGTGGCGTTCTGCGAATTGATGGAGCACTTGTAGAGATTGATGGCTCCTGCGTAGAGATCGGTGCCGGAGGCGTTGGGAACGGCGAGCAATTCGAGATTGTAACTGCCTTGTGCGACGCCGCAGCCGGCGGGATCGCCGCAGTTGGTGATGGCCGAGTCGGAGATGGAAGTCCACGAGGTGCCGCCGTTGAGGCTTTGCCAAATGCCGCCGTCGGTGATCGTGCCGGCTGAAGAAAAATAGACAAACCAGGCGTACATTTCGTTGCGGCCGGGGACGACCGCAATTTCGGCGCGGTAGATGGGACAGGCATAGCTGTTGGAGGTGGAGTTTGGCGGGCAGGCGGCGGTGGTGAGCGCCGTGCCTGGTTGGGTAGCGAGGCGGGTCCAGTTCACGCCGTCGGGAGAAGAATAGAAGCCGTGGTAGCGAACGGCGGCGAAGAACATTCCAGCGCTGGCGTTGTAGACGACAGAAGTCGCGGAAGTGGCGTCGGTGCCGCCTCCGGGATCGGTGAGTGGGTTATAGGTCCAGGTTTGGCCGGCGTCGAGTGAAGTGTAAAGGCCGCGGGTGGTCTTGGCGGTGACGGCGCCGTCCATGAGACCTTCCGAAGTAGTGGCCATGGCGGCGACGACGGCGTTGGGGCTGGCCGTGCTGAAGGCCATGCGCGTGCCGCCGAGTCCGCTGAAGGAGAGCGCGTTGTTGTTAGCGGTGGAGATCAGAGTCCAGGTGTTGCCGGCGTCGGGGGAACGAAGGATACCGAGGCCGAAGTAGGAGTCGCCGGAGTTGTCGGCTTCACCGGTGGCGGCGAGGATTACGGATTTGGCGGGATCGGCATTGCCGGGCTGGATGGCGAGAGCGCCGATGGAGAGTGTGGGTTGATCGTCGGCAATGGGAGTCCAGGTGACGCTGCCCGCGGTTGGATTGGCGGCGTTGGTGGATTTCCAGATTCCGCCTTGCGCGCCGGCAATGTAGACGGTGTTCCCGGATGGGTCGGCGGGATCAATGACGACGGCGGTGGCGCGTCCGGCGACCTGGCGGTAGTCCTGAGTGCCATTGCCGGTGGCGTCGGAGGCGAGGGGGACAGGACCGAGTGGAGTCCACGGGAGAGTTGAGAGAGAAGAAGCAGGAGTGGCTGAGAGGACGGCTGCTCGCTGGGCGCGCATGCGCAGCTTGGCCTGGTAAGCGCGGCGGCGAAGTTCGGCGGAGGAGTGACCGGGGATGAGGCGTCCGCGGAGGAACCAGGCGGCGCGGTCTTCTTCATGATCGGGTTCGCGGTCGGGGATGCGGTCGGAATCGGAGTCTGCGCGAGGTGTATCAGAGACCGATTGTCCTGTGGCTTGAGCGCCGGCCCATTGGACCAAGAAACAAGTCAAGGCAAGCACCAGCAATCTCAGAGCGCAGCGTCTGAAGGCGGAGCGATGTTGCGGCACTCTCGGCATGCCTGAACGCATGCCCTGATACGAATCCTGAGTATGGCTGACGCTTGGCCGGCATTGCGGGGCTAGCGGATTACTGCGCTCCATGGGGATGTACACCCGCCAGTATGGAAATGTGGGAAATGCGAAGCAACGGAAAAGCGGCGCGGAGGGCGGGAGTCGGCCCAGTTTGGGAATGCCCATTTTGGGACGCCGGCAGCGTGGGATACCGCGCGGACTGTACAATCAGCCTTTTGCTAGAGGAGCCATGAGATTGCGCGTGATGACGTGGTGCGAGTGTGTGATCCTGGCGACGGGCTTATTGATTTTCGCCGGCACAGTCCCGAGCAGAGCGCAGGGCAAGAATGCCGCAGAAATTACGGTGGCAGCTGCGGCGGACCTGAGCACGGCGTTGAAGGAACTTTCGGACGCGTATGAAAAAAAGACGGGCGTCAGCGTCAAGCTATCGTTTGGCGCGTCGGGGGCTCTGACCCAGCAGATTCAGAATGGGGCTCCGTTTGATTTGTTTTTCTCGGCGGACATGGATTATCCGCGGCAATTGATTTCGGCGGGGCTGGCCGACGCCGGGAGTTTGTATCAATACGCGGTGGGGAGGCTGGTGCTGTGGGTGCCCGCGGATTCTCCCCTGGATGTGGAACACAAGGGGATTGAAGTCTTGCTGGACGCTTCGGTGAAAAAGATCGCGATGGCGAATCCCGAACACGCGCCCTATGGACGGGCGGCAGTGGCGGCGCTGAAGCATTACTGCATGTATGACCGGGTCCGAGAGCAGCTGGTCCTGGGCGAGAACGTGGCGCAGGCGGCGCAGTTTGCGGAGTCGGGCAATGCACAGGTTGGTTTCGTGGCCTTGGCGCATGCCCTGGCTCCGGCGATGCGGGGCAAGGGGAAGTACTGGGTGGTTCCCGCGGAGGCTTATCCGGCGCTGGCGCAAGGCGTGGTGGTGATCGCGGGGTCGGCGCGCAAGAAGGAAGCCGGGGAGTTTGTGGAGTTTGTTAAGACGAAGCAGGCGGTTGAGGTCTTGCGGGTGTTCGGGTTTACGGTGCCGTGAGGTCCCACGGGGGCTAAAGCCCTCGGCGATCATGCGGCTCATCGCAGCGCTGAAGCGCTGCGCCACCCAAAAGCTATGACGATGGATTGGCAGGCATTCTGGCTGACGTTGCAGTTGGCAGTGGTGGTGTCGGCGGCGCTGCTGGCGATTGGGCTGCCGGTGGCTTACTGGATTGCGTTTTCGGGCTGGCGGTGGAAGTTTCTTGTGGAGGCGGTGGTGGCTTTGCCGATCGTGCTGCCGCCGACGGTGCTGGGATTTTATGTGCTGGTGGCGCTGGGGCCCCGGAGTCCTTTGGGACGCTGGTGGATTGGGCTCACCGGGCACACGCTGGCATTTACGTTCAGCGGGCTGGTGATCGGTTCGATTCTCTATAGCCTGCCCTTTGCGGTGCAGCCATTTGCGGCGTCGTTTGCCGGCGTGGATCGCAAGCTGGTGGCGGCTTCGGCAACGCTCGGGGCTTCTCCAGTGCGGACGTTTTTTCGCGTCATCGCGCCGCTCTCCGTTGATGGGCTGATCACGGGAGTAGCGCTGAGTTTTGCTCACACTATGGGTGAGTTTGGCGTCGTGTTGATGGTGGGCGGGAACATTCCCGGAGTAACGCGGACGGTTTCGATTGATATCTACGACCGGGTGCAGGCTTCCGATTACGCGGGCGCGAACGCGACAGCGCTGCTGCTGCTGGGGTTGTGCTTTGCGGTGCTGGCGATCGTGTATGGCGTCAATCGGAAGGTGTGGGCTGTGGGGCCGGCCAAATAGATGACGGAAACCCGCACAGTTGAGATAGGACCCACGGATTGCGACGCCCGCAACGGGCCGACCGGGCACGTGCTGGCGGGACAGTTTCGCAAGCGACTGGCGGGGCACGGCCAGGAGTTCGTGCTGGATGTGGAATTCGAAGCCGCGGCGGGATTCACGATTCTGTTCGGAGCTTCGGGAGCGGGCAAAACGACACTGCTCGATTGCGTGGCGGGACTGACGCAGCCGGACTCGGGGCGCATTGCGATCGGCGAGCGGGTTTTGTTCGACGCCAGGGTGAATGTTGCAGTCGCGAAACGGCGCGTGGGATACGTGTTTCAGGATCTCGCGTTGTTTCCCCATTTCACGGTGCAACAGAACGTGGAGTATGGACTGGCGCATCTGGGTGAAGGGCGACGGCGGGAGCGCGCGGCGGCGATGCTGGGAGCGTTCCGAATCGAGCGCCTGGCGAGGCGTTCGGCGGGGGAGATTTCCGGAGGCGAGAGTCAGCGGGTGGCGCTGGCGCGAACCTTAGTGACCGATCCGGCAGTGCTGTTGCTCGACGAACCGCTGGCGGGGCTTGACGTGCCGACGAAAGCGAAGATCATGGACGACCTTCGGGAATGGAACCGGGCGCACAATATCCCAATTCTCTATGTCACGCACAGCCGGGAGGAAGTGTTTGCCCTGGGCGAGCGGGTGATGGTGCTGCATGCCGGACGGATTGTGGCTTCGGGGACGCCGCACGACGTGATGACGGCGCCGCAGCAGGAAACGGTGGCACAACTGACGGGCTTCGAGAATATTTTCGATGCGACGGTAGAGTCGGCGCATCCCGAGCGGGGAACGATGATCTGCTGTTTGGCGGAGTCGTCCGAAACCGGAGCGGTGCTGCTGGAAACGCCGCTGGTGCGCGCGGTCGTAGGATCGAGGCTGCGGGTGGGCATCCGCGCCGGCGACATTCTGCTGGCCACTTCCCTGCCCAGCGGGCTGAGCGCGCGCAATGTTATTCCAGGACGGATCCGGTCGGTGGAACAGCATGACATGATCGTCGCCGCGCGGGTGCAATGCGGGGTGGACATGGAAGTTCACCTGACGCTGGCGGCGAGGGATGCGCTGCAACTGGCGCCGGGTAAAGAAGTGTGGCTGGTCATCAAGACGCATTCCTGCCATCTGATGCTGAGTTGAGCGGCAACGCGCCTGGCAACCCAGCCGCACGCGGCGGGATCATATATCGCACGCGTACGACCTGCGCAAAGCGCAGAGACGAACGAATGGGCCGATTCCGGGGCTACGCCGGGCCGTCTCTTCTGGGGTCTTGGACTGAAACTTTGGTGACTCAGCGCGTCCGCGCCAGTGTGCTAGTCTCGTGCTTTCCCCCTGATCGCTTCTGGAGATTGTTTGACAGATCGCCTCGGTACCGGTATGTGGTCAGGATGGCTGCGATCCGCCTTCGGCTGGGGAATGGCGAGCGCTGGGTTGCTGATGATTCTTGTTTCTGATGTGCCGGCTCAATCGTTACTTTCGGCTTGCGCCTGGCAGTTGCCCGCCAATCCGCAAGGTCCGCAAAGCCCGAACGCGCCGGCATCATCGTCAACCGGTGATTCCAAGCCGGATTCTCCGGGTTCAGCGCCGCCGATTCAATCCTCCGCCCCGCCGTCAAAGGGCGATGATGGCAAACAAACGAAACGAATTCTGGGCATGATGCCAAATTTTCAGGCGGTGAGCGCCAATACGGTGCTGCCGCCGCTTACTGCGAAACAGAAATTCTGGCTGGCGACCGAGGGCACATTCGATTACTCGTCGTTCATTTCGGCGGCACTGCAGGCCGGAGTGGAGCAGACGACGGATACGTATCCGGAATTTCACCAGGGGGCGGCTGGCTACGGGCGCTACTACTGGCATACGTTCGCCGATGCCGGGGTCGAAAACTATTTCACCGGAGCGATTTTTCCCGTGATCCTGGGCGATGACCCGCGGTATTACACGCTGTATCGGGGAGGGTTCTGGCGTCGCGCGGGCTATGCGACCAGCCGGCTGCTGATCACGAAGACCGACAGCGGCAAAAAGAGATTCAACTTCTCGGAGATTCTGGGCAGTGGCATTGGGACGGAGATTTCCAGTCGCTACTATCCGCAACAGGAGCGCAAGGGCGCAACTGAAATCATCGAGCGGTGGGGAAGCCAACTGCTGAATGACGGGCTGGGTAACATCTTTCAGGAGTTCTGGCCGGATATCAATCACCGTTTTTTTCACCGGCACTAGTGCCTGCCCGCAGGGCTACAGCCCGAGGGTTTTCAGGCTCTGCGCGGCGCTGAAGCACCGTCTTCCACGAACATTCTTCGCGTTGCGGATTTCGCTCGGCTCTATTTCAATCACAGCGATCCATTGGCCTTTGCGTTCTTTTGAGAACGCGACGCGGCCGCCGAGAATCTGCGCGGCGGCGGCGGGCGGCACATCGTGGTGGAAGCCGAAGAAGCGGCGCTTGAGGTCGTCCCACTGCTTCCAGCGGCCTATCGTCCAACGCTCCAGCAAGGTGGGGGGCGGGTCGTACTTGGTCGAGAACAGGAGGGCGACGTCAAAATTCTGGCGGAAATCGGCAGCGGAGAGTATCTGTTCGAGCGAAAAATCTTCGATGCGTACGACTTGCACCGGACGCGTGACGTAGCCGAGCCAGGGGCACGTCAGTTCGTCGGAGGCAGGCCAGGCTGTGAGGGCGCGGGCCATGGGATAGCGAGCCTCGAGAAAGCGCTCGGCGTCCTCGTGCAGGACGATGTAATCGCGGTAGGCGAGATTGTCTTCGGGGGAAAATCCGTAGGGCGGGTTCCAGAACCATGCAGCGATGAAAGCGGCTGCGATCGCGGCGACGACCGCAGGCCAGTAGCGAAGCCGGCGGCGTAGCGTGGAGACGGCAACGATGATCACCAGCGGGACGGCGGGCAGCATATAGCGGGCGAGCACCGCGCCTCCGATCAGCGCCATGGCGAGTACGTAAGTCTTGACGACCACCAGAAAGAGCATTTGGACGGGAATGGGGATGCGCTGGCGCGCGATGTCTGTCGAGCTGCGCTCGACTGGACAGCCGGGGGCGGCTGTCCCCGCAAGCTCTTTATCCAGACGACGTTTGTCTTTGATGGGCGGCAGGAGCATGGCCAGCAGCATGGCGGCGGTGAGCAGCCACAGGTGCAAGTAGCCGAAGGTCTGCCAGAGGCGCAGCGCGAGGGCCAGGAGGAAGCGCAAGGGATTGAGCGTATCGGCTACGTTGTAGCGGAAGAATTCGGGGTTGCCGAAGACGTATCCGGTGCGGGAGTAGTGGAAGGTGTACCAGAGGATCAGGGGCAAGAGTGGAAACAGAAGCGGAAGGATGCGGCGAGACCTGGAGGGCGTGACCTCAGCGGCTGAAGCCGCAATCTCAGTAGGACCGTTGATCGCAGCGCTGAAAGCGCTGCGCCACCCAAAAGCAGATTCTCCCGAACCGCTTGTTGCAGCGTTGAACGCAGTGCGCCACCCGAAGGCCGCGAAACGCGGTACCGTGGCGAGCAGAAGCTCCCAAGCTGCAAGTGCTAACGGGGCGAGAATGGCGGTTTCTTTGGCCAGGGCGGCGAGGGAGAACCAGATTGCCGTAGCGGCCGGGCGATCTTCGAGGTAGGCGCAGAGTCCCCAGAAGATGAGGCCTGCGGCAGCGAGATCTACGTGCGCTAAGGAGCTCTGCGCGAAGAAGACGGGATAGAGAGCGGTGCAGAGAGTCGAGGCGATGGCAACTTCCGTGTTCGCGACGCGCTGGGCGAGGCGGAACACTCCCAGCAGCGAGAATGCGGCCATGACCAGCATGGCCGAGCGGGCGACCAGAGGAGCATAGCCGGCGAGTTTCCACCAGAGAGCGACCCAAGCCATGACCAGCGGCGGGTGCGCGTTCGATATGGTCGAGTGCGGGATCAGGCTCCTGGTGAGAAGGATGTCGCGGGCGGCGGGAATGTAGTATCCGGCTTCGTCCCAGAAGTAGGGGAGTTGGAGCAGTGGGGCGTGGAGCAGGAAAACCGCGACGAAGATCGCAGCGAAGACCAGGGCCGGATGCGGGCTGGAAGATCGCATGGAAGAGGACATTCTAAACGGGGGTATCGGGGTCCGACAGGGCTAAAGCCCGCGGAGTTTGGGGGGCGAAACTCGGCCCCTTCGACTCGATACGCTCGCACAGGGCAAGCTCTGAAGGGCGGCTTTTCCACCCCAGTTGGACACTACTCTAGTGCACAGGGCCTTGCGGAACCATGCGTGGGTCGAGTTTGATCTCGCCGAAGGCGCTCTCGTAGCCGGCGACATTTTGCTGCAATAGTCCGAGAAGAGCCTTGGCCTGCTGCGGACTAAGGTAGATGCCCTGGAAGTTCTTGATCTCGACCTGGGTCTCGGTCTGCTGCTGCAGCGTTCCGAAGACTAAAAAGAAATCCCAGATGTTCACACGCATCTGCACGCTGTTGGCGTAGTTTTCGCGATAGGCAGGGTCATTCATCAGCTTTACGTTCGGTTGAGTTGGAAGACTCATAATGCGAGCCAGTGTAAGAGTTTGTGACGGGGAAAGGAAGCCGCGGGCGCATCCAGGCCTGGTTTCGTTGACAGAAAGTGTCAGCGGCTTGATGCTTTTCGGCTTTCCGCGTGTTGGCCTTCTCTGTGCAAGAGCGGGTGAGCGGCTTAGAGGCGTATTGAAAATAAAGGACTTGCCGGAGCCGGTACCGTTACTTTGGGAAGTACCTTTTGGCGGGCAAAGTGCGATAGATTTAAAAGTGCCGCTCGGAAGATCGAGAGGTCTGTGCAGCCATGAACAAGAATAACGATCACGGGATGATGGAAGAGGTAGTACTACCCGAGCACCTGCTGCCTTTGGAATCGGTTCTGGGGCAGGGCGTTTCGGCGCTCGACCTGTGCATGACTTTGGCCAAGATTTTTCGCGTGCAGTACACGGAAGTAGCTCTATTGCGCCTGGAGAAGGGACTGCTGCGGTTTGTGTTTCCGGAATATCTGCGGACCACGGGCGCGATTCCGTTGTCGAGCAAAGCCGTAGCGGCGCACACGGCGTTGAGCAAGAAGGCGGAAATTTTCAACAATTTCGCCAAGGTGAAGCACGCAAGCATCTTCGAGACCATCAAACCGGCGGTAGCCAACGACGAACCTGCCGCGCCCGTGCCCATTCAGAAGCTGATGTCGGTGCCGATCATGGACCGGGATTCGGCAGTGGTGGGTGTGATTCAAATTTCGAGAAAAGGCCTGGATCCGAAGTTGGCCCAAGACTTCAGCCGCGAAGACCTGCATGACCTGGAACTGGTGGCGGGCCTGCTGGCGACAGCGCCGGCGCTGATGGCCAGCTAATTCTGCCGCCGTAATTTTCCCCAACAACTGAGCCGAGTTTCAGTGTCACTTCCCTTTCGGCACGCGCAGGTCCGATCCTGTCATCTCATTCGGTTCGTCAACGGCGAGCATTCCTAAAATCGTGGGTGAGATATCACGCAACGAACCGTTGGGCTTCAGCGTGAACTGCTTGGCGTCTTCCGAAACCACGATAAACGGGACGGGATTGGTGGTGTGGGCGGTATGCGGGCCGCCGGTGGCTGGATCGATCATCATTTCGGCGTTGCCGTGGTCGGCGGTGATGAGCATGGCTCCGCCTTTGGCGCGGACGGCGGTCTCGATGCGGGCGAGGCATGCGTCTACCGTCTCTACTGCTTTGATGGTGGGCTCGAGTTTGCCGGAGTGCCCGACCATGTCGGCGTTGGCAAAGTTGACGATCATGACGTCGAAGGTACCCTCTTCGGTGGCTTTGACGACGGCGTCGGCGATGCCGGCGGCGCTCATCTCGGGCTTTAGGTCGTAGGTGGCTACCTTTTGCGAGGGCACCAGGACGCGATCTTCGCCGGGGAACGGCTGCTCCACGCCCCCGTTGAAGAAATACGTCACGTGCGCATATTTCTCCGTTTCGGCGACGCGCAGGTTGCGCATTTTCTGATTGCCCATCACGTTGGCGAGAATGTTGGCCATGGATTCTGGCGGAATCACAACGGGCAGGCTGAAATTTTTGTCGTACTGCGTCATGCAGACGTAGCGCAAGTTTTTGGGGACCCGGTCACGGGGGATGGTGGCATCGAGATCGGCGGCGCCGGGGAGATCGCTGCCCGCTTTGTCGTTGAGGCCGCTGTTGCGGGTGAGGGCGCGGGTGATCTGGCGGACACGGTCGGCGCGGAAGTTGAAGCAGATGCAGGCATCTTCGTCGCGAATGGTGGCCAGGGCCTGGCCGCGGCTGTCGGTGCAGACGAACGGAATGACGAATTCGTCAGTCACTCCCTTGTTGTAGGACTCTTTCATGCCTTGCACCGGGTCAGAGTGCTTGCCGCCTTCGGCATCGGCGAAGACCATGGCTTTGTAGGCTTTGGCGATCCGCTCCCAGCGGCGGTCGCGGTCCATAGCGTAGTAGCGGCCGTTCACGGTGGCGATCTTGCCGCAGTTGTACTCGCGCATTTTTTGCTGCAACTGCTCAAGGTATCCGGCGCCGTTGGTCGGCAGGGTGTCACGGCCGTCCATGAAGGCGTGGACGAAGACACGGTCGAGGCCGTTCTGCCTCGCCATTTTCAGCAGGGCATAGAGATGATCTTGCCGCGAGTGAACCCCGCCGTCTGACATGAGTCCGAACAGGTGCAGGCGGCGCTCGCCAGCGCGGGCGTGCTTCATGGCGTCGAGCAGGACGGGATGCTGGAACAGTTCGCCGTTCTGGATCATCAGGTCAATGCGGGTGATGTCCATGTGCACGATGCGTCCGGCGCCGATGTTGAGGTGGCCGACTTCGCTGTTGCCCATCTGGCCTTCGGGCAGACCGACGTACGGGCCGCTGGTATGAATGAGCGTGTTGGGGTAGTCGCGCAGCAGGCGGTCGTAGGTGGGCTTGCGGGCGAGCGCGATGGCGTTGGCTTTGGTTTCGGCTCGGTATCCCCAGCCGTCGAGGATGATGAGGATGAGTGGTTTAGGACGGGACATAAATCAGCTCTTAGCTCCTAGCTCTTAGCTTCTAGCTTGAACCGGGAAGGGCACGACTTCAGTCATGCCAGATGAGGACAAACTTGCATCCGGCTTCAGCCGCTGAGGTTTTGGCATCACTCACCATAAAAGAGATCTTCGATCTCCTTCGGCAAAGGGTCATTGAAATCGTCCGGCACGGTAAACTCGCCCTTTGCCGAACCGAGGATTCTATTCGGCCGCGCGCGAACGAGCCTGATTGGCGTTGTCCGCTTGGCTTCTCCAAAATGGCAAATGACGGCGTCGCGGACATTCGTTTTCAATTCGGCGAGAGTCTCGGCTTGCGTGAAAATGGAGTGCCCCACAGCCCGTGCGGTATAGCCATCTTTACGCGATCCGATAAACGAAAAGAATATTGGTTGCATCCGCTGCTTGCTCTTACCTTTCTTCATTTCTCCAACCTAGAACCCCATCCTGTCGTCCGCCGAAGGTCCGTACGTCGCCGGCAGCGGCGTGTCGTTCAACCGCAGATACACGCCGAGCTGGGCGCGGTGGTGCACGAGGTGATTGAGGAACATCTGCCGGTAGGCCAGGAACCGCGATCCGCTGAAGAGCGGCTTGCCTTGAAAGCTCAGCTTCCAGGGTTCGGTCCAGGCCGAATCGGGAGTGTTCTTGAGGACGGCACGCACCTTGGCGGCGCCTTCGTCGAAGGCCTTCACCAGCTGCTCAGGCGATTCGAAGGGAGGGCGCTGGCGTGGCGGGCCAGCGCCGAAATCGAGTTCCGGCGTAGTCAGAATCGTGTGGCCAAATCCCGGCAACTCGGCCACGTGCGGCGCGAGCTTGCCGAGCGGCATGGATTTGGGATGCGGGGTGAAATCCGCCTTCATCGGAACGCGCTCCAGCAGGGCGCGCGTTTTCTTGGCTTCTTCGTCGAATTCAATGAGCAGAAGTTCGTTGATCATTTGTCCTCAGCTTCCCCAATTCCCGCAGCGGCTAAAGCCGCGCTCGATATTTGTTGAACCTGTGGTGCGGCTGAAACCCCGCCCTTTCAAAACAAGCTAAACTAACCACCGTAGTTCAGAGCTTTCAACCCCAAGAAGCGCGCGGCACCGCCCAACTCCTCCTCGATCCGCAGCAGCTGATTGTATTTTGCAATCCGGTCCGTGCGCGACGCTGAACCCGTCTTGATCTGCCCTGCGCCCGTCGCCACGGCTAAATCCGCAATGAACGTATCCTCCGTTTCGCCCGAGCGGTGCGAAATGATGGACGTATACCCATTCCGCCGCGCCAGATCAATCGCGTCCAGCGTTTCGCTGACCGTCCCGATCTGGTTGACCTTGATCAGAATCGAGTTGGCGACGCCCTTGTCTATACCTTCCTGCAGGAATTGCACATTGGTCACAAACAGATCGTCGCCCACGAGCTGAATCTTGCCGCCGAGTTCTTTGGTCAGATTGGCCCAGCCGTCCCAGTCGTTCTCGGCCAAACCATCCTCAATCGAGACGATCGGATAGTCGTTGACCCACTTCGCCCACCACTTCACCATGTCGTCGGAACTCTTGGCGGACTTGTCGGATTTCTTGAAGACGTACTTGCCGTCCTGGAAGAACTCGCTGGCCGCGGGATCGAGGGCGATGGCGATTTCTTCTCCGGGCTTGTAGCCGGCCTTGGTGATCGCTTCGAGCACGACTTCGATGGCTTCCACGTTCGACTTCACAGAAGGCGCGAAGCCGCCTTCGTCGCCAACAGCAGTGTTGTAGCCGCGCTTCTTGAGCACGCCTTTCAGCGTGTGAAAAACTTCCACGCCCCAGCGCAGCGCCTCGGAAAACGACGGCGCGCCCACGGGCATGACCATGAATTCCTGGAAGTCCACGTTATTGTCGGCGTGGGCGCCGCCGTTGAGGATGTTCATCATGGGCGTGGGCAGAGTGTTGGCGCCGGCGCCGCCGAGGTAACGGTAGAGCGGGATGTCGAGGCTCTGGGCTGACGCACGGGCCGCGGCCATCGAGACGGAAAGAATGGCGTTGGCGCCCAGGCGGCCCTTGTTTTCGGTGCCATCGAGTTCGATCATTCTGCGGTCGAGCCCGCGCTGGTCGAAGGCATCCCAGTTGGCCAGGGCTTCGGCGATCTCGCTGTTGACGTTTTCGACAGCTTTCAGCACACCTTTGCCAAGGTACTTGTTGGTATCGCCGTCGCGGAGTTCGACCGCTTCGTGCTCGCCGGTCGAGGCGCCGCTGGGGACGATGGCACGGCCCATGGAGCCGTCGCCGAGAAACACTTCCGCTTCTACCGTAGGATTGCCGCGTGAATCGAGAACTTCTCGTGCATGAATGGCTGCAATATTTGACATAGGATTACTTTCCTTTTCGTCTGGATTAGTAAATAGACGACTATCAAAGACGCTCTGAGGCAAAGGCCCACCGACAAACGGCGGCGGGTAAGGCAGCCAACGCCGGTATATGTCTTGCCCATAACAAATCGAGGTTGAGACCCCCGATTATAGCGGATGGCTGTGAACGCAATGTGACGAGGCGCACACGTGCTTCGCGCGCCTTTCCGCTTACGGGACTGGCCGGTTGGCCAAAGCTAATGCTGCCCTTATCTCCGCTGGTTCCCCCGGGCCGTCCGCGTATTGTGCTCGCGTCTCAAAGTGATCTAGAGTCAGAAGAAGTTCAGGATCTTGTGGAGGTACCCAATGAAGAAGTGGATCGTGCTGCTTTCCTGCCTGCTGCTGGCGGCCATGCTGGCGGCCCAGACCAGTTCGCCCGTACCGGCGGGAACCGCCCTGATGGTTCGGCTTGAAACAACTTTAGCGACATTCAGCAACCGGGCGGGAGATCCGTTCCGAGGCAGCGTTACGCAGCCGGTGGTGATCAATGGCGCTACCGTGATTCCAGCGGGGGCTGTGGTGGAAGGGCGCGTCACCAAAGTGAGTGAGCCGCGCCGCATCTCGGGCAAGCCGACGATCGGCATTCTGCCTGAGGCAGTCATTCTGCCGAACGGCGAGCGGTTTTTCCTCGACGCCACACTGGTGGACACCAACATCCACGGCAGCGACGTAAATGCCGAGGGCCAGTTCAAGGGATCAGGCCATGATCGCCGCGACACGATCGAGCAGGGCGGCGGCACGGCGGGCGGGATGCTGATTGGCGGATTGATCGGCGGGGGCCCGGGCATTCTGATTGGCGGCGCGGTGGGCGCATCCGCGACGGGCGTGCACTGGCTGGCCAGCCATCGGTCGGCGACTCTGCCCGCAGGCACACAGCTGACTCTGGAATTGAACCGTCCGATGACGATGAACGCTCCGGCGGTCGCGGCAGCGAGCGGCGGAAGCAAGTAACAATTTCTTGCCACATGTCTGATTCGGCATGGACCCGACATCTGCCGTAACAGGGCTCCCGGATAGATCTAAAGGACCGAAGCTAGCCAGCTTCGGTTCTTTTCTGCTATCGCCAGCATATCCTGGATAATCATTGTGGGGAGAAACGGTGCGGGTCACTATCGACATACCGCACGCGGTCCATCGCGAGCTTAAGGGCAAAGCAGCGGACGAGCGTTGCTCGATGAGGGAACTGGTGATTCGCGGTGTGCAGCGGGAATTGCAAGGCCGTCGTCCTCCGGTCATTCCGTCGGCACGACCAGGCTCACTGAAGCTGGACAATGAGTAGATTTTCGAGATTATTCCTTTTCCTTAGGCGGTGTGCGGTACCCGCATAGTGCCGGCTTACCGCAGCGCTGAAAGCGCTGCGCCACCCAAAACCTAGATTCCTGTACTCACGCTCCGAATAGCAGTTCCCCTTCGCTGACCACCTGCAGTTCGATCCAGCCTTCGAGCGGGAGTGAGTCCACGGGCAAGCGATTCTGCCAGAGGCTGAAGCGGAGGCGCACTTTGCTGGTGGCTGCGGCGGCAGGCTTGCGTTCTTTTCTTTGATCAGGCTTTTGGTCAGGTTTTTGCTCGGGGGTTGGCCCGGCGTGGGCTGAGGCCGGCGTGGCCAGCAGCCAGACCAGGGGCAGCTTGAATTCGAAATTGCGCAGCAGGGCGACTTTGCTGCTGTCGTCGAATTTGACGGAGGAGGCGAGCGGCTTGGCTTCGCCTTCGTTTTCAATCTTCCAATCTTGGAGCCTGCGCTCACTGGCGGAGGCGTCAACCCGGAGGGTGCGGCGCGGACGCGGCTCACCGGGCGCCCACGATTCGATGTTGACCACGACTTCGAACTGCTGCTCAGGAACTTTCTCGGCGAAGTCAAGCCTGCCGTACAAGTGCGTGGCGTCAATGCCGGCGTAGACCGCGTCCAGCAGGAACTGTTTGCCGTGCATGGATCCGGCACGATGGTCGGCAGTGTAGGCGGCGGCGCCCATCCACTCGAAATAGCGGACCTTGTCGCCAGTTACGCGTGGGTGGATGTAGGCAGTCTGCCGGACGAACGCCGGGCGAACCTCGGCACCGGTGATGGGTTGAGCCAGATAGTCGGGCGGGGCTGCGTCCAGGGCCTGGTACACGTTGGAGAGGTGCTTGCGATAGAGTTCGTCGAAATCGCGGTCGTTGGCGGAGTGATGCTCGGGACCGTACCACCAGTTCCAGTCGCTGCCCTCGGCAATCAGGATTTCCTCGAAAGCCAGGCTGCGCTGGGCTTCTGAGGCGCGGGCGGCATTCTGCGCGTAAAACTGGCGGGCGTGATGCAGGTAGTCCCAGGCGCGATTGTCCTCGGGAGCGCCGATCCAGACGTTGAAGTTGGCATTGATCCAGGAACCCGGAACCAGCGACGTCATTTTACCGAAGTCTTTGTGGCGGGCGATGGCTTCGGAGATAGTGACGGCCTCGATTCCCGGCTCGCGTTGCAGGCCGTCGTAAAAGCGGCGGAGGAACTCGCGCCCGGACTTGGGGTAATACTCCCAGGCATTTTCGCCGTCGAGAATGATGGAAACGACAGCGTCGCGGCCCTTCTCCAGCACTGGGCGCGCGGCCTCCTTGATGCTGCCGATCAGGTGGCTGGCGGCATCAGCCGGGGGCATGCCCGAATAGACGAACCCGATCAGGTCCGAGATGGTGTGGTCGCGGAAGACGAGGTGCATCGTCGCCGAGCCGTTCTCGTAGCGATGGAGGTTGTAGAGCTTCTCGGCGAGATTGCCGGGCAGGCGGCTTCCGCCATCGCGGGCGAAAAAGGAGCCCGTGCTGCGGCCAAGCACACCCTCGTCGGTGGCCATCCACTGGATGCCGAGGCTGTGGGAAATGGCCAGAACCTCTTCGGAGAGGCTGCCTTCGGAGGGCCAGATGCCTTTCGGACGCAAGCCGAACACCTGCTGGTGGAAATCAAGGGCCCGCTTCAGTTGCTCGCGCGCGTCTTCGGGATGGCGAAAACGATTTTGCGGGAGCGGGAGATTGGGCGACGAGACTGCCCCGGCGCTCGTGTCGCAGACCAGAGGCAGGATGGGGTGATAAAAAGGCGTGGCGGAGATTTCAACCAAGCCCTTCTTAGCGGCGGCGGCGTAGGCAGGCAGGACACGCCCGAGCAGTTCGCGCTCGCGCTCGATGACATGCTTCTGATCGTCGAGCGAGTAGTGGCGGGCTTTGGCGACGAGCGCAGCAATGTCTTTTTCTTCGAGGAAGAATTCGTCGAACCAGGCGATCTGCGACAGGACTTGCAGGTCGGTGAAATCCTGCGGGACAAAGTAACGCTCGGCGCGCTCCGGATGGTCGCCGTGCTCGCGAAAGCGCTGCCACAATTCGTAGTAGCGCGGGTAGCGCCCGATCACGTTTTGTGGATTGGCCTGAAACAAGTATTGCAGGGCGAAGCGGCGTTCGTCCGGGGTGAGATCTTTGGCGGGCTTGGCAGCGACGGCGAGGAATGGGTCCTGCGCGGTACCGGAGACGTAATCCTGTATCTGCACGATCAAGGACGGGACGAGGTTGAAATTCTGATGGACGTTGGGGAACTCGTCGAGCAGCTTGACCATGCCGTAGTAGTCCTTGAGGGCGTGCAGGCGCGTCCACGGCAGGCGGTACTCGCCGGTGACCAGATCTTTGTAGAAAGGCTGGTGCTGGTGCCACAGGAGGATGACGCGCAGGGCGGGCATGGCTGGACTGGTCAGGATAGCACGGAGAGAATCGGGAAGATTCCCACGCCGGAGCACGAATGGCGATAGGGGCTCCACCTGCCATTGAAACGGCCGGAATTCGGCCAGGCGGCGAAAGTCCCGTTCCTTTGCGGTGGTCACGTTGCGCTCATGCGATCAGGGTGTCGCTGGTCAGCCCGCCCTCTCCGACGTGCTCGTAGTCGTATTTTGTCGGACAGGACAGTGCGAAGACGGAATCCTTTCTGTACACTAGGGCGCGAAGAGAATCCCGACCCTATGAGCCCCGAAACCAGCCTCGACCGCCCGCAACTGCTGACCGACAACGACCTCTACCTGTTCAACGAGGGCAGCCACTACCGGATGTACGACAAGATGGGCGCCCATCTGGTCACGCACAATGGCCAGCCGGGCGCGATCTTCAGCGTGTGGGCGCCGAATGCGCGGTCGGTGTCGGTGGTAGGCAACTTCAATGGCTGGGATCCGCGGACCCATCCCCTGGAGCCGCGCGCTTCTTCTGGCGTCTGGGAGGGATTCGTGCCCGGCGCGAGCCATGGCGCACTTTACAAGTACCACATTGAATCCAACCGTCACGGCTACCGTGTCGACAAAGCTGACCCAATCGGGTTGCTGTATGAGAAACCGCCACGCACGGCCTCGGTGGTGTGGAACCTGGATTACCAGTGGAGCGACGGTGACTGGATGCAGCGGCGCGCCGGGCACAACTCGCTGCGCGCGCCCCAGGCGATCTATGAGGTTCACCTGGGGTCGTGGATGCGCGTACCCGAGGAGCACAACCGTCCGCTGACCTACCGCGAGACGGCGCCTCGGCTGGCGGAATATGTGGGCCGCATGGGCTTCACGCACGTCGAGTTTCTGCCGGTGATGGAGCATCCGTTCTACGGTTCCTGGGGATATCAGACGACCGGCTACTTCGCACCCACGTCGCGCTACGGCACGCCGCAAGACTTCATGTACCTGGTGGATTACCTGCACCAGCACGGGATCAGCGTGATTCTCGACTGGGTGCCGTCGCACTTTCCTTCGGACGCGCACGGGCTCGCTTATTTTGACGGCACGCACTTGTACGAGCATGCCGATTCGCGCCAGGGATTCCATCCTGACTGGAAGACGCACATTTTCAACTACGGTCGCGCTGAGGTACGCAGCTTTCTGATGTCGAGCGCGATGCTATGGCTCGACAAGTACCACATTGACGGGCTGCGCGTGGATGCGGTCGCGTCCATGCTCTATCTCGATTACTCGCGCAAGCAGGGCGAGTGGATTGCGAACAAATACGGCGGGCGGGAGAACCTCGACGCCATTGAGTTCCTGCGCCGCTTCAACCTGGAAGCCTACGGGCAACACCCCGAGATTCAGACCACTGCCGAAGAATCAACTTCGTGGCCGATGGTGTCAAAGCCGGTTTACCTGGGCGGGCTCGGCTTTGGCATGAAGTGGGATATGGGCTGGATGCACGATACGCTGAAGTACTTCCAAAACGATCCCATACACCGCAAGTATCACCACAACCTGCTCACGTTCCGCATGCTGTACTCGTGGCATGAAAACTTCGTGCTGCCGCTGTCGCACGATGAAGTGGTACACGGCAAGGGATCGCTGATCGGCAAGATGCCGGGAGACGAATGGCAGAGATTCGCCAACCTGCGGCTGCTGTTTGGCTACATGTATGCGCAGCCGGGGAAGAAGCTGCTGTTCATGGGCGCTGAGTTTGGCCAGGTGCGCGAGTGGGCGCACGACACGAGCCTGGAATGGGATGTGGTGCAGTATCCGGTGCACCGCGGTGTGCAGGCCTGGATGGAGCACTTGAACCGCCTCTATCGTGCCCAGCCGGGGATGCATGTTTTCGACAACGATCCGGCGGGATTTGAGTGGGTGGATGTGAACGACAACGCCAACAGCACCATCTCACTGCTGCGCAAGAGCGAGCGGCCGGAGGACACGATATTGGGAGTTTTCAATTTCACGCCGGTGCCGCGCGCTGGATACCTGGTCGGCGTGCCGCATGGCGGATATTGGCGCGAGTTGCTCAACAGCGACGCGCGCGAATACGGCGGCAGTGGCATGGGCAATCTCGGAGGAGTGCAGGCCGAAGAAATCGCTACCCACGGCCGCCCCTTCTCGCTGAAATTGACCTTGCCGCCGTTAGCGGCGCTGTTCTTCAAGGCGAGTTAAGCAATCTTCACCCGGGAGGATCGCATGGAAAAGGCGATTTTTGTTCTTGCGCTTTTATTTCCGTTGCCAATTTGGGCCCAAGCCAAACCGGAAACGCCAACCCAAGCTGCAAGGGTTCAGCCGGCGGGCTCCCCGGCCAAGAAGATTGAGGTGCCCGACCTCTCGCCTGCGGTCGTCGTCCAGCACGAGCGGATCGTGAGACTGGTCGGCCCCAAGACGAAAGAGAAAGCCTCCCAGGTGGCGGTGGCATTCTCCGCGCGCGCACGCCGTTTGGCTCCCAACTCCGATTTTTACGGATTGGCGGCGGCGGAGGTGCGCAGCAGCTTTCGGGGATCTGGCAATCTGTCCAACGAAAACATCGATGCGCTGGTTGAGATGCTCATGATGCAGGCTGCGCAGGATACGCAGTCCGACTTAAGGAACATAATAGCCGCTACTGAGAAAGAGAATCAGCAAAAGCAAGGCGTGAGGAAAAATTCCGTCGGTGAAATGAGTGAAACACAGTCGCTCAGACTCCAAATGACGATGGACCGGTATTCAAAGTTCATGGAGACCCTGTCCAACATAGAAAAGAAAGTGGCTCAAACTCAGGATTCGGTCGTCCAGAACATGAAGTAACCGGGGTTCCCCTCGAGGCGCCGCTCCATGCTATCCTCGCTTGAAGTGCGCTTCCCATGCGGATTCTGACCCGCTACATCCTGCGCGAGGTGACGGCGCTGGCCTTGATCGGGGTGGCGATCTTCACGTTTGTCCTGTTCACCCGCGACCTGGGACGGATTCTGGAGCTGGCGGTGCGGGCCAGCGCCCCGCTGCCCAGTGTGGCCGAGATTTTCTTCTTCACTATTCCCCTCGCGCTGACCTACACGCTGCCGATGAGCGTGCTGATGGGAATCCTGATCGGCCTGAGCCGGCTGGCCGCGGACAGCGAAATCACCGCCATGCGCGCCAGTGGCATGGGGGTATGGAGCTTCCTGCGCGTGCTCTCGATCTTTGTGCTGGCAGCTTGGCTGATCGCCCTGGGCAACGGTTTGTACATCGCGCCGCGATCGCAGGCCGCGCTGGGGCGGTTGGAAGACCGGCTCAAAGGCTCGCAGGTCTCGTTTGAAGTACAGCCGCGGGTTTTCTATGAGGGATTTCCCAAGATCGTGCTTTATGTGCAGGACGTGAAAAGCGGGCAGGGCGCAGCGGTGTGGAAGGGCGTGTTCATGGCGGATCTCTCTGACGCCGCCAACCCGAAGATCACGCTGGCGCGGCAAGGCATCATCGTGACCGAAGGCCGCGACCGCCTGCACCTTCACCTGGTAGACGGTTCGGCGCACGAAACCGATCCCAAGCAGGCGGACCACTACCAGATTTCGACCTTTCAGCAGACCGATATTCCGATCGAACTGCCTTCCACGGAGAACAAGAGCGAGGAATCGCTGCCCGCCGGGGTGATTGACACCTGGACGCTGCCGCAGAAGGCCCACCGGGTGGATGCGGTGGCGGCGCGCTGGTTCCTGATCGAGTTCCATCGCCGCTTTGCCCTGCCGACGGCGTGCGTGGTGCTGGCGTTGGTGGGGATTCCGCTGGGGCTGTCGTCAAAGAAGAGCGGCAAGTCGGGCGGGTTCGTGCTGACCATCCTGCTGGTGTTCACGTATTACGTGATCTCGCTGGTGGGAGTGTCGCTGGCCCGGCAAGGGCACATCTCGCCCTGGTTCGGGGCCTGGCTGGCCGACCTGGTGTTTCTGGGTCTCGGAGCATTCCTGCTGTTGCGGGCGGAGAAACGTCCGTTTGAGCTGGCGTCGCTGCGGTTCGCTTCCAAAGAACGCAGGACCACAGCGCAGGCCCGGCGCCGGGAGAACGCGTTCGAGCGGGCGTCCGCGCGACGCCGCTTTTTCAGCGCCAGCTTTCCCACCCTGCTCGACGACTATGTGCTGCGTGATTTTTTTCTGTATCTGGGGATGATCCTGGCGACCTTCCTTGTGCTGGTGCTGGTGTTCACGCTGTTTGAGCTGCTGGGAGATATTCTGCGAAACCAGGTTCCGGCCATGGTGGTGGCGGCATATTTGCTCAACGTCACACCGTATCTGCTATACAACGTAGCTCCGCTGGTGATGCTTCTGGCGGTGCTGGTGACTTTTGGGCTGATGAACCGGGCCAATGAAATCACCGCCATCAAGGCGACCGGGATCAGCATCTACCGCATCGTGACCCCGGTGATCGTGGCCGCAGCCTTTGTCGCGGCCGGACTGTTCTTCGCCGACCAGTTCTATCTGCCCCACACCAACAAGCGGCAGGAGGCGCTGCACAATCAAATCAAGGGCAAACCGGCGCAAACCTATCTGCGGCCCGACCGCAAATGGATTTTTGGCCTGAATAACGACATCTACTACTACCAGTTCTTCGATCCGGACCGCGATCAGTTCGGCAACGTCACCGTGTTTCAGCTCGACCGGGCCAGCTTCAGCATCACCCGCCGCATTCACGCCGACCGCGCCCACTGGGAAGACAAGCTCAACCGCTGGGTGTACGAGCAGGGATGGGACCGTTCGCTGAACCTTTCCGCCATCGTCAATTACCGGCCGTTTGACGTGGTTACGTTTCCCGAACTGGTGGAGACGCCGAACTATTTCAAGAAAGAAGTGAAGCAGTATTCGGAGATGAATTACGAGGAGCTGCGAAGCTACATTCGCGACCTGCAGCAGAGCGGGTTCGACGTGGTGCGGCTGCGGGTGCAGCTAAATCAGAAGCTCTCGTATCCGCTGATCACGCTGATCATGGCCGGGCTGGCGATTCCGTTCGCGCTGTCGGCGGAGAAAAAAGGGGCGGTGACCGGGGTTGCAGTCGCGCTGGGGATCGCGGTGTTTTACACCGTCGTGTCGCGGCTTTTTGAGGCGATGGGCAACCTGAGCCAACTGCCTCCGGCCCTGGCGGCGTGGTCGCCGGACCTGATCTTTGTGCTGGTGGGCGGGTATTTGATTTTGAGAGTGCCGACGTAGAAAGGCGGGGGTCAAAAGGTCAGGGGTCAGCAAAACACCGCAGGGACTGACCCTCTAGCCGCTGGTCAGTGATCACTGGTCACTGATCGCTGATCCCTCGCCACCTGACTCATTTCACTGCTACCCCAAACGGATAGTTGTCGGTGATCGTGCCGGGAGTGGCGTTGAGGGCGCCAGTCGCCGGGGTGATCGAGTATTGCGACAATGTGGCCGCCCGAAAGTTGGTTACAAACATCCAGGTGTCGTCACCGCGAATGGCGATGGATGTAGGACCATCCCCGGTCGCAACCGCAGCAGGAGTGCCAGCCGTCAGGCTGCCGGAAACCGGGCTGATGTGGAAGGTGGATAACTGGTTCGACGTGCTCAAGACGTAGACATAATTGCCAAAAGGATCCGCGACAATGGGCCCTGGACCGACCACGCCCGCCGGCATGCTGAAGGGTGAACCGGAAACCGCGACCAGGCTCCCGTCCGGAAGCTTACCATTCGGAGGCACGGGGCAACTCGGGTCTTGCGTCGTGGAGCCGTTGCACATCGTGTAGGCATTGACTCTGTTGTTCAGCGAGCCCGTGACATACACGAAGCGGTTGCAGGGATCCACCACAACCCCGGCTGGATTGGTGTCGGTAGCTTTGGAGGGAATCGTTGTTGCGCTGCCGGGATTCCCCAAGGCACCGGTCGAGGTGTTGACTGCGAAATCAAAGACCAGGCTGTTCACATAATCAACTGCGTAAAGGTACTCCGCGGTCGGGGCGGGCGCGCCCGTGCAGACCGCCTGGGGCACGCCGTTGATGGCGGCAGGGAAAGTCGTTGGCGTCGCTGCCACGCTGATGATGTCGGTGGTCGTGTGGGTCGCCGTCATGGGTTGAACCACCGTGAAGAATGGGGAACCGGTGACTTCCGTAGCGGTGCCGTTGCTGATGCTGAAAACGGAGATTGCTCCCGGAACATAGTTGCCCGCGCTGTCTGTGGTGGCGCGGTCGGCGACAAACAGAAACTTGCCGGCAGAATCGGTCACCATCATGCCCGGAACCACCGGTACTGGCTCGGTGTTGTTTGGAGGCGCAACGTTCTGAATTACCACGTTTTCCGCATGAAAGGCCACCGGGCTGCCCATCGGGGTGACGGTTCCATTGGAAGCTACCTTGAAGGCCTGGATGCCCGTCGTGCTGCCCTTGCACAGGGTTGAGGCGTTGATGATCGCATAGGCATAGGCCCCGGCCGCGTCCAGCACCATCGAAGAGGGCAGCCCGGGAAGGACGCAAGCCGAGTTTCCAGTGGAAGAGGTCGAGTTGGAGACCGACGCGAGATGGCCGCTGGCAAGGTTGAAGCTGAAAGACTGGACCAGGGCCGATCCCTGGCTGCCGACCAGAACCAGGCCATCAGACGACGAGTTATACGTGGTCCCACAAGCCAGCAACAGGCCGATTGCCACCAGCATCACCAACCCAAGCAGCCACCCAAGTCGTTTCGACATTCTCTGGTTGATCTCCATGCTTATGTTTATGTGAGGTTTATGCGCGCGCACGCCCAAGCGCTCCCCTTGGATGGGGTCCCAGCCACCTGGAATAAGCGGGAAAAACTCAACCCATTTATGTATCAGGAAAGCGCGGGAAGAGCAAACTCCCACAACGAGTTGGTTGGAACCCATGGAGGGTCAGGGAGTTGCCTGAGCAGTACTCAGTACTCAGTACTCAGTACCTAGTACTCAGTACTCAAGCCCCATCTGTGATTTGAAGTCCGGACTCAGCGTCTTCTGGGTACTGAGTACTGGGTACTACCTACTCGTCACGCTTCCTGGCCCGAGGGCACGGGCTCTTGCTCGGGCGCAGATCGCTGGCCGCCGGAGATCAAAGGCAGCCGGATTTCGATGCGCAGGCCGCCTTCGGCGCGATTGTGGGCGGAGACGTGTCCGCCATGGAAGCGGACGGCGCGTTCGGTAATGGCCAGACCGAGGCCAACTCCGCCAGTCAGGCGGCCGCGAGCATCGTCGAGGCGGTAGAACGGCTCGAAGAGCTTGTCGAGAGCATCTGGAGGCACGCCCGGCCCGGAGTCGCTGACTTTGACCACGGCCTGGGGGCCAGAAGCAGTCTCCGCGCTCGCCAGTTCGACCTCCACCGAAGTACGCTCGTGGGTGTACCGGATGGCGTTGCGCACGACGTTTTCGACAGCGCTGTGCAGAAGAGACGCATTGCCGCGCACGCCCCAGTCACCGTCAGGGATGTTGGTGTGGACGTGGCAGTGGCGCGCCTGCGCCTCGAACTCGGCGTCTTCGGCAACGTTGAGCACGAGTTCGTCGAGCGGCACAGGAGTTTGCGGAACGCCCTGCTCGCCGTCTTCGAGGCGGGCGAGGGTGAGAATGCGGCCAATCAATTCGTTGAGGCGGCTGGCTTCGAGCTCGATGCGGTCCAGCATTTCGGAGTCGCCGCCGTCAGCCTTCTGCCGCGCCAGCCCCAGGGCGACATTCAAACGCGCCAGCGGCGAACGGAGTTCGTGGGAAATGTCGTTGAGCAAGCGGGATTGGGCCTTTACCAGAGATTCCAGACGTTCGGCCATGGCGTCGAAGTCACGCATGAGGCCGGCGACTTCGTCGCGGCGCCGGCTCACGGGAGCGCCGCTGCGGGCGGAAAGATCACCGGCTGCGAGTTGGCGCGTGGCGGCGCGCAGGCGCACGATGGGCTTGGTCATGTACCACGAAAGCAGATAACAAACCAATCCGGAACAAACGACCGCAATAATCAGCCAGCGCATGGGCATGCCGTGCGGGCCGATGAAGACGCGCGGGCCGGGCGGCAAGCCCATCACCAGCGTGTAGCGGTGGAGTCCGTCCGAGGAAGAACGCGAATCCCTCTGCACGGGAGGGGCTGGGACCAGGAAACCATCGCGCGGAACGCGCGGGCCACCGGAGGCCACGCGGATCGCCCAGTCCGGCGGCGTGCGATGGGAAAGCTCCGTCCCTTCTTCGTTGAACAGGTAAGCGCGGACGTGCTGGGTCCGGTCGAGGTCGTCCATGTACTTGCGCAGCTGAGCGTCGCCGCCCTGCTCATAGGCGGCAACCGCGTCATTTAGCGCGGTCGCGCGCAGGGCTTCCCAGGTGGAAGTTCTCGGGCGCAGAGCCAACGTCACCAGCACCACCAGCACGATGATGAGGGCCTGGGCAATCCAGAACGATAGAAAGATTCGAAGGAATAGGCTCTTCATGGGCTCTACGACGTCTTGGCATTCTCCCGGGGACGGGCGAAGATATAGCCTACACCGCGGACGGTCTTGATGTGCTCGTCACTGTCGGTGTCGCCCAGCTTCTTGCGCACTTTGCTGACGTGCATGTCAATGCTGCGGTCGAACGGCGAAAACTTGCGGCTGAGCACGGCGTTGACCAGGCGCTCGCGCGGCACCACCCGGCCCGCCTCGCGCAAGAGCACCTCGAGCAGATTGAATTCGACCGAGGTCAGGTCCACCGGCTTGCCGTCGAGGCGAACGGTGCGAGTGGCGGGATCGAGTTCCACGTCGCCCACGCGCACGATGTCCGGAGCGGGAGGCCCGCCGTTGCCGTCGGCGCGGGTGCGGCGCAAAACGGCCCGGATGCGCGCCACCAGTTCGCGCGGGTTGAACGGCTTGGGCAGATAGTCGTCGGCGCCGATTTCGAGGCCGACGATGCGGTCTACATCTTCGCCGCGCGCGGTCAGCAGCAGCACTGGCAGGCGCGATGTGGCGCGGATGCGGCGCAGCACCTCGAATCCGTTGATCCCCGGCAACATCACGTCGAGCACGGCCAGCAGATATTCGCCGGCCTGGGCTTTCTTCAGCCCGCTCTCGCCGTCGTGCACGCTCTCCACGGCGAAGCCCTCCGACTGAAGATACTCTCCGACTAAATGGCAAAGTTCGACGTCGTCGTCAATGATCAGGATGCGTTCCATAGCTGCTTAGACGGCTGCTCCCTTCATTGTGCACCAACGGGAAAACTGGCAGAAGTAAAGAATTGTCACTTGGCATTAGTTCCTTCGTGGGAACGTTATCTCCCTCGGAAGGGTCATCCCGAAAGGCTGGGCCTGGACCGATGGAGATCCTTCGCTCCGCCTGAAAACCCGCTCCGCTCAGGATGACACCTACGCAAAGAAGGGCGGTCCTGCTTGACAAAACTTTACTCGGGTTGACCGACTCTTTACTGCTTTTCTTGCGTGGCTCGTGTTCATATGACCGTAGGCAAATTCACCCGCAAAACGGGAAGATCGCTAGGAGTCCCAATGAAATCGATTCGTATTCGCTTGCTGATTGCCGCCGTCGCAGTGTTGCTGGGCACCGCCATCGCGAAGTCCCAGACGTCGGACGCGCCGCCACCGCCCCCCATGCATGGTCACGGCCACGAGTTTGGCATGCACGACCACATGATGGGATTCTTCGCCGACTATCTGAACCTGACCGACGCGCAGCAGGCCCAGATGAAGTCCATCATGCAGAAAGAACACCCGGCGATGAAGCCGCTGATGCAGCAGTCGTATCAGTTCGATCAGCAGCTCCGCCAGTATGTGGAAGGAACGTACGACGAGGCCAAAGTACGCGCTTTGGCGGCTCAGAAGGCCCAGGTCGAGACCGAACTGACGGTGCAGCGGACCCGCATCCATAACGAACTGTTCCAGGTACTGACCGCAGACCAGCAGTCCAAGATGAAGGAGATGGAGGCCCGGCACCAGGCGCGCATGCAGAAGCACATGCAGCAAGCGCCCCCGGCTCCGCCCCAACAGTAACCGACTGGATTTTCGTGGGTTTAGAGCGCTGGTTGACGGCGCGAGGCTCGACGTAACCTTCCGAGCGAGCCTCGCGCCACTCACCTGGCAACGCAGGAGCCCCATGAGCGATTCCTTTCTTATCGAAGCTGGCTGGTGGTTCTTCGCAGTCTGGAGCGTGATCGTGGCCGTCGTCAGCGTGGCCGCGTTCGGCCGGGAGTTGCTTCCCTCCAGAAACGCCGTGGAATCCGACGCCTCTGCCGGTGGCCCCGAAAACCAAGCCCATCGCGGGCGCTAGCCGATCCGGCAACCGCACTGAAAAACTGCGCCCTGCCTGCTAGAATTTCATCTACTCAGTCTGCATGTTTCCCAAGAATCTGCGCCCGCTCCTGCCCTATCTGAAACGCTACCGCTGGGGGTACGTAGGGGGCACGGTCTGCGTCTTCCTGACCAACGGCATCTGGATCCTGTTTCCACTGGTGATCGGGCGGGCAGCGCAGGACCTCAGCCGGGGAGTCACCAGTCGCAAACTGCTGGTGTATGCGGGCGTGCTGCTTGCGATCGCTCTCAGCAAGGGAATTTTTCAGTTTCTGACCCGCTGGATCGTGATCGGCATCTCGCGCGATATTGAATTCGATCTGCGCAACGACCTCTTTGAGCATCTGGAGAAGCTCCCCTACTCGTACTACCAGCGCAACCGCACGGGCGACATTATGGCGCGCGCGACCAACGATCTGAACGCGGTGCGGATGCTGCTTGGCCCCGCCATTATGTACTCGGCCAACACCATCCTGTACACGGCCGGCGCACTCGCCTTCATGATCTCGATCAGCCCGAGGCTGACGCTCTACACGTTTCTGCCGCTGCCGGTGGCGAGTGTGGTGATCCAGTATTTCGGGCGGCAGATTCATGACCGCTTCGAGCGAATCCAGGCGATGTTTTCGGACATCTCGGCGCGGGCGCAGGAAAACTTCTCGGGAGCGCGGCTGATCCGCGCTTACGTGCAGGAAGAGCCGGAGATTCGGGCCTTCGAGCGGGAAAACGAAGAATATATCCGGCGCAGTTTGCGGCTGGTGCGGCTGATGGGCATGCTCTGGCCCACGCTGGAACTGATGCTGGGCCTGGCCATGGTGCTGGTCCTGTGGATCGGCGGGCGGGAAGTGCTGCTGGGCCGCATTGATATCGGCAACTTCACGTCTTTCACGTTCTACATGATGCAACTGACCTGGCCGATTATCGCGCTGGGCTGGGTGATCAACATTTTCCAGCGCGGCACGGCGTCCTTGAAACGGCTCGACGAAATTATGCAGGAGCGGCCTGCTATACAGGACGAACCGGGCGCGGTGGATGCGCCGATTAACGGCGAAATTGAATTTCGCAGATTGAATTTCAGCTACGACGGCAAGCCGGTGCTGCATGAGGTGAACCTGACTGTGCCGGCCGGCACCAGCCTGGCCATCGTGGGGCCGACCGGGTCGGGGAAAACGACTCTGGTCAGCCTGATCCCGCGCATTTACGACGCCGAGCCGGGAAGCGTGTTGATTGACGGACGTCCGATACGCGAGTATTCGATCGCGTCGCTGCGGCGGAAGATCGGATTCGTTCCGCAGGAAACATTTCTGTTCAGCGAGCGCATTCGGGAGAACATTGCGCTGGGAGTGGACTCCGCCAGTGGCCGGGAAATCCACGAAGCCGCCGAGGCAGCCAATATCGCCGCCGACATCGAAGCATTCCCGGAAGGCTATGAAACGCTGGTGGGCGAGCGCGGCATCACCCTCTCCGGCGGGCAGAAGCAGCGCACGGCGATCGCCCGCGCGCTGATTCGGAATCCGAAGATTCTGATTCTCGACGACGCGCTCTCCAGCGTGGACACCCACACCGAAGACAAAATCCTGAACCACCTGCGCGACGTTTTGCAGGGGCGCACGACCATCTTCATCTCCCACCGCGTCTCGACCGTCCGCAACGCCGACCGCATCGCCGTGTTGCACAGCGGACGCGTCGTCGAACTCGGCACCCACGACGAACTGCTCACCTTGAACGGCTACTACAGCGACCTGTATAACAAACAACTGCTGGAAGAAGAGCTGGCCGAAGTCTGAGGTCCGACTTTTTCCAAAGATCTTTGTCATTCCGAGCGCCAGGTTTTGGCGCGAGGAATCTGCTGTTTGCCGGCACCGGCAGAAAGCAGGTTCCTCGCTCCGCTCGGAATGACAATATGAGTGTTTCCCCAATCCCATGCAGCGCGTCAACACAGCGGAGATTCTCGACTCGCCCGACTGCCCTCCGGCTGACGTGGCGGCGTCTCTGCGCGACCTGAGCCTCATCAACCGCTGGTTCGGAGGCGTGGCTACGACGCGCCGCCTGATCGAGCGCGTGGCTGCGCAAACGGGGAGAAATCAGTTTTCTGTTCTGGAAGTTGCTTCCGGATTCGGCGAGGTGCCGAAGATCGCGGCGCGGCAACTGGCGCGCAAGAGCATCAGGCTGGAGGTGACTCTTCTCGACCGCGCACGATCGCACCTGCTTCCGGGGAATCGCTCGGTCGTGGCCGATGCGCTGGCGGTTCCCTTCGCGGACGGCGCGTTTGATCTGGTCAGTTGCAACCTGTTCGCGCATCACCTGGAACCAGCCGAACTGGCGCGCTTCGCGAAAGAAGCGCTACGCGTAAGCCGCGTCGCCGTGCTGATCAATGATCTCGTGCGGCATCCGCTGCATCTGGCGCTGGTGTATGCAGGGTTTCCGCTCATGCGGAGCTATGTGTCGCGCTGCGACGGAGTGGCCTCGGTGCGCAGAGCGTATGTGCCGGAGGAGATGCGAGAGATTCTTACACCGGCGATTTCGGAGGATTCAGCGGCGCAACTCGACATCCTCCGCCATTATTTGTTCCGCATGGGGGTTATCGTTTGGAAGTCATCCCGGTTGTCGAACTGTCCGGGCCCCGGCAGCTGACTCAGTTCGATCCGTCCGTCGAACTGGCGGGTTGCAGGACGGCTTCAGGCGCCTCGATTTGGATGGGGCGGTTGTAATCGGAGTAAGAATAACGGCCGCCGTGTTCCGTGGTCATCTCGTAGGGCAGATGGTCGTCCAGACCGATGCACACCGAACCTTGCTGGGTGCCAGAGAGGGTAGACCTTATGGCGAACTTCCACTCCCGGCAGCGAACACCGTTGACCGTCTTTTTGTCGCCCCTGGCAATCAGGGCTTGCCGGGTCATGGTCAAGATATCCGGCAGCAGATCGCGAACGGTGCCTTGTGCGATGTTGTCGCAATACCACTTGCCTGAATAGAGGGGGCCTGCGTGCCCGGCGCTCTCCCAGGACCCGTTGCTGTCACGCGTGTACCTCTGTTCGCCCACCAGCAATTCATCTTCTTTCATCTCGAATGGAGGATCCGTGTTGGTCTGCAAATCGTGAGATTGCTGGTGGACGACGCTCCGGGTGCAATCCACCTCCCATAGCCTCTCCGAGTGCTGGGTACTCGACCTGCTCTCGATGTACGCGCCGCGAAAGCTCTTGACTTGCTTCATGGATTCCAGCGTTCTCTGAAACTCGGTCTCGCCGCTGCCCGGGTTCACGGCCTGGCCCACTCCCCAAAAAACTGCGCCCGCCGCCAGCAGGCTCGCGCCGATCCAAAGCCAACGACTGTTACCCATGGTAGAGTCCTTCCCTAAGCGCCCCTCGCGCGTAGGTTAGTGGACCGAATCGGGGCGTGAAAGTTACTGACGTACATGGAAGGGTAACTGCGTGAGAGATCGAGCCGCCGCAAGCGATCCAGAATGCAACTAGCGGACGACCAGCACTTCCCTGACATTATCGCGGGCGAGGAAGAACTTGATGGAGGCGAAGTCGCGGAACAGCGTTTCGATGTGGCGGTTGTTGAAGACGCGCTGCAGGCGGAAGCCGTCGGCGATCGCGCTATGCACCACGCCGGTTGGGCCGCGGCGGCCTTCCCGCTTGAGCACGATGCGCTGCATTTCCAGCGTATCTTTTCCGACGATGTGAAACCGGTAGCATGGAGAATCGGGGCCGGCGTCCTTGGTGTGGAAAAACGCCAGCAACATGCCGCCCGGCTTCAGCACCGACCAGAAACGTCCCATGACCGGGCGGACCAGGCTTTCGTCGAGATAGTCGGCCAGGTTCCAGCACAGCACGACGTCGAAGTGAGCGGCGGGATAGACCAGGTTGTCGGCAAGGAACTGGCGGCTGTCGAGCACGACGTTGCCCTGTTCATCTTTGGTGACCAGGCTCGGCTCAGTCGAGGCCACCAGCAGGTCTTCGCTGTAGATCTTGTGGCCGCGTTCGGTGAAGAAACGGATGTTGGTGGCCGAGGTGGAACCGAGATCAAGCACGCATAAGGGCTGTTCGCTGTCCCATAGACGGGAGAGCTCGCCGAGCCCGCTGGATCGGCGGGTGAGCTTTGGAACCGGCGGAGGCGGTTCGGCCTCGGCGCCGCCCGATGAACCGCGAAAAATCTTCATGAAGTTCTGGGTTACTGATGCCACTCTAACCTGCTAAAGCGAAACGGGAAAGTTACTTTCCTGCGGCCTTCTCCGCCCGCCCTTGGATATCCACCTTCCCTTTCAGGTAGGCGCCTTCCTCGATGGCAATCCGCTGGGTGGTGATGTCGCCGGTGACCATGGCCGACTTGCGCAGTTCCACCTTCTCGGTGGCCAGCACGTTGCCCTCGAGTTTGCCTTGCACCACGATTCCTTTCGCTTCCACCGTGGCTTTGATCTGTCCGTGAGGCCCGACGGTCAGGCTGTTGTTCTTGAGGGAGATGCTGCCCTCCACCTGGCCGTCTACGTAGAGATCTTCGCTGCCCGATAATTCGCCTTTGACCACGACAGACTTGCCAATCTGTGCCAAATCACCCGACAACGGAGCGCTCATGAACGTTCTCCTTGAAGGAAACGGGATACCGCGCGACCAGGGACACGAGGAAGGCCATGTACCGGAAGGTCTCCGCCGCTGCCTTGACTATACCCAACGGTCCAAGGCGCGGCAAGCATAGGAAACCGAGGGTAATTCGGCCAAGCTGCACGGAAGTACATTTTGAGAGTGACCGTCTGTGTAAGGACGATTGCGTCGGTGCTCACGCCAGCGGCGCTCTGCTCGAATTGCTAAACTGAAACCGGAATGCACACGGTCAGGATTGGGACAGCGGTTCGTCTGGCAGCCGGTTGGCTAGCCCTGGCTGGATCGGCGTTGATCGCCCAGGCCTCGAGCGCTTCGACGATGCCAGCCGGGGAACTGGTCCGGCTGGTGGTCGCAAACGAAGTTGCGGCAGCAAACAACCCAGCGGTCAAACACCTGTTTCGCGCGCGCAAGCAGACTCCCAAAGGTTCGCAAACCCACCTGTATGTGGAAACCGACGACGCCATGGCGGGGATCTTGATTGCCATCAACGACGAGCCGCTGACTCCGGCGCAGCAGCAGGGCGAGATCAACCATCTGGCCGGGCTGATGAACAATCCCGACCAGCTCCGTAAGAAGAGGTCGCGGGAAAAGGAAGATGCCGACCGGACGCTGCAAATCGTGAAGGCGCTGCCCAACGCGTTTCGCTTTGAATATGCGGGAACTCAGACCGGCAAAGCAGAGCTCGGCAAGGTAGGCACAGAGTTGCTGCGCTTGAATTTCACACCCAATCCCGCGTACCAGCCGCCTTCTCGGGTCGAGCAGGCTCTCGCGGGCATGAAGGGCTGCCTGCTCATTGACCCCACAGCCCGGAGGATCGCCCTGATTGACGCCGAACTGTTCAGAGACGTGACCTTCGGATGGGGCATCATTGGCCGCCTCGACAGAGGCGGACGCTTTCGCGTGCGGCAGGCTGAGGTCAGCGACGGGGCCTGGGATATTACCGAGATGCACCTGAGCATCACCGGGAAAATCCTGCTGTTCAAGAGTCTCAGCATGGTGTCGGATGAAGTGTTCAGCGATTTCCGGCGGGTGCCGGACAAGCTTACTTTCGCTCAGGGTGTGGAAATGCTGACGGCCGAGCGGGAGAAACTGGCACACGCCGCGGCTCCCGAGGCGAAGAAAACGCCCCAGTAGCGTGATTTGGGGTGGCGCAGCGCTTTCAGCGCTGCGACAGTTCACCCCCATGTGGCGGGCTTTAGCCTCTGCGGTACGTGTTTCTCCTCAGCGTTGCGCAGCGGCGGAACACCATCAGACGGAAAGGGTTTCCTTTCGCACCGTGAGCTTCTCGATGAGATCCGGTCTGATGCGATAGCCGGTTCCCGGCTCATCCCTGATGGCAATCATTCCCTGCGGCGAGACTTCCACTTCCGGCTCGATGATGTCTTCCTTCCAGTAACGTTTTGAGGCCGAAACATCACCCGGCAAGCTGAAGTTGGCCAGAGTAGAAAGCGCAATGTTGTGGGCACGTCCGATGCCGGTTTCCAGCATGCCGCCGCACCAGACGGGAATCTTCTGCGACTGGGCGGTGTCGTGGATCTTCAGCGCTTCCGAAAAGCCGCCCACGCGGCCCACTTTGACGTTGATGATGCGGCAAGCGCCGGTTTCGACCGCGAAGGCGGCGCTGCGCGCGCTGACGATGGACTCGTCCAGGCAGATCGCGGTGCGGAGTTCCTTCTGCAGCCGAGCGTGGTAGTAGATGTCGTCGTTCCACAAGGGCTGCTCGATCATCAGCAGGTTGAACTGATCGAACTTACGCAGATGTTCGACCTGATCGAGCGTGTAGGCGGAATTGGCGTCGCAGCTCAGCGTGATGTCGGCCCAGCGCGAGCGGATGCGTTCGAGTACGTTCACGTCCCAGCCAGGCTTGACTTTAATCTTGATGCGGCGGTAGCCGGCGGCGAGTTCAGTCTGGATCTTGTCGAGCAACTGTTCGACCGAATCCTGAATGCCAATGGAAACACCGCAGGGAATCTCGCGGCGCGTGCCGCCGAGCAACTTCCAGAGCGGCTGCTGCTTTTGTTGGGCCTCGGCGTCCCAGAGCGCGTTTTCGAGCGCGGCCTTGGCCATGCGGTGGTCGCGGACTTTGGCCAGCAATGCCGGACATTCTCGCGCCGATTCGATCGTCTGCCTAAGCAGAGCCGGGATCAGAAAGTTCTTCGTAGTGGCCCAGCTGCTTTCAATCCACTCGCTGCTGTAGAAGGGACCTTCGCCGGCAACGCATTCACCCCAGCCGTCCACGCCCTCGCAGTGGATCGTGGCCAGCAGGATGCGGCGGCTGTAGGTGCGGCCAAAGCTCGTCTCGAAGAAATGGACGAGCGGCATGTGAATTTCGCGGAGAGTGATGGCTTCAATTTTCATGGCAGAGATTTCGAAAAACGTTTCCCGCAGATGCTGGCACCCTTCGGCACGCTTGTCACTTTGAGCAACTCTCTGGTGAATCAGCCTTGCGTTGCGTACGACCACTTCTCATCCCACTTCCCCAGCAGAAACTTGCCGTTGCCGGCCGAGTCACGCTCGTAGCCCAGCACCGCCAGACCCTGGGAAAACGCCCGCAAGAATTGCTCGCGATTGCCCTCCTGCACTTGCTGTGCTTGGCTGCGGGTCTCGGGCGCAGCTTTCCATTCGTAAATCTGCCCCGGCACGGCAATGCTCGATTCGGTTTGAAAAGGCGGATTCTTTCCTGTTCGCAGCAGGGTTTCGACGCGCTTCGACTTCAGCCACCACTCGGCGATCAGGCGGTCGCTGGGTAGTCCGCCCTGCAGCGGCGATGACGTGATGCCGTACTGGTTGATGTTGTAGCGGCGGGCGATGGCGCCGAGCCTTTCAATGTTGAGATACGCGTTCTTGATTTCCAGCGGATCGAAGGTCCATTCGATCAGCTCGATGCCGCGGGCCAGCGCGTCCTCGCGCTGCAGCAACTTCAGGCGGCGGCCCAGGCCCCCGTTGCGATGCTCTTTCTTGACCGCGAGCATATGCGAGTGCAGATAGACGTGGCCGGAGCGCGTTCCCGGCACCGAGAGCGCAAAGCCGACCATTTCTTTGCCGTCGAAAGCGCCCATGACCTGGCCGCCGACTTTGTCAGCCACGACAAACATGCGCAAGGGCACGAGCTCGGCGTCGGTGAAGTTCCACACTTCTTTCTGCAAGGCGACGCAGGCGCGTAGCTCCTCGAGGCCATGACAGCGGCGCAGGATGATGGAATCGGAACTCATCGGCTCCTCGAATCACTGGCGTCATCCCGAAGCCCGGCGTTCTTCAGCCGGGCGAGGGATCTCCCGCGGATCGTCTTCGTGGGGCAAGGTTTCTGCACGCGAGATCCCTCGCCCCGCTCGTAAAAGCGCGGGGCTTCGGGATGACGCAGCAGTTGAGTCTTAAGCACCCTTGCGCCCCTCGGCATCACTGCGCCCCTCAGCGCCATTTCGCTCCTCACGCTTGGCCCGTTGCCAGAGCGACTCCAGTTCCTCCATGGATGCCTGGTCGGCGGAGCGTCCGTTCTCGCGCAAGCGGGCTTCCATCCATTGAAAGCGGCGCCTGAACTTGCGGTTCGTTTTACGCAGCGCGGATTCGGGATCAACCGACAGATAGCGGGCGACGTTGACGAGCACGAAGAAGAGGTCGCCCACTTCTTCTTCGAGGCGGGCTTGCAGCGATTCGGGGATCGCGGTCCGCCCTGATCCCGCGATGCCGCGCCCCTGCGGCCGCGGCCCGGGCGCCGGAAATTCTTTGAGATATTCGCGCAACTCGTCGGTTTCTTCGCCCAGCTTGTCGAACAGGCCGTCAACCTCGGGCCAGTCAAACCCGGCCTGCGCCGCCCGCGAACTTAACTTGTGCGCCTCCAGAAGTGAAGGCATGGCACAGGAAACGCCTTCGAGGATCGAATGCGGTTCCTCTTTCCGTGGATCTGCTTTCTTCCTCTCTTCCACTTTGAGCGCGTCCCAATTGCGCTTGACCTCGGCAGCAGTGTCGGCCCGGGTATCGCCGAACACATGCGGATGGCGGTTGATGAGCTTGGTGGAGAGGCGGTCGAGCACATCATCAATCGAGAAGGAAGCCTGCTCCTTCGCCATCTCGGCATAGAACAGCACCTGCAACAGCAAGTCGCCGAGTTCGCCCGCCAGTTCGGGCCAGTCACGGTTGTCAATCGCTTCGAGAACTTCGTAAGTCTCTTCGAGCGTGTAGGGCTTAATGGAATCGAAGGTCTGTTCGCGGTCCCAGGGACACCCGCCCGAAGCGCGCAGCCGCTCCATGATCGAGACCGCGCGTTCGAAGCGTTCGCCGGTGGTGGACATTCGGTATTCAATGTAAATGACGGCAGAGGCAAGATTCAATCGGTGGCGGGTTTCCGGATTTGGCCTCGGGATAAGGTTGGAATCAGGCATATCATGATGAGTGGCGCGGTCAACGAGAAACCCGTCAAGCGGACAATTACTTCCGGCACCTGCTCGGGCGTCCAAGGTCATGTCTCTGCCAGGTTACCTTTTTGGACCAACGTCACCTTCTAATCGAAGCTTTCCAGGAGGAAAATGGCAGGTGCCAGAGTCCAGCAAAAGCGAGGTGTCAACACCATTTTGGAACGAACTTCGATTCGGGCATCTCGAACGGTACAACTGTCCGTCACGCTTTCCATTCTCGGCCTAATTTCATGACCCTAGCGGTGAAAGCACGAGCGCCTCTGGAGGGCCAGCACTTCCACGTGGTGGTCATTGGCGGAGGCATCAACGGAGTCGCGATCGCGCGCGCATGTGCCCTGGCCGGAAAACGCACCCTGCTGGTAGAGCAGAACGATTTCGCCTCCGGCGTGACCAGCCGGTCCACTCGCATCATCCACGGCGGCCTGCGTTACCTGGAGCACGGCGAGATCGAACTGGTACGCGAGTCAGTTCGCGAACGCGAACGCCTGCTGTGCGAGCGTTCGCACCTGGTGCATCCCGTGCACTTTCTGTTTCTGCTCGATGAGCACAGCCAGCGCAGCGCCATGAAGGTGCGAGCCGGCCTCTGGGTTTACCAGCGTCTTGCCGGCAAGAAATCCAATTCGCTGAGCGAGATGGAATTGAAACGAGTGGAGCGCGTGCTCGACAGCGGCAAGCGCTGGTCCATTCTCAACTACGAAGACGCACAGTGCGAGTTTCCCGAACGCCTGGTCGCCGAGTGGCTCACCGAAGCAGCCGACGCAGGCGCTGTGGTGCGCAACCATTGCGAAGTCCTGGCCGCGGATGTTTCTCACGGGCGGGCTCGGGGTGTGCTGCTGCGGGATCGCATCTCCGGCAAGGACGAACGAGTAGAGGCCGGATGGATTCTGAACTGTACGGGGCCGTGGGTGGACCGGGTATGCCAGCGCTCGTCGGTGCGCGCGACCAAGCCGCTGCTGGGCGGAGTGCGTGGATCGCACATTGTGCTGCCACGATTTCCCGGCGCTCCCGGCGCCGCTCTTTACAGCGAGGCCGCGGACGGACGCCCCGTGTTTGTGCTGCCCTGGAACGAACAGATTCTGGTCGGGAGCACTGAAGTTCCCGACACCGGCGATCCGGGAAAGACTGAGCCTTCGCACGAGGAAATTCAGTATCTGCTGAACACCGTGACCCACTTATTCCCCAAGGCAAAAATCTCGGCTCGCGACATCCGATATGCGTTTGCCGGCGTGCGTCCGTTGCCGAACTCGCCCGGCAATAAGCCCTCGGCGGTCACACGCCGTCATTTCCTGCACGACCACAGCGATGAGGGCGCGGCGAAAATGATTTCCGTGATCGGCGGCAAACTGACCACTGCCGCCTCGCTCGCACGCGAGTGCGCACGCAAGATCGGAATCCCAGTCGCCGAGCCCAAGTCCGTTGCCATGGGACCGGGAACTTCGCTCGATCCCATGATGGACGACGAGATTGCCGGTATCGCCCAGGCCGGCTCGATCAGCCAGGAATCGGCGCGGGGCATGGTCGAGTGGCATGGCAAGCGGGCTTTCGACATTGCCCGCATGGCGCTGGTCAGCGCCGAACTGCGCGCGCCCATTTGCCCACATACCTCCCATCTCATTGCCGAAGTAGTTGAAGCCTATCGTAAAGAATTCGCTGTCAGCATGGCCGACGTGCTTCTGCGGCGCGTTCCGGTCGCGCTCGGCCCCTGCTGGTCCGAGACGTGCAGCCGCGAAGCTGCTCTGCGCATCGGCGCCGTCCTCGGCTGGGACGACCAGACCCTCGGTTCGAACCTGGAAACGTTTGAGACCGAGCGGGCCGCGTTCCTGAGGCGGCCATCAGCCAATACCGCCGCCTACGAAGCCGCCGCCGATTAACTCTGGACAAATGCGTCAGCCCGCCTTGGTTACTAAAGATTGGCCAAGGCCCTGCGTCATCTGGGAATGTCCCCAAAATCCACCTAAACTGGCGCGGAGTGTTGCACATTTTTGCCTCCGGGGCGTAGCTCGATGTTGCTTCCAATCAAGCACGAAAACATGGCGGCCAGACGTTGGCCGATCGTCACTCTTGCAATCATCGCCATTAATACGGTTGTTTTCTTGTTCACCAACTCGACCATTGAGCGCGAGGCGCCAGAATTAGGCGAGACCAAGAGTCACATCATCATGCTGGCCGCGCTGCATCCGGAACTGAAGATGCAGCCCGAGTCGCAGCGCCTGGTGGAGGCCTTCCAGAAAAGCGATCCCGAGATGTGGAAGAAGGTGCAGGATCCGTATCGCGACATCATGAATGCGTACGACGCCCGGATCAAGATGATCGAAAGCGAGACGGTGCTGCAAGCAGAGATGGATTCGCTGAACGAGAAGTTGGTCAAATTGTCAGCGAACTCCATGGTCGAGCACTATGCCTTCGTGCCGGCCAACCCGACCGCCATCAGCTATCTCACCGCCAATTTCCTGCACGGCAGCTGGCTCCATCTGATCGGCAACATGTGGTTTCTGTGGCTGGCGGGATTTGTTCTGGAAGATGCCTGGGGACGCTGGCTGTACTCCGCGTTCTATCTGATCGCCGGGGTAGCGGCGCTGCAGTTCTACTACTGGACGAACCCGGGCAGCATCGGTCCGACCCTGGGCGCATCGGGTGCAGTGGCGGCGTTGATGGGGGCATTTCTGGTCCGCTTTCCCAAGTTGAAGATTTCCATGTTCTGGCTGTTCTTCATCCGCTTCCGGACTTTCCAGGCGCCGGCCTGGTGCCTGCTGCCGCTCTGGCTGCTGACGGAGGTCTTCTACGGATCGCTCTCCGGTACGTCTGGCGGTGTCGCCCACTGGGCACACGTGGGCGGATTTCTATTTGGCGCAGTGGCTGCCGTGGGTATCCGCTACTCGGGACTCGAGAAGAAGGCCAATGAGGCCATCGAAGAAAAAATCGGCTGGAACAACGAACCCGACCTGGAACGCGCCAGCGACATGATGGAGCACGGCCAACTCGCCGACGCCATTACGCTGCTGACCGGCTATATCGCTACCAATCCCAATTCGCTTGATGCCTGGAACATGCTGCGCCAGATCTACACTCGGCAAAACGATACCAAGAATTACCTGGAAACGACCGTCCGCACCTGCGCGCTGCGTCTGAAGGCGCACCAGGTCGAAGCCGCGTTTCAAGACTACGCCGAGTTCATGGATGGCGGCGGCGGCAAGATGCCGGCCGCGGTCTGGCTCGAGCTGTGCAAGGGCGCCGAGGAAGTGCAGGAGTTCGAGCGCGCGCTGGCTGAGTATCAAGACTTGGCTGCGACCTATCCGGCGGAGCGGCAGGCTCTGACCGCGCAACTCAGCGCCGCCCGCCTCTGCCTCAAGCGTCTGGGCCGGCCACAGGACGCTCTCGCGATTTACCAGGCCGCTGCCGCATCGCCCATTCCGCACCTCGACTGGGAGCAACACATTCAGTCCGGCATCAAGGAAGCCAAGAACGCCATGGCTGGGGCAAGCACCGCCGTTGCCGGAGCGCAGTAGCGGAACCCGAGCGAACTGAGGCCCGGCTCCAAGAGCCGGGCCTTTTTCCGTGGTGTAGCTGTCCTGCTCTAGTGCATGTGCTGGTGATCAAACCTTCCCGACACCACGTGCGAACTGAAAAACAGGAAGAAGTTCGACGGAGCCTGCAGCGCCCGGCCCGCTTTGATGGCATCCGTGATCGCATGGCAGGAAGTAAGCCCGGTCGTGCCGTCCTTGTCGGGCCAGTCATTCTGATTCAGCACCAGCACCGGAATCACCTGCCACCACACCGCGGGAAAGTTGACGTCTGCTTTGATGAGTACATGGCTGTGATTGGGGGTGGGCACAAAAATGTTCTGCACCGGCCCCTTCACAAGCCCAAGAGCCACCAACACCGGTCCCAGGTCTAGTCGCGAAGCGTGCATGGTGCAGGTGCCGGGTGCGGAACCGGGCTCGGGACATTGCGTGTAAACGCTGGGCGTCGCCTTGAAGGCCTCCGGCAGCGCTCCAAACAGCGAGATTAGAGTGCTGCCCAGCGCCGGCCCGCAGGTCGTTTCCGGAACAACATTCGTGCAGGGAATAGCGTCGTTGGGATTCTGGTCCTGGTCGGCGGAGAACATGGGCACGAGCACGTAAATCGGCTCGGTCGTCACCGCGGGATTTCCTTTCTGTCCCGGCGGGTTGATGGTGGGCTGTGTACCGACCTGGCAGATCGGAATCTGCATCTCGCCCGGGTCGCTGGCGGCGGGAATGCCATTGAAGTTGAGGTCGCTGTTGGGCTGGTCTACGCAATCGAAGTTCTGCGTATAGGTGAAGTTCAGTACCTTGCCGTCACCATAACCCAGGGTCGTATTGGGTTGAAAGGACTGCGCAAATCCAGGCATCGCGATGGCTGCAAGGACGGTCAGAAACATCCCTGACCGGCCCAGTGACCGAGAGATCGAAACATTCATTGTGTGTGTCCTCCTGAGGCGGTGGCATGACCGCTCTGAGGGATGTACGGTGGCAGGCTGAAATTGGATTGGAGGCGTGCAGAGTTCTTAAGGACTGTCGGGCGCAAAGAGTCCCGGTAGAGAGAGAGAGAGAGAGAGAAGGTGCTACCCGCCCAGCGTCCGGCAGAGCAAACTGGTGTCATCGGAGATGATGCCGTCCACGCCATACTCCGCAAAGCGCCGCATATCCGCTTCGGCATTGACTGTCCACACGAAGACCTTCTTCCCGGCTCCCTTGATTTTGCGGACTAGCTCGGACTCGACCAGTTTCTCCTGGAGAATGACATATTCGACCGGAAGTTCGTTCCAGAGGCGAATCTGGGTTTTCGACTCACAGATCAGGCCAAGTGGAATCGTGGCGTCCAGCCCATGCAGCGACTTCAGCGCTCCGGGCTGAAAGGAGGAGACAACGAATCCGCGGCGCGGCTTGTGCCGGAGGAACAGGTCGAGCGTGATTCTCTCCAGGCCCTTGACCTTCAGTTCTATGTCGAGGAAGCAATCGCGGTAGCGTTGCAGAACATCCCGCAGCCGGGGCAGTTGGGAAACCTGGTTCGCGGTCGCGCGGGAAAGATCAATTCCGGCCGTCTTCGGGTCATGACAGACAACCGCCTCTCCGTCGGCGGTGAGACGTACGTCGAACTCAAAGCCGTCGCAGCCGTCGGCCAGCGCCTGGTCGAACGAAGCGAGCGTGTTTTCCGGAATGGCTTTGCGGGCGCCGGCCCCGCGGTGGCCGAGAAGAAGAGGACGAGTCATGGTGGGATCAGTCGAGATCGAAGTCCCGGATGGGCTTGCCGGTGTCGGGCGTTTCTTTCGCCTTCTTCACCGCTTCCTGGAACTTCTTTTCGAGCAGATCGGCAGCGTGTTTCTGCGCTTCGACCGACTGCTGAAAAATGGATT
This sequence comes from Terriglobales bacterium, assembly GCA_037442635.1. Taxonomy (GTDB): domain Bacteria; phylum Acidobacteriota; class Terriglobia; order Terriglobales; family Acidobacteriaceae; genus Sulfotelmatobacter. The sequence goes on along the minus strand of JBBIPV010000012.1, from coordinate 6,729 downwards.
CGCGACGGCTGTCCTGCTCGCGCATCGCTTTGGCCGCGGCTTCCATGTCGCTGAAAGTCTTGGGCTTGACCGCCGCCGTATGCGCGATGACGGCGCGCGTCTCGGTGTCAATCTTCAACACCGCACTGCAGCAGGGACAGGTCACTTCGAAGCTGGACGGAGTCTTGGGCATTTGAGGGCATCATAGCGCAAAAGGCAGCTAGGGACGAAACCGCCGCAGGGGACGTGCCGCGGTTCGGCTCACAAACCTATGATTCCACGGGAGTTTGCGCGGCGGTCGGACCAACGTACATATTGAGTTGTATGTACAAACGTTCCTTCAGGAACACTGTAGAAATCTTCAAGGAAGTAACCACAAGTCATTGAATTCGCTATAGTTAAAACTGCCGCGCTTCTCTTCACCGCCGGATCTTCAGCGGGAGAATATGGAAGATGCCCAGCATTTCCCAGGTCAGCAGGAAGATTGAGATCAGCACCACCCCGACCGCCATCAACTCGCCAAAAGTGAAGCCGCGGCGCGTGGGTTCGAAGCGCTTGGCTGCTAGGCTGAGAATGTTGAGCGTGGCAAAGCCGAACACCACCGACCACAGAATGTTGAAGAAGCCTTGCCGCGTGGCCTTGTAGGTCACGCGGGTTGCGACTGCCAGGAACAACAGGGCATGCACGCGCGCCATCACCAACGCCGCCAGTCCGGCGCGGCGGACGGCGGCAAATGACAGTACTGGAGCTGGTGTCCCCATCACTGAAATCAGAGGCCCGGAAATGGACTCAGAGCTCGGGGCCAAAATGGATATTACATCTTTGCCTTTGCGCGGTCACGACACAGAAAGACGATGGGCAACTCTTTGGTCAAGGGGCAGACCAGGGTTCGCTCGGGGTTGGTTGGGTTTGGTTAATATGGAGGAATGCGCAAGAGGCGTTTCATCTTCTTTGATGTGGGCAATACCCTGCTGTTTCCTAATCGCGCGCGGATGCTGGCGCCGCTGCCCGGCGAACATCATCCGACGCTCGCCCGCTGGCAGGCTCTGGAGCGACGCACCAAACAGGAATTCGATCAGGGGATGCTGCGGGGCAAGGTGGATCACAGCTTCTGGTGGACGTTTCACACCTATCTGCTGGAGGAAGCAGGCGCGCTGCACGACGGCGTACGCGACCAACTGGTCGAGAACACGCAGAACTCGGCCAACTGGGACCAGATCCTGCCGGGAACACGCGAGACGCTGAAGCGGATCCGGCAGGAATATGCCATCGCGGTGATCTCGAACGCCGACGGCAAAATTGATGCGGTATTACGGCGGTGCGGAATCGCCGATTGCTTCGCGACCATCACCGACTCGGGCATCGTGGGCCAGGAGAAGCCGCATCCCGCGATCTTTGAGGCCGCGCTCAGTGCCATGAAGGCCGAACCGGCAGAGAGTTTGTACGTCGGCGATGTCTACTCGGTGGACTATGTCGGTGCGACGGGGGCGGGCATGCAGGCGGTGCTGTTTGACGTGGCCGGCGCTTATCGCGAGCGCAATGAGCCGCGCGTGGAGTCGCTGGCGGAGCTGGAGACCTGGCTTCGGGATCAATCGGAATTCACACTGGGGTAAGCAATGTTCGATTCGACGCGTTTCCTTCTCTTTTTGACGGCGGCCGTGCTGCTGGCGATCGCACCCGGCCCTGGCATGCTGTACGTTCTCGCCCGCAGTCTTGCGGGCGGCAAGCGCGAAGGCGTGCTATCGGCCCTCGGAACCTTTTTGGGCGGGATGGTGCATGTGATCGCGGCGGCGCTGGGGGTTTCAATCATCCTGGCGAAGTCGGCAGCGGCGTTCGCTATGGTGAAGTATGTAGGGGCGGCTTACCTCTGCTTTCTAGGCGTGCGCATGATTGTTGACGCGCGGAAACGGAAGGCCGAGGCGGATGTAGTTGACATGAGTCTGCCCGCGCGCAATCCGCTCTGGCAGGGCGTGGCGACCGAAGTGCTGAATCCCAAAACGGCGCTGTTCTTCCTCTCCTTCATTCCGCAGTTCGTCAATCGCGGCAGTGGACACGTTTTCCTGCAGTTCGTGGCGCTGGGAACGATCTCCGTGGCCATGAATACGACAGCCGATCTGATTGTGATTGCGCTGGCGGGACCGCTGGGCGCGAAGATTCGTTCGTCGGCAACCTTGCGGCGCCGGCAGCGGACAGTCACCGGGACCATCATGATTGGATTGGGGACCTATTTGGCTGCGAGCGAGAGCAAATGAACAGAGTCACGAGGTCCTTTGTCCGAGCCGCTCTGGTCTGCGTTTGCACACTGCTGCCTGCCGTTGCCCAGACTCTGCAGGCACCGAGGATTGAAGGGGAGAGCTTTTCCGGGCGCAAGGTTGTGCTGCCCGGTGACGCGCGAGGAAAGGCCGCCGTGCTGGTCCTCGGATTCTCGAAGGCTTCGAAAGGGCCGACCAGCGACTGGACGCGCAAGCTCTCTGCGGATTTTGCAGGCAGAGCAGAAATCTATCAGCTGCCAGTGCTCGAGAATGTCCCGCGGCTGATTCGAGGGATGGTGATCTCCTCGATGAAGAAGGGGGTTCCTGAGAACAGGCGGGACCACTTCGTTCCTGTCCTGCAAGGCGAGGCGGAGTTGAAGAAGTTTGTGAACTATAACGAGCCCGATGATGCTTATCTAGCTGTACTCGATCGCTTAGGCAATGTCGTTCAACAGCTGCACGGCGCGCTCAGTGACTCTGCTTATTCCTCGCTGCGGGCGCAGGTGGAGGCGTTGCTGAATCAGAAGTAGGAGGCATCGCGGTTACAGTTCCACGATCTGGTGATCGTGGCAGCCGGTCTGGATCGCGTCGTAGAGCTGGCGCAGAAGGTCTTGCCCGTAACGGGCGACGTAATAGATCCCGCCAATGGTGCGCTCCTGCAGGCCTTTGTTGGGATAAAGCGTCTGGCTCAGGGTCTCGGCGTGGCGGTTAATCAGTTCGCCCTTTTGTGCTTCGGCGCGGGCCGCCTGCGTGTGCAAGCGTTCGAACTGGTAGGCGATCTTCGAGCTGGCAGTGTCGGCAGCGTCCGCCAGGGTGCGGTCGAGGCTCGTCAGCTTCTCTTTAATGGCGGCGAGATCCGAGTCTAGAGATCTCTTTGCGGAGTCGAACGCGGTCTGCAGATCTTGCGGCAGGCTGTTGGCGGCGAGTCTCTGCCGCAGGATCTCGGGGCCGTGGAAAACTTCCGGCACAGCTACGCCGTGACGCTCCAGCAAGCGCTGCGTCTTGGGCTCGACGATGGTGGCGGAATAGCGCGGGATGATCGGAGTTACGCGGCCGAGAAGCGCTTCATACACCACGCCCGCCTGGCCGAAATAAGCCGCCTCGGCCGCGCCTCCGGTATAGGCCAGCGTCGGGAGCAGATAATCTTCCACGATCGGACGCAGCAGCACGTTCGGACTGAATTGCCCGGGAGCGGCCGCGATGCGGCGCAGCAGTTCTGCCTGGGAGACGCTTTCCGCACTTGCCTCTCCGCCGATCACGAACTCAGCGCTGTTCCCCTGGCCGCGGCGGTGAATGGCCACGCGAGCTCCGTTCTGGAGCGTGAAGAGCAACACGGACGACTGCGCGACCTTGACTTGCTGGTGATATCCAGCAGCTTCCAGCGCTTCGCCGCGAGCCAGCAAGGCGGTCGCGAGTTCGCCGGCACGCTCAACGGCGGTGCGATATATCGGTTCGGCCACACGGTGAAGATCAGGGTCGGAGGCGTCTAACACGATCACGCCCCAGTCGGCGAAAATCCGCGAGAAAAGACGAGCGAAGGCCGTGCCCAGAGTTTCGCCGGGACGATAAGTATCCCGTAGCAAAGTTGTGGCTTCGGTTTCGCCGAGCAGGGCCGCGGTCTGATCGAGCAGCGGGAGAACTTCTTCCCCGAGATGAACGGCGCTGACGGGCGCTCCAGCAAGTCCGTGGCTGGATGTGGTGAGAGTCTGCAGTACGCCTTCGGGACCGGTCAAGGAAACGTGATTTACTTCTGCCAGATCGTGGTCATAGGTGGCGAGCCAAAACACGGGCACGGAATCCACGCCGGCAGCGGTAGCTTCCTCCGCCAGCTTTACTGCGGTGAGGGCTTTGTAGATCGAAAACATCGGCCCGCCGAAGAGGCCGACCTGCTGGCCGGTGACGATGGCAGCCGCGCCGTTTCTGAGGCGCTCGATGTTAGCCAGGGTCTTGGGCGAGGCGTTGAAGGCCTTGTTCTGACGATCGAGGATGGCGGCGACGCGCTCGCGGCGGGAAGAGTCGTAGGAAATTTTGCCCGCTTCTTCCTTCAGCCACTCACTGAGATAAGGGGATCGTGGATAAAACGGCTGAACTACCGGCGAGTAGGTTAGAAAATCCGTGAAAAGGCGCGTGGTATGCGGGATCTGCGAGAACGGAAGACAGTGCGCCTTCAACGGGCGATCTCCTGGCGTTTTTGTGCGGAAGCGCGCTTGGTCATCCCGGGTTGGACGGCTGAGATCATCACAGGTCAACACTGGTTCGCTTGATCCACACAACTTGTGCCCTGATAGAGATGCCTGAAACGGGACCAAGATGCAAGATATCAGGTCGGCGGCCCGTATCTGATCGTATGAACGGATTCCGCTCTGTCTCGCGGTCGCTCAGCAGAACATAAACCCCGTATTTGAGCAGGCGTCTGTGATCGTCGCGGGCTGACGCATGCGTCCGCCCCACGTGATCTGTTCAACCGGAGCCGTTTCACTATTGACAGCACGATACTATGTATAACATAGTATCGAAGTGCGGGATGGCAGCAGCGCGGATGCGGTGAATGCGGACAAGTGGGAAATCCAGCTCCGCAAAGGATGTCTGGAACTGGCGATCCTGGCAGCGCTCTGGGGCGGGAAACGCTATGGCTTGGAGATTCTGCAGCGCCTGGAGAGCGATTCGGATTTGATCGTCTCGGAAGGAACCGTGTATCCGCTGCTCACCCGGTTGAAGAGCCTGGGGCTGGTCAAGAGCGAGTGGGTAGAGCCGGAGAGCGGGCACCCGCGCAAGTATTACGCACTCACCGCCAGCGGGAGAAAACGGGCTCTGGAAATGGCGGCGATCTGGACGCGCTTTTCAACAAGCATGAGCCGGTTGCTGGCTCCACTGGCAGAGGGGAAATAACGGCCATGGCGGACAACGCACAACAACAGATCGACGCCTACCTGAACCGGGTGCGCAGTCGCTTGCGCGGCTTGAGCGCCCAGACGACCGGCGAAATTCTCGCCGAGTTGCGGAGTCACATCACGGAAAGAGCTGTGGTGGGCGGGGAACTCACGGCTACCTCCGTGGATGCGGCGTTAGCAGCGCTGGGCAGTCCGGAAGAATTGGCCGCCGAATACGCGACCGACGAGTTACTCGCCCGCGCCGAAGTGAGCCGGTCGCCCGTTCACCTGATCGAGAGCCTGTTCCGCTGGGCCAGCCTGAGCGTGGCGGGATTTTTTGTGCTGCTGGGCTCGGTCGCGGGCTACTTCCTGGGCGGGGCATTCATTCTGGTTGCGGGGCTGAAACCGTTTCACCCCGAGACGGCGGGGTTGTGGGTTTCTCGGGATGCCACGGGCGACGTGGCGTTTTCGCTGCACCTTGGTTTTGGGAGCGCACAGGTTGGCGGCCGCGAAGTGCTGGGCTGGTGGGTTGTGCCGATTGGGCTGTTGGCGGGATGCGGGCTGGTGATCCTGACTACGCGCGCCGCTCTGTGGTGCGCGCACCAGTACCGGCGGGCACACGCCAAGCCGCACCCTGGATAAAGAACGCGAAACGAAATCCAAGTGAGTGCCATTGAGGTGAGTGCCATGAATTCGACGATTCCTCTAAGTGAGACGAGTGCCCGCGGCCACGTCGGCTCTAGTTCCTCTCAAACGAACCGCCTGTCTTCTGGCCAACGGTGGATTTCCCTCGCTGAGTTCGTGGTGGGCAGTGCCATTGTGATCGGGTACAACGTGTATCACGTGATCCCCAATGAGGTGCCGATCCTGGTGGTGCTCGGTTTGATTTCGTTCCGGCTGCGCGAGGGCGGATGGGGAGCGATGGGCTTGCGGTGGCCGGTCTCGTGGCGGCGAACGGTGTTGATCGCGCTGGGCGCGGCCGCGCTGAGAATTCTGCTGGGCGCGCTGGTGATTGATCCTGTCACCGCCCACTTCTGGCCGCCGGCGGTGGCGCCGAGCGGTATGAACGAGATTGCGGGTCACTGGATGGTCGCTCTGCGGTGGCTGCTGCTGGTCTGGACGTTCGCCGCCTTTGGGGAGGAGATCGGATATCGTGGCTACTTGCTCAATCGGGCGGCCGACGCAGGTGGCCGGTCGAAGGCGGCGTATTGGCTTGCGGTGGTGGCGGTTTCGGTGCTGTTTGGGTACGGGCACTTCTACAAGGGTCCATCGGGAATCATAGATTCCGGTATGGCCGGGCTGATTTTGGGAGCAGCTTATGTTCTGTCCGGACGCAACTTGTGGGTGTGCATATTGGCCCATGGATTCATTGATACGGTTGGACTGATTGCGGTGTTTTTCGGATGGTCATCATGAGCCGGTGCTTGCGCCTGCGAAATCCTACCCTATAGCGTTGGAACCAAAGGGCTATTTGGGTCATCCAATGCATTGACTTCCCTGCTGGGGCAACCTAGTCTGGAAGTGGATCTTTCAAGGCCAAACCCACCAGTGGGGGCGTCACGGCTTCGACGGGGATGCTTGCGGCCAAGAGGCATGCCGGGGTGCACACACCCGTAATCGCGTGCAAA
>JBBIPV010000011.1:0-167539 GCA_037442635.1 Terriglobales bacterium | reverse complement strand
GTCGGGACCGCTGACCTGCTGTTCCAGAAGTTGGTCGAGGACCGCGACTTTCCCGTAACCAGCCGTGGCGCGAACGATCGTGTCAATCTCCCCGTTCGGTTTGTAGCGGAACTCCGTGCCGAAAATGTGATCGGGCGGAACGATATCCTCCAGTGCCGACTGGATTACTTCGACCGGAGCTGCAGAGAGCACATAGAAGTCGAACTCGTGCCCGTCAATGCCGTTCTTGAGAATCTGGTAAAGCAGCTTGATCTCGCCTTTCAGGCGGATGTGCTTTCCGACCTCGTGCAAATGTTCTTTCCGAACCTTCGCTTTGAACTCCGGGTCGTGCAGTAGCAGGTAAGCGAGTTCCGCCCCCTGCTGCACCAGGTTGATCTTAGCCATGCCCTTGGCTTTGCGCTCAAAATCTTCGGTAGGAATACCCACCAGTTCCGCGAGTACGTAGCCGGAATCATTGAACGTAAGTGTCTGGTCGAAGTCGCTGGCGAAAATGTAGCGTTTCAGTGGTTTGTCTGCCATGATGATTAGATTCCTCGGGAACGCTGTCGTCCCATAAAAAGAACTGATGCGGATTATATGCCGAGGTGGTTAACTTACTGTAAACAAAGGTGAAGATGTGGTAGGGTCGTCCCGGCTCTTCGCTTGAGCGACCTTGGCTGGCAGCGGCACGCATGAACGACGCAGGAAACCAGAAGTTCTCTTCGTGTATCTTCGTGCCCTTTGTGGTGAATGCATATGGATGTTCGCGGAGATCTCCTAGCCTTTACTAAATCCCCGCTCGCGTCCAGAATAGAAAGTTCGGCTTAAACGCCTGGCGATGAACAAAGACAGGAGCCCTCATGGTAGCGACTGGTGAACTGATTCGAGCAATGAACTACGTGGACGATATCACGGCAACCCTTCGACGCATCTGCATCTACATACCCAGCATGAACGCAGAAGAACGCCAGCGCCTGGCTGAGTCTTTGCGTGGGGCGGGTACGCAGATTACCGCCGCCATCGCCGACTTGGAAAAGGCGGGCCAGTAAGTGCCGCCGGTGCACACCGTCGCCGTTATCGGCGCCGGCACGATGGGGCGCGGCATCGCCCATGCCGCCGCGTTAGGCGGCTATCGCACTATCCTCGAAGACGTTCTGCCGGCCGCGCTGCGTAAGGCGGAAACCGAGATTCGAGCCAATCTTGATAAAGCGGTGGAACTGGGCAAGGTGGCGGCGCCCGACGCGGACTCCGCCTTCCAGCGCCTCGAGTATGCCGGCTCTGTTGAAGAGGCTGCGCGCCAGGCCGATCTCGTCATCGAAGCGGTCCCCGAAGAGTTGGAATCGAAGATCGAGATCTTTACACTGCTCGATAAGATCTGCCGCCCATCCACGATTCTCGCGTCCAATACTTCGTCGCTCAGTGTCACCGAAATTTCGAGCGTGACCTACCGCGCTAAAAAGTGTGTCGGTATGCATTTCTTCAACCCGGTGCACAAGATGAAGCTCTTGGAAGTCGTGCGCGCGCTCGAAACCGACGACGACACGCTCGCCACCGCCGTCGCAGTGGGCAAGCGCATGGGCAAGGAAGTGGTGGTGATCCGCGAGTCGCCCGGTTTCATTACCAGCCGCATCAACGCCATGATCGGCAACGAAGCGTTTTACATGCTGCAGGAAGGGATTGCCTCAGCCGAAGACATTGACAAGGCGCTGAAGCTGGGCCTGAATCATCCCATGGGCCCGTTCGAGCTGGTGGATCTGGTTGGCCTCGACACGCGCCTGCACATCCTCGAATATCTCCACAAATCGCTGGGCGAGAAATATCGTCCGGCACCGCTGCTGGTGCAGTACGTGAAAGCAGGACGCATAGGGCGGAAGGCAGGGCGCGGGGTGTACGAGTACCCGGAACCGAAGGATTCGAAAAGACCCTAATCACGATCGGCGAGTGCTCACTTACGGCCAAAACGTAGTCCTGTGAGCCCAGCGACCCGGTCCACTTCCACTCCCTTGCTCGCCACCAGCACGTGAAAACTCTCCCCCATCCCGGCCGGCGTCACCAGATGCTTCAGCTGCAATGCGACCTTCGCTCGCTCCTGCGGCAGGCGGCAATCTTCAAATGCATCGGCGAACTGGTTGGCCTCACCGATTCCCATGAGGAAATGTGATTGCGTGACGAGTTTCTGCACCCGCAACCCCCGCTGTTCCGCGGCGGCGGCGAGAGCTGTGAAGTTCACGTCGGCCGTGATGTCCTGCTCGCCCGGCGCTTCATAGGGATTCGCGCTCACCGAGTGTTGCCGGATTGCCTTGAGGGTTCCGCGATGACGACCGGCAAGTTGCTCCTCGCGGGTGTAGCCGTAGTCAATCGCGATGACGAATCCGCGCTCAAAGTCGGCTGCGGCCTTCATCCGCTCCTGCGAGCGCACCGCAACCTCTATGCGCTGCTCTGGCTCGGGATGAATCGAATAGCGGTCGAGGTATTCCAACTCCTCCGCCGAAGGCGGGGCCCAAGCCTCAACAAAGCGGCCCCCTTTGCAGGCGATGCGAAGCGAACCCTGCGGACTGAGAACTTCTACCGGCAACGCATCGAAGAATTCGTTGGCGAAGAGGATGGTTGGGCAGGGCGCGATTGCTATTGCTGCGATGCTGTCTGTCATAAGCGCTTTTCCACTGGCAAGGTGGCGGCCCAGCGTCGCAGCAATCTTGTTCCTCAGCGCTGGTGAAGTCTCCACCAATTCATACCGCACAGCCCGAAAGAACTCCGGAAACTTCTTCTCTGCCCAATTCAACACATCCTGTGCAAACAACCCACGCCCCGGGCCAAGTTCCCTCAGGGTAATCTCACAAGGAGATCCCAGGACCCGCCACATCTCATCAAACTGCCGCGCCATCAGGCGTCCGAAGACGGCGTGAACGTCGCTCGAGGTATAGTAGTCGCCGGCCTTGCCGAACTGAGCTGCATTCCGCGAGTAGTACCCGAGTTCGGGATCGTAGAGGCATAGCTCCATGTAGCGCGAGAACGGAATCGGCCCGCGCTGGCGGACTTCTTCTTCAATCTTGCCTCGGAGTGTGCTCACAGGCCCTTCCGCCGGCGGTCGGCGCGGTCTTGCGGCGTGCGAATGAACATTTCCACGAAGTAATCATGCAGCGCATCGTAGAGCTGACGCTGGAAGCTCCATTCGAACTGCGGATCGTCCAGATCGCGGGGATGGAGATCGAAGTAGTACGTATGGACGGGAACAGCCGCGTCCTTGAACTGAATGATGACCTCAACCGCTTCGCCCTTCGCCCGCGCGGAGAAGTTCAGCAGCGGATGTTCGTAGAGCCGAAGTTGAGCCTGGACGCGGTCGAGGCGAGCGGCAGCGGATTCGGACACATGGGGATTCTAGCGAAAAGTCAAAGAAATTCACCACAAAGGTACAGGAATTCATGAAGACTTGCGCCCCGTTACTCGTAGCGCAGCGCTTCAATCGGATCCAGCCGCGCGGCCTTGATGGCTGGCAGCATCCCGCTGATGATCCCGACGAAACTCAGAATTGCCGTAGACCAGATCAACGTTGCCGAATCAATATAGAGGTGAATGTCGCCTTCGCTGGCGTTCTCTTCAAATGCGCTCCACAAGGTCAGCGACCCCACCGACCAGGAGACCAGATAGGCCAGGACTACGCCCAGCAGGCCCCCGAGTGCTGTGATAACCAGGGCTTCCGACAAAAACTGAAGAAGAATATGCCAGCGCTGTGCGCCCAGGGCTTTTTCGACACCGATCTCGCGGGTACGCTGGGTCACCGAAACCAGCATGATGTTCATCAGGCCAACCCCACCGATGCCTAGTGTCAGCATCCCGATGAAGCCCAACAGAATCTTAATGCCAGTGGAAATCACCTGCAGATCCAGCAGGTCGGCGAACACGTCAAGCACGAAAATCGCGCGATGATCCTTGGGATTGAAGTCATGGTGAAAGGCCATCGAACCGCGCACGGCTTCCACCACCTTGGCGTGGTCGCCCTCGTATTCCATGACCACCGCGTTGAGATAGTACGTGTTGGTCAGGTCGCTCATGGCGCTGAAGGGAACGTAAACGTGCTCATTGATGTTGTCGTCCCCGTTCTGCACCTGGTGCTTGAGGACGCCGACAATCTGGTAGGAAATGCCGTCCAGCCGGACGTTTTCACCGATCGCATTCTGGCCGGAAAAGAGCTTCTTCTTCGCGTCCGAGCCGATCACCGCGACGCGGGTGTGAGTGAAGTCGTCCGCTTCGCTGAAGAAGCTTCCTTCGGTGACCTCCAGCTTGCGCATCCGCCCGTAGCCCGCGTACACCCCGCTCACACCGTAATTTGCGCTGCGCGTGCCATAGGCGACTACGCAGTTCTTGAACGCTTCGGGCGAAACCCGCTTCAGCAGCGGAACTTCATCGCGAATGTAGTCGAGATCGTTGACGGTGAGGCGGATTTGCGTTCCCGCCTTGGTGCCTCCAGCCTGCAATTCCGTGCGCCCCGGGAAGATAAAAACCAGGTTCGTGCCAAAGGAGCGGAACGCGGACCACAAGCCACGCTCGAAGCCGGTGCCGTATGCGAGCAGCAGAACCACAGTCGCTATGCCCCAGGCCATGCCCAGCATGGTCAGCAGGCTGCGCCGCCGGTTGTGGCGCAGGGCGTTGTAGGCCTGTTGTGTGATGTCGAGAATCATCGAACCGGTCCTGTCTTCTTACTCCTGCCTCAGAGCCTCCACCGGTGGCAACAGCGCCGCTTTCCGCGCCGGATACAAACCTGCCGCAATGCCCGCGATGGCCAGCGATCCAATGGCCGCCAGCGCTGAGGCCGGAATGATGCGCGGCGTGTCAAATCCTTCTGGCGACGGCAGCATGGCCAGCAATGTCACAAAGCCCACAGCCATCGCCAGCCCGATCCCCCCGCTGAACGCGGTCAGGAACGCTCCCTCAATGAAGAACTGCGTCAGGATCGCGCGGTAAGTCGCACCCAGGGCTTTGCGCAAGCCTATCTCCTTGGTTCGCTCCGTTACCGAAACCAGCATGATGTTGATGATGCCGATCGCGCCCAGGCCGAGCGTCACCACGCCGACCACACCGAGGAACCAGTCCATGGCATCGAAGATCTTGCCCACGCGCTTCATGTTCTCGATCGTGTCCCAATCCTCGAACGCATCCTGCAGCTTCGGATCGAAGCCATGCCGCCGGGCGAGGATACGGTGAATCTCGTCTTTCGCCTCGGCGTGTAGTTCCTTCTTGACCGGCTGGTAGTTCAAAAACGAGATCGCGTCCTCGGAATTGGCCTTGGTCAACGGAAAAAGATCGCGCATGGTGTCAATGGGAATGAAGATACGGGAATTCGTGCCGTTATTGCCATCGCGTCCAACCTTTGCCACGACCCCGACGATGTCAAAATTGATCCCGTTCAGCAGAATCGCGGATCCGACCGCCGGCCGACCGGGAAACATATTCTTGAGCATCTCCCAGCCCACCACGGCCACACGCCGGCGCTCGGTATTGTCCTGGTCGTTGAACCACCGTCCCGGCTCAATGGGAACGTTGCGAATCTGGTTGTAGTCGGAGGCGACACCGAACACCTGGCCGTTGGTCGAGCCGTAATCGCTCACCGCCCGGATATCCTCCCGGTTCAGCACCGGCGAGAGCGCTCCCACAAACTGCGCTTCCTTGCGGACGGCCAGGTAATCTTTGTAAGTGAAGTAATAGAGCTTTCCGGACTGGGTGCTGCCTTCTACGCCAGGAATGCGCCCCGGAAACATAAACATGATATTTTGTCCGAGGCTGGCCAGCTGCTTTTCCTGGCCGCTGCGGAAGCCCTCTCCCAGACCTACCAGAAGCAGCAATGATCCCACTCCCCATGCGATGCCGAACATAGTCAGGAACGAACGCAGCTTGTGCGCCCAGAGCGTAGATAGGGACTGCCGTACGATGTCGAGAAGCATGCGCATAGGCGTTGAAACGGAATGTTGCCCCCACGCCTCCGGGGAGGAGCGTGGGGGTCCCGGGTTTAACGTTCAGGCGAGGGGTCTCAATCCCGCCTAACCATCTGATCAGAGATACGCAGCCGGGCAGTCCAAAGTTCCCGGCCGGTAGGTGCATACTTAGACCCCGGAAATGCGGAAAAGGTTAGCCGCCAGCAGTCCTCCTCGGGCGGAATCAAAGAGAACACGCTCTGGCAGGAGGCGGTCTGGAACTGGGGCCTACTGGGGAGGTTTCTCTTTGGGCCGCTCGTAGGCTTTCTGCAGGTACTTCCGGGCTTCTTCGAGTGCGCCGAAGGTATTGTCGTTCGTCTGCGTGGCCTTCTGATATTCATTGACCGCGCGCTCGCGCTGGCCGGTAATATCGAAGATCTTGCCCAGCTGGAGGTGGCTCCAGACTTCGGTCCAGCGCGGCTCGCCGTCGCCGTTCAGTGCTGAGCGGTAGGCGTTAGCCGAGGCCTGATAGTTGCGCTGCTGGAAAAAGACTTCTGCAATGCGGTAGTGCGCCAGGGAACTGTTCTTGTTGAGATCGAGAGCCTTGTTAAACTCGGTCAGCGCGGCCGAGAGATCGCCCTGCTGCTGTAGCGCCATTCCCCGTAGAATCGCAGCGCGGAGTTTCACGTCGCTGGTGTTGGTCAGCACATGGTGGTCTGGATCCACCGTGATTCGCCGCGGACGGCCGAACGTCTCGACCGTGAACGGCGAGGTCGTGCCCACCACTTCGATGCGCTTGTTCTCGGTTTTCCCGTCCGTCTCAATGCGCAGGTCCACCGGCATGCGGAACAGGTCGAGATCCTGCGAAATCTCGCCGGTGACGCGGAATCCAGGAATTTTCTCCTCCCTGGGCTGCTGTTGCGCGGCTGCGCCGCCCAGGCGGTAAGTGGTGTACTTGACCTTGAATTCCGGAGCGCCGGTGGAATCGAGCCACTGCGAGAAGAACCAGGTAAGCTGGTCGCCGTAGTTCTTCTCAGCGATGGCCCGAAAATCGTCCATGCTGGCGGCCTTCCCTGCGAACTGCGTGGCAAAGTCGCGCATGGTCTTGTTGTACTTGTCCTCGCCCAGCACCCAGCGGAGCATGTGCAGGATCATTGCTCCCTTGTCGGTAGCCAGCGACTGAAACTCGGTGGAAAAAATGTCGAGCTTGCTGGCGCTCGAGAGCGGCACGGTGTCATAAGCCAGTGCGCCGACGGACATGTCTTTCACGGCTTCTTCCAGTCCTGCGACTCCAGCGGCATTCTCGACATACATCGCTTCCGAGTAGCGCGAGAAGCCGTCGCTCAACCACCAGTCGTCCTTGGTCGCCGGACTGACCGAAACTCCCCACCACTGGTGGGCGATGGCGTCGGCCAGCAGGCGGTAGTTGACCTTTTCCGTGATCGAAGGCCCCGCCAGCCCGGCAATCTCCGGAGCCCAAAGGTAAGGCATGGTGTCGGCCGGAATCTCTACCACGTTGAGCTTTTGGGAAGGCGGCAAGCCGTAGAGCGTGATGAAGTACGTGAACTCCTGCACCGCTGTGGTGGTGTAAGTTGGAGCCAGGCTCTGATGGGTGGGCTTGAAGTAGACGTGCAGGTCCATGCCGGCTTCGTCGCTCTTATACTCCTGAAAAACTCCGGCAACGATCGTGCCGGGGAAACTGGGCCTGGTCGAGGAAAACGTGTAAGTCCTGGTCGGGAGAACGTTGGCAGTGGCCGGTTTCTTTGCCACTGCAGTTTCTGCGACGGTAGCCTTCCCGCTGCCGATCGCGATCATGTGGGCGGGCAAAGTAACGTTGATGGTCGAGGTGAACCGATTCAGCCCGAAGCCGCTGACCGGGAACCATCGTCCGGCATAGAGCAGATAGCTGGTGTCGTCACCGATGTAGGCCAACTTGAGCCCAGGAACCGGGCTATTATCGGCGTTTTCCAACTGGCCTTCATATTCAAACGTCAGCGTGGTGGAAGCGTCCTTGGCGAGACCCGCTGGCAGGGGCACGCGGACGGTCGAATCCTGTGTCACGCGCTCGGCGGACAGGGGCTGGTTTTTTTCGTCCAGAACCTTGGTGACTCGCAGGTCGTTGTGCAGCTCGAAGACGGCAACGCTCAAGTCCTGCAGCGCCGTGAACTTCACCTTGGCGCGAGCCGTGATCTGGTGCAAATGAGGCTGAAGCTGGGCCTCAATCTGATAGTCGTCCACTCGCAGGCGGGTCTTTTCCGCCGCCCAGGATGCGGGCGCCAGCAATAACAGCAGGCACAGGGTCAGGGGAATCGTCAGGACGCTCAAAGAGCGCCGCCGGTCAATCTGCATTCAGGAGAGTCTCCGGGAAATGATAACTCATTTTCTATGATGAAGATTCTGACCTAAAAGATGCTGGGAACACAAGGTTTAGGGGTGGTGTATCAAGAATTTGTCATTCCTGTGATTTTGTCATTTCGAGCGCAGCGAGAAACCTGCTTCTTGCTGGCGCTGGCAAAACAGCAGGTTCCTCGTGCTTTCGCTCCTCGGAATGACGACATCGAGGGGTCTTCACGAGCCCGAGCGCCTCGCCAGAAGGCCAAGGATGGTCTCTGCCGCACGGTCGGCGGGATGCGGCGTGGGGCCAGACGTGGCTTGCGGGGCACGCAGGCGGCTTTTTACCCGCGCCAAACCCTCCAGCATGCGTTCGCGGGCGGGTCCGTCGGGCAAGATTTCCTTTAGCCGGGCGACCACGCTGGAAGCCGTGAAATCGTCCTGCACCAACTCCGGGACGACCTCCTCCCCAGCGATCAGGTTGACCATGGCAAATCTGGGAACTTTGACCCGCGGCTTGCCCAGCAGATAGGTCAGGGACGAAACGCGATAGACCATCACAAAGGGCGTGTTCATCATGGCCGCTTCCACGGTGGCCGTCCCGCTGGCGACGATCCCGGCGCGAGAATGCCAGAGCGCCGGAAGCGCCTCTGGCACGAGAGCGATCTTTTGTGGACCGACTGACTTCAACAGGAGATCGCGATTCAGCGTGGGCGCGACCGGCAGAAGATATTCGTACCCTGCGCCAAGCATGGCTGCCGACTCGAGAATCGTCGGCAGGTTCATTCGGACTTCCTTGACCCGGCTGCCCGGCATGAGCGTGATCCACTGCTTCGCGGGATCAAGCTGGAATTCCCCCGCGTAATCGCCGCGCTCCATTGTCGGGTGAGGCAGTTCTGCCAACGGATGCCCGACAAAGGTCGCGTCCACGCCGCGCTCGCGGTAGAACTGCTCCTCGAAAGGGAAGATCACCAAGGCTTTGTCAATGTAGTCGCGAAGCAGCCGCACCCGCCCCTGCCGCCACGCCCAGAACTGCGGCGCGACGTAGTAAACAGTCGGGATGCCGCGCTTCTTCATCTGCCGCGCCACGCGCCAGTTGAACGCCGGAGAGTCAATCACAATAGCTAGATCGGGATTGCGTCGGTCCGCCTCGCGGATCAGGCGCTTGTAGAGGCCGAGGATTTTCGGCAGATGGCTGAGGATTTCAGTAATGCCGACCACGGCGAGGTCTTTGGCGTCCACCACAGTGTCGCAGCCGGCTGCCCGCATGCGGTCCCCGCCGACGCCGAAGAAATGGAGTTCCTCACCTCGTGTGGAGCGAGATGCTTGTGTGGGGACAGCCGCCCCCGGCTGTCCGGCGGAGCGAAGCTCCGCAGGGTTTCGCTCGACAGCCCGGCGCAGAGCTTCAATCAGCTCCGCACCATACATTTCCCCGGAGGCTTCGCCCGCCGATATCAGGATGAGCACGAGAACATTGTAAGGGAGTGAGCTTCTTGCGGAGCCCCGCCACGTAACCTAATCGTCCGCGCTGACCGTGGACTCTGGCGTCTGCGATCTTCCCACAGGAATCTCCTGATCCTTGTACTGGAGCTGATAGAGCTTGTAGTAAATCCCGCGCTGGGCAAGGAGTTCCTGGTGTGTGCCCATCTCGCGCAGCTGGCCCTTGTGCATGACGAGGATCTTGTCGGCTCGCTGAATGGTCGAAAGCCGGTGCGCGATGATCAGCGACGTGCGTCCTTCGACCATGCGGGCGAGGGCGTCGCGCACCTTGAATTCGGTTTCGGTATCCACGCTTGAAGTCGCCTCGTCGAGAATCAGAATGTTCGGTTCGTGCGCCAGGGCGCGGGCAAACGAGATGAGCTGCTTCTGGCCGGTTGACAGCGTTGAACCGCGCTCGCGGACTTCCTCGTCAAACCCTCTGGGAAGGGCGCGGATGAAGTCGCCAAGGTTCACGTCCTCGGCGGCCTGCTCGACGTGCTCGTCCTGAATGCGCTGGGTGCCCAGGCGAATGTTGCCGCCGATCGTTCCGGAAAAGAGAAACGGGTCTTGCAGCACGACGCCGAAGCGGCCGCGCAGGTCGGCGAGGTCCATTTCTTTCACGTCCACCCCGTCAATGCGCACCGCGCCTTTCTGCACGTCGTAGAAGCGCAGCAGAAGCGAGATCAGCGTGGTCTTGCCGGCGCCGGTGTGGCCGACGACGGCCACGGTCTCCCCGGGTTCGATCGCGAAGCTGACGTCGCGCAGCACCCAGTCAGGATCGCTCCCGCCGTTACTCTCAGCCGGAATGTCCCGATAGGCAAACCAGACGTGATCGAACTCAATCCGGCCCGGGCCTTCCGGCTTCTTCGTCACGGCGGGCGAGACGATTTCCACCGGCGTATCCAGCAGCTTGAAAACGCGTTCGCTGGCCGCCATCGCCGACTGCAGGATGTTGTACTTCTCGCTGAAGTCCATGATCGGCCGGAAGAAGCGCATGGCGTACTGGGTGAAGGCGATCAGTACACCCAGCGAGGCCGCGGTCGCCACTAGATGAAAAGATACGAGCGTCTCGCGATTGAATGAGACCATCACGCTGCTGGAGACGATCCCGCGAATAATGTCATGGCCGCCGTACCAGATGACGCAGGCAATCGCGATCGCCGAGAAGAAATCCACCACGGGATAGTAGACGGCGTAGGCCAGGACCGCGTCTTTAAACGCGTCCATGTGGCTGCGGTTGATTTCGGAAAATCGCTGGTAGGCCTTGCGCTCGCGGTTGAAGAGCTGCAGCACGACCATGCCGCTGACGTGTTCCTGCAGGTAAGCGTTGATCCGCGCGATGGCAGTGCGAATGCGCCGGTAAGAGTCACGCACGCGGTCGCGGAAAATCTTGGTCGCAACTATGATGAACGGCATCACGGCGAACGTAATCAGCGCCAGCTTCCAGTTCATGCACAGCATGATGCCGAGAATCCCGGCCAGGACGAAGAAGTCTTCAAAAATCGAGACCACTCCCGAAGTGAACATCTCGTTCAGCGCGTCCACATCGGTGGTCACGCGCGTGACCAGCCGGCCGACCGGATTCTTGTCGTAGAAGGCAACGTGCATGTGCTGCAGGTGCCGGAAAATCTGGCTGCGCAGGTCGAACATGACTTTCTGCCCGGTCCACTGCATGAAGTAGGTCTGCAGAAACTCGAACAGGAACGTGAGCACCAGCAGGCAGAGGTAGATCGCGGATATTTGACCGATTCCTTTCGCCGGGCTTGGGCTGAGCCAACTCCACAAGCCCGAAGCGGCGCCCTTGGCCGGCGCGAGGTAGCGGTCTACCGCGACTTTCACCAGGTAAGGCCCCAGCACGTCGCAAAAGGACTTAAGGACGATTGAGGCAATGGCCACCGTCACCTGCCAGCGATAAGGACGCAGGTACGTAAGCAGCCGCCGCATCAGCCGGCTGTCGTATGCTTTGCCTAATACTTCCTCTTCCTGGGCCATTGGTTCCGGGGCGTCAAACTGTAAGGACGATGCGTGAAACGCGCCTCCAACAGGGTATCTCAAATAGATGGCCGAAGCAGCAGGCGAGATGGAAAAGGTTTGGGGATGGGATAATCAAAGCCGGAGAATCGAGCCGTGCCCCTGGGGATTTACATTTCGGTGCCGTTCTGCCGCACCAAGTGCAGCTATTGCAACTTCGCCTCCGACGTATTTTCGCGGGCGCTGTTCGAGCGCTATGTAGACCGCGTTTGCGCCGATATCGCCAAGGCCCCGCAGACGGCGCAAGAACTGGGCGTCCAGTTTGAACGCGAAGCGGATTCGATCTATCTCGGCGGCGGCACGCCCACCGTGCTCGAAACCGCGCAGTTGACAAGAATCTTCGACGCAGTGCGGGCCCAGTTCGCGCTGCGGCCCGCCGCCGAAATCACGGTCGAATGCGCGCCCGGCACGCTATCTCCCGCGGTGCTCGACGGCCTGCTTCGCTGCGGTGTCAACCGCGTCAGCCTCGGGGTGCAGTCGTTCGTGGATGAAGAGGCGGCGGCCGTCGGGCGCCTCCATAAGCGTACAACCGTGTTGGATGACATTGAGCGCCTGCGCGAGACGGGCATTTCCAACATCAATATTGACCTGATCGCGGGCTTGCCGCACCAGACCGCCGAGAGCTGGCGCACGTCGCTGGGCGAGACTCTAGCCACCGGCGCGCCCCACGTCAGCATCTACATGCTCGAAGTGGACCAGGACTCGCGCCTGGGCCGGGAATTGATCGCCGGCGGCACGCGCTACCACGCCCATTTCGTGCCGGAGGAAGAGGCCACTGCCGATTTCTATCTCGCCGCGTGCGAAACGCTGGATGCTGCCGGCGTGAGGCAATATGAAATCTCGAATTTTGCGCGGGCAGGTCTCGAGTCGCGCCACAATCTCAAGTACTGGACGCGCCAGCCATATCTCGGTTTTGGTGTGGACGCGCATTCGATGCTGCCTTTGACCGCGCCGGGGATGGAATGCATCCGGCTTGCGACCCCGGATTCACTGGAGCACTATGTGGCCGGTTGTCCGCCGCAGCGGACCGCTGTTCTGAGAGAGGCGGCTCTGGAAGAAACCTTCTTTCTCGGATTGCGCCTGAACCGCGGCCTGGACTTGCAAGAGGTTGCCGCGAGCTTCGGGCAGGATGCAGTCAATCTGGTTCAGCCGCGGATCGCGGAGTTAGCCACGGACGGACTCATTCAACAGGAAGGCGGCCGTATTCGCCTTACCCCGCGCGGGCGGTTGCTCTCGAACGAGGTTTTCCAGGCGTTCCTCGCGCCTGATGCAAGCCTGCCTGCCGGCGTTTAGTCAGCCCTGGATCGCGAGCGCTGGTTCCAGCACAGCGCTGCAGGCCCCGACATTCCAAACCATCCGGTCGGTTGGGTGGGCCTTCGCAACACGCAGAATCGCCAGTATTCATGCGGTTTCCCCCATCCTTTCCCTTTCCCTCCGGAGGTAACTTCTTCCCTGTCCGGCGCTATGTTCTAATCAAAATCCGGGGCGCTGCGAGCGCCCTTTGATTGCGGAGCTGCCCGGCGCAGCCTCCGCGCCTGGCGGAGGAACCTTGGACTTCCAGCTGAACGACGAACAACTGCACTTGAAGAAGAGTGTCCGCGAGTTTGCCGAGCGCGAGATCAAGCCCAACGTCATGAAGTGGGACGAGGCTGGCGAGTTTCCTCTCGCCACCATCAAGGAACTCGGCAAGCTGGGACTGCTGGGAACGATCTTCCCGCACGAATACGGCGGCGCGGATATGGGATACGTCGAGTACGTGACCGCCATCGAGGAACTGTCACGGGTGGATGGGTCTGTCGGCATCATCGTCGCGGCGCATACGTCGCTGTGCACCAACCATATCTTCCTGGCAGGGAACGAGGCGCAGAAAAGGAAATACGTCAGCAAACTGGCGACGGGCGAGTTCATCGGCGCGTGGGGATTGACTGAGCCGTCGTCCGGGTCGGACGCGGGCAGTGCGCGCATGACTGCTGTGCGCCGCGGTGGGACTTGGGTGCTGAATGGCACCAAGACGTTCTGCACCAACGGCCACTATGCCGACGTAACTGTCGTGCTGGCCGTGACCGACCGCACGGCGCATACCCACGGGATTTCGGCGTTCATCGTGGAGAAGGACACCAAAGGGTTCCGTCCAGGCAAGAAGGAAAACAAACTTGGCTTGCGAGCCAGCGACACGGCGGAGATGATCTTTGAAGACTGCGTGATTCCGGCGGAAAATCTGCTCGGCGGCGAGGGCCAGGGATTCCCGGACGCCATGCGCGTGCTCGATGGAGGCCGCATCTCAATTGCCGCGTTGTCGCTGGGCATGGCCGAGGGCGCGTACGAGGCGGCGCTGAAGTATTCGAAACAGCGCCGGCAGTTCGGCAAGGCGATCAGCGATTTTCAGGCCATCCAGTGGAAGCTGGCCGATATGGCCACCGAAATTGATGCGGCCCTGCTGCTCACCATGCGTGCGGCGTCTATGAAAGACGCCGGGATGAAAACCACGCAGGAATCGTCCATGGCGAAGCTGTTTGCTAGCGAAGTCGCCGTCAAGTGTGCCAATGAAGGCCTGCAGATTCACGGCGGCTACGGCTTCATCAAGGATTATCCTGCGGAGAAGTTCTACCGCGATGTGAAGCTGTGCACGATCGGTGAGGGGACCAGCGAGATTCAGCGGCTGGTGATCGCACGGCAGTTACTGAAAGATTAGCTTTGCCGGGGTATTTTCTGGCATTCTGCATGAGGCAAACTAAATGGAATCAGCAGCTTACAAGATTTCCCGTCGCCAAGATATCCCATCTAAGTAAGGCCTATAGCAGTTGCGCGATCATCGGGACCGTGCCGCGAATCCCCGATGGCGGGTCAGAAGCAAAAGCCCAAGCGATTAAGCTTGGGCCTTCGCACTCTTATGACTGTTCTTGTGACCGCAGATTAGTCGCCGGTGCCGCACGAGCAGGTGCCATGCCCGCTGCCAGTAAGAGAGATGGCGTAGCAATCGACCAACAGGTAGTCGTTCCACTGGCCGAGCGAGCGGTCAGAGTACTCAGTCTCGGTGATCGCGAACGAGTCGTCCACGTGAGTTCCCCAGGCTCGGATCGTGGGCGAGACGATGTCGTTGAGGGGGCTGCACACGTTGTTGTTGGTATAGCCGGCCACAATCTCCACGTTGCCGTCGGTCAGCTTAACGCCGGTCAGGGGGTTTGCGGTCAAGTCGTTATTGACCGAGAGCTTGCGCATCCCGCTTGGGGTGACCAGGCAGGCGCAGCACTCCGTTAACTCCTGATAGGGATCGAACACGTAAATCTGAGCACAAAGGTTGCCCGTCGGGGAGCCAGGGTTGACGATGCGGACTTTTCCGTCCGGTGCGCCGCTGGTGTTTGCATTCGAGAAATAGTTGACCTTCAAAAGGTCCGGCACCCCGGCACCTGTCACGGCGGCCTTGGTGGAGTGGTTGGTCCAGACGAAATTCTGAGCGCTGGCTGTCGTCCCCAGTGCCCCAGCCACCAGCACAGCAAGAGCTAAGATTGAGCCAACACGAAAGGTTTTCATTTGAATCTTCTCCTGAGAGTTTTCATCGCAGGCTGGGGGGACGAAGCGATGTCGCGTTCCGGTTTGCCCGACTTCTTGCCCATTCGCCGAGCAACAACCGAATGCACTTTACCATGGAACGAGAGCAACGAATACCGACAGAAGGAAGTAACTCATCGGCCTAACCCGCCTGACTACTCCGAAGGATAGGGTCTGTGGTGGAGACTGCCGGTCCCCTATCGCTGAGTCCGCCGGTTCAGCTCTTCCTCGATGATGCGCGAAAACTCGCTCTCTGGCTGAGCCCCTGAGAGCGGGCGTCCATTGATGAAGAAGGCGGGCGTGCCTTGCACGCCCAGCCGGTCACCTTCATCTTCATCCCTTTGGACGACGGCCTTGAATTTCCCGCTGTCCAGGCACTTCTTGAAGTCACCGGAGTCCATGCCCAGTTGCGAAGCGTAAGCCGTCAACTGCTCGGGGCCGGCGGCGGGTGGATTCTTGTACAACAGATCATGGTATTCCCAGAACTTACCCTGCTGCTCCGCGCAGCGCCCCGCTTCATGCGCCTTCCAGGCGGCGGGATGGAGAGGCTGCAAAGGAAAATCGCGATGCACCAGCCGCACCGTATCTTTGTAGCGAATCAGCAATTGCTGTACGGTTTCCTGCGCCTTCTTGCAGAAAGGACACTGGAAATCTTCAAACTCAACGATGGTCACCGGAGCGTTGGCCGGACCACGGCTCGGTCCGTCCACGCCCACGGCAGCCCGAAAGGGATCAGGCGGCTCAAGATAGACGTTAACTCTAGCGTTGGCGCGCAGACTCCTGGCAAACTCATGGCGCCTGTTCATCACATGCTGATCGTGTATGGCGGAACGCAGCTGCCCTTCCACTTCGGACTCCGGTTTTTGTAACTGATTCTTGTTCAGATCGTAAACTCGGTGGATTTCGTCCGGAGTTACTGCGGCCGCTTTGGACGTAACCTCGGCATCAATGAGCGCCTCCAGCGGCACGTTTCGCCGCTTCGCCTCGCGAGCCAAAAGACGATCGTCAATCATTTGGTCGAGTTTTTGCTGCCTCAGTTTGTAGACTTGCTCCTCGAGCGTCACCAGAGGCTCGCCGGAGGCATCGTTCAACTCCTGCAATGAGATTTTCTCCCCATCCACTTCGGCGATAGTGGCCGGCGGGGTTGTTTGTTGGCCGAATAGCGGACAAAAAAGAAGCGCGAGGGTCAGCAATACTAGAAAGCTCCGACGGCTCATTCGTGTAATCCCTTGGTTGGTTGAAAAGTATGCCGGGACCTTGCGGTCCCGGCATATGGTAATCGAGTCCGGCCCTGGAAGGGCAGAACTAATATTGTTCGGGCACAACGATCTGCTGGAACTGGCACTGACCCAGCCTGAAGTTAACGGGGAGGAAATAGTGGGGGTTATCGTTGACCAACACCACATAAAAGGCATTGGGGTTCTTGCCCGTCGGATTCAGAGTCTCATTGTCCAGATGGTAGTAGATGGTGTTGCCGCAAACATTCGCCGGTGGCTGCAAGGGAGCTGGACTCAGCTTCTCGAGGAATGGCGGGTTGATGTTCTTGGTAGTCAGCCGCAAGGTTGTCACCGAGCTCAACGGATTGTTGAGGGTGTCCACCAGCAGCACACGCGCACCGCTGTGGTAGACCGGTTCGCCACAGAGGGCGGCCGTATTATCCGGTACCACCGGGTCGTTGCTGGTTATCTTAAGCGTTCCGGTTTGCTGGTCCGGAGCGGTTGGGTTCTGATCGGTCAGGATCTCCGGCTTGAAGCGAACGGTGATCGGGATCGGCTTGCCGAACGGAGCGAGGGTAATCGGAAGCGGAGTATTCACCACACTGTATTCGAGAGGCGCGGCGGGCAAGGGCAGACCGTGCCCGTCCTGGCCGTTCACAGTCGCTATGCTCGGAATGATCAACGGGCAAATTCCGGTGTTACTCACCGTGATTTGCTTGTCCGTGTAGCAGCCCAGAGTCCCCGTTGGATCCGACACCGTGGGTGGATAGTCATTGAGCCCGGTCAGGTTGAGCGGCCCGAGCACCAGCGTTGGACAGCCCTCGATCCCTTGCACCGGCGTAACAAAAATCGGGTTGGTGGGATCATTGCTGACAATGGTGATGTTGGACGTCTCGGGTACGGTGTTGCTGCAGGTTACGTAACCCGGACTGCCGTAAGGCGCCGGCTGGAAGGCGACCGGCAGATCCACGTTGGCATCGGGGCTCAACACCAGCGGACCGCCGGGCAGCGCGAACTGTGTGCTGCTCGATGTGATGCTGGAAATGTTGAGGTTGCATGCTCCCGTGTTGAGCACTTCCAGGTTCAGGTCCGACACGTTGCCCGAGCACACGTTGCCGAACTTTCCACCGTTGGGGATGGTAGCGGCGATTTTCGGGCAGGGCACCGTTCCCTGCACGCCCACGACAGTGTTGCCGAGGGGCTGTGATGGATCGTTGCTATTGATCGTAACCGAACCCGTGATTGGGGCTGTGCTGCAAGCCTGCGAAATGCCGGGCGCGAACGTAAGGGGCAGAGCGATAGTCCCGTCAGCCGTCAACGTCAACGGCAGAGAGACCGTGGTAGGGGGAAGGAAGTTGGGGCTGGTTGTAATGCTGTTAACCACCAGGTTACACGAGCTCTGGTTAGTCACATTGAGGCTGAGGCTCGATTGGCCTCCGGGACAAACGTTGCCGAAGTTGCCGCTGTTGACGATCGTAGCATTGATGCTGGGCGTCGGAGAGCTGCCATTGATTTGTACCGTCGCCGACGGAGTAACGGTGTCATTGGAGGCTATCGTAAGCGTGCCATTGATCGGCCCCGTCGTGCTCCCGGGTGTAAGGGTAACTTGCGCCGGAAAGCAGAAATCAGGACTGACAGTCAGCGGATAACCAGCAGAGGGACTCACCGTTATTTTTGGATTCGATGAGGTGATCGCATTGACGGTCAGGTCCGCCTTGCCGGTGTTGCATATGTTCACGGGGGCGCTTGCCGTGGATCCGGCGCATGCATTCAGAGAAATGGGCCCTGGCACTTGAATCTGCGGCTCGCAACATACCAGCTTTTGCGAAAAGAAGAGCGAAATGTTACTGGGGGGGTTGGTAAAAGGCTGCGCTGTTGCCGAACCCCATACGTTATAGAGACGCCCCGCCGCACAAGCGTTGCCGTTATAGTCTCCATACTTCGGCTGGCCTCCACCGGTCTGGCAGGTTCCGCAACCGGCCGGAGGTGAGTTGAAATCGCAGCGTGCTCCGCCGACAGAGCAAGTGCCCGCCAGCTGCGGCGTAACGTAACACGATGTGGAATAGCTTGATTTATCTGGTCCAGCGGGCCAAAAGCCTCCGACTGGAACGCCGCACTGCGGGTCGCTCGTGTTCGGAGCATTGATTTGGAAATCGGGGAGCTGCGCCGTCAAAGTGCCGCCGCTCGGTGCCGCGCTACCCCCGAAGAAGTCGCTGGCATCATTGGTGATGGGTGTGGCGTTGCGACGGTCAAACCATGAAGCGTAGGCCGCGCCCCCCACCGAACAAACCCATGGCAGGTAGCGTCGCGCGTTAATCCCGCTGTTCACAGGGATTGGAGTTGACCAGGTGTTGCCGTTGTCGTTCGAGTCCGAGACGACTACGTTTTCATTCACCCCATTACCCAACGGGTAACCGCCCGCGTTGTCCGTCAGGGTGTTGGTGGCATAGACAGCATAGATGTGACTCGGGTTGATGTCGTCCACAACGACGCTGGGACTGCGCAGATCATTTCGAAAGAATCCATTCAATCCGCCGCAACGATCGAGTCCGGCCACAGGACAGACCACCTCGTGCGTGCCGGCGGCGACCACCGCGCCGCTCTTCAGTTGCGTTAGGCCGTTGGCGCAGGAGCTGAAACGGTCTACTTCGATGTTGTCGCCGACCGTATAAATGACGTAAACCGAACCATCTTGCCCAACCGCAACCCGCGGGAAATCGGCGCTAGCTGCCGGGAATACGGGAGCGGTCCAATTGTTTCCGCTGTCGCTCGAACATACGATTCCGTAGCCCTTGTCGCGCCATACTACGTATACCTGGTCGCCGGCCGCCGGCGCCGGTCCTGCGTTGAAGCGGTCAGCCGCGATATGTTCCTGGTCGGGTACACCGTTCGGTCTGGCCGCCGACACAAAACCACAGTTGGCCCCGTTACAGACAATTGGATTCGAGCGGAACACGAAAGTCGCGCCGTTGTTGGTAGACACGTCCATAACTTGCGTGTCACATCCGCTTAATCCGTCTGTCCCAATCGATCCTTCATAGAAGTTTCCGCTGCGACCGTAGGCCAATGACGAGTCTCCGCAGGACGTGTTTGGGAAGCTGAACGGTGCTGAAAAAGTTTGTCCGCCGTTCTGGGAACTGACCCCGTTGAATTGGGAGGCAATCACGATGTTCCTGCCGTTGGTGGAAACGGCAATCTCGGGCTCCGTCCCACTTCCGCTGATCGCGGTGTTGAAGGAGAGACCGACCGGTTGCGAGGCAGCTGGCACTGCGCTGGCCGGGATGTTTTCCGGGGCCGCCGAGAACGTTTTCGGCGACTGCGAGTTTGAAGGCGTGGAGATCTTTTGCGGCGGCTGCGGACTCTTTAGGCGGGGCGAAGGGTTACTTTGCAGTTGCTGTACATCCAGTGCTGCCTGCGCGGCATTCCCAGACTGCTGGAAGCTCAATGCCAGACCCATTTCTTTGATCTGGGCCGCAATCGTGTTTGCTGTTGGAGATTCGGCCGCTACCGTGCCGTCCAGGCGAAAAACAGAATTGCCCACGGCCACTGCGGTCGTCACCAGCAAGAGATGCTTCCCCGGTTCGTTGTTCGACTCAGCCGCGGCTTCCTGTTCGCCAAGTTGCGGTTTGGGCACCACGGCCTGCCGTTGCAATGCCGGCCACCCGGCAATCGTCAGGAATGTCGCCTGAGCCTGGCGCTCCGCCGCAACAATGGTCAAGCGGTCCACCGCATCGGAGTGACTTTGGAGATTGAGAATCTCAATGGAAATCTTGGCCGTACGGTCAAGATCCACCGAAGCCATGGTCGCCATTTTGTCCGGCGTCACATTGAGCAGTTCGTCCACGTTGGCATAGTGCCGATGCGACCATCCCGCGGGGACTTGCAGGGTAGCTCCATACGCGGGAAGCGCCAATGTCTGATTCTTTATCGCTGTTTCATTTCCCTGTGCCGTGGCCGGCAAAACCGTTGCCACCACAAGCATCCACAATGAGAAAAGAAACAGGCATGGTTGATGCGTAATCCCCGCAGGGCGAACCACGACCGACTTGATCTGTTTTTGGATTTTCATAGCGTTCCCCAGTTGTATTCCCCGACCCCAGTGGCGCTTTGGAGGTGGTAGGTCTTTCCCCGTCTGGACTAGCCTCGCTTCTCAATGCCCCTGGAGGCTTTCTGGCGGCCCTCAAATCTCGTCGCCGAGAGACATGAAGGCGGCGCCACTTTACAACAGGGCGCAGCCAATGACTACCACCAGAAGGAACTAACTTCCCCGCCTAGCCCCATGGACTACTCCGGGCAGTGTCTGAACGTTGGCATCCGACCGGCCTTCTCACGGAAGGCCATCACAGTTATTGACGCAGGTTACGCGAGCGCAGAAAATTGCATTTATCGGAAAGTGGTCGAGGCTGAACCTGTCTGCTGACTTTGGTCTCCGGTTAGGGATCGAATCATGCTGAATTGTGGGCGAAACAAAGCCATAACGCTCATTGACCGGCCAATTGACGCAAGGTCGCCATTAGGCTCATTGACCAGGGCAGATGTGTTTCTTTTCCTCCTGCTTTACACTGGACGGCTTGGAAGCCGGTCACTCAAATCTGATTGCGGGCCTGCGGGCGGGTGATGTGCGAGCCCTGGCGCGCGCCATTTCGACGGTCGAGAACCGTGCGCCGGGGTGGTCGGACCTGCTGAAGGCGCTATTTCCGTATAGCGGGCGGGCTCGCGTGCTTGGGCTGACAGGGCCACCCGGAGCGGGGAAGAGCACGCTGGTGGATCAGCTGGCGCGGCTCTATCGCAAAGAAAATCGCAGCATCGGGATCATCGCCGTGGACCCCACCAGTCCCTATACGGGTGGGGCAATTTTGGGCGACCGCATTCGCATGCAGGATCACTTCTCCGATCCGGGCATTTACATCCGCAGCATGGCGACGCGCGGATCTCTGGGCGGGCTGGCGCGTACTACGGCGGACGTGGCGACTGTGCTCGATGCTTCCGGGCGTGACCTCGTGCTGATTGAGACCGTCGGCGTGGGGCAGGATGAAGTGGACATCGTGCGGCTGGCCGACATCACGGTGGTGATTCTGGTGCCGGGCATGGGCGACGATGTACAGAGCATCAAAGCCGGGATCATGGAGATCGCCGACATTTTCGTGATCAACAAGAGCGACCGCGAAGGCGCCGAGCGGGTAGAGCGCGAAATTCGCGCGCTGCAGTCGCTGACCGTGCGGAACGACGGCTGGACGCCTCCGATTGTGAAGACAGTGGCCAGTGAAGGGACGGGCGTGCCGGAGTTGGCGGTGGTGATTGCAGAGTATGAGGAATACTTGCAGAAGGACGGCCGCGCGTTGAAAAAGAGCGTGGAGAATTGGCAGGAGCGGCTCGTCGAGATGTTGCGGGACGCCATGCTCGAGAAGGCGCGCGATCAGTTCGGCGATGGGAACGTGGCGCGGCTGGCGGCGGAAGTGGCAGAGCACAAGCGCGATCCGTATACGCTGGTGGAAGAAATCGCAGCGCGAGTCGGACACGGTGCTGAAAAGCAGGTTCCTCACCGGGCTTCCAGCCTGGTTCGGAATGACAAGGCTAAATAGTGCATGAGCTACTGCATTGATCATCTCGGTATTGCGGTGAAGTCGCTGGCGGCGGCGAAGGCGATTTACGAGAAGCTGGGCCTCAGCGTGTCGCCGGAAGAAACTGTCGAGCAGGAGCAGGTGCGGCTGGTGATGGTTCCTGTGGGCGAGAGCCGGCTGGAACTGCTTGAAGCGACGTCGGAGAATTCGGCGATTGCCAAGTTCATTGCCAAGCGCGGCGAAGGGCTGCACCATGTGTGCCTGAAGGTCCCGGACTTGCCGGCGGCGGTCGAGCGGCTGAAAAAAGACGGCGCGCGGCTGGTTTCGGAGGAAATCAAGACCGGCGCGGGCGGGCACCAGTACGTGTTCGTTCATCCCGCGAGCACGGGAGGCGTGCTGCTGGAACTGGTGCAGGCCTGACGAACAACCTGGCCACGGATTCACACGGATCAACCGGAACAAATCCATGCTACTTCTTGTCACCGACACTTCGGGCAAGCAAGGTTGCGTAGCGTTGGCGCGGGCGAGCAAAGGCGCAAATCCGGACGGGATCGAAGTGATCGAGGAAGTCCCGCTCGCAGGGGGGACTTTTTCGGCGCAGCTCGTGCCTCAGATTGCGGCTTTGCTTGCCAAGCACGGTTTCAGCAAAGCTGATATTGACGTCTTCATCGTAGTTTCGGGGCCGGGATCGTTTACCGGCTTACGGGTGGGGCTGGCGGCGATCAAGGCGTTGGCGGAGATTCTCCACAAGCCGATCGTGCCGGTGTCGCTGCTGGAAGTGGTGGCGTTGGCCAGCGGTGCGTCGGGAAGAGTGATGGCGGGGCTTGATGCCGGGCGCGGTGAAGTGTACGCCGGCGAGTACGAGGTTACGGCGTGCGGCGCGCAGGTTTTGCGAGAGGAACTTCGAACGACGGCGGAATTCCTGTCGTCGGCAAAGTCCATGACTGTGGCGACTCCTGATGGGTCCTTGAGCGGCACGGCGCGGAAAGCGGGTATCGCGACGGTGCCGGCTTCGCCTCCTGCCGCGGAAGGCATCGCGCGAGTGGGCTGGCGCAGGTTTAGAGCCGGGGAAACCGTTGCGCCCGAACAAGTCGAAGCCAACTACATCCGCCGCTCCGACGCGGAGATTTTTTCCAAGAATTCCTGACTGTCAATTCGGCGTGTTTTCTTCGTGACTCTTCGACCTGCCACTGCCGCGGATATTCCCTTGCTGATAGAGATGGAGCGCGAGTGCCCGGCGGCGGCGCACTGGAGTGAAAAGCAGTATGCAGAGTTGTTTGGGGAGGGCGGTGGATCAGAGCGGCTGGTGGTAGCGGCGTCTGCGAGCTCGGGCGGGAAAGGAGCTGCATTGCTCGGGTTTCTTGTCGCCAGGCAGGTGGCTGGTGAGTGGGAGCTGGAGAATATCGTGGTGGCGCCGGATGCCCGCCGCCAAGGAGTGGGGAATCGCCTTCTGGGTGCCTTGCTGACGAAAGCCGTGGAAACTGACAGCGCGGGGGTGTTTCTTGAGGTGAGGGAATCGAACGCGGCGGCACGAGGGCTGTATGAGAAGGCAGGATTCCGGCAGTCCGGGCGGCGGAAGTCGTACTATGCCGATCCGCAGGAAGATGCCGTTCTCTATAGCCGGAGCGTGCCTTAACTTGCGATTCTCATAGTGAGATTGCAGTGGTAAATTTTGCACCACTTTTGGGCATTGCCCCGGTTTTGGGGCTGTGCTAAGTTGACGGCAGAAATCCCGGTTTGGAGGTCCGCTGGATGCTGACTTCGAGAGACCAACTCCTGACCAGCCACGACGAATTCCGCAAGCTGGCTCAGGAGCACATGCAGTACTCCCAACGTCTCGATGTACTCACCCAAAAACGTTACCTCAGCGAAGACGAGAAGCTGGAGGAAGTCCGTCTGAAGAAGCTGAAACTGCGGCTCAAAGATCAAATGGAGTCGATCGAGAGGCAGTTTCGTCAACAGTACGACGCAAGCGTAGCGTAATCCTGGCCAACCGCCTTGCGGCCATGACCGCAAAGGTAGCGATGTATCTAGTAGAGGGCGCGAAGAAGCGCCTTTTTTTATTTATACTTACAGAAACTCCTGCGGCTGCGGGAGGCGCCAACTGAAGGGCGCGACTATAATGAGTCAGCTCCCATGGTTCGTGACGGATACTTCTACGCGGTACCGCTGATTGCTGTCGCCGTGCTGATCGGCTGGCTGACAAGTCCTGCCTGGGGGATTATTCCGCTGCTGCTGGCCTGTTTCTTTCTATGCTTCTTTCGCGATCCGGAACGGGTTATTCCGCAGGAGGCCGGGGCGGTGGTGTCGCCAGCCGACGGGAAGGTTACTGAGGTATGTCCGGTCACCGCGGGAGGGCAGAGGCAGAATCGGATCAGCATTTTTCTGAGTGTGTTTGACGTGCACGTGAACCGCTCGCCGATTGCGGGCGTGATTCGCGACGTGCGCTACCAGCGCGGGCAGTTCCTGAATGCCATGAATAAGGCCTCGGCCGAGTTGAACGAGCAGAACGTCGTCACGGTGGAAGGCGATGGGCAGACTTTGGTGTTCAAACAGATCGCTGGCCTACTGGCGCGGAGGATTGTGTTTTGGCCCAGAGTGGGCGACCGGCTGGAGCGCGGACAGCGGATTGGGATGATGAAATTCGGGTCACGGATGGATGTCGTGCTGGATGCATCGGCGCGGGTGAATGTGAAGGTGGGTGAGCGGGTGAAGGGTGGTTCCAGTGTGCTGGCTTATGCCGAGCCGCAACCACTGGTGGCCGCCAGTGGAACTTCCGCGGAAAGGGCGCGTTGATGGATTCGCCAGACCCCAAACCCAAACGTCGGCTCAGCAAGGGGATGTATATCCTTCCCTCGCTGTTTACCGCGGCAAACATGGCGCTGGGCTTTTACGCGATTCTCGAAGTGATGCATGCCACGGCTGCGGAATACTGGCACTTGAACAACGCCGCCAAAGCGATTGGGTTTGCCGTGCTTTGTGATGGCCTGGATGGGCGAATCGCGCGCGTGACCGGCACCAGCAGTGATTTCGGACGAGAACTGGATTCGCTGGCTGACGCCATCACGTTTGGCGTCGCGCCAGCCGTGCTGGCCTGGGAGTGGGGATTTCACTTGATGCCCACGGTCCTGTTAACCGAGTGGCACATCAAACTGACCCAGGTGGGAGCCATCGCCAGTTTCCTTTTCCTGATGGCGGGCGTCAGCCGCTTAGCGCGGTTCAATATTACGAACAACCCACAGCCCTCAAATCCGGGACGTCCGGGGAAGAAATATTTCGTGGGCATGCCGATTCCCGCTGGGGCTGGGGTGATTGCGGCGGTCGTGCATTTCGCGGGCGGGGATCCTCTCGAGTCCTGGTACACCGCCCTGACTTGGATCGCCATGGTGACGACGGTCGGCTATCTGATGGTGAGCACGTGGCGGTTCTACAGTTTCAAAGACATTGACTTCCGTACGCGGCATCCCTTCCGCCTCATCATTCTGCTGGGAGCGCTCATCTATGGGATCGCGCTCTTCTCGGGCCCGGTCCTCTTTGGGTTGGCTTTGCTGTACATGGCCTCTGGCGTGTTCTGGCGGCTGCAGTGGATGATTCGCCGGCGCCGGAATCCTCCGCCTCCGCCTTACAAGGAGGCTTCACAGACATCATGAGCGACCCAGTCAAGACAAGCCACGGTTCCCACGCCGTGGCCGCGCGCGGGAATCTGTACCGGGCGGCGATCGTGGGCGCGGCGTCGCTCAAGGGTAAAGAGATTGCCGAGATGCTGAACGAGCGCAATTTTCCCGCCGCGGACGTGCGCCTGCTGGATGATGACCAGGCGCTCGGGCAGTTGGAAGCGATGGGAGACGAGATCAGCTTCATCCAGAGCGTGCGGGCGGAGCAGTTCGAGCACGTGGACTTCACGTTTTTTGCCTCCGACGCGGAATGCACACGCAAGAACTGGAAAGCGGCGCGTGACGCGGGCAGCACCATCGTGGATGTTTCGGCGGCGCTGGAGGATGAACCGGGGGCGAGCGTGCGCTCGATGTGGATCGAGCGCGAACGCGGACAGGTGGCGCCTCCGGAGCTGCAGCCGGGACCGTGCGTCACGGCGCATCCGGCAGCCGTAGTGCTGGCGTTGCTGCTGTTGCGGGCTCAGAAAGCGGGTGTCATCCGGCGCGCGGTAGCGACCGTGCTGGAGCCGGCTTCCGAACACGGTCAGCGCGGCATGGATGAACTGCACCAGCAAACCGTGAACCTGCTGTCGTTTCAGCCGCTGCCCAAGGAAGTATTCGACGCCCAGGTCGCTTTCAGCATGCTGGCACGGTACGGGCAGGCGGCGGCGCCGCCGCTGGATTCAGTAGAGACTCGCATTCTTCGTCACTATCGCAAGATTGCGGGTGCGAATGCTCCCCAGGCTTCGGTTTTGCTGCTGCAGGCCCCGGTCTTTCACGGACACACGCTGGCGGTCTTCCTAGAGATGGGAAACGCCGTGGCGCTATCGGTGCTTGCCCAGGCTCTTGCGGGGGAGCACGTAGCCATCGCCGCCGCCGGAGAAGAATGGCCCAGCAATGTGAACTCGGCCGGTCAGGAGAATGTCCTGCTGGCGCTGAAGAGCGATCCTGTGCAGTCGAATGGCGTTTGGCTGTGGGCCGCGGCGGACAACCTGCGGATTGCGGCATTGACGGCGGTGGAGTCCGCCGAGAGCCTGACGGCGACCCGCCCGACGGGGAAGATCCAGTGAAGCTGCGCGCGTGGTCTCTGCTCGCGACGGTGCTGATTGGCACCAGCTGCGGCTATCACACCGCCGGGCATGCGGTGCAGCTTCCCGAAAGCGTTCGAACGATTGCAGTTCCGGTCTTCAAGAACGAGACCACGACATATCGCATCGAGCAGAGGTTGACTGCGTCGCTGGTGCGTGAATTTACCACACGGACGCATTACCGCATTCTCAACGATCCCTCGGAAGAGGCCGACGCCACGCTGCGCGGGACGGTGCTTTCCACGGCGACCTCTCCGCTCGCTTACGATACGGCGACGGGCCGGTCGGCCAGTGTGCTGGTGGTGGTGAGCATGAGAGTTTCGCTCACCGACCGCAACGGCAAGGTGCTCTATCAGAACCCGGCGTATCTGTTTCGCGAGCAGTATGAGGTTTCGCAGGACCTGGCCAGTTTCTTTGAAGAGGATTCGCCGGCCTTCCGCCGGCTTTCCCAGGATTTTGCGCGCACCCTGGTTTCCAACATTTTGGAGGGTTTTTGATGCTAGAGTTCAGATGGTCATTCCTCGTTGGCCGTTCGTCGCTAGCCAATGACCAAGGAGCAGCGACCGACGACGCAGCAAAGAAAAAGGCCGACATTCTCAAGGAGAACGTTTGAATGCGCGCTTTCGCCCAGGCGGACCGCTTTGTCAGCGAACTGGAGTCGCGCAAACTGCGTGCGGCCTATGTGTTTGTAGGCGACGAAGCGTTCTTTCGCAAGCGTTTTCGTGACGCCATCCTGGAACACCTGGTTCCCGCCGACTTGCGGGATTTCAGCTTTTTCGAATTCGATCTTGCCGAGACCGATCCGGCAGAGATTTTGGACCGCGCCCGCACGCCTTCGCTGATGGCGCCATTTCAGGTGTTCTTCGTGCGCGGGGTGAAGAGCCTTTTCGGGCGCGGGTCGAATGATGAGAAGTTGGCGGCGATTGAAGAATACTGCAAGAATCCCAATCCCGACGCGCTGCTCGTTTTCGTTGCCGACCACATCAGTATTCCCGCCGACATCCGGCGCATGGAAATGCAGGACAAAGAGCGTTACCAGCGCATTCGCGACACCATGGGCCAGTATTGCGGGTTGGTGGAGTTAGCGCGCGTGGAAGAAGGCGAGGCGGTGCGCTGGATTGGCGATTACTGCACGGCCCGCGGCGTCAAAATCGAGCCCGACGGCGCCCGCGAACTGGTGGACGCTCTCGGCGGCGACATGATGATGATTTCGAACGAACTCGAGAAGCTGATTCTCTACGTCGGCGAGAAAAAGCGCATCACGCTGGGCGACGTGGAGACCATGGTGCTGGCCGCCAAGCAGCGCTCGCTGTATGAACTGACCGATGCCATTTCCAGCAAAGACCGGGTGCGGGCGCTGGAGATTCTCGATGCGATTCTGGCGTCGGGCGAGGGGGAAGAGGCGGCGATTGGGCATATCTACATGCTGGCAAAAACCTTCCGCCAGATGCTGGTGATTCTTGAGCGCAACGTGCGCGATCAACGCATGTTGTGGGCGGCGTTATGGCAGGGATTCCGCGTGCCTCCAGTTGCGGCGGATGACATTATCCGGCAGGCGCGGCGCTACAAGTCGCGCCGCGAACTGACGCGGGCGATCCGGCTGGTGTCGAAGGCCGACCTGGCCCTGCGTTCGAATCCCGTGAGCAAGCGCATAGTGCTGGAGCGGCTGGTGATGGATTTGACCACCGAGCCCAAGCTGGAAACTCCGGGGTGGATGCAGGAGCAGCTGCCGGTGTGAGAGGCACCTTCATGCGAAGAGGTCAGTGACCAGCGACCAGAGAACTGGCTCCACTGACCACTAGCCCCTGACTCATGGTGGATGTCTCTTCCTATCTCGCCCGCATCGGCTACATCGGCCCTACCGCACCAACGGCCAAGGTGCTTCGCGCCGTCCATCATGCCCATCTGCTGACAGTTCCCTTTGAGAACTTGGATATCGGACTCGGGCGCGAGATTGTAGTCGCGCAGGATGTAACTGTTCGCAAGGTGGTAGAACTGCGGCGGGGCGGGTTCTGCTACGAACTGAACGGCGCGTTTGCGGCGCTGCTGCGGGCGATGGGATTCCAAGTCACGATGCTTTCAGCCCGGGTCGCGCGGGAGAAGGGTGGGGAAGGGCCGGAGTTTGACCACCTGACCCTGCGGGTTGATCTCGAAGAACCGTGGCTGGCGGACGTGGGATTTGGCGAGTCGTTTGTGGAACCATTGCGGCTGGAAGCCGGCGCGGAGCAGGTGGATCCGGCGGGCAGCTTCCGGCTGGTGCGACGCGGAGCGCGGTTTCAGTTGGAGAAGGCCGATCCGGGCGGGCAGTGGAAGCGGCAGTACTCGTTTACGCTCCAGCCCCGCCGGATGGAAGATTTTGCGGCCATGTGCCAGTATCATCAGACCTCGCCCGAGTCGCATTTCACCCAGAACCGCATCTGCACGCGTGCAACGCCGGAGGGGCGTATCACGCTCTCTGGATTGAAACTGGTCGTGACCCGCAGCGGTCATCGCGAAGAAAAGACGCTGACCTCCGAGGAAGACCGGGCTGTCGTCCTCCGCGAATATTTTGGGATCGAAATCTCAAGCTGAGGCTGATCGCCGCTCTGAAAGCCTACTTCATCGCGGAAACGCGTGTTCCCAGCCGGGACTTGTAACGCGACGCGGTGTTCTGGTGCAGGGTACCCTTCTGGATGGCCTTGTCGAGGGCGGAGACTGTTTTGCGATAAACCTGCTCGGCGGCAGATTTGTCGCCTTTAGCAATGGCTTCGCGGAGATCGCGCAACTGGGAGCGCAGAGCGGAAGTGTTGGCGCGGTTGCGCGTGGTGCGGCGTTCGGTCTGACGGGCGCGCTTTAGCGCGGAAAAATGATTTGCCATATGTGGTTCGCTACCTTCGTTGTGTCTAGCGAGATATTCGGGCGGGTCCGAATTTCCTATTATAGGCGAGCAATTCTTGACCGGTCAAACAGATGCGGCGATCGGTAGTGGGTCAGTTTGATCCCTGAAAGGCAAAAGCGCGAACCACGAAGGGCACGAAGTATCACGAAGGCACTATTTCATATGCGTTTCCTTCGTGGGACTTCGTGTCTTTCGTAGTAAAGATCTCAAAATTAGCCGACTACCCGGCGGTCCCCGCCGTCAGCGTAGACGGGGTTGATGGTGGCAACCACCACCCCGTGACTCCACCTGAAGCACGATGCGAATCCTGCCACTGCACCAGGTTGTCGCCATTGACTCGGGCAACGTCGCGGGGTAGGCTTTTATCAATGGCAGTTGTTCGCCGCAACGGCGCTAACATTCCGGCGTCTCCCGTCTCTGAGAATAATCTTGTGTTAACGCGAGGCAGGGGAGCCTTGCCCGGCTGGATTGCCCCTTCGCCTTCGGTCCGGGCAGGTGAGGCGGTTGTCCGCGCATGGCCCGTCGAAGAAACTGAATGAAGAAAAGTATCGGGATCAGTCCCAACATCGAGACCCTGTTCGGCACGCGGGACGAGAATGTGCGCCTGCTGGAAGACGGGCTGAATATCTCCATCAACCTGCGTTCCAACGCGATCGAACTGGAAGGCGCGGCCCGCGACGTAGCGCGGGCAGAGCAGGTCTTCACCGACTATGAAAGCCTGCACCGCTCCGGCTACAGCTTCAACAACGGCGATCTCAACAGCATGCTGCGCGTTCTGACTTCCGATTCCTCGGCGACGCTGCGCGGATTAGCCGACGCCGGGCGCCAGCGCTCTTTTGGACGTCGCACCGTACAGCCCAAGAGCAGTAACCAGCGCCGCTATCTCGAGGCGATTGAGAAGCACGACATGGTATTCGGGGTCGGTCCGGCGGGAACGGGCAAGACTTACCTTGCGGTGGCCATGGCGATCTCGGCCTTGCTCGCCAAGCGTGTGAACCGCATCATTCTGGCGCGTCCGGCGGTCGAGGCGGGCGAGCGCCTGGGATTTCTGCCGGGCACGCTGCAGGACAAGATTGACCCATATCTGCGGCCGCTCTATGACGCCTTGTACGACATGCTCGATCCCGAAAAAGTGGATCGCTACCTAGAGAAGAACGTGATCGAGATTGCGCCCATTGCGTTCATGCGCGGGCGTACGCTGAACGATTCGTTTGTGATTCTCGACGAGGCGCAGAATACGACATCGGAACAGATGAAGATGTTCGTCACGCGATTGGGGTTCAACTCCAAGGCAGTGATTACGGGGGACATTACGCAAATTGATCTGCCCAATGCCCGGCGCAGCGGCCTGCTCGAGGCGATTGACATCTTGAAGAATGTGAACGGCCTCGCGTTTGTGCACTTCGACGAAGGCGACGTGGTACGACATCATCTGGTGCAGAGGATCGTTCGCGCTTACGACGAGCATAAGGTGCGGGCCGCCGAGCAGCAGATGCTTTTGCTGAACGAAGCCAAGAGCGTCGAAACCACGAGCGCCGAAACGAAAAGCGTTGAGGCCAAGAACGTGGCGAGCGCAAGCGGCAGTGCGCTGGTTGCGCCAGGGGAAGTGAAGTCGTCCCCTGACCAAGGCACAGGCAATAGCAAAGACTAGACAGAATTCACACCTGGGAGAGATCTGCAACGGGCTCTCCCATTTGTTTTGGTGGCTCCACAAGGCCGCAAAGCGAAAGGAAACGTGGTCATTCTGCAGAAAAGAGTCGCCGGGCTGAGCTGCGATTCCCTTGTGCGCTTTGTTCTGCGAGCCCGACGGGCTGCCGGGCTGCTCGGTACGGCCGACCTGCTCGTGACCACCAGTTCTGTGATGCGCGGTTTGAACCGGCGCTTCCGCGGTAAGGACAAGGCGACCGACGTGTTGTCATTTCCTGCGCTTTGCGCCGCGCCATCAATAAGTGGCCGGCGGACAAGCCATGCCGGGGACATCGCAATTTCTGCCGACATCGCAGCGCGCAACGCCAGGCTTTGCCGGCACAGCGTTGCCGAGGAAGTGAAGATTCTGGCACTGCATGGGATCCTGCATCTGGCAGGCTTTGACCACGAGCGGGATAATGGTGCAATGGAGCGTAAGGAAGCGAAGCTGCGCCGGGTGCTGAAACTTCCGGTTTCTTTGATCGAACGAGCCCAACCCGCCAAACCCCGGAGAGGCCGGGTTGCGCGCTCGACCCGAGCGCGGAGGACGGCATGATACTGACTGTCGCCATCGCGCTGGTGGTGCTGCTCGGATTGCTCACGCTCGTCTCTTACGTGGATCGCGTCTACCAGGAAGCGGGGAAATTTCTGTCTCGCGACTTTCAGGACAACATTGACGCATTCGAGCAGCGTGTCGAACCATTGCTGGGCGTGAGCCGCACCCGCGCTGCGCTCTCCATGGCGGTGCTGACCCAGTTGACCATGGCCGCGATCGCGCTGTTGGTGGGCTTTCTGGTGTTCACGGCCCCGCCCTGGACGGCCTACGAGGTCTTCGAGGCGACCATCAGCCTGATTCTGATCGTGGTCGTGTGTAACCGCTTCCTCCCTTACGTATTCTTTTCGCGGACGAAGGGCGAATGGTTGGTGAGCTGGACGCTGGTGCTGCGCCTCCTCATCTATCTGGTGCTGCCCGTGACCATCGTGTTGGGCTTTCTGCAGTCGGTTGCTTCGCTGACGCGGGAAAATACCACGGAGGAGCCGGAGAGTCCAGCCGAGGCGGTAGATGCCCTGATCGAAGCCGGGCAAGAGGAAGGCATTATTCAGGAAGGCGACCGCGACCTGATTCAATCGGTGGTCGAATTCGGCGGGAAGACGGTGCGCGAGGCGATGAAGCCGCGCCCTGTGATGTTTGCGGTTCCGGTAGACACGACGGTCGAGCGTTTCATCGAAATGCTCCGGACGAAACATTATTCGCGAGTGCCCGTGTATGAAGGCAGCGTTCACAACATCAGGGGGATTGTCTACGCGCAAGATGTGCTGCAGGTTCCCGACAGCGAAGCTCAAACGCGTACGCTGGATACGCTGATGCGGCGCGACGTTTACTTCGTGCCCGAAAGCAAGCTGGGTAGCGACCTGCTGCGGGAGATGCAAAAACAGCGAATCCGCATGGCGATTGTGGTGGACGAATACGGCGGAGTCGCGGGTCTGGTCACGATTGAAGATCTGGTCGAAGAGATCGTGGGCGAAATCCGCGACGAGCATGACAAGCCGGAAATCGTACGCGAAGGCGAGCACTCGTTCGTCGTTTCCGGGGGAATGGACGTGGATCGCCTGGGCGAACTCTTTGGCACCAAGCCGGAAGGGAAAGAATCGGCCACGATCGCCGGCCTGGTCAGCGAACTGGCGGGCAGAATTCCACGCAAGGGCGAGGTGGTTGAAGAAGACGGCCTGCGCTTCGAAGTGGTGGAGTCTACGGATCGCAAAGTGGAGCGCGTGCGCGTGACCAGCGTGCAGCCCCAGCAGATGAAGCTGATATAAGGACAGCTATCAGCTCTTGGCTCTTGGCTCTGGCGTCTGGCAGCTACGAGCTAATAGCTAATAGCCAAACGCCAAGATTCCCATGCCCTTCCGCTCTGGTTTCGTCTGTATTCTCGGCCGGCCGAACGCCGGCAAGTCTACCCTGCTCAACGCCCTGGTTGGCGAAAGAGTCGCGATCATCTCGCCCAAGCCGCAAACCACCCGCAATCGGATTCAAGGGATCGTTCATGTACCCAAGCGCAACGGCAAGGGCGGCGCGCAGATCGTGCTCCTGGATACGCCCGGAGTGCACAAGCCTGACAGTTCCCTGGGCCGGAAGATGATGGTCGAAGTGCGCGAGGCGATGGAAGGATGCGACGTTGTGCTAGTGATCATGGATGTGACGCACCGGTTCGATCCGCGGGACCAGTTTGCGCTTGATCTGCTGAAGAAGTCGGCAACGAAGGCATTCCTGGTCCTGAACAAGGTGGACCTGATTCGCGAGAAGTCAAAGTTGCTGCCTCTGATCGAGGAGTACCGCAAGCTCTATGACTTCAGCGAAGTGATTCCGATTTCCGCGCTCAAGCGCAGCGGACTCGATGTCCTGCTGGCGAGTGTGATCTCGGCTCTGCCCGCGGGGCCGGCGTACTTTCCGGAAGATCAAGTCACCGATCAGCCGGCGCGCTTCATGGCGGCGGAGATCATCCGCGAACAGGTTTTGCTGAACACCAAGGAAGAACTTCCGTATGCAACCACGGTGATGGTGGACAGTTTTGAAGAAGGTAAGAAGCTCACGCGGATCGCCGCGACGGTTTATTGCGAGCGCCAGGGCCAAAAAGCGATCCTGGTCGGCAAGGGCGGGCAGATGCTGAAGAAGATCGGCACGGGCGCCCGGCTGCAGATCGAGCGCATGCTTGGCGGCAAAGTATTTCTTGAGCTATACGTCAAAGTCGAGCCGGGATGGCGCGACTCGCGAAGATTCGTGGAAGAGCTCGACTGGAGGCGGCAGCTGGAGCAGCGCATGGGAGCGCAGGGAATCGAGGCCCATCGCGAGGACCACGAACGAAACAAAACAACCAGCTGAAGTTGGTCCTTACTGCCGGAAGCGAAGCGGCCATTGCGGGATTCGACGCTTTCCCGCTAGAATCTCAGACAGACTGCGTTTGTGGGGCAGATAAGGAAAGACAGACTTACATGGTATCTGGGGTTTCTCCTGAAGAGCACCTTCCGGAGTACGACTTTGATCCAGAGAACTTGAGCTTGCGGGTGCGCGTCACCCTTGCGGCGGACCGCAATGCCGTAGACCCGGTTGTGACCCAGGTCATGGAGGCGGTGCGGCAGATGAAGTGCATGGATGGCAAGGAAGATGCCATCGAGCTCTCCCTGCAGGAAGCGCTGGCCAACGCCGTAGTGCATGGCGCCAAAGAAGATCCCAGCAAGGTGGTCGAATGCCTGGTAGCCTGTGACGAGCAACGCGGCATGCTGATCATCGTGCGCGATCCGGGCGGCGGATTTGATGCTGGAGCCATTCCCTCCTGCACCGTCGGGGAGAATGTTTATTCCAACCACGGCCGCGGGATTTTCCTCATCAACCAGCTAATGGACGAGGTGAAGTTTCGCAAGAACGGCACCGAGATCCACATGGTCAAGCGGTAAGGCGCTCGCCTCCGCCTACTCTTTCGCTGCGATTCCCAACGCTTTCATCTTCCGGTAAAGATGGCTGCGCTCCAGGCCGAGGACCTCGGCGGTGCGGCTGACGTTGCCGTGATTCTGGTCGAGCGTCTTGAGGATATAGTCGCGCTCGTAGGCGTCTCGGGCCTGGTGCAGCGTGGAGAACTCCGTCTTAGGAGCGCGGCGTCCGCCTTCACGGTAAACCAACGGCGGCAACTGCTTGCTGTCGAACCGTGTGGTCGTGGGATTCATGATCACGATGCGTTCAATGACGTTGCGCAGCTCGCGCACATTTCCCGGCCATGAGTAACGCATCAAGACTTCCACTGCGTCATCGGTGAGTTCCCGTGGCCGCCGTCCGTAGCGCGACGCCAACTCCTTGAGGAAGTGCCGTGCCAGCAGGGGAATGTCTTCCCGCCGCTCACGCAGCGGCGGGACGAAGAAGGGGATGACGTTGAGCCGGTAGAAGAGATCTTCGCGGAAGTTGCCGCGCGAGATTTCTTCTTCCAGGTCTTTGTTCGTCGAGGCGATGACGCGCACGTCCACCGTGATCGTGTCCTCGCTGCCCACTGGGGTGAAGCGTTGTTCCTCGAGCGTGCGCAGCACTTTGGACTGCGTCTTCAGGCTCATGTCGCCGACTTCATCGAGAAAGAGCGTACCGCCGTGCGCTTTGTGAAACTTGCCCTCCTTATCAGCCCCGGCCCCCGGGAACGAGCCCTTGCGATGACCGAACAATTCGCTCTCGATCAGATCCTCGGGAATGGCGGCGCAGTTGACTTCGACAAACGTCTCGTCCTTACGCAGGCTCTGGGCATGGATTGCATGGGCAGCGAGCTCTTTGCCCGTGCCCGACTCGCCGTAGATCAGGACGCGGCCGTTGGTAGGCGCCATCAGCCCGATCTGCTGGCGCAGGGCTTTCATGGGGATGCTTTCGCCCACGATGACGCTCTTGGCCTGGATCTGCCTCTTCAGCTCGACGTTTTCGCGGCGAAGCTTCTTCGACTCAATAGCATTCTTGACCAGGATCAGTGTCTTTTCCAGCGAGAGAGGCTTTTCCAGGAAATCGTAGGCGCCCAGCTTGGTGGCGCGCACGGCGGTTTCGATGGTGCCGTGGCCCGAGATCATGATGACTTCGGGCGCGTTTTCGAGTTCGCGAATTGTTTCGAGAACCTTCAGGCCATCCATACCCGGCAGCCAGATATCGAGCAGGATGACGTCAAACGCGTTCTTTTGCAGCAGGTCAAGGCAGGCTTCGCCACTTTCGACGGAAACGGCGGAATAGCCCTCGTCTGTCAAGATGCCGGACAGGGATTCGCGAATGCCGGCTTCGTCGTCAACGATCAGGACGTTATGCATGCTGAGCCGTTGCAACCGCGGGAGTGGATTCTGGGACAACCGGCAGTTCAAGGATAAAGCGCGCCCCGACGGGACGATTCTCCTCAACCCGGATGGAGCCGTGGTGGTCCTCCACAATGCGGCTCACAATCGCCAGGCCAAGACCGGTGCCGCGTTTCTTGGTGGAGAAGTAGGGAAGGAAGAGCTTTTCTTTGAGTTCGCGAGTGACGCCGTTGCCCGTGTCGGCCACGGTGACCTCGACGGCGTCGTGGCTGGCGACCAGTGCGGTCGAAATCTGGATCTCGCGCACCATGCAATCCTGGACGGCCTCAGCGGCGTTGTCCACCAGGTTGGCCACGGCTCGCTTGATGGCGTCCGTGTCGGCCATCACTCTCGGCAGCTCGGCGGCCAGAGATTTGTGCAGAGTAATTCCGTCCAGCCGGCCGTTGAACATCGAGAGCGCGCTCTCAACCACACGGTTAATGTCGGTCGGCTGCGGCTTGGATACTGGGAAGCGGGCCAGCGTGGAGAATTCGTCCACCAGGCGGCGCACCGTCTCGACGGCTCCGGCGATCGTCTCGGCGCAGGAGCGCACCACGGCCATCGGCGCCGGGTCGTCCGGCCGTGCGCGCTCCAGTTGGCGTTGGATTCGCTCCGCCGACAGGGCGATGGGCGTAAGCGGATTCTTGATCTCGTGTGCCACCCGCCGCGCCACTTCCCGCCACGCGGCCTGCTTCTGAGCTTTCAGCAAGTCGGAAAGATCTTCCAGCACAACTACATAACCGGAACCTTTGCCCTGATGCCGCAGGGTGGCCACGGTAACGGCTACATTCAAGGATCCGTGGGACAACTGCACTTCCATCTGGCCCGTAGTCATGCCCATGCGGTCGGCGCGGCGCAGCAGGGGATCTAATTCGTCCATGACCTCAGCGGGAAATACTTCAGCCAGAGAGGCCCCGCGCAGAATCCGTGCCGGGCCGTCATTTTCGGCATCGGGATGGAACATGCGAAGCAGTGCCTGGTTGACGTGGGTCACGCGGCGGCCGGCGTCGAGCGAAAGCACACCCGTAGGAATGCTCTCGAGAATGGTCTCCATCTGGCGGCTGCGCTGGTCGAGTTCGGCATTGGCCACGCCGAGTTCGCGGCTGGAGGCTTCAATCTGCCGGCGGCTGGTTTCTAGGTCCGCAGCCATCCGATTGAAGGAGCGCACCAGGTCCCCTATTTCGTCGGCCCCGCTGACTTCGACGCGATAGTCCAGGCGCCCGCGCGAGATTTCTTCGGTCGCCTCGGCCAAGGCGGCGAGAGGCCGCGTCACCAGCTTCGCGAGGAACAGAGCCAGCCACGTCGTCACAA
This sequence comes from Terriglobales bacterium, assembly GCA_037442635.1. Taxonomy (GTDB): domain Bacteria; phylum Acidobacteriota; class Terriglobia; order Terriglobales; family Acidobacteriaceae; genus Sulfotelmatobacter. The sequence continues at coordinate 130,022 of JBBIPV010000011.1, read as the reverse complement.
AGAGCACAATGACGGTCAGCAGCAGCAGGAGCAGCATGTAGGTGCGGCGCACGCGCCGGCGCTCGCTGCTCAACTGAAAGTAGCGCTGCTGGCTGGCCTGAACCTGCTGAACGGTCTGCGAAAACTCGCGTGGCAGCGGGATGGCCACCAAGATCAAGCCTCCGCCTCGGACGGGAACGCTGCCCAGCGTGTAGTCCGTTTTCTGCCAGGTGAATTGGGCGGGGCGGCCGGCGGCGGCTTCGTCCAGCGGCAGCCTGGACTTCAGGACCGGCCAGGGCGCTGGCAGGTTGAAACTCGCTTCGGCGTTGCCGTCCCGCACCGCCAGGGCAAATCCGCCCTGCAGGGTTAACTCATGGCGCTGAAACTCGCTCACCACACCGGCGAAACCGTGACCTGAGAACGCGTGTCCGATCTCGGGCGACGCGGCAAGGGCCGCCGCTTCGGCGCGTGCGTTCTGCATCGCGTAGCTGGCCAGCAGAGAGGCCATCGCCTCGGTGTCGGCGCGGACTTCCTCCACGGGCGTTGAGAACCATTTGTCGATCGAACGATTCATCAAGCCGTAAGCGAACCAGTACATCACGATGACCGGCACGAACGACAATAAGAGCGCGCCCGCCACCATGCGCGTGCGGAACTTTGAGCCCAGCACTCCCATGCGGCGCTCGGCGATCAGCTTCAGCAGGTTGCGGGCGAGCACAAAAAACAGGGCCACGAACAGCAGCGAGACAACCAACGAGAGAGCGTAAAGCAACACGGTTTGCTGGTTGTTCTCCGGCTGCAGGATGGTCTGATCAAAGGCCGTCTGGGAAACCAGAATGGCGAGCAGGAGAAAAACGGAAATCGTCAGCAGAATGACGACCTGCTTCCGGTAGGACGTTCTCTCCGGGCGGATTGGCGCGGTCTGGGCCACGTGTGTCGGAAAGCCCTCCGCCGACCGCTGCCAGCCGGTCCGCAGGGCTCTCGGAGGTGCAACTCATTATAGATGCAGGCAAATGCGCCGGGCACTGTGCAGCCCGCGCAATCGGTCAAGCAAGCGGAATAGAACGCCCTTCAGCTTATTTCCGCCGGCTGGCAAGCTCTTCCATGATGGCGGCATAGGCGGGCTTGGGTTGGTAGCTCCGGTCAAAGGGCAAGGCGCTGCCCTGAGTCCCGTGGGAGTGGGAGCCGATCCACGAATATTTGTCGGTGAAGCCCCAGGTCTGAATGGCGGTGCAGCCCCGGTTCTGCAGGCATGCCCGCGCGACGCCGCGATAGATTTCGGCCTGGCGAAGCAGCTCTTCCTGCGCGGGCTTGCCGGTTGCGTCGAGGGGCAGCGAGACGTCGAGTTCGGTGATGTGAACCTGCAATCCGAGCGCGGTCAGGCGGGCGATGTTGGCGGCCAGGGAGGCCGCGTCGAGGTCGGGATGGAAGATATGCATCTGCAGTCCGACGCCGTCAATGGGAACGCCGCGCAGCTTGAAGTCCTTGACCATCGCATAAATCGCATCGGATTTGTGGTTCAGGTTCTCGCCCTCGGCTTCGTTGTAGAAAAGCAGCGCCTGTGCATCGGCAGCGCGAGCCCAGCGAAAGGTCTGCTCGATGTACGCCGTTCCTTGGCCGGCAAGCCCGATGCCGGGCTGGTTGTACCAGGGCGAATTTCTCGGCAGGCCATTTTCATCCAGCGCTTCGTTTACCACATCCCAGGCGAAGACCTGCCCGGCGTAGTGCTTCATCACGGTGGTGATGTGCTCCCGCAACAGGCCCGACATTGCAGCGGGGGTGAAATGCCCCTGCGTGAGCCAGTCCGGATTGCTGTGGTCCCAAACAAGGCAGTGACCGCGGACTTTCATTCCGTGAGCTTGTGCAAAGCGGACCACCTCGTCGCCCTCACGAAAGTCGAAAGCATCCTGAGTGCGACGCACCGCCTCCCATTTCAGCGCGACCTCCGGCTCAACCATGTTGTATTCGCGGGCCAGAGTTTCTGAATACGCGGCCTCCGCGAAAACGCTCGGCCGGACCGCGGTGCCGATGAGAAAGCCTGCCTGATCAGCCGCACTCCGCAACGTTGCCGGAGGCGATCCCGACGCAGTCAGAAATGCCAGGAAGATTCCAGCCTGCCAATGAGTTCGCATCACTTTTCGCGGGACATCTGCTCTAATCACTTTCCGCGAGGCAGGAAGGGTTGTAAAGGACATCCTTCACATTTCGGCCGGGATTTCCCACAATGGAACTTGCCGACCCCGACGATCAGGCCGTGCATTTCGTTGTAAATCTGAACGAGGGCTGGCCGCGCCGCACTGCTCATGGCTGAGGGCGCATGAGAAGATCCGCTGAACCCGGTTGGAAGACATTGGTCTGGGTCTGCAGAAGTTTTTCTTATCCCACAGGCCAGTGGCTTCAGCGCACGCTCAAACAGGGACCGTATTTCTTCGTAGTGGGCATTTTCGGGCAGGATCTCGTGGCGCCCAAGGATGCGCCGCGTGTATGCGTCCACGACAAACACGGGTTGATTCGCCGCGTAGAGAAGAATCGAATCGGCGGTCTCCCGCCCCACGCCATTCAGGGCCAGCAGTTCTTCCCGTAACTTGCCGGCTGGCTGCGAGAAGAACTGGTCCAGCGAGCCGCTGTATTGTCTGTCGAGGAAGGCGGCAAAGGTTTTGAGCCGTCGGGCTTTCTGACGAAAGTACCCGGAAGGCCGAATGAGGCGTTCCAGACGGGGCAGGGTGACGCGGCGGATGCCTTCCAGGTGCAACAATCGCGCGGCGCGCAGATTTGCCAGCGCTCGTTCTACATTGGTCCATGCTGTGTTCTGCGTCAAGTATGCGCCGACCACGACCTCGAAACCGGACTCTGCCGGCCACCAGTGCTGACGGCCCCAGGCGTGGGAGAGCGCGGTGTAGTAACGGCGAAGTTCGCTCTCTTTGTCGCTCTGCGTGGCCGCTTGCCGCATTAGGAGCGCCTCAGTGCCGAGTCTAACCGAGGCCGGGCCAGCGCGAATTCGCTGTGATTGGAGCACTGGCTCTGCCTTACCGAAGTGCATGTACTGGCGCGGCTTTGCCATGCGTATCCTCCGAGAAACAAGCGTTTGACGCGGGGTTCCGGTAGTGGACGGCGCGGCCCTGATTTGACCTTTCAGGTCCAAGTACCAAAGTTACTGGTACCGTAACCGGCTTGCGTTGACAATTTATGTCAACGCGAACGAACTGCTTTCCTCTCCCAAAATTAGACAGCCGTTCGCGCCAATCGCCTGAAGCAGTTTCAGGTTTCGTTCCATCCACGTAGGTAGGAGAGCGAAGTATGTCTCAACGGCTGGGTGATCTTCTGGTCAAAGAGAAGATCATTACCCCAGAGCAGTTGGAACAAGCGAATAAGGTCCAGAAAGAACAGAGCTGCCGCCTGGGCTCGGCCCTGGTGAAGCTCGGCTTCCTCACGGACGAAGATGTTACCAATTTCCTCTCCCGGCAGTATGGCGTCCCAGCCATTAATCTCTCTTATTTTGAAATTGATCCGGCAGTCGTGAAGCTGATTCCGTTTGAGACGGCGAAACGCTATCAGATTCTTCCGCTCAGCCGCGTAGGCGCGTCGTTGACCATCGCCATGGTGGATCCGACCAACGTCTTCGCCATGGACGACATCAAGTTCATGACCGGCTTCAACATTGAGCCGGTGGTCGCATCGGAAAGCTCCATTCAGGCCGGCATTGACAAGGCATACGGCGCTACCAAGGAAGAAGAAGACCTTGAGACCGTAATGCAGTCCATGTCGGAACTGAACGAAGAAGACGTTGAACTGCAGGGTGAGCAGCAGGAAGTCGGGCTCTCGGAGCTGGAAAAAGCCGCCGACGAAGCCCCCGTGGTCAAGCTGGTCAACGTGGTGCTCAGCGATGCCGTGAAGCGCGGCGCCAGCGACATCCACGTCGAACCCTACGAAAAAGAATTCCGCGTGCGCTTCCGCATTGACGGCGTGCTGCAGGCCATCATGTCGCCGCCGTTGAAGCTCAAGGACGCCATCACGTCGCGCATCAAGATCATGGCCAAGCTCGACATCAGCGAAAAGCGGCTGCCGCAGGACGGCCGCATCATGCTGAAGATGAATATCGGCGGCCGCAAGAAACAGCTCGATTTCCGCGTCAGTACGCTGCCCACGCTGTGGGGCGAAAAGATCGTGCTCCGGCTGCTTGACAAGGAAAACCTGCGGCTCGACATGACCAAACTCGGCTTTGAGCCCGAGTCGCTGGTGAAGTTCGAAAAAGCCATTCTCAAGCCTTACGGCATGGTGCTGGTCACCGGCCCCACGGGTTCGGGCAAGACCAACACGCTGTATTCCTCGATTTCGCGCCTCAACCAGCCGGACACCAACATCATGACCGCGGAGGACCCGGTCGAGTTCCAGTTGCATGGAGTCAACCAGGTGCAGATGAAGGAGCAGATCGGCTTGAACTTTGCTGCCGCCCTGCGATCCTTCCTGCGGCAAGACCCCAACATCATTCTGGTCGGCGAAATCCGCGACTTTGAGACAGCCGAGATCGCCATCAAGGCCGCACTTACCGGCCACCTGGTGCTTTCCACGCTCCACACCAACGGCGCTCCGGAGACCATCACCCGTCTGATGAACATGGGCATTGAACCTTTCCTGGTAGCGACGTCGGTGCACCTGATCTGCGCGCAGCGGCTGGTGCGGCGCATCTGCAAAGACTGTATCGAGCCGGTCGACGTCCCAGTGCAAACCCTCATCGAGGAAGGATTCACGCCCGAGGAAGCCAAGACCATCAAGATTCAGAAAGGCAAGGGCTGCAGCGTTTGCAACAACACCGGTTATAAGGGGCGCGCCGGCCTCTACGAAGTCATGGAAGTGGACGATGAAATCAGAGAACTGGTGCTGGTGGGCGCGTCCGCGGTCGAACTGAAGAAGAAGGCGATTGAACGCGGCATGCTCACGTTGCGCCGCAGTGGACTGATTAAGGTTGCTGCGGGGGTTACGACGCTGGAAGAAGTGGCCCGCGAAACGATTCACTGAAGCCGTACGGCAAGATTCGGAAATAACCGAAAGGAAATTCGCCATGGGTTTGTCGTTAAGCGATCTGCTCAAAAGAATGCTGGAAATGAACGGCAGCGATCTGCACATCACCACCAACTCGCCACCGCAGATTCGTGTCCACGGGCATCTGGTGCCGCTCGACCTGCCACAACTGACGCCGGCCGAAACCAAGCAAATGGCCTACAGCGTTATGACCGATTCGCAGAAGCACCGCTTTGAGGAAAGCCTCGAACTGGACTTCTCGTTCGGATTGAAGGGTCTGGCCCGCTTCCGCGCCAACGTGTTCAACCAGCGCGGCGCCACTGCGGCTGTCTTCCGTCTCATTCCGTTCGAGATCAAGTCGTTCAACCAGCTCGGCCTGCCGGCGGTGGTAAGCAGGCTTTGCGAGAAACCCCGCGGGCTGGTGCTGGTGACCGGGCCGACGGGGTCGGGCAAGTCCACGACTCTCGCGGCCATGATTGACAAGATCAACAGCGAGCGCCACGACCACATTCTGACCATCGAAGACCCGATCGAGTTTGTGCACATGAACAAGAATTGCGTGGTCAACCAGCGTGAGCTGCACGCCGATACCAAGAGTTTCGGCGACGCCCTGCGCGCCGCGCTCCGCGAAGACCCGGACGTGGTGCTGATCGGCGAAATGCGCGACCTCGAAACCATTGAATCCGCGCTGCGCATCGCGGAAACCGGCCACCTCACCTTCGGGACGTTGCACACCAACTCGGCAACCTCGACCATCAACCGAATCATTGACGTGTTTCCGGCACACCAGCAGCCGCAGATTCGCGCCCAGCTGTCGCTGGTTCTGGAAGGCATCATGTGCCAAAGCCTGCTGCCGCGTATTGATGGACGGGGCCGGGCCATGATCATGGAGGTCCTGGTGCCGAATGCCGCAGTCCGCAACCTGGTCCGTGAAGACAAGGTTCACCAGATTTATTCCGCCATGCAGTCGGGCCAGGAGAAGTTCGGCATGCAGACCTTCAACCAGTCGCTGGCCACGGCCTACTTCCAGAAACAGATTTCGCTGGAAATCGCCATGGCGCGCTCCAGCAACGCGGATGAACTGCAGGAAATGATCAACCGCGGTGCCAGCCTGTTGAGCCGTCCCACCACGACCGGGCTCACCATGCAACGAGGAGCGGCCGGCAAGAATTAAGCGCTGTGAACGAATGAGGATCAGAACGCGAGTGTTGACGAAGTAAGCGTCAGTCAGGAGAAATCAAAGCCATGCCAGTTTTCACATTTTCCGGCAAGGATGCCAGCGGGCAGAAGATTACCGGAGAGCGGGTTGCGCCGAATAAACAGTCTTTGGCGCAAGCGCTGCGCCGCGAACGCATCACCCCCGGCTCGATTCGCGAGAAGGGCAAGGAGTTTTCGTTGCCGACGTTTGGCTCCGGCAAGGTCGCGGTGAAAGACATCGCGGTGTTTTTCCGCCAGTTCTCGGTCATGATTGACGCCGGACTGCCGCTGGTGCAGTGCCTGGAAATTCTGGCCGCCAACCAGGAAAACCAGTCGTTCCAGAAAACCCTAACGGGAGTCCGCACCACCGTGGAAGGCGGCGCCACGCTGGCCAACGCCATGCGACAGTACCCCGCCGCGTTCGATGACCTGACCACCAACATGATTGAGGCGGGCGAAACCGGCGGTATTCTCGACATCATCCTGCAACGCCTCGCCACCTACGTGGAAAAGGCGGTCCGTCTGCGGTCGGCGGTGAAATCGGCGCTGATCTATCCCGTGGCCGTGGTCGCGATCTCGGCCCTGATTGTCGGAGCGCTGCTCAAGTGGGTGGTGCCTATTTTCGCCAACCTGTTCGCCGGGTTGGGCGTCGCGCTGCCTCTGCCCACGCGCATCGTAATCGGCCTCAGCTCTTTTGTGCAGACCTTCTGGTGGATGGTCCTGTTCGGCGGGGTAGCCCTGTTCTTTGGCGTCAAGCAGATTCGCAAGCATCCGCGCGGGAAATACTATTTCGACATGATGTTGCTGCACATCCCGGTCATCGGGTCGCTGCTCCGCAAGATTGCGGTCGGCCGCTTCACCCGTACCCTGGGCACCCTGATTACTTCCGGCGTGCCGATTCTTGAAGGTCTGTCGATTACCGCTAAAACTTCAGGCAACGCGGTGCTGGAAGAGGCGCTCATGAAGGTGCGTAAGGCGATTGAGGAAGGCCGCACCATCGTGGATCCGCTGCGGGAATGCAGCGTTTTCCCCAATATGGTGACGCAGATGATCGGCGTCGGCGAAGCTACGGGCGCGATGGATTCCATGCTGCAGAAGATCGCCGACTTTTACGAAGAGGAAGTAGACGCGGAAACCAGAAACATGCTGAACATGCTGGAACCTCTCATCCTGGCAACCCTGGGCGTTACCGTCGGCGGCATCGTGATTTCGCTGTACATGCCGCTGTTCGCCATGATCGCCAAGCTGTCGGGCTAGCGAAGAAGGCCTTGAAGCGACAAAGTTTCAAAGTTTTCAAGGGGAAGAATTGCTGGAACTCTGAAACCTTGAAACCTTGAAGCCTGGGAAACTTCTCCATCGAGATCGGAATGCATTCCACATTCGACGAACGCAATTGGCTGGCTTGGCTGGTCCGGGTCCGCATTCTGATCCTGACTCTGTTGCTGGGCATCGAGGTCGTCGTTGCCCAGATCAGTCCGGCTCCCCTGCCGTTGCGTCTGTTCGTCAGCACGATCCTGTTCTGGTACAGCCTGTCGCTGTTCTATGTGCTCCTGCTGAGTCTGTGGCCGGAGCACCGCTTGCAGGCCACCCTGCAGGTGGTCACCGACCTCGTTCTTGCCAGCCTCGTCATCCACGAGACCGGCGGCTGGGACAGTTCGTTCAACTTTCTCTATCCGCTCGTGATTATCGTAGCCAGCGTGCTGCTGCCCCGGGTCTGGGCCCACCTCGTCGCGGCCCTGGCCTTCATTCTTTACGGTACGGTGCTGGAACTGAACTACTACGGTGTCGTTCCGTCCTATTGCACGACGCATCCCGGGTTGAAAGCTCTGCAGGCCATCATCTTCGTCAGTCTGTTTGCTTTTCTGGCGGTAGCGTATCTGGCCGGGCTGCTGACGGCCAAGCTGCGGCAGGTCGGTGTTCAACTCAAGGACGCCAGCGGCGCGCTGGAAAACCTGCAGGCTCTGCACGAAAACATCATTCACTCGGTGAGCAACGGGATTATCACCACCGGTCTCGATGGCCGTATTACCCTGGTGAATGCGGCGGCGCAGAAACTGCTGAATCGCACCGCCGCCGAGCTCCACGGAACGCCGGTGCAGGATTTGTTCCTCGACGCGCTGCCCAGCGTGGAGTCGCCCCATCCGCACGCCGAAGTCCGCTGCGACACTCCGGGGAAGTTCCGCACGACGTTTCGGGTGCGGGTAGCGGCGCTGACGATTCCCGACGGGACCGACCACGGATTTGTCTACGCTTTCGACGACCTGACCGAAATTCGCCGTCTGGAGCGCGAGGTCCGCATTCAAGACCGCCTCGCTGCGGTAGGCCGGCTGGCCGCTGCCATTGCCCACGAAATCCGAAATCCGCTGACTTCCATTGCCGGATCCGTCAGTATGCTCTCCGGCGTGCCCGAAATGAGCGAGGAGCATCGCAGCCTGCTCGACATTGTCACCCGCGAGTCGCAGCGGTTGAACAGCATCATTACCGACTTCCTCGCCTATTCTCGCACCAAGCAGTATCACTTCGACAGGGTGGACCTGATCCAGTTGGTCGAAGACACGCTCACTCTCATGCAGCACCGCATGACCGCCGAGAGCACCGGGATCACGATCGGGCGCGAGTTTGCGGTACCGCACGCATACGCGCTGGTCGACGGCGACAAGATCAAGCAAGTTTTCTGGAACGTGTGTGAGAATGCCGTGCGGGCCATGAAGAATGGCGGCAGCCTGACCGTGGCCGTTGATTCCATTGGCGGCGACTGGCAGATCTCTTTCACTGACACCGGCACGGGCATGACCTCGCAGCAGGTGGAAAAGATTTTCGAGCCATTTCAATCCAGCTTCGAGGGCGGTACGGGACTTGGCCTGGCCATCGTCTACCAGATTGTGCAGGCGCACGAAGGCAAGGTCTGGGCGCGGTCAAAACCCGGACAGGGAACCACCATGGTGCTCCGGTTGCGCCGCCTGGAGGGCGAGCGGGCTCAGCCGCTGGCGAAAAGTCCTGAAAGCGTTCATGCCAGCCCTCCACCCGCGCCACCCCTGGCGGCCGCCGCCGGAGGGAGGTTGCATGGCTAACATTCTGGTCTGCGACGACGAGCGCTCCATTTGCGAAATGCTCGATATCTCGCTTCGCCGCGAAGGCCACCGCATCGAGACGGTGCAGGGCGGGCAGGCGGCCAGGAGCAAGATTGACGGCGCCTTATACGATGTCATCATTACCGACATCAAGATGCCCAATGTGGACGGCATCGAAGTGCTCCGGCACGCGCATCAGGTTTCGCCCGACTCGGCCGTCATCCTGATGACCGCGGTGGACGACTACGAAGCGGCCGTGGAAGCGGTGAAGGCCGGCGGCGCCTCGGACTACATCCGCAAGAGCCCGGGCCTGGTGGATGAGATCAAGCTGGCCATCAAGCGTGCGCTCGAGAAGATCACGCTCAGCCGGCAGAACTTCGCCCTGCGCCGGGATGCCGCAACCCGCAACTCGCTCGACAATATCATTGGTTCCAGCTCGGCCATGGAAAAGCTGAAGCAGACCGTCCGGACGGTCGCCTCTACCGCCAGCACGGTGCTGATTCAGGGAGAAAGCGGCACGGGCAAAGAGCTGGTTGCGCGCGCCGTACACGTGTGTTCCCCGCGGGCGACGGAGGCGTTTGTGTCCGTGAACTGCGGCGCCTTCCCCGAGACCCTGCTGGAGAGCGAACTGTTCGGTTACGTCAAGGGCGCCTTCACCGGCGCCAACCAGAACAAGCGCGGGCTGTTTGAAGTGGCCGACGGAGGAACCATCTTCCTCGACGAGATCAGCGAGATGACTCTCGCCATGCAGGTAAAGCTGCTGCGCGTGCTGCAGGAGCGCAGCGTGCGCCCGGTCGGCGGCACCAGCGAAATCGCGATTGACGTGCGCGTCATCGCCGCCACCAACCGCGAACTCGACAAGGCGGTCGCCGAGAACCTGTTCCGCGAAGATCTCTATTACCGGCTCAACGTCATCCCCATCCGCGTTCCGCCCCTGCGCGAACGCCGGGAAGATCTGCCCCTGCTGGCGAATCACTTTCTCAAGAAATATGCGGGCGCGGCCGGACGCGGCATCCTGCGCGTGCACGCCGCTTCTTTCGCGGCCCTCTGCGAGTACGAATGGCCGGGCAATGTGCGGCAGCTGGAAAATACTGTGGAGCGGGCGGTCGCGCTCGAGACTACCGAAGAGTTGCACATCGAGTTGCCGGTGGAGCGTCCGAAAACCCGTGCCGCGGCGGCCTCTGCCGGCGGCGGATCGCTGCCCGATATTGCCCCCGATGCCGTGCTCCCCGAAGGCGTGGGCATGGAAAACTATGTGGCCGGGATCGAGCGGTCGCTCCTGCAGAATGCGCTCAACCATTCCGGCGGCGTGCAAACCAAAGCTGCCGACCTGCTCGGCATCTCCTACCGCTCGTTCCGGCATTTGATGAAGAAGTACGGATTGTAGCTATGAGCAATGAGCTGTGAGCATCGAGCGCATCGCTCATTGCTCATTGCTCACACCTTGCTCTTCAACTGCTGTTTCCATCCCAGCACACGCGCCTTGGCGCCTTCGGCTTCGGCCTCGGCGATCATTCCTTTTTTCTGGTAGAGCTGCGACAGGCTTGTGTGAGCGAGCACGTCGTCGGGATCAATCTCGGCAATGCGCTGAGCGACCGCGATGGCTTCGTCGTGGCGGTTGAGATCCTGCAAGACACGCGCCAGCCCGTGCATGGCCTCGGTGAACGTGGGATCAGCAGCAAGGGATTCCTGATACGCGGCGGCAGCTTTTTCGAGACTACCCTCTGCCATCAGGTCAAGCGCGGCGTAGTAGTGATCCTCGGCTTGCTGACGGGCCTTCTGGCGTAGATTTGCGTCTGACATGGATGGAAGCACAGGTTACCACGAGGTGATGCGGACAGCGGCCGGCCGCTGTTCTTCATGTATCTTCGTGCCCTTTGTGGTTATGATGCCCCTATGCGCTATCGCCTGCGCTTCCTCTGGAACGCCACCCGCGGCCATCGCCTGGCGCCGTGGAGAAGCCCCTATTTGCTCTGGCGCATCGAAACCTACACCGGCGTCAAGATGACCCAGATCGGATTCCTGGAGTTTTGGGAATTCGTGTGGCGGGAGCGCCGCGAGTTGTGGCGCTTTTTGAAGTGGACCGGCCAAATGGAGCGCTACGTCCATCCCAAGCCGAAAAGCTCGTAGGCGCAGGCTTCTCAGTTGTCGCGTCTCAGCAGATTCGAGCTTCTCCGAACTGGGTACCGGCAACTGACAACTGAGTACTGAAAACTGGCTAGGCTCCCGTGCCCGCCGCTGCAGCCTCTCCCAGAAAGATGCTGACCTCGCTGCCCTTGGCGGCGCCGGTGATCTGGGCCGCAGCGGCACGGTTGGCGGCGATTTCCAGATATCCCATGCTGCCCAGGATGCCGAAGACCTCTCCCGGAGCGCCTTCGGCATATGCCGTGCGGATGGTGGTGATCTCGCGGCTCCCCACGACGATCTTGAAAGCGGCGGGGGTTTCGGCAAACAGCGCGGGGACATCCTGTGGAGTCACATTCGTGATCAGATTGCCGAAGCGGTCCACTTTGAGCACCACCGCGCGCAGGCGGTTCTCGGCCACGGGTTTGGGACGCGGCGCGGCAAACCTCACGTAGTCCTCGACCTCGTCGCCGAACTTGTGCGAATCCACCTGCTTGGCCAGATATGCCGCCACGGGAGCGAACACGTCGCGGGCATGAAACGTGCTGCTCACCGGCTGCCGGAAATAGTGTTCCGAAGTGATGTGCCGCACATGAATGCGTTCTTCGCGCGCATACACCATCGAGAGCACGCCATTGTCGGGCGCGACAAAGTAAAAACCATCGCTGGTGGCCAGAATCGGACGCCGCTCGGTGCCCACGCCCGGGTCCACCACCACCACGTGAATCGTCCCATTCGGGAAGTAGGAATACGCCTGCGAAATAGCCAGTGCGCCGTCGAGCACGTCGAAGGCCTGCACGGCGTGGGAAATGTCCACGATTTCGGCCTCGGGAACGATGTCGAGAATGACTCCCTTCATCGTGCCCACAAAATGATCGTTGATGCCAAAATCCGTGGTGAGAGTAATGATCGGACGGTGCGCCACTTTCCCTCGCTGGAAGACGGAATTCCGCAGACAACACTACGTGCTGCGAAGTTAATTGGCGGGGAGGTCGTGGGTCAAGGCACGGAGGTAATGGATGAGGGTTGCGCTGAAACTGGGATTCTGAGTGCTATGGGGATTTATCGCCAACAATCTCGCAACGCAGTCATTGGCTTACGATGGGGATGGTGAGACGTCACCAGGCAGCGACACTGTTCGCCGTACGAACGCCTCAAATTGGTCGGTGCGGGGCTGGCATTAGGAATGGCCGGGAGTACCTTGCTTCTTCGGGGCGTTCAGGTCGTAACTAACTGGACTGGTCAGCCCTTGCTTTCGTGGAGGCTGATTGTGGGTGGAGGTTTGTGCATTCTTCGCTGGCGGACGATACATATTGCGACAACTCTTTGCCAGAGCACTTGGATGCGATGGGAAATCCAGCATTCGCGTAGTTTCCCCCAATGCAGAAGGCGGGGAAGGAACACAGGGCGGGTCCATGCCCGCCCCGCAGTCCCACCGCACGGCTACTGTTTCTGGTAATACTTGACCGCCAATGTTTTCGGATGATTCGACGGGTCGACATAGATGAGCGCCGAAGTACCGAGGAGGGTAAACCCGGTCGGAGGAGTTTGCCCAGCCGGCAGCGTGAGGATGCTGCCCGAGACGAGCCCCGGTCCTGGGGGCCCCTGCGGTCCAGGCTGTCCCTGCGGCCCCGGCAAGCCCTGTATGCCTGGCAAGCCCTGCGGCCCAGTTGGTCCCTGGGATCCTTGTGGTCCCTGCACGCCCTGCGGTCCCGGCGACCCGACTGGCCCGGTCGCGCCCTGTGCTCCCTGCGCCGCCAGTACCATCCACTCGCCATGGTATTGCAACGGATCTGCAGCAGGGGAGGTGCACATATCAAGGGCGACGCCATGGCTCAAATGCCCGCCGCCTACGCAAACGTACGTCGAGCCATTCGACGTAACAACATCATTTTGAACGTATGCCGCCGAGGAATCGAAAGTTCCGCGAAAGTTGAAGCCTAGCGCGATGAGTGTCCAAGCCGAGTTCGTGGCGGGGGTGCAAGTCTGATCACCAACAGGGTCACAGTGAGGAGACCGGACAAAGACGTACGTCGACTCATTGAATGTGACGACGTCATCGATCGCATAGGTCAGATTCGGGTTATACGGCCCGCGGAAGTTGAAGCCTTGCGCTACCAGGGTCCAATCAGCCAGGTTCTGGCTGGGTATTGGATTGGGACCAGGCGCCATGGTGGCCGCGATCGCAATATAGGTCGAGCCACTGTCAGTCACAACGTCATTGATTGCATACGCCGCCGTCGGATCAAATGCTCCGCGGAAGTTCCAGGCGCCGCTCTGGGCCAAAGCTGAACTGCTCAAGATGATCGTCAATACGAACAGCACACAAAACATCACCAGTCTTCTCATTACGAATCTCCTTTCGCCCGCAACAGCTAATGCGAGTACGCACAGCATGATCTTCTTCATAAATCCTCCTTGGAACGGACGAGTTACGCCCGCAGGCGGCATTCTGTGTCGCTTCCGCTTCTCAACTCTTTCTTACACTGAACGGGCGATTCGCGAGGGGTCTGGGGAAGGACAGATTGACCCGTCCTCGAACGGCCGAGAGGATAGCCCAGTGCTGCTCTGCGGTCAAGACGAAAGCATTCTGCGTAGTGGAGGAATTTTGATTAACGAAAGCGGTGGTCGGCGCACTCACGCATGACACTTCGACTCCGATAGACGTGAGTCAGCAGGCCGGCCTCGCTGGGTCTGACTAACTGTCGCAACCAGGCGATTTGATTCATCATGCGGGGTGCCGCGCGCTTCAGGTCCTGCCTACTCGTACCGCAGCGCCTCAATCGGATTCAGCCGCGACGCTTTCAGGGCAGGGAAGAACCCGGACACAATCCCCACCAGCGACAGAATCACAAACGAAATGATCATGACACTCATCGAGGTGTGCAGGAAAATTGCACCTTCGTGGTCGGCGGTCTTGTAGAACTCGTCGTAGAGTGGCATGGGCGGGATCGCCCACGAGAGCAGTTCGGCGACTGCCATGCCGATCAGGCCGCCGACGAAGGTGAGCACCAGCGCCTCCAGCAGGAACTGCACCAGGATGTGCCGCGGCCGCGCCCCAATCGCCTTGCGCAGCCCGATTTCGCGCGTGCGCTCGGTAACCGACACCAGCATGATGTTCATCACGCCGATCCCGCCCACGGCCAGCGTGCACACGCCGATCAGCCCCAGCACGGCCTGCAGCCCGTAGGAAAATGCGTTGATCATGCCGCGGTCTTCGATCGTGTCCCACTCGGGCGTGGCCTTGTCGTCTTTGGGATCGAAGTGGTGGCGGCGCGCAATCACTTCGCGACACGCCGCCAGCGCCTTTTTATTCAACTCCGCCGCCGCCGGCTGGATGATGATCTCATCGGGATCGCGAATGTTTTTCAAATCGCGCATCAGCGCGAAAGGGATAAACGCGTTCTCGTTGTCCGGCCCCTGGTACATCGAATCCTGGATCTTGTTGCGCATGGTGCCGATCACTTCAAAATCCAGCCCGCCAATTTCGACGTGCTGGCCAGCGCCGGGCGCTCCCTGGAAAACCTTCTTCGCGGCTTCGTAGCCCAGGATCACTACCCGGCGATGGTCGGCGAAGTCGGTCTCATCGAAGTAGCGGCCGTCGGCCAGGTCGAGTTTCCGCATTTGCCCGTAAGGCAGGTCCACTCCCCGCACCATGATGGACACGACGCGCGTGCCGATCTTGAATCCGAAATCGCGGTCAATCTCGCCGCTCACCGCCCGAACCAGGGGTACTTCGTCGCGAATCGCTTCTACATCCTCCAGTTCGTATTTGACCGCTTTGCCCGCACGCTGGCCGCCGGCCTGCATGCTGGTTTGTCCCGGCCAGAGGACAATTACGTCGTTCCCCATGTTAAGAAATGCGTTGAGCACGGCGCCGCCCAGGCCCTGTCCGTAGGCCAGCAAAAGCACGACCGAGGCCAGGCCCCAGACGATGCCCAGCATGGTCAGGGCCGTGCGCATGCGGTCGCGCATCAGCGCCTGCCAGCCTTGCGAAATGAGCTCTTTCAGAAACATGCCAACCACCCTTCACCACGGAGTCACAGAGGCACGGAGAAACCGAATTGCCTTTCTCTGTGGCTCCGTGTCTCCGTGGTGGATTCGCATTTGCGCCCTACTCGATGTGGATATCTCCCGAACCCGTCCTTACCGAGAGCAGCGGCCCGCCGCCACGGACCTTGCCGTGAATCTGCTTGCGCGATTCCTGCACCCGCCCCTGTACCGTCATCTCGATTGGGGAGTTCACCTCGATGGTGCCGGAACTGGTGGAAACGTCGGCGTCGAAGGCCGAATTCGCCGGCAGGCGCACGCGTACATTGCCCGAGCCGGTGTGCATTTCCCAGGTGCCGCTCTGCGTACCCTCAGCGGTGATATCGCCGCTGCCGGCCTCGCCGCGGAAGCCGCCATGAACGCCGCGCACGGTTATGTTGCCGGAGCCGGTGTGGAGATCAATGTCTCCCTGTCCGGTTTCTTCGATTTCAATGTCGCCGCTGCCGGCGCCGCCCCTCACAGCCCCGGAGATTCCCCGGGCGCGCACGTTGCCCGATCCCGTGTGGATGCGGAACTCGCCGGTAAGGTCCGTCATTCTTACGTCCCCGGAGCCGGTTTCGATATCGGCGTTGCCGCGGGTGCCTTCGAGGGTCTGATCTCCCGAGCCGCTGCGGGTGTTGATCGTCGTATCGGCGGGCACGGTGATCTCATAGTCCACCGCGATGTTGCGCGCATTCACATAGTCAATGTGAATCCGATTGCCGTCCTGCCGGATCGGCGGTTTCTGTTCGATTTCATGAACGTCGGCATCCCGGTTGGCGTGGAACCAGCGGTCGCCAACGTAAATCTTGCCGTGGATCTGGACTGATCCCGACGAGCCCGCGCGAATCGTGATGTCACCCGAATGCGTCAGCACCTCCAGATCCACCGGGCCGCTGACCTGCAGGGTCCGGTCAAACGTTCCCTGCGGCGTCGAGGCAAATACCATGGGAGTTGAGAACAGCACGACCAGCACGATCGCAAACACCAACCGGCTGGACACAAGAGTTGAGCGGAGAGATCGAGTGTCATTCATAACGTAGCGACTCCACAGGGGTCATATCCGCGGCGCGCTGGGCAGGATACATACCCGCGGTCACGGTAATGAGCGAAAGCGTCAGCACGGAAGCAACGATCGAAATCCAGGAAACAATCGGGTGCGGAACGAAGTCCGGCAACGGAACGGCCACCAGGAGAACGCAAAGGCCGATGCCGGCGCTCAGGCCGAGAATGCCGCTCACCACGGTGAGCATGGCTGACTCCGCGAAAAATTGCCGCAAAATGTCGCGCTTGGTCGCGCCCATTGCCTTGCGCGTGCCGATCTCCCGCGTGCGTTCGGTGACCGAAACCAGCATGATGTTCATCACGCCGATTCCGCCCAGGCACAGGGTGACGATCGCCACGCAGCCGAAAAACAGCGTCACCACCGAGAAAATCTTGGACAGTTGCCGGGCCCCATCCATCGTGTCCCAGATGAACAGGGCGTCCTTATCGAGTGGGTCAAAGTGGCGGACCCGGCCGATGGCGCGCCGCACCTGCAGCACCGCGGCTTCATGGTCCTCGGGGTTGACCACTTCAAAAACGATGTCGTCGAGATAGCCGCGCGTAATTCCGGCTCCCGGTTTTTCCGGAGGAGGGAAGTCGCGCGACACGGCGGAATAAGGAGCAAACAGGTAGTCGTTGTCCGGGCCGCTGTAATTCGAATTCTGCTTCTTTTCCTGGAGTATGCCGACAACTGAGTAGGGGACGCTCTTTACCAGTACAGTGGCGCCAATCGCCGGCTGGCCCGGGAACAGCTGCCGGTAGGCCTTCGACCCCAGCACAAGCACGCGCCGGCCTTCGCGTTCGTCATCGCCGGTGATCAGGCGTCCTTCGGAGATTTTCAACGACCGGAAATCCTGGTAGGAAGGCCACATGCCAACCACGCCGCGACTAGCGGAATTGAACTGGCTGACTTCCGGAATGCTGCGCCGCAGTTCAGGGCTTATGTTGCGGACCAGGTAGCATTCGTCGCGAATCAGTTCGGCGTCGCCCACGTTGAGACGAATCTCGCGGCCAGCAGCCCGTCCTCCCACCTGGGTGCTGGTGCGCCCGCCCCACACAATCACCAGGTCCTTGCCCAGCGTCTCCATGTGTTTCTTCTGATCCACCACGAAACCGCGTCCCAATCCCACCAGGATGATCACCGAGGCGATTCCCCAGATGATCCCGAACATGGTGAGGAAGGTTCGCATCTTGTGGGCCCGGAAGGTCGCGAACGCCTGGCGCAGGATTTCGGAGAGAGTCATTGGGTCGGACCTCCGACCTCGGACTTCAGGCTTCAAAAAAACTCAGACCTCGGCGATGTTTGAGCTTGGCCGAGGTCTAAGGTCTGACATCCGATGTCTTACTGCAGAACCACCTGATCGCCTTCCTTCAGCCCGCTCAGCACTTCGGTCTTAGCGCCGTTGGAGATTCCGATGTTGACGGCGACTTTATTCTTGCCGTCTTTGCCCTTGGGATCAGGAATCTCCACGGAGGCTTTCTTGTCCTTGTCGTAAAGAATGGCGCCTTCCGGAATCTGCAGCACGTTCTTGTGCTCTTCCAGGATGATTTCTGCGTTGGCGGTCATTTCGGCCTTGAGTTCGCCGCCCGGATTCTGAATGGATACGCGCACTTCAAACGTGGTGACGTTATCTTTTTCCACGCCCATCGGGGAAATCTTCGTAACCTTGCCGTCAAAAGTCTTGTCTTTGAAAGATTCCACCTTGATGCGCGCCCGCTGTCCCAGATAAACCTTGCCGATGTCGCTTTCGTCCACTTTGCCCTTGACGTAGACTTCGCTGGTGTCTCCGAGGTTCATGACCAGCGTGGCCGAGGAGCCCAGCACGAGGATGGAGCTGACGGCGTCGCCCATCTGGACGTCGCGCGACAGCACGATGCCATCAATGGGCGAAACGATGTCGGTGTAGCTCAGCTGTTCTTCCAGTTGCTTGAGGTTGGCCTGGTCCTGCGCTACTTGCGCCTGGGCTTGTGCAATCTTGGCTTTCAGGACCGTGACTTGTGCCTTGGACACGTTCTGCTTGTTCAGGGCCATCTCGTAATTCTTCTGTGCGTCCTCGAGGGCCGACGTGGAAACCACTCCGTCCTTCGCCATGCCGGTGGCGCGGTCATAGGCGCGCTTCAGCAGGGGCACATCCGGACCTTCCGCATCCACCTTGGCGCGCTCAAAGTCCGCCTGCGAACTCTTCAGGTTCGCCTGCGCCGCTTCCAGCGCCGCCCGCGATTGTTCCACCTGCGCCTCGATCTCGACCTTGTCGAGTTGGGCGAGCAACTGCCCCTTCTTTACGTGGTCGCCGTAGTCCACCAACAGCTTCTTCACGATGCCACTGGCCTTCGACTTCACCTCGACTTTGGTGATCGGCGTGACCTTGCCTGTCGCCACCACGCTCTTGGCCAGGTCGCCCTTTTCCACCTTGGCCAGCTTCGACGGGTCAATCTTGGTGCCGCCGCTCTTGGCTGCAATCACGCCAACCGCGATCAGCAAAACGATCCCCAGTCCGACGCCGCCCCAGATCATCAGTCTCCGACGCTTCTTTTTGTGATTTCCGTTACCGTTCACAACCCCTCCTCGCGGTGCTGTCAGATGGAGTCCGGGTGCCATAGCGCCCTCACTCCCTTGTACGCGGCCCAAGTTGTTTTTGTTCCCAAGTTTCCCGAGACTGCTGTTTTTGGAGCCTAAGAATCTAAAAAGACGGGGCGGGTTGGCCGAAGTCCTCTGCCGCCTGCCAGTTAGACCTGCCCGGTTTCAAAAGGATAGCGGCGCCGCAGGGGAATCTTGCTTGCTGTCAGGTGTCGCCGGCCATTCGGTACTGGCAACTGGTTCCAAATGTTAGAATTAGGCCTTCCATGATTGCCTTTGTGCTGCTCCGGATCTTGGTGATCCTTCTCCTGGTGGCAGCCAATGCCTTCTTCGCTGCCGCGGAATTCTCCCTGGTCAGCGTGCGGGATACCCGCATTCAGCAGCTCATCGAAGCCGGACGCATTGGCGCCCGTCTCGTTCAACGCCTCCACCAACGCCTGGACGAAGTCGTCAACGGCGTGCAGCTCGGCATCACCATGGTCAGCCTCACCCTCGGCTGGATTGGCGAGCCTATGGTCGCCGGACTGGTCGGCAATCTGCAATTCGTGCAGCGCCTGCCGCACGTGGCAATCTATGCTCACGGCATTGCCATCGCCATCGCTTTCAGTCTGATCACATATATGCACGTGATCCTGGGCGAGCTGGTGCCGAAGACTCTGGCTCTGCAGCGCGCCGAGCAGATTGCCCTGGCCGTGGCTGCGCCCATGGAGGCCTTCCTTACGATCGCGCGCCCCATCCTTTTTGTGATGCGGCGCTCCGGCGGCCTCGTCCTGCGCATTTTCGGCGCGCAGCCCACCCGGCGCGGGGCGGTTCATTCTCCGGACGAACTCAAGCTCATCGTCACTGCCAGTCGCCAGTTCGGCCAAATTCCCGAGTTCCAGGAAGAAATGATCCACAGCGCCATCGAACTCGACAGCATCACCGTGCGGGAAGTGATGGTGGCGCGTCCCGACATTTTTTCCCTGCCTTCCGATCTTATGCTCGACGATGCACTGGCCCGCGTGGTCGAAGGGCAGCACTCGCGCATTCCGGTCTATGATCCGCAACGCGGGCCTGAGCACATTGTCGGCGTGCTTTATTACAAAGACCTCATGCGCTGGATGCGGCTTCGCCTCAGCAATCTGGGCCAGACCACTGCCACGCGAATCTCCCGCATGCAGATCAGCCAGATCATGCACGACGTGCTGGTCGTTCCCGAAACCAAGGTTCTTGCCGAATTGCTGGCCGAATTCAAGGAGCGCCGCCGCCATCTCGCGGTGGTGGTGGATGAGTTCGGCTCCACGGCCGGCGTGATCACGGTTGAAGACATTCTGGAGCAACTGGTCGGCAACATCGAGGACGAATTCGACGTCTCGCCCAGCGAACCCGCGCTGCAGGATGAATCAGTGCTGGTGCTCGAAGGCGCGGTCAACATCCGCGACCTCGAAGCCGAGTATGGCCTGACCCTGCCCCACGACGCCGGCTTCGAAACCTTGGCTGGATTTATCCTGGCGCGCCTGCAACGCATTCCGAACCTGCGTGATTCCTTCGAATACGAGGGCCGCCGCTACACCGTCGAAGAGATTGATGGCCATCGCATCGCCAGAGTGCGCATTGAGAAGATGGCTAAGGTGGGAGGCGAAGCCGCCAAGCAGGCCGGAGACTGACACCAGATGCTATTCGCGAGAGCTCAAGGGACTTGTCATCCTGAGCGAAGCAATGGATCTCTGCACTTTGCCGGCACGTCCCGGCTTACGCAAGTCGCATGGGTCCTCCGCTTCGCTTAGGATGACAAAGATTTGGATGAGATCAAACTGACGACTGAGAACTGAGAACTGAGAACTGAGAACTGAGAACTGAGAACTGAGAACCCTCCTCCAACGCGTCCTCTACACCCTGCCGGTTCTCTGGCTGGTGGTGAGCCTTGTCTTCCTGCTGATCCATCTCGTCCCCGGAGACCCCATCCAGCAGATGCTCGGCGAAGGCGCGCCCCCCGCCGACATCGCCGCCACCCGCCACGCCTACGGCCTCGATGCCCCGCTCGGCGAACAATACCTGCGCTACTGGAAAGGCGTCGTGCACGGCGACCTCGGACGCTCCATCCGCTACAACCAAACGGTCGTGCAGCTTCTGGGGCAGCGCTATCCCTACACGCTGAGGCTTACGCTGGCCTCGTTGCTGGTGGCGATCGTGCTTTCCATTCCTGCCGGAGTCCACTCCGCCCGCCGCCGCAACCGCTGGGACGACCGCCTGCTCTCGGTGGTCAGCCTATTCGGCCTGTCGTTCCCCAACTTCGCGCTCGGCCCCATTCTGATTCTCGTCTTCGCGATCAAATTCGGATGGCTGCCGGTCTCGGGCGCCGGCTCGTTCGCCAATCTCGTGCTGCCCGCCCTGACCATGGGCGGCGCGCTCGCCGCCATCCTCACCCGCATGGTCCGGACCTCCATGCTCGAAGAGCTCAGCCAGGACTACATCCGCACCGCCCGCGCCAAAGGACTGCCGGAGACCACGGTGGTCTATCGCCACGCCCTGCGCAACGCCATGATCCCCGTGATTACGGTGCTCGGCCTGCAGTTCGGCGCGCTGCTCGCCGGAGCGATCGTGACAGAAACCATCTTCGCCTGGCCCGGCATCGGCCGCCTCACCATCCAGGCCATCTCCAGCCGCGATTACTATTTGGTGCAAGGCTGCATCCTGGCGATCGGGCTGACGTACGTAGCGGTGAACTTCCTGACGGACGTGTTGTATTCGGTGGCGAACCCGAGGATGAGGCAATAGAGCAGGATGGAAGATTCCTAATCGTGGCAATACCCGCCTTCTTTATTATTCAATGACTTACGTTTGGCTTAATTCGGTGGTAACGACATCCTCTTGGCATCATTACTGAGAGCCTAGTTAAGTCTAGTTCGCTCTTTGTTCGCCCCACATGTTAGAATTTCGGTGTCGACCATTCACGGACGAGACAGACTGCGAGGCCGGAATAATGACCGATGCTACCAGAGCGAGAGTCGCTGCAACGATTGCAGCGGCTGCAAAACAAAGCCGCGTATTAAGCGTGTACGACTACGCCGCAGGGCGATATCGGCGCGCCTCTGCGGATGCGTCAGGACGCAGGGTCCAAGGTTTTGATTACGACAGCCGGACGCATTTCTCAAGTAGCGGAGGGACGCTCGATTTCTTTGATTACGAGAATTCAGCGCATGTGCAACTCAAACTAGAAGGCAACCGGTTCTCAGGATTCGACTACCACACTTCGTCTCACTTTTCTGGCACGGTCAGCGGATCATCTATTTCGCTGTACGATTACCAGACCGGCAGGCACTACAGTCTCAGCAGCTAACCTACCTGGCGGGCCCCATCCTTCGCGTTCCTCGCGAAGGGTGGTTAGGACGGCTACACCAACTCAATCACCACCCGCTGCCCCACCAAAGCCGCCGCCCGCTGCAAACTCGACAGCGTAATGTCGCGCTTCGGGTCGAGAATGCGATCCACCTGCGACCGGCTCGTCTTCAGCAGGACCGCCATGCGCGCCTTGGAAATCTTCTTCTTCCTCATGGCCTTGGCGAGTTGCCAGGCTACGACCTCCTTGATGGCTTGCGCCTGCGCCTCCTCAAAGATATTTTCCTTCTTCAGAAAGTCGTCAATACTCGATCCCAGATTCTTCTTGCTCATGGTTCCAGCTCCTTCTGGCGTTTGCGGGCCAGGGTCAAGTCATCCTGGGGCGTCGCTCGCGTCTTCTTGATGAATCCGTGCAGCGCTACCAATCGGTTCCGATAAAGACAAATCAACACGCGCGCCGTGCGGTTGCTGGGGAGATCGGTCCGTACTTCCCATAAACCTGTCCCCATCGGCCGGCACAGCGGCATCCCCACTGGCCATCGCCATTGTGCTCGCAACAGGTCCGTTCCAATTGCGCGGCGCTCGGCTTCGTCCAATCCCTTCAGCCACTCACGGACAGGTTCGCCACCTGCTTCGTTGCGGAAGAATACGAGTTCGATCTTCCGTGGCGTCTTCTCGGGAGTCATCTTCTCAATTCGAGTGTACCACCAAAAGTACATCCCTGACCAACGCTAGCCGTATAAGATTGGTCCATGTCCACCGCCGCCATCTCGTTCCGCTGGAGCATTGCCGGAAATGCCCGCCACAACCCGCTGGCGGCCACGGGCGTGTTGCTGGTCATCGTCTTCGTGATCTTCGCCCTGTTCGCGCCGTGGATTGCGCCGCAAGATCCCGCAAGGATTGATCTGCCGGCCCGGCTCGATTCTCCCTCGCACGCGCACTGGTTCGGCACCGACGAACTCGGCCGCGACATTCTGTCGCGCGTCATCCATGGGGCGCGAATTTCGATGCTGGTCGGCAGTTCGGTCGTCCTCGCCTCGCTCTCTCTAGGACTCCTCATCGGTTCCATCGCCGGCTACTACGGCGGCGCGATTGACCGCTTCGTCAATGTCGTGCTGATGAACGCGTTTCTGTCTTTTCCCGGGATTTTGCTGGCCATCGCCTTCGTCGCCTTCCGCGGGCCCGGCATTTTCAACCTCGTGCTCGCGCTCTCGCTTGGCGGATGGGTGGGCTATGCGCGGTTGGTTCGCGGACAGGTCCTCGCCGCCCGGGAACGTGAATTCGTCGAAGCTGCGCGCGCGCTCGGCGCCAGCGATCTGCGCATCATCGTGCGCCACATTCTGCCCAACATCATTCAGCCTGTCGTGGTGCAGGCCGCGATCGGCATGGCCGGTGCCGTGCTCGCCGAAGCCACCATGAGTTTTCTCGGGCTCGGCGTGCCTCCGCCGACAGCGAGTTGGGGCACCATGCTCAACGACGCCCGCGCCCACCTGTTCGACGCGCCCCATCTGGTGCTCTTTCCCGCGCTCGCTGTGATGCTCGCCGTGCTCAGCTTCAATTTCATCGGCGACGCCCTCCGCGATTATCTTGACCCCCGCTCGAGAATCGAAGCCGGGCTCTAGCCGTCAACTCCCGCAAGTGATTGACCAGCCGCGAAACGCACTTCTTGACAAGAATCGCAAATTGCAATATAAATATCTCGATTCGGAATATCGAGCGGGCGTGCTCATGAAGCTGGGCGAAAAAATCCGTTACCTGCGGGAAGTGGAAGGATCCCTGCGCGGCCTGGGACGCCCCATGACGCAGTCGGAAATCGTTGCGGCCGTCCGCAAGGAACTGGGCAAGAGCATCAGCCAGTCCTACCTGTCGCAGATCGAAAGCGGAGCGCGGCCGCACATGACGCAGTCTTCCCGGGCTCTGCTGGCGAAGTTCTTCAAGATTCATCCCGGCTTCCTGGTGGATGATCCCGACGGTTATCACGCCGAACTGACTTCCGATTTGCGCACCACCGAGGGTCAGCTCGATGTCTGGCTGCTGCAAGGCTCGGAGCGGTTCGCCAGCGACCCAGAAGTCAGCAACGTGCTGATCAAGGCTGCCCGCGAAAAAGACACGCGGCGCGCATTCCTGCTACTTGGCGCTATTCTCGATACGCCCGGCCTGGCCGACCGCCTGCTGGAGGCGCTGCGGCCGGAACTAAGGGCAGCAGACAACCATCGCCAGACGGGGGGCGGGGCAGGGAGGCGAATCCGATGACTGCTGGGTTCAACTGGTCCGACTTTTTCCTGATTTGTTTTGCGGTCGGCTTCTGCTTCAGCTTCTTCTCGTTTGTGTTCGGAGGCGCGCGCTTCGGCCGGCTGCATCTGCCGCACTTTCACGGGCATGGAGCGCCACATCTGCCCGCAGCACATGGCATGAGCGGGCATGCCGCGGCGGGACACGGTCACGCGCCGGCTCCGGGCCAGGCGGCTGCTCAGCCGCAGGCTACGCGGACCGGAGTGTCACCGTTTAACCCTCCGACCCTGGCCGCGTTCCTGGCCTGGTTTGGCGGCACGGGATACCTGCTGACCCGTTATTCAGCGATCTGGGTAGGATTTTCGCTCATGCTGGCGGCCGCGGTTGGGCTGGCCGGCGGCGCCATCGTTTTCCTCTTCCTGAGCAAAGTGCTGATGTCTGAAGAGGAGGTCATGGACCCCGCGGATTACGAAATGGTCGGCGTGCTGGGCAAGCTTTCCATTTCCATCCGCGAAGGCGGCACGGGCGAGCTGATCTATTCGCAGATGGGAACTCGCCGCGTGTGTGGCGCGCGCAGCGAAGACGGCAGCGCAATCGAGAAGGGGACCGAAGTTGTGGTCACCCGCTACGAAAAAGGAATTGCCTACGTGCGCTTGTGGGAAGAGATGGCCAACGAGTAACGACGAATCGGGATCTGACCATGGAAAGCACCGCAAATCGCAGCGATGTAATCGCAGTGGAGACGCATTCCAGTCCGCTGTGGGGCCTGCTCATTTTGCTGGCGATCCTGGGCCCGGCCCTGTCGGTGGCTTTAGTTCCGTCGGCTCCAGCGCGTGTAGCCCTGGCAGCGGTGGCCGTGATTGGATTGGGCGCGCTCGCAATGGCGTGGGGCGGCTTCCAGTATCGCTTCCAGCGGCATGGAGTCGAGATCCGGATACTGGGCTTTCGACTGCGCAGGATTCCGAAGACCATGATCGTAAGCTACTCGATCGAGTCGTGGGGGTTGGCACGCGGCTATGGCATTCGCGGGATCGGCAATACCCGCGCGTATGTCTGGGGGAACAAGGTCGTCCACATCAGAACCACAGACGGCGAGGTTTATCTGGGGCACAGCGATCCAGAGAGAATCATCCGCGATCTGGATCGAGTGACCGGTTTTGTGACGCGCGGTTAGAGCGCATAGCACAGCGCAGTTTTGGCGGACTTCCAAGGAGGAATCCGGTGAATCGGGAATGGTACAAACCTCCGGCGTGGCTGATTTGGCTGATATGGCTAACGCTGCCCATTACGGCGCTCGAGTACCGGCAGAACTGGGAGCAGTTGCCCGTGCGTATGGCCGTTCACTTCGACGCGAACTGGCAGCCCAACGGCTTCACGTCGCGCGAAGGCGCGCTGGAACTGGGCCTGGGAATCATGACGGCGATGCTGGTTCTTTTTACGGTCATCACCTTCGCGCTCCGGGCACTGAAACCGCAGTCGGCATGGCCCGCACTGGTGATTGCGTGTGTGGTCATCGGGGCTTGCTGGTACGGCAACCACTCAATCATTGCGTTCAACCTGAATCCGCAAGCGCGTTCCGAGTTGCTGCAGACAAAGTTTCCTCAAGGGGAGCAATTACCTGTAGTTATAGGATCGCATTCGTAACAGGAGGAGTTATGTTCGAGATGTCGCGCGTAGTCGAGATTTGGATCATCGTTGGGCTGGCCGTGATGGCGGTTCTGTTCCTCATCAGCACCATGGCCCGGCTCTATCGCAAGGCAGGCCCGCACGAAGCGCTGATCGTGTACGGCATGGGAGGCACACGGGTCGTGAAGGGGCACGGCACAGTAGTCCTGCCGATGGTGCAGGTCTGCCGCGGCCTGTCGCTCGAACTGATGTCTTTTGACGTGGCGCCCCAGCAGGATCTCTACACGAAGCAGGGCGTGGCCGTAACCGTGGAGGCCGTGGCGCAGATCAAGGTCAAGTCCGACGACGAGTCCATTCGCACGGCAGCCGAGCAGTTCCTGACCAAGACCGATCAGGAACGCGAAGGCCTGATCCGGCTGGTCATGGAAGGCCACCTGCGCGGCATCATCGGCCAACTTACGGTGGAAGAGATCGTCAAGCAGCCGGAGATGGTCTCCGACCGCATGCGCTCCACCTGCGCCGATGACATGAACAAGATGGGACTCGAAGTCATCTCGTTCACCATCAAAGAAGTGCGCGACAAGAACGAGTACATCACCAACATGGGACGCCCCGACGTCGCCCGCATCAAGCGTGACGCCGACGTAGCCGCGGCCGAAGCCGACCGCGATACCGCCATCAAGCGCGCGCTGGCGCAGCGGGAATCGGCTGTCGCCAAGGCCCAGGCCGATCAGGAGCGCGTTTTGGCCGAGACGCTCTCACTGGCCAAGCAAGCCGAGGCGCAACGAGACCTCGAAGTGAAAAAGGCGCAGTTCCTCGAAGTCACCAAGCGTCAGCAGGCCCAGGCCGACAAAGCCTATGACATCCAGACCAACATCATGCAGCAGCAGGTGATTGCCGAGCAGGTGAAGGTGCAGCAGATCGAGAAAGAGCAGCAGGTCAAGGTGCAGGAAGCGGAAATCAACCGCCGCGAAAAAGAACTGATCGCGACCGTGCTGAAGCAGGCCGAGATCGAGCGCCAGCGCATCGAGACGCTTGCCGCGGCCGAAAAGCAGCGCCTGATCGCCGAAGCAGAGGGCCATGCGTCCTCGATTCGTGCCCAGGGCGAGGCCGAAGCCGAAATCATCTTCAAGAAAGGCGAGTCCGAGGCCAGGGCCATGAACGTGAAAGCCGAGGCCTATCAGGAGTACAACCAGGCGGCAGTGATTGACCGCTTGTTCACTGCGATGCCGGAAGTGGTGAAGGCGCTGGCCAGTCCGCTGGCCAACGTGGACAAGATCACCATCGTCTCAACTGGCAACGGCGATTCCGCCGGCATGAACAAGATCACCGGCGACATCACCAAGATGGCGGCGCAGATGCCGGCGCTGTTCGAGACGCTCTCGGGCATGCCGCTGTCAGAGTTGCTAGGCAAAGTGCGGCAGATCGGGGATAAAACTCCGAAACCGGCCGACGGAGCCCAGAAGTAGCGAGGGGCCGCAGTCGCTCGTGTGGGGACGGCGCCTCGCCCGTCCCACCAAGCGCAGCGGCGCGCAGGCAGCGAGGTGCAGTGGCGCATCAAGTAATCGCAGTACTGAACCAATTGTCGGAGTAGCGAGTATGAAGACCAAGTCAAAGAACACAGGATTAGCCATCGCCCTGGGAGCAGGGCTGGGAGCGGCGGCTGGCCTAGTAGCTGGACACGTCGGAGTATGGCTGGCTCTCGGCATTGCAATCGGCCTGGCATTGGCCGGCGCATTCCGACGCAAGCCTACCGATTGTCCCGAGTGCGCCGCAATCCACAGATTGCATCAAGAAAAAGCTAAGAGCTGACCAATAGAAGGGGGTTCACCGTGGCATTACTAGAGCGCGTTTCCACACTAGTTCGGGCCAATCTCAACGACCTGATTGACAAGGCCGAGGACCCGGAAAAGATGATTAAGCAGGTGATTCTCGACATGCAGAACCAGCTTCTGCAGGTCAAGACACAAGTGGCGATCGCCATCGCCGACCAGCATCTGCTCGAAAAAAAGCAGAAAGAGAACGAAGAGAAAGTCGCCGAGTGGATGCGCAAGGCCGAACTGGCCGTAGACAAGAAGGAAGACGACCTGGCCCGCGCCTCGCTACAGCGCGTTGAGAGCTATCGCGAACTGAGCGAGAACTTTGCGCAACAGGTCAGCGATCAGAAAGCGCAGGTCGAAAATCTCAAGTCCGCGCTGCGCCAGCTGGAGCAGAAGCTGACCGAAGCCGAGGCCAAGGCCGATGTCCTGATCGCGCAGCATCGCCGCGCCCGCGCCGTGGGCAAGGCCAGCGACGCGCGCATGGCGTCTGGCGACGGATCGAAACAGGCAGCCTTCGACCGCATGAAGCGCAAAGTGGCGCACTCCGAAGCCGTGAGCCAGGCGAAGTCGGAGATCGCCGCCGACAATCTCGACGATCGGCTGGCCAAGCTCGAGAAGGAAGACCGCATCGAGCAGTTGCTGGTAGAGCTGAAGACGAAGCGGGGAGCGTAGGGCGTCGTGGACATTACCGGTCGGTTACTCGGTCAAGCGGCGATCGTTGAGGACGCGTCCGTCGTCGGTGTGGATCTAAACGCCGTGGTTCGCCGCTTGATACTTTTCGACACCTATATTCTCAAGTCGATCCGACTCAAGGAATTTCCGTTCCTAACCTCGGAGCTAGGTTTTGACGGAATGATGCAGTTGCTACAATCGAGCGCCTTTGAGGTCGAGTGCGAGTGCATTGCCACTGGGCAAACCGGGCAGGCGGGAATTCTGGACGTTCGCGCGCGTAAGGGAGTGCTGCCGGCGCTTTCGTACAGCATATCCGGCATCGATGCGGGAGACCGTAAAAAATATATTCACGACTGCCTCCAGCCCCTGCACCAGGTGTCCGGACTGACGCAAAAGCAGGTAGTCAAGCTGAAACGTGCAGTAGCTAACAAGCTGACCCGTCCGCCTGACGGCTTCGCAGCCAAGCTAGCAAAAACCGCTACCGCAGACGTTACGACCAAACCCCATCTCTTAAGGAAATCCGTGGAGCTGTCAGCAAGGGCGATCCTCAACACGGACCCTGGAGCGTTTGAACTTTCAGTTCACGCCATTGACTCAGAGGACTTTAGAGTAGAAACGAACCTCCCCCAACGGCTTGGGATCAGCGTCGAAACCGCACACAAAGTTGTCGAGGGAGGCGTGATGGGTGTTGCAGGGCTAACGCAGAGACTTCTAGAAATGGAGGCCCACTGCGCCCTCAACGGGTTCGTTGACGAAGATCTTCCCCTCGTACACGAACATCTGGCCATCCTTGCGAGCAGCGTCTCGCCCCAGTGGAAGGAAAGGGAATTCAGCCGTGTCCTAACCATTGCCGGCCTCCCCGATTTCATCGATCCTGGATCGCGGAAGGCAGTCAACATCGCCAGGCTTCTCGAGATTAGGGAATCCGACGAATGCAAGGAGTTTCGTCTTTGGCTTCACACCACCCGGTCGCTTTCGGACAACGATGTGAGCGAACGTGTGAGCAGCCTTAGATCCAAGCTCGGAAACATCATACAGACACCCTCGGGCAGGGCAGTACGGCTTCTCGCCGCCACAGGAATTGGGTGCCTCCCCGCAGTTGGGTCGGTCGCCGGGCTTGCAGCGGGGACCCTTGACGCTTTCCTGCTCGAGAAATGGCTGCCAAAATCAGGAATAGTCGCCTTTTTGAGCAGTCTCTACCCCTCGGTTTTCGAGGAGAGGAAGAATGGATGACAGTCGTGCAGGATGACGGACCGGGAAGAATGGTCTCGACACTCTCACGCCCTAGTCCAGTCCTCAATCTTCAGCTGCTTGACGCGCTGAAAGACGCGGTCGTGCGTGACCAGCACCGCGTCTGCAGCAAGCGCCTGGGCGGCGATCATCAAGTCGAGGTTCGCCATGGGAGAGCCCGCGTCCTCGAGCGCGCCGCGTAGTTCGGCATAGTGCCGCGCCACGACGGAATCCCACGGTAGGCTTTCTACGCGTCGGAAGAATTCATCCACGGCCTGCTTAAGGCGGGTGGCTCCGGGTTTGCGGTTGACTCCGAATCGAAGTTCCGCTTCCGTGATGACCGAGATTCCAAGCTCGGAAATGGGAACTCTCGCTAACTTGTCGCGTAGAGGCGGGAACTCGCCTTTTATCACGTAGCTGGCGATATTCGTGTCGAGCAGGTATCGGACTGGCATTCAGAAAAGTTTGCGCTTCCGCGGCGGTGAGAGGTCGCGCTTGGACATGAAGTCGCGCGGGATGTCGAGCGAATCCACGAGATCGAAGAAATCCTGCCAGGAATCCGGCCGGCGCGAGAGGATCACGTCGCCCGTCGCCGGGTCGCGACGCACGTAAACCTCCGAGCCCGAGAAACGGAAGTCGGCTGGCAGGCGGACGGCCTGGCTGCGCCCGTTGCGGAAGAGTTTGGCAGTCTGGGACATTGGTATCTCCTGGTAGATACCATAGTATATCACACGGTATTTATCTTGATATATATCACCCTTGCCCGCACCAAACGACCGGTCACCTAATATCAGACTCGGCGGAATCTCTGAGCAGGCTTGGCCGCCATGCTCGCGGTCCGACGCCTTACATCCATTGACGCCCCAGCCTGCATCTCTCTATTCTCAGTAGGGACATTTCTCCCGGGAGATTCATGAAGAAAGTTGTTGCCATCCTTGCGTTGCTGGCCCTTGGGCTGGCGCTGGGCAGTTGCGGATCGAGCACGCCCACCAACGCCATTACCACGTCCACCACCGGCAACTGGGAAGCCCAACTCACCGGCGGCACGGGCCAGGCCAGCCAGCTGAATTTCGTCACGGCGTTCAACGTGACGGATACCACAGGCATCAGCAACGAGCCGCTCAGCATTACCGGTTTCGGTTTCATCAACGCTGGGAAGTGTTTCGTCAATGGCACCAATGGCTCGACCGAAGCCGGTGCCGCCACCCTGATCACCAGTTCGACAGGCTCGGTATCGGGCAGCCTGACCTTCGTGGTGACCTCCTCAACGTCAAGCAATGTGCTCACGCTCAATACAAGCCCGAGCGGCGGGGTCAGCGGCACTTCCAACGGGACCACGACCACCACCGGCACTTTGAGTAACGGTATTGCCTGGGGAACCTGGACGCTGACTGGCGCGCAAGGCGACCCCAGTTGCCAGGGCACGGGCAACTTCATCATGTGTCAGAACACCGCCACCTGCACCCACCCCTGAAACGCAGAGATCTCCGGATTCCTTGGAGGGTGTAACCCTGACCAGAGACGTTTCTCAGGCGGAGGGAGGCATCTCCCAATTACCAGCGCAGCCTATCGAAACTCAAGCTGCACCGCGACTTTTTTCTGCGCATCTTTTCCTATCTTGCCGCCTGCTATACATTGGGAGCCATGAAGCGCTCGCTGCAGCAGATTGCTGAAGCAGTCGGGGCACGTCTGGTCGGAGACGGCCGCGCCACCGTCAGCGGCCTGGCCAGCATTGAGTCGGCCTCGCCCGAGGATCTGGTCTTTGTCGAGGACGAGAAACATCTGGCTGCAGCCCTGGAGTCTCGGGCTGGAGCCGTGATTGCAGGGGAGTTTGCGGTCTCGGCCGCGTGCGACTGTCCGCTGCTGATCAGCGATCACCCGAAACTTGCCTTTGCCCGCGCTGCCCGGATGCTGGTAGACGACGCCCAGGCCGATTCCTCAGCTGGTGTCCATCCGACGGCTGCGGTTCATCCATCGGCCAAGTTGGGAACGGGTGCTTCCGTGCAAGCGCACGCTGCGGTCGGCGAGAACGCAGAGATCGGGGAGAACACGCGGATCGGCGCCGGCTGCGTCGTCGGCGCAGCCGTCGTGCTGGGCCGCGACTGCCGGATTTATCCCAGCGTCACCATCTATCCGGGCACGACCGTGGGTGACCGTGTAATTGTCCACGCTGGAGCCGTGCTGGGCAGCGATGGCTTCGGCTACGTCCGCGACCGCAAGACCGGCCATTATGACAAGTTTCCGCAGGTGGGGCGGTTGGTCATCGAAGATGACGTCGAGATCGGGGCCAATACTACGATTGCTCGCGGCGCACTCGATGAAACCCGCATCCGGCGCGGGGCGAAGCTCGACAACCTGGTGCACATCGGCCACAACTGCCAGATCGGCGAAGACGTGGTGATCGCTGCGCAGACTGGCCTGTCGGGAAGCATTGTCATCGAGAACGGGGCCGTGCTCGGAGGCCAGGTCGGCATCGGCGAGCACGCCCACATCGGCGAAGGCGTCCTGCTGGGCGGTCAGGGCGGCGTGCTGCCCAATAAAGTGCTCCGCGGCAAAGGCGTCGCCTTCTGGGGCACCCCCGCCCAGCCCCTTCGCCAATATCTGAAGCAACTGGCGACGCTGGCCCGTCTGGCGAAGAAAGACTGATCGCCGGAGCCGACCAGCGACCGAAGGCGGACAACTAAGGACTGACAACTGAGAACTGAGAACCGATTTGCTATCCTTGCCCGTGCGCCAAATTCAACCCAGCGCCTGGCTCCTGGTGGTCTTGTCAGCGATGTTGCAGGTGCTGATTTTTCCTCTGCCCGGCGTTTACATTCTTTCCTGGTTTGCCTTGACTCCACTCATTCTGGCCCTTCTGCGGACGCGTCCTGCAGGTGAACTGGAGGTTGACGACTCGCCAAGGCTGCGGCCTGCCTCGCCCGCGCAGGCATTTGTTCTCGCCTACGTCTGCGGCATCCTGTGGTATGCGGGGACGTGTTACTGGATCTACGACACGATGCGCCAATATGGCGGCCTCAGCGCTCCGATGGCTTTGCTGGCCCTATTCCTGTTCTGCTGCTACCTGGGCTTGTATCACGGCCTGTTCGGTTTGCTGCTGGGCTTGCTGGCCTGGCCGGCACGAGACTTCCGCCGTCCGTTGTTCACTGCGCCGTTTCTCTGGGTTGCAGTGGAACTGGCCCGCACGCGCATTACCGGATTTCCCTGGAACCTGCTCGGCATCGCGCAAGTGGACAACGTCGCCCTGTGCCGCATCGCGGGATGGACCGGCGTTTATGGCATCTCATTCGAAATCGCGCTGGTGAACGTCGCCCTGGCCGCCGCCTTTCTGGTCCCGCGCGAAAAGCGGGGAGCCATGCTGGCTGCCGCGCTCGCCGCCGCCGCCGTGCTCCAGGCTGGAAGGCTGGTCGAAGCTCCTCCTGCCCACGCCGACCGCGCCGCGCTGCTGGTGCAGCAAGACGTTCCGGTCGCCGCTGATTGGACTCCCGCATATTTCCAGCAGACACTTGGCGAGTTAACTGACCTGACCATCAGGTCAGCCGCCGGCCAACCGACGGGAAAGATTGGGCTGATTGTCTGGCCCGAGTCGCCCGCGCCCTTCTTCACCAACGACGCGCGGTTTCGGAACCCGGTCAGTGACATGGCCCGCCAGACCAAGGCTTGGATCGTGACGGGGGCGATTGGAACAGCCGATCCCCGCACGGGGAATGATGCGTCGGTGTTTAACTCCGCCGCGTTGATCAGCCCAAATGGCGACTGGACCGCCCGCTATGACAAAGTTCATCTCGTACCCTTCGGCGAATATCTGCCCTTTCCCAGCCTCTTTTCCTTCGCCGGCGGGCTGACGAAAGAAGTCGGGGAGTTTCGGCATGGCACCTCGCGCACTCCCCTGGATGCGGGCGGCGAGCCGCTCGGCATCTTTATTTGTTACGAATCGGTTTTCCCTGACGAAGTGCGGCAATTCGCGGCGCACGGAGCTCAGGTTCTGGTCAACATTTCCAACGACGGCTGGTACGGCGACAGCGGTGCCTGGGCTCAGCACTTGAATCAAACCCGCATGCGCGCCATCGAGAACAATCGCTGGCTGCTGAGCGCCACCGACACCGGGCTGACCGCTTCCATTGATCCCTGGGGACGCGTGGCCGCTGAAATTCCCCGCAAGCAGCGGGCCACCCTGGTCGCGCCCTACACGCTCAACTCGGCAGCGACTCTCTACACCCGCCATGGCGACTGGTTTGCTTACGCATGTGCGATAATTTCTATCGGAGCGCTGCTCACGCGCTTTGCGATTCCGAAACAGAAGGCTGATCTCTCCTTATGAATCAAGAGTTGGTCCTCGAATACGAAAAGCTCGGCAAGAAAGTCCGCGAACTCCGGGAGTATCTTTGACGCGGAGAAGCTCCGTCCCCAGCTAGCCGAAATTGAAAAGCAGGCCTCCGACCCGAATCTGTGGTCGAATCCGCAGAAATCCCAGCAGGTCATGCGCGAGAAGAAACGCTTGGAGCACGTGCTCGCGACCGATGCCGACCTGGCCCGTCGCGACGGCGATATCGTGGCCTATTTTGAGCTCGGCAAGGAAGGCGAGAACGTGGATGCCGACCTGCAGCGCGAAATCGGCGCGCTTGGCGAGCTGCTTGACAAACTCGAAACCGAGACGCTCCTTTCAGGCGAGAACGACGCCCGCAACGCGATCGTTACCATTCACCCTGGCGCCGGCGGCACCGAGTCGCAGGACTGGGCCGACATGCTGTTGCGCATGTACCTGCGCTGGGCCGAGCGGCAAGGCTTCGAGACCGTGCTCTACGACTACCAGCCGGGCGAAGAGGCGGGACTGAAATCTGCCACCTTCGCCGTCAACGGCGAGTACGCCTTCGGACTGCTTTCCAGCGAAATCGGCGTCCACCGCCTGGTTCGCATTTCGCCGTTCGACCAGGCCAAGCGGCGGCACACTTCCTTCGCCAGTGTCTATGTGTCGCCGGAAATTGACGAAAGCATCGAAATCGTGATCAAGCCGGAAGATATTCGCACCGACACGTACCGTTCAAGCGGCAAGGGCGGACAGCACGTCAATACCACCGACTCCGCCGTTCGCATCACCCATATCGCCACAGGCTTGGTGGCCAGCTGCCAGAACGAGCGTTCGCAGCACAAGAACCGCGACCGCGCCATGAGCATGCTGCGCTCCAAGCTCTATGAATTCGAGATGGAGAAGAAACGCGCCGCCACGAAAAAAATCGAGGACTCAAAACTCGACATTGAATTCGGATCGCAGATTCGATCCTACGTACTGCAGCCGTATCGCATGATCAAGGACCACCGCACTAAGACCGAAGTCGGCGATGTGGATCGCGTGCTCGACGGCGATCTGCAGCCGTTCATTCGGGCGTATCTGCTGGCGCGGCGCGGGGAGAAACAATGAAGGCGCCGAGCGTTCCGGCGCGGAACCTCCGGCCCCGGACCGCGATGCGGCCTCAGAAACTTGGCTCGCGTTTTCGTCGCGCATTTCTCTTTGCTGCCGAGAAGCACGCCGGGCAAACTCGAAAGGCCTCTACCATCCCCTACCTCGCTCACCTGATGGGGGTGGCATCGCTGGTGCTTGAGGCCGGCGGCGACGAAGATCTCGCCATGGCCGCGCTCCTGCACGATGTCGTGGAAGACTGCGGCGGGGCGCCCATGTTGAGGGAAGTTCGCCGCCGCTTCGGCGCTCGGGTCGCCAAAGTAGTAGACGGCTGCACCGATGCCGACACTTTTCCCAAGCCTCCGTGGCAGGACCGCAAGGAGAACTACATCAGGCATTTGAAGGAGGCCGACGCCGATACGCGGCTGGTTTCAGCCGCCGACAAGCTCAACAACGTGCGCTCTATCCTCAGCGATTATCGCGCCATCGGCGAATCAATCTGGTCACGCTTCAACGGTGGACGCGAAGGCACTCTTTGGTACTATCGAACTCTGCGGGACGAATTTCTCCGGCACCAGCCCAATCGCATTACTCGGGAACTCGAACTCGCGGTGAACGAACTGGAAACGCTGGCTGCGCACATTCCCGCGCAAAAGCCGCGATCGGCCGGGTCTTGAATGTATGCCGCGCATGATTGATCAAATCCGCGCTTCCAAACTGGCTTCCAACATGATGCAGTTTGCGGCCCGCGGAGCCCTGCAAGTTCCCCCGGCTGAGAACATTGAAATCCTCGTCTACCTGGCCCGCCACAACAAGGTCTTTGGCGAAGTCGCGCGCATGACCCTCGCCGGATGGGACGAGAAAGCCTGCCTGACGGCCGCCGCCGACCCGCAGACTTCGCCCGAGGTGCTGCATTACTTTGTCTCGCCCGACAATCTGCGACCGAAGTTGCTGCCTGCGCTGCTTGAAAACCCTTCGGTCGCCGAAAGTGAACTGGCCCGGCTGGCGCTCGGCGCGATGCGCGAAACCGCCGAAGTCATCCTGAGGAGCCCGCGGGCAAAATCTTTGCCTGCGGTAGTCGAAGCTTTGCGGGCTAATCCATATCTGAAGAAAGACGAGATCGAAGCACTTCGCCAAGCCGGAGGTCAGCCGTCCGCTCCCGCTGCCGCGGAGCCTGCCGCAGCGCCTGAATCCGCGGCTCATCCGGTCGCCGAAGCCCCCGAAGCTGCGCCAGCCTCCGAACCCGCCGGAAGCCCGGAGGAAGAGCAAGTGGTTTCCACCTATCTGAAAGAGAATGCCAGCGAAATTGCGGCTGAGGGCAACAAGCCGTTTCAGGCTATCGGCGGCATTGTCGAGCTCCTGGGACCCGATTATTTTCCGGTCACTCAAAAGCAGGATGTCCCGGCTCCTGCCGCCGCGTCAACTCCGGCGGCGCATCGGAAGCCTCAGGCCCCCGCCGAACCGGAGCGCAAGAACACGTTGCAGAAGATCAATTCGCTTGACGTGAAAGGCCGTATCCAGTTGGCGTTGAAGGGCAATAAGGAAGAACGTTCGATTCTGATCCGCGACGGCACCAAGGTGGTGGCGCTGGCCGTGCTGGAGGCCCCGAAGCTCTCCGACGGTGAAGTGGAAAAATTTGCCAGCCAGAAAAATGTGCTCGAGGCTGTGCTGCGCCAGATTCCGCTCAAGCGCCGCTTCATGAAGAATTACATTGTCGTGCGCAACCTGGTCGCGAACCCGCGCGCGCCGCTCGATATCGGCCTGGGCCTGATGAAGAACCTGCTGATTCAGGATTTGAAAAATATTTCCGCCAACAAGGAAGTGTCCGAAACGATCCGCAAGCTGGCTTTGAAGATGTACAAGCAGAAACTGGAAGCTGCCGCCAAGAAGTAAAGAAAAAAGAAGTAGAGGAGGGCTAGTGCCTTCGTCCGTGCAATCCGATCCGATCGCCGAACTGCTGAAACGCTCCAAGACCATAGCCGTCGTCGGACTCTCCGACAACCCGTTACGCCCCAGTCACGGCGTCTCAGCTTACATGCAGAGCCAGGGCTATCGCATCATCCCGGTCAATCCGCAGATCGAAGAAAGTCTGGGCGAGAAGGCCTATGCGTCGTTGCTCGAAGTGCCCGAGAAGATTGACATCGTGAACATTTTCCGCCGCTCCGAGCAAGTGGAAGAAGTCGTGGACCAGGCCATCCAGCTCAAAGTCCCGGCGGTCTGGATGCAGGAAGACGTGATCAACGAAAAAGCCGCCCAGAAGGCGCGCCAGGCCGGCATCTTCGTGGTGATGGACCGCTGCATCCTGAAAGAACACCGGGCGCGGTCAAGGTAGACGTTACGCAGTTTCTTTGCTCTTTCCGCCTTGTGAACGCTGCCGCTTGATCTCCTCCAGCCGTTCCCGTATCCGCTTCTCAATCCCCTCGCTGGTCGGCTGGTAATAAGTCCGCTCGCGCAGATTGTCGGGCAGGCATTGCATGTCGGCCACCTTGCCTTCCACGTCATGCGCATACTCGTATCCTCTGCCGTAGCCGAGACCTTTCATCAGGGCCGTAGGCGCGTTGCGCAGATGCAGCGGAACCGGATCGGCGGAAGTCTGCTCGACGTCCTGCTGAACGCTGCCATAGGCGGTATACAACGCGTTCGACTTCGGAGCTACTGAGAGATAAACCACGGCTTGTGCCAGCGCCAGGTTTCCTTCCGGCATACCGATGAAGTCCACCGCATCACGTGCCGCCATGCAGAGCGAAAGCGCGTTGGGATCCGCCAGGCCGATATCCTCCACCGCCATCCGCACCACCCGCCGGGCAACATACAGCGGGTCTTCGCCGGCTTCGAGCATGCGGCCCAGCCAGTACAGGGCCGCATCGGGATCGCTGTTGCGCACCGATTTGTGCAACGCCGAGATCAGGTTGTAATGCTCTTCGCCGGTCTTGTCATAAAGCAGAATGCGCTTTTGCAGCGCATCGCGGACAATGTCGTCGGTAATCTCCAGCGTTTGGTTTTCCATGGGTGCGGGTGCCCCATTTCTCGCGTCCTTTGCGAGAAGTGGGGGTTTTGCCAGCCCCGCCGCAACCTCCAGCACGTTGTACGCGCTGCGGGCATCGCCGCTGGTGTAGCTCGCGATCTTCTTCAGCACGTCGTCGGAAGCGCTCAGCTTCATCTCGCCCAGGCCGCGCTCGCGGTCGGCAAGAGCCCGCCGCAGTAGCGCCACAATTTGCTCTTCGGTTAGCGGCTGCAGCACGTACACCCGGCAGCGCGACAACAACGCCGAGTTGATTTCAAAGGACGGATTTTCCGTCGTAGCGCCAATCAGCCGGATGTTGCCCTTCTCCACATGCGGCAGAAACGCATCTTGTTGCGCTTTGTTGAACCGGTGAATCTCGTCAATAAAGACGATTGTCCGCGTGCCGTACTGCCGCGCGCGTTCGGCGTCAGCCATGACCTGTTTAATTTCTTTGATTCCGGCGAGCACGGCCGAGAACTCGATGAAGTCCGCTTTGGTCATCTTGGCGATGATCTTCGCCAGCGTGGTCTTGCCTGTGCCTGGAGGTCCCCAGAAAATCAGCGAGCCCGTATCGTCACGCTCAATCTGCGTGCGCAAAGGCTTGCCCGGGCCGATCAGATGCTCCTGCCCAACAAATTCGTCCAGCGTTCGCGGGCGCATGCGATCGGCCAGCGGCCGCGTCGCGTCGGCCGGGCTCCCGGCATTCGGAATGGGTTGGAAGAGACTCATGATCAGCTGAGACCGATGTGGGGACAGCCGCCCTCCGCTATCCAGTCGAGCGAGGCTCGCCAGCCGTGACGATTATCGAGCGACGGCCCGGATGTCCTCGAACTCCAACTCCGGCGCTGCCGGCAGTACCCCGATCTCCGCCGCATACCGATAGAACAACTGCAGGCCCTCCAGGCATCCCGCATCTAGGTGGTAGTAGATGTTCTCGGTCAGATACGAACGCACGTCCCCTTCACGCAGCCCGACCCGCGGCGCCCATTCGCGGCTGATCTGGTTGAGGCTCGAAGGCTGCAGCCCATGGTCGCGCGAATCGCGAAAGATCCCGGCCAAATCCAACGCCGGGTCGGCTTCAGCCAGGGCCGAACCCCGAACCGCCCAAAATGCAAAAACAAAAGGCTTGCCGGTGTAGCGAATCCATTCCTCGGCGAGATCCAGCGTCACATAGCGTGACCGGTCAATCTTCAGCGCCGGATCGCCGATCACCAGTCCGGCATCGTGCCCGGCCAGCATCTTCTCCACATCAGGTTCCATCGCCGTGAACGTCCGTCCGCCGCCCAGCCACTTTTCAAAGAGAATTTTCGCCAATGCCACCGACGTCATGGACGACGTGTCCAGCGCCACCGAGCGGACCTTCTGCACCGGCATCTTGCTGATTAATAAGATGGATCGCACCGCCTGCCGTGAAGCGATGGCCACCTCCGGCAGCACCTGCAGTCCCGGGATCTGGGCATAGGCGGCGGCCGGAATGATTCCAATGTCAGCCGTTCCCTCCGCCAGCGACCGGGCGCACGCAGAAGGCAACGTATAGGAAATGTCAAACTGTCGGCCTGCCTCGCCATGCTCAAAATCCCACATCAGGGGGGCCGTATTGAGGTAGGAAATGGCCGAAATGCGCAAACGTCGCATATTTTCCTCAATATTAACAGACCATTGTGACGCATGACCTTGACACGGTTTTTCGCGACTGAGTAGAGTCCGCTCGGAGCTTCTTGTGCCCGCATCTGCCGTATCTCCGGCCGCGACCAATCTCCTGGAATGGCTGGCTTTGTCGCTCACCCAGGGTCTCGGCCCAACCCGCGCAAGAAAACTCGTGGAACACTTCGGCAGCCCCGAAGGCGTCTTTCGCGCTTCGCTGACCGAACTGGAAGGCGCCGGCATCCAAGCCGTTTCCGCCCAATCCCTGGCCACTGGAAAATCAGGAGAACTGGCGCGGGAGGAGATCGCTCGTGCGGCCGCCGCCGGCGCAACCGTAATCTCGATGGACGATCCTTCCTATCCGCCGCGCCTGAAAGAAATCTACGATCCCCCACTAGTCCTCTATGCGCGGGGCAGCGTGGAGGTGCTGACCCAGCCCGGCATCGCCATGGTCGGAACGCGCCACCCCACGCCCTATGGCTCGGGAATGGCTGAGCGTCTGGCTTGCGATTTGGCCGCTCAGGGACTGGTCGTCATCAGCGGCATGGCTCGCGGTGTGGATACGGCCAGCCATCGCGGCGCCATCGCGGCCAAAGGCAAGACCATTGCGGTTTTCGGCACGGGCGTGGACGTGATCTATCCGAAGGAAAACTCACGCCTGTCCGAGCAGATTCTGGCTCTCGGCGGCGCGCTCATTTCCGAGTTTCCGCTGGGCACCTTTGCGGCGCCGCAGAACTTTCCCATCCGCAACCGGATTTTGAGCGGCATGTCGGTCGGCGTGCTGGTGGTCGAAGCCGCCGAATATTCCGGTACGCGCATCACTGCCCGCTGCGCGCTCGAACAGAATCGTGACGTTTTTGCCGTGCCCGGCAACGTCACCAACAAGAACTCCTGGGGACCGAACACACTCATCAAACAGGGCGCCAGGCTGGTCGCAACCTGGGAAGACGTGTGGGAGGATCTCCCGCCAGAAGTACGACTTGCGTTGACTCCCACCGCCTCGCCTGAATCC
The DNA here is from genome assembly GCA_037442635.1 of Terriglobales bacterium. Classification (GTDB taxonomy): domain Bacteria; phylum Acidobacteriota; class Terriglobia; order Terriglobales; family Acidobacteriaceae; genus Sulfotelmatobacter. The sequence goes on along the minus strand of JBBIPV010000011.1, from coordinate 89,025 downwards.
TCGGGCGCCTCCTCCGCATCTCTATTCCCAGACCAAGGGCTTCCTCCTCACGAAAAGCGAATCCTGAGCCTGCTCAAAGCCGACGAAGCCACCCACATTGACGAACTCGTGGAAAAGCTGGAGACCGAAATGTCGTCTTCGGAAATCTTCGCCGCCCTGTTCGAGCTGGAGCTGACCGGCAAGGTCCGCCAGATGCCGGGAAAGAATTTTGTGAAGAGCTTCTAGCTTTTGGCTATTGGCTTGAACCGGGGGGTCTCGGGCCTGTAACGAAGGAGGAACGATGAGGAATTATAAGGATTTGCGAGTTTGGGACGAAGCTCACAGACTGACACTTTCCGTCTACAAAACTACGCAGGCTTTTCCGAAGGAAGAACGCTTTGGATTGACCAGTCAGATTCGAAGGGCCGCCGCTTCGATTCCCGCGAATCTGGCGGAGGGGTGCGGGAGACGATCGGACGGCGAGATGGCCCGATTTGTGCAGATCGCCATGGGATCGGCCTCTGAGCTCTCCTATCATCTTTTGCTGGCTCGCGATCTGTGCTTTCTGGCGAAAGAGGAGTATTCGAACCTAATCGCAGCCGACGAGAGAGTAATGAAAATGCTATCCGCACTCTCAGGCAAAATCAGAAGCGCAGCGCAGCCTAGGGTTTGAGCCAAGAGCCAAAGGCCAATAGCCAAGAGCGGACAGCTTCTGTCCCGTAACTTGTTGCCATCCGTCCATTCGTGCTAGCTTCAAAACCAGACTCGAGAAAACTGAGGGAACATTGTCCAAGGGTTTAGTCATTGTCGAATCGCCGGCCAAGGCGAAAACCATCCAGAAATATCTCGGCAAGGGTTTCTCTGTCGAAGCCTCGCTCGGCCACGTCAAGGATCTGCCCAAGAGCACTCTCGGCGTGGATATCACGAACGGCTTCGAGACCGACTACGTCGTTATTCCCGGAAAAGAAAAGGTTGTGGCCAAGCTGAAAAAGCTGGCCGCGTCGGCCGACCAGATCTACCTTGCCCCTGACCCGGATCGCGAAGGCGAGGCCATCGCCGCGCATCTGGCCGATGAACTCGACGAGGACGGCGCAAAGAAGAAAAAAGCGAAGAAGTCCAAGAAAGGCGAGGACGGTGCGCCTCCGCGCATTCAGCGTGTCACCTTCAACGAAATCACTAAGCGCGCCGTGCAGGCGGCCTTCGAACATCCGCGTGCGATTGATCAGAACCTGGTGGACGCGCAGCAGGCCCGCCGCGTTCTTGACCGCCTCGTGGGATATCAGGTTTCTCCGCTCCTCTGGGACAAAGTCCGTCGCGGCCTCTCCGCTGGCCGTGTGCAGACCGTTGCCTTGCGTCTCATCGTCGAGCGCGAACGCGAAATCAAAGCGTTCGAGAAGAAAGAGTATTGGACCATTGACGCGCATCTCACCGCCAGCAAGCCCCCGGCGTTCGACGCGCGTTTTCTGGGCAAGGGCGAAGAAAAAATCGAAGTAACGACTGGGGAAGAAGCGGAAAAGATTCGCGCTGCCCTCGAACACGCCGACTGGATCGTCCGCAGCGTTGACAAGAAGGAACGCCGTCGTAATGCCGCGCCTCCATTTACCACCAGCAAGCTCCAGCAGGATTCTTCCCGCAAGCTGCGCTTCAGCGTGAAGCGCACCATGATGATTGCCCAGCGCCTCTACGAAGGCGTCGAACTCGGCGAGGAAGGCCTGGTCGGCCTGATCACCTACATGCGTACCGACTCGACCCGCGTAGCGCCCGAAGCGATTCAGGAAGTCCGCGAATACGTGGGCAAGGAATATGGCCCGACCTACCTGCCCGAGACGCCCAACACCTACAAAGAGAAGAAGGACTCGCAGGGCGCTCACGAGGCCATCCGCCCCACTTCGGCGATGCGCCATCCCGACCAGGTCAAGCAGTACTTAAAAGAGGACGAGTTCAAGGTGTACAAGCTGATCTGGCAGCGCTTTGTGGCTTCGCAGATCAACCCTGCCGTCTTCGACCAGACCACGGTGGACATTGACGCTAAAAACGCCGCTGACCTGTTCTGGTTCCGCGTGACCGGCTCGGTACTCAAGTTCGACGGCTTCCTCAAAGTTTACGAAGAATCGAAAGAAGGCAAGGACGAAGAAGACGAAGAACTGAAACACAAACTGCCCGCGCTCGAAGCCGGACAGAAACTCACGCTCAAACAACTGAAGCCGGAGCAGCATTTCACCGAGCCTCCGCCGCGCTACAACGAAGCGTCGCTGGTGAAAGAACTCGAGGAGCGCGGCATCGGCCGGCCTTCTACCTACGCCGCAATTCTCTCCACCATTCAGGAGCGGCAATACGTGCAGAAGCTCGGCGGAAAGTTCGTTCCCACCGAAATCGGCCTGGTCGTCACCGATCTCCTGGTCGAAAACTTCCGCGACATCTTCGACGTGCAATACACCGCGCGCCTGGAAGAAGAACTCGACGAAATTGAAGAGGGCAAAGAGAAGTGGCAGGACGCTCTCGGCGAGTTCTATAAGAAGTTCCAGAAGGACCTCAAGTATGCCGAAAAGCATATGGAGAACATCAAGCGGATGGAGAAGCCCACGGACGAGAAGTGCGAACTCTGTGGCTCGCCGCTGGTGATCAAGTGGGGCAAGCACGGGTCCTTCTACGCCTGCAGCACTTACGAAAAAGACGATCCCAACACCTGCAAGTTCACCAAGGAAAACCCGATCAACCTGCCCGACCTCGACTCCGCCGACATGCAGGAGACCGGAGCGGCCGAGGAATACTGCGAAAACTGCGGCCGCGTGATGGTGCTCAAGCGCGGACGCTTCGGCCAGTTCATGGCGTGTACGGGGTATCCGGATTGCAAGACCACGCGCCGCCTCGACCAGGGCAAGAAAGTTCCTGACATTCCGCTCGATGAGCTTTGCCCGAAGTGCGGCCGCAACATGATGATTCGCCACGGCCGCTATGGCGAATTCACCGCCTGCAGCGGCTATCCCGAGTGCAAGTACGTCAAGCAGAATTACATCGGCGTGAAATGTCCCGAGTGCAAGGACGGCGATCTTGTCGAAAAGCGCGCCCGCAAGGGCAACACCTTCTATGGGTGTGGGAATTATCCGAAGTGCAAGTTCACGTCGGCCCACAAACCGATTGCCGAGAAATGTCCCAGCTGCGGCAGCGAATATCTGGTCGAAAAGAATCTGAAGGCCGGGCCGGTGATCGCCTGCCCCAACAAAGAATGCGACTACGAGCGTCCCGCTCCACCACCGCCGCCGACTTCGGAAGCGGTGGCCACGACCAATGCATAGCCTATTGAGTAATTGTGTAATTTGGTAATTTAGAAAATGAACTCACGGCCACGAGGCCGGTGAAGCAGTTTTCAATTACCAATTTTCCCAATTACTCAGTTCTTCCGGAGGAACCAATGCCCAAGAAGCCAACCGCAGCCGACGCTCAACTGATTCTCCAACTCTACGATCTTCGTCGCGAAGCGGAGATGCGCAAAGCACGCACCTGGGTGATGAATGAGTTTTTCCCACAATCCGCGGATGACTTCCTGAAAGTTGCGTGGGCCATGGGCACGCAGGAAAACGCCTGGCTGCGCCAAGTGGGCGGGTATTGGGGAATCGTGACGTCCTTTGTTCTTGAGGGCGTGTTGAACGAAGATCTGTTCCTGCAGCCCGCCTTCAGCGGCGAGCTGTTTGTGCTCTACGCCAAACTGCATCCCTTCTCGAAAGAGATTCGCGAGAAGCTTGGCGATCCCGAAGCCTTCCTGAACCTTGAAAAAGCCATCACCCGCACAAAGTGGGGCAAGAACCGGCTGGCATTCATGATCAAGCGCGTCGAAGTCATGCGCCAGCGGCTGGCGGAGCGCAAAGCGAGCTGATCCTGCTTTCAGATCTCCACACCTACGTAGGCGTCATCGGGCTGGGGAATCTCGCGTGCCTGGCCCGATCCCGCAAGTTCAAGGACTGACGTTTCGAAGCGGAATCCGCCCGACCTATCTGTTATTCTAGTCCGCTGTGCGGATGATCTGGTGGTTCCTGATCCTGGGCATCAGTACGTTGGTCGTGGTGTGTGTGGCCATCGCCCTGTATCTCCACCTGCGACGCAGCCTCCAGAAGGAGCATGCCTCCCACGAGGAGACAGCGGAATCGGATCATCAGGCCGGCCGGAAACAGAACTGAGGTGCGGGCTTCGCGGAGGTGAGCTGTGGCAAAGTCGGCGAATGAGATTTTCAGCAGCCCGCAGGAGCGGGCACTTGAAGCCGCGCGTCAGGCGGCATTGGTGGTCTGCGCCAGCCTGTTCGTCGCGCTGTGCGCGCGGATCACCATCCCGTTGATGCCTCTTACTCCTGTGCCGCTGACGGTGCAGAACTTCGGTGTGCTGCTCGTCGGATTGTTGCTCGGTAGCCGTCGCGGCTTTGCCGTGCTGGCGCTCTATCTGCTCGAAGGCGCCGCTGGGATGCCGGTATTCAATCCTGCAGGGCCAGGCGGCATCGCTCAGATCCTCGGCCCAACCGGCGGATTCCTGATTGCCTATCCGTTCGTCGCCTTCCTCGCCGGTTACATTTTCGAGCGCGGTACGAAGAGCTTCCTGCGCGCGGCGATCGCCGGCCTGATGGCAGAAGTTCTCCTATTCACCGGCGGTCTGACCTGGCTCTATCTCTACACGCACTCGCTCGCCAAGGCGGCGTATTTCGGCCTGTACTTTTTCGTAGCGGCCGAAGTGATCAAGGTAATGTTCGCCGCCGCCGTCGCCGTTCGCTGGCGCCGGGGCAAGGTCGAAGCGGCCCTTCAGAGCTTGCCCTGAGCGAAGCCGAAGGGGCCGCGTAAGGGAACGCACCCCGGGGCTTTAGCCCCCTGAGGAATTGTGGAGTTCATTCGATGACGCCCGTGTCAGAACAGGAAACAAAAACTACCGGCGGCGGTCCCTCGCCACTGCGCGACATCGCCGTTGCCCACAGCCCCGACTCCGATGACGCTTTTATGTTTTACGGCCTCGCTACGCACAAGGTGCGAACCCCGGGCCTGCGCTTCACCCACACGCTTTGCGACATCGAGACTCTGAACCAGAAGGCGCGTGAAGGCGTCTACGACGTCACCGCGATTTCGTTCCATGCCTATCCCTACGTGCAAGATAAATACGCGCTCATGGCCTGCGGCGGCAGCGTCGGCGAAGGCTATGGCCCGATGATCGTTTCGCCGCGGCCCTTTACCCACAGCGAGGTGAAGACCAAGCGCATCGCGGTTCCGGGTACGCTCACCACCGCCTATCTCGCTTTGCAGCTCTTCGCTCCGGGTGTTGAAACCGAAGTCGTTCCTTTCGACCAGATCATCCCCCAGGTACTGGAAGGCAAGTACGAAGCCGGGCTGATCATTCACGAAGGCCAGTTAACCTACGATAAGGCCGGCCTACACCGCATCGTGGACCTGGGCAGATGGTGGCAGAAGGTAACCGGCCTGCCTCTGCCGCTGGGAGGGAACGCCATCCGCCGTGCCCTGGGTCCGCAGGTCATGACTGCCGTCACCGCCGCGCTGCGCGAAAGCATCCAGTACGCCCTCGAGCACCGCGAAGAAGCCCTCGCTTACGCCATGCAGTTCGCCCGCGACCTCGACACCCCGACCGCCGACAAGTTCGTCGGCATGTACGTGAACGAGCGCACGCTCGACTATGGCCCCGACGGCCGCGAAGCCGTCAGCCGCCTGCTCGACATGGGCCATAAAGCAGGAATCATCGGGCCGGAAGCGCGCGTGGATTGGGTGTAACGAAACCGGTGGCGCCTAGCCACCGTCCGCGACGAGGAATCCTGCGAGGACAGCGGAATGTCACCGTTTGAAAAGGCGGTCTATGTAATTGCTGGGCTGGTGCTCCTTTTGATAGTCGGAGTTGTGGGGGCCTATTGGTGGACTAGTAGAGCCCCGGGCCGACCGCCCGGAGTACGCGCTGAGGCAGTGTTCCTTTGGGCTCCTGCTGTGGGCCTTCCGGCACCACGACGTGGAGACTGGCTCGCCTGTTGGTACGAAGGAAAACAGACTCTCTGCCAAATCAACGACATTGATGGGAGCATGGAATATGCAGGAGCGTTCATTCCATATGCTCGCAATGGCCCAATATCTAACGGTGAGTTGAGAATAGATCCGATGAAGAGCCGTCTCAACGCAGTGAAGGTCGGCGAGGTTTTTGTGCCCTTAGTCTACTTGGAGAGTGGAGAAATTTTGATCCCCGCTAGCAAGTATGAAGAAGGTGTACGACTCCTGCAGCGACTCGAACGAACCCATTAGAATCGCGGCGGTTTTGTCGCCGCTCCTGCACAGTACCATGTGCGGAATCACTTACTTGCTTTGTATCCCTCTTGTAGTCACATCGTGAAGATGGGAAGACTTTGTTCGCTAGAAGCTAGCAGCCAAGAGCCAAAAGCTTGCCTCCCCAAACCCTACTCATCGACGCCGACGACACGCTCTGGGAGAACAACATCTACTTCGAGCGGGCCATCGCCCGTTTCATCTCATTTCTGAATCATCACGAGTTCTCTCCCGAGCGGGTTCGCGAGATCCTCAACGACGTGGAGCGCGAATGCATCGTGAAACACGGCTACGGTCTGCACAGCTTCGCCCACGCGCTGGTGGATACGTTTGAGCGCCTGAGCGTCGAGCCGGTCACGCCCGAGCTGCATAAACAGATCAACAGCTTCGCCCACAACATCGCCGATCATCCAATGGAGATTCTTGCGGAGGTGCCCGAGACGCTCGAGTATCTATCCGAGCGCCACCACCTGATCCTGATGACGAAAGGGGCCATCACCGAGCAGACCGGAAAAATCGAGCGCTCCGGCCTGAAAGGATATTTCGCGGCGATTGAGATCGTGGCCGAGAAGGACCCAGCCGCCTACGCTCGCATGGTGGAAAAATTCGACCTTGAGCACGATTCCACCTGGATGGTCGGCAACAGTCCGAAGTCCGACATCAATCCTGCACTGGCCATCGGCCTGAACGCCGTCTTTGTGCCCCACGGCAACACCTGGATTCTCGAGCACGAAGAACTGAATTCCGCCCCACCGACCCAGAAGCTGCTCATCGTCGGCCGCTTCGCGGAACTCCGCGAGCACTTCTAGCGCGGCGCAGTGTGCGGCCTCGCGGCTATCGAATTGGCGATTGGAAAATTGAGTAATGGAGTAATTTCAAAACCGAAACGCTTCTCACCGGGCTTTTCAATTACTCAATTACCAGATTTCCAAATGACTCAATTCTCCAGGCTGAGGACTCAAACTCCCCTTTCAGTGTGTATCAAACTAACCAACAACCCACTCTCGCCCAGCGCATTTCCCGCATGGTACCCTCATCTTGCTCTGCGATCTGGCTCCCACTTCCTTAGTGGCGATTCAGACCAACAATTTACGGCGGCTTCTCTCGACCGTTGAAGCGCTCTCTGAACTCGGCCCCGCGTTGACTGCGGAGCGCGACTTCAGCGAAACCTCGCGCCAGATGCTGGCGGCCGTTATGGAGGCGGCGGGTGCGCGCGAAGGCACGCTCCTGCTGTTTCACGACAAGCCCGCCATGCTGACCTCGGCGGCATCGCAAGGCTACGCGCTCATTCCCGATCCCGCATTTATCCCGCTTCTTCCGAAGCACGTGCACGCGCTTACCGCCGCGCGCGGACCCATCGTTCTGAATTCCTCGACCTATTCCGTCTTTCTAAGTTCCAACGGCAACGTCGCGCCCGAACTCTTCAAGTGCATCGCTCCGCTGAAGGCGGGAGGAAAACTCGCCGGTGTCATCGCCCTCGGCCGCCGCCCCGGCGATGCCCTCTATGAAGACAGCGAACTCAATGCCCTGGAACTGCTGTGCAGCTACATTGCGCTCGCGGTGCAGAATCACGCCCTTACACAGACCCTGGCGCAACGCGTTTCCGAAAACCTGCGCCTCATGGCGTCGCTGCACGGCTTCTATGACAACGCTCTCGAAGCCTTTGCCACCGCCATTGACGTCAAGCACGTCAACATTCATGGCCATTCCCTGCGCGTGGGCCGCTACGCCTCCGCCATCGGCGAAGCCATGGGCATGGAACCCGGCGAAGTCGCCGCCCTGCGTAGTGCCGGCTACCTGCACGACATCGGCAAAGTCGCCGTGGACCGCCGCCTGTTCGGCAAGCCCAGCGCGCTCAATGCCGAAGAATTCCGCGAAATGGCCGACCACACCACCGTCGGCCATCAGATCGTCAGTAGCGTTCAGTTCCCCTGGCCCAAGATTCCCGAAGCCGTGCGCTGGCATCACGAGCGCAGCGACGGCTCCGGATATCCGGATAAGCTGGGCCAGGATGAAGTGCCCGTCTCGGTGCGCATCGTCGGGCTCGCCGATACCTTCGACGCCATGACCAGCCCGCGGCCGTACCGTCCCCCGCTTTCCATCGGCAGCGCCTTGAGCGATCTGGTGAAGATGACGCCCATGAAGTTCGACCCCAACGTGCTTCAGGCTTTGCTGATTCAGGTCAGGCGTGAAGCGGTCGGCAGCAACCGCACTCCTATGTTCGACACCCTGTCGGTCAACATTGCCGCGACGGACATCGATCACCTCGCTGCTACCCTGCAGCACAAAATCTCGCGCGGCAAGACCTTTCTCCCCTGAAGCCACCGCTGTCCGCAGACGCTTGTCCCGAAGCCCTTGCCTGACAATACTTTCCACGCGTGGAAGAAACCACCTCCGCCAGCAACTTTTCCCCACGCCGGGGTTCATAATCCCAGGGTTCATAATGGAAGAGACTTGGTCAATCCGGGAGTCCAAATGAGACCCAGCTTTACGCGATCCGGCGCTATCAACGTTCTGCTGTTTATGCTCTGTGCGAGCCTGGCGTTTGTGACCCTGTCCGGCGACGCCCCGCTATTACTCGCCAAGAAAAAAGATCAGGCGCAGTCCGGCGCAAGCGACCAGAAGCGCGCCATCCACGCGCTGAATCGCCTTACCTTCGGTCCCCGTCCCGGCGATCTCCAACAGGTGATGGCCATGGGCGTGGATCGCTGGATTGACCTGCAGCTCCATCCGGAGAAGATCTCCGATGCCGCGCTCGAATCCCGCCTCGCCCCTCTGCGCACGCTGCGCATGAGTTCGCGCGAGATGGTCGAGGAATTTCCCGACAATCCGGTGATTCGCCAGGTGATGGACGGCAAGAAGCCCATGCCTTCCGATCCTGCCAAGCGCGCCGTGTTCCAGGTGCAGATTGTGCGCATGGAAGAGAGAAACGAGAAGAAGGAAGAAAAGAGCGAGCGGAAGGCACCCGCGTCTCCGGCTCCTGCCCCCATGTCCGACTCTGCGAACGACACTGCCAAGACGGCCGAAGAACTCGCGGCCGCCGCCGCCGCCAGTCCCGACGCAATGCCGGCCGGCCCCAACGACAACAACCTGGCCAGTGCACCCGCTTCAAACAGCACACCGTCAAGCAGCGCGCCTTCCGGCAGCTCACCCGCAAATGGCGCCGCGGCCAGCGACGCCGGGATGTCGCCCCCTGCCGACCTGAAATCGGCACCCATGGACGACGCCGAGGCCCGCCGTCGCGAAGAGCGCCTCTACGCCGACCTCGACGTGCAGAAGCTGGCGGATCTTCCTCCCGGCGAGCGCTACAAAAAAGTCCTTTCCATGCCGGCCAACGAACAGGTTGCCTTTGCCGATGCCCTGCGCGGCGGCAAAGGCCAGGAATTTCTCGCCGGTCTCGAACCCAGGCAGAAAGAAACTCTGCTGGCCATGAACAACCCGCAGAACGTGATCGTGGACGAACTCGTTCAGGCCAAGCTGCTGAGGGCGGTTTACAGCGAGCGCCAGCTCGAAGAAGTCATGACTGATTTCTGGTTCAACCACTTCAACGTCTTCATGAACAAGGGCGCCGACCGCGTCCTGGTCACCAGCTATGAGCAAGATGTGATCCGTCCCCACGCCCTCGGCAAATTTGAGGATCTTCTCATCGCCACTGCCAAGAGTCCCGCCATGCTCTTCTATCTCGATAACTGGTTGAGCGTGGGTCCGAACTCAATGCAGGCGCAGGGTACTCCGCGCCGTCCCAGTCCGTACGGCCCCTACCGGCGTTATCCTCCGCGCTATCCCAGGAATCCCAACGCCAACGAGAAGCGCAAGGCTAACAGCGGCCTGAACGAAAACTACGGCCGCGAACTGCTCGAACTGCACACACTCAGCGTGACCGGCGGCTATTCCCAGCGCGACGTCACCGAAGTCGCCAAAGTTTTCACCGGTTGGACCATAGACAAGCCCTTCGAAGGCGGAGGCTTCCTCTACGATCCGCGTCGGCATGAGCCCGGGCCCAAGTTCGTCCTCGGCCACCACATCAAGCCCAAGGGCGAAGACGAGGGCAAGGAAGTCCTGCATATGCTGGCCACCAGCCCGCAGACTGCGCATTTCATCTCGCTGAAACTGGCGCAGCGCTTCGTTTCCGACGATCCGCCGCCCGCGCTCGTGGATCGCATGGCGAAAACGTTCCAGAAGAAAAAAGGCGACATCCGCGAGGTGCTCACCACGCTGTTTCGCTCGCCCGAGTTCTGGGACGACAGCGCCTATCGTGCAAAGGTGAAAACGCCGCTCGAGTTCGTAGCCTCCGCCGTGCGCGCCACCGGCGCCGACGTGGACGACGCCATGCCCCTGGCCCGCCAGATCGCCAACATGGGCATGCCGCTCTACGGAGCCCAACCGCCCACCGGCTATTCGATGAAGGCCGACGCCTGGGTGAGTTCGTCGGAACTGCTGAATCGCATGAACTTTGCCCTGGCGCTGACGAGTGGAAAAATCCGCGACGTCAAAGTGGACGCCGCCCAACTGGCTGGAGGCCCGCCGGCGCCCCAGGATCCGTCCCTCGCGTTATCCGCGCTGGAAGCGAAGCTGCTCACCGCCGACGTCTCGCGGCAGACGCACGATTCCATTGTGGCGCAGACCCAGGGCAATCAGGGCCCGCAGCCCAAGCCCCCGGACGCCAATATGCTCGCCGGCCTGCTGCTCGGTTCGCCGGAGTTTCAGAGAAGATAGCTTCTGGCCTTTGGCTCTCTTGGCCATTGGCTTGAACCCTGCGACAGGGGCGGAAAGAGATTTCGATTTGGCCAAAAGCCAAAAGCCAGGAGCTTTTTATGACCACTCGCCGCATTTTCCTTCGCAACAGCACACTCGCCGTGGTCGGCACGGCGGCGGTGCCGAGCTTTCTCACGCGGGCTGCCTTCGGCGCGGTCGAAGCAGGCACGCGCCCCAAGCGCCTGGTCGTGATCTTCCAGCGCGGCGCTGCCGATGGTCTCAACATCGTCGTCCCTCACGCCGAGCCGCAGTATTACTCGATGCGGCCCAGCATCAACATTCCGCGCAAGGCAGTGCTCGATCTCAACGGCTTCTTCGGCCTGCATCCCTCGCTCGCGGCTTTTCAGCCGCTCTGGCAGCAGCGTCATCTGGCCATCGTGAACGCTACCGGCTCGCCCGACTCGACGCGCTCGCACTTCGACGCGCAGGACTTCATGGAAACCGGCACTCCCGGCGTAAAGGCCACCGACGACGGATGGCTCAACCGTTCGCTCCACGGCCTGCCCAAAGCGCAGAACTCGCCATTTCGCGCGATTGCGCTGGGGCCGTCTCTGCCCCGCATTCTGAGCGGTTCCGCGCCTGCCGTCGCTATGAACAACATTAACGATTTCTCCGTCGGCGGCCGCAGCGCCCGGCCTTCTCCCGCCGCCAGCGCCTTCGAAGCCATGTATGACCACTCTTCCGACAGCATGTTGCACGGCACCGGAGAAGAAACTTTCGATGCGGTAAAAATGCTGAAAGCCGCCGATCCCGCGAAGTACACGCCGGCTCCGTCAGCCAACTATCCCAAGGGACGCTTCGGCGACAGCCTTCGCCAGCTCGCGCAACTGATCAAAGCCAATCTCGGCGTGCAGGTCGCTTTCGCCGACATTGGCGGATGGGACCATCACGTCAACGAGGGCGCCACCGAAGGCCAGCTGGCCAACGTGCTCAGCGACTTCTCGCAATCCATCGCCGCCCTTTGGACCGACCTCGGCGATCTCGGCGAAGACACGGTCATCGTTACGATGTCGGAATTCGGCCGCACCGCCCGCGAGAACGGCAACCGCGGCACCGACCACGGCCACGCCAACGTAATGTTCATCTTGGGCGGACCCGTGAAGGGCGGCAAAGTCTATGGCCGCTGGCCCGGCCTCGACCAGTCGCAACTCTACGAAGGCCGCGATCTGGCCCTGACCACCGACTTCCGCCAGGTGATCGGAGAAGCCGTCGCCCGCCACGTCGGCAATAAGAATTTGGCTGAAGTGTTCCCGGGTTACGACAATCAACCGGGAAAGTTCCTGCGCTATTTGGGATAGCAAACGGCGAGGGATGACCGTGGAAGAGCGGCGCTTCAGCGCCGCGTAAGGCTATTTCGGCTGCATTGTCTGCGCGATCATTACCTGCCGCTTGAAGTTCTCCACCATGTTCGCATCCAGCCGCACTTCCGTGGGCTTCCTGGCGATCGTCATGGTGTCAATCTTGTCCTGCAGCTTGAGCAGCGCATAGAAGAGGTTTTCCGGACGCGGCGGGCACCCAGTCACATAAACATCCACCGGGACGATCTTGTCCACGCCCTGCAGCACCGCATAGGTATTGAACGGCCCGCCCACCGAGGAGCACGCACCCATCGAGATCACCCACTTCGGGTCCGGCATCTGTTCGAAGATCCGCTGCACCACCGGGGCCATCTTCAGCGTGACCGTGCCCGAAACGATCATCAGGTCGGCCTGCCGCGGGCTGGGACGGAACACTTCGGCTCCGAAGCGCGCGATATCAAAGCGCGAAGTAGAGGCGGCGATCATTTCAATCGCGCAGCAGGCCAGGCCAAACGTCATCGGCCACAGCGCCGACTTACGCGCCCAGTTGAACACGTAGTCCACCGAGGTGATCAGAAAATTCTTCTCAAACTTGTTTTGCAGCCAGCTCATGCGGGACCTCGCGGAAGCGCTTACTCTGGCAGTCTAGGTAAGGCGGAAGAGGCTGTCAATCGTCGCTCGGGATCGCTCGCGACTTCAGCCGGCAGAAAGCCCAACCGCCGAAAATCGCCACCGCGGAGCGGCCCGCTGCCCTAGAACTTAAATACGATTCCGCCCGAGTAACGGAAGCCATGCGGTCCAGAAAGGCCGTTGGTCGGGTTCCTTTGCCACACGTAGTCGAACTGCCCGAGCCGTACGGCGAGGCGCCGGGAAAGACTCATATCTACTCCGCCTCCCACCGCAACTGCGAACTTTGTGTAAGCGAGAAGTTTGTCGTCGCTTGAACTTTCTTTGATTTCTCCAAATAGCGCGTGGGTGAAGGGCGTGAGCCTGGGGGTATGGAGCGCGAATGTCGGCCCAAACAGGAAACTGTATCGCGAGGTGGAAAGCGATCCGCGGGTAGAACCGTAGTGGCCGCTGAAATCTGCCGTAACTCCGAAAAACCGGTTCACATAACCGGTGGCGGACGCGTTCCAGCCGTTGTAGTTAGTTGTGCTGGTTTGCAGCTCTCCCAGCTCAAGTCCGCAGGATGAGCCCTGCTGGGCCGTGGTTGTGGTTCCGCAAGGGGCGATTCGCTCCAACGAATAGCCCGCAAAAATTTCGGCCCTGGGGGCTTGGGCCAGCGCTGAGGAAACAAGGATGAGGGTCGTCAGAGCCCCGGCTGCCGGAAACTTCATGGATGCTTCCTCCTCATCAAATTCCAACAACCAATGTAATTCGAGACTGTGTTTAGCGGGTTGGAACCTGCGGCGGGAGAAAGAGTTGCATGGCAGGCGAGAAACGCCCAAAGAGCAAAACTGATTCTTCGCGGCTAGCCTGCGCGTCTTGTTCGGCGCGGCGTCGTCCAGCCCAGGGAGCGTTGCTCCCGCCGCATCGCTCTCAACCGGCCCGTTGAGGGGTGCAGAACACAGGAGTTCTCTCCGGGTGCTGCAGGAGGGGAAATACTGACAAATTCTCCCTCTAAGGAAAGTACAGCCAAGATATTGTAAAACAACGGGTTAGCTTATAGTCAGGGCCACCCTCTGCGCGGCTAGGGAAAAATAGTGCTTGCATCAGATCTAGTGTTATAGTTAAGTATAACACTTGGAAGGCGCCTCGGAACTGAGGCGGCCCAATGTGATCCTCAAGGAGAATGAAACATGAAATCCCTTCGTTTTTGGCTGCCCGTTGTTCTGATGTCGTTCACCACCATAGCTTTTGCGCAATCCGAAGCGCACATGGCTCCTGCCCAGACTGACGTGCAGAAGTCGGACGCGCAAAAGTCCTTTGCAACCATGAAAACCCTGGCGGGAGAGTGGGAAGGCCCCGTCACCGTCCCCGAGATGCCGGAGATGTCAGGTGGGAAGCCGCTCCACGTCTCGATGCGCGTGACCTCCAGAGGGAATGCGCTGGTGCACGAGCTTCAGGAAGCAGGAACACCGTTGGATGCGACCAAGTATGACCATCCGGTCACGATGCTTTACCTCGACGGAGATCAGCTCACGCTGGTTCACTACTGCGACGCCGGGAACCGGCCGCGCATGACTGGCAAGATGTCGCCCGACGGCAAGATAGTCGAGTTCGAGCTCAAGGACATCAGCGGCAGTACGGAGTACCACATGCACCATTCGGTGTTCACCATCATCGACGCCAACCATCACACTGAAGATTGGACGTTCATGATGAAGGACAAGCCGATCCACGCCCACTTCGACTTGCAACGGACCAAGTGACGGCGCTGCTCCAGCCACGTATGGCGAGGAATCCGAGGGGTGCAGTGGTCCGATGGGAGCGATCACTTGCACCTCCCTCGGCAGGGCGAGTGGAGTGGGAGGACATTAAATGACAGTCAGCGCAATCGACGAGCCTCAACGCAAAGCCGCAAGAGTCGTCGGAGCTCTGTACCTCTTCGGCTTCGTAGCAGTCTTTGATGAGCTATATGTCCGCGGCCGGCTCATTATCTACAACAATGCTGCGGAAACAGCACGGAATATCATGCTGCACGAAAGACTATTTCGCCTCGGCATTGCCATCGATCTACTTGAAATGGCCTCCATGGTAGGACTACTCACGGCTCTTTACGTGATTCTCAAGGCGGTAAACCAAAACCTTGCCTTGCTCGCGGCGTTGTGGCGGCTGATGGAGGCGGCAATTTGTGTGGTTATGACGCTCGGCAGCTTTGACGTTCTGCGGGTCTTGAGCGGTGCTGATTATCTGCGGGTGTTTGAAGCGGATCGACTGCAGGCCTTGGCGAGAATATACATCGGCGCGCATGGCGCCGGGTACAACGTTGCCGAGATGTTTCTGGGACTGGGGTCCACAGTTTTCAGCTTTTTGTGGTTCAAGTCGAGATATATTCCCAGAGCATTGGCGGCCTGGGGAATATTTTCGTCCTTGCTGGTGGCGACATCTACGTTCGCATCCGTCATTTTCCCCGACTTCCAGGACATGTCTTTTCCTGCCTCCTACATTCCCATCGCTATTTTCGAACTAACGATGGGCTTTTGGCTTCTGTTTAAGGGATTACCGCCGTCTGGGACAACTGAGGTCGAAAAAGCAAGCCGCTGAGCAGGGCGCTGTGAACTGGAACCCATGATGGACCGTGAGTGGAACGACAGTCAGCCGATTTACCGCCAGCTTCGCGACCGGGTGGTCGCGATGATCCTCGAGGGCGTGCTCAAGGAAGGCGATCCGCTGCCTTCGGTGCGCAATGTCGCGGCCGAGTATCGGGTCAATCCGCTCACGGTTCTGAAGGGCTATCAACAACTGGTGGATGAGCAACTGGTCGAGAGCAGGAGAGGCCGCGGCACGTTCATCAACGCCGGCGCACGCAACCTGTTGCTGCAGGGTGAGCGGCAGAAGTTCCTTGCGGAAGAATGGCCCCGGGTCTCCGCCACTATTCACCGGCTGGGGTTGAAAGCGGAAGAGTTGCTGGATTCGGCCGCAACCCGCCAGTCCTCCTCGAACACTACATCTTCGAGCACTGCAGCGTCGAATGCTGCGGAGGAGACGAAGAAATCATGACCGTCATTGAAGCACGTAGTCTGTGCAAAGCGTTCGGGCAAACCATCGCGCTCGACGGCGTCGACTTACGGGTGGAGGAGGGCCGCATCCTCGGACTCATCGGCCCCAACGGCGCCGGCAAGACCACCGCGCTCAACGCCATCCTCGGCCTTACTCCTTATCAGGGAGAACTGAAAGTGCTGGGGCGCGATCCCTGGAGCGAGCGCGATCAGCTCATGCGTGACGTCTCGTTCATTGCCGATGTGGCCGTACTGCCCCGCTGGATCAGGGTTTCGCAGCTGCTCGCCTACGTCGCCGGCGTGCATCCGCGATTCGATCGCGCCAAGGCGGAAGCCTTTCTGGCCAAGACTACGATCCAAAGCGGCAGCAAGGTCAGGGAATTGTCGAAGGGCATGGTGGCCCAATTGCATCTTGCTCTGGTCATGGCTATTGACGCCAGGTTGCTGGTGCTGGACGAGCCGACCCTCGGCCTCGACATCCTGTATCGCAAGCAGTTTTACGATTCCCTGCTGAACGACTACTTCGATCGCAATCGCACCATCCTCGTCACCACCCATCAGGTGGAAGAAGTTCAGCACGTCCTCACCGATCTCATGTTCATCAACCGCGGCCGCATCGTATTCGCGTGCAGCATGGAAGAATTCGAGTCACGTTATCTGGAAGTGATCGTGAATCCCGCGCAGGTCGCGGCAGCCCGCGCGCTCAAGCCTATGCACGAGCGCCAGGTGCTCGGCCGCAGCATTCTGCTGTTTGACCACGCCGATCGCCAGCAACTCGCCGCCCTTGGCGACGTGCGCACACCCAGCATTGCTGATTTGTTCGTTGCCGTTCTGGGAGACAAGCCGGGCAATCCGGCAGGCACAGCGCAAGGAGCAACTCAATGAATACTCAGTCGAACCCCTCGCCCGAATCCTTTGGCTCGCAGGAAATCGCGCCCGCAGCTTTGTCGGCGACGCAGCCCTTTTATTGGTCGGTGCGCCGCGAATTGTGGGAGAACCGTTCCATCTACATAGCGCCGCTGGCTGTCGCCGCCGTTACTCTGTTCGGATTCCTGATCGCTTCGATTGGCCGCGCCCTGTCGGTGGAAGACCTGGCTCGACGGCGCGCCATCCTCGAAGAGCCTTCTGGCTTCGCCATGGGTGTGATCATGGTGACCACTCTGATCGTCGGAGTTTTCTACAGCCTCGACGCTATGCACGGCGAGCGCCGCGATCGCAGCATCCTGTTCTGGAAGTCGCTGCCGGTCTCCGACCTCACCACCGTGCTCTCCAAGGCCTGCATCCCCCTCGTGGTTCTGCCCGCGATCACCGTTGCGCTCTCCGTGGCCACGCAGTGGATCATGCTGCTGCTGAGCAGCCTGGTCCTGCTGGGGAGCGGTATGGATGTCGCGACGCTTTGGAGGCCGCCGTCATTTCTCCAGATGTCGCTTATGCTGCTCTACCACATGGTAACCGTGCATGTGCTCTGGCATGCGCCCATTTACGCCTGGCTGCTGCTGGTTTCCGGCTGGGCGCGGCGCGCGGCTGTCTTATGGGCGGCCCTGCCGGCGGTCGCGATCTGC
This sequence comes from Terriglobales bacterium, assembly GCA_037442635.1. Taxonomy (GTDB): domain Bacteria; phylum Acidobacteriota; class Terriglobia; order Terriglobales; family Acidobacteriaceae; genus Sulfotelmatobacter. Next base: position 71,476 of record JBBIPV010000011.1, on the reverse strand, counting down.
GTCGTCGAGAAGATCGCCTTCAACACCATGCATTTCGCCGCGTTTCTCGAGTACCGCGTCGCGGGCGGCCCGGAGGCCATCGCTATGCCGGGCAAAACCCCGCTCAGCCCGATGACCCACCTCACTCCCGGTCACTTCCTGGCCAGCCCGGGTCTGTGGATGGGCTTGCTGGTGGCCACGGCCTTCCTGGCCGCAGCCGTCCGCCTGCGCCGCTATCGCGGCCCGCTCTGATTCGCTCGCGCCTGACCGCAACCTCTCCCGTAGCCGTAGGGAGGCAGCAAGGAGGACACCATGACTCTCACCAGGAACCCAGGCAGATTCGCAGGCTTGCTGTATGTACTCACTTCTATCGTGGGCTTCTTCGCCATGGGGTATGTTCCCGGCAAGCTGATCGTCCACGGAAATGCAGCGGCGACCGCCAGCAACATCTCGGCCAACGAGATGCTGTTTCGTCTCGGCATCGCGGCCCAACTCGTCGGCATGTCAGGTTTCATCTTCGTGGCCTTGGCCTTGTATGACCTGCTTAAGGGAGTCAACCGGCGTTATGCCTCTCTCATGGTGACGTTGATTGTGGTCTCAGTCCCCATCGCGTTTCTGAATGAGGTCAACTCCATCGCCACCCTCGTCCTCGTACGCGGGGCCGATTTCCTGTCCGTATTCGAAAAGCCCCAGCGGGACGCTCTGGCGATGCTGTTCCTCAAGTTGCATGGCCAGGGACTCGTCGTCGCTGAATTATTTTGGGGCCTGTGGCTCTTTCCCCTCGCCCTGCTGGTGTACAGGTCGCGCTTCCTGCCGCGGTTCCTGGGCGTTTGGCTCGCCCTCGCCGGCGTCGCCTGGATGATGCTGAGCTTTACGAGCGTAGCGTTGCCGCAGTTTCAGGACAGGGTGGACTCCTACTCTCAGCCCGCCGTGTTCGGCGAGATTGTGTTCATGTTTTGGCTCCTGATCAAGGGCGCCAAACCGCCGGCACTCGACACGTCGGCATAAACTGAACCGACTCCTGCAGCGCCGTCGAGATCCGACCTGATTCACAAGCTCAAACGGAGTGAGGCTGTGCCTGGAAGGTTTGCTTCCACTCCGCTAAAATGAAGGCAGGTTCTGTGACCCTCATGTCCCTGACCAAGCCCCAAGCCCTGGAGATGTTTGCCTCCGATGACCTGATCGGCATCGGGATGGAGGCCGACGCGGTGCGCCGCCGGCTGCATCCCGAAGGCGTGGTCACCTACATCATTGACCGCAACATCAACTACACCAACTTTTGCACCGAATACTGCACCTTCTGCGCGTTTTATCGGCCGCTGAAGGGACCGGCGGCCCGGGTAGAAGAAGGCTACATTCTCGACTTCGACACGATCTACGAAAAGATTCGCGAGACCGTGGAACTCGGCGGCACCGGCGTGCTCATGCAGGGCGGCCTGCATCCGGACTTGAAGATTGACTGGCACGAGAAGATGCTGAGCGGCATCAAGCAGCGCTTTCCCAAGGTGCACCTGCACTGCTACTCGGCCTCGGAGATCATCGCCATCGCCGAGTACAGCGGGCTTTCGATCCGCGATACGATCCTGCGGTTGCGTGACGCGGGACTCGACTCGATCCCCGGCGGCGGAGCCGAAATTCTCGACGACGAAGTCCGCTACAAAATCGCCCGCCTCAAATGCCTGACCGACGATTGGCTCAACGTGCATCGCACCGCGCATCAGATCGGCATGCGCACCACCGCGACCATGATGTTCGGCGTCGGTGAAACCTGCGAGCACCGCATCAACCACTTCCAGCGGCTCTACGAACTGCAGGAAGAGACGGGCGGTTTCACGGCCTTCATCCCGTGGAGCTTTCAGCCGCAGAATACCGCGCTCGGCGGCCGGCATTGGGATGAAGCCACTGCTGTCGAATACCTGAAAGTCCTGGCCATCTCGCGGATTTATCTGTCGAACTTCCTCAACGTGCAGTCCAGCTGGGTCACGCAGGGATTAAAAGTCTGCCAGATGGGCCTGCGCTTCGGCGGAAACGACGTCGGCTCGGTGATGCTGGAAGAGAATGTTGTGCGCGCGGCGGGCGTGACCAACTGCACCACGGAAGAAGAGCTGCGCCGAATCATCCGCGATGCCGGCTTCCGGCCCGCGCAGCGCGATACGCTGTATCGGCAGTACTTCCTGAACTGAGGCGGCTTCAACGAACGGATGGCCTACCCGATCAAAACCTGCGTCGCGTGCGGCGAAGAATTCGAACTGAAACCCGGCAAGCCGGGCTTTGCCAACCGCTGCCCCTCGTGCAGTGAACAGGAAACGCCCGAGTCGAAACCGAACGCGGACGGATGGAAGACAGACAAGCAAGCTAACGCCGCCCGCCGCGAAGCCATGCGCAACCTGCTCTACCGCAAGAACAGCTGACGTCCCCGCGCATATACACGCTTCATGTCCAGATGCTTGATCATGCGCCTTCGCCCGGACATTTATGTCCGGCGCCGCAAATCCTATTTCACCACCTGCGAATCGCCGTCGGCCGCTTTGGTTTCATCCGCGTGGATCTTGCCGTCATCTTCCGCATAGAAAGACCGGTGCTGAGCGTCCAGATTCTTCGGAGTCATCGTCAGAACGTAGCTGTCGTCCTTGCCCTTGAAACTGGCGGTGTAGTCGCCGCGCTCGGGATTGACCATGCGCTTGGTGAACGATCCGGAGTGGACCAGGTCGGTCAGCGTGTGCGCAAAGTGTCCGTACTGCTTGTCGAACAACTTCTGCGCGCGGATGACGACGCGCATATAGGCCAGCGCTGCGGCTTCGGAATCCGAACGCGCCGGATCGCCGGGAAATTTCGGCGTGTAGGTTGGAACCGGCGCTGGGCTTTGCGCCGGATTCGTGGCCGGGGCTGGTTCGCTTTGCTGCGCAAGCACCGGCGCAGCAACGGTGATGATCACGACAAAAATCAACATTGGTGCGAATGATTGTTTCATGCATGACTCCTGATATATTGCCCCTCGCGTTCTCGGCCGAACCGGATCCGATAGAGAACCTCGTGCAGTTCAAATCCCTCCGGATGCGTTTCTAACTTGGTCACCCCGTCGAAAGTCCATCCGGCAATCTCATAGAATCGCCGGGCACGCGCATTGGATGCAAGCACCCAGAGAAATGCCGTCGAATATCCATGTCCTTCGAGGCGGTGGGTAGCTTGCCTCAAGAGCGCGCGGCCTAAACCCGTCTGCCAGCGGTTCGGGTGGACGTAAATCGCATAGAGTTCTCCGGTGTCGGAGTCAGAGTCCCTTCCTGGCCCGATCCCGGCAAATCCGTCCAGTTGTTTCCCAGTTTGGACGACCCAGACCTCGTGCTTGTCCGTTCGCGGAGTCGCAATTTCAGTTCGCCAAAACTGGGACCGGCGCTGCAGTTCCTGGCTAAGGTTGTCAAGAAACTGGTCCGGCAGCAGCCCACGATACGCCGCCTGCCAACTCTGAATGTGCACCGCCGCAATCGCGTCAGCATCTTCGGGAACGGCTTGGCGTACAATGGCGTCCATGATTTCCGGGTGTTGCCTTTCCCGCAGCCTGCCAAATGGCCACGAAACACCCCGAAAATACAAGGCCGGCGGCGCGCTTTCCCATGTTACTCCCGTAATTTCCCTTCGGTCACCTTCTCTTTGATTCTCAATGAATTATCACTATGCTGGATGGAAAGAAATCTTAGACCCCATAGGGATAACCATGAAAGCAGCAGTCGCTAGAAAACCGGTCATACGAATTGCGGTGGTGGAAAGCGATCCTTTGCGCTTTGTCGGGTTCCGCGCTCTGTTCGATTCGGAGCCGGAATTTGAGCTGATTTCCGCGGCGCTGCCTGAGATCAGCACGCTGCCGAACGTGGACCTCATCCTGCTCGGCAACCGTTCCGGGCAAAACCTCTTCGATCTGATGGCCAGCTTGAAGGCCACCCGTCCCGACCTGCGGATCATCGTGACCGGCTCGGGCATTGACGAAGAAACCATCCTCAAGGCGATTGCTTCCGGGGCCAAGGGCTATGTGGACGAAGCCGCTACGCCAGCCGAGTTCGCGCAGGCCATCCGCGTGGTCAATCAGGGATCGGTCTGGGCGCCGCGGCGGGTGCTCTCCATGTTCATCGAGCGGGTGTCGTCGTCGCCGGGACGCATTTTCCCGGCTGGCCGCGTGACCTTCACCGACCGCGAAAAAGAAGTGCTCGAAATGCTGGTCGCGGGCCGCTCCAACAAAGAGATCGGCGGACAGTTAGGGATCGAAGAACGCACGGTCAAGGCCCACGTGGCGAAACTAATGCGCAAAGTCGGCGTGCAGAATCGCATCGCGCTGTCGGTGCATGCCATCACGCACTCGCTGGTGGCCACGAAGTAAGACACTTTCTAGCTCATGGCTCCGGCTTCCAGCCAAGAAGCACCAGCGGGAGCAGCACACATAGTTGCGCGCGCGGCACTCGGGCTGTTGTTGGCAGTTCTGACAACGTTTGTGGTTCCCGCCACGGCGCAAACGCCGCAAGCCAATCCGCCGAGCAACCACACCGGGACGTTGAAGTTTTCGTTCGGGCGTTACTGGAACGGGTGTGGCCCGGTGGACCAGCCGGAATCAGGAATTACACTTACGACCGTTCGGGTGAAATGTACCAAGCGGATCGAGATGCCCCCGCCTCCGTTCCTCAACGTTCAGTTCTTTGCCGCCGAAGATACCCATGCGGGGCCAGTGAAAGTCTTGTGGTGGAGGAACTCGGCACAGTCGGCAACGGTTGTCCGCTGTCTTAGCGCGGAATTGAAGTGCGATCAGGCGGTCAGCGGAACCATTGATTTCGGTAAGCCAGGACCTCCCGAGATTCCGCCGAGCTACGAGTTGAAGTTTGCTGACGGTTCCCTCGAGCGCGGAACATTCACGGCGCGCGCTAGCTGCCATAGAGTCCAGTGCTGGTGAGCTCTTAACAACCATATCGGATGACGACCGAGTTGTGATGAATAGATCCAAAGCCATCATCATCGCGCTGACTGCAATCACCGTGGCAGTGCTGTTTGCCGGCCGCTCCGGTTTCAGCCATCTACCTCCGTTTGCTCCGCCCACGCCTGCCATAAAGTGGGAATTCGTCGCCACGAACTCCATCGTGCAGGATTGCGTGAAAATGGGCAGTCCTCTATGGGGCATTGTCGGTCAAAAATGTGATCCTGGGATGCCGGACCACCTGCCTGAGCATTCTCCTGCCATTGACGCCGAGGGCACAATCTACGTCGGCGGGGCCAAGGGACTCTACGCGCTGAATCCAGACGGAACCCAGAAGTGGTTCCATGAGAACGTGAGCAACGGATTCAACTTCCAGTCGCCCTACCAGCCGGTTTTGTACACGTTTATTGCCGACGACGGCCACATCTGGTTCGACGTCAAGGCCAAATACGAAACCAACACCGCCGGCGTGTCCCGCGTGGACGCCAATGGCGAGGGTAAGGCCTCCGTCTCGAACGTCACCACGGTGATACAAACCGGACTGCTCAAAGACGGTTCAATTTTCGTCCTCTGGGATCAGGGCGCGTCAGCCTTCCTTTCGCCTGAGGGATACGAGCCGGCGCTTGTCGGCAAGGCCATAGACCCGGCCATCCGGCAGGAGTGGTGGGATGCGGAGTTCAGTGTCCCGAGAGACTGTCATCCGCCCGCGTTTGGAGCCGACGGGCTGAGGTACGTTGGATGCAAGGACCGATTCATGGCGATGAAGCCGACCGGCTCTGCGGCGATATGGTCGTATCCTACGCCTGGACACTGGGCCGGGCAGCCAGCGGTGGCTGAGGATGGAACCATTTTCTTTGGTTCCGAGGATGGCCATTTGTACGCCCTGAACCCGGACGGCCAGTTGAAGTGGAAATTCTCGACCGGCGATAAAGTGCACTCCACTCCGGCCATCGCAAAAAACGGCACGATTTTCTTTGGCAGTGACGACCACTACCTCTACGCCGTCTCGTCCGATGGCCACGCCAAATGGGAATTCAAGACCGAAGGCCCCGTGTATTCCCCAACCATCGGACCTGATGGGACCGTTTACGCCCTCAGTGCAGACGGAAAGCTGTATGCCATCCAGGACCTCGAGCCCAACGGCGGCCTCTGGGGGCCGTGGCCGAAATGGGCGGGAGGAATGCGTAACACCTGGCGAGCACAGACGTTAGCCAAACCGTAGTCGAGCGAGCATCAATGTTGGCTGTTCCTGAGAATCTTCTAGGAGTTTCTTAGGTACAGTGACCTCGGTAATCTTGTAGCCGGCCAACCCCTGCCCCATACTCGACTCACCTACCACAGAACCTGGGAGACGGGGTTGAGAGTGGCGATTAGGGTCACTGCTTTCAGCCCCGCATTTTTTTGCCCCCGTGTTTCCTGCCCAATCCGCCGCCCGATGTACAACCAAGCCCTGCACTTTCATTTACAATCTAAGCATCAGATCCCAACAGTCTGGTTGTGTGGTGAGGACCCATGAAAAAGCTTGTATTGCTGACCCTGCTGGTGTCGCTGTGTGCTTATTCTTTTGCGGCTGATGATCAGTCCAAGGATTCCAAGGCCGAAGACCGCGTCCAGGCGGCGGCGGATGTTTTGAATGAGATCCAGGGAGCGCCCGACAAGGGAATCCCGCAGGAGATTCTCGGCTCATCCGAGTGCGTAGCCGTGGTGCCGTCGCTGCTGAAGGGAGGCTTTATTGTGGGCGCCAAGTACGGGCGCGGCCTGGCCAGTTGCCGCACGCCGAAGGGCTGGAGCGCCCCGGCCTTTTTCACCGTCGAGGGCGGCAGCGTCGGATTTCAGATCGGCGGCCAGGCGGTAGACTTGGTCATGTTGATCATGAACAAGAATGGCGTTCAGCATCTGCTGGCCAGCCAGTTTTCTCTCGGAGCCGATGCTTCGGTCGCCGCCGGTCCGGTTGGCCGGCACGCCGAAGGCGACACGGACTGGAAAATGCGCGCCGAGGTGCTGACCTATTCGCGCGCTCGCGGAGTTTTCGCCGGCGTTACCCTGAACGGAGCGGTGGTGAAACAGGACAAGAACGCGACCAGAGAGTTCTACGGCCACATGGTGACCACAAAAGCATCCTTAACCGGCGAGGTAGAACCGCCGGCTGGCGCGAATGCATTCCTGGCTACGTTGGCGAAGTGGGCCCAGGAAGCGGCGAAATAAAATGTGGTCAGTGGTCAGTGAGCAGTGGTCAGTCAAGATTGAGTCCTTACTGACTACTGGCCGCTACCACTGAGCACGACCCTAATGCGGCGAAAACTGGAATACGCGGCTGCCTGGCCGTTCATCAAAATCCTGGGTCTGTTGCCGCGCAGCCTGTCGCGAACCTTCGCCATCGCCCTGGCGCAGCTGGTTTATCTGCTGCATGGCCGTTTGCGCCGTGTGGGCATGCGCAATCTGGCCCTGGCATTTCCGGAAAAAACGAAAGCGGAGCACACGCGGATTCTGCGCGGAGAATTTTCTTCACTGGGCCGCCAGCTTGCCGAAGTGTGCCAGTTTCCGCGCTACACGAGGGAAAACGTTGAGGAGGTCGTCGTCTACGACGGCCTGGAGAACTTCGAGCAAGCTTACGCCCGGCGCAAGGGCGTACTGTTTCTCACGGCGCATTTCGGTGGCTGGGAGATTTCCGCCTTTGCGCACTCGCTGCACGGACACTGGCTGCACGTGGTCATGCGGCCCATGGACAATCCCTATCTCGACCGGCTGATCGAGCATTACCGCACTATGCACGGCAACAAGACTGTAGCCAAGGATGATTTCGTGCGTGGCCTGCTGGCGGCAATGAAAGCGGGGGAAACGGTCGGCATCCTGATGGACACAAACATGACGCCGCCGCAAGGTGTCTTCGTCAACTTCTTCGGCATCCCGGCCTGCACGGCCAGCGGCCTGGCGCGCATCGCGCTGCGGACCGACGCGGCCGTAGTGCCCGGGTTCACGATCTGGGACGAGAAGCTGGGGAAGTACCGCCTGCGCTTTGATCCGGCGGTGGAATTAGTTCGCACCGGCGACCTGGAGGCCGACATCGTGGCCAACACCCAGAAATTCACCAGCGTGATCGAAGAATACGTGCGCAAGTATCCCGAGCAATGGCTCTGGGTCCACCGGCGCTGGAAGACCCGGCCCGAAGGGGAGAGGGGACTGTATTGAAGAAGGGCTGCGGGCTTCTTTACTCCGGCTTCCAGATTCAGAGCGCAGACCTCAGACCGCAGACCTCAGAGCGCAGACCTCAGACCGCAGACCTCAGACCTCTGACTTCTGCTGTCCTCTTGTGACGGTCTCAGGATTCTGCATCCCCGCGCGGGGCGCCCGAAAATAGCCCGGCGTTTCAACGCCGGGCAGGCCCGGCAATTCTGAGCATCCCGTAGGGATGCCTGAACCTATCCCCAGACGTGTGTTGGATCATATTCCACGCCGTTTTTCTTCAAGAACACCAAGAACTCTTCCTCAAAATTGCGCTGGCGATGATGTTCACCTTGTTTCTGGATATACGCGATTGTGTCAGCTTTCTGTGAGACTCCCAAGCTGAAGGCGCCATATCCCTCCTGCCAGGCGAACTCGCCCTTGAACGTCTCGTTCATCCAGTGAGAAGACGCTCCTTTCACCAGTTGCATCGCTTTGGCGAGCGGCAAAGTTGCGGGCAGTGACAAGAGGATATGCACGTGATTCTCGGTGCCACCTACGATGAGCGCTCTAAATCCGTTCTTGCGAGCTACGCCTCCAATGAACGCCCAAAGATCAGATTGCACAGCTGCCGGAATCAGATTGCGGCGTTCCTTCGTGGAAAAGACACAATGGATCAGTTCCGAAACGTACGTGTGCGGCATGGCGGCTCCAGAACGATTTCAGCCGTCCCTACGGGACGGTATCATGCATACACCAGCCTACCCGGCGTTGAAACGCCGGGCTACTATCGAGCGTCCTTGGGACGCCTTTCTTTCCCGAAATGGGCTCCTGTGCACCGCCGCTGGAAGACCCGGCCCGAGGGACAGCCGCCGCTGTACTAGCGTCCTTACTTGGTTTTCGAATTCCCCGTCCCCAAAATGAACGCCGCCACGTTGTTATGCAATTCTTTCAGCGAGGCCTCGTGGGCGTAAACCATGTGCCCGGACTCATAAAACTTGAACGCGATGTTCTTCTGCAACTTCGCCGGAATCGGTAAGTGCTCCATTTCGTAAACGCCCTCAAAAAACGGCGTTGCCAGATCGAAATAGCCGCCGTTGACCAGGATTTTCAGGTTGGGGTTATATTTCATGGCGCCGGCAAGATCCACCATAACGTTAGGAGCCTGCGGCAGCGGGATGGGAGCTCCCGGCGGCTGATGCAGAAAATTCCAGTTCTTCTCCACATCAATCAACGGTTTGTACTCCCGATTTTCGCCGAATTTCAGATCCTTGCGCACATAGTCGTTCAGCGCGGTGACGTAGGCCGAGCCGATGGCCGCGGCCTGCGGATCGTATTCCGCTTCCCGGCTGAGTGGGTCCAACGTCGGCCCGGAGAAGCGTGTGTCGAGCCGGCCCATCGTGATATCGCTGTCTAGCTGGAGCGTTTTCTCGAATTGTCCCCCATTCACGCGCAGGTCCGACTTCTCGATGTAGTCAGCCGGCAAGCCCGTATACCGGTGAAGTTTCGCCACCACCGCCTGGCGCTGGTCGGGCGGCAGCGACGATCCGGCGCCCAGCGCCACCGCGTACTCGGTCATGGCGAAGTGCTCGACCTCTTCCAGCAGCGGCGCCAGGTCTTTGGGAGCGTCGGCGGGCAGCTTGTGGTGATACCAGGCAGTCGCCGCGTAGGTCGGCAGCGCCAGTTGATACGACAGATCAACCCCGGGATTGAGCTGCGGCCAGTCCGAGTAAACATCGTAGTTCAGGCACTGCGAGAGCAGGATCACTCCGTTGACGTCAATGTCGCGGGCCGTTTCGAGCACATTGATCAACGCCGCCGAGCGCGTGGTGCCGTAGCTTTCCCCGAACAGGTACTTTGGTGAATTCCAGCGGCCGTATTTCGCCAGGAATTGCGAAATGAAATCGGCGAAGGCGTCGGCATCCGCATCCAGGCCGTAGAAGGCCTTTTCCCGATCCTTTCCGGCGATGCGGCTGAAGCCCGCTCCGGGCGCATCAATAAACACGAGGTCGGCCGCGTCGAGCAGGCTGTAGTCGTTATTCACGATCGGATAAGGCGCCGCCGGAGTGTGGGAATCGTCGGCAGTGACCACTCGCTTTGGTCCAAACGCTCCCATGTGCAGCCAGACCGTCGAGGAACCGGGACCGCCGTTGTAAAAGAAGACGAGCGGGCGCGACGCGGCCTGCTCGCCGGACTTGAAATAGGCGGCATAAAACATGCTGGCTTCGGCCGGAAGATTCTTATCGTCCTTCTCCTGGTTCTCCGGAACGTCGTCCCAACCTTTCGCATGCACGACGATGGTGCCGGCAAACGCGTCATACGCAATCGCCTTGCCGGCGATCGTGACCGATCCCTTGCTCGCCTGTTGTTCCGGCTTGAAAGCGCCGGTCTTGGCGGAATCGGTCTTGGTTGCAGGCCCGTCGTCTTTGGCTTGGGCATGCGACGACATCGCCCCCGGGGCGATCGTGAAAGTGATGATCGTAAGCGTGATGACGGCAACGAAGGCTCTTCTCATCGTGAGTTCTCTCTCCGTGCAGGCTGAAGTCTGGGTCCCCAGTGTGCTGTGGGCGTCCGAGGTGGGGGCAATCTTACCGGGATCGAGTGGAGCAGGTCAAAGAACCGAAACTTATCTGCTCTAGCTGCACACGTCCTTGGATCACACCTAGGGGAGATGGCCAAGATCGTTGGAGTAGAAATGTTGATTCGCCGTGAACAGCGCGGTCTGGGCCAGGCGCTCCAGAATGGCCAGGTCTCCCTCATCAAAGGCAAAGCTGTGAGGCGAAAACACCTCTACCAATCCGATGACCTGACGCTCATAGCGGATGGGCGCGGCCACCATCGAGCGAATGCCGAGCCGGCGGCAGACTTCGGGCGCGACCCGGGAGTCGGTTTCCGCATTGTCACAGCGCAGAGCCTTGCCGGTGCGGACACACTCGCCGGTGAATCCTGCATTCACATCCACGTGAGTTCCAAGCGGAGGGCCACCCGTTCCCACGCTGGCCCGGCACAGCATGCCTCTCGGCATCCTCGAGCCCAGATCGCTGAGCGCAATGGCGGCGCCGGCGCCGCGCAACAGGGTCAGTGCGCGTTCGCTGATGATGCGCAACGCATTGTTCAGGTCCGAACCCAGCGAGTGAAACTCATACTGCACCGTGTTCGACACCTCTGGCCAGGCGCCACGACCGTCGCCGCCGGCTTCCAGACTGCCCGCTTCCAGGCTGATGGATGGTGTGTTGGCTGCGCCATTTCCGCCTGACGTAACGGCTCGTCCCGGTCCAACTACGCGGTCCAAAGTGATCTTCGGCGCCCGGCGGTTGGGCGCTTGATCGTTCGCCGCGAGCCACTGATCGAGTCGCTGCCGCGCTTCCGGCGGCAACTCGGAAAATCGTACCCCGGCGCGGCCCAGGGCGTCGGCCCAGGCAACGTAGCCGGTCGTTTCCAGAACGTCATAATCAGGCAGGCCAACGCGCAACCGAACCTGCTGATCGGTCTCCACGGGCACCACGGTCTTCATGGACATGCCCTGTTCGCTGAGGTCGAGGATCATGCCGCCGGTCACGCCGTCAAAGCTGGCGAACAGCGGTCCCTGTACTTTGTGCCGCACATGGCTGCGTCGTTCTGGGAGCATTGGGGGAGCTTTCTATGGCCGAGCTATTGAAATGATGGGAGTAAATGCCCACGATAGGGAAGTGCACGACCGGGTTCCCTCGCGACCGCTTCTCGCGGGCGAGCCACGGTTGGCCCGTTTCCACAGTGCCTTCCGGTAGAATCGAGAGGATATGAATACCCTTGAGCAGACAGCGGAACTGGAAAAGAAGTATTTACTGCACACTTATAACCGTTACCCCATCGTGCTGGCCCGCGGCAAGGGCGTCTTTCTGTATGACATCGAAGGCAAGCGCTATCTCGATTTCGTCTCCGGGCTGGGCGTGAATGCGCTGGGGCACGCGCATCCGCGCATCGTCAAGGCGATTCGCGACCAGGCGGCGAAGCTGATCCATGTTTCGAATCTTTACTACCACGAATATCAGGGCCCGCTGGCGGAAAAGCTTTGCTCGCTTTCAGGACTCAACCGCGCGTTCTTCTCCAACAGCGGGACCGAAGCCATCGAAGGCTCGATCAAGCTTGCCCGCCTGGCGGGACATCGCGCCGGCGGCGACGCGAAATGCCGGTTGGTGGCGCTCGAAGGCTCTTATCACGGGCGCACATTCGGCGCGCTCTCCCTGACCGGGCAGGACAAGCATCGCAAAGGTTTCGAGCCCATGCTGGAAGGCGTCACCTTCGTCAAGCAAAACGATGTCGAGGGACTGCGTTCGGCGGTCAGCGACAACACCTGCGCCATCGTCCTCGAGCCGATTTTCGGCGAAGGCGGAATCTACGAGTGCTCGCCGGAGTTTCTCGGCGAATGCCGCGCCCTCGCCGACCGCCATCGCGCCGCGCTCATCTTCGACGAAATCCAGTGCGGCCTGGGGCGTACGGGAACCATTTTTGCCTTCCAGAGTTTCGGCGTGACGCCCGACATCGTGGCCATCGCCAAGCCGATCGCGGCAGGCCTTCCGCTGGGCGCATTCATCGCGAAAGAGGAGTTCGCCTCCGCGATCTCGCCCGGTCAGCATGGCACGACCTTCGGCGGCGGCCCGCTCGCCTGTCGCATCGCGCTGGAGTTCCTGGCGATCGTGGAAGAAGAAAGACTTCTGGACAACGTCAACAAGGTCGGTGCGTATCTGCAGCACGAACTGCACGCCATCGTGGAGAAGCGTGCGGCCGCCATCGGCGTGCGCGGGCGCGGTTTCATCCAGGGAATTCAGCTGGAGATTCCGGCTCGCCCCATTGTGGATGCGGGGCTGGCCGAGGGCGTGCTCTTTAACGCCACGCAAGACACGGTGGTGCGCTTCCTACCCCCGTTCTTGCTGGAAGAGAAGCATGTGGACAAGGGCATTCGCGTGCTGAAGAAGCTGCTGGGGAAGCGCCAGAAAGCGGCAGCGTGAGTCGAAAAAAAAGCGGGGAGCACAAGGCTCCCCAAGCGAAGCGACAGAGACTTTATTTCAATTACATAGAATCCGCGCAGCCTGAAAAAGTTGTCCTGGTGGCGGAAAGATTCTCAGCACGTCTTCCCATGACGGAACTTCAAACGAGCGACATCAAAGACAACGCCGTCCGGATGGACGCGCCTCCCGGCCGCGCACCGCAACCGACTCCGGCCGGCGTCCGGATCGGCGTGGGCGCCGGCGTCGAAGAATGCTGGATGGACTTCGATGGCGCGCGCATGCGTTATCTCCGCGCCGGGTCGGGACCCGCGGTGATTCTTCTGCATGGCCTGCTCGGCTATTCGTTTTCCTGGCGCTATGTGATGCCTGCGCTGGCCCCGCACTTCACCGTCTACGCCCCCGATCTGCTCGGTGCCGGATTTTCCGACCGGCCCAGAGTTGATCACTCCATGCGCGCCACCGCGCGGCGTGTGCTCCGGTTTGTGGCCAATCTCGGACTCTCCTCATTCGACCTGCTGGGCACGTCCCGCGGGGGGGCGGTGGCGATGTGTGCTGCCGCAGAGTGCGTCAGCGCCCAGCAGAGAAAACTCCGGCGTCTGGTGCTGGTTTGTCCGGTGAATCCGTACTCGGCTCACGGCAAGCGGCTAGCCCCGTTTTTCGGTACACCTCCGGGGGCAGCTATGTTTCGCTTCGCGATGAACCGCATGCCGTTTCTTCATATGTACTTTCACGCTCGCCTGTACGCCGACCGCGGCAAGATTCCTCCCGGCAGCCTGGAAGGTTACAAGGCGCCCCTGGCCAAGCCCGGATTGTTCGAACACGCACTGAGCATTGTTCAGACCTGGACCGCCGATCTCCGGGAACTGGAAGCGCTGTTGCCCCGTCTGGCGCCGATTCCGACGCTGCTGATGTGGGGCAGCATGGATCCAGCCGTCTATGCATCGTCCATGGAACCGCTGGCCCGGCATTTCCGGAACGTGCAGACGGTTGTGTTTCCCGGCATTGGACATTTGCCGTATGAGGAGTGCCCCGACGAATTTAATCGGGCGCTGATTGAGTTTTTGGTATCAGATGGGGCCTAAGGGTCAGGGGCCGTCAGAAACCGCCGGTACCAGGTAAACCGATCCCCGGTCCCTGATTCCTTCAACCATGACCCACTCCATTCTCGAACTGCTGCGGAATGCGGTGGTGCATTACGGGTACTGGGCCGTAGCGGCGGCCCTGTTGCTGGAAAATGCCGGGATCCCCGTACCGGGTGAAACCATCCTGCTGCTGGCCAGCTTCCTCGCCTATTCCCAGCACGAACTGCAACTCTCATGGATCATCGTGGTGGCAACCGTCGCGGCCACGCTCGGTGACAATCTGGGCTTTATCATCGGCTACTACGGTGGGCGTCCGCTGTTGAACCGGTACCAGTCCGTCTTCCGCATCCGAACCCAGAGCCTCGCGCGCGGCGAGGCTCTCTTCGCGCGCTACGGCGCATTGACGGTTTTCTTTGCCCGCTTCGTCTTCGGTATGCGCATCATCACCGGACCCTTAGCCGGAGTCTTACGAATGCCCTGGAGGAAGTTCCTCCTCTTCAACCTTCTGGGCGCGGTGCTGTGGGTGTCGGCGATTTCCAGCGCCGGATACCTTTTCGGACGGCACTGGGGACGGCTGGTGCGAGACGTCCGAAGGTTCGACACCGCCGTGGTCATTCTCGTTCTGCTGATCATGTTTTTCCTGTGGTCGAGAAACCGGCACCAGACTTGAAGGGGGTATCCGCGAAAGCAACTTTTGCACAAGCGCAGGAAGGCAGGCAGGCGGCTATACTGTGCGCGGGTCGCGGAGGATCTCGCTCTGGGGTGAGCCAGCCCGTGGCCGCAGGAATCACCGGTTGTGTCCGAGCCGGAAGTCGGACTAGGAGGATACATGAAGAAGATTGGGTTTCTGAGTTTGCTGATCACGGCCAGCCTGTTGCTCACGCTCGCCTTCCCGGCGGCCGCCGCCGGGCCCAAGGCGCCTGCCACTCCCGCTCCTGCAGCCGCCGCTCCCGCTGCCCCTGCAGCCGCCGCGATGCCGGAAAAACACCCGCACATTGACGAGGCCATCGAGCACATGCGGGCCGCCAAACATCAACTGGAAATCGCCGAACACGACTTCGACGGTCACCGTGTGAAGTCCATCGAACACCTGGACCAGGCCATTCACGAAGCTGAAATCTGCATGGGGATGAAATAAGCTTTGCCCTAGGAAAAAAGGCAGCGTCCGTTTTGGACGCTGCCCTTTTCCAACACCGCAGACTATTTGGATCCGAACGTGTAGCCGACCGAGGCTCCCAGCCGCAACACATTCCCCGAGTGGAAGTCGTTGTGGATCACCCGGTAGTAGTTCGCCTCCGGGCGAACAAAGAACTTCCGGAAGAAGTAGTAACGGACGCCTGCCCCACCGTGAATCAGTAAATGCGTGCTATTCACTTTGTTGGCACAGACCGCCGTCTGACAGACGCCAAACTGGTCGTAGAAGAGGGTGGTTTGCGCGCCCACGCCCGCCATGAAATCGCCGACCGCTTTGTGGGCAAGTTGCGGCGCGAACACCACGTTGACGTCATACAAAACAGGGCGATAGTACTGATAGCCATCGTACAGTCCCTTGTGGTAGCGGAACGCCATCTCGGCGCTCAGGCCGAAACGATCTCCGATGACCTCCGCGCTCAGGCTCGGATAGGTTCCACCTTTCTCCGGCGGGGGAACATAAGCCTGTGAGGCGCTCAAAGACTTGGTAGAGAAAAGCGTGCTGCCGCCGACAGCAACGTTAACTTCCTGCCCGCGGGCCAGGCCCGCAAGTACGAACAGCGCGCATACGACCCTGAGCCAAGCGAACCTACTCAATCCAGCCCCCTGTGAGCCTGTTTCGTTTTACATGGAAGAACGCAGCCGGACAGACCGTCAGCCAGAAATGGTCTGCCCGTGTTCGGCCGAATTCTAGAACCGGTCTCATAAATGGTCTTGGGTAGGGCACGGCTTCAGCCGTGCCGTTTCGAGCCGCAAGAAAGCGGGCTTTAGCCCCTGAGGCCTGGGCTATCTGCCCGGAGAACCATCTTTGTGAGACCAATTCTATTCCGGACCGATAGTGTATCCGATGGAGGCCCCTACCCGGACGACGTTGTTATTGGTGAAGACGTCGCTATTGTTCAGGATGTGGTAGAGGTGCGCTTCCGGGCGGACAAAGACATGTCCCCAGACGTAGTAGCGAATGCCGCCGCCCACGTGCACCAGAAAGTGGTTGTTACTCGTATAGCAGGAGCCGAACACCACGCAGTTGGAGGTGTTGTTGTAGGCGTAAAAACGCGTGCTCTGCCAGCCGATGCCGCCCATCAGATCAAGGCCTGCCTTCTTACCCAGGCGGGGCTGGTACATGCCGTTGAAGTCAAACAGGATCGGGCGGTAATACTGGCCGCCGTTGAAGGTGTCCAGCCCCTGTTTTCCTCTCCAACTGGCTTCGAAATTGAAGCCGATCCGCTTGTGGAAAATTACGTCGGCGCTGATCGTCGGATACAGGCCTCCCTTTTCAGGCCCAACGCAGGTAATCGAGAAGATCGGGCACGCCGACGAACTCGAACTGGTGGCCATGATCGTGCCGAACCCCAGCATGGCGTCGGCCTGCTGGGCGGAGGCAACATTGGCCAGAAGAAGCAAAGATAAGACCGATGCGAGAAGCGCAAGCTTTCTCAAGAGAAACCTCCTGGAATCGTTGTGATGGACGGTAAGATGCGGCCGCCAAAGCATTTGGATGTCATTGTGCAATCAACGGATGATCTTAATGTCAACCTGCCCCGGGTTCAAACGGATGCCAAATCTGGTTTGCAGCGGCAGCTTTACCGACTCCGCAACTCCCCCTAAACCCCCGAGCGGAGGATAAGTTGCGCGGATTGGAGGGGCGAACGCCTCCCGTCCACCGAAAGTCCGCCTTCGGACGCGGGCGTGCGGCTCACATGTTGTTAGCTACCGTTTGGATAACCCACCTCCGCCACGCAGCACGTGATCCAACGAGATCGGTCCGCCGCCGAAGAAGATCATGCCAAAAGCCAGCGCCGCCACGGCCAGTGGGAAGTTATAGCCGGGATGATCGGGCGATCCGAGAAGCCCATTGTGCCAATGCACTTTCCAGATGGCGACACACAGATTGATGCAGACCGCGAACGCGGCCGGGCGGGTGAAAAATCCAGCGAGAATGAGCAGGCCTCCAAGGAACTCCGTAAAGGCCGATACATATCCCAGCCAGGCGGGCAGCCCCTGGCCAGCCACGAGCTGAGCATGGTGATGCAGGCCGCCAAAGACCTTGTGGTACCCGGCAGCCACCATGATCACGCCCAGCGCCAGGCGCATGATCAGCAAGGCCAACGGTTGCAGACGATCGAGGTAGCGCAAGCATTCCTCCCCGCCCCTCAGACTACCGCAAGGCAGACGAACCCAGAAGTGTTAACCCTGTCTCCCGCAGTCCCGGCGGAAATCCTTGACCCGCCCGCAAACGAAAGATACTCTTTCCCCGCCGCCTGGTTTCTGGGCGGCGAGTCGGCATTATTCCTGAGACGGGAGTCAGTTATGCGAAGCTTATTCTGGCGTCAGACGACCCTGTTGGCAGCCGCTTTGGTCGTGCTGGTTTCGAGTGGACTGGCGCAGCAGAAGAAACGGGTGGCGGTGCTGAACTTCGACTACGGCACGGTGCAGTCCTGGGTGGCAGGGATATTCGGCACCAACGTTGACGTCGGCAAGGGCATCTCTGATCTCCTGGTGCAGCAACTGGTGACCGACGGCAAGTACTCGGTGATCGAGCGCAATGCCATTGACAAGATCCTCAACGAACAGAACTTCTCGAACAGCGACCGCGTTGATGCCTCGACCGCGGCCAAAATCGGCAAGATTCTCGGCGTGGACGCGGTCATCATGGGCAGCATCACGCAGTTTGGTCGCGACGATCAGAGTAAGACCTACGGCGGAGGAGCCGTTGGAGGGTTGACCGGCAAGTTTGGCATCGGTGGCGTCCAGAAGCGTGAGGCCAAAGCCGTCGTGGGCGTGACGGCCCGTATGGTGGATACGACCACAGGAGAGATTCTGGCCGCGGTTACGGGCACGGGGCAGTCCACCCGCAAAGGAACCTCGCTGGTCGGCGCCGGCGGCGGCGGAGGCAACGCCGCCGGCGGCGGATACGACATGACCAGCAAGAATTTCGGCGAGACCATCCTGGGCGAAGCGGTTCATCAGGCCGTCACCCAGATGGCCACGCAACTGGAGCAGAAGTCCGACTCCCTGCCCACGCGCAAGGCGGAGTTTTCCGGGTTGGTGGCCGATGTCAGCGGAAACACCATTATTCTCAATATCGGACGAAGCGCGGGCGTGCAAGTGGGTGACACGGTCGAGATCAGCCGGCCGGTGCGCACTGTCAAGGACCCGGCGACCGGCAAGGTGATCAAGACCATCACCAACAAAATGGGGATGGCCACGATCACCGAAGTGGAGACCGACTCGGCGACTGCGAACTATACCGGGAGTGCCCCGCCGAAGGTGGGAGACGCGGCCAAGAGCCAATAAGACGTTCTGCGCCGCTGCGGGGTTCGTTCCTGCAGACGCGGTTGAATCGGGGGACAGCGTGCAGGTGCTTTCCCGGGGTGGGCCTCTGGTTCTCCCTGCCCCGTCTAAAAGCTGTAACTGCAACAGGTTCAGCCAGCGACATAGTACCTCCGTACCGTCTCTAGTACTTCAGTTACCGTTCCCGCTGTAACTGAAGGCGAGCTACATATGGCATACGCTCCGCTGTATCCATCATCCTGACAACCACAACATATAGATAAACGTCTAGACCCGCCATTCCTTCGCATCCAGAAAACCCGCAAAAAACGCGGGAAAAACCTGAGATTCGCTTGGCGCCGGGGCTTTTCCGGGCTGATATATCCTCAGGACACCAAGAGCCCTCGGTTCGCGAACTGAGGGACTACAGCCTGCGAAGCACGTCCCGAATTCTGGAGTCGTGTGAGCGCGACTGGAGCTGCAAAGAGGCAACGCAACCATGGCCGACTCGCGAGAAGTGATGAATATCCGCCAGGCGTCGCAGTATCTGGGCGTAAGTCCGGACACCCTGTACAAGTACGTCGGCGAGCAGAGGATTCCCGCGTTCAAGCTGGGCAACCGCTGGCGCTTCAAGAAATCGCGGCTGGATCAGTGGATGGAAGAGAAGTCGAGCCAGACCGAGTCGCAGTCGAGACGGAAAGCGGCGGGCAAAGCCGCCGGGTCACAGTAGCTACTCAACGTCGCGGGCAACAGTGCCCGCGCCACAGACAAAGGTGGGACACATGTTTGGAATGGGATCGAAGTCGATTGTTGGCCTGGATGTAGGCTCCTCCAGCATCAAGGCGGTGGAGCTGAAGAAAAAGGGCGGGCAGATTGAAGTGGCGCACCTGGGGCTGGAACCTCTGGCCTCCGACATCGTGGTCGATTCGATGATCGTGGACTCGGGCACGGTTTCGAGCGCGATTTCCAAGCTGTTCGTGGACAACCAGATCAAGACCAAGGCCGTGGCTACGGCCGTGAGCGGTCACTCCGTGATCGTCAAGAAGATCTCGCTGCCCTCGATGAGCGATCAGGAACTGGCCGAGACCATCGAGAAGGAAGCCGCCCAGCACATTCCCTTCGATCTGGCCGACGTGAATCTGGACTATCAGATCCTGTCCGACGAAGTGGGCAGCTCCCAGATGGATGTTCTGCTGGTGGCGGTCAAGAAGGACAAGATTCTGAACTACACCAACGTACTCTCGATGGCGGGTCGCACCCCGGCTATCGTGGACATTGACGCTCTGGCCCTGCAGAACTGTTACGAGTACAACTACCAGCCGTCGCCAGGCCAGGTGGTGGCGTTGCTGAACCTGGGCGCCAGCGTCATGAACATCAACATCGTGAAGGGCACCACCCCCCTGTTTCCTCGCGATGTCAGCGTAGGCGGCCATCAGTACACCGACTCGCTGCAGAAGGAACTCGACCTGAGCTTCGATGACGCCGAATCGCTGAAACTGGGCAAGAAGGTGGGCACGGTGAGCGAAGACGCCAAGCAGCCGATCCTGCAGCAGGTGACGGAAATCATTGTGCTGGAAATTCAGAAGACCTTCGACTTCTTCCGCGCCAGCGCCGCCGGCGAGCACATCGAGAAGATTTATCTGGCGGGCGGTTCGTCGAAAGTGCCGGGCCTGGTGGAAGCGCTGCGGCAGGAATTCTCCATGCCGGTGGAGTTGTTGAATCCGTTCCAGCGGGTCACACCGCCGGTGGAAGGACACGGGGCGGAACTGGTGGAACAGAACGCCGGCCAGTTGGCGGTGGCGGTGGGCTTGGCCCTGAGGAGCTTTGAATCCCTATGATCAAAATCAATCTGCTCGAAACAGCCAAGGGGAAAAACAAGCGGGGCGGCGGCGGTCCGTCCATGCCCACGATGGATATGGGCGATATGGGATCGCCCAAGCTGAAGCTCCTGGTGGTGCTGGTGGTGGTCGGTTTGTTCAATCTCGGCTACTGGTACCGGTTGGATCATCAGGGCAAAGCCATCGCGGCGCAGATGAAGGTTGCCGAAGAAAAGAACCGCGAACTGGCGGAAGTGAAGGCGAAGTTCCTCGAGCGGCAGACCCAGGCCAACAACTACAAGCGCCGCGTGGACGTGATTGACGGGCTGCGCAAAACCCAGACCGGCGGGCCGGTCAACCTGCTGGCCATGCTGGGCGAAACCGTGAATAACACCGAAGCGGTGTGGCTGAACAAGATGGACGACACCGGGCCGAGCGTGAAGCTGGAAGGCACCGCGCTCTCCACCGATGCCGTGGCCACCCTGATCGCCAACCTGCAGAAAACCGGTTTCTTCAAAAGCGTCGAGATCGACGAAACCTATCAGGACGATCAGATCAAAGACATGCAGGCGTTCCAGTTCACGCTGAACTGCGATAAGGGCGCCAGCGACACACAAAGCGCGAAAGGAAAGTCGTAGAGGACTCTATGGCCATCAATTTCAGCGACCTGTCGGGAATCAAGCAGTGGACGGCGGTGGTCGTCGGCGGAGCCGTGGTAACGGCGGCCCTGTACTTCACCCTGTTCAAGAGCCAGCGCGACAAGAACACCACCGCGCAGCACGCTCTCGAGGACAAGGTGCGGGAGAACAACGAACTCGAATCCTACCGGCCGAAACTCAAGCAGATGGAGCAGCAACTGGCCGAACTGAAGCAGCAGCTGGAAATCGAGCAGCGCATTGTCCCCGACGAAAAGCAGATTGACGGGTTCATGACCATGATGGGCGCCGAGGCCGTGAAGGCGGGTGTGGAACTGCGCCGCTACAAGGCCGGCGATGTTAAGCCGCAGCAGTACTACACCGAAGTGCCGTTCGACATGGACCTGGACGGCCCGTACTACTCCATGCTGAATTTCTTCGACCGGGTGAGCAAGCTGGAGCGGATTGTCAACGTCGGCAACCTGATGGTTTCGACGACCAAGAATCCGGGCGGGGCGAAAGCCAAGCACACCTACCAGTACGCGCCCAATGAGAGTGTGGTAGCGACGTTCACCGCGATCACGTACTTCAGTCACGATGCGCCGTCGGCCGGTTCCGGAACGAAGTCCGCCGCCGCGGCAGGGAAGTAGGAATTCACTATGAAGACAGCGATCAAGCTGACAACAGGCATTCTGGCAGTGGCCATCATGGCGGGTGGGAACCTCGTTTCGCAGGCTGCAGCCCAAGACACCGACGCCATTGACAACGCGCGCAGCATCGCCAAATCGCTGCAGCAGAAGCAGGCCAACGACACCAACGCGGCCCTGAACGCAGCCGGAGTGGGCAATCCGTCCAAGCCGGCTCCGGGCGCGCCGTCTCAGGCGTCACCGGCGGCCAGGGCTGCCACTCCCGCGCCTGCGGCCAAGCCCGCCTCCACGCCCAAGTCAACCGCGGCTTCCAATCAGCTCCAGCGCGTGAACGTGGTGCAGAGCGCGGACGGCGTGCGCGTTGAAATGATTGCCAGCCAGAGCGTGACGCCGAGAGTCAGCAAGCTGGCTTCACCGGCACGGGTTCTGGTTGAGTTGCCGGAAACGATCAGCGCCAGCCCGCAGAACAAGATTGCATTTGGCAACGCCGGCGTGAAAGGCGTTCGCATCGGCACCGACGGCAAAACTCCGCCAACGACCAGCGTCGTTGTGGATCTCGACAAGGCCTGCACCTATGAGCTGGCGCCGGGAGCCAACGGCAAGCTGGTGTTGAACCTGCACACCCAGGCGGTGGCAAAGAGCGCCCCTGCAAACGTTTCGAAACCCGCGGCCCAGCCGCAGGCGACGGCCAAGAACGCAGCGCCCGCGCCGAAAGCACAACCGGCGCCTCAGCCGCAGCTGATCGCGAAGAGCCCGGCGCCAACGGCGAAACTGCAAACTGCGTCGCATCCGGTCGCGTCGGCAAAGAGTCCCGCTCCGGCAGCGGCGCAACCTCCGTCGGCGAAGCCTGTCTCTTCTTCGATGCCGGTAGTCGTAGCCAAGGCTACAGCGCAACCCGCCCCGAAACCTTCGAAGGATTCCAAGGACTCGAAGGCGGTCGCTAAGCCGGCCCAAGCCAAGACAGAAGCTAAGGCAGAAGCCAAGAAAGAAGCCAAGAAAGAGGCCAAGACAGAAGCGAAAACTGAGGCGGCTCCGGACGCCAGCAAGACCGCCGATGCCTTCAAGCCCAAGCTCGAGGACAAGAAGGCCGAGCCGAAGCCGGAAGACAAGAAATGGGCGATGAGCGGCAAGCGCGATCCATTCTTCAGTCCGGTCGTACAGCAACAGGGCGGGTCCGGTTGCACTACCGGAAAGAAGTGCCTGGAGATTGGCAACATCAACCTGCGGGGCGTGGTGAAGTCGGACAACGGATTCATCGCCGTCGTCACCAACAGCCTCAACAAGGCGTATTTCCTGCGCGAGAACGATCCTGTGTTTAACGGCTACGTCATGAAGATCACCGGCGACTCGGTCGTGTTCTCCGAGACGGTGCAGGACAAGCTGGGCAAGTCGTTCACTCGCGAAGTGGTAAAGAAGATCTTTACTCCGGCCGTGTAAGGCCGGACGGCGAAACCGAAAACGGAGCGCCGGAATCAAGTTTTTGCACGTAGGACTCGCGGGCCAGGCCCGCGGGTTGGGGAGAGGCGAAATGCGAAAGCAACTGCTGACAATTCTGGTGTTGACAAGCTTGGGATCGCTGCTGCTTGTGGCCGGGGCCGCTATGGCCCAGACCCCGGGCCAACTCGATCGCGTCAACGTGGTCCGGGGCACCGACGACATCCGGGTCGAGATCAGTTCCCATGGTGCGGGTGCGCCGAAGCTCAGCACGATGGACTCGCCCGCCCGCGTGGTGGTGGACTTGCCTGCGACCGTTCTGGCCGCGGCGCGGCGCCACATCGCGGTGGACGCCGCCGGCGTGAAGGACGTACGCCTGGGCATGGACGGGCAGACGCCTCCGACCACGCGCATCGTGGTGGACCTCGAGAAGGCCTGCGCCTATGAGCTGACACCTGCCACGGGCGGCAAGCTGGTGCTCACCCTGCATGGCAATGCGGTGGCGAAGGCCGCTCCGGCGGCAACGGCCGAGACTGAGGCCAAACCGGTCGCGCAGAATCTCCCGGCTGTGCCCGCGTCGCCTTTCGCGGCGCGCGTCGCCGAATCCGCGCCCGTGGCCAAAGCCGAAGCCGCACCCAGCGACTATGTTTTCCTCGAGCCCAAGTATCAGGCTGCCAATCCGGTCAAGCCGGCCGACAATGCCGACAACAAAGATGCGGCGCCTCAGCAGGAGCCAACGGCGCGCGCGCAGGAAGCAGCAGCCCGCTTTGCCGACAAGACGGCGGCAGAACTGATTCCCGTCAGCGCCAATGCAGCCCAGGCTTCGAATCCGCCCAGTCCCGGCATCCAGCCGGCCGTGAACCTGGCCGCGGAACAGAAAGCTCAGACTGGCCAGCAGCCGGCCGCCGCCGGTCCCAAGTACACTGGCGAGCCGATCTCGGTCAACCTCAAGGATGTGGACCTCAAGGACTTCTTCCGCCTCATCCACGAAATCAGCGGATTGAACGTGGTGCTCGATCCCAACGTGCATGGCACGCTGACGGTCGTACTCGACGACGTGCCGTGGGATCAGGCGCTCGACATCGTGCTCAAGAACAACGACCTGGCGCGCGAACTGGAAGGCAACGTCCTGCGCATCGCCACGGTGGAAACCCTGAAGCATGAAGCCGACGCCCGCCGGGCGCAGATCGAGTCCGAAGCGCTGGCGGTCGAGAAGACCTCGGTCACGCGCTTCCTGAGCTATGCCAAGGCGAAGGATGTGATCGTCACGGTCAAGAAGTTCCTCTCGCAGCGCGGCGACGTGGTTGCCGATGACCGCACCAACGCCGTCATCGTTAACGATATCCCGAAAGTTCTTCCAATCATTGACCGCCTGCTCACGCAGCTTGACCGCAAGACGCAGGAAGTCGAAATCGAAGCCCGCGTGGTTGCCGCCACGCGGCAGTTTGCTCGCGATATCGGCACGCAACTCGGCTTCGGCTGGGGTAATGGCCACAGCGCGATCGGCGGTGTCCAGGGCACTGGCGCCACCCCCACCACGGTCAGCGGACTGACTCCGGGATACATCGTTACGCCGGGTTCCAGTAGCAACGGGAATACGATTCCGCTGTTCTCGAACCTCGGACTTACCCAGCCCACGAGCGGTCTGCAGTTCCTCAATGCCAGCAACAACGTGCGCATTGACTTCCTGCTCTCCATGGCGGAGTCGCGCGGCCTGCTGAAAGTGCTCTCGCGTCCGCGGGTCGTCACTCAGAACAACATTCAGGCCCTCGTCAAGCAGGGCGTGCGCGTGCCCATCGTCACCCAGGCCCAGTTGGGCGGACCGCCGACCGTTACTTACGTGGACGCTTTCCTGAGGCTGACGGTGACCCCGCAGATCACGTCGGAAAACACCATCTTCCTCAACGTGGACGTGGAAAACACCACCCCGAACTTCGGCCAGGAGGTGCAGGGCAACCCCGAACTGATCACGCAGCAGGCCACCACGCAGGTGCTGGTGACCGACGGCGGCACGGTGGTGATCGGCGGCGTCATCCAGACGCAGAACTCGATCAACATCACGCAGGTGCCCCTGCTCGGCAACCTGCCGATCCTCGGCAACCTGTTCAAGCACACGCAAGTGCAGACCTCGAACCAGGAGTTGATCTTCTTCATCACGCCGCGAATCATTCAGACATAGTCGTCGGAACTTAGCAGCGCGTCGAAGATTCGAACCGCCGGCCCTGAAGAACCTGTCAGGCCGGCGGTGGTGTTTTTGCGGTGAGCAGCGAGCCATGAGCGGTGAGCCATGTGCTGGTTGCGCGCTCATGGCTCACTGCTCATCGCGCATTGCTCCTTTCTTGCTACACTTCCAGCAATGGATTTCCTGGCGCGCCAGCAGAAGCTCCGAGAGCACCTTGCGACCACCCGCTCCGACGATTTCCTGATCAGCCATCTTCCCAACGTCCGATATCTTTGCGGCTTTACCGGCAGCGCCGGGTTGCTGCTGCTGGAGGAAGCCGGGAGCGTCTTCTTCACTGACGTCCGCTACGACACGCAGGCGCACGAGGAGGTCAAGGGCGCCAAGGTGGTGGTGGCGCGCAAGTCAATCCTGCAGGCTGTCGGGGAATTTCTGGGCCGGAGGAGAAAGCGGTCGCGAGGATGTGTGATCGGCCTGGAAGCCGAGCATTTCACGCTCGCCGATCGCACGCGGCTCAATGACTTGCTGCCCTCGGGCATGCGGCTGAAAGAGGCCGCATCGCGGGTCGAGAGGCTCCGCCTCATCAAAGACACCGACGAGTTGGAACGCATCCGCGCGGCTGTGGCTCTGGGAGCGCGCCTGTTCGATCGGGCGCTCGAAGTGCTGCGGCCGGGGGTGAAGGAGGTTGAGGTGGCCGCGGAAATGGAGCTGGCCGCCCGGCGGGCGGGGGCAGAAGCCATGTCGTTTCCGACCATCGTCGCCTCGGGCGCGCGTTCGGCCCTTCCGCATGCCCGGGCATCGGACCAGCTAATCAAGCCGGGCGCGTTTGTGGTCTGCGACTTCGGTGTTATACTCGCTGCTTATTGTTCGGACCAGACCCGCACTGTGTGGTTTGGCAAAGCCCCCCACGAGGCCCGGCGGGCCTACGAAGCGGTACGCGAGGCCCAACAGGTGGCGGTCCAGGCCGTACGGCCCGGCGTCAGGGTAGGCGAGGTAGACGCGGCCGCCCGCAAAGTATTGCGTAAACATGGGTTAGGCCGCTATTTCACGCACTCCACCGGACATGGGGTCGGCCTTGAGATCCACGAAGCTCCACGAGTGGCCCGCGGACACCAAGAGGTACTGCAGCCGGGGATGGTCATCACCATCGAGCCCGGAGTATACTTCCCCGGCAAATGGGGCGTGAGAATTGAGGACATGGTGGCGGTCACGTCCGGCGGCTGCGAGGTGCTGACTCCGGGCAGCAAGGATTTTCTGGCGGTCTAGTCTTCTTAATAACTTCAGCCGGTTGCGAGAATGCCCCGGCTTCTTCACGCGTCCCGGTGCGGGGCGCGGCAGGTTGGCGAGCAGTCCCACCGTAAAGCGAATGAATCAAAAAGAGCTGAAAGAACTGATCGAGTTCCTGATCGAAAAGGATATTGCCGAGTTCGAATTGGAACGCGGTGACGTCAAGGTGCGCATCAAGCGGGCTGGGGAGCACACGGTTGTCCAGGCTCATGGCGAGCCGCGCTTCTTCGCCGTGCCCCCGGCTCCCGGCGCAACCGTCGAGAACGGAGTTGCCGTCGGCGCCGGATTGCAGCCTTCGGGCGCGTCCCCGCCAGCCGGCGCCGGGCCTGCCCCGGAAGAAGGCCTGCATACGGTGAAGTCCCCGATTGTGGGTACGTTCTACGAAGCGCCCTCGCCCGGAGCTCCGCCGTTCGTCAAGGCTGGCGACTCGGTCGAAGTCGGGCAGGTGCTCTGCATCGTCGAGGCCATGAAGCTGCTCAACGAGATTGAGTCGGATGTGGCCGGGGAAATCGTCAAGAAACTGGCCACCAACGGCCAGCCCATTGAGTACGGCCAGGAACTGTTTGTGATAAGGCCGAAGAAGTGAAACTCCGGACTTTCTTTAGAGCGCGCATAGCCGCGCCTTTTTTGCGTTTGGAAGCAGTGAGCGATGAGCAATGAGCACTGAGCGATGAGCGGACAAACCAGGACTGATGCAATCGTAACCGCCGGCTCACTGCTCATCGCCCACGGCTCATAGCTCATCGCTGTAACTTGCTCATGTTCAAGAAAATTCTGATCGCCAACCGCGGAGAGATCGCCCTGCGCGTGATTTGCGCCTGCAAGGAGCTGGGCATTCGCACCGTGGCCATCTACAGCGAGGCCGACCGCAATTCCCTGCACGTGCGCTTTTCCGACGAGGCCATCTGCATCGGGCCGCCGCAACTGGCGCAAAGCTATCTCAACATTCCCGCGGTGATCAGCGCCGCCGAGATCGCCAACGTCGAAGCCATCCATCCCGGCTACGGGCTGCTGGCGGAAAACGCCAACTTCGCCGAAGTCTGCGAGACCAGCGGCATCAAATTCATCGGCCCGCGGCCGGAAGTGACGCGGCTGATGGGCGAGAAGGAAAAGGCCCGTGCCGCCATGAAGCAGGCCGGCGTGCCGATTCTTCCGGGATCGGACGGCATTGTCGCGACGGACGGCGAAGCGATCGAGTGGGCGCGGCAGGTCGGCTTCCCGGTGATCGTCAAGGCATCGGCAGGCGGCGGCGGACGCGGCATGCGCATCGTCCGCAGCGCGGAAGAATTGCCTGGATTGTTCAAAGCTGCGCAATCGGAGGCCGCCGGCGCCTTCGGCAACGGCGATCTCTACATGGAGAAGTACGTGGAGCATCCCCGCCACATCGAGTTTCAGGTGCTGGCCGATGAGCACGGCAACGTGGTCAGCCTGGGCGAGCGCGAATGCTCGATCCAGCGCCGCCATCAGAAGCTTCTGGAGGAATCTCCTTCGACCCAGGTCAGTCCGGAACTGCGCGATCAAATTGGTGCGGTCCTGTGCCAGTCGCTGGCGGCGATCGGTTACACCAACGCGGGGACGATTGAGTTCCTGATGGACCGGGATCGCCGCTTGCACTTCATCGAGATGAACACGCGCATTCAGGTGGAGCATCCCGTGACCGAAATGGTTACCGACGTGGACCTGGTGAAAAGCCAGATTATGATTGCCGCCGGGGCGAACATGCGCGACGTGCTGCTGGGGCCGATCGTGCATCGCGGGCATTCGATCGAATGCCGCATCAACGCCGAGCATCCGGAGAAGTTCACGCCGTCGGCAGGGAAGATTACAGCCTTTCACCCGCCGGGCGGGACCGGCGTGCGCGTGGACACGGCGGCCTACGCCGAGGGCGTGATCCCGCCCTATTACGACTCGCTGATCGCCAAACTGGTGGTGCGCGGCAAAGACCGCAACGAAGCCGTTTCGCGCATGTCGCGCGCGCTGGAGATGTTCATCGTCGAGGGCGTGTACACGACCATCCCGCTGCACCGCAAGATTCTGGCAGACCCGGACTTCCGGGCGGGGAACTTCGATACGGGATTTATTGAGCGCTTCCTGAAGAAAAATGCTGGCTAGTACCCTGTTGGGTTTATTGAGCGTCGCCCATTGGAGGCGTCAAGCAGGATTCGTATCAGGGCATCGCTTCAGCGATGCCGTCAGCGATACGAAATAGGAACAGGCTGTAGCCGAATGACTCAGCTTCCTCGCCTTTATTGCATCGCGGATACTGCGTTTTTGCCGACGACATCGGAACTGCTTGCATTTGCCGAAAATCTGGTAGCCGGCGGTTGCACCCTGCTGCAATACCGCAATAAGTCAGGCGACGCCCGCCTCATGCTGGAGCAGGCGCGGGAACTTAAGAAATGTGTCAGCACGTCTGTGCGGCTGATCATGAATGACCGGGCCGACTTGTGCTTGGCTGCTGAGTTCGACGGCGTGCACGTGGGACAGGAGGATTTGTCGCCGGAATCGGTGCGTGCGATTATCGGTCCTGACCGCTGGCTGGGGGTCTCAACCCACAATCCCGAGCAACTGCGCGAGGCTGATTTGACTTCGGCCGACTATCTCGCCATCGGGCCGGTGTTTGCCACCTCGAGCAAAGAGAGGCCGGACCCCGTGGTGGGCCTCGAAGGCGTGCGCCGGGCGCGGGCTTTGACGCGGAAACCTCTGGTCGCCATCGGAGGGATCACCCGGGCCAACGCAGCCTCGGTGATCGAGGCCGGGGCCGATTCGGTCGCGGTGATATCTGATTTGTTACGGGATCCGCGCAAATCAGCAGAGGAATTTTTCCGGATATTAGGGTAAAGTTCTCAGGCATTCGAATATTCGTTTTTCGATTGTCATCCTGAGCGAAGCGAAGGACCTGTGAAGTTTGCCGGCGGTGGGGATGGTGCCGGCTAACTGCATAGGTCCTTCGTCGGGCAAAAGGCGCCCTCCTCAGGATGACAAAGTGAGTTAGCTGACGACCAAAGACCGACGACCAAAGACCGAAGACCAACGACAAGGAGCCACTCCTGAGCACACCGAAACCGCAGCCGCCGGCAGCCAGCGACTGGGAGATTCACAGCCACCAGGATCAGGAACTGGTCAAAGGCCTGGGCCTGACCAGCGCCACCATGCTGGTCATCGGCTCGATGATCGGTTCCGGCATCTTTATTGTTTCGGCGGAGATCGGCCGCGAAGTGGATTCGCCCGCGCTGCTGATTGGCGCCTGGGCCGTCGCTGGGTTCATGACCATTGTGGCCGCGCTCAGCTACGGCGAACTGGCGGCCATGATGCCGCGCGCAGGCGGCCAGTATGTGTATCTGCGCGAGTCGCTGGGGCCGCTCTGGGGTTTTCTTTACGGCTGGACGCTGTTTCTGGTAATCCAGACCGGCACGATTGCCGCGGTGGGTGTGGCGTTTGGCAAGTTCCTCGGCGTTTTCTTTCCCTCGATTTCTTCCTCCCACTGGATTCTGCATCTGTGGAAGGTGCCGCCGATTCCCATCGGGCCCATGGTGCTGGGCAACATGGATGTGGGCATCAATACCCAGAATCTGATGGCGATTCTGCTGGTGATTTTCCTTTCCATCGTCAACATCTTTGGCGTGAAAACCGGCGCGGCGATTCAGAACGTGTTTACAGCGGCCAAAGTCTGCGCTCTTCTGGGACTCGCGCTCTTCGGTGCGGCGCTCGGCCGCAACGCGCAAGCGCTGGCCGCCAATTTCGGCGGCAACTTCTGGCATAACGCCGGGCTGAGCGCCCAGCATGCGGTGCAGGTCGGCGTGGGCGGTCCCATCGTGATGGTTGGAACGCTGACCATTCTTGCCGTGGCTCAGGTTGGATCGCTCTTTTCCGCCGACGCGTGGAACAACGTGACGTTTACTGCCGGGGAAGTGAAGAATCCCAGCCGCAATCTGCCTCTGTCGCTGGCCATGGGCACGGGCGTGGTGATCGCGCTCTACATCGCCTGCAACTTTATTTACCTGAGCGCGCTGCCGCTGGACGGCGTCGAGGGCGGTACCACCGTTCTTGCCCGAGGCATCAAGCATGCCGCCGAAGATCGCGTCGGGACGGCGGTGATGACCCAGATGTTCGGCTCCGCCGGCGGACTCCTGATGGCGGCGGCCATCATGATTTCCGGCTTCGGCTGCAATAACGGGCTGATTCTCTCGGGCGCCCGCGTCTATTACGCCATGGCCAAAGACGGCCTGTTCTTCCGCAAGGTCGCCAAACTGCATCCTAAGTACAAGACCCCGGCGGTTTCGCTGATGGTGCAGATGGTGTGGACCTGCGTGCTGTGCATTTCCGGCAGCTACGGCCAGTTGCTCGACTACATCATTTTCGCGGTGCTGCTGTTCTACATTTTGACGATTGTGGGGCTGTTCGTGCTGCGGCGGACGCATCCCGGCGCCGAGCGGCCCTACCGGGCGGTTGGCTATCCGGTACTGCCGGCGATTTATATTGTGATGGCTTTATTCATTGATGTCGTACTATTGCGCTACAAGCCGAAGTACACGTGGCCGGGACTGATTGTGGTGCTGCTGGGGATTCCAGTCTATTACGCGTGGTCGCGCAGTGCGCGGCGGCGCGCTGCCGCGTAGCGATCAAGGAGAATCCAAACGGATGGCAAATCTGCTGGCAACCAAGCCGCTGAATCTGCTCATGGAAGAGGCCCGTGAGACGGGCGAGCACAGCCTGAAGCGAACGTTAGGCGTCTTTCAACTCACCGCACTCGGCGTGGGTGCCATCATCGGCGCCGGCATTTTTGTCATGGTCGGACTGGGCGCGCAGTATGCCGGTCCGGGTCTGACGTTGTCGTTCGTGTTGTCCGGACTGGGATGCGCGTTTGCCGGCCTGTGCTACGCGGAGTTCGCCGCCATGATTCCGCTGGCCGGCAGCGCCTATACCTACGCCTATGCCACGCTGGGCGAACTGCTGGCCTGGATCATCGGCTGGGACCTGACCCTCGAATACGCCATGGGCGCGAGCACGGTCTCTTCCGGTTGGTCGAACCACTTCATCGAACTGCTGAATATCTTCCATATCAAGATGCCGCTGTGGCTGGCCTACGACCACTGGACCGCGCTGAAAACCGCGGAAAACATTGTGGCCCGGGAGATCGCGCAGGCATCGGATCCTTCCCTGGTCGCTGGCTCGCAGGCTTTTCTGGACAAAGTGAGCGCGATAATCAGTGCCCAGTCTCCTGAGTTGCTGCAGCGGGCGCACGATTTGCTGGGCGCGCCGCACCTGTTCGGAATGGAAATCGGCTTGAACCTTCCAGCGTTCATTATCGCGCTGGTGATCACCGCGATTCTGGTGATCGGCATCAAAGAGAGCGCGCGCTTCAACGCGGCGATCGTCACCATCAAAGTGGCCGTGGTGCTCTTCGTGATCGCCCTGGGCGCGCGCTATATCAATGCCGGCAACTGGGGCACGGACTGGCACTCGTATGCGCCCAACGGCTTCGCCGGGATCGGAGCTGGCGCCGCCTACATATTTTTCGCCTACATTGGCTTCGACGCCGTCTCAACCACGGCGCAGGAGGCTAAGAATCCGCAGCGAGACTTGCCGATTGGCATGATCGCCTCGCTGGCGATTTGTACGGTCCTCTACATTGCGGTGGCCGGGGTGCTAACCGGGATGGTGCACTGGCAGCAGATCAACATTGAAGCGCCGGTGGCCCGCGCTTTCCTGGACCGGGGACTTTCCACGGCCTCACACATCATCACTCTTGGCGCTCTGGCTGGACTCACGAGCGTGATGCTGGTCATGCTGCTCGGGCAGACGCGCGTTCTCTACTCGATGGCCAATGACGGCCTGCTGCCGAAGACCTTTTTTGCCGATGTTCATCCGAAGTTCCGCACGCCCTGGAAGAACACGATTCTGGTCGGCCTGCTGGCGGCGATTGTGGGCAGCCTGACCCCGATTGACGATATCGGCAAGATGGTCAACATTGGCACGCTGCTGGCGTTTGTGATCGTGTCGATTTCCGTGTTGGTGCTGCGGCGGACGAACCCCACCCAGCCCCGCCCGTTCCGCACGCCCTGGGTGCCGCTGGTGCCGATTCTTGGCGTGATCTCGAACGGTTACATGATGTACAAGCTGGGCTGGGTGAACTGGGCCCGGCTGATCATCTGGCTGGTGATCGGACTCTTTGTATACTTCAGCTACGGCCAGAAGCACAGCCGTGTGCAGGCGCTGGCCGCGGCAAATTCGCCGAAAAGATGATGATCGGCTGATGGCTCTGTGGCCCTCCGCACAGCGCGGAGGGCCATTTTGTTTTATAGTCGGTCGTTGGTCGTTGGCTGTGACTCTGCCGGTTGTTAGCCAACGACAAGCGACCAACGGCCAACGACTGTATGAAGGCCTTCCGCAATCTGCGCGTCATCGGAGCTTTCCTGCTGGCGATTATGGCCGCGGGCACGGCGGGCTATCACTACATCGAAGGCTGGCCCTGGTTCGACGGCTTCTACATGGTGATCACGACGCTGACCACCATCGGCTATCAGGAAGTGCATCCGCTCTCGCACGCCGGCCGCGTCTTCAATGTGTTTGTGATTCTGTCAGGCGTGTCGCTGCTGCTGTTGGGAGTCGGGGCGCTCAGCCAGGCTTTGTTAGAATTCGAGCTGCAGAGCTTCTTCGGAAGGCGGCGCATGGAGCGCGAAATCGGACGTCTCGACGGCCACTACATCATCTGCGGCATGGGACGGGTCGGACGCAGCGTAGCGCGCGAACTCGCGCGCAAGCCGGTGCCCTTCGTGATCATCGAAAGCGCCGAGGCCAAGCTGCAACGCTACGCCAGCGAAAACTGGCTGGTCATTACCGGCGACGCGACCCAGGAGCAGACCCTGCGCCAGGCGCAGATCGAGCGGGCGCGCGGGTTGATCGCCGCCACTACCACCGACGCGACCAATCTCTACATCGTGTTGACCGCGCGCGGGCTGAATCCGCATCTGAAGATCATCGCCCGGGCCAGCGAAGACGGGGCGGAAAAGCATCTGCTCACAGCGGGAGCGGATTCTGTGGTCTCGCCTTATTCGTTCGCCGGGCAGCGCATCGCGCAGTCACTGCTCCGTCCGCACGTGGTCAGTTTTCTCGACACGGCAACCACCCATCTCGGCATAGACCTCGAAATCGGCGAAATTCAGATCACCGGCAAGTCGGTGTTTGCCGGCAAAACGATCGAGAGTTCGCGCATCCGGCAGGAGCGCGGCGTGATCGTGCTGGCCATCAAGCGGCGCGAGAGCATGCGCTTTAATCCCGCGCCCGACGAGCGCATTGAGCCCGACGATTGCCTCATCGCCATGGGCGAGCCGACGCAGTTGCGCCAGCTCGAACGGACCGCAGCCTCTTCATGAAAGCCTTCTCGAAAGCCGGCGTTGCATGAAAATCGTGACCGCAGCGGAAATGCGCGAAATTGACCGCGCCACCAGCGAGCGCTTCGGCGTCCCCTCGCTCACGCTCATGGAAAACGCCGGCGCCGCGGTGGCCGAGCATGTGCTTCTGCATCACAGCGCCGTCCGGAAGGTGGTCGTGGTTTGCGGCAAGGGCAACAACGGCGGCGATGGCTTTGTCGCCGCTCGCCGGCTGCATCAGAAAGGGAAAACGATCCAGGTTATCCTGTTGGCCGATCCGGCGGAACTGAAGGGCGACGCCGCCGTGATGTACAGCAAGCTGCCGGTGGCGGCCATCGTGGTGCACTCGAGCGATGAGTTAAAGAGCGATCGCGTGCGGCTCTCGTTTCCCGCGGATTTGTATCTCGACGCCATTCTCGGCACCGGATTCAAGCCGCCGGTGACCGGGCTTTACGCCGATGCGATCGCGATGCTGAATGCAGCGCAGGCGCCCGTGCTCGCGGTGGACATCCCTTCGGGAGCCGATGCCGATGCGATGTTTCCTCAAAATGACCCGCAGAAGGGAATCATCGCGCGAGCCGATTCCATCGTGACCTTCACGGCGGCTCGCCCGGCGCATGTTTTCAGTTTGCTCACCGACGGTTCGACTTATGTCGCGGGCATCGGGTCGCCGGAAGAGGCGATCGTTTCCGCCCTGCATTTGAATGTGATCACCGCGCGCGACTTCGCACCGCTGCTCGATCCGCGGCCGGCGGAATCGAATAAAGGCAACTACGGGCACGTGCTGGTGGTCGGCGGGTCGGTGGGCAAGGCCGGCGCCGCGGCCATGGCCGGCATGTCGGCGTTGCGGGCAGGAGCCGGGCTGGCCACGGTGGCAACGCCAAAGTCGGTCCTCTCGACCGTCGCAGGTTTTCATCCCGAGGTGATGACCGAGCCGTTGACTGAAACCACAGCAGGAACCATCTCCTCCGAAGCGAATGAACGGCTTGCTCAGCTGGCGAAAGGGAAGAGCGTGCTGGCGATTGGCCCCGGCATTTCACGCGATGCGGACACGGCGAGCCTGGTCCGCAGACTGGTGGCAAAGACGGAGATTCCGCTCGTGCTGGACGCCGACGGCTTGAATGCGTTTGAAGGGCGCACCGGCGAGTTGAGCGGCAAGGGAAGGCTGCTCGTCATCACTCCCCATCCGGGTGAAATGGCGCGACTGGCGGCCAGTTCGACCGCCGACGTGCAGAAAGATCGCCTGGGCGTGGCGCGCAAGTTCGCGCAGGAGCACGAGGTCGTGGTCGTGCTCAAGGGACATCGCACGCTGGTGGTGCCGCCGGATGGCGAAGCGTGGGTGAATACAACGGGCAATCCCGGCATGGCTACGGGAGGCACGGGCGATATCCTGACCGGAATGGTGGCCGCCATGATCGCACAAGAAAAGATCGCGCAGAATCCAAACGATGCGATGCTGGCGGTCTGCGCCGCCGTGCATCTGCATGGCCTGGCCGGCGACGTGATGCGCGAGACCATGGGCGAGCAGGCGATGGTGGCGACCGACCTGCTGCATGGCCTGCCCGAGGCTTTCTGGCGAGTGCAGAGAACCGCGCGTGAGAAGTTCGCGCGCTGGGATGGGTGAGTGCTCGCCCCTACAATTCTCTATCTGTTTGCTGGCAGCAGAATCGTCTTCCCTTCCGCTGCCGAACGCCGCGCGGCTTCGAGGATCTCGGTCACCGCGACGTTCGTTTCGAGCGACGACAGTGCATCCGGCTTGGCGCCGTCCATCACCACCGCGCGAATGTACGACAGCGAATTGTCATAGGGAGCCGGAACAGGTTTCGCCGCGAGTTGCTCTTCATGACTCTCACTTCCGCCGTGGCGCACGCGAATGTCGTCGCGCTTCGCCGTGATGACGTAGCCGCTCTGCCCGTACACTTCCATATCTTTGCGGTCAAACGGCCAGTTCCATGAGGCCTGCAGGATGGCTTGCGCCCTTGGATAGGTCAGGATGATCGTGGCTTCGTCGTCCACTCGCGAATAAATCTGCGGCTTGATCTGCTGGGTCACGGCGGTGACTGCGAGTGGCCGCTGTCCGTCCATCAGCCAGGTCATCAGGTCGGCGCCGTAGCAGCCGAAGTCGAACAGCGCGCCGCCGCCATTGAGTTTGGGATCGGTCAGCCAGGCCAGGAACTCCGGTTCAACGCCGATTTCCTTCGGCCCGTAGTGGCCGTCGTGCACCACGACTTTGCGAATCTCGCCCAGCGCTCCGTCATGCACCAGATCGTATGCGGCGTGGTTGCTGCGATACCAGGATGTCTCGTAGTTCACCAGCACTTGAATCTTGCCTTCGTGCGCGGCCTTCTCGATGGCGAGAGCGTCGCCCAGGCTGACTGCCAGCGGCTTTTCCATCATGACGTGAACGCCGCGCCGCGCGCAGATTTCCACCACGCGGCGATGATCGAACGTGCTGGTGTAAACCAGAACGGCCTGCGGATGCAGCTTGGCCAGCATGTCCTCCAAATCCGTGAACAACTGCGAGCGGTCGAAGCCATAGCGCGACGCCGCCTGCGAGAGCAGGCGCTGATCCGGCTCGGTCACCCCGACGATCTCAATCTCAGAACTGTGCCGCGACTGGTCAAGAAATCCGTGCACATGTCCGTGAACCAGGCCGACAATGCCCACGCGCAGCGGCGGGTGCATCTGGGAAGGTGAAGCCTGCCCGAACGAGAGTGTCGTGGTGAAGAATATCGAGAGCAAAGCGAGAGGCGCGATCCGATACATGAGAGTCCTCCGGGCAGTCAGAGCCAGTAGTCAGACATAGTAAATCGCAACGGCGTGGCAGAGAGAGATCGTGTCACCCGACTGTCCTGCCGGACATTATCCAATCAGTTAACACCCGCTAACTGCCTCACGTCGCAAGACATCAGCACCTTCAGTCCAGGCTCCCAGAGAGGAATCCGGACGAGGGGCTTCAGTAATCTATTACGCAACACTGGACGGTGCCATAGTGCAGTTGCCTTTATGACCTACTTCCCCCAACCGCACCCTTCGCGGCGCGCGGCCCGGATCCAGCTGGGAGATTCCGTCCTGGCTGCGATCCGGCTAGAAGACGGCCGGCGCACAAAAGCTAAACTGCAAACCATCTCCGTGACGGGCGGCCTGCTGCGCCTGGCGCAATCGCTGGGGGCGGGCGACTTTGTCGAAGTCGCGTTTCAAACCCAGGCCGGACCGGTGCACGGGATGGCGGAAGTCCTCAGCCCGATGCGGAAGACGACCGACGGCGTGCTGCAGCCGTTCCGCTTCGTGGCCATTGAGGACGAAGACAACCGCCGCCTGCGCACCTCGCTCGACCACGTCGCCGAGCGGCATCTGATGGGACTGAAGTCGAGCGCCTTCGACATGCATTAGCCGAAGCATGTGGAGACAGCCGCCTCGGCTGTCCAGCGAGCCAAGCGAGCTTCCCGGTGGAAGAGCGGCGCTTCAGCGCCGCGTCCGGCGATTTCCTGGCGCCAGGGCTTTAGCCCTGGTAAACCGTTCCTCTGGCCGCGAAAGACGACCACCAGCCCTGAAGGGCTGCAAATTCTCACGCCTTAAGGCGGCCCTGAAGCGCCGCTCTTCCACGGCGGCCCAAGCATTTCGAACCCTGCAACAGCCTTCTTCCGAGCCCTTCCCGATTTCGCCGGGTCTTATACTAATGGCGTGCCTGGACTGACCAAAACCAGCCCAATCCTCCTCGAGATCACGACCCACTCCGCCGAGGAGACGATCGCCTTCGGTCGTACGCTGACCGACCTGCTCGCACCGCCCAAGCTGGTGCTGTTGCGCGGCGATCTGGGCGCGGGCAAAACCACGCTGGTCAAGGGCATCGCGGCCGCGTTTGAAGCCGCCGCGGAAGAAGACGTCACCAGCCCCACCTTCACGCTGGTGCATGAGTACCGCGGGCCGCGCGTCAACTTGTTCCACATTGACCTTTACCGCGTGGACACGCCGCGCGAACTGGAAACGCTCGGCCTGGACGACCTGCGCGACGAGAACAGCGTTCTGCTGATCGAGTGGGGAGAGAAGTTCCCGCGGCTGTTGCAGGAGCGGGATGTGGAAATTGTGCTGGAGCGGGTGGGCGAGAACGGGCGGAGGATAAGGATCAGCGGGTAGCCTTGAGGTCCTTTCGGGGTCAGTTTTGAGTGTAATGGTTAAGGACGGCTTATTCCTGTGGTGGTTTCTCAAGTTTGATCTGCGTCGTCTTGTGATCGTTTTCAGAAAGCGCAATGGCTTGCGGCTCTGACTTGTACGCGGCGGTTTCGGACGACGCCATGGGTCTCGCACTTAGCTTGTATTTTCCGGGTGCGATATCAGTCAGGGAGAAATGACCCAATTGATCTGTCGTACTACGTTGGATGCGGAGGTGATTGTAGGGAGTCAACGGATCAGGCACTAGCCGCACACGTGCGCCGATCACCGGACCATCATCATCGCTGACGGAACCCTCCAATTGTGCGCCATCGGAGCTGAGCGCTACCTCGATCTTTCCAGAGGAGCTTCCGTCCACTTGCACGCCTTTTTCAAATAAATCATCGGGGCCCCGCCTCGCTGATTTGACATACGCATCACGCTCCAGCCCCCAAACAGTGATTGCATAACTACCATCGTAGACCGAATTGAACTCGAAGCTTCCATCCTTTTTCACTTCGCTATGTCCGCCCAATTGCCCGTCTTCTTCGACAGGCATCAGTGCCAACCGAAGTCTGTCGAGTGCAACTGAACCTGAGCCTTCGATTTTGAGTCTGCCTTGAATTGTGACGCCCGTACTGAGAGAGATGGTCAGGGCATCGATATTGTCGCCCGTGACTTCAACCTTATGCCGCGCCCGCGACTCGTAAACTCGGGTTCCCTCCTGCCTTTGATAAACAAGAATGTAGTAAGTGCCCTCGGGTATGTTGCGAAGACGAAAGTTACCTTTTTCGTCGGTTGTGTCTTGGCGACTAAAATCGGATCCGCCACCATCGGCTGGCTCTAAACGGATGAAGGTGTTTGCAGCCGGGCCCGTTGGGCCGATCACTCGTCCAACAATTTCGATAGTCTTAACTCGGCGCATCGTGATATCAGCTTGCGCTTCTTCACCAGCTTTGATCGGTACGACTTGCGCCTGAGAAACTTGGGTGGCACCGGGGTAATACACAGAGCCGTACTCGCTGCCGAGCGATTCCGTTAGCCAGTAATTTTCGTCCACCGGGACAGACCCGCCGGGTGGTCGAAACGAATCTTCAGCTTTGACAAAATACTCGCCCGGCTTGAGGCCGAAAATGCGATATTGCCCGCGATCGTCAGATTCGGCTGACGCGATGGGTTCCATTTGAATCTTATGCATTCGAGGCGCGTCGATATCTTCGATCTCCTCTTCAGTTGGCCGACGCAGGGCAACGACCTCGACGCGCTGCATGGGGTCGCCGTCTTCGTTGCTCACGCGGCCCGTGATAACGGCGGCCGTGACCAGACGAAATAGAACGTTGCTGACCTTCTCGCCGGATCTGAGTGAGAAGAGCGGGCCAGTATCGTTAATTCCCGCCTTGTAGTGCTGTTCTACGAAGCCGGCGTGGGCTGCGAGAAATCGGTAACGACCGGGCGGAACGTCTTTTAGGATGAAATGGCCATCAGCATCCGACGAAGTGGCGTAGACCTGATTATGCGAGCGGGTATGCTCGGGAATAAGCGAAACGCGAGCTGATTTCAAGGGATTACCTTCCGTCGCCGTGACCACTCGACCTGTTACTGCGCAGGGTGCAGATGTCGGATCTTCGGTCAGCTTGCTGTCGGAAGGAACAGAACTCTGGGCGAGTAACGCTGCCGTGATACCGAGAACCGCAGGCACGAACAAA
Organism: Terriglobales bacterium; assembly: GCA_037442635.1. GTDB lineage: Bacteria > Acidobacteriota > Terriglobia > Terriglobales > Acidobacteriaceae > Sulfotelmatobacter. Next base: position 31,617 of record JBBIPV010000011.1, on the reverse strand, counting down.
AAACGCCGCATCGGGACCTCTTGATGCTCGGGTGAGACTTTGTTGCAAATTATAGCTCGCCAATGGCTTTTACGATTGCCGCAACGTAGTTATGAAGATGAAGTCGCGACCATTCTTGTAACATACTGATTACGCTCATTGACCGTGTCTGAAGGGGGCTGTGCGGTCTAGCGCGAAGGTGAGAACGACAGGAGGGTCAGGGTAACAGGGTCAGGGTAACAGGGTTAGGCTTTTGGGGTGTTTCTTGGTAGGGTTAATGAGCGTAATCGCCTGTTAACGACAGTTGTCGGCAAGCAGTAAAGCGACGAGGCAGTAGTCTTGGCGGTGCGGGAACTTTTTGAACGAGCCCGCGCCATTGTTCTGAGAGTACCGTCTGGTTGCTAGTTCCTGTTCGCCAGTTCGCGACCGAACAAACACGATCGCGAAGCCGGCAATTCTCCGTACACATCCATCTCGCCTTGCGTGCCGATGTACACTTTGCCGTTAACTACGGCGGGCACGGTGAACTTCACTCCCAGGCCGGGCATGTCCTGCGTGGCGCACTGAGTCGTGTCATAGAGTTCGGTGAGATTGAGGGCGTCGAAGGCATACAGAACGGCTGCCGAGCCTCCGGTGGCCTGATTCGGCGACGCAACCGCCCACACGATCCCGGTTCCAGCCGCGGTTCCGTTCGACGAGACCGATGGGGTTGTGCCGAAGGCGAACTTCTCCCTGGTAGAGCGTACGCCGGACGCGCATACCGGGCCAGGGTTGCAGGACGCACTTACGCGCCACGACTTTAAAGCGCCGCCGAGCACGGCGTCATACAGGTATCCGTTGCAGAAGGCCGGCGTACTGATAAAGGGATACGCTCCGGCGACGGTCTCAACGCTTGTATTGCTGATCCCGTTGTAACCACCGGGCGCCCCACGGTCGATCACATAGACGTTTCCGTCTTTGCCGGCGTTGATGGAAATGTAGGGGCGGCTGGGAATGGTTTTGTCGGGCACCAACATCACGCCCCCGGAACCGAAGTCAATGTCGGCTGCGGCATACATCGGTTCGTTGTATCGGGTGAAGAACCCCGCCACTTGCAGGGCCGGGGTCAGCTTGATGAAACTGTCAGCATAATCACTGCCGCCGCTGCCAGCATCCCAGGTGCCGTCGCCCGTCCCCACATAAATGTAGGTGGTCGGGTCGGTTGCAGAACCAAGACCCGCAGCCAGTCCGGCGCCTGCCTGCCAAATGCCTCCTCCTGGACCACCAGGCCCAGTGCCGTTGGGCGTGCTGCTGAAGACGTAAGGCAAACCAGCAGGCTGCGCGCTGAGATTGGTTGCATCATAACCAACAATCCAGCCGGGCGGCTTCAGTCCAAGCTTTGCCGGCGTCCCATCCATCAGGGAGAAGGCAGCGTACACCATGCTGTCGCCATTGGGGCCAGCATTTTTCAGCAACAGAAGACCGGGACGCTGGATCTGCCTCTGCGAGATAAAGGTGACCGTCCCAGCACTTCCCTGAATGACGGCGGGCGAGCCGGTTTTCTCGGCCAGGGTTGTGATGTCCAGCGCGTGAATTCTGTGCTTCCAGGTGGAAATCTTCTTACCCGCGCCAACTTGAGTTTCTGCGACCAGGTAGAGCGTGCCGGTTGTCCCACCGGCGCCAGCAACCGCGTCAATTACCGGCGTGCTGAGGATTCCCACCGTGGGGGCAACGGTTTTGCATCCGCCTCCACCTATGTAGTGGCAATCTACCGGCTGCTCGCACGTCACGCCAGCGCTGCACCCACTTACCATGGGCACCATGCTCACCGAATTCAACAGCGCACAGTTATTGGCGTCAAAGGCATAGAGAGTGTCATTCTCCGTGGCGACGTAGGCCACGTCATGCGTCGTGGAAACGCCGCTAACGGTAAACGGAACACCCGTAACGATCAGAGGCTGGGCATTGACCGCCCCGTCCGTTGGCGCCGAGCAGATCTTTCCGAACAACGAACTGGTGACATTCGTGGTGGTCAGAATCTTCTCCGCCGTGTTGGCCCCGGAACGCCAGTTGTCATTATGCCAGGTGAGCATATTGCTCGACTGGGCAGCCAATCCCGTTAGGGAAAGGACCAGCAGCAGAGAGATCGCGGGAGCGGCGTAATGTCTTCTCATGCTTCCTCATTTCCGGTGAGCTTACGGGGCGGGGGAACGGTACTGCCCGATTTTCTCGGGCCCCAGCGCCATTGTCAAGCAAGTTCCTACCCAGTGGGAGCACGTCCGCGCGTCGGAGGTAGGAACTTGCGTGTACGCCAACTCGAACAATAGCATCTCGATCGAAAACAAGATTTTCAGCACGCCCGTTAATGACGGGACTGACATTTACAGCAATAGCAACCTGGTGCGGCACAATGTGATTTCCAGTAGTAACGGATGCCGGTGCTTCTGCTCGATGGCCGGGCTGCTAACTGGCGTAACATCGCGATTACGCTCATTGACCGTGTCTGAAGGGGGCTGTGCGGTCTATTGCGATTCGGGCGCAGCGGGCGGGCGCGGTCCATTCGCGCACCATCGAGAACAGGATGGCGGCAGCGAAGAAGGCGAAGACGAGGCGCTGGTTCCGCATGGGATTCATCATTCCATGGCAGACGCACGATTGCAACGCCGGCGTTTGGGCAGGCGATGAGGTTCTCGCGGTAGTTGCGGTCTGATAAGCAGGCTTCTTTCGCCCCTTCGGGGCTGTTCCCATCTGCTCGTCCGCTTACCCACGGCTTGCGCCGTGGGCTTTATTCTTTCGCCGCTTCGCGGCTAGCTTATCGTTGTCTCCCTCTTTCTGTCCTTGACCACTTATCCTTGCTCCCAGCTTCTGGTTCGTCTCTCCTCTTACTCCCGGTTGGCTTCTTACTTCACTTGCCGCTTCAAACGTTAGGAGTGATCACTCCCACAACGGGCGCCAGATCTCGAGCCATTCGAGTTGACTGTCTGCTGCGCCCTGCATCGGATGTCCCTCTGTCCCTCGCTCGCATGGGGAGGTTGCGGGGGCGGCGAGTTTCCTAGGACTGGCGCCGCGCCACATCCGGGCCCTACGCTGCCAGATTAGGCAGAGTGAAATTCTCAGTAAAGTTCATCCGTCACAGGGAAGAAAAAAAGCTGTGGAAAAGAGCGGCGGGAGGGGCGGATGCCGCTCATATTAAAGCGGTAAGTCAAAACCCCCACTTCTCCCAAAACCGGGGAGAAGTGGGGCACCCGCAAACTGAAAACTCACAACTGAGAACTGAGAACTGTTCCTAAAACCCCATGATGTTGTACCCGCAGTCCACGTAGATCACTTCGCCAGTAATTCCGCTGCTTGCTTCGGAAGCGAGAAATACTCCAGTGGAGCCAACCTCCGCGACCTCCACATTTCGTCCCAGCGGGGCGCGCTCGGCGTGGGATTTCAGCATGTCTCCCAGGCCCGAGATGCCGCGTGCGGCAAGGGTTTTGATCGGACCGGCGGAAATCGCGTTGACGCGAATCTTCTTCTTGCCCAGATCGTGAGCGAGATAGCGCACGGTGCACTCCAGCGCCGCCTTCGCCACCGCCATGACGTTATAGTGGGGTACGACCTTCTCGGCACCGTAATACGTCATGGTGATGATCGAGCCGCCGTCTTCCATGAGCGGAGCCGCGGCGCGCGAGACCGCGATCAGCGAATACACGCTCACATCGTGAGCGACGCGAAAGCCTTCGCGCGTGGTGTTGACGAAATCTCCCTTCAGCTCTTCCGCGGGCGCGTAGGCGACAGAATGCACCAGCGCGTGCAGCTTCCCGTAACGCTCCTTCAACGTCGCGAAGAGGCGGTCAATGTCTTCGTCTTTCGAGACGTCGCACATGTAGGCCTCGGCGCCGGGCAGCGACAGAATCAGGTCCTTCGCTTCCAGTTCCATGCGCTCGTTCTGGTACGTGATGGCGAGCTTCATGCCGGCGGCGTGCAGTCCCTGGGCGATGGACCACGCGATCGAGCGCTTGTTGGCGACTCCGAAGACGACAGCGTTACGGCCCTGCAGGTCTGAGGACATGGCGGCTCCTTGGGAAGGAGAAAGGATATCAGTCGAGGGCCGCGACCCGCTATGTCGGGTGCAGCAACGGTCCCGATCTATTTCCCAGCGGCTTTCAGCGACTCTTGCGCGGGCTTGAAGTTTGGAGCCAGCTTCAGGGCTTCCTGCCACTCAGCAATGGCCATGTCTTTCTTTCCCTGCTTCTCATAAACCTGCCCCAGCCGCCAATGGGCATTGGCCCAGGTGGGATCGCCCTCCTCGGGCCAGCGGCTTAGATATTTCTTGAAGAAGCGCTCGGCTTCATCGAGATTCTGCCCGCTGAGCAGATCGGACCGCGCGACGCCGAAATATCCAGGCAAGTAATTGGCATCCACTTCCACCGCATGCTTGAAAAGCGCTGGCGCCTCGGAATCTTTCTTTTCCTGAATGAGAACAAACGCGAGCTGCACGTAGGATTTGGCCCGCTTCGGATCGGCGGCAATCGCTGCCCTGTATTCCTTCTCGGCTTCGGCCAGCTTTTTCTGGTCAAAGTAGACTACGGCCATGGCATAGTGGCCCTCTATCGCGTTGAGGGCGCCGATCTGCCTGGCCTGGTCGAGGGCTTTGTCGTTACTGCCGCCGACAATGCCCGGGGCCTGCGCATAAAACTCAGCCAGCGCGGCGCGCGCTGGAATGTCTTTCGGACTCTCGGCGACAGCTCGCTCGAACTCCGCTTTCATCTGGCGGGCTAGCGACATCTTTTTAAACATCCCAGCGGAATCGAGCTGCCCACTCAGTGCATTTCCCAGCAGCAGATGATAGTCCGACTTGCTTTCATCGAGGGTTACGGCTTTCTGGGCTTCGTCGGAGGCCTTCGCAAAATCGTTGAACGCGTAGAAAACCTGGCCCAGCAGAAAATGAGCCTCGGCATTCCTGGGATCTGCGACCATGGCCTGTTGCAGTAGCGCCTTCGCCTGGTCGGCAGACGTTCGTGCGGCAACCAGAGCGCGGGCCTGATCGAGGGGGCCCGTCTGAGCCTGCAGGGTGGGAAGAAGAGTCATCAGGAAGAGTACAAGCGAGCAGCGAATGGCGGCTAAACCGCGACCCATGTTTTTTTCTCCGAATTGGTTCTCACGCTGAATTTGTTGGATGCATTGCTCATTGCGGTTGGAGGAAGCGAAGCACCGGATCCCACCATTCTTCGGACGGTTTCTGGTAGAGCGCGTTGTGGGGAAAACCATGCAGGGCTGCGACCTGCTTGGGTTCCGGCGCGGCTTCGAAGATGCGCCGGCCCATGTCGGAAGGGTTGACTTTGTCGGCGTCGCTGTAGACCACCAGCACAGGCACGGACGCGCGTTTCACGTTCTTGACGTTGTTCCATTCGTCCGGAATGGCATAGAGCAAGAAGCCGGAGCTTCCGTGTTTGCGGCCTGCGTCGCGGAGCGAGGAGAAGGCGTTCGCGACCACTACGCAGGAAGGACGCGGTTGAAAGCCCGGCAGGGACTCCAGCAACGGGCCGTTGCCCATGGAATGACCGAGAACGCACAGGCGCTGCCCGGGGAATTGCGAGGCGAAGCTGGCATAGGCGTGCAGGGCGTCCGCATTGAGATTCCCGACCGTCCCCGGGTGCGAGCTGTCGCCGTGGCCGGAATAATCGAACACGAGCGACGAGACGCAGTGGTCGTAGAGGAACTTCTGCGCCGGGACCCATTCGGAAATCGTCTCCATGATGCCATGAAAGATGAGCACGGCAACCTGGGTCTGGCAAGAGGAGGAGGCACGCACCAGGTAGGCGTCCAGAGTGCGGCGTCCGCTGGGAATCTTCAGCCGTTCAAACGCGAGGCCGACCGTGGCTGGAGTCTGGGGGCCGTTGGGGCCGGTATTCAGGAACTTTTTCGACGCAAAGTGCAGGATGACAGGCCGACATGCCGGCAGGCACGCCAGCAGACACAGGACTCCGCCGGCGAATTTCGCGCGTCGCGTCATGGTACCCCCACCCGACTTGAACATGGGTACGCGAGAGACTCTTGACCGGTTCCAATAATCTTCGATCATTCGGCGGTCATTCGGCTGGCGAGGCGACGCGAATCGTGGTTTGGACTGGCCAGCTGGCCGCCACGAACGACATTCCATACACGCACGCCAGTATGGCGAAGGCAGCCATCAGGCTGACCTTGTGCGCGACTAAACCCACCACAATCGCCAGTGTCAGTTGCAGAAACGTTCCGAAGAAATAAAACGTGTTCTGCACCCGTCCCATCAGGTGCTTGGGGACCACCTCCATGAGGCTGGTATTCATGGCCACGCCGCCCAGGCCGCGCGCCGAGCCCATCAGAAAATAGGTCAAAATCGCCAAGAAGAGGAAGCGCGAAATCGGGGCGAACGCCATGCACACCGCCAGCCCGGCCATCGAGAACGCGACCGCGCGTCGCCCGCCGAGGCGCGCAATCGCCTGCGGCGCATATAAAGCGCTGAGGAAGGCTCCAGTACCCCAACCCGCATTGAGCCAGCCGTAGCCCACCGCGCCCGCGTGAAACACGCGATCGCTGAGCGACGGCGTCACGACCACTCCGGTGACCATGGCGCCCAGAAATAGCGCCCAACTGATGCCGAGCAAGACCACTGCCCGGTGATCGCGCAGAAAGCGCAGGCCATCGCCCATCTCGCGCCAGAACCTTGCGAACTGGGTCTCCGCCGCGAGAATGTCAGCGCGGATTTCTTCCGGCTGCAGCACCACGTGCCGCCCCTTGCGCACCGCGAAGTAGCACAGAAACGAGACCACGTAGGTGGAGACATCCAGCATGAGCACGCCGCCCAGACCGATGCGGCTGTAGACGAAGCCCACCACGGCTCCGGCCATGAGCCATCCGCCCTGCACCCCGGCCATCAGGAAAGTGTTCGAGTGGACGAATTCGCCCTCGGGCGTGAGTTCCTGAATGAGCGCAGTAATGGTCGGCCAGAACATCCAGAAGCCGGCCGCCACCAGCGTGTTCATTAGATAGAGCTGCCAGATGCGTACCCGGTGCTGGAATGCCAGGATGGCCACGGCAACGATAATGACGGCGCGCAGGGCGTCGAGCCACATCACCAGCCGCCGGCGATCCTCGCGGTCAATAATCACGCCGGTGAAGGGAAGCATGAGCATGGCCGGGATCGTCTGCAGGACGGCAAAGGTGCCCAGCGCCATTTCCGAGTGCGTGGCTTCCAGGATGTACCAGGCCACGGCGGCCGAGTTCATCCCGCTGCCCAACATGGAGATCACGTTGGCGGCAAACACAAAGCGAAGCGGACGCCGGCCGAGAATGGCGCGCATCTTTCTACTTTAGCTGATTCCGAGCAGGGAGCAATGAGCAACGAGCGATGAGCAATGAGTCATGAGTTTGTTGAGAGCCAAGCGGGGGTGCTCATTGCTCACTGCTCATTGCTTTTGTCCGCTGTGATCACCGCCCTTGCGTGAAGCTGCATTCGGCGCTAGGATTCGCCTGCTGCTCGAAGTGGAACAGCTTTTTTTGCTTACATGATCTCGACTGCCACGGAGGTGGACCGTGAAACGCATCATCGGTTGGCTGATGTTGGTTCTGTTCAGTCTCGCCTTTTCGGCGTATCGCGTAAGCGCCCAGGTGGATCACATCACAATTGCCGCCGGCACAGATGAAGATCACGAACTGCAGACCATCTCCAACGAGCAGGACCCGCAGAAGAAGCTCTCCCTCTACGAGGCGTTTGTGCAGAAGTTCTCCTCGAATCCGGCGGCGGTGGCCTACGGGAACTGGCAAATCTCGCAGTCCTATCAGACCAACGGCGACCTGCAAAAAGCGCTCGACTATGGCGACAAGGCGCTGGCGGGATCTCCCCACAATCTGGACATTCTGGTGTCGCAGGCCAACATTGCGCAGCAGGCCAAGAACAACGCCAAGCTCATAGACTATGCGGTCAAAGGCGGCGAAGTGTGCAACTCAATCGCCAAACAGCCCAAGCCTGAAGGGATGAGCGCTGAAGACTTCACGCGCCGAGTGGCGGACGAAAAAGCGGCAGTCCAGAGCAGCTGCGATTTTCTCGAAAGCACCGCCTTCAACGTGATCGCCACGGAAAACGATCCGAAGAGCCGCATGTCCGAAATCGAGAAATTCAGTGCGACGTTTCCCGACTCGAAATTTCAGGACCAGGTTTCTTCCTACGCGCTCTATACGCTCGGCCCCGGCCAGTTGAACGATCCCACGCGGCTGGTGGCGTTCGGCGAGAAGGCGCTGGCCGCGAATCCCAACTCCCTGCCGGCGCTGCTGCTGCTGGCTAATTTCTACAGCGACGACTCCAAGCCGGGCAGCGCCGCCAAGGCGATGAGCTACTCGCAGAAGGCCATTGAGGTGGCCAAGCCGGACGCGCCCGACGCCGACAAGTCGCGCAAAGTCGCGGGCGGGGTGGCCCATAACGCCATGGGTTGGGCTTATCTGAAGCAGGAGAAAACTGCCGCGGCGATTCCCGATCTCAAGGCTGCCGCCACGCTCCTCAAAGGTGAGGACGATCAGCAATACGCGCGCGCATTGTATGGCCTGGGCTTCGCTTACGGCAAAGCCAACAAACTGACTGAGGCGCGTGAGGTGCTGACCGAGGCGGTGAAAATTCCCGGTCCGCTGCAGGCCATGTCACAAGACCTGCTCACCAAAGTCAACAGCGCCCGGGCCAAAGGAAAGTGAAGACGGAGCAAAGTTTCAAAGTTCCAACCCGAATCTGTAGAACTTCGAAGCCCTGAGACCTTGCTCCCCTACTTACCCGGCTTCGCCAACTCCTCGGAAAGCGTCTGAGCCTTCCACGCCAGGGTGCGGGCGCGTTCCATGTCGCCGCTGGCCGAGGCGGCCTTGGACTGATCCACGAACTGGTGAATCTGGGCGAGCACATCCTGCTGACTCGGGGTCAACTGCCGTCCGGCAATCTTCTTGAGGTTCTCTTCTGTCGCGTCCAGCATCTGGTTGGCGGTGGCCCGCTGCTGAGACGCTTGCGTTCCGCCAGAGCCGCCCGCAAGCTGAATGTTCGGGTCGGAAGTTCCTCCCTGACGCACGATCTTCTTCGGCGGCGGGCAGTTGGTCTCGGCGCTCGCCGTGTGGGTAGTTCCGCTGGCCGGTGCATCTGCCGGCGTCGAACCGGACGCAGCGGGTACTCCGCCGGGAGGGCAGTCGGATTTCACGAGTTTTTTCTTGCGGACGTGCTTAACCGGCGGCTTAGTCTGCCCGGCGGGCGCTTGCGCTGTGCCGGTCGCCGGTGGATTGGACGGCGGGACAGTCTTTTTGGGCGACGATGATTGCGATGGGGCCGATGACGCATCCTGCGGTTGACTCGCCGCGGTAGCCTGCGGCACAAAGGCGCGCCCTCCACCGGCCAGCGTCATTGCCGGTGCTGCCGGGAACATACTGGAAAACAGGATCAGGGCCAGAAGCATAGGTATGATGCCCGAACGGTAACGGGCCAAGATAACCTGATTTTACGCCTTTCCTGCGCTGGATGCCGCGAGCCACGAATCCGATTTTCCGTGGGCGGATGGCCGCGCGGTTTCAATTCGGGCGTTGTGCCGATTCGGAACCAGCCGGCTGTCCCCGCCCTGAGTCTGCCGGCGATGCAGCCGCCGGAATGTGAAAGCGAAAGGTCGTTCCCTTGCCTTCCGACGATTCAAAATCCACGGACCCATAGTGCCATTGCAGAATCTGATAAGTCTGTGCCAGGCCGATCCCGCTGCCTTCTTTCTTGGTCGTGAAATATAGCTCGAAGATCTTGTCGTGCGCGTCCTGAGGAATCCCGCCCCCTTGATCGCAAACCTCGGCGATCATGGCGTTATCTTCGCGCCGGGCAGAAATCGTCAGCTGTCCTCCACCGGGCATGGCCTGGACGCCGTTGATGACGACATTGAGAATAGCCTGCTTCATCAGGTCAATGTCCACTTTGATGGGCAGGCGCCGCTCCGGCATCTGGCGCCGAATGCTGACGCCGTGCTGCTCGGCATCGGGAGCGGCCAGTTGCGCCACATCTTCCAGCAGTCGCCGCAGGTCGGTCTCTTCCAGCCGGAGGTCGCGGGGCCGGGTGAAATCCACCAGCGTCTGCACTACTCGGTCCAGGCGCCGGATTTCGCTGTCAATGATGTCCATGTGACGCTGCGTGTCCGGTTCCTGGTTGGCCAGCTTGTTGCGGAGAAGTTGCAGATGCAGCACGATGGCGTTGATCGGGTTCTTCACTTCATGCGCCACGCCACGGGTCAGGCGTCCGCTGGCCGAAAGGCGGCGCGACATTTCGATCTCATCTCCGATGCGTCGCACCGATTCGGCGTCGCGCATGATCAGCAGCGCGCCGATCTGAGAGTTCTTCTCCTGCACGAAGTCGAGCGAAACCTGCACGCGCTTGCCTTCGGCCGCTTCGAACTCGCGTTCGGACAACGGCCGCCGCCGCTCAAAGCTGTCCAGCAGCGCAGCTCCCAGGTAGGAATGCCGGTCGAAGATCTCATCCGCCGTGTGTCCGAGTAGTTGGGCCCGAGGCTTGCCCAGGAAGGCCTCGACCGGGGCGCTGGTCAGGACCACACGGGAGTCGCGCGTGAACAGCATCAGGCCATCCTGCAGCTTCGACATGAGTTGATCCACGTTGTCTTTCAACGCGCTGAAAATTTCCTTGCTGTCGCGGATTTGCCGCCCCAGGTTGGCGATCTTCAGACTCACTAACCCGTACTCATCATGCTTGGAATCGTCGGCCGAGAAAGTGTCGGTATCGCCGGCACTCACGCTGTCCAGGTTCCGGCTGATTTCCTTCAGCGGGCCCAGAGCCAGGTTGGAGATTCCCGCCGCCAATAGCAGCGAGAGAAACACGGATACGGCGGAAGAGTAAAGCGCCGTGATCAGCTTCGGCTCGATCTCCTTCTTGAGGAACGTGATCTCGACGCCAATGCGAATCGTGCCGAAAGGCTGACCGTTCAAGCGAAGCGGACGGCTCACGTCGTACACCGTCGGAGGGCTTAGGACCATCCCCAAGCCCTGCGGGAAGCGGGCGCCGACTACCTGCTCAAAATCCGGACGCTGCGGAACCACCTTGCGCACCATCTGCGCATTGGTGTGCAGGATGGCTTTGCCATTGATGTCCACAATGGCGACGTCGTAAATAAATCGCCAGTCGCCCGTGTAGGTTTGCATCAGGTTGTTCAGGTCCACGTCGGTTTGCAGGTAGTCGGCGATGGCTCGGCGCACGGCGGCGGGATTATTGGTATCAAGCGGCGTGCTGCTGAAGTCAGGGATGGCATTGATGACGGCGTACTCCAGCTGGAGCGTCAGGTTCTTCGCCGTTTCATAGGTGTTGCCCACCCGCAGCCGCAGGATTTGCGAAATGTACAGGTAAGAAAACGCCGAGACCAGCACGGTCACCATCAGAGTGATGACCAGCACGATGATGGTCTTGCGTCGCAGCATGACGGGAGCCCGGAGTATGTGAGAAGGGCGCGGCCGGCTCAGCCGGTCTGGGGCCTAGCCACCGGGAACTTCCTCCTTCCCGCTGGCTGCTTCCGCGCCGGCGCTGCCGTACTCTTTCAGCTTGTTGTGGAGCGTCTTCAGGCTGATGCCAAGAATTTCCGCTGCCCGCGTCTTATTGTTGCTGGTGGCTTCCAGCGTCTTGAGGATGAGCAGCTTCTCGGCCTCTTCCACGGTCGTGCCCACACCCAGCCGCACCGCGTCGGGATCATTCGCCGCAGTCCGCAAGGGAGCTTGCCCGAATCCCGGCGGCAGGTGTTTGGTTTCGATCACGCCGCCATCGCAGACGATGACCGCCCGTTCGACCGTGTTCCGCAATTCGCGCACATTCCCCGGCCAGGAATAATTGTTGAACACGTTCAGCACCGCTTCACTGACCGCGCTTACCTTGCGGGAATGTTTGGCGCTCATCTCCGCCAGCAGTAACTCCACCAGCCCGCCGATATCTTCTTTGTGCTCCCGCAGCGGAGGCATGTGGATGTTGAATACGTTGAGCCGGTAGTACAGATCGCTGCGCAACTCGCCGCGGGCCACCGCTTCGTCGGGAATCTTGTTGGTGGCCGCAAGGACGCGCACATCCACCGGCGTTTCCACCTTGCTGCCCAGCCGCCGCAACTTGCGGTCTTCGAGCACGCGCAGCAGTTTCGCCTGCGTGCCCACCGGCATTTCGCCGATTTCGTCGAGCAGCAGCGTTCCGCCCTCGGCCAGTTCGAAGCAGCCGGTGCGCCGTTCCAGTGCGCCCGTGAACGCTCCTTTTTCGTGGCCGAAGATTTCGCTCTCCATCAGTGTCTCGGGAATCGCGGCGCAGTTGATAGCCACAAAGGTACGGTCCTTGCGCGGGCTCAATTCATGAATCGTGCGTGCCACCAGTTCTTTTCCGGTGCCGCTGGCCCCGGTGATCAGCACCGAGGCGGTGCTGGGCGCCACCATTTCGATCAGCCGGAAGATTTCCTGCATTTTGCGCGAGGCGCCGCTGAGCCGTCCCAGCGAACCGGTGTCCCGCAGGCGGCGGCGGGTCGCCTCCAGTTCGGCCCGGGTGCCCAACAGGGCCGATGCGTTCCCCAGAATGGTCCGCAAACGGTTCGTGTCTATCGGTTTGGTGATGTAGTCATACGCGCCCATGCGCATGGCCTGCACCGCGCTCTCGATCGTGCCCTGCGCGGTTACCAGAATCACGGCCACGGTCTGCGCCTGCTCGGCAAGATGTCCAAGCAGTTCAATGCCCCCCATGCGGGGCATCTTGAGATCGGTAATCACGATCGACGGAGACCAGTCTTTCGCCTTCTCCAGCCCCTCCGCTCCATCCCGCGCGGTCTCAGCACGATATCCCCAGGAAGAGACCAGCTCAGCCAGACCTGAGCGTTCATTCTCTTCATCTTCAACGATCAGTACTCTTTCGTGGTTCATTCGATTTTACTTGGCTCGCTGTCTGTCCCGGCTAAAGCCTTGAAACCGCTGGCCCGGCCCGGGTCTAGCTCCCTCGGTGTTCCAACGATACGCGGACGACTCGCCATACGGCAAGGTCCGGCAGGCCGTGCGGGTTGGCGGAAGGCGAGGCCGGGCGAATTTTCAAGTTGAGACAGGCTCCGTTGTCAACCCGGGTAATGTCGTCCGCCCGTCCTTTCGCTTTAAGCGTCGGTGCGATAGAATTTTTCGTTCCTGGAAATAAGTCTCTTTTCTCGCCGGTGCGGAAACCGAGGGCAACCCAGTCGGATCTGGCACAAGGCGAACACGCATAATTCTGGAGGATTCCATGTCAATTGGTCATAGCGCACGCACAAATCTCCCGGTATGGCTGTTTGTGGCTCTGACGGTAATGTTGATGCCCGCTCTTGCCCTGGCGCAGAGCGATTCGTACCCGAAATGGGACCTGTTTGCCGGTTATCAATGGCAACATCCAGGGGCTACCGTTCCGCTGGGTGACCCCAACAATCCCATCGCATACAAGGTTGACGACATGTCCAAGGGCATCGGCACAGCCTTGACTTACAACCTTAACCGGTACTGGGGATTGGAGACTGACTTTGGCTACAGCTCGGGAAAAGGCAATTCCGAAACGACGGCTTCGGTCGGTCCCCGCTTTATGTGGCGGACTGACGCTGGACATTACTTCCTGCATGGCCTGGTCGGCGGCAACTTTCTCTCGGTAAGCGGTTTGAACGGTGGCACCAACGGCATTGGCGCGATTCTCGGCGGCGGCATGGACCTGCCCCTCACCAAGTCCATTGCCTGGCGGGTTTTTCAAGCGGACTATGTCTGGGCCCGGCACAATTATTCCGACCTGGTGTCCGCCAATTTTCCCAACCTCAGCCATCACACCCTGGACGGCGCAAGGCTCCGCACCGGTATCGTCTTGAGCTGGGGCGGCGAGGAACCCCTGGCCCCGGCAGCCTCCTGCTCCGTGCAGCCCACCGAAGTCATGGTCGGCGAACCGCTCACGGCCACCGTTGCGGCCAGCAATTTCAATCCAAAGCACACCGTCACTTACAGTTGGGCCGGCACCGGCGGCACAGTCACTGGCAAAGAAACCACGGCCAGCATTGATACCACCAACGCAGCTCCGGGCACCTACACGGTCACGGCGCACGTCACCGACCCCAAGAGCAAGAAGAATAACGAGGCAAGCTGCTCGGCCAGCTATACGGTGAAGCCGTTGCCGCCGAAGAATCCGCCGACGGTTTCGCTGTCGGCCAGTCCGGCAGACCTGGTCACCGGTGGGACCTCGAACATCTCCGCATCCTGTACCAGCCCCGACGGTGTTCCGGTATCGGTTTCGAACTGGACCTCGACCGCCGGCACGGTTTCCGGCAGTGGTAGCTCAGCTACTCTGAACACGGCCGGAGTTCCGGCTGGCTCTGTCTCCGTAACGGCGACCTGCACCGACTCTCGCGGACTGAGCTCACAAGCGACAACGCAGGTGATGGTCGAAAACCCGCCGCCTCCGCCGGTGGACAAGGCGCTGGAAGCACGTCTCGCCCTGCATAGCATCTACTTTGTGGTAGACCAGCCCAGGCCGAACGATCCGAAAGGCGGTCTGCTGGCCAGTCAACAGAGGACATTGATCGCGCTGGCTGCTGATTTCAAGAAGTATCGTGAAGCCAAGCCGGATGCGCACTTGATTCTCGGAGGCCACGCGGATCATCGTGGTTCCGTGGAATACAATCAGGCGCTCTCTGAGCGTCGGGTCAACCGCACCAAGAGCTTCCTGGTGGAACAGGGTGTTCCGGAGAGCAGCATCGAAGTCAAGGCGTTTGGCAAAGAGCACAACCTGACCGATGCCGAGGTGAAGGATGCGGTCCAGAGCAACCCCCAGCTCAGCCGGGAAGAGCAGCAGAGGGTACTGAAGAACATCACGGTGATCAGGATGGCAAGCAATCGCCGGGTGGACGTCACCCTGAGCACAACGGGCGAATCGTCAGTTCGCCAATTCCCATTCAACGCCGAAGACGCGCTGACCCTGATCGGCGGCAGAACGCCGGTCAAGAGCGCAGCTCCGGCGAAGAAAGCGGCGCCGAAGAAGAAGTAACCGGCTGAAGTTAGTAGGCAGAGTCAGAGGAAGTTAACTTAGAATGAATCAACTCGCGGAAGGCACATCGCCCTCCGCGAGTCTTCTTTGGGGGCAAGCCCAGGTTTGCTCCGGCATGTACTATCGCGAAACCGGCTGCCCCACGCTTCGAACATCGCGAAGCGTGGGGCAGCCCATAGTAGTAGTAACGCGCAAACGACAAAGCAAAGTTGGGCCAGCCCGCCCCGCCACCCCCGCACTTAACTCCCCAGCAGTGGAAAAATCTACCCGAACTCCCCGAAAGTGCCATCGCCAAGTGGTTGATTCGATGCGATGGTGTCTGGTATCCAGCTTGCCACTTCCGAGTCCGAATCACGGTGGGCGAGGATATTTGAATGAGGCGGTTCCCCAGGCGTTTGGGCCACGCAGTGTGGCCGGTGCTGCTGGCCATGGCATGTTCCCGTCCCGAATTGCGAACCAAAGCCAATCAGCCCGATCGGCATCAGGTCCCATTCCAAGAGAACGAGAGTGCCGTAGACAACGCACGTGCCGATGCGCAACCAGCTGCCCGAAACGAAACCGCACTGGCCGAGGCCGGTCTTCCTTTTCGCGACACTCAGAATCTGCCGGCCGGCACCTTGCTCACGGTGCGGCTGAAGAAACCCGTATCGGCCGATAATGCCGGAACCAGCGAGTCTTTCGCTGCAGTTGTTGACGAACCGGTTCTCGTCGAGGGCAGCACGATGCTTTCCCGCGGTGCCGAAGTCGAGGGCCGGGTGGAATCCGCCTCGACCTCAGAGCTGAAACGCGACCGCGGCTATGTACGATTAACCCTTGATTCCATTGATCTTGCCGGTCGGCAGTTCCCGATTCAAACGGCCAGTCTTTTCGTTCGCAGCAAGGACGAAACCTCCCAGTCCGCAGGCCGCCCCACCCAGCTGCAGGTCGTCCGGCTGGAGGGAGGCCGCCGCCTCACCTTCCGTCTGACCGAGTCGGTCGCCCTCGCCTCCCAGCCCCCACTTCCCAGCCGTTAACCCCCCGCCACTCTTTTCCGAGTTTTCCACAGGAGGATGTCCTGTTTTGGTGACGAGTGCCCTTAGCAGTCACAGGGGTGTTTCCCTATATTGCAAGCGGACGTGATTTCCCCGGCTTGGGCAAAGCATCTCCCAGTTCGGGAAAACTAAGGTCACGGGTGATCGTTCCGCGGGTTCCATTCAGGAACTATCCCGTTCAGAGTATTGGCATGAGTGCCGCCGCGAAGTTTCCGTTTGCCTTGCCGGACGAAGAGCAACGCCTGCGCCGCGCCGAGAACCTGGAGTCGGTGGGCCGTCTGGCCGGGGGTGTCGCTCATGACTTCAACAATCTCCTCACCGGAATTCTGCTCTACTGCGACCTGCTGCTGGCCAATCTGGAACCGGCTCACCGCGCCCGCAAGTATGCCGAGGAGATTCGCAGCGCCGGCCTGCAGGGCGCAGCCCTGGTTCGCCAGTTGTTGGCGGTCGCCCGCCCTGCCCAGGGTGAAGCCGTTCCACTCTGTCTCAACGCGATTATCGAAGGCATGCAAAACCTGCTCCGCTGTCTGATTGGGGAAAACATCGAGCTCAGATTTCAACTCGATCCGGACCTGGGTTTGGTCGAGATGATTCCTGCCCAGGCGCAGCAGATCCTGCTCAATCTCATGCTCAACGCCCGCGATGCCCTGCCCGGCAGCGGCCGGATCAGTGTCGAAACCAGGAATTGCCGCTTGCAGGTGCTCACCGATCCGCGCGATCGAACCAGCCCGGCCGCCTCGTTTCCCTGCGTGCTTTTTGCTGTCGGGGATGACGGCTGCGGCATGGACGCCGTAACCCGCGCCCACTTGTTTGAGGCTCTGTTCACCACCAAAGAAGCCGGAAAGGGCACGGGCCTGGGCCTGGCCACCGTCCACGACATTGTCGCCCGCATCGGCGGATTGGTCCACATCGAGAGTCAACCCGACCGCGGCACGCGAGTCACCATCGTTTTGCCGTCGGTTTCTCTGGACGCTCAGGATTTCGGTGCGAACCTCGCCCAGCCCGCCAAGATCGAGGAATTTCGAAAGGAAAAAGAAAAAGAGGAATAAACGCCATGACGTCAGCCGCAGCCCTAAGCCCGATCGTTACCATGCCCCAAATGGAACCAGCCAATTTTCTTAACCTGCTCATCGTGGACGATGAGCGCTCCATCCGCGAGGCCTGCCGCGAGGTCGCGCAGTCGCTCGGCTACAACGTCTCGGTGGCCGATTCCGCCGAACATGCCTACCGCCTGCTCGATGTGCAGAACTTCGACACAGTTCTGCTGGATCTGCGCCTGCCCGGCGCCGGCGGTCTGGAGGCGCTGCGCCGCATCAAAGAGCGGCGTCCGGAATCGGTCGTCATTGTCGTAACCGGCTACGGCACCGTTCAGTCGGCGGTGCAAGCCATGAAGCATGGCGCCTACGACTACGTGACTAAGCCCTTCAGCGTGGACGAACTCAAGCTGCTGCTCGACCGTGTGGCCAGCCACCTGAAACTGAAATCGGAGAACCGCCTGCTGCGCGAGAAAGTGAAATCCAAGCAGGGATTCGGCGGCATTGTGGGTCGCGCTCCGGAGATGGAGAAGCTCTACCGCATCATCGCCAAGGCCGCCTCCAGCATCCACCCGGTGCTGATCCTGGGCGAAAGCGGCACTGGCAAGGAAATGGTGGCCCGGTCCATCCATTACTCCGGACCGTTTCGCGACAAGCCGTTCATTCCGGTGGATTGCGGATCGCTGGTGCCGACGCTCATCGAGAGCGAACTCTTCGGGCACGTCAAGGGCGCGTTTACCGGCGCCAACCAGGCCAAAGACGGCTTGATGGCGATGGCGGAGGGAGGAACGATCTTTCTCGATGAGGTTGGCGAGCTCCCCGTGGATCTGCAGGCCAAGATGCTGCGCGCGATCCAGGAAAAGGAAATTCGCCCGGTCGGCGGCACGCGCCGCATACCCATCAACGTCCGTATCCTGGCCGCCACCAACCGCGATCTCGAACAGGCGGTCATGCAGGGCAATTTCCGGCGCGACCTCTATTTCCGGCTGAACGTGCTGAGCCTGCGCATTCCTTCACTGCGGGAGCGGCGGCAGGACATCCCGCTGCTGATCGCCCACTTCCTCGAGCGCATGGCGCGGGCGTCCGCGCAGGAAAAGTTGCTGACCGATGAGGCCCTCAAAGCCCTGCTGGCCTACGATTGGCCGGGCAACGTGCGCGAGCTGGAGAATTGCCTGGAACGCACCTACGCCTTTACCAGCGGACCGCTGATTCACACGACCGATCTGCCCCGCGAGATCGCCAACCTGCCGGCTCCGCAGCTTTCCGACACATTGGCCGGCGGACGCGGGAGGATCGTTCCCATCGCCGAACTGGAAAAGCAGACCATCCTGAACGCCATCGCAGAACTCAACGGCGACAAACTGCAGGCCGCGCGGCTGCTCGGCATCGGCAAGACCACGCTGTACCGCAAATTGAAGGATTACGCCGCGGAGGGCTGCCAGGTATGAGCGTCCGATTCTGGACTGCGGGCGGCGGCATTGGTTCCGCAAGGGGAAAGAGCCGTCCTTCGGTCCCTGATAAGTGTCGTACTTTCAACGCAGCGATGATGGCGCGGGGCGTGCTATTTGACCAGGCATGATTCTACTTCTTACACCTTCGGCACGCGGCCGGGAGTGCGCCGACCGCCTGCGCGCCGATACCGGCGAAGAAACCGATTGGGCGCAAGACCTCCAGACTGCCGCCACGCGCTTGCGCGAGGAAATTTATTCGGCCGCGGTCATTGATCAGTTTCTTCTCGAAGCCGAACCCGAGTTCGGCGAACAGATTATGGAGCATCTGGACACGGCCTTCCCCGTCTACATCAACTTCGGCGTGACCGGCATGGAGCGCCTGGTCCGCGAAGTGCGGGCCGCATTGCACCGCCGCAAACGGGAAGAATTGATTAGTCGCCGCGCCGTCGCCGAACAGATGCACTGCCAGGTCTCGGAAACTCTGACCGCCATGCTACTTTCCTGCGAACTGGCCATGGCTGTGCCGGATGTTCCCATTCCAGCGGCGGACAAGATTCGCGCCATCGGCGCTCTGGCCCGCGAGTTGGGCGTCCTGATGAGGCGAGAGGGCGACGGTTCGCCGCTCGCGTTCATATCAGGATAAGCGCGCGAATCGCCGATTCGACTCGGGGAAATCCACGCCCGTCACCAGCCACGCGAGCACTCCGCACACCAAGGCGACCACCATGGCCGATGCATGCGGCACCGGCGGCGGTGTCCGGGGAGTGTTCGTGACGGTCGTGATGCTCGCGCCGACGATCACGCTGATGATTGCGATCCACTGATACAGTCTGAGGCCCCAAAAAACCGGGGTTTGCGGCTCGCCCCGGTACGCTTCTTCCACGAATCTCCCCAACCCGGAGAGGATGAGGTACACCCCGCCGACCAGCGCGGCGGTCGTATGGAGCAGGTAGAGTCGCGTGACCACCACCGCGACCACCACATTCCACAGCAGCGAGTAGAGAGGTGTGGGATGAATCGAAACGCCCCGGAGCGCGGCGATCCGGCAGACTCGCGACTGAGGACGCTCATAACGAATCCCCACTCGCTCGTCCGTGGGACGTCCATGACAGCATCCCTGCACCAGACACCGCAGCCGCCCCATGCCCTGAATCCACGGGGCCGCCACCACAAGCGCGCTCAGGACAACCCAAATATTGGTATTGGTCATACGCGCCGAAACGATTCCGCCCAGCGCTGCGCCGATCATTCCCCCGTAAAAACCCAGGGGTCGCAAGAGCGCCGGGGAGCCTTCGATCCACTGCGCCCAGAGTGCGGCGCCAATCGTTCCACCGGCAAACATGGCGAATGGAATCGCGCTCTTCCCCGGTCCGAGCAGCGTGCCGAGAATGACGAATCCCACAAAAATCCCGACCCCCGCGTAAGCGCCATGGCTGATGATCCGCACCGGACCAAAGCGCCATTCGCGCCACGAGTTCGCGACAGCTTCTGCCGAACGGCGCAGGAAGGACCAGACTTCCTCTATCCGGAGGACGATCCACACGATGAGAAAGCCAGCCAGCACGTCCACCAGCGCATGCATCCCGGTAGTAAGGCAGCTCAACGAAACCAGCAGCGCCCAGATCCAGCCGAGCCAGCGCCGACTTCCGCCGAGCGCGCCAGCGGCGAGGAACGCCCAGATCACATGATAGGAAGGGAATGCCGCCCCGGCGCTGTCGTGGACACGATCGAAGTTCAGCCACTGTCCCAATATTCCGACGGAAACAAACGGCCGTGGCGGAGCAATCAGCGGTACCGCCAGATACAACAGAAAAACGATAACCATCGCGACCAGTGCCCGGCCCGAAAACCAGCGCAACTCACGCCGCGTGCGCACCAGCAGCGGAGTCAAGATCACGACGGCATAGACACTGGCATAAACCATCTCCGTCCATGGCAGAACTGGCAGCCTCATCTCAAACGGGAAATAAGCAATCTTCGCATCTGCCGGGATTCCCATCGCCACCACCAATTCATAGAGCACAAACCACGGCAGCAGCACCGTGAGATAGCAGCGCACGCGGTCGATCGCAATCGGTCGGGCTTCTTCATCTACGGGCAGCAGCCGCTGGTGGGGGACTGCGTCTCCGAAACGGGCGCGCAGGTCCGGGAGTTCGTATCCAAGCGTCAGCGCCGCGCTCGCCAGCATTACCGTCGGCGACACGAGCCACAGGCCGCTTGCCGAACCTGCCGCGACAGAAACGCCGGCACACAGAATCGCGAAGCCGACATAGATCGGGTGAGAAAACACGCGGTAGATTCCGCTGGAGACATATCGCGGAGGAGGGAAGGCATTCATCGGCAGGCCGCCGCCTTGCCGCCACAGCGCCACCATGCCCAACGCCACAAGAAGCGCGCCAGTGGCGCACAGAGCTAGTCCACCAGCCACGGAACGAATCGCAGGCAAGGAGACCACTGCACTCGTTTTGGCCGCCCAAACCACGAGAAGGAACGGCAGCACCACCACGAAGAGTGCACCGTACAGCAATTTCCCCAGTGCAGCGATTCTTACTCTTTCCACTTCACGACCTCATGGATGGCCCAGCCGGAACGCTCGCCCCTGGCCGTCCGAAAAATTCCGCGGCTGCGCCACTTGCATTCCTGCACCGAGAGCATGCTGCCGGGGAGTAACCCCGCCAGGCGCGAGATTCCCGAAAGCACGGTATCTCCCAGCCGTCCCTGGCGCAGCACCAGACCGCGGTCAAGGTCCAGACGCGAACCCCCTTCCGCGAATACGACCTCTGAATCGGTGATCGAAACTGCCGGGATCTCTTCGCCGTTATGAATGACGGTTCGTGTTTGGCTCGCTCCCTGCCAATCAATCCAGACGATGGCGTCGTCGGGCGAAAGGAATCGTCCCCAATTGAGGCTGCTCAGCGGCAGTCGCCAGGGAAAAAGGGAAAGGGTCAGGCATTCCGCGTAGCCAAGTCCACGCAGCCGAGTTCCCCCGCGCAGGAGCAACTCTACCTCGGACATCGGCTGCAGGCAGTCCCAATCCACGGCTCCGTGGAGATTCTCAAATACTGTTCGCCGAACCGGCGGACGCAACCCTTTCCACGTCGCCACGACATCGAGGCCCGATTGGCGCAGCGCGATGGTGTCGTTACTCAATTCGGGCGCGGAAGTGCCGTGCAGAGAGAACGCCGAACCGATTTTCCCGTCCAGCACCGTCAGCAGGCTTCCATAATGAATCGAAAGCGCATTCCAGCGGAGGTCCGCCACATACACGATTGCGGTGTCGCCGCTGTCGCTGACGCAGTCGAGGTACCACTTCGTGAGCAGAAAAGAATTTCGGCTCGAATGCGCCACCTAGGACTCCCGCTTCCCAATCAGCCGATCATTATAGAGGCATGCTCCAGAGCGGGCTTGGCCAGCCGGCGGCTGTGCAACGTTTTGCAGCGTCCAGGAACCCGAAGAAATTCTTCTACCTGCCGCCGCTTCGCACTAGAATGGAACCGTCGGAAGTCGCAATGCCGCGTCCGTCGCGGTATCTCGACGGCTCTCCCGGAGGCTCTGTGCACGTTCTGGTGACCGGCGACACGCTGTCGGGCTCATGGACCTATACGCGCGAACTGGTCACCGGGCTGGTTACCCGCGGCACGCGAGTCACGCTCGTCACTTTCGGCGAAATTCCTCTTCCCGAGCAGACCGCGTGGATGGACCATCTCCACGGGCTCGACTACCGACCGACGGCGTTCCGCCTGGAATGGATGCAGGAAGCCGAGGACGATCTGCCTGAATCTTCGGCGTTCCTCGGCGCTCTGGTGCGCGAACTGCGGCCGGATGTGCTGCACTTCAATCAATTCTGCCACGGCGATCTGCCTGTTAACGTGCCGCGGGTGGTGATGGCGCATGGCGACCTGATTACCTGGAGAGAGTCGGTTCCAGAGCAAGGTGCGAGATCGCGGGGACCGACGAAGTGGTATCGCGATACGGCGTCGCGGGGAATAGCCTGCGCCGATGCGGTGGTTGCGCCGTCATCCTGGATGCTTGATCGCATTCGCGCCTGCTATGGCCCTCCGCGGCGCGGCATCGTGATTTACCCGGGGCGCAATCCAATCTTCTTCAATCCCTACGTCAGCAAGGACGATTCTGTTCTGGCCGTCGGACGTCTGGTGGACGCAGGCAAGCAAGTCTTCCTGCTCACGCAGCACGAACATCCGGTGCCGGTATGCATCGTGGGTTCTGAGAACACGGTGCCTTTGCCGCGCCTTCCCATCCGCGCAGATGTGAAGCTGGCGACCGATCAGACCTCGGTTGCGATTCGCGGTCCGCAGACCGAAGCGCAACTGCGCGTGCTCTACAGCCGCGCGGCTATCTACACCGCGACTGCGCGCTACGACCCGCTCGGCATGGGTGCACTCGAGGCGGCATTTTCGCGATGCGCGATTGTGGCCAATGACATTCCGAGTTTTCGCGAGATGTGGGGCGACGCCGCCCTTTACTTCCACACCAACGACGCGGCCAGCCTTGCGGAGTGTATCCGCCGGCTCAACGAAGACCGTCCCATGCGCCGCGCCTATGCCGAACTCGCCTACACCCGCGCCCGCGAGCGCTTCACCACCAAACGCATGATCGAGGATTACCTGCACCTCTATCGCGGTCTGGCGTCGGGAAAATCCGCCGCGGCCTGATGTTCCCATCGTCGTCCGATCCCCTACCAATGCAAAGGATTCTGTCCTCATGGTATCTTCTTAATGCTTACTAGAAATCCGTAAGGTTGGAGGAATCCCATCATGGCTCTGAAAATCGTTGTCCGGCCGAACGGCCCGTTTCGGATCGAAGCGGACGTAGCCTCCGTCGAGGTAGTAGACGTCAACGGAAATCCATTCGACCTTACCGGCAAGCCCAAGATCGCGCTCTGCCGTTGCGGCGGCTCTGCCACCAAGCCCTTCTGCGACGGCACGCATAACCGCAACGGATTTCAGGCTTCTGAGTTGGCTCCGGCGAAGGCCGAGGGCTAGCGAGGGCCAGCGGTTCAGTCGGGAGAGCACCGTGCACAACTCACGCGATCGCGAACTGGGAATGCACCGCCAGATCACTCGCCGCGACTTCCTCAACGGCGTGACAGTGATGGCCGGCGCGGCCATGATGCCGTGGCCATTCTTCGCCGCCGACAATCCTCCTGGTCCCGAGAAGTCCCCCAGCTACTATCCTCCGGCTCTTACCGGCATGCGCGGAAGCCATGCCGGCTCCTTTGACGCCGCGCACAGTCTCCGCGACGGCACTTTTTGGGACTCCGCCGGCAAACCAGAAGATACGGGCGAAGCCTACGATCTGATCATTGTTGGCGGCGGCATCAGCGGACTGGCCGCGGCGCATTTCTACCGCAAGGCGGCTGGCGACAAAGCGCGCATTCTCATCCTCGACAACCACGACGACTTCGGTGGCCACGCCAGGCGCAATGAGTTCAGAGTCGGCGCCAGAACGCTGATCGGCTACGGCGGCACGTACTCGATCGAGAGTCCTGAGCCGTACAGCGCGACGGCCAAGGCTCTGATCGAAGAACTCGGCATCAACGTGGCCAGTTTTCCCAAGTATCTCGAGAGAAGTCTTTACGCTTCCGGTGGACGCGTCCCCAAAATCTTTTTTGACAAGGAAACCTTCGGAGCCGACAAACTGGTGGACGATCCCTGCCCATCTCCCGGCGGAGAGACGTTTGATCTTGCCGTCCCCGGGCCGAAGGCGTGGGAACACTTTCTGGCCGAGGCTCCGATCGCCGAAGCGGCGCGCAAGGATGTGTCGCGCTTGTGTCGCGAGAAAAAAGACTATTTGCCCGGCCTCAGCCTCGAAAAGAAAAGAGATCGCATGGCGCGCATCAGCTATGCGGCGTTTCTCAAGGACCTGGCGGGCGTTCACCCGGATGTCATCCGACTTTATCAGAATGTATCGTTTTCCGAATTCGGCGTCGGCATCGATGCGGTTGCTGCGCTCGATGCTTCCGAAGCGGGATATCCGGGCTTCAGCGGTATGGGTCTCGAGGCGTCCTCGCTCGAAAACGAGCGCAACTACTTCTTTCACTTTCCCGACGGCAACGCCACCATCGCGCAACTGCTGCTGCGCAAGCTGATTCCGGACGCCGTCCCGGGCCACACCGTGACCGACGTGGTCACGGCCAAAGCCAACTACGCCAGGCTCGATGAGGCGCAATCGCCGGTTCGTATTCGCCTTAACAGCACCGCCGTGCGCGTGAAGCATCTGGGCGATGCGGCCACGGCCAAAGAAGTGGAAGTCGCCTACGCACGCGGCGACAAGGTCTATACCACCCGGGCCAGGAGCGCAATTCTGGCCTGCTGGCACGTGGTGATTCCCTACATCTGCGAAGAGCTTCCCGATAAACAAAAAGAAGCGCTCGCGTCCGCCCAGAAAGTCCCGCTTCTTTACAGCAACGTTGTGTTGCGCGACGCCACGTCGCTGCACAAGCTGGGCGCGAATACCATCTACGCGCCCAACGGCTACCATACTCACGTGGACCTGGACCTGCCGGTCAGCATCGGGGAGTATCGTTGTCCGCGCTCGCCCGAGGAACCGGCCGTTCTGCACATGAGCAAGGCTCCGTGCCGCGCTGGGCGTCCGGCCCGCGAACAGCACCGGATTGGCCGCATGGAACTGTTCAGCACGACGTTTGAAACCATCGAGCGCAAGATTCGCGAGCAGTTAGCCCGCATGCTCGGCCCCGGCGGGTTCGATCCCGCCCGCGACATCCTGGCCATCACCGCTAACCGTTGGCCGCACGGTTATGCTTACGAATACAGTTCTTTGTGGGATGATTTCGTGCTGAAAGGCGGCCCTACTCCCTGCGAAATCGCGCGCAAGACCTATGGCCGGATCGGCATCGCCAATTCCGATGCCGGCGCCTACGCCTACACCGACGAGGCCGTCAATCAGGCCTGGCGTGCCGTAGAAGAAATCACGAAGGCATAGCGAACTGGCATCATTCGCGACCTTCGTTCCTCAGTTGCTCTGCCTTGTTCTTGGCTGCCTCGGCTTCCTGCTTCATGCCCTTCGCTTCATACGCCTCGGCTAACGCCATTTCCAGCGCCGGATCGTCGCCGCTGACGGCCCGCTCGCTCAGATAAGACGCAATCGCATCGTCGTACTGCTTGAGCTTGAGCTGCGAAACCCCCATCTGGTAGTTGACGCCCTTCGCTTGCGGGGAGAGTTTCAGAGCAGTCTTGTATTCCTCAACCGCGGACTTGTTGTCCTGCTGGGCGGCCAGCGCCATGGCCAGGCCTACGTGAGCGTCGGCATTGCTCGGGTCCTGGGCGGCAAGCTTGGCAAACTGCTCCTGCGCTTCTTTGGGCTGCTCCTGGTTCAGATACATAGCGCCCAGGTCCATGCGAGCATCCACATTCTGAGGCTGGAGTTCGAGCACGCGTTTCAGTTCGCTCTCGCCCTCCGTCCATTCCCCGGCAGCAAAATGCGCCTGTGCCAGACCGTAGTGCGCCGACGCGTCCTGCGGATTCTGAGCCACCTTCTTCTGAAGCTCGGCAATCCTCCGCGTGACATTCTGTCGTGCGCTGATCCCAGACCGCATTGGATATGCGCGCCATCTCTGGATCCCGAATGCGCTCGCTGCCACGAGCACTGCCACGAACAGCAGCACCCCGCCGCGCCGCACCGGATTGCCAGTTTCCGGCGCGACCCGCGCGATCAGCGCACCGAGAATCAACCCGCTGACCAGCCCGCCAATATGGCAGGCATTGTCAATGCCGGGAAACATGCTGCCGAAGAAAAGATTGAAGCCGGCAAAGAACAGCAGACTGCTCAGCGTGCCTTTGATCGAGATGCCGGACAGGGAAAATTCGCCGAGATAGAACGACGCAATCAGCGCGCCGGTCAGGCCGAACAGCGCCCCTGAAGCGCCAACACTCAAAACCCGCGGATTCCATCCCACACTCGCCAAACCGCCCGCCACCCCGGTGATGAGGTACACGGCAGCATAAGTCCAGCGGCCGTACAAAGACTCGCAAAGCGCGCCGATTTGCCACAGGCACCACATGTTCATGGCAATGTAGAGGAACCCGCCATGCAGAAACATGTAGGTCAGCAGCCGCCACCAGGCCCCCGACAGGGTAAGCGGACCGTAGTTTGCACCAAAGTGAACCAGCAACCGCCCGTCGAAATCGGCTGAGCCGCCCGCCAGCACCATCGCGATAAAGACGGCGATATTAGCCCCGAAAAGCACATGCGTAAGCGTGATGCTCGACTCGCTCCGCACCCACGGCGCGGGCATGACCCGCTGGTGCGCCTCGTCACCAATTTCGCCGCGCTGCACCGCCTCATGCTGGACGCACCACTGGCAAATCTTCTTCCCGAAGGTCAAAGGAGGCAGCTTGCGGCCGCATTGAATGCAATTCGCCATGGCCTGTAGAGAGATTATCAGGAGTTGCGTCAGCTTTGGAAAGGCCGCGCCCGCAGCAGCGACGATTCCTCATCGGAGTGACCCTGAGCGAGCGCAGCCAGAGTGAGCCGCCTGAAATTTGATTTTGGGTGGCGCAGCGCTTCAGCGCTGCGATTTGCGGACTCACTTCAACTGGGCTTTAGCCCCTGCCGGACGTTCAATGAATCGTCTTCGTCTTGCGCGACATGTAGTCCATCAGCAGATACTGCCCCAGCGTGTAGGGCGTGGTGAAGTAGGCCTTCCCGCGGCACATCTCCGTCACTTTCTGCACAAACTGCACCAGCCCGTAATCGGACGCGAGCATGAATGTGTTAATCAGCACTCCCGCACGCTTGCATTTCGAAACTTCCTCGAGCGTCTGGCTCACCACCAGCGGGTCCAGCCCGAAGGCGTTCTTGTAGATGCGTCCGTCTTCGAGGGTGAGCGCTGACGGTTTGCCGTCGGTGATCATCACGATCTGCTTCATGTCTTTCCGTTGCCGCTGCAGGATTCTCTGTGCCAGCCGCAATCCCTCGCGCGTGTTGGTGTAGTAAGGGCCAACCTTCACGCGCGCCAGTTGCGAGAGCGGAATCTCCTCCGCCGAATCATGAAACAGCACCAGCGACAGCGAATCGCCGGGATACTGCGTGCGAATCAGATGGGACAGCGCCATCGCCACCTTCTTCGCCGGGGTAAATCGGTCTTCGCCGTACAGGATCATCGAATGCGAGCAGTCGAGCATCAGCACGGTCGCACACGACGACTGATATTCGCACTGATGCACCTGCAGGTCGGAGTATTCGATATTGAGCGGCAGCGCAAGTCCCTCGCGCTGGATCGCGCTCGAAAGCGTAGCCGTGATGTCGAGGTTGAGTGTGTCGCCGAACTCGTACGTCCGGGAAGAGCCGCTGGCCTCAATGCCGGTCGCAAGATCACGCGTGTCATGCCTTCCGAAGCTCGACTTGCCGAGCGATCCCAGCAGATTGCGCAGCGACTTGAAGCCGAGGAAGTCGAGGCTCTTGTCGGTAATCTCGAACCGCGCCTGCTGCGCCTCGCCCGTCTGCCCGCCGACGCTCGACTGGCGTGCCGGGTCGTGCGGTTCATCTATCGAAATGTAGTCTTCCTGCTGCATGCGCTCGATGAGCTGCTCGATGAGCTCGTCAAGCTGGCCGTCCATCGCCATCTGCTGCAGACGTTCCCGCATTTCTTCGTCGAACTGGTCGCCCTCCATCAGCGCCTGTTCGATCGCCTGCCGAAGTTCGTCCAGGGTGTGCTCGCCGTCGGGCATTTCGTACCACATGTCGCTTTGAAAGCCGCTCTGCAGCAGATAGTCCGAGAGCGCGCTGAGCAGGTCCTCCAGGCTCATCTCGCCCGCCGGATCGGGCACGTATTTGGAGTAGCGAATGCGCTTCATAAGAACAGCTGTGAGCAATGAGCGATGAGAGATGAGCAAAATCCGAACAATGCTGGCTCACCGCTCATCGCTCACTGCTCGTTGCTCATTGCTCATTGCTCAGTTAAACTGCCTTCTCTGCCGGTACGGCCGCTCGTCCGGCTCAAATGACTTCTCCCGCGCCGGCTCCGGCTTCTTCTCGCCTGCCTTGAACACGCGCTCTTCGTTGCGTCCGATGCGCTTGTGCGCGTGCAGGCCTTCGAGAATGAACTCCGCCGCCGAAACCTGCAGCTCGGGACTTTCTTTCTGTGAAACGCCCAGCGGACCGAGTTTGTCAATCAACCCCTGAATGTCTTTGAGGTTCTCCAGCGCTTCCGCCGCTGGCACGCTATCCGAGAGTTGAATTTCCCCGCCCAGGTCGAACCACTGCACGACCTGTTGCATGTTGGCGCCGGTGTAGTATTCGTCGTAGGTCTTGGCGATCGCGGCGCGGATCAACTCCCGGCCCACATGATCGGCGCCTTTCATCTCGCCTTCGTATTCCAGTTCCAGCTTACCGGTGATCGCCGGCAGCGCCGCGTACACGTCGCTGATGCGGGGCACGGCCAGTTTTTCGTCGTTGCGGATCGCCCGCCGCTCGGCGTTCGAGATCACGTTCTCCATCGCGCTGATCGGCAACCGCTGGCTCACGCCCGAACGCTTGTCAATCTTCTTGTCTTCGCGCGCGGCGAAGGCCACGCGCTCGATCACTTCCTGCACATAATTCGGCAAGTGCATGGGATGGCCGTTGCGCCGCGTCCAGGCTTCCTGCGCCGTGATCGCAATGCCTTCTTCGACAGTCGCAGGATAGTGCGTGCGAATCTCCGACCCGATGCGGTCTTTCAGCGGCGTGATGATCTTGCCCCGCGCCGTGTAGTCTTCCGGATTCGCGCTGAACACCAGTGCGACATCGAGCGGCAGCCGGATCGGATATCCCTTAATCTGCACGTCGCCTTCCTGCATGATGTTGAACAACCCCACTTGAATCTTTCCCGCAAGGTCCGGCAGTTCGTTGATGGCGAAAATGCCGCGATTGGCGCGCGGCAGCAGGCCGTAGTGCACCGTGAGTTCGCTGCTGAGTTCATGGCCGCCGCGTGCCGCTTTGATGGGGTCAATATCGCCGATCAGGTCGGCGATGGTCACGTCCGGGGTCGCCAGCTTTTCCACATAGCGCTCATCGGGCGTCAGGTAAGCGACCGGAGTCCCTTCTTCGAGCCGGGCGACCTCCTCGCGGCAACGCCGGCAGATGGGCGCATAAGGATTGTCGTGGACTTCGCATCCTGCAACGTAGGGCATGTGCGGATCAAGCAGGCTCGTCAACGCCCGCAGGATTCGACTTTTGGCCTGCCCGCGTAGCCCGAGCAGAATGAAATTGTGCCGCGAAAGAACGGCATTTACGATCTGCGGCACTACCGTGTCGTCGTAGCCGACAATACCGGGGAAGACTGGCTCGTCGCCCTGCTTGCGCAGGTGGGCAATGAGGTTCTCCCGCAGTTCGTCTTTCACACGCCGCTTGCGCAGACGCTCTTCGGAGAAAATGCTGCGACGCAGATCGCCCAACGTGCGCGGAAGACTCATGAAAGGAACCCCCAACGAACCAGCTTTCCCTGATTATACGCGTCGTCGGCGCCGACGTTTTCCACGCCGCCCGTCTCTTCGCGTCCGTCGAGTTCAGTGCGCGTGCCCGTTGCCGCCAGCCTTCTCGCGCGCCCGCGCGGCGCGGCGAAGCCCCGGAAGAATGCCCTCTAGATGTTCCGCCAGAGCATGCACTCGCTCCGCCTCGGAAACCGTGGCCAGCAGCTTTTGTTTGAAATCGAGATCGAGCGGAAGAGATCCGGCAAGAAAAAAGGAAAGCGCACTCTGGTCGCTTCCGGAAAGATCCTGCGCCGCACTCGCCAGCGACAAAATCTGCCGGTGTAGCTCGATCGCCCGGGTCACATCTTCCGGGGCAGGCTTGCCGGGTTCATCCGGAAGCAGGAGGATTTCCGCGCGCAGAAAAGACCGCTCTTGATTCAATGCAAGCACTTCAAAACGCTCGCGGCCCTGCGTAATGACATCCAGGCGGCCGTCGGGATATTTGTTGGTGACGGCGGTGATCTCCGCCGTGCATCCAATTTCAGCGATGCCTTGCTCCAACGCGCGCACCGCGCCGAACGGCTCCCGCTTCTCCAGGCACTCGCCGATCATCTCTTTGTAGCGCGGCTCGAAGATGTGCAGCGGCAGCGGCGTGCCCGGCAGCAGCACCACTTCGAGCGGAAACAATGGAAGCAGGGGCACGACTCTCCGTACCGCGAACTGGACTGAATCGTTCGATTGTACGACACAGGCCCGCGCCCGGCTTGACTTGCCGCGCCGCAGCCGCTACAACCCGAGCATGCAACTGACAGGGAAAGTCGCGGTGGTTACAGGCGCCTCGATGGGCATCGGCGAGGCGATCGCGAAATCCTTTACCGAAGAAGGAGCCAGCGTCGTGCTGCTCTCGCGCGACGCTGCTCGAGCCGAGGCCGCCCGCGCGCGCCTGGGCTTTCCCGGCCGGACCGCCGCCTTTGCCTGCGATGTGCGCCACTGCGAAGACATTGACCGCGCTCTGTCCCTCACCCTGCACCACTTCCAGCGCGTGGACGTGTGGGTCAACAACGCCGGCCACGGGCTGCTCGATTCCGTTTCGCAGATGGACATGGCCGCATGCCGCGAACTCTTCGACACGAACGTCTTCGGATCGCTGGCGGCAATGCAGGCCGTTATCCCCTTCATGCGGCAGCAGGGCGGCGGAACCATCATCAACATCTCCAGTGTCGCTGGGCACATCCCGTTGCCCTTTCACGCCGCCTACAGCGCCACCAAGTTCGCGCTCAATAGTATCGGGAAAGCGGCGCGGATCGAACTAAAGCGGGACAACATTCATGTGCTCACGGTTTGTCCCGGATACGTGCGGACCGCCTTTGGTCAGAATGCAGTTCGGGGCAGAGAATTGAAGCAGGTTCGCCCGGGTTCGGTGCGAGGCATTACCGCCGAACGCGTTGCCCGCGCCACACTGCGCGGATATCTGAAGCGAAAACGGGAAGTGATTGTCCCGTGGACCATGCACCTGCCGGTGAAGCTCTATCAACTGCTCCCCGGCGTGGTGGAGTGGGGAATGGGAAGGATGGCAGAGTAGGCAAGGTTGCAGAGTTTCATGGTCTCAAAGCTTCAACGTGAAGCAGGGTCTTGAAACCTTGAAACCTTGAAACCTTGAAACCTTGAAACCTTGAAACC
>JBBIPV010000010.1:0-216028 GCA_037442635.1 Terriglobales bacterium | reverse complement strand
ATTACCTCGACGGGGCGCGCTGGGGATACCGGTTGGGCAATCAGGAACTGGTGGACGGGATGTATCGGGATGGATTTTTTTGTCCGCTGGCGAAGATGGTGATGGGCGAGACCGCCGAAGTGCTGGCCGAGCAGTACAACATCACGCGCGAGGAGCAGGATGAATATGCGCTGATGTCGCAGACGCGAGCAGCGCGGGCGATTGCGGCGGGGCGGTTCGAGGCGGAGATTGTGCCAGTCACGATCGAGGGGAAGAAAGGGGCAACGGTGTTTGCGCGCGATGAACATCCCTTTGCCGACGCAAGTCTGGAGAAGTTAGGGAAGCTGCCGCCGGTTTTTTCAAAGACCGGGACGATCACGGCGGGAAATTCTTCGGGAATCACCGACGGGGCGGCGGCGGTGGTGGTGGCCTCGGAACATTTCGTGAAGCAGAACAATCTGAGGCCATTGGCGCGGATCGTGGCGGTGGCGTCGGCAGGAGTGGATCCGCGAACGATGGGGATTGGGCCCGCGCCAGCATTGCAGAAGCTCGCCGATAAGTCCGGGCTGCGGCTGCATGAGTTTGGGCTGATCGAACTGAACGAGGCGTTTGCGGCGCAGGTGCTGGCCTGCGACCGGGAGTTGAACTTCAACCGCGAGCGGCTCAACGTGAATGGCGGAGCGATCGCGCTGGGCCATCCCATCGGCTGCACCGGAACGCGAATCGTGGTTACACTCCTGCACGAAATGCTGAAGCGCAACACGAAGCGCGGTGTGGCGACCCTGTGCGTGAGCGGCGGCATGGGGATGGCGGTTGGGCTGGAGAATGTCGTGTGAAGTTGGCGGTTGATGGAACCACAGAGGGCTGCAGCGGAACGCTTCGGCATGATTCGACGGAGCCACAAAAGTCCCCGGCGCCTCGGAAATCTTCGTTTGCTGGAAGTGAGGCAGGGCCGCCTGAAGGCGTGCCCGGATACGAGTCCCTCAAAGCGCACCACCACCAGTGAGCCGGTTGCATTGCGCAGCGAAAATCAGGCCACTATACTTCTTCTAGCGCCGCTTTTCCGGCTGGAGAACGAATGCCCTTATCTGCCGTGATCGTGGACGATGAGCAACTGGCTCGCGACGAGCTCGCCTATCTGTTGAAAAATGCGGGCGACGTCAATGTAGTCGCGCAGGGCAAGAACGGGCTGGAAGCCGTCAATTTGATCAAGGAACACAATCCCGACCTGGTTTTTCTGGACGTGCAGATGCCCGGGCTGGACGGCTTCGGCGTCATCAAGAAGCTGCTCGACAAGAAGGTTCCCCTGCCCAAGATCGTGTTTGCCACGGCGTTCGATCAATACGCGGTGAAGGCCTTCGAAGTGAACGCGGTGGACTACCTGCTGAAGCCGTTCGACAAAAAGCGGGTAGCGCAGTCGGTGCAGAAAGCCCGAGCCAAGCAGGAATCGGATGCTCTGCCGGCGGAGAAGATTGACGCGCTGGTGCGCATGATCGAAGCGCAGAAGCAGCCTTCGGCGAAGATCCTGTTGAAGGCGCTGGGCCGCATGTTTCTGGTGGACCAGAGAGACATCTGCTATGCCTGGATTGAAGACGGCGTGATCTCGGTGGTGACCGGCGGGCCCAACAGCATGGAGGGCCAGTCAAACTGCCGGACGCTGGAGGAATTGCTGGCCAGCCTGGACACGAAGCTGTTCTGGCGGGCGCACCGCTCCTACCTGGTGAACATCAACCGCATTCGCGAAGTGGTGCCCTGGTTCAAGAGTTCCTACCAGCTCCGCATGGACGACAAGAAGCAGACGGAGATTCCGGTCAGCCGGGCTCAGACCAGGCGGCTGCGGGAACTTTTCGGGCTCTGAGTTTTTCTTCCTCTTCTTTTTTGCTAGCCGCTTCGGGCACGCCGGAATCTGGCTCCTCCCGCAAAGCCTTCCCGGCAGACTCCTCGGCTCTCTTGACGGCCGCAAACAGGTCTTCGATCAGCATGCCAGTGTGCATCGTTCGGGGTAACACCAGAGAGGGTGCCAGCCGTCAGCGGCTGAAGCCGGGATATTTTCAGGCTCACTGCAGCAGCGGCGTAGCTGTGCCCTTAGGCTTCTTCCGCTTGCGGGTGAAGGGAAAAAAGCCGGAGGACGCCCAGGCACCACATGGGCGTCCTCCGGCTCCAGGGGGAGGCTCAAAAGGCCAGCGCCTCCAGCGCATCACGATCGCGGATGACCAGCGTGGGTCCTTCCAGATGAATCAGGCGCTTCTTGCGCAGATCGCTCAGCAGGCGCGTAACGGTCTCACGAGAAGAACCGATCCGCTGGGCCATTTCTTCGTGGGTCATGGCGGAGGGTAGGCGAACCTCGCCAGCCTCCGTCTCCCGCGCCCGAGATTGCGAGAGCAGAAGGCGGGCGAGTTTGCCGGCGGAGGAACGGGTGAGGACCAGGTCATGGATGTCGCGATAAGCGGCATGAAAATCGCGGCTCAGGGCATGGGCCGCGCGCATGCTGACTTCGCCGTAGTTCTGCATCAACTCCAGCAGATCCTCGCGGTCGACAAAACTGAGCTGGCACGGCGCCGCGGCCTCAGCGGTGGTCTCGTAGCCGTGGCCGGAAATGGCCGCGCTCAGGCCGAGAGCCTCGCCCGCTTCGGCTGTTTTGAGAATGAGGATCTTGCCGTCGCGCGCGGTGGTGGAAAGGTTGACGCGGCCGGAACAAAGAATGAACATGCCGCGCGGCGTCTGCCCTTCCACAAACAGGATGGCGCCGGCCGGGAGTGTGCTCCTATGACTGAGCTCGTCGAGGCTGCGCAGGACTGAAGGCGGGAAGGCACAGAAAAATCCGGTGCGCGCGCCGGAACAGTCGCTGCAGGTTTCAATGATGGGAAGTCCGTAGGGGGTTTTCATCTCTGCTGCTCCATCGCAACGTCTGGTTCGTACCGGACTGGGGAAGGCCGAAGCGGAGTTGGCGGCACCCAGGTGGCGGGAACTGGCCAGCAGGGCGCGGGCATGAGCGCGAGTATCGGCATGCCCGCTCTGTGCGGCAGCGATCAGTTCCCAGGCGGAGTTGGGGTCTTCCCGCTGTTCCCATTGCACATAGCAGGCAAACAGGTACAAGGGATCCACCTCTGCGACGGTCGCGTCTGGCGCCGCTTGGGGGACAGCCGGAGCGACGGCGGGCAAAGGAACGAACGGCGCGGAAGGGCACGTACGGTCGTCGGGACGCGGCAGCGGGCCGCACGCAGGAGTCAAGGTGTTTAGTGTGCGGCCGAAAAGGGCCGGGGTAGAGGGCTGCAATCGATTGGCTAGAAGCAAGGCTCCGACTCCATAAGACCACGGCCCGAGCGCCGGGGCCTTCAGTGCAGGGAGGGCTGGTCCCTTCTTCGCGAATGGTGGAATTCCGCTTCCGGCCAGAGGCGAAGTAGAAAGCGGAGGAGCACGCCGGGTTCCAAAATGGGGCGGCCTGGGAGGGATCGCAATTGCCTATTTTGGAACGAGTTTCGAAATAGAAACGCAATGGCCGGGTTGGGGAAGCTGCCGACAAGACGGCGAGGTGCCGATTAGCAGTCAAGATGCTCGCGAGTCCGAATTCGAGGCGTCAGAGTAGTCGGAACGCGCAATTTTGAGGCGCTGCATCTTCGATTGCAGGGTGGTGCGCTTCAGTCCCAGTCGTTGAGCCGCGCCATTGGGACCGGAGAGCATGCCGCCGGTTTCGCGAAGCACACGGAGGATGTGCTCCCGCTCGGCGTTGTCGAGAGTGGAATCGGAGCAGGCCGCGAGGGTCGGGCTTTCCTGACGAAGTTCCCGCAAGGGAACGCGCAAGGCAGGGCCGTGGGTCATGATGACCGACCGTTCCATCAGATTTTCCAGTTCCCGGACATTGCCAGGCCAGGACCATGCCGTCAGCGCCTTCATGGTTTCATTTGGAATCGTCTCAATGTGGCGGTCCATACGCAAGGCAAACTTGCGAACGAAATGGCGGACCAGAACAGGAATGTCCTCGCGGCGCTGGCGCAGCGACGGAAGCTGGATGGGAAAAACGTTGATGCGGTAGAAAAGGTCGTTGCGAAACTTGTGCTCGGCGACGCTGCGGACGAGATCGCGGTTGGTGGCGGCGACCAGGCGCAGGTTCACTTTGAGAGTGCGATTGCTGCCCAAGCGTTCGAATTCCTGATCCTGCAGCACGCGCAACAGCTTGGGCTGGAGTTCGAGGGGAATCTCGCCGATCTCGTCGAGAAACAGGGTGCCGCCGTCGGCCAGCTCCATCCTTCCGATCTTGCGGGCCACGGCGCCGGTAAAGGCTCCTCTTTCGTGACCATAGAGTTCGCTTTCGAGCAGGCCGGTGGGGATGGCGGCGCAATTGACCTTGATGAAGGCGCGGTCCCGGCGGTTGCTCATGTGGTGAATGGCGCGGGCCACCAGTTCCTTGCCGGTGCCGGTCTCGCCGAGAACTAGGACGGTAGCGTCACTGGAGGCGACCAGGGCAGCCTGATCCATGGCATGCCGCAGAGCTGGGCTGTCGCCGATAATCTCGCCGAAGTGGCCCTGATCGCGGGCATCGTCTTCCAGATACTTTTTCTCTTCCCCGAGGCGCTGCTGCAGGGCCTCAATCTCGGCGGCGGTGCGCTGGTTTTCGATGGCGGTGGCGAGTTGGGCGGCCACCTGATGCAGCAGGTCAAGATCGCCGGGGTGAAATGCATTCTGGCGTGTGCTGCCCAGAACCAGAACTCCGAGCGGACCCCAGGGACGAAGAAGCGGAATGCAGCACAGCGAGCGGATTCCTTCCGCCAAGAGCTTTTTGGCGATTTCGGCATTAAAAAGCTGCAACTGATCGTAAGAATAGATCAGCGGGGTCTTGCGCTGCAGGGCGCGGCCGCCGGGGCTTTCGGAGGCATAGATGGGGACACCACGGAGTTGCCCTTTGCCCATCGGAAAATCCTCGGCCTGACGGACCAACAGTCCCGAGCCGGCTTCGAATAAGGAGAAATCGGCATATTCCTGGCGGAACAGGCGGCGAAGGCGCGCCGAAATCGCAGGGAAAACCTTGGGCACATCCCAGTTGGCGGCCAGGATGCCGCCAATGTCGAGCAGCGTCTGGAAGCGGCCGGCCTCGCGGCTAAGCCTTCCGCCAACTTCCTCCAGGGACCGCTCCAGACGCTTCTGCTCGGTGACCTCGAGCACGACCGAGCAGATTTGGGTTACCTTTCCGTCGGCGTTCTTGATCGGAACCAGGTGGCACGCCCAGTGGC
Source organism: Terriglobales bacterium (assembly GCA_037442635.1). Lineage (GTDB taxonomy): Bacteria > Acidobacteriota > Terriglobia > Terriglobales > Acidobacteriaceae > Sulfotelmatobacter. The sequence continues at coordinate 210,821 of JBBIPV010000010.1, read as the reverse complement.
CGACGTCGGCCCTTCCAGGGAGATGGCCGGAGCCATGGCAGTGATGCTTGGCTTCGCCGGTGGAAATCACCTGCTGCACGTCAGCCTCAACCCGAGAGGCGTAGTCGCCCAGGATTTCCCGCGCTGTCTTGCCGATGTGATCTTCGGCAGGTACGCCGTTCATCCGGGCCAGAGCATCGTTAATCGCCAGATAGCGGGACTCTGCGTCATAGATGCAAAGCCCCACCGCGGAAGAACGGAAATAGGCGTCGAGCAGCTTCTCGGGCTGCTGAAGCGCATCGAGTCCGGCGGCGAAGATCGGATCGCCAAAGGCCTTTGCAGGGTCAGCCACGGGGACAGGCTCCCGGAGTGGGGATGGGAATGCAAACAACCAAGGCTGCGCCACGGTGGGTGGCACACGGCCAGAGCGGAAATTTCGAGCGTGGCGCGCTCAAGGAAGGTCCCACGAAAACTGCGATCGCTCCTTATATAAGCAATTGGGCGTCGAACGAACCAGAAATCGTAATCCCGATGCGGCGAATCAGGGCAGACATTCAATTTTTGTTCGGATTTTGTAACACGACTTCTGCGCTGGAAGCGACACGGTGCCCGCGAATCGTACTGCACGGACGCATGTACTCGTCGCCATGGCCCGGGGATGGGAAAGCAAGTCAGTAGAAGCGCAGCAGGCCGAAGCGGGCCAGAAAACGCCGAAACCCAAGGCTCCCATGAGTGCCGAGGCAGCGGTACGATGGCGGGAAAGGGAAAGTCTCCTGCTGGCGAGGAAACAAGTGTTGCAGCAAATGGCCGGGAATCCGAATCCGCGCCACCTGGCATTGCTGAGTCAGAGCCTGGCGGAACTGGACGACCGGTTGAAGCGCCTGGATCCCGGTCCGGCCGGATCAGAGGCGGGTTCTTCTGACGTATAATGACCCCTAAATGACTGCTTACGTCTACGTTTCTCTCAAGAAAAGCGTGCTCGATCCCCAGGGTAAGACCATTCAGGGAGCGCTCCACAAGATGGGCTACAAAGGGCTGGAGAGCGTTCGCCAGGGCAAGTATTTCGAGATTGCACTGGATGGGGGGCTTACGCGGGAGGAGGCCCAAGCCGAAGTCGAGCGCATCGCCCGCGAGGTACTGACCAACCCGGTCATTGAAGAATTCCGTTTTTCCCTAGCCGAGTAACGCGGTCCGGGGAAATCCTGTGAGGGTCCCATGTGTGGCATTGTCGGCTATGTCGGTAAGAAAAGTGTCGTTCCGATCATCATCGAGGGCCTGAGGCGGCTGGAGTACCGGGGGTACGATTCGGCGGGCATCGCCGTGGGCGGCAGCGGCAACGGCTTGCAGATCCGGCGGGCGGAGGGCAAGCTGCGGAACCTCGAAGAGGCCATCCGGCAGAAACCGCTCGATGGGACTTACGGCATCGGCCACACGCGCTGGGCCACCCATGGACGCCCCACCGAGGAGAACGCGCATCCGCATCGCGACTGCACCGGCAAGATCGTGGTCGTGCACAACGGGATCGTCGAGAACTATCTAAGCCTGAAGAAGAAGCTGATCCAGGAGGGCCACAGGTTCACGACCGAGACCGACACGGAGATCATCGCGCACCTGGTGGAGAAGTATGCGGCGAGTTCGGGCAACGGCAAGCGGCCGTCGCTGGAAGAAGCGGTGCGGAAAGCGGTGAAGGAACTGAGCGGAGTTTTTGCGCTGGCCGTGATCTCGACCGACGATCCCAACAAGATTGTGGTGGCGCGCAACGGGCCGCCGGCGGTGATTGGGCTGGGCAACAGCGAGTTTTTTGTCGCCTCCGACGTGCCCGCGATTCTGTATCACACCCGCGAAATCTTCTTTCTGGCCGACGGCGATCTGGCCGTGGTGACTCCCGAAGGCGTGAAGCTCACCGACTTCGACGGAAAACCCCTTGAAATGAAGGTGCAGCACGTGACCTGGGACCCGATCATGGCGGAAAAGGGCGGCTTCAAGCATTTCATGCTCAAGGAAATCTATGAGCAGCCGCGCGCCGTGCGCGATACCGCGCTGGGCCGGGTTTCGCAGGAGACCGGACACATTTTTCTGGAGGAGATGGAGATCAGCGAAGCCGAGTTTCGCGCGGCCGGGAAAATCAACATCATCGCCTGCGGAACCAGCTGGCATGCCGGGCAGGCAGGCAAGTTCATGATCGAGACGCTGGCGCGCGTGCCAGTGGAAGTGGATTACGCAAGCGAGTGGCGATACAGAAATCCGATTGTGGACCCCGACACGATCACGCTGGTGATCTCGCAGTCGGGTGAAACGGCGGACACCATCGCGGCCCAGCGCGAGGCGAAGGCCAAAGGATCCAAGACGCTGGCCATCTGCAACGTGGTCGGCTCGATGATCACGCGCGAGGCGGCGGGGACGATCTATACGCACGCCGGGCCGGAGATCGGCGTGGCTTCGACCAAGGCGTTCACCGGGCAGCTCACCGCGCTATACGTTTTCGCCATGTACCTGGCGCAAGTGCGCGGAGTCATGACCGCGGAGCAAGCTCGTGCGGCGATGCTGGAACTGACGCGGATTCCGGGAAAGCTCGAGAACATTCTTACTCATGACGAAGCCTGCGATGAGTTGGCCAAGCGATATCAGAAAGTTCATGATTTTCTGTTTCTGGGGCGCGGCATTCATTATCCGATCGCGCTCGAAGGCGCGCTTAAGCTGAAGGAAATCTCCTACATTCACGCCGAGGGATACCCGGCAGGCGAGATGAAACATGGCCCCAACGCGCTGATTGACGAGAATCTGCCGGTCGTGATCATCGCGACGCGGGACGTGAACAATCCCGGCTCGATGGTGCGGTATGAGAAGACGATCTCGAACCTGAAAGAAGTGAAGGCGCGGTCGGGAGTGGTGATCGCGCTGGCCACCGAAGGCGACGAAGAAATCAAGGAAGCGGCGGATCACGTGCTGTACATTCCGCCTGCGCCAGAAGAGTTGTCGCCGATCCTGGAAATCGTGCCCCTGCAGTTGCTGGCCTATCACATTGCCGTGCGGCGCGGCTGCGACGTGGATCAGCCGCGGAACTTAGCCAAGTCGGTCACGGTGGAGTAGCCTCCCGGCTAAGGGCCTTAATTCAGCGGCTTCGATATCGCCTTGTGGGTCTCTTCGTTCTTGATGTTCAGACTCACGATTCTACCTTTCTACCGTACGACGCAAGTTCCTCAGGGTAAGCAAGAGCGCAGCTATGCCCGCGATCCAAACCCCAAATGCGGCACTCACCACCCAGCGCGGCGCGGCGCCGACTCGACGCAATAGGAATGGCAGGAAGTTCCACGTCGTGATGTGGACATAATCCCACTGGTCGTAACTCATGGCGTCGGTGTTCAGGCCCCATGCATCCATCTTGCCGAGCGCGAATGCAGCGATGTTTTTGAAACGCAGCGCGATCACGAACGTGGGATGACCGAGCGTTTCCATCTGGTAAATCTCAAGCGGAAGCCAGAAGGCGAGCGAGGCAATCTGGATGACGAGGCTCGCCACGATGAGGATCGCGCCGGCGTACTCGACTGTGCGGCCAAGCTCCGTGCGATGGCGCAGGAGCAAGGGAGCGGCCAACAGCGCAACGAGTTCGACGGCGGTAGAAACGTAGCGGTCGCCCCAGGCAAAATCTCCGGCCCAGTAGGTGTAGCGGGCATAAAAGCTGATGTACCCGATCAGCAGCAACAGCGAGGCCACGGCATAGGCGCGGGCTTCCGGGCCGAGCCGCTTCCAGAGCAGTGCCAGCAGCAACAGGGTGAGAACGAGAAGAGGATCGAAAAGAAAAATGGATTTCTCGGGCTGGAACAGTGCACCGAGTACTCCCACGTGGAAGGGCGTGCTCCACGGGAAGTTTGCGGGCAGAGTGGGGTCCTGCAGGCGCTGCTCTCTGGCGAAAATCGGGAGGTAGGTCTGGGTCCAGGAACCAAAGCGATAGTAGTTGTAGAAGCGCTCGATCAGTGCGAACAGGAGGTAGACCGGCACGGCGGTCCTGCAGTAGACGAAGGCGCGCCGCCACAGATTCCGGCCGCGGACGCGCTCGAATGCCATCACCGCCAGCAGGAAGACTCCGGCGGCAATCAGATCGAGGCCGGTCGTGACCCGGGTCAGCAGGTTGAGTCCGAGCGCGGCGGAACCGACCCACAGCGCCCGCAGGCTGTCCGTGCGGAGCCACTGGTACTGGAAGGAAAATCCCACCAGGGTCAGCAGCATGATGTAGTTGTTTTCCTGCAGGTTTTGGGTGTAGTGCAGGTGAGTGGTACAGAACATGAGCGCGAGAACGCCAGCGGTCGCCTCTTTCGTCGTAAACCTCAACTGTGTGAGCAGACGGAATGCTATAAGCGCGGTCAGCACGTTGAGCAGAATGTTGGTGCTGTAGGCGACGACGATGCTGCGGATGGCGGGATCATCTTCGTACCCGGAAAACATGTGCCAGTGCGAAATCCAAGTGCCGACGAGATCCGGGGGAAGCATCAGCAGAGATTGGCCGATGCCGTACCAGCTGAAGATCTTTCCGCCGCGGCCATGGAGGCCGAATTCGGGATATTCGTCGGGGCGGACCTGCGGGTCGGAAGTCCAGAGCCAGTGCGTGGTCTGCAGGCGGTGCATGGTGTCGGCCGTACCGAGCTCGCCGGATTGGACGACGAAAGCCAGCAGGCCGGCCGTGAGGCACAAGAGGAATACAGGATCCTGCAGCCAGCGGCGGACGGGTGAGGTCATTGTTAGGGATAGTAACAAAACGGTGCCAGGTGTCGGCCGTCGGCCTCGGACTTCGCATCCCCGCGCTTTTGTGGCTGAGGTCCGAGGTCTGAAGTCCGAGGTCTGAGTTAGACTGTTGCGGAGAAAATCATGACCAAGTGCGTCAGCTGCAACGCGTTCCTCGGGGACAACGTTCGCTTCTGTTCGTCCTGCGGCGCACCGGCGAATACGGACGATGTGGCGACGATTGACCTCGGGGACGCGCCTACGGTCTCATCGCCGCTGCCTCCGAAGCCGCCGTCGCGGTCGTCGTCCCGGCCATCGAGTTCTTCGGCGGCAGCGCTGAACGAAGGACGTTTTTTGCCCGGGAGGCTGATTGCCAGCCGCTATCGCATCATTGCCCTGCTCGGCAAAGGCGGCATGGGCGAGGTGTATCGCGCCGACGATCTCACGCTCGGCCAGCCCGTGGCGCTCAAGTTCCTGCCCGATGAAACGGCACACGACGAGGGAATGCTGGAGCGCTTTCGCAATGAAGTGCGGGTAGCGCGGCGGGTTTCTCATCCCAATGTGTGCCGGGTTTACGACGTTGGCGAAGTGGACGAGCACACCTACTTCACGATGGAGTATGTGGATGGGGAGGACCTCGCTTCCCTGCTACGCCGCATTGGGCGGCTACCACAGGACAAGGCGCTCGACATCGCGCGGCAATTGTGCGCCGGCTTGGCGGCGGCGCACTCCAAAGGGGTGCTGCATCGGGATCTGAAGCCAGCCAACGTGATGCTCGACGGGCGCGGGCAGGCGGTCATTATGGATTTCGGCCTGGCGGGGGTGGCCGACGACATTCGCGGCGCGGAAGTGCGCAGCGGGACTCCGGCGTACATGGCGCCCGAGCAGCTTGCCGGCAAGGAAGTCAGTCCGCGCAGCGACATCTACGCGCTCGGGCTGGTGCTTTATGAGGTCTTCACTGGCAAGCGTGCGTTTGCGGAGAAGGCCGCAGGGGCGCTGCGGGAGCGCGGCGACCGGACACCAAGCCGGCCATCCTCGGTGGTGAAGGATCTCGATCCGATCGTAGAGAAGGTGATTCTGCGCTGCCTGGAGCAGGAGCCTTCGGCGCGTCCAGCGAACGCGTTGGCGGTAGCTGCCGCGATGCCCGGCGGCGATCCGCTGGCGGCGGCGCTGGCGGCGGGTGAAACGCCGTCGCCGCAAATGGTTGCCGCGGCGGGCGAAACGGTGGGTTTGCGGCCGGGAATCGCGGTCGCGTGCCTGGCCGTGGTTCTGATCGGGCTGGCGATTGGAACCTACCTGAACATCCGCTACAGCGGAGTCGAGAAGATGCACCTGGAGCAGACTCCGGAAGTGCTGGCGCAAAAGGCGCGGGAAATCGTGGCGCGGCTCGGCTATCCCGAGAAACCGGCCGACAGCGCCTACGGCTTCGACTACGACGGCGATTTTCAGGATTACGTGGAGAAACACAGCAAGACGTCCGCCAAGTGGGACGAGGTGATGGCCGGGCGCCCGGCGCTGTTGGAGTTCTGGTACCGGCAGAGTCCGAAGGCCATGCAGGCCAGCGACTACCATGACTTCCTGCTGATTCCGGGCATCATTGGAGAAGAGGACCCGCGAACAACGCTGTCGGGAATGCTCAACGTAGAACTGGACCCCAAAGGCCGGCTGACCGGCTTTCTGGCGATCCCGCCGCAGAAGTTCGATGCCGGCGGGACTGCGTCGCCACCGGACTGGGGACCGCTGTTCGCCGCCGCGGAGATTGACGCAACGAAACTGCAGGCGACGCAACCGCAGTGGAACTCGCTGGCGGCGGCCGACACGCGTGCAGCATGGACCGGCACGTGGCCGGGATCGAGCTTGCCGCTGCGGGTCGAAGCAGCGGCCTGGCACGGCAAGCCGGTTTATTTCGCGCTCTTGGGCGACTGGACCAAGGCCCGGCGCATGGTCGCAACCGATACCACGGACAGCGTTAAGAGCAAGATTAGCCAGGCTCTGGTTCTGGCCTTGATGATGGCGCTGCTGGTTGGGGGCGGATTGCTGGCGCGGCGCAATTATCGAGCGGGCCGGGCCGACCGCGAAGGAGCGCTGCGGCTGGCCATCGTGATGTTCGCGCTTGAGGTACTGCTGTCGCTGTGCCTCACGCATCTGGTGGCCGGACTGGAAACGTTTGGCATGCTCATGCTGGCTTTGGCGTCCGCGCTGCTGGTGGCGGGAGTGGTGTGGATGGTTTACCTCGCCGTGGAACCCTGGATTCGACGGCGCTGGCCGCAGGCGATCATTTCCTGGACTCGTCTGCTTTCCGGTCAGCTGCGGGATCCCGTCGTCGGACGCGACATTCTGTTCGGAGTCACGTTCGGTGTGATGTGGATTCTCATCTTTGGCGTGGTCAATATCCCGCTGTCCCACATGGGCAGCTCTCCCAATCTCTATTCCACCGACTACCTGCTGGGAGGCCGCCAAGCGCTCGGCCAGTGGCTGAAGCAGGTTCCCGTGTCCATCTTCGGGACGTTGCAATTCTTCTTTCTGATCCTGGGACTGAAGGTGCTGTTGCGCAAGGATTGGCTGGCCGCAACGGCATTCGTCAGCATTTTCGTGACACTGAAGGTGATGCAGGGTTCTTTCCTTCAGGTCACGATCCCTGCCTTCGCGCTGGTCTATGTGCTGCTGGTCGTGATCGTGTTCCGCTTCGGGCTGGTGCCGCTGGCGGTGGCGGTGTTCACCGTGGACACGCTGGTTGGCGTCCCATTCACGACGGATTTTTCCGCCTGGTATATGAGCACCACCGCGCTGGCATTGCTCAGCGTGGTGGCGCTGGCGGGATGGGGCTTCTACCACTCGCTGGGCGGACAGGCGGTGTGGAAGGTGGAGATGGAGTAAGGAAAGGTCGAGTTCTCGGTGGTCCACCATTCGGCAAAGGGAGCTTGAGAGGTGAAGACTCGAAGGCGCACGAAACCCGGCGGGTTCGAGGAACAACTCCTCGAGCAGCAGGTGCGCATCTGCAAAGCTTTCGCGAACAAGACGCGATTGCGGATGCTCGATACTCTGGGACAGAGGGAGCATTCCGTCGCAGAACTGAAACGCAACATCGCGATTTCCAAAACGAACCTGTCGCAGCACCTGGCCATCCTGAAGGCGGCTGGAATGGTCAGGACACGCCGGGACGGCCGCCACATTTATTGTTCCCTTGCGCTTCCCGCTGTGAAGCAGGCCTGCAGTGTGATGCGCGAAGTGCTGCGCGAACAACTTCAAGACCGACAGCCATGACTTTCTGAATCTGCAAATTTTCACCTCGCCGCGCGAGGTGCCCAGGCAGCGTGATTTCCATCACGCCTCAGTGTGATTCCAATTACAATCTGCCAGTTTTTGCAATTTGATAGTTGCGCAGATTCGCAACTATTGATATACCAACTACACGCGCGCGTCCCTTCGTCAGTTTCACCCCCTGAAAGCCACCGTCTGGGAAGATATCCATACTCTTAAAGGAGAGGCACTATGAAACGCCTTCTGCTACTCACCCTGTTCAGCGCCGTGCTCGTCCTTTCCAACGGCGGCGGAAATCGAAGCCTGGCGGCCGCTCCCCAGGCCACGGACCCGGCGGAGATGCGCGCGCCCAGCCTAGCCTCCACCGCCGGCTACACCCTAATGGCCTGGAGCGAGTTGGGGATGCATTGCATAGACGGCAAGGATTACTCCGTCTTCTCGGTTCTGCCTCCTTACAACGTGATCCACGCCCAGCTGATCCAGAAGACGGAGCCGCCCACGCTCATCACGACGGGTGTGACGATCACGTACCAGTCCATGGCGGACACGAAGGGATCGGTCAACAGTTCCAGTGCAACGAAGACGAACTTCTGGAGCTACGTGAACGCGCTTTTCCTTGCCAATCCTCTCCCAGAGACCGGGCTAGCCGGTTACAACACGCAGAGCACCACCGCGAACAATCTGAACTACAACTCGACGGTGGGCTATTGGGAGGCGGTCGGCATCCCGACCGTTCCCTATGACGACAAGGGCGCGTGGAACCCGTATCCCATGGCGATCCTGACCGCCAAGGACTCCAGCGGCACGGTTTTGGCGACCGCGAAGATTGTGTTGGCGGTGAGCGATGAAATGAGTTGCAAGAGCTGCCACGCCTCCGGAACCGATAAGGCGGCGGAGCCGGCCAGCGGCTGGGTCTATCACTCGGACCCGCAGAAGGATCCGAAACTCAACATCCTGAAAAAACACGATGACAAGTGGCCGATTGCCCAGTACCTCACGAAGTTGCAGGCAAAGGGCTATAACTACCAATCCAGCCTGTACCAGACGGCCATCACCGGAACTCCGGTTCTGTGTTCCGCCTGTCACAGCGACAACGCGCTGTCGGAATCAGGACTGACCGGGATTCAATCGCTTTCGCGCGACATGCACGCGCTGCACGGTCCGCAGGTGAACCCGGCGACCAACATCACCCTGGACAAGACTACGGACGACCTCAATTCGTGCTATCTGTGTCATCCGGGGCCAGTGACGCAATGCAAGCGCGGCGCAATGAACAAGCGGACCTGCGCCAGTTGCCACGGCAACGTAAGCTACGTCAGCGCGAGCGCGCGCAATCCGTGGCTCATCGAGCCCGCCTGCCAGATGTGCCATAACACCAGTCATCGCTACACAACGACGTTCGTCAAAGGGGCATGGCGGCAAACTACCGACCTGACATTCGCCACCAATGCGAACGTGCCGATCACGGGCGCCAATCTCTATCGCTTCAGCACGGGACACGGCTCGCTATTCTGCTCTGGATGCCACGGTTCTACCCATGCCGAATATCCGACGCTGCAGGCAAATGACAATGTATATCCCGCCGCACTGCAGGGCTATGCGGCGAAGATCACCGAGTGCTCGACCTGCCACTCGACTGCGCTGGCCACGACAGCGAACGGCGGTCCGCACGGAGTACACACCGTGGGGCAGGCGTGGGTCAGCGCCCACCCAGACTACGTGGATGGCCGCGGGGCTCAGTCGTGCACTTATTGTCACGGTTCCAACTACAAGGGCACGGCCCTGTCGCAGGCTAAAGTGGCGCGTACCTTCAAGGTAGACGACGGCGGGACCAAAACCTTCCCCGCTAACCATCAGTTCAGTTGCTACGACTGCCACAACGGGCCCAGCGGAGGTTAGCGCTGGACCAACAGCATGCGCGGGCGTTCTGAACCATTCAAGGCAGCCTCATAGGCCTTCGCCTAGTTCCGAACGCCCGTCTTTCTGCTGCGCAAGGCCCTGAAGAACTGCTGCGGTTTGGCGTCTCTTGTGGGTTGATCGTTCGGCCCTTCGGACATATCGTCGGGCCAACGCCGGGATCTTCCCCATCTTGGATGCCGCCCCACGCATAATAGAAACTCCTGCGTCGGGCCACCGTCTTCCTGCATCTAAAACTTGACAGCGACTCACTCAAGTCTTAGCATAGTTTCGGACGCAATCATGTCAGCATTGATTGTAAAGGACTTATCAAGTTCAGGAGGGTCATTTTATGGGCAAGATTATCGGAATTGACCTGGGGACCACCAATTCCTGCGTGGCGGTCATGGAGGGCGGCGAGCCCAAGGTGATCGCTAATGAAGAAGGAGGGCGGACCACGCCTTCGGTCGTCGGCTTTACCAAGACCGGCGAGCGGCTGGTGGGGCAGGTGGCGAAGCGGCAAGCCATCACTAACCCTGAGAACACGGTGTATTCGATCAAGCGGTTTATGGGACGCCGTTATGACGAAGTGGACGAGGAATTAAAGATGGTCCCGTACAAAGTCGTGCGTCAGGGCGACCACGTTGCCGTCGAGGCGCAGGGCAAGGAGTACACTCCGCCGGAGATTTCGGCGCTGATTCTGCAGAAGCTGAAGAAGGCGGCCGAGGACTATCTCGGCGAGAAGGTGAGCGAGGCGGTCATCACCGTGCCCGCGTACTTCAATGACGCGCAGCGGCAGGCGACCAAGGACGCTGGGCAGATTGCCGGACTGGAAGTGAAGCGCATCATCAACGAGCCGACGGCGGCGGCGCTGGCCTATGGGCTCGACAAGGGTAAGGACGAGACCATCGCCGTGTATGACTTCGGCGGCGGCACCTTCGATATTTCGATTCTGGAAGTCGGCGAGGGCGTGATTGAGGTAAAAGCCACCAACGGCGACACCCACCTGGGCGGCGACAACATTGACCAACGCCTGGTGGACTGGCTGATTGACGAATTCAAGAAAGACGAAGGCCTCGACTTAAGAGGCAAAGGGAATGAAATGGCCTTGCAGCGTCTGCGCGACGCGGCGGAGCGGGCGAAGATCGAGCTTTCCACCACCATGGAGACCGAGATCAATCTGCCGTTCATCACGGCGGATGCGGGCGGTCCGAAGCACCTGGTCAAGAAGCTGACGCGGGCAAAGCTCGAGACGATGGTGGAAGACATCATTTCGCGTTCGGTCGGTCCGTGCAAGCAGTGCATGAAAGATGCGGGCGTGGATACGTCGAAGATCAACGAAGTGGTGCTGGTCGGCGGACAGACGCGCATGCCTCGCATTCAGCAGCTGGTGAAGGAGTTGTTCGGGCGCGAAGGCCACAAGGGCGTAAACCCGGACGAAGTCGTGGCAGTCGGCGCAGGCATTCAGGGCGGCGTGCTTAAGGGCGAAGTGAAAGACCTGCTGCTGCTCGACGTGACTCCGCTGACCCTGGCGATTGAAACGCTGGGCGGCGTGGCGACGCCGATGATCCCGCGCAACACGACGATTCCTACTAAAAAGACGGAAACGTTTTCGACCGCGGCCGACAGCCAGACCTCGGTCGAGGTGCACGTTCTGCAGGGCGAGCGTCCGATGGCAGGGCAGAACCGGACCCTGGGCAAGTTCCATCTGACAGGAATTCCTCCGGCGCCGCGCGGCGTGCCGCAGATCGAAGTGACGTTCGACATTGACGCCAACGGCATCCTGAACGTGACCGCGAAAGATACGGCCACGCAGAAGGATCAGAAGATCACGATCACGTCGTCTTCCGGCTTGTCGAAGGACGAGGTCGAGCGCATGGCCAAGGAAGCCGATGCGCACTCGGCCGAAGACAAGGCGCAGCGCGAGGCGATCGAAGCTAAGAACCAGCTCGACACGATGGTCTATCAGATCGAGAAGATGCTGCGCGAGTCGGGCGACAAGATCTCGGGCTCGGAGCGCGGCGATGTCGAGAATGCGCTGGCCGACGCCAAGAAGGCGCTGGAGTCGAACGACAAGGCCACCATGGAGAAGGCGCGGGAGAAACTTACCGCAGCTTCGCACAAACTGGCCGAACAGATGTACAAGGCGGCGCAGGCCACGCCCGGGGCAGGGGCAGGCCCGACGCCGGGAGCGGCGGCGGGCGGCGATCACGGCGGCGAGGGTCAGGCCAAGAAGAAAGACGAAGGCGTGATTGATGCCGAGTACGTGGACGTGGAGGACAAGAAGTAAGCTTTTGGCTGTTGGCTCGTAGCTTGGATCGTGTGGCGCGGGCACTCTTACCCGCGTCATACGTTTATATGGCCTTGCAGAGAGGGTTGGAGGATGGAAGTGGATTTTCAGGTCAATGGGGAAACGTATTTCTTGAGTCTCGCCGAGGACGAGCGGCGATGGCTCCTTTTTGTGGAGAGCGATACAGGAACGCGGCCTGTGCCCGTCTATGTGGACGGCGCCGAGTTCGAGGATTTGACGCTGGTGGTAGAAGACAAGGAGAGGCGGAAAATTCTGAATTAAGCTCGCATCATCGGTAATTCGATTTAAGATTGCGCTCAATGCCAACCACTAGCAAGAAGGACTACTACGAAATCCTCGGCGTGAAGAAGAGCGCTTCGGCCGAGGACATCCGCAAGGCGTTCCGCAAACTCGCCCGCAAGTACCATCCTGACGTCAATCCCGGCGACAAGTCCGCGGAAGAGAAGTTCAAGGCGCTCTCCGAGGCCAACGACGTTCTCAGCGATCCCAAGAAGCGCAAAATCTACGACCAGGTTGGGTTTTATTCCGACAATATTGATCCGGCGACGGCGGAGGCCTACGCACGCGCGGGCGGCCAGGCGGGCGCCGGCTTTCCGGGGGGATTTCCCGGCGGTGTTCCGGGTGGTACCGGTCCGGGCGGGCAAGGGGTTCACTTCGATTTCGGAGGGTTCGACTTCTCGGACCTGATGGACAATGCGGGCCGGGGGCGAAAGACCAGCGGCGGAGGCGGCAGCTTTCGCGACATTTTTTCCGGCATGTTCGGCGGACGCAGCGCAAAGGCCGAAGAAGGACCTGAGCCGGGGTCCGACCTCGAATATCAGGTGAATGTTCCCTTCTGGACGGCCATCCGCGGCGGCGTAATGCGGCTGAACATCTCCCGCCACGATGTTTGCTCGCACTGTCATGGGCAGGGCTTCCTTGAGTCTCAGGGCAAGTGCCTGGAGTGCGGCGGCAGCGGCCAGATCACCCAGACCGGCGGGCGGATGAAGTTTAACGTGCAGTGCCCGCGCTGCCATGGGACGGGCAAGAACCTGACGGCCTGCCCGACGTGCCACGGCGAAGGGACCGTGAGCAAGACCGAGCCGCTCGAAGTGCGAATCAAGGCGGGGACGCGCGACGGGCAGCGCATCCGGCTGCCGGGCAAGGGCAACGCCGGGGCACATGGAGGCGCGGCGGGTGATCTGTACGCGATCATCCGCACCGGCGAGCATTCCATTTTTCACCGCGACGGCGATGACATTTCGTTGACCGTGCCCGTTAGCGCGACCGAAGCGGCGCTGGGGGCGAAGATCGAAGTGCCGACGATCGACGGCCGGGCACTGTTGAAGATTCCTCCGGGGACGCAATCCGGGCAGAAGCTGCGGCTGCGGGAAAAAGGCGTGCCATCGGCGACGAAAGACGGCGTGCGCGGGGATGAGATCGTTGAGATTACGGTGACCGTCCCCATGCCGCGCGACGAGCGGACGAAAGAGCTGCTGAGGGAGTTGGCTAAGCTGAACCCGGAAGACCCGCGGGCGCAGTTGTGGAGCAAGGTGTAGGACTCCTGTCCCTCTCCTAACTTCCCCATCATTGTCATCCTGAGCGGCGTTCTTTGCCGCGAAGGACCTATGCACTTGCATACGGTGAGGCGCTGTCGGCGGGTTGCATAGGTCCTTCGGCCCGCAAAGAACGCGGGCCTCAGGATGACAACGCGTACTTGCTCGCATTACCTCCGTACCACACCCCCCGCTTACAAAATTTGGCAAAAAACTCAAAAAAATCTTGCATCTGTGGAAATTTCCCGTAATCTCACAATTGCGAACTAACTTCGCCGAAATGCCCGGGAAATCGCATCGTCCCGGGAGCCGCGAGCAGGAAGCCTTCGACACGAAGACACAAGGGAGACGCGGTGGCGAGAGTGAGTCGCTTGAGGAGGAAGCCATAGAAATTGGCAACAGCTAGCGCCCCACGTCAACAATCCGAACATCCCCAGCCTCTCGCCGCTGTACCCAACCGGAACAAATTCGTCCGCCTCACGCTCTGGCCTTTGGTCGCCGCCACCTTCTTTATGGTGTCGGGCGGGACCTATGGCACCGAAGACATCGTGCATGGCGCGGGCTACGGACGCGCGATCCTGATTCTGCTGCTCACGCCGCTGCTCTGGAGCCTGCCGACGGCTTTCATGATCGGCGAGCTTTCGAGCGCGCTGCCTTTTGAAGGCGGCTACTACGCCTGGGTGCGCCGCGCCATGGGCAACTTCTGGGGATTTCAGGAAGCCTGGCTCTCGCTGGTGGCCTCCATTTTCGACATGGCGATTTATCCCACGCTGTTCGTGGCCTACCTGACGCGGATGTTCCCGTGGTTCCAGGAGAACAATCGCGGATGGTGGGTGGCGCTGGCGGTGGTGATCGCCTGCGCGCTCCTCAATATCGCGGGTGTGAAGGTGGTTTCGCTCACCTCACTGTGGCTGTTCCTGGCGCTCTCGGCGCCGTTTGTGGCGATCGTCTTGCTGGCGCCGTTCAAGCTGGGCGCGCTGGCCAACGCTGTGACCAAGCCGACGACCTCGACCGTGGACATTCTCGGCGGGTTGCTCATCTGCATGTGGAACTACATGGGATGGGACAATGCTTCGACCATCGCGACTGAAGTAGAGAAACCGCAGCGAACCTATCCGCGGGCGATGCTGGTCGCGGTCTGCATTGTGGCCGTGAGCTACATTCTTCCCTTTGCTGCGATGTGGATGACCGGGTTGAAGGCGACGGCATGGGAGACGGGTTCGTGGGCCGACATCGCCGGACTGCTGGGCGGGCCGCTGCTCCGCATCGGAGTAGTGCTGGGCGGCATGATCAGCGCCTTCGGCATGTTTAACGCGCTGGTGATGAGCTACTCGCGCCTGCCGCTGGCCATGGCGCAGGACGGCATGCTTCCCGGCTTCTTCGGCAGGCTGCAGAAGAAATCGAAGGCGCCCTGGGTTGCAATCCTGGCGCTGGCCGCGGGATGGGCGATGTGCCTGGGCCTGGGCTTTGCCCGGCTGGTCACGCTCGACATTCTTCTTTATGGCGCGAGCCTGGCGCTGGAGTTCATTGCGCTGGCGGTGTTGCGCTTCCGCGAGCCTGAGCTACCGCGTCCGTTCCGCGTGCCGGGCGGGCTGTTTGGCGCGATTGCCATCGGCATTCCACCCATGCTGCTGCTCGGCTTCTCGGTGATCCGCAGCGAGCACGAGCAGATCTGGAACATGAGCTCGTTCGCCTTCGGGATGATCCTGATCGCAGCGGGCTTTGTCGCGTACTTCGTCAATCATGCGCTGAAGCCGGCGGGATGGACAGTCCCGCCGGAAGGCAAAGCGCAGCCTGCGGCGTAAGCTGCCTCTCGGATTGGCCATCCTGAGCAAAGCGAAGGACCGGTGCGACTGGCGTACAGCGCCTCCCTGCCGGCGAATTGCATAGGTCCCTTCGACTTCGCTCAGGGCAGGCTCTTCGGCCTGCAAACAGCGCAGGCCTCAGGATGACACCGCATGTTTCTGCTATAAATAGTCGCAATGACCAAGCGCAAGTCCAAGGGCGCCTACATGATCTCGGCGGTGGCCGAGATGTATGGCATTCATCCGCAGACGCTGCGGCTTTACGAACGTGAAGGGCTGCTCAAGCCGTCGCGGACCGAAGGCAACACCCGCCTTTATACCGATGAAGACCTCCTGCGGCTGGAGTTCATTCTCTCGCTGGCGCGCGACCTGGGCGTGAACATTGCCGGCATGGCCATCATCCTGCAAATGCGCGAGCGCATGGAGGAGATGCAGCGGCAGATTCAGGAGTTCGTGCAGTACATCCAGCAGGAAGTGCTGGCGCGGGCCAACGCCGCCGCCGATCCGTCGAAGGGCGCGATCGTGCCAGTGCGGAGACCGGTGGTCGCGCCGACCCTGCAACCGGCGAGAAGACGCTAGCTCTTCTTACGATTCTTCCCTGATTCACACCGGGACGGGCACGACTTCCAGTCGTGCCGCAACCAGCCTGCAAAGATCACGGCTTCAGCCGCTGAGGTTGGCTTCCGAGCAAGCCTCAGCGGCTCAAAGCCGACCTTCGGAAGATCTCCTATCGGCACGAGTGGAACTCGTGCCCTTCCCGGTGTGTCACTCCTCGGCCCCGTTCACGTTGACACAAAACTGCTCGCGACGTTAGACTTATCCGTTTCTACAGCCCTCATTAGGCGGTCTGTATCAGTCGTATCGCGGCGACTCGTACTCTCGAAATTCAATGGATCAGACGCTCCATCAGCTAGGGGAATTACTGCTCGGCGCCGTGCCGACGGTGATTCTGGTGGCGTTGCTCTACGCGCTCTATACGACGATCGTGCACAAGCCGTTGCGGCGCGTGCTCGAAGAGCGGCGCAGCAAGACGGAAGGGGCCGTCGAGAAATCTCGGGCCGACATCGCGGCGGCTGAGGGACGCACGGCGGAGTACGAGCAACGCTTGCGCGAGGCGCGCGCCACGGTCTTCCGGGCGCAGGAAGCGCGCCGGCAAGCCGCGCTGCAGGCCCGGACCAATGCCGTGGATGAGGCGCGGAACAAGGCGCAGGCTCAGGTCGCGGCGGCGAAGAAGGATATCGAAGCCGACCGGGTTGCGGCGCAGGCCGGCCTGCAGAACGATGCCGCTGCCCTGGCGCAGGAGATTGTCCGGCGGGTGCTGCAACCGGCGGGGGCGGGACGCTAATGCGAATCACCACCAAAGGGAAAATCATAGCGTCATGCCTGCTCGGGCTGTTCCTGCTGACCTGTGGCCTGATGCGGGTGCGTGCGCAGGAGGCTGCGCCGCCTCCGAAACCGCAACAGGCTCAGCCATCGGAACCCGAGGTCAAACCCGCGCCGGCTGGAGGCGTCGGCCGGCAACTGGCCCACGAAACCCGCGAAGCCGCGGGAGAAGAGAAAGACGAGACCGCCGAGTTCAAGCAGTCGGCCTCGGTGCGCTTACTCTCGCGCATCACGGGGCTGAATCTGCAGCAGTCCTATTGGCTCAGCGTGCTGCTGAATTTTGCGGTGATCGCAGCCGTCATCGTCTGGGCTGGACGCAAATACATGCCCGGAGCCTTCCGCGACCGCACGGCGGCCATCCAGAAAGCGATGCAGGAGGCGCAGAAAGCCAGCGAGGACGCGCGGCGCAGACTGGCCGAAATTGAATCGCGTCTGATGAAGCTGGACGGTGAAATCGGCATGATGCGCGACGCCGCCGAGAAAGAAGCCGCCGGCGAAGAAGCGCGCATACAGGCTGCGGCCGAAGAAGATGCGCGGAAGATTGTGGCCGCCGCCGAGCAGGAGATCGCCGCTGCCGCCAAAGCGGCGCGCCGGCTCCTGACGGCGCATGCGGCGGATTTGGCCGTCGGTCTGGCGCAGAAGCAGATTCGCGTGGACGCGGCCACCGATCAGGCATTGGTGCGCAACTTCACCGGGCAGTTGGGTGCGGCCGCGGACAATTCGGGAAAGGACAAGAACTAAACCGTGGCTTCCGTCGCCAGCACCTACGCCCGGGCCTTCGCGGATGTGGTTCTCAGCGCGCATCTCGATGCGAATCGGGCCATTGGAGGATTGCGCGGGATTGCCGAGCTTTTTGCCAGCAGCGTGGAACTGCGGCGTGTGTGGGAGAATCCCGCGGTCCCGGCCGAGCAGAAGCGGCGCTTGCTGGATGCGCTCGTGCAGCGCGAAGGAATTGATAAGCCGGTGCGCAACCTGGTGGCGGTGCTGATTGATCACCGGCGGGTGCAGTTCCTGACACGGATCGTGGAGCAGCTCGAGAAAGAACTGAACATTCGCCTGGGATTCGCGGAGGCGCAGATCTCGAGCGCTCGCGAACTGGCCGATGACGAGAAACGATCGCTCGAAGCGCAGATCGAAACCGTTACCGGCAAGAAAGTGCGCGCCCAGTACGGGCTGGACGCATCGCTGCTGGGCGGCGCGGTTGTGCGCGTGGGCAGCACGATTTACGACGGTTCGGTCAAGGGGCAGTTGGAGAAGATACGACAGGCTATTAGCTCTTAGCGGTGAGCAATGAGCTATGAGCAGTGAGCAAAACCAAATCGCAAGCTCACGCTCATTGCTCATCGCTCATTGCTCAAAGCTGCGAGCTGACGGCTGAAAGCTGAGAGCTTTTTCTATGGCGCAAATCAAAGCAGACGAAATCACCAAGCTGATCCGCGAGCAGATCGAAAACTACGAAACTAAGGTCTCCGTGGACGAAACGGGCACCGTCATCACGCTGGGCGACGGCATCGCGCGCGTGTATGGACTCGACAAGGTCATGGCCGGCGAACTGCTCTCGTTCCCGCACGGCGTCGCCGGCATCGCCATGAACCTGGAAGAAGACCAGGTCGGCGTGGTGCTGCTCGGCGAATACACCGAGATCAAGGAAGGCGACGAGGTCAAGCGCACCGGCCGCATCATGAGTGTGCCCGTGGGCGACAACATAATCGGGCGGGTGGTAAATTCGCTCGGCCAGCCGATTGACGACAAAGGCCCGATCTCGACCGACAAATTTATCGCGCTCGAACGCCTGGCGCCGGGCGTCATTGACCGCCAGCCAGTGCGCGAGCCGATGGCAACCGGACTCAAGGCGATTGACAGCATGATCCCGATCGGCCGCGGCCAGCGCGAGCTGATCATCGGCGACCGCCAGACGGGAAAGACCGCCGTCGCGCTCGACACGATCATCAACTCGAAGGGTAACGATCTCATTTGTATTTACAACGCGATCGGGCAGAAGCGGTCTTCGATTGCGCAGGTGGTGAAGATCCTCGAAGACGCCGGCGCGATGGAGTACACCATCGTCGTGGCGGCGTCGGCGTCGGAACCGGCGCCGATGCAGTACATTTCACCCTATGCGGCGTGCGCCATGGGCGAGTACTTCCGCGACACCAAGCGGCATGCGCTCGTCATTTACGACGATTTGTCGAAGCACGCTGCCTCGTACCGCGAGATTTCTCTGCTGCTGCGGCGTCCGCCGGGACGCGAGGCGTATCCGGGAGACGTTTTCTATCTCCACTCGCGGCTGCTGGAGCGCGCGGCCAAGCTGAGCGACAAAAACGGTGGCGGATCGCTGACCGCGCTGCCCATCATCGAAACGCAGGCGGGCGACGTTTCGGCATACATTCCGACCAACGTCATTTCCATCACCGACGGGCAGATTTATCTCGAAACCGATCTGTTTAACCAGGGTGTACGTCCCGCAGTGAACGTAGGTTTATCGGTGAGCCGCGTCGGCGGCAGTGCCCAGATCAAGGCCATGCGGCAGGTCGCGGGCACGCTGAAACTCGAACTGGCGCAGTACCGGGAACTGGCGGCATTCGCGCAGTTCGGCAGCGATCTCGATAAGGCCACCCAGGCGCAGCTGAATCGCGGGCAGCGGCTGGTCGAGTTGCTGAAGCAAAATCAGTTCTCGCCGCTGCCGTTCTCCAAACAGATTCTGATCATCATGGCGGGCACGGGCGGATTCCTCGACGATATGCCTGTTGCACAAGTGCGCGAGTTCGAGGCCGAGCTTTACAAGTATGTGGAGTCCACTAACGCCGGCCTGCTGCGCACGATCATGGAGAAGAAGATTCTCGACGACGCGCTGAAGGGCCAACTGCAGAACGTGATTAAGGAAGCGAAGCAGCAGTTTGTGGCGGCGCGGGAGGCAGTGGCGAAATAGCGAGGGCTCTGTTAACGGAGTCCCTGGCTTCGCCTGAGCATTGATTTTGGCTGGCGACCGACGACTAACGCCCAACGACTGATCTATGGCGAACATTCTTGATATCCGCCGGCGCATCCGCAGCGTGATCAACACGCGGCAGATCACCAAGGCCATGAAGATGGTCTCGGCAGCGAAGCTGCGCCGGGCGCAGGAGCGGGCGCTGGCCGCGCGTCCGTATGCGCACATGCTGACCAATGTGCTGAAGTCGCTGGTGGCGCGTGCCGAGATTTACGATCCGGAGACGGGCGAACCCAAGCATCCCCTGCTGGCGCAGCGAGAAGAGAAGAACATTCTGCTGATCGTCGTGACCGGCGACAAAGGGCTCGCGGGCGCCTTCAACGCCAACATCACCAAAGCCGCGATGCGGTTCCTCGAGTCGAAGGCGGGCAAGAATGTTGACATCGAGGCCGTCGGACGCAAAGGGCGCGATTTTCTGCGCCGGCGCTATCCAGCGGCGAAAGTGCAGACGGCCACCCTTGCGGAACTGGCGGAGTCCATTGAAGCTGAACCGGAAACCGCCGAGCGCACGGGGACTATCCAGATCACGGGCGAGCATGTCGGCGTCCTCAGCAAAGTGGAATTCGCGCAGGCTTCGGCCCTCGCCCGGAGCGTGATTGAGCGCTATCAGCGCGAGGAGATTGATGCGGTTTACGTCGTGTTCAACGAGTTCAAGTCGGTCATCGCGCAGCGGCTTATCGTGGAGCAGATTCTTCCGATTGAACAGATTGGCGAGCAGGCGGTGCGCCTGGCCGAGGAGCCGACCGAAGAAGAGAAGAAGAAAGCCAAGGAAGCGGCCGTCAGCGCCGGCGTGGGCATGCGCGGAACCGAGGGCGCCCCGGAAGCGGCGTCGCAGTTCGGCATGGCACAGGTGGATTACATTTACGAGCAAGCGCCGGAAGAATTGTTCCGGGCACTGCTGCCCAAGTACGTGAGCATCCAGATTTTCCGCGCCTTGATGGAATCGGTGGCTGCTGAGCATGCGGCGCGCATGACCGCGATGGATTCGGCCACCAACAATGCGACCGATATGATCGATTCGCTGACGCTGATCATGAACCGGGCGCGGCAGGCGAAGATTACGAAAGAGATCATCGAGATCGTCAGCGGCGCGGCGGCGATGTAACAAACCGCTCTTGGCTCTCGGGTCTTGGCTCTTGGCTTTTCGCTAAGGGCCAGGAGCCACACGCTAAGAGCTAAGAGCTGAGGTTTTATGCCAGAAAACACAGGACATGTCATTCAAATCGCGGGGCCGGCGGTGGACGTGCAGTTTGCCGAAGGGACGTTGCCACCGATCTATGAAGCCATCAAAGTGGTGAGCGACGGCTTCAACGTGCCCACCCCGATCAACGTCATTCTCGAAGTGCAGCAGCACCTCGGCGAAGGCCGCGTGCGCTGCGTCGCCATGCAGCCCACCGACGGCATGGTGCGCGGCATGAGGGCGATTGACCAGGGCGGCCCGATTTCCGTGCCAGTGGGCCGGGGCACGCTCGGCCGCGTGATGAACGTGATCGGTGAACCGGTGGATCAGTTGGGCCCTATCGAGTTCAAAGAGCGGATGCCGATTCACCGTCTGGCTCCAGCGTTCGACGAGCAGGCTACGACCGCCGAGATGTTCGAGACCGGCGTAAAAGTCATTGACCTCATCCAGCCATTCTTGAAAGGTGGCAAGATTGGGTTGTTCGGAGGCGCGGGCGTCGGCAAGACTGTCGTCATTATGGAACTGATCAACAACGTCGCCAAGCAGCACGGCGGTTACTCGGTGTTTGCCGGAGTTGGCGAGCGTACTCGCGAAGGCAACGACTTGTGGCTGGAAATGTCGGAGTCGGGCGTGATCAAGCCCGGCAAGCCGGCGGAGTCGAAGGCGGCGTTGATCTATGGGCAGATGACCGAGCCTCCCGGAGCGCGTTTGCGCGTGGCACTGACGGGGCTGACGGTTGCCGAGTACTTCCGCGACGCCGAGGGCGCCGACACGCTGCTCTTCATTGACAACATCTTCCGTTTTACGCAGGCTGGATCGGAAGTTTCGGCGCTTTTGGGCCGCATGCCCAGCGCCGTAGGATATCAACCCAACCTGGCCACGGAGATGGGCGAGTTGCAGGAGCGCATTACTTCGACGAAGAAAGGGTCGGTCACTTCGGTGCAGGCGATTTACGTGCCGGCCGATGACTTGACCGATCCCGCTCCGGCCACCACGTTTGCGCACCTTGACGCGACCACGGTGCTATCGCGCGCGCTGACGGAAATCGGAATTTATCCGGCGGTTGATCCGCTGGCTTCAACCTCGCGCATTCTCGATCCGCGCATCGTGGGACAGGAGCATTACGATGTGGCGCAGATGGTGAAGAAAACGCTGCAGACGTACAAAGATTTGCAGGACATCATTGCGATTCTCGGCATTGACGAGTTGAGCGAAGATCAGAAGCTCACCGTGGCACGGGCGCGCAAGATTCAACGCTTCCTGTCGCAACCGTTCCACGTGGCCGAGCAGTTCACCGGCGCGAAGGGCAAATACGTCAAGATTGCCGACACGGTGAAGGGTTTCAAGGCCATCGTGGAAGGCAAGTACGACGACATCCCCGAACAGGCTTTCTATATGAAGGGCCCGATCGAGGAAGTGCTGGAAGCGGCAGAGAAGATGAAGGCGGCAGCGTAGGAAAAGTCGTCGGTCGGATGGTCGTTCGTCGTCGGCAGAGCATGGCTGGCGCGGATTACAAGCTAACGACCGACGACCGACGACCAACGACCAATGGCTGAAGTTTTCCAACTCGAAATCGTCACGCCGGAAAAGAAGGTCGTCGAGACCTCGGCGGCTGAGGAAGTCCAGATTCCCGGCAAGGACGGCTACCTGGGTATCATGCCGGGGCACGCGCCACTAATCACCGAACTTGCGGTCGGCGAGATCAGCTTCCGAGAGAAATCGGTTGAGCAGCGTCTCGCTGTCGCCTGGGGCTTCGCCGAAGTCCTGCCGAACAAGGTGACCATCCTAGCCGAGACCGCCGAACGTCCTTCCGAAATTGACGTAGACCGCGCGCGCAAAGCCAAAGTCCGCGCCGAGCAGCGGCTGACCAGCGGCGATACGAATGTTGATGTCGAGCGCGCGTTGGATGCTCTGCACCGCGCCGAAGCCCGCCTGGATGTTGCATCGAAGGGCAACTAGTCCCCGGGCCTGACCTCGGCTCCAGTCCGGGTATGCGAGCGCACGCTCACCCGACACATCAAGACCGCCGTGATCCACAGTTGAGCAATGGTGATCCTGGGTGAGTATGCTGAACTGCAGTTTCCAATTTGTGCACCACGCTCGTCTTGCTTCGGCGTTTGGACTCTTCCCGATCCGGGCGGACGTTTTCGGGCCGTATCTTAGTGGCGCCATTTTCTTGGTCATCGGGCTAACCAAGATCATCATTGACGAACTCCCCGAAAGACACGGGCTCAGAAAGACTGCGCCATTCGGGCGCTTGTTTTTTGCCGTCCCCATGGCAGTATTCGCCACCCAGCACTTTACCAATACAGAGTTCGTCGCCAGCATCGTTCCTTCCTGGATGCCACTGCACAGATTTTGGGTCTATCTGGTGGGCACTGCGATTATTGCCGCCGTGCTGAGCATTATCCTCGAGCTGCATGCCAGGTTGGCGGCCACACTCTTGGGATGCATGTTTCTGCTTTTTGTGCTTTTGATGCATATCCGTAACATAGTGGCCTCACATGGCGCTCTTTTGTTTTGGGTCATCGCCCTGAGGGATCTCGCCTTCAGCGGCGGAGCCTTTGCCTTGGCCGCAACACAGGTGAAAAGGCCTTCGGAGGGTGAGTCAGGGATGGTAACTCTCTGTCGCTTTTTCGTGGGGATACCGGCGATCGTCTTCGGCTTGGACCATCTTCTGCATCCCGCGTTAGCGCCCGGCATTCCCATGGAAACAATAACGCCGGCATGGGTTCCCGGGCGTCTTTTCTGGGCCTATCTCACGGGCGCGGTTCTCATCGCTTGCGGCGCATGTCTTGTCGTGCGCAAAAAAGAGAGCTTGGCAGCTACGTGTCTGGGGATTGTAGTTCTGCTTTTAGGCGTGTTTGTTTACTTCCCCATGATAGTCGCTAACCCTTCCGACATAGACAGTGGGCTGAACAATTTCGTTGATATTTTAGCTCTTAGCGGAACTGTGCTGGTTTTGGCTGATGCTATCAGCGAACGAACCGGCCGTGAGGTCAGCGCCTGAATTGCTCACTCCAGGCCCAGTTTAGGAGCAAGGATGCGCTTGCAGATGTGGAGCCGAAGACAAACGAACTGTATCGAATACAATGGCTAGCTTTGAGGATTACCTCCATGCGAGTTCAGTCCGCCGTTGCTCTATCCTGCATCTTGATTTTCTCGAATCTACTAACCGCTCAACAGGCCAAACCCTCGGCCGCGCCACCGCAGCAAGCGCCGCCGCCCGCGCTGGTCACGCCTGAGGTGCATTCCGACGACACTGTGACGTTCCGCTTCCGCGCTCCAAATGCGCAGGAGGTGAGGTTGGCGCGGGAAGGAACCGATCCCATCGCTATGCAAAAGGACGACGCAGGCGTTTGGACCGTGACTACTGCGCCCCTCGCTCCGGACTACTATGGGTACTCGATCCTGGTGGACGGCGTGCGCTCGCTCGACCCGTTCAATCATGGGCTGGTGCCAAATCTGATTTCGCCAGGGAATTTTGTGCATGTGCCCGGGCCGCCATCGTTGCTGTGGGAGGTGAATGACGTTCCGCGCGGCGAGATTCATCATCACTTCTACAAATCAGCGGTGGCAGACGATCAACGCGATTTTTACGTTTATACTCCGCCGGGTTACGATCCCGGAGCCAAGAAAACGTATCCTGTCCTCTACCTGCTGCACGGATTCAGCGACGACGCCAGCGGCTGGACTGCGGTAGGTCACATGAACGTGATTCTCGACAACCTGATCGCCCAGGGAAAAGCCAAGCCGATGATTGTGGTGATGCCGCTTGGCTATGGCACGATGGAGTTCCCGGCGCTGGCCTGGGGAGCGTGGAGCCACACGGACCTGCGCGACAAGAATTTGTCAAAGTTCCGCGAGAACCTGCTGACCGAAGTTATGCCCAAGGTCGAGAGCGAGTATCGCGTCACGAAAGACCGCAATTCACGGGCGATCGCGGGCCTCTCCATGGGCGGTTCGGAATCGTTGTTGACGGGGCTGAACAATCTCGACAAGTTCGCCTGGATCGGGGCCTTCAGTTCGGGCGGGTTGCCTGAACCATTTGATCGGGATTTTCCGGGCCTTGATGCCAAGGCGAACCAGCAGATCCGTTTGCTGTGGATAGCTTGCGGCACCGAAGACCGGCTGATCACCCCTAACCGGAATCTGCGGGAATGGCTCAAATCGAAAGGCATCCAGCACACGGACATCGAGACTCTGGGGATGCACACGTGGATGGTGTGGCGAAGGAATCTGGCGGAGTTTGCGTCCCTCTTGTTCCGCTAGCGGAGAGTACCACTACGGCATGTTCACTTTCTCCCGGGTCTCCGCCGGCACATACTTCACCGCGGCAGTGCGCTCCAGCTTGTCCCAGGCAAACTTGCGGCCTTCGAGCGCGCGCTTCAGGGTCTTGAACAGGACAATCGAGAAAAGCTGGCGATAGGCGAAGCGCTGCAGCCAGACCTGGCTGAGCAGCCAAATGTCTTCTTTATCGTCGGGACGGCGGCGCTCCAGCGCGAACGCGATCGCCGACGCTACGAAATCAATCACCAGAAAAGCAAAGAAGAACAGCACCAGCTTGTGGAAGCTCGCCGGATCGGTGGAGTCGGGATGGAAGCGTTTCTGGATGAAGTACCAGATCGTGCCCACGACAAACATGATGTCAATTAGTGGCGAAACCAACGGCAGCAGAATCTGGAAGATCACAATATTGGGCAGAGCGACCCAGCCCAGCGGCCCTTCCCGGCCCACCACCTTGCGATGTTTGTATACGGCCTGCAGAATACCGAACGACCAGCGGAAACGCTGGCGCATCAGGCCATTCGCATTGGTCGGAGCCTCGGTGTAGGCAAGGGCCATGTCTTCGTACTCGACGCGATAGCCGAGGCGGAGCAGCGCCATGGTCAGGTCGGCGTCTTCGGCAACAGTGTCCGTGTGATAGCCTCCGGCCTCGCGCACCGCCGATACGCGCCACGCGCCGATCGCTCCCGGAACCACGCTAACCGCGCCCAGAACATCCAGCGCGCGGCGCTCAAAGTTCTGGCTGGTGATATACTCCAACGCCTGCCAGCGCGTCCAGAGATTGACGCGGTTACCGACCTTGGCATTGCCGGCCATGGCGCCGACGTCAGGATTGATGAAGTGTGGCACCAGCCGCGAGATCGCGTCGGGCGCAATAATCGTGTCAGCGTCAATGCCGACGAAGAGTTCCGCATCTCCGATATGCTCGATGCCGTAGTTGAGCGCTTCGGCCTTCCCGGAATTCTCCTTGCCCAGAACAAGAACCTTTCCGGCGCCGATTTCGGAGGCAAACGCGGTGCGGGCGACTTCGAGGGTTCGATCCTTGGAGCCGTCGTCAATCACGATCACGCGCAAGTTCGGATAATTGGAGTTGAGCGCTGCCTGCACGGTGCGTTCGATGACTTTCTCTTCGTTGTAGGCGGGAATCAGGACGGCCACTTTCGGTTTGTAGGAAGCGACCTCGGCGGGCTTGCCCACAATCTTTTCACGCAGCCGATCATAGACGGCGGCCGCTCCGATAAAGATGAGGCGTCCGGTCATCAGCAGATCGCCGATCACGAAGATCCAGGTGATGGCAAATGTGCCCGCCTCAAAGAGCCAGAAGCCCAGCCGGTCCAGCCGGGCAGCCCAGAGCTCGCCCCGGGGCAGGGGCGCCATCACGTCTGCCCTGGTCTTATTGAGCAGCTCATACACCGGCGCGATCTGATACCCACGGGCGCGCACGCCATCAATGATCATGGGCAGCGCGCGCACGGTTTCGGCGCGATTTCCTCCGCCATCGTGTAGCAGGACGATGTTGCCGCAGCGCAAATCCTCCAGCCGGCAGGGCGGCAGATGCGACAGCACATAGGCGGTGATCTGTTCCGCCGAGCGCCGCGGATTTTCGCTCCAGTCGTTCGGATCAATCCGGTTGCCGATGGTGATGTAGCCCATCTCTTGCGGGATTTCCAGCGGGCGCACCTGGTCCGCGGTGTCGGGTTCCTCGTCAATGGCGTAAGGTGGACGGAACAACAGAGTGCGAATACCAAACTGGCTGGCAAAGAGCCGCTCCGTGAGATTCAGTTCGAACCTCATGTAGCGGGCTGAAGCGCCGGTGATATCGGGATGCGTGAAGGTATGATTCCCGATGATGTGGTGTTCCTGATAAATCCGCTCGGCGATGCCGGAAAATTTGTCCGCCTGGATGCCGATGAGGAAGAAAGTGGCGGAGGCCTGCTTGTCCCTGAGCACGTCGAGGATTCTGGGAGTCCACTCCGGATCCGGCCCGTCGTCAAACGTGAGGGCAACTTTGTTCGGGCTGTAGCCATAACGGCCCACGCGGTACGGTTCGGGCAGGTTCTGGAAAACCTCATCGGTGATGAGCCGGGTATCCTGATCAACGGTCAGATCGCGAGTGCCGTGCGCCGGCTTGTCTTCAATGCGCAGGATTTCACCCTGGCCTTCCATGTCCACATCGGCGCCGGGAGGCACGTCCCGCAGTTTTTCGGACGCGCCCTGGTCGCCAGGCATGTCCCAAACCCGCCACAGGGAACGGTCTTCGCCGCCCATTCGCCAGAGGGCGAAGGTCCGAATGCCCAGCGTTTGCGCCGCCCGCATGTGATTCAGCGCGGTCACGGCGTCAAGGAACCAGATGTCGTGCCGCAGGTTGTGTTCGTCGAGATAGCTGAAATGGGGATTCAGGGCATCGTCGTCGAAGTTGACGTCTTCTTCGGAATCGCGCGCGGCCAGCCAGGCCTCCTGTACGCTGACGGTCGAGTCGTGCTCCCCTGCCGGCAGTTTCCCTTTCTTCGGCTTTTGCACCCAGTCATAGCCGTAGTTGGCGATGGCGCAGATGATTTTCTCCTGCGGGATGGCAGCCTTGGCGAACCTCAGGTTTTGAACAAACCAGTCCTGCGAAGCCACCGGACCCGGCGCCGCTCCTGGATAGTGCTCGTCGTAGTTCATGAGCACCACGCCGTCGGCAGCGGCGGCAATGGCCGGGTAGTTGTACTCGGCGTTGTGCGGAGGAACGGCCACGTACAGCTTCATGCCGCGGGCGTGCAGGTCGGACGACAACTCGTTCAGCAGCGCGACATAACCGGGCTGGCCTTCCGCCGGGAACGCCTCGAAGTCCACCATCAAGCCACGATAGCGCCCTGAGGAGAGGAATTGTCCGGTCTGGCTGCGGAACCGCGCTCGCGCATCCGGATCGTTCAGGAACCTGGTCACCTCGGCGATCCAGGTGGTGCCATCGAAGTTGTTGACCATGGGGAAGACTTCGATACTGGTGGCTTCCGCATTCAGGAAGGGCATGACGCGGTCGTCCACCGGCCGCAAGGTGCTCCCCTGCACGATATCGAAGAACTTATTCGTCTGATCGTCCACGCCCTGCAGGTGGCCGTCGGCGGTCAGCACGTGCAGCCAGTCGGGATACAGCAGGTCAATCTGGCGGGCATATTCACGCAACGACGAGAAACTGGCTGCATCCCACGGAACATAAAAAGCGCCGCGAATGCCTTCTTCCTGGTTCAGTGTGACCTGAGAGGCCGCGATTTTCGACTTGCGGTGCGAGCGGGCAGCCAGCTTTTTCTGGCGGTCTCGCGCCTTCTCCTTTTCGTTCTCTTTCACCGCCTTGATAGCGCGCTTCTGGGGAGAAAACAGAAGTTCGGGGAGGGGTTCGTCCCGAAGCGCGGTATACGCGAAGAAAATGATCAGCGCGGAAACAACTACAGCCACAACGTCGAACAGGCGCCGCAGGCGTTTCCAGCGGGCGCGTCGGGGATCATAGAAAACTGGGCCGGCCATTGGATGGTCAGTTCTTTATCGTATGCTGCGTCCGGCGCAGGGTCAATGTTCGCGGCAGCACCGTGTTGCGTCAGTTTGAATCCAGCTTCTTACTCGAAGCGTTATCTCTGCGGCGGGGCCTCCGACGCTTCAAGAGGGCACGCGGACGGGGGCACCCGCGCCACATTTAGACCCAAACGCGCTATATTCGCTGGGTGCGCGAACTGGCTCGGGAACTTCTTGGGAAAAAGCCTTGCTTCGTCCTGATGGCAAGCCTGGCGGGGCTAGGCTCGCGCCTGTTCTTCGTCTTCCGCTTTCCGGGGGTGGTGGACGATTCCCGCCTCTACGCTGACATCGCGGATAACTGGCTGCGGCACGGCATTTATGGCATCACCGACTCGGGCGTGATTATGCCAACGGTATCCCGTCTGCCGGGCTATCCCGCGTTTCTGGCGGCGGTTTTCGCGGTCGCCGGAGACGGAAATTTCCGTGCCGTCCTGCTGGCGCAGGTGATCTTCGACCTGGCGACGTGCTTTTTGATCGCCGATCTCTCGCGGAGATGTTTCTCTGAGCGGGTCGCGCAGGCCGCATTCCTGCTCGCAGCGCTCTGCCCATTTCTCGCCAACTATGCAGCGGCGGCGTTGACCGAAACGCTGGAGATTTTTTTCACGGCACTTGCTCTTGATCTGGCCCTGCGCGGGCTGGGGGTGAACCATGACACAGCTCAGGGACAAGACGGCCGGTTGATCTGGCTGGGCTGCGGACTTGCCATCGGCGCCGCCATCCTGTTGCGGCCCGACGGCGGAATCTTGCTGGCCGCTGTGCTTGGTTATCTGCTGTGGTTGCTTGTGCGCCCAAGCAGAGCCCCCGGCCAACGTCGATCCTTCACGGCCGCCGCCCTTCTGGTCACTGCCGGCGCCTTGGCTCCGTTGGTTCCGTGGACGCTGCGCAACTTGCACACGCTGCATCGCTTTGAGCCGCTGGCCCCGCGCTATGCCACCGACTCCGACGAACCGCTGCTGAACGGATTCAACCGCTGGACCAAGACCTGGATGGCCGACTACGTCTCTGTGCAGGAGATCTACTGGAATGTTCCGGGAGAAGAAGTTGATTTCGCGAGGCTGCCCAGCCGGGCCTTCGACTCGCACCAGCAGCGCGACCAGACCCGCGATTTGTTTGCCGACTACAACCGCGAGCACGACATGACTCCGGGACTCGACGCCCGCTTTTCCGCTCTGGCTGAAGAGCGTATTCAGACGCATCCGCTGCGCTATTACCTGAGGCTGCCGGCAGTGCGCATTGCCGACATGTGGCTGCGCCCGCGCACCGAACTGCTGCCTGCTGACCCGCGCTGGTGGGAATTCAATGACGACCGCCGCTGGCTGGCCGTCAGCCTTGCCTTCGGAGCAATCAATCTCGTGTATGTCGCGATGGCCGCGCTGGGACTGTTGCGCGGTCGCGGAGTTGCGGGGATCGGAGTCTTGGTCATATTTCTGCTTCTACGGTCCGCATTCCTGGGAACGCTGGAAAATCCCGAGCCCCGCTACACGCTGGAATGTTATCCCGCGGTCATAGTTCTCGCCGCCGCGTTGTTTCGGCACGGCTCCTAGACCTCCATAATCTGGAAGCGACGGATGTGGTATCGCGTATTCGAGCGCCTCACGCCGCTGTAGAGTATTGAAAACTCAGCTAAACGTCGTGGCCGCGAAGTTGCACAGTAGCGCCCCAGGGGCCCGGATGGATTCATCAAAACACTCGCGTTATGACTAGTTTCGGTCAATAGTCAGAGGTCGGTGGGTAGAGTTTGGTTCATAAGGGCTCTTCAAGAGTGAAGTGGCGACGGTAGGACAGAATTCAGCAGGTTTTCGCGTGTAAGTCGTCTTCCAGGAGGGCTATGCCATGCGCGTCCGCTCCCAGAATCTTCCCCATTTTGCCATTCTGCTGCTGTGCACCAGCGCGCTCGTCCTGTGCTGCGCTCTGCCCATGTGGGCACAATCGACCAACAGCGGCACGGTTGCCGGCACCGTATCCGATCAAAGCGGCGCGGTTGTCAATGGCGCGTCGGTGACGCTCACCGATACCGCGACGAAGACCTCGCGTGCCGTGACCACCAACGACGCGGGACGCTACATCTTTGTCGATGCTAACCCTGGCGCTTATGAGATTACCGTTGGCAAGCAGGGCTTTTCCACCAGCAAAACTCAGATTACGGTGCAGGTAGGAGCCGCCACCACTGCGAATCTGATTTTGCGCGTGGGAGCCAGCAACGTGGTCGTGGAAGTCACCGCTGGCGGCACCGAGTTGCAGACCCTCAATTCCACCATTGGCAACACGGTCACAGGCCGGGCTTTGGAGAATTTGCCGACCCTTGGCCGCGATGCCAGCTCATTTGTCACCATGCAACCGGGCGTGAGCCCTGACGGCAGCGCCGCCGGGACGGTAGTGGACCAAACCGCCTTCATGCTCGACGGTGGCATCAACAGCAACGACATGGATGGCAGTTCGGGCGTCTACAACCCGAATTTTGGCGACGATCCCGCCGGTGGGCTGTTCTCCAACAAGAACAATCCAATCAGCGGAATCAATGCCGGCATCAACGGTGGCCAGCCTTCGGGCGTGATGCCCACGCCGGTGGACAGCGTGGAAGAGTTTAAAGTCGCGACTTCGAACCAGACCGCAGACTTCAATAACTCGTCCGGCATGGAGGTGCAGATCGTCACCAAGCGCGGCACCAACGCCTGGCACGGCACCGGCTACGAGTATTACCTGGACAACAATTTCTCGGCCAACACTTGGGAGAACAATCAAGCTGTTCCAAAAACGCCGGTACCGAACTGGCACAGGAGCTGGTTCGGGGGTGCGTTTGGCGGCCCCATCATTCCCAAAGAGATCCTTGGTGGCAAGACCTTCTTCTTTTTCAATTACCAGGGTGCACGTTGGCCCAACTCGGAGACCATCACCAAACTAGTCCCCAGTGCGGACATGCGCAATGGAATCCTGCACGATCCCGCCAACCCCTCGACCACTTACAACCTGAACACCCTTGATCCACGGATGATGGGGGGCAAGCCCATTGGGATGAATTCCTTCACCCAGCAGTTGTGGAGCAAGTACATGCCGCCCCCCACTGCGGGGTTGGGTTGTGGTGTGCTCAACGGCGACACTTTCTGCGACGGGGTGAACACGCTCGCCTTTCAGTCGAACTTGGCGATTCCGCAGAACGACAACTTCGCGGTGGTGCGCCTCGACCACGACTTTGGACAGAAGTGGCACTTCATGTCGAGCTATCGCTACTACCACCTGACCCGCGCCACCGACGATCAGATTGATATCGGAGGATTCTTCCCCGGCGATAAGTTGGGCACACCAGCTTCCCTTACCAACCGTCCGCAAGTGCCTTGGTTTCTTGTGTTCGGATTGACTACAAACATCAGTGAGCACATAACCAACGACTTCCATTACAACTTTCTGCGCAACTGGTGGCAATGGGGATCGCACGGCGATCCGGCGCAGTTTTCAAGTTTGGGTGCCGCTCTCGAACCGTTCGGCGAAAAGCGGAACGACGTGGCCGCCCCCTACAACGTCAATACCCAGCAGACTCGCACCCGGTTCTGGGATGGGAAGGATCATTTCTTCCGCGACGACGTTTCCTGGCTGAAAGGTAACCACCTGGTGCAGTTTGGTGGGCAGTACCAGCGTAACTGGAACTACCACCAGCGCACGGACAACGGCGCGGGCATCAATTACTACCCCGTGTACCTGTTGGGCGACGCTGCCGGCTCTGGGAACGTGGACCTGACGAGCTTAGGTTCCATTTTCAGTAACCCCACTCTCGCCCGCGAGGCTGCCGCAATCCTGGGTATCGTAACCGACACCCAGCAGGCGTATACCCGTTCCGGCTCGAACTTGACCCTGAATCCGCCGCTCGTGCCGGCATTCGACAAAGTGACCATTCCCTACTACAACCTGTACTTCAATGATACGTGGCATATGAAACCCTCTCTCACCGTCACATACGGTTTAGGGTGGGCGTTGGAGATGCCGCCGACGGAACAAAATGGTAAGCAGGTCATCTTTGTGGGTGCAAACGGCCAGGAGATCACCACGCAGTCGTACCTGGCGCAGCGGAAGGCTGCGGCGCTGGCGGGGCAGGTTTATAATCCGCAAATCGGTTTTGCCCTGATCGGCAATGTCGCCGGACACCCGAAGTACGAGTACGACCCCTTCTATCACGCGTTCAGCCCACGCATCGCCGTAGCCTGGAACCCGGATCTCGGTGCGACACTCGGTGGAAAGAACACAGTCATCCGTGGCGGCTATGGTCGAATCTATGGGCGTTTGAATGGCGTGGGCCTGGTGCTGGGCCCACTCCTCAGCCCCGGCCTGATCCAGCCGGTGAATTGCCTGTATGTTTTTTCCAACGGAAAATGTGGCACCTCTGGACCGATTGACGCTACGAACGCTTTCCGCATTGGAACCGATGGAAATACGGCCCCGCTTCCACCAGCGGGCCAGATGCTGCCACAACCATTCTTACCTGGGGTCAATGGGTCTGAAGCGGCTACGGCTTCGCCCACGGACCCAAAGTTCCGGCCGAATTCTGTCGACTCAATTGATTGGACGATTCAGCACCAGTTTTCCGGCAAGATCTCCCTGGAAGTAGGCGGCATTCACCGGTGGATCCACAACGAGCTTCTGTCCGTCAACCTCAACTCCGTGCCTTACATGATGTCCTTAGGCGGGCAGCAATTCCAGACCGCCTATGCCAACATCGAAAAGGCGATGGGTTGTGCGACCTCAATCGGTGCCTGCAATGCAGCAACTCCAGCGAGCACGCTCGCCAGCCTTTCCCCGCAGCCTTTCTTTGAAGCCGCACTCGCGGGAACCGGTTTCCCCTGCAGCCCGAACTGCACGACGGGATTGATCAGTGACCCCACCGCGTTCGGTTACTTGCAGCTCCAAAGGGTCTACTCACTCTGGTCAATGCTGGACGCCGGAGGAGGTGCGACCAGCCAGGGATTCAACTTCCCCTTCAGCATGATGAACACGGCAGGACAAATCTCGAGCAACGTAGCCATGACTACCAGCCTGGGGCATGGTAATTACAATGCCGCCTTTGCGACGCTAAAACTCAATGACTGGAAGGGCATCACTCTGCAGAACAATCTCACCTGGAGCAAAGCACTGGGCACGGGAGGCGTCGTTCAGGCCACTAGCGGACAAGTCTCCGTGGACTCGTTCAACTTCGATGAGCAGTACGGCACGCAACCATCCGATCGCAAATTCGTAAACACGCTGTTTGTGGTCTACCAGCCGCCCTTCTATCGCGGCCAGCAAGGCATGCTGGGGCGCGTTCTAGGAGGCTGGACCACCTCGTTTGTTTTCGCAGCCGGTAGCGGCGCTCCCCTGTTCTGCAACACGAATACGGGCGCCGCTGGCAATGGCTATAGCGGGGGAGAGGATTTTGGCTCCGCCGATGGCAATCTCGTTAACACCGATGCAAACTGTCTGCAGACGGTCAGGAATACCTCGGCATCGGTTCACAATCTCGGTAATGGGATTTTCAGCATCTTCGGGAATCCGGCTGCGGTGTTCGGCACCATTCGTCCTCTGATCCTGGGGCTTGATCCCAGGAGTGGCGGGTATGGGCAGTTCCGCGGCCTGCCGTACTGGAATCTGAACCTGGGGATTAAGAAGAATGTCCGAATCACGGAACGTTTTAGCGCTGAGGCCTCCCTCAACGTCAACAACGTTCTCAACCACAACCAACTGCTGGATCCAACCCTCTCCATCACAAGCACACCGGGAACTTTCGGGCAGCTCGGGGCCGAGGGAACGACCCCACGAACCATGGAGATGGGAATCCGGGTCAACTTCTAATCAGCTGGAGAGGTGCAGATGGCCTCTCCTTACACCAAAGGCCGCGCCTCGGCGCGGCCTTTGCTATCCCAGCGGCGAGTCGCTCATGCGGAAGCGGGTGCGGACGAGTTCCGAGAGCAGTTCAATGGCAGACCGGTTCTTCACCGGATCGGACTGCGCCAGGTACTTCATCGCCTCGACCAGCACACGTTGCCCGTCGACGTAGCGAGGATCGGAAGTACGTTCCCGGCGCTTGTTTCCCAGCTTAGGAGGGACTGTAATCGTAAAAACCTTGGCCATGAATGAACCCAACTGAAGGTGGGGCCAGTATAGCGCCCCCGCCGGAAATCGCATCCCACTTCTTATTCTTTAGATTCAATGAGTTAGCCGCGCGGCGAAATGGTGCGTGTCTTACCCGTGGTCTTGAGTCGAAAGACCTCATCCGGAATTTTCTTTCCGTTGACCTGAGGCGAGGAATACTTGGCCAGACGGTAGTCCCCTTGCGGGTCAAAAAACTGCTGCTGTACCGAGATTCCCTTCTCCAGGTCAATCCACAGAACAATCTGCCTGAAGGTGCCGCGGACCCTTTCTGACTTGGGAACCAGTTGCAGCTTCGCGGTGGCAACGCCGTTGACGGTCTCCGGCCCCTGGTATGTCAAGTCGAACGTCCTCACCAGTTCCTGCCCGCTGCCACCAAAGCCGAGGACGAGGTAGCTCTCGAAGTCGGCGCTGTTCTTGCCCAAGTCGTATTCGGTGACCTGGTCGAGCTTGGGCTGGTACATGCGGATCTTGCCGCGGCCGAACAGCACGAATTTCGGCTCGGGTTTCATGCTGGCGAGGGTTGCTCCGGCCTTCTTGACCTCGGCCATCATTTCAATTTCTTTGCCGGTGCGGCGGTAGTAGATGGTGCCCGTCTGAATCTCGTCAATCTCATCAATGACCTTCTGGTAGGTGTCCCACTCAAAATCAGCCTGCGTGGTGCGGAAGCTGGCTGCGGCGGTGTCCATCTTTTTCAGGACTGCGTTCAGGCCGTCCGGCTCGGCAGACTTCTGTGCGAAAGCCGAGCACAGGAGAATCCCGGCCGGAGCAATGAAGATCAGCCAACGACTTCTTATTCTCATAGGAACTTTCGCGAGCACTGGGAACGGCCTTCTTACTCCCTCTTCACCAGGACTCTGTAGCTCTGCACCTGGCCCTTGCGGTCGGTGACGGTCTCGTAACTCACGATCGAAACGGCACCTGAAATCGGCTCGATAATGTGCAGCAACTGCTCGCGCACCGAGTGGTCATCGCCCGGCGCCACCGCGCTGGCCGCTACCTGGTAGAGCAGGCGGCCTTCGCCGTCAATCGTCACCATGACATCGGTCGGATGCGAATTTCGGGCGACGGGTTTGTCGTTGAAGTTGATCACGCGCGGCGAGAACAGAACAAAAATCAGGATCAGCGTGACCATGATGTCGTAGTGGAGCGTGCCCCGCTCGTATTGCCACAGGATGTATCCGCGAATTGTCCGCCAGACGGCGTTCATGGGCAGGGGCGCACTGGGCGCGGCAGTCGTGATTTCTGCTCTGTGCAAGTCTAGTGACCCCTCCTCGGATTGGCAATGCCGGAGCGATGAGCGGGGAGCAATGAGCCGTGAGCGAGCTTGTTCAAGACTTTTATTGCTGACCGCTCATGGCTCATCGCTCATAGCTTCCGGGGCGTAATCCGTTCCGCACCCATATAAGGCCGCAGCGCTTCGGGAATGACCACGCTCCCGTCGGCCTGCTGATAGTTTTCGACAATCGCCACCCAGGTGCGGCCGACGGCGAGTCCGCTGCCGTTCAGTGTGTG
This sequence comes from Terriglobales bacterium, assembly GCA_037442635.1. Lineage (GTDB taxonomy): Bacteria > Acidobacteriota > Terriglobia > Terriglobales > Acidobacteriaceae > Sulfotelmatobacter. Next base: position 174,301 of record JBBIPV010000010.1, on the reverse strand, counting down.
CACGTACTCGGACTTGTTCTTGCCTTCCGGACGATAGCGAATGTTCGCCCGACGCGCCTGGTACGACTCGAAATTCGAGCACGATGAAATCTCGCGGAACAGCTGCTGCCCGGGCAGCCAGACTTCGATGTCATACGTTTTCGCGGCAGCCGCTCCCATGTCGGCCGTGCAGAGTGTCATCAGACGGTAATGCAGGCCCAGCTTCTGCAGGACTTCCTCGGCGTCGCGGGTGAGCTTTTCATGCTGGTCGTAAGAATTTTCCGGCTGCGTGAACTTCACCAGTTCCACCTTCTGAAACTGGTGCTGCCGGATGATGCCGCGCACGTCTTTGCCGTATGATCCCGCCTCGCTGCGGAAGCATGGTGTATATGCTGTGAGCGAGATGGGCAGGCGCGCCTGCTCCAGCACTTCATCGCGATACAGATTCGTGACCGGCACTTCGGCGGTCGGGATTAGCCAAAGATCCTTTTCGCCGTGCGGCACGCGAAATGAGTCAGCGGCGAATTTCGGCAACTGCCCAGTCCCGTACATGGAATCGGAGTTCACCAGGTACGGCGGCAGAACTTCCGTGTAGCCGTGCTCGCGCGTGTGGAGATCGAGCATGAAGTTCGCAAGCGCGCGCTCGAGCTTCGCGCCGAGGTCCCAATAGACGGCGAAGCGTGCGCCCGTGAGTTTAACCGCACGCTCCAGGTCGAGGACGCCGAGGTCGGCCCCCAGATCCCAGTGCGGCTTGGGCGTGAAATCAAACTTCGGCGGCGCGCCCCAGCGGCGGACTACTACATTGTCGTCGGCGCTGTGCCCGACGGGCACGCTCGCGTGCGGCAGGTTGGGAATGCCGGCCAGAATGTCGCGCAGGCGCCCGTCCAGGTCGGTCGCCGTTTTTTCGAGCGTCTGAATCTGCTCACGCAGCTCTTTCGTCTGAGCCATGGCCGCGCCGGCGTCCTGGCCAGTTTTTTTCAGCTTGGCGATCTCTTCCGAAGCCTTGTTGCGCTGGGCTTTGCGAGTCTCGGCTTCGGTGATGGCGTGGCGGCGCTCGGTGTCCACCTCGCGGAAATCTTTCAGGACGGCGGCCGGATCCATGCCGCGCTGGCGCAGCTTTTCCTCTACCAGAGGCAGGTTTTCACGGACGAAGTTCAGATCGAGCATGGGAACTTACTACTGTATCGGAAAACGGCCAGGGAGTGCACGTCAGTAGTCAGGAATAGCGCAGCCCGGTTTGACGGAACGCCCTAACTGGGTGCGTCATCCCGAAACTCCGCGCTTTCACCAGCGGGGCGAGGGATCTCGCGTGAGGCGAGCCCGCCCTTACTTCTCGCGAGATCCTTCGCTCCGCCTGAAAAACGGCTCCGCTCAGGATGACGCCGTCCGAAAAGAGGACCACCTTTGGCGGATTCCGTGCGCCTGTGTAAACTACCTTCTCAATGAAATCCTTCTCCAGGAAATCCTTCTCCAGATTCTGCGGCGCTCGTCTGCTCTTGTGGCTGGGCTGCCTTGCGGCGATTGCCAGCCTGGCTATCTCCGCGTCCGCCTCGGCCTATAACGGCCGCCCGCGGCTGGTGGTGGTGATTGTGATTGACCAGTTCCGCGGCGACTATCTCGAGCGCTACCGCGACCAGTTCGGAGACGCCGGCTTCCGCTTCCTGCTCGACCACGGCGCCTACTTTCCCGACTGCAATTACAACTACGCCAACACCCGCACCGCACCCGGTCATGCCACGCTGTTTACCGGCGCCTACAGCAATGGCCACGGCATCGTCTCCAATGAATGGTGGGACCAGCAGAAGAAGCGCATGGTCACTTCAGTCGAGGACGACGACACAAGGCTGATCGGCATCGCCGGAGGCCCGGGTGACGAAGAAAAAACTGGGGCGTCCCCGCACAATCTGCTGGCCGACACCATCGGCGATGAACTCAAGTTGGCAACGCAGGGCAAATCGCGAGTTTTTGGGCTGTCCCTAAAAGACCGGGCCGCCATCCTTCCCGCCGGATTCTCGGGCGACGGGGCGTACTGGATTGATCCGAAAAGCGGCGCCTGGGTTACGTCCACCTACTATCGAAACGAGCTGCCGCGCTGGGTGCAGGATTTCAACGCTGAACGTCCCGCCAAATACTGGGATCGCGACTGGAAAGACGCGCAGGGCTCGCTGCTGCGTTCCACCGCGCATCGCAAACACAAAGACGGATCGGACGCCGGATTCTACGAAGTCGTCGGCCCGACTTCGTTCGGCAACGAGTACGAATTCGATTTCGCTAAACAGCTGGTGGTGTACGAAAACGTGGGCCGCGGCCCGGCCACCGACCTGCTTGCCATTTCGCTGTCGCCCAACGATATTCTCGGCCACCAGGTTGGGCCGGATTCTCCGGAAATGCGGCAGATGGCGCTCGACCTCGATCGCGAACTCGCCGATTTTCTTAACTTTCTCGGCCACCAGATCGGCCTGGCCGATGTCTGGATCGCACTGTCGGCCGATCACGGAGTTTCTTCCCTCCCCGAGCAGGCGCAGAAACTGCGCATCCCGGCCGCGCATCTCGACCTGGCGAAGATGGAAGCTCAGATCAACACCTCTGTTGCGGCCAAGTTCGCCGCTCGTCCTGCCGGATACGTGAAGCTCGACTATCCGCTGGCGTGGCTTGATCAGGAAGCTTTTGCCGCCGCCCACGTCCGCGAGCACGACGCCGAAGCGGCGGTTGGCGAGGCCATGAAGCAGGCCGGTCTGCGTGACTACTACACCAAGTCGCAACTGGCGGTGAGCGAAGTTCCCGGCACTGCGTTGGGCAGACGGTATCTGAACAGCTATTCGCCCGAAGGCAGCTGGTATGTGATGGGTGTTCCCGATATCTATACGGTCGGGCCCGGCGGCACCGACCACACCTCGCCCTACACGTACGACACGCACGTTCCCCTCGCCTTTTATGGGCTGCCGTTCCAGCCTGGAATCTACCGATCGAGCGTTGAACCGGTGGACCTGGCCGCTACCCTCGCCTCGCTGCTCGGCATTAACGCGCCGACCCACGCCGATGGACGAGTGCTGACCGAAGCGCTGGCCCAGCGCCGTACCCCCGGAAGTTCAGCCGCGAAACCGGGGGAAACCCAGCCATGACGGCTCGCCCCGCCAAAGCAGGACGTCCTGCGGCTGACCTCAGCGTCAGCTTTGCCGGCATCCAGCTCAAGAATCCCGTGCTCGCGGCCAGCGGCACGTTCGGCTACGGCGTCGAGTTCGAGGACGTGGTTCACCTGTCCAAGCTGGGCGGATTCGTGGTGAAGGGACTTTCGCGGGAGCCGATGATCGGCAATCCTCCGCCGCGCCTGTGGGAAACGGCCGCCGGGATGCTGAATGCCATCGGCCTGCAGAATATCGGCGCGCACGCGTTTCTGGAAGAAAAGCTGCCCCGCCTGCGGCAGATCAAAGACGTCGTCGTCATCGCTAACGTCTTCGGCTACACCCGCGAAGACTACGAGCACACGATTGAGATGCTCAATGACGGCGAGGGGATTGCGGCGTACGAGTTGAACGTCTCTTGTCCCAACACGGAGCACGGGGGCCTGCAATTCGGCAGCGACCCGCGCACGCTCGACGAAGTCGTCACCACCTGCAGGCGTGTGGCGCAGCGGCCGCTGATCGTGAAGTTGTCGCCCAACGTGACCAGCATCGCGCAGATGGCCTACACAGCGCAGGAATCCGGCGCCGACGCCCTGTCGCTGATCAATACTTTCGTGGCCATGGCCATTGACCCGGAAACCCGCAAGCCGCGCATTGCCAACGTCACAGCGGGGCTGTCCGGTCCGGCCATCAAGCCGATCGCGGTGCGCATGGTCTACGACGCCGCCCACGCGGTGAAGATTCCGGTGATCGGCATGGGAGGAATTTCCACGGCGGCCGACGTCATCGAATTCATGCTGGCCGGAGCCACCGCCGTGCAGATCGGCACCGCCAGCTACTGGGACCCCTGCGCCACCGAGAAGATCGTGGACGAACTGCAGGAATGGTGCAGCGAACACGAAGTCTCGCGGCTGGCCGACCTCACCGGCGGGATGATCCTGGAGTAAGCCCACGGACCCATGAAACGAAAGCTACGGATGGCTTATTCTCAGAGAGCGTAGTTGCCAGTGAGCAACAGCTATCATGCTGCGCTCCCGCGTGATGCAAAAAAAGCCGCCCAGATATCGGGCGACTTTTTCTGTTCCCCAGTTGGCATCGAAGCACGATTGCGGTCGCTTCAGCTAGTCGCTCACGGCCCGACAGTTTCCGGGACGACGCACAGCTCGCCTCACTTCACGATGTGTACTGAGTCAGTTCCTTCAATAGTAGTTCCTGTTACCGTCACGCCCCGAAGCACGCCGTAGGTGTCGGTGAGCTGAAAGCCCGCCCGTTGCCGATCAAACTGGCAGACGAGATCCTGCAGTCCGTCCCCGTTGACATCCTGAGTGCTGCAGACCGTAGGACCTGGTAACCTGAAATCCCACTGGTCAGGCGTGTGTACGAGGCTCTGCTCGTCGCCGATCCGTCCGAAGGTCAGAGAGCTTCGGACGACCATGGCCGGTGCGTTGAACGAAGAACTGGAGAGAATTGCTACCCGGACCTTGCCGGGCGTTCCGATGTGAATCTTGTTGTCAGGGCCGCCGGGGTTGATGTTAATGGCGGGGACAAGATCAATCCTGAGCTGCAGGGCCGTCGAGTCACAATGGTAGTCACGATTGATGCCCCAACCAACGGCGAAGTCGACGTTGTCCCGGCGGCGACTGGCTGTTGCAGGTCGAAGAACGCTTGCCGGTTATCCACAAAGCCGTAAATCTCCGCGTCGAAAAGCGGATTCTTGGAGTTCCATCGGATGTGAACATCGGTCGTGCTGCCACCGCAAGTTAGAAACATTCCTTGGTAGCTTCCACGGAATTGGTAGGTAGCGCTTAGCGGCGCGGTCCAGCGCAGGATCGAATATTCGCCGTGACAGCCAGGGCCCTGAGCCAGAGTATCCCAAGGAATAGTCTCTGCATCCCCACTCGCCAGCAGCAACTGCTGCGCCTTGGCACGGCCTGTGACACCCCCGATCCCATTGTCGCAGTCAACCTGGCTGGAACTGCTCCAGTTGTCCATGCCTTGTTGGTATCCGCTTGGCCAAACGTTGTTAACATGCTTTGTGTCGGCCAACGAGAACGAACCACCCAGCGTCGGCGTGAAACCATACGACCACACGCCATTCGGATTGTTCGCGATGGAGAACTCCCGATTAGGGTCATTGGCAAACAGGAATGTTGAGAAGAGCAGTAAGCATAATGTCACCAGCACGAATTTGAGTACGTATTTCATGGGACTCACCTTTCTCGCGGCGCCGGGTATTCGCCTGGTGGACTGTCTGTGCCCGGTTTCTTGCGCGCAACACCGTGCAAGCGCTGTTCTTTTCTTGCGAGGACTTCAACCAAGAATGGGGTCAGCTTGTTCGCCTCAGGGGGGCTGCATCTCAACGGGCGAGAACTTGCTCTTCGGGGAGGCGAGACTCCAGTCGAAACGAAACGTTACGCGGAAGAGCATGTCCTGTCAGTGACTTGGCTCACATCGTGTGTCGGCACACAGCGGACATGGACTGGCCCAAATTAAAGGGGGCGTAAGTGGTGAAACATAGCCACCCCACTCATTGCGCTGCTTATAAGGTGGTTCTTGCGACCCGAGTTATCGTCCGCGGTGTACCAGATCGTGGACGAATTACACGAGTGGTGCAGCGAACACGAAGTCACCCGGCTGGCTGACCTCACCGGCGGGACGCCGCCTGGAGTCAGGCCCCTGGGGACCGTACGGGAAAAAGCTCAGCCACGGTCGCTCTTGCGGCAGAGCGATTTTGCGCGCCAGTCCGGAATTTCGCGGGCCGGATGGCGGGAAATCAATCTATGGCTTGGATTCTTGCAAAAGCACGACGTCGGAGTCGGTGTGGCCTCGCAAGATTCCAAGGCTCTTACCATCCGGCGTCCAATGAAAGGAATGGATTTGTTCCGCATCGAATTTCGTAATCTGGCGCCCGGAAGAACCGTCGAGCGGCTGGATCCAAATGTTGTCTACGCCATTGTCGCGAACCGGGTAGGCGAGCGCATTGCCGTCAGGCGTGAATCGCGGGCCGGCGGAAATGTGTGGATTGGGGTCAATCAGCCGCGGGGCACCCATCGTCGTCAGGTCCAGCAGGGCAAGTTTCGGAGTGCCGTTCTGCGTCTCGAGACTCACCAGTTCGACTAGATAGGCCAGCGTTTTGCCATCCGGTGAAAGGCCCATTCCCCGGGCCGCCTGGAAGCCGTGAGCGACACTGGTAGCCTGAACGGGTTCAGCCTTACCCGATCCATCGATCGGGACCCGCCAAACGCGTTGCACATCCCGGAAAAAGTAAACCCAGTTCTGATTGCCTGAACATGCCGGCCCGGAGTCGAAGAGATCGTCATGCCCGTCCGTTAACTGTGTGGGATGGGAACCGTCCGCATTCAAACGCCAAATGCTAAATGTGTTGGTGCCTTCGTGGAACGCCCAGGGGAAGACGATATACTGCGTGCCGCAAGTGGAAAACGCCAGAATTCCGGCGCTTGGATCGCTTGCCAGCACCGCCGGATTCTTCCCATTGGCATCGGTTCGCACCAGACGCGTGAAGTCCGAGGTCAGCAGGGCGCCGTCGGCCGTCCAATTGAAATTGCCGATGTTCTCTCCGTCCACCAGCAGGGGATTCGCTGAGGGAGAGGCACTGCCTTCCCCCGGCACGACAAACAGGTTGCTCACCGCCTTTTGCTGCACCGTGGCCAGCGTCTTGCCATCGGCGGAAAGCGATAACGTCGCGTAGGTGTTCGTATCATGCGAGATCCCGTGCACCTGGCCATCGGACAGCGAGACGAACCCGATTTGGATGCGGCCAATGCTCGGGCCTTTTTGCCGGTAGGTAACAAACAAACCATCGCCGCCGGTGGACCACTGCAATGCTTCGATTTCCTTATCGGCGAAGGTCAGCGTTTGTATTTTTCCAGTCTCCACGTCGAACTGGCTTACCCCGCCGAACGTCCCGGCCAGAATGTCGGGATAGGCGATCTTCTTCCCGTCAGGAGACCAGGCCAGCCATCGCGGCAGGTAGATCATCGGGTCCTGGATATGAAGCACCTTTTCATCGCTCCCGTCCAGCTTGGCGCTGAGCAGCCTGTACTTGCCAGTGTCCGGGTCATTCGCGCGACAATATGCCATCCGGCTACCGTCCGGCGAGAAGGTGACCGCACTGTCTACATCGTGGGCCACGACCTGCGGCGTCCCTCCCAGCACCGGGACGCGATAAATATTGAAATCGCTGTTGATGGCGTTTTCCGCCTTGCGGAAGTACACGTAGTTCCCATCGGGTGAAAAAGCGACGCTTGGGATCGACGCTGAGGGCGGAACGATTTGGGTGTCACTGCCCGTGGCCACATTGCGCAGCCACAGGCTGTTCAGTCCCTTGTCATCCATGACCGTGAGCAGGTACTTCCCGTCCGCCGAGATGGCCGTGACCACCGCTTTGCTGGAGCTGGTGATTTGCGAGATGCCGAAATTCTGGAAGGGAGCCGGCGCCGCCCGATGCAGCATCGAATACACGCCAAAGCCTGCCGCCGCGAGCACCACCAGAGCCGCAATCGCTCCGCCCGCGACTCCCCACTTATGCTGCTTGGCTGCGGCGACCACCGCCGAACTACTGCCGTGCCCTGGTTGAACTGAACCGCTCCCGGGTATCGGTGTCGCCCCGCTCACCGGCGACGGAATCTGTGTGCCGCTGGACGATCCGCTCGCAGCAGTCGAGCCAGTTTCGGCCCGGCTGGAAGACCGGCTCGATTCCGTCTCGCGCTTCAGCCGCTTGAGGTCGGCCCGCATCTCCGACGCGACCTGATAGCGCATCTCGCGGTCTTTCTCCAGAGCCTTGTTGATGATCTCTTCGAGCTTGGGCGGAAGGCCAGGATTCAGCCGCACGGCCGGAACCGGGTCGCGATCCAGAATCTCGCGGAAGATTTCCGCCGAGCTCTCACCGCGGAAAGGCAACTGCCCGGTGGACATTTCGTACAGGACGGCTCCAAAGGAGAACAGGTCGCTTCTCGCATCCAGTTCCTTCGCCCGCGCCTGCTCCGGGGACATGTACGCCACCGTTCCGAGCGCGGAGCCGGGGCTGGTCAGGTGGGCTTCCACCACCTCAGTACGCGTCGCCTCATTCTGCCCGCTGGCGCCCGCGGTCGTAACCTTGGCCAGCCCGAAGTCGAGAATCTTGGCGTGTCCGCGCTTGGTCACAAAAATGTTGGCCGGCTTGATGTCCCTGTGCACGATGCCTTCGGTGTGGGCAGCGTCAAGCGCGTCCGCAATCTCAAGGGCGAGCGACAGAATCGACTCCGTCTCCATCGGCCGCCCGCCGATGCGGTGTTTGAGCGTGATGCCGTCCAGAAATTCCATGGCAATGAACGAATGCCCATCGTGCCTGCCGATCTCGTAAATCGTGCAGATGTTGGGGTGGTTCAAGGCGGAAGCGGCGCGCGCCTCCCGGCGGAAGCGTTCGAGAGAGGCTTGATCCTGGGCCAGGTCCTCGGGAAGAAACTTCAGAGCGACAAAGCGGCCAAGTTCCGTGTCCTCTGCCTTGTAGACGACGCCCATCCCGCCGCCGCCGAGCTTCTCGACGATGCGGTAGTGCGAGATGGTCTGGCCGATCATCAGGGGCAAATGTTACGTTGCGGAGACGGGCAAGTCAACGAAGGCGCTGAGGTTGGTCGGCTATCGTCCGCGGGTGTACCAGATGGATCCGGGCGAGCGGTAGTTGCGGCCTTCGCCCCACACCGCGTGGGTCATGCCATTATTGTCAATCGCAATGCCGAAGTAGTCGCCAAAGGGAAAGCGGAAGCCGGTAGGCAGAATGTAGTCATAGCCCCGGGCAGGGCCGGAAAGCTGCGATTCGACGCTCCAGGTCGCGCCTCCGTTGGTCGAACTGCGATAGAAAGTATTCCACAACGCGCGGTCCGGATGATCCGGTTCCACCGCTCTCAGGTCCATCCAGGCAACGCGCACATCCCCTGACGAGCCCGCCGCGATGGCTGGGAAGGAATGCTCCACGCCCATCGCCGCCGAGGACACCGCGCTGCGAGCTGACCAAGTTTGTCCGCCGGTAGTCGAAGACGAGAAGTAGATTCGCTCGGGACCGCCATTGAGCGGCCCGGCATTCCACAAGGCGTAGAGGGCGCCCGCCGCATCCGACGCCAGCGCAATCTGCGCGCCCAGATAGCCCGTCTGACAGGCCTTTTCCGCGCACGAGGGCGGCGCCGCGGAACTATCCAGCAGAACCGTGTTCCAGCTGCGGCCGCCGTCGCTCGACCGGCTGATGAAGACACCGACCGGCCGCGACGACAGTTCGTCGTGCGCATAAGCCGTCCAGCCGAAGAACACGTTCCCCGACGCATCCACCGTCGCCCCGCCCGACAGCGACCATCCCGGGGGCGCATTGGGATTCACGTTCGTCGTAATGAAGGTCTGTCCGGCATCGTGCGAGGCGGAAACAAAGAAGTTCTCTTCGCGGTTGAATCCCACGTAGACATCCGCTCCCCGAACCGCCAGCACTGGCTTGTCCGCCTCTTCCCCTCCGCGCTCGGCCATGGCAAACGACCAGGTCCGCCCGAAATCCAGCGACCGCGCCACGACGATGATGCGCTTATGGTTCTGCAGCCACGCCGCATACACCGTCTGCTTGTCCGCCGGATCTACCACGATCTGCGCATCGAACTGGCCGGTCGGAAAAGGCAGCAGCACATGAGACGGCTGCCAGGTGTTCCCATTATCATTGCTCACCAGCAAAGCCATGGTCGGAGCACCGCAGGCGTCGCAATCCGGCACGGAGCCGTACTGCGGGTAGAGGATATAAACGTGCCCGTGAGCATCGGCCGCAATCGAGGGTTCCCACTGATCGCCACTCCGGTAGCCCAGCCGTCTTTGGGGCGCAAAACCGGAAACCGCCAGGGCAGCCTGAGCCACTGCCAAAGCGAAGAAAAGGACGAGTGCAGTTCCATGCACACTCCTCGGCACAGCACGTGAGTGGTGGTTGGAAACCACAGACCTGCTCCTGGGCACAACTCTGTTTGGGACTTTATCCTTGATTACCAAGGGCCGTCAATCGCCCATCTGGGCGGGCTGCAAGATCTTGCAACTTCGTGACTTTTCCTGTCCTCCGTCATCTAATTGGTGCGCTGGCAATAAGTTGCTGGGCTGTAATCATTTACCAAGGGAGCTACCTATGTCCAAGGCCACGTTCGCTGCAGGATGTTTTTGGGGAGTAGAAGCCACCTTCCGCCAGATTCCTGGCGTCACCTCCACCCGGGTCGGTTACATCGGAGGCAGGACCGAGAATCCCGACTACAAGGAAGTCTGCACCAACACTACCGGTCACGCCGAAGCAGTCGAAGTCGAGTTCGATCCCGCCAAGGTCGGCTATGCCGATCTGCTCAAGGTCTTCTGGGAGAACCATGACCCCACCCAGCTCAACCGCCAGGGACCGGACTGGGGCACACAATACCGTTCCGCTATCTTTTTCCACTCACCAGAGCAAGAGGCGGAGGCCAAAGCCTCGAAAGAATCGCTGGAGAAGGCGCACCGCTATTCCAAGCCGATCGTTACCCAGATCGTTCCGGCGGTGACGTTCTACCCCGCAGAGGACTACCACCAGCAATATCTGGAAAAGCGCGGCCTGGCCAGTTGCCACATCAAGTAATCGAAGCGCTTGCCGGTGGCCGTGGACGGAAAAAGAACAGCAGGATGAAGCCGCCGAGGTAGAAGGGAAAACTCTGTTGCAGGTTGCTGCCCAGAAAGCGCTGGATCAGGCCAAACAGGGCCAGCGCCTCGCACAGGGAGTAGGTCGCGAGGTAGCCCGTCCGCCATTGACTCAGGCTGAGGCTATCATCGGGATGCGTCACCAGGCTCTCCGCCGCGCTCAGTACCAGCGTGCGCCGCACCACGAAGATCACCCCTACGATGGCCACCCCTGCCGTGGTGAAAAGGTAGCTGATTGTGGGGTTGACCGCCCGGGTTCCGGGCGCAACAAATTCTCCCAGGATGCCGTAGAGGAGAATGCTGGCCAGCATCGCCCACTGTACCAAGCGCACGATCTTCAGCGCCTTATCCATTAAACGCAATTGTCTCGCAGTTCAATGTGTCTGGCCGTGAAAAATTTTTAGGCGCGGAATCCCGCAAAACAACATCCCGATCCTCAATTATTCGTTTGAATTAGCAGGAAATCCTTAGTGGGAATGTCCCGCCCGCTCCAGACCGGGCCGGACCCGCAGAAATATCTGAAAAGACACGGGATGGTTGCCATAGGCAGCGTCCAACACAGCCGGCTTCGAATAGAACGTGACATCGGCGCCCAGTCCCAGCCGCCAGGAATGTTCGGCAACAATGTCGCGCACGCCGCCAAACGTATACGCTCCGATCCGGTATGGCGTCGAAGCCCCGCGGAAGAGTTCGTCTTTATCCACCAGCTCCAGGCGCGAGAAAGCATAGTTCCGCTCGCGAAAATTCAGCGTGGATTCGAGCAAGTAGCTGTTCAGGTGGGCGTTCGCAGCCAGCTTATGCACGCGGCCCCACACCGCAGTCGTCGCCCAGTTTCCCGCCGCCAGCGGCCGGTTGTACTCCACCGACGCAGTCTCCCGCCACTGGCTGCCCGGCTCGAGCGCTTCGGGATGTTCCAACCGCCCGATGCTGTACTGCACCGTCCAGTTCCGCGAAGGAGCTACAACCGTTCGCCCAGACCACGAGTCGAGCGGCGCCAACTGGATGCTCCAGCGCTGTTCATTCGGCTCGCGACCGTTGAAAGCGGAAGCCTCCAGCTTGACGCGGTGGATGGTCAGCCCGGTCGTCACCACCCCAAAACTGGTGTGCGTCGAATCCTGCAGATGATGGCTCAGCGGCGCCATCGGCAGTTCCGCGGCTGACTCGCGATGCAGATACGTGACCGGTCCCAGAGCCGGCTCCGCCGACGGCCCGCCATACAGTTCCCACGAGAGTTTCCTGCTCAGCGGCAGCGTGTAGTACGCCGCCAGCTCCGAGAACACATTGTGCGGATGCTGGTGGTCCACCAGCGCCGTGCCGTGGTAAGTCTCGCCAGTCTGAAACAGTTCTGGAAAGCCGGGATGCGGCGAGCTCAGCGACTCGGCGGAGAACATCTGCCGGAACAGGATCGTCCCCCGGCCCAGCTTGCGCTGCTCCATCAGCATGCCCCAGTTCACCGACTCCGCTTTGCCCGCCCCGCGCGGCCCGCCCTGCTGGTTGTAGCCCGCGAAGATGACTCCGTGGGCCATCAGTTCCCAGCCGCCGCGCATCCACATCCATTCGTACGAGGGCACCGAGGCCGGCTGCCAGGCCGTGCCTGACCCGGCATGCGGCGATGGCAGCGGACTCGCGGCCTGTTCCGGCCTTTGCATTCCGGGCATCTGCATCCCTGACATCGAGTGGCCCTCCGTCTGCGCCGCCGCCGGAATCCACAACAGCGCGGCCAAAATCGTTCCGGCCAGCAAAAAGCTCGTTTTCACTTCAAACCTCCATGCAATTCAACAGTGGTCGAATTCCCGCCCGTGAGCAGACACAGGCCAGGCGATTGAGGAGGAAAAAGCAGCTTCTAGATTCGCAGCGGAGCAGCGCCGGGAGGGCTGCCAGAGAGGGGAATTGCAGACACAGAATCTCGACAGGACCAGGAGGCCTGGGTGACTTGTGCGACGTTATCCCAAACAACAAACTGAATCCCGCCAGATGAAAACGCGGCGGTCGGCATCGCCGCATGGTGACCCCTTGCGCAGCACTGGTGGCTAACCGGAGCGGGAGACGGAGGCGGAGGAGCAATGTGGCTGTGACATCCCGACGGATGGCCCTGCGCCGTCGCCGGCAAAGCGGCCGCGTAAATGGAGGACAAAGCGGCACCGATGGCGGTCAGCAGCACAACTGCAACGACTCTGGACGGACCCTTCATCACGTCTAAGTACCGGTGATCTTGATGCGGATTTCTTCCGGAAGCCGCTGACGGATTTCTTCCGGCAGCCGGTCGTGAACGCGCCGCGCGCCTTCTTTGGCAGCGTCCAGCACCGTCACAGGGGCGGGCGTCGCCACCGCCACGCCCAGCCAAATCAGGGCCGACAGGGCGAATCCGGCCAAGGCGGCAATCTCCAGCCAGAAGGCATGCCGCGGCCCGAAATGCCGGATCACTCCGAACGCCAGCAGGAACACCCCGGCAGAAATCGAGGCCAGCGCAATCAGCCCAACATCAATGATGCGGTGCATCTGCTGGCGGCTGCGGCAACGCTGACAGGCGGCAAAATGGTTCTCGTAGTCGCCACGCATTTCCGGCGCCAGGCCGGAAATGTCGTAACGCCAGCCTGCCAGAATCTTACCTACGATTGGATCAACACATTGCGGGCTCATGAATTGCCAGAACTGCGCCCTACAGGCGAATCGGCGGCAGTGCCGCCGCCTGCTCGGCCAGCAGCACGCGATTGTGAAACAGGCCGCCCCGTGCGGACAGCGCTCGTTCCGCCTCTCTCCGGGCTATTGCCGGATGATTGTTCTGCTCTGAAAGATGCGCCAACACGACAAACGTTGCACTATTATCATAGTCGTTACTAAAGAAATCCGCGAGCGCTCCGTTCGACAGGTGCCCCACGCGGCTCATCACCCGCTGTTTCACCGACCACGGATACGGCCCCACCCGCAGCATTTCCAGGTCATGATTGGACTCCATCACCAGCACATCGCAGCCGCGCAGGTGGTCGCGCACGCTGACGGGAAGATAGCCAAGATCGGTGGCGAAGCCGACTTTGATGCCTTCGGCGCGGAAGGTGAACCCGACAGGATCGGCCGCGTCGTGGGGAATGGTGAATGGCTTGACCTCAATATCGCCGATGTGAAAGCGGTGGCCCGATTCGAAGCGCTCGTATTTTGCCAGTTGCGGACTCTCCCCACGCTCGTCCCTGAGCGCCCGCGCCCACGCCTGGTGCGTGGCGCCGGTCATGAAGACTGGGATGCGCAGCCGCTTGGCCAGCGTGGCCAGCCCGTAAATGTGATCGCAATGTTCGTGCGTGATGACGATGGCCGAGAGCGAGTGCGGATCCTCGCCCAGCGCTTTCATGCGCTTGAAAGTCTCGCGGCCGGAGATGCCCGCATCCACCAGAATCCTGGTGCTGGCGCTGGCCACGATGGCGCAGTTACCCCGGCTGCCCGAGGCCAGCATGGAAACGCTCATCCCCATGCTGGCAGCATACGCGCCTGCGCTGTGGAATCGGGAGTAACTTTCTGGTTAGCCGATACCTAAGAGCGGTTCCGGCTTCCGCGGTCCGGCTCTCGGCAGTGGCGCGCGGATGGCTGCCGAGAGCCGGTAGCCCGCTTACTTCAACCCTACACCCTGAAAGTACGTATACGTCCCGTTGTTCTGAACCGGCAACGCGGTCTGGAAACTCTCAAAGATGACCGCGTTGCCTTGAAACGTGACGAATACTTCCTGGTGCAAACTCGCCGTTATCGTTTCGAACGTAAACATGCCATAACAAGGGTCAGCCAGCTTGCCGGACGTGCCATCGCAGATATAGGACGTATCGGCAACGGGCACCAAGGCCCCGCTGGCGATGATGTTGCTTTGGCTGTCGGTAATCGTGACCACGCCGCTCCCGCTGACGGTTACCGTGGCCTTTCCTTCTACCGGCGTGCCGACCTCGACACTCGAATTTCCCTGTCCCTGCATCTGCGCGTTGGGCTTTTCGTAGTAAATCGCGCTATAGGTTCCGGCAGAGGCCGGGTCGAAGTCTTTTGTGGCCGCCTTCGGAAGTCCCAGAATCGCGCCGTTCGAGTTGTCCACCGCCCATAAGCCACTCTGCGTGCCAAACACCGTGCTGTCCGATCCGCTCTGCTCGTGCACGACGAAGAAGTTTCCCGACGGATCCTCCGTCAGCCCGGAAGCAGGAAAGGTCGAGCCATTGAAATAGGTCCCGCCCGGTTGCCACAAGATGGCTCCAGGATCGTAGCTGTTCGCCGTGATGTTGCCCTGCGCGTCAATGGTCACGGTGCCAAACTCTGCGCCACCGTCCCGGTGACGGAACTGGAAGTAGTTGAAATTCTTTGCGGCAAAGGTCTCGACCGTGACCGGCACGCTCGCCACCGCCGTGATCAGGGCAACCGTGTCCTGGTTCGGACCCGCATTCGCCGCCTGCACCACCATCACCGATCCCGGCACCTCATACGCCGAGAGCAGGTTCCCCTGCGGGTCGGCGATCGTATAGCTGTTGTCCGCATTCACCGTGTACGGAACCGTTCCCGTCTCCCCGTTGGTGTGATTCGTGTAAGTAATGGTCATCGCCGTCGAATCGATCGAAATGGTCAGAAAATCTCCCACCGACGCCGTGCCGTTGTAGGAGCGGACCGCCGGTTTGGTCGCTCCGACGTTTGAAGTGGAATTACAGCTGGCTAAGAAACACACAATCACCAGCAAGAGATACTTGGCAGTTTTCATCAGGGAACCCTCCACTGAGAGTCACTGATCGGCACCGCCGGGAAGAAGGTTAGACCAATTCGATTACCAAGGTTGTTGGTCCGCTTGACGCCTGGACCCGAGCGCCTGACGCTTCTACTTTCCCTGTCGCAAATTGTCAATCACACCGCGCATGATCGATCCGCCATACGCACCCGCAATGCCGGGCAGAAATGCCAGAAACGCCCCATACTCCTGCGCCCGGGCAGGCTTTAAGTCTTGAATCTTGTAGGCCGCCAATTCGGTCAGCGGAATGAAGATTCCCACCACCACCACCCATCGCCACGGCCAGCGCGGGCGCAGCAGGCCAAGCATCATGCACGAAGCCAGCACCAGGAGCGCAGTAAACAGCAGATCGTCCACCGCAACGTCGGCCAGGCCGGCGCCCATGCCGCAGAGCGCGGCCAGCAGGTAGAACCATACGTCGCCTCCAGAGCTGGAGGCCTGCTCATCTGTTTTCATTCAACAATCAAAAAATCAACAATCATCAATATTGATAAAACCCTCTGCCGCTCTTTCTCCCCAGCCAGCCCGCCTCCACCATTTTCACCAGCAGCGGACACGGCCGGTACTTGGGATCGCCCAGCCCACTCTGCAGCACCCGCATGATGTCGAGGCAAACATCGAGCCCGATGAAATCGGCCAGCGTGAGCGGCCCCATGGGATGCGCCATCCCCAGCTTGAAGACCTCATCCACCGCCTCGGGCGCGGCTACACCTTCCATCACCGCGTACATCGCTTCGTTCAGCAACGGCATGAGCACGCGGTTGGAAACGAATCCTGGCGCGTCGTTGACTTCGACCGGAGTCTTCTCCAGCTTCAGCGCCAAGTCGCGCACCGTCGCAAATGTTTCCTGCGACGTCGCCAGTCCGCGGATCACTTCCACCAACTTCATCACCGGCACAGGATTAAAGAAGTGCATGCCGATAACTTTCTCCGGCCGCTTGGTCAGCCCGGCCAGCCTGGTGATGGAAATCGAAGAGGTATTCGAGGCCAGGATGATCTCGGGGCGTGTCAACTGGTCGAGATCGCGGAAGATTTCCGTCTTGATCTCGAACTTCTCCGTCGCCGCCTCAATCACAAAATCGCAGTCCGCCAGCTTGGAGCGATCGGTGACCGACCGAATCCGCCCCAGCGTGGCATTCTTGTCCTGCGCAGTGATCTTTCCCTTGGCTGCTTCGCGATCGAGGTTTTTCCCGATGGTCTCCAGCGCCCGCTCCAGAAACTTCTGCTCCACGTCGCACAGGACCACGCTGAATCCGCTGCGCGCAAATACGTGCGCGATTCCGTTTCCCATCGTCCCCGCGCCGACTACTCCGACCCGTTGAATCGCCATAAAGATTGCCTCTCGGAAAACGTTCGAGTCTACCACTCCGCCGTGTTCCTTCGCGCCCTTGGTGGTTGGAAGTTTTCAGCGCGGCGGCAAACACGGTTGTGCCAGAAAAGTTGCGCCACTGACCGCATCTCGCGGAAAATTTCAGCGTTGTCGCGCAGGCATCACTCCCGCGCTCGGGACGCATCCCATGTCTTGTGCGGGCAAGTCCTCACGGGAGTAACTATGTCGCATGACACCATGTTGCGTAGCACCATTTGGCACTGGATGAGACTGGCGGCTGTCGCCGCAGCCGTTTCCCTGACCCTCGGCAGCCTGGCCTGGGGCTACGACGACTATGATCGTCATGACGAGGCCAGCGAACGCGGCTATCAGAATGGCTATCGGGATGGGCTTCACGCCGGCGATTACGACCGCGAACGCGGCCGGCGCTTCAATTTCAAGAATGACGACTGGGAGGACTCCCGCGGCTACGAGCACTGGATGGGCTCCCACGGCCGCTACAAGCAGGCGTATCGCGACGGCTATGAACGAGGATACCGCCGCTCCTATGGCCATTCCAGCGAACGCTGGGATCGGAATGACTATCGCCGGCACGACCGGGACGATTGGCACTAACGGCTATAACAAAAAGCTTGCCGGGCGGGAATCCCGGCAGGTCCCTGCCCGCATCACAGCTCACGACAGGCTTGTCTTGTCAGCCGGGGCTAGAATTAGCTAGGGACGGCCAAGCCTCCGGTCTCGCGAACCACCGTCCTGGGTTTCTGGAGACTCCATGAGCAAGTTCAGCATCTACCTTCCTTTAGGTCTGCTCCTCTTGATTGCTGCGGGCTTACTCGCCTGCGGCAGCAACGGACGGCTGCAGTCCCTGACCATCACTCCAGCCACCGCCGATGCCAAAGACTTTCCCAATGGCCAGGTGCAATTCACCGCCTCGGCCGTTTACTCCGACGGCACCCACACCAAGCCAGCGATCGCGCTGTGGACGCCGGGCTTGCCCTGGGCGTTGGACCCCCAGGTCGCCTGGCCGGCAATCACGCTCGACGGTACCGGACTGGCATCGTGTGGCTCTGCCAACCCGGCCACTTACACGATCTACGCCACCGCCCCGCTCGACCGTCATCTGCCCCTGTCAAAGATGACGATGGCAACACCCCAGTTGGCGGGAACGGCGCAACTGACCTGTCCGTAACCGCGGCGTAGATGGCAGTCAGGAGGTTTTATGAAAGCACTTCGTCTCCTGGCATGCTGGACCGCTGTTCACTCTTGTGTCCCCTGATCCCGGCCAAAGGAACTATCCGGCCGAACGCAGCATGCCAAATATCGATATAGGGACAGCCGCCCACGGCTGTCCTGTGGAGCGCCGCTCGACAGCCTTCGCGCGGGCGTATCATAGGAAGTCCGCGGTTTCCGGAAATCGTCCCGCAGTTCTGGCTCATGCCCATCAAGACCATCATCGAACCCTTCCGCATCAAGAGCGTCGAGCCCATTCGCTGGACCACGCGCCAAGAGCGCGAGCAACTCCTGGATGCCGCGCACTACAACTTGTTTCTCCTCCCCGCCGACGACGTTCTGATTGACCTGCTCACCGACTCCGGCACCGGAGCCATGTCCACGCACCAGTGGGCCGCCATCATGGAAGGCGACGAGAGCTACGCCGGCAGCCGGAGCTTCGACCACTTCAAGAGCTCGATTCAGGACATTTTCGGCTACAAGCACGTCATCCCCACGCATCAGGGTCGCGCGGCGGAGCGCATCCTGTTCGGCGTGACCTGCAAGAAGGGCGACGTCGTCCCCAACAACACACACTTCGACACCACGCGCGCCAATGTCGAGTTCGTCGGCGCCGAAGCCGTTGACCTCGTCATCGAAGAAGGCAAGCACCCGGCGCTCTCGCATCCCTTCAAGGGCAACATGGACGTCGCTGCGCTCGAAGCCCTGATCGCCCGCGTCGGCCGCGAAAATATTCCATTGGTGATGCTCACCGTCACCAACAACTCCGGCGGAGGCCAGCCCGTCTCCATGGAAAACGTCCATGCGGTGAGCGCGGTCTGCAAGCGCCACAAGATCCCGCTCTACTTCGACGCCTGCCGCTTCGCCGAGAACGCTTGGTTCATCAAGCTGCGCGAGAGGGGATACGAGAATAAGACGCCGAAAGAAATTGCCCAGGAAATGTTCCGCTGTGGCGACGGCTGCACGATGTCGGCTAAAAAAGACGGCATGGCCAACATCGGCGGCTTCCTCTGCACCAACGACGACCTGCTCGCCCAACAGGAAAAAGACCTGCTGATTCTCACCGAGGGCTACCCCACCTACGGCGGCCTAGCTGGACGCGACCTCGAAGCCATCGCCGTCGGAGTCCAGGAGGCGTTAGAAGAAGACTACCTGCGCTACCGCATCGCCTCCACGGCGTATCTAGGCAGCCACATCGCAAGCCAGGGCGTGCCCATCGTTCAACCGCCCGGCGGTCATGCCATCTATCTCGACGCACGCGCCTTCCTACCGCACATTCCCGCTGACCAGTTCCCCGGCGTCGCTCTCGCCGCAGAACTGTATCTGGAAGGGGGAATCCGCTCCGTAGAAATCGGAACCCTCATGTTCGCCGGCGCAGCAAAGATGGACCTGGTCCGCCTGGCCATCCCCCGCCGCGTCTATACCCAGAGCCACATTGACTACGTAGTCGAAGTTATCCTCGAAGTCTGGAAGAATCGCGCGAGGATCCCCGGTCTCCGGCTGACCTACGAAGCTCCGTTCTTACGCCATTTCACGGCCCATCTGGAGCCGGTGAAGGTAGCGACCGTTATACATTCCTGAGTCTGGCTGTACTTTGTCCAATGGCCTCGCTGCAACAGGAGTACAATGCCCAGAGCCTGATACTCCTGAATATCGACAACATCACGACTAGCCAGACTGCCGCCTTTTTTGATCGCTCGTGACGGCACGACCGACCCGCATCTCTTTAGGAAAGGCAGCAGCCATGAAAATCCTGCTCTACAACCCCGACAACGGCGTGACCCGTAATTTCATGCCGCACCTCTGGATGTTCCTCCTGCAGTCGCTCACTCCCGCCGGTCACGAAGTGCTGCTCATTGATGGCAACGCCCAGCCCATGGACGAATCGCAAATCGCCCAATATGTCCGCGACCAGAACATCGGCCTTGTCGGCATCGGTGCGATGACCAGAATGATCGCCAAGGCCTACCGCATCGCCGACGCTATCCGCGCCACCGGTGTGCACGTCGTCATGGGCGGACCTCACGTCACCGAAATGGCCGATGAAGCTCTCGGCCGCGATGGCGGCCCGCGCCACGCCGACGCCGTCGCTCTCGGCGAGGCCGACGAAACCTGGCCGCAGATCGTCAACGACGCCGCCGCAGGCAAACTCAAAGACATCTACAAGCCAGTAGACGTCTTCGGCCAAGAGCGCAAGCCGCCCCTGAACCCTTATCCGGTAATTCCGTGGGACAAGATTGATCTCCACCAGTTCAACCTTCTCCCCAAGATCTTTCACCCACTGCTGAAAGATGTCGGCGAAGGCTGGGGCACCTTTCGCATCATCCCAGTCGAGTCCGGACGTGGCTGTCCCTACGGCTGCGAATTCTGCACCGTCACCGGATTTTTCGGAGACTCCATCCGCTTCCGCACCAACGAAAGCGTGGTCAACGAGCTGCTGCTGTTGAAGCAACGCGGCCGCAGCGAGAAGGGCCAGATGGCGGTCTTCTTCATTGACGACAACTTCGCCATCAACGTGAAGCGCACCAAATCGCTGCTTCGCGATATCATCGCCGCCGGCGCTCAGGTCCACTGGGTGGCGCAGATCAGCGCCAACCTGTTGCGCGACGAAGAACTCTGCGACCTCATCGCCGCTTCCGGAGGCAAGTGGATCTTCATCGGCATGGAATCCATTGACCCGGCCAACCTCAAAGACGTGAACAAGGGATTCAACAAGCCCGGTGAATACGCCGCTGTGCTGGAACGCCTCGCGAAACGCAACGTCTACGCGATCACGTCATTTATTTTCGGCATGGACAATGACACGACCGGCGTCGCCGAGCGCACGCTCGAGCAAGTCCGCACCTGGCCCCCGGGACTGCCCATCTTCGGCCTGCTGACCCCGCTGCCCGCAACGCCGCTCTACAAACGCCTCGAGGCCGCCGGACGCCTCACGCGCCGCAAGCACTGGCAGGAATTCATCCCCTTCGCCATGGCTCACACGCCGCTGAAGATGACCATCGAAGAAGCGCACGCCGAAGTGAAGTATGGCTGGGCTAACGCCTACAGTCCCGAAGCCCTGGCGCAAGCTGTCGAGTCGCTCGACGACCAACCAATCGGCTATCGCATCAACATCTTCCTCGCGCGCCTCTGCTTCCGCGGCATCTACTTCCCCATGATGGGCCGTTTCGCCTGGCTGAAAGTGATTGGCCAAAACCGTCGAACCATTTTCAAGCTGGTAAAGGAAGCCATCTTCGGACGCAGGCGATCTCGCCCCAGGAATCCCGACGTCGAACGGCCCTATGAAGAGCTAGGGCCGGAAGTCCCCCGCGAGGTTGGCGCGTAGAACCTTGTTTTGGGAAGGGCACGACTTCAGTCGTGCCGCCCAGAACCGATGAAGGCGCGGGCTTTAGTCCCTGAGGGAGTCCTCGTGGCCGCGGTGTAAAATATCCAGCAAGGCCTTAATACCTGGTTTCCGAGTTTGAAAGGATCTCTCCCATGGCAACGCTAGAAGCCCCCGTCCGGCCGCGCACCAGCCTGCATCAAGGCCCGTTCGTCACCGAACCATTCTTCGATTTCCGCAATGAAGAAAATGCGCGCCGCATGCGCGCCGCTATCTCCAAAGTCCGCGCCCAGCTCGGACGCGAGTATGACCTCATCATCGGTGGCAAACGCGTCAAGACCGCTGACAAAATCAAGTCGCTGAATCCAGCGCGTCCATCCGAGATCGTCGGCATCCATCAAAAGGCCGGCAAAGAGCACGTCGAACCCGCGATGAACGCAGCGCTGGGCGCTTTCGAATCCTGGAGCCGCACCACGGTCGAAGAGCGTGCCGGCCTGGTCTTCCGCGTCGGCGACCTGCTGCGCTCGCGCAAGATGGAACACATGGCATGGCTGGTCTTCGAGGTCTCGAAGAACTGGGCCGAGGCCGACGCCGACATTTCCGAAACCATTGATTTCTGCGAGTTTTACGCCCGCGAAGCCCTGCGCTTCGCCAAATCCACCACGCCCATCCAGCTCCCCGGCGAGCGCGACACGCTGCACTACATTCCGCTGGGCGTGGGCGCGGTGATCCCGCCGTGGAATTTCCCGTGCGCCATCATGGCCGGCATGACGCTGGCTTCGATCGTCTGCGGCAACACCGTGATCCTGAAGCCATCGAGCGACTCGCCCACCATCGCCGCCAAGTTTGTCGAACTGCTCGAAGAAGCCGGCATGCCCGAAGGCGTGGTCAACTTCTGCCCCGGCGCCGGAGCCAGCTTCGGCGACGCGATCGTCGCGCATCCCAAGACACGCTACATCGCCTTCACCGGCTCGCGCGAAGTCGGCCTGCACATCAACAAAGTCGCCGCCACGCAGGCGCCCGGCCAGATTTGGATCAAGCGCACGATTCTTGAGATGGGCGGCAAGGACGCCATCATCGTGGATGCCGACGCCGACATTGATTCCGCTGTCGAAGGCGTGGCCCAAGCCGCATTTGGCTTCCAGGGCCAGAAGTGCTCCGCCTGCTCGCGCGCCATCGTGGACGAACGCGTCTACGACAAGTTTCTGGAACAACTGAAAGCGCGGGTCGAGAGGATTCAAGTCGGAGATCCCGCCGAGAATGCCGCGATGGGCGCCGTGATCAACGAAGGTTCAATGAAGACGATCCTCGGCTACATCGAGCAGGGCAAGAAAGACGGACGTCTCATTACCGGCGGCGATCGCACCGCAGGTGAAGGCTATTTCATCCAGCCTACGGTGATTGCCGACATTCCGCCGAAATCGAAACTCGAGCAGGAGGAAATCTTCGGCCCCGTGCTCGCCGTGATCAAGGCCCACGGCTTCGACCACGCGCTCCAAATCGCCAACGACACCGAGTTCGGCCTGACTGGCGCCGTCTATACCAGTTCGCGCGACAGGATCGAGCGCGCCATCCACGAATTCCACGTCGGCAACCTCTACATCAACCGCAAATGCACCGGGGCGATGGTCGGCGCGCATCCGTTTGGCGGCTTCAACATGTCAGGAACGGATTCCAAATCCGGCGGCCCGGATTATCTGTACCTGTTCACGCAGGCCAAGGCGGTGGGAGAGAGGCTCTGACGAAGTTTGAGGACGATGAGCGGCCCCTGGGCGTAGGATTCATCGCCAACCTCGAGCCTGAGCAACGCTCCCGCTATTACTACTGGTGGAGAAAGTATTTATTGCTGAAGCGCTCAGTAGGGACTGCTGGTGCGCTTCTTTTTGCGATTCAGCTTCTCCGCTTTGGCAACAATCCGCCGTTCCGGCTGATCAACATTGCGTCAAAGGTGGTCTTGGGCCTGTTGTTCTTTGTTGGCACGTGGTGGTCTTTCCTGGGCTGCCCGCGGTGCGGTGAGCGATACAGAGCGTGGTACGCCGGAGACCTGGACTATTTCGGCGATGACTGTCAGAACTGCCGCTTGACCCGCGGCGAGCTCTCGTCGATCGCCAGGCCTCCGGACTAGGTCCCAACCCAGCTACGTCGCGACTCCCGCCGGCGGTTGCGCGGGCGCTCCCGACGCGGTCGCGGCGGCCGCTTCGTTCAGGATGCGGTGGTGGATGGTGAACAGCGCCAGCTCCAGCCGGTCCGAAACGCCGATTTTGTCATACACGTTGCGCAGGTAATTCTTGATGACCTGCTCGGTCGTGCCCAGCTGAGTGGCAATTTCCTTGTTCTTGTAGCCCTGAACGATCAGCGCCACGATGCGCAGCTCCTTGGCAGTGAGCCGGTCGCGCACGCGCAATCCGACCATGTCGTTTTCAGTGAGCTCGCTGGGGACGGCAACGTCCTGCACCCAGGTCTCGCCGCGCGCGACTTTACGCACGCAGTCTACGAGCGCGGCGCTGGTCACGTTGCGGTAGACCACGCCGTGCGCGCCGTTGGCCATGTGCCGCTGGGCGCTCTCGCCGGTGTCGGCCAGGATGATCACGCGGGTCTTGGCCTTATTCGCCGCCTGCGCTATGGCGGCAAAGTCGTTATGGAAACCCGCTGCCACCACCAGCACCGCGGCGCGGAACTTGTCTACGGCCATGAACATCTGTTCCGGGGTTTGCGCCTGCGCTACGATGCGCATCTCGTCTTCCACGGCGAGCACCTTGGCAATTCCCGCCCGGAAGATCGCCTGGTTATCGGCCAGAATCAGTTTGAGCATTAGTCGGCTCCAGAAAGTCCGTTCAAAAGATTATGAGTTCCTGACGAACTCGTAAGAGTCAATCACGCAAGCCACGCCGCGGCCTTCGCCGCTTTTGCCGGCTTCATCGGCGCGCACCACCCGGCCTTTGCACTGGATGGTCACATGCTCCGCACCGCCCGTCATCTCGGGTGACAGCGTGATTTCAAATTCCACGGGCGACCCAACCTCCAGCGAGGCATCGGCGCGAATGTACACGCCCGCTGCGCTGAGGTCTCCGGTCATTCCCTTGGCGTCTGCGCCGGTCTCGCCTTTGTGAATCTTGATCGGCAATTCCAGCGGAAACCTTTTTCCAGTCCGCGCTTCTTCGGCCACAGGGCCTCCTCTGCGCTGGCCTGATCTGGGTGTCTCTGCGAATGAGGCCAACGACGTCAAATCCAGCTCCTGACGGGCCACGGCCCGCATTTACTGCTCAGGGGCGGTTATATCACGGATGCTTCCCCGTGTAAAAGCCTGATAATCCTGTTAGTTAACGGTAGCAACTAGATTCCCCCTGAAAGGCCCCCCCCGGTCGCCAATCCCGTGTGCCCGCCCGCCCCCGCCTCCTGCGCCGCGTGATACTGTTTCCATTAAGGGATTCTTCGATCCACCCACGGAGCGCTGAAATGTCCAACCACCTCCAGGTCAGAAGGGGAAACGTCCGCGCACGGCGTTTCCCGGTTTTCGCTGTTCTTGCCATGGTTCTTGCCGCCGCTGCCGGCCCGGCACACGCCCAGAGTCAAAGCAAGCAGACTAAACCTCGACCAAATTCCTCGGTTGAGGCCAAGTCTGCGGAACAGCCGCCAGTTCTGGCGCAATTGAACAGTGACCTGCAGAACCTGGCCGCCAAGGCTTCTCCGGCAGTGGTGCAGATTCTGGTTACGTCATATGGCGCGGTTCATGAGGAGTCCCGTTCCCAGACAGCGCTGATCGTTCGCCAGCATGCGGTCGGCTCGGGCGTGATCGTGGACCCCGACGGCTACATCATGACCAACGCACACGTGGTCGAGGGCGCGCAGCGGATTCGTGTTGCCTTGCCGCTGCCCATGGCCGACTCCGGCGGCCAGGTTGCCCTGGGGAAGCGGCGAATCCTTGAGGCTCGCCTGCTCGGAGTACACAAAGATACCGACCTGGCGCTGCTCAAGATCGACGAAAAAGACCTGCCCACCCTTCCCCTCGTCACCCAGCAAAGACCCCACGTCGGTCAGTTGGTATTTGCCATCGGCAGTCCGGAGGGCCTGCAGAACTCGGTCACCATGGGCGTGGTCAGCGCGCTGTCGCGCCAGCCGAATCCGGCCAAGCCCATGACCTACATTCAGACCGACGCACCCATCAATCCGGGCAACAGCGGCGGACCGCTGGTGGACATGAATGGCGCGGTCATAGGGATCAACACTTTCATCCTTTCGCAGGGTGGCGGCAGTGAGGGCCTGGGATTTGCCATCCCGGCGCGCGTCGTCGAATTCGTCTATCGCAGTCTGCGCAAGTACGGCCACGTGCATCGCGTCGAGATCGGGGCAGCGGCGCAGGAGATCACCCCGTCTCTGGCAGAAGGTCTTCAACTGGCGCAACGCTGGGGCGTGGTGGTGGTGGATGTGGCGCCGGGTGGCCCGTCTGAGGCCGCCGGATTGAAGATTCAAGACATCGTGCTCACCGCCGATGACCGGCGAATTGAAACCCTGCCTTCGTTGTGGTCCGCCTTGTATCTGCACCGGCTCGACCAGGTATTGAAGCTGGAAGTTCTGCGCGGCACCGAGAAAAAGACCCTTTACATCCCGGCCATCGAGCACCGCGACCAGATGGATCAGCTCCTCGACGCCGCGGATCCGGAGAAGAGTCTCGTTCCCCGTCTCGGCGTTCTCGCCATTGACATGACCGGCGATCTGCAGACGGCCCTTCATTCCCTCCGCATTCCGTCGGGGGCGCTGGTAATCGGCCGGGCCGCCGAACTGATTCTCCCCGACACCGGTCTGCAGACAGGCGATGTCATCCACCAGCTGAACCTGACACCGATCACTTCCGTGCCCGATCTGCGGGCGGCGGTGCAGAGCTTGAAAGTCGGCGATCCCGTGGCATTGCAGGTGGAGCGGGAAGATGGGCTGACCTATTTGAGCTTTGAGATGGAATGATGCTGGGGAGTGTGGCGCGGGCGGCCTCGCCCGCGAACACATGCAGCACCATCGGCCGTCTATTCTGGAACGCTGCGCGGCCGTGCGCCCGCCACCACGGCCCGAGTTTCCTTAGAACGCGCTGCCGCCTCCGCCGCCGAACCCTCCGCCGGAGAACCCTCCTCCTCCGCCTCCTCCGCCAAATCCTGAGCCGCTTGAACTGGCGCGCGGAGCCGACACGAACACCTGATGCATATCGCTGGCCATGCTGTGCATCGAGTTCGAGAAGAAGATCGGGTTGAACCCGCCGTAGTATCCGCCGGGCCCAACATACCACTGCGGAGGATCCTTGACGATCCCGGCAAACGCCTGTGCCCAGTGATGCTCAACCCCCAGGGCCATCGCGTAGGGCAAGTACTTCTCGAAAGTAGTCGGCGGCATGACCTTGAGCCGCTCCGCGTCCACGCGATTCATGAATTCCTGAAAGCCGAGCACGGCCACGCGCATACACCCGCCTTTGATGGTTTTCGCCGACATGACCCGGGCAAACAGCCACCAGATGAGTATCGAGACAGGAATACACACGATCAGCAGCAGAGCGGAATTGAAGAAGTTCGCCCATCCCAAGTACTGGAAAAAAGCAAGCAGAATCAGAATGGCGATCGCAGCTCCGACGCTGTATCCGTTGGCCGATTCGGGATCGAGCAGATACACTCCCTTCTTCTTTAGCGCCGACATAATATCTTGGCGAATAGCCGGCACAGCGGTGTAGAAGCGGTTCTTCAAGCTGGAAAGGCGGACGTCGTCGCCGCCGGTAAACACGTTTTCCAGCATCACGCGCTCGTGCGGGGCAAGATCGGCGGCCCACTGATCGCGCGGCTTGAGCAGATGAAAAATGTAGTCTTTGTGCGTAAAGACGAGGATCTTCTCTTCCGTCTCTTCGATCTTGACGTACCCGCGCACCGCCAGGTCTACCACGGTCGAGGTGATGTCGCGGGGATGTACAGTATCTTCGAGCAGCGTGCCTGCTTCCGCCGGAGAGATGCCGGCCGGTGGTTCATACATAGGCGCAACCGACACGCCCGGATCGGGATCGCGCCCTTTGTACCACCACAGCGTAAACATCCCCACCAGCGTAACGACGGGCAGGAAGAGGATTGGATTGCCGCCGATAAACCAGAAGAAACGAGTGATAGAACCCGGCTCGTCGAGAACGTCTTTCGGGATGTAGACGTCAATCGTCAGCCCACCGCGCATGGGCAAGGGATTGTTGGTCTCGAACTGCGCGGTCGCGCCCTCCACTTTGGCGCTCGCGTCGCGCTCCGTCGAGCCGTAAACGCCAGTAAACCCCTGCGCCCGCAGCGAGCCGGCGGCAGCATCGGGCAAGTGCACCGTGGCCGCGGCATGATCGATCGGCACCGGCCAGTCGTTGCCGGTCACGTTCCAGTAAAACTCGTCGTAGTCTTTGAAAAACCGCGTGCCGTTCCGCACGTGGTAGACGATTTCGACCGTCCGCGTCGTGTCTACCGCGTCGGGAATGTAGATTTTCACGTCGCGCGAGCCGTTCGAAACCGAAGATTCATACTTTAGCGAGCCGCCCTCGCCGTCGGTCACGCTTTTGATGTCGAGGTAAAGCTCATAGTTGGTGCGGTTCGGACCGGGATATTCGATGGGAATCGTGCGATGAATCCCATGCCACTCGCCGACAAACACCAGCGTGATCCGCTCGGTGACCACTGCGCCGCCATCCTTGGCAACGACGATGTTGTCTTGGAAGTCAGCAACGCGCCAGGATTTCGACTGTGCCGCCCCACGTGAATTGCAAAGAACCAGGGAGAGCAGAAAGAACGCAATCGTCTTTGGAGTCTTCAATCACTCACCCCAATTACCAAATTGCCTGACGTTTCAGAACTTCACCTGCACCGGCTCGCGGTCGGCCTCGCCGGTCTCGAAAAACTGGCGGGCGCTGAAGCCGAACATTCCCGCCAGGATATTGGTCGGGAACGACTGGATCTTCGTGTTCAGGTCGCGCACCACCGCGTTGTAATACCGGCGCGCGTTTTGGATCGAATCTTCCGTCTGGCTGAGCGACCCTTGCAGCTGCGTGAACTGCTCGGAAGCTTTCAGCTCGGGATAATTCTCGGCCACGGCAAACAGGCTCTTCAGCGCGCCGGTAAGCTGATTCTCGGCCACGGCCTTGTCCGCCGGCGTGGTCGCCTGCATGGCCTGCGAGCGGAACTTGGCGATGTTCTCAAACGTCCCTTTCTCGTGCGCGGCATAGCCTTTCACGGTTTCCACGAGATTCGGGATCAGATCGTGCCGCCGCTTGAGCTGCACGTCAATGTCGGACCAGGCTGAATCGCAGCGCACCCGCAGCTGCACCAGGCTGTTGTACATGCCGATCAGCACCACGGCGATGACGACGAGGATTACCAGGAAGGCGATGACCATGAGCGTCTCCTCCGGCTTCAGAACGAGTGTGAACCGGGAATCAATGGGACGTTAACACAGCAGAAGCGCTGTCGCAATGATCGGGGAAGTCCAGCAGTGGGTGAGTTTGAATGCTAAATGGCAAGAACGTGAACCACGAGGGGCACGAAATATCACGAAAGCATTTTGGGGATGCGTTTCCTTTGTGTGACTTCGTGTCCTTCGTGGTGAAGAGGTCCGCTCTACTGCTGCGGCGCGAAGTATCCCTTGCGCGCCCGCACCTGCAGATCTTTCTTCAGGGCGGAGATTTCGATCGAGCGGTAGCGTCCGTCAGAGTCGAAGTCGGCCGGCTTGTAGGAAACGACGTACTGGCTGCGCAACTCGTCTTCGATGGCGGCGTACGAGCGCGTGATGTCCTTCATCTTGAACGGGAAGAACACACGCCCGCCGGTGGCTTCGGCAAGCTGCTGGAGAACTTTATCGCCACGCATCACCAGGCCGCTGTCGTCGGTCGAAATGGCGTAGATGATCACCTCGGCGCGCTGCGCCATCTCGATGGCCTGCGCTTTGGACACTTCGCTTTGATTGTCCTCACCATCGCTGACAATAATGATGGCCTTGCGCAGCGGGTGCTCGGAGCGATCTTTCAGGAACTTCTCTTTGCAGGCATGGTAGACAGCGTCATAGAGAGCGGTGCCGCCGCCATCGTGCAGACGATGCACGCCCGCGGAAAGCAGTTGCACGTTGTCGGTGAAATCCTGCGCTAACTGGCTGTGGCTGTTGAACCCGACAATGAAAGCTTTGTCGAACCCCGTGCGCAGGGTGTGCTGCAGAAAGCTGGTGGCCGCGGATTGCTCGAAGTCGAAGCGGCTGTCTACCGAACCGCTGACGTCCACAAGCAGGCCCAGATGCAGCGGCAGATCGGTTTCGCGGCGAAAGTTCAGAATGGCCTGTGGCGGCTTGTGATCGTCGAGGATGCTGAAGTCATTTTGCGTCAGATCGCGGACGAACTTCCCATGCTTATCGGTCGCGATAAACAGTACATTGACCTCGTTCACCCGCGTACGGAACGTGATGATTCCGCCCTGCGGATCGTCAGAGTCGCCGGGCACGGCGCTGGTCGAATGGTAAGCGTTCAAACTCGCCCCAGCCGCGTAAACCGCTTGCGCCGACGCATGCCCGCACATCGCCGCAAGGCTCAGCGCCAGGCTCAAAATCCGTAAATGAGAACTCGTGTACTTCATGCCCGAAACGTCCAAAATTTTCACTCTAAACCGCTCCAGCGACACTCCCGAACCTTTCGCTGCACGCCAGATGCCGAAACTCCGAACCCCAGCGCGGGATGCCCTTTCTGATTGACTTTAGGAGTCTGCCACCCCAGTGCCAAGTTACAAAAGGAGCACACGTTTGGTCATGGCACCAGACGTGCAAATTGTTGCACTTGCGTGTGGATCCAGACCGCCAATCCTCGTCGGTTGGCCAAGTCGTGCGCGATCGAAGATAATTAGACTCATACCACGCAAGATCGTGCCTGAATTGATTGGAGGAATTCATGAAAAAGCTTATCGCAGGAGTCTTTCTTGTCCTGCTGTCTGCGATCGTGGCGTTCGCCGCCGAAAACGCGGAACGCGAGGAGGATCGGGTGAAGGATGCCGGCGCCGTGCTCAAAGAGATCCTGAACATTCCCGACGACATCCCGCAGGATCTGCTCGATAAAGCCGAATGCATCCTTGTGCTGCCGTCCGTGAAAAAGGGAGCCTTCGGCATTGGCGGCAGCTACGGCCGCGGCGTGATGGTGTGCCGCAGCGGCCAGCACTACAAGGGCAAGTGGGGCGCGCCCGCGCTGTATGCGCTCGAAGGAGTCAGCATCGGATTCCAGTTGGGTGGCCAGGCAACGGATTTCGTGCTGCTCGTCATGAACCCCAAGGGCGCCGAGTCGTTGCTCTACAGCAAAGTGAAACTTGGGGCCGACGCTTCTGCGGCAGCTGGTCCGAAAGGCCGCACCGCCGAAGGCGCTACCGACGTCGTGATGAGCGCCGAGATTCTTTCTTATTCGCGCAACAAGGGCCTGTTTGCCGGAATTTCTCTGGAAGGCTCGACCCTGCGCTCTGACGGCAGCGCCAACCGGAAACTCTATGGCAAGGAACTTACCGCCAAACAGATCATCCGGGAAGGCAAAGTAGGCATTCCGGCCTGCGCGCATGAACTCGTCTCCCTGCTCGACAGCAAATCGCCCGTTAACAAGTCTGATCCCAAGTCGCTGGAATAAAATCTCCGAATCCCTCGGTAGACTCTGTGACCTCTGTGGCGAAAGGTTCCAACCAACCAGTCCGTTGCGCGTGGGCGCAAGGCGAGATCTACGTCCGCTACCACGATGAAGAATGGGGTGTGCCGGTGCACGACGACCGCACGCTCTTTGAATTTCTCATCCTCGAAGGCGCGCAGGCCGGACTGAGTTGGGCCACGATCCTTAACAAGCGCGAGAATTACCGCCGGGCCTTCGCCGGATTCGATCCAAAGCGAGTCGCGCGTTACGACCGGCGCAAGATGCAGCAACTGTTGCGCGATCCCGGCATCGTCCGGAACAAGCTGAAGGTTGCTTCTGCCGTCGCGAATGCGAAGGCCTTTCTTCGCGTGCAGGAAGAGTTCGGCAGCTTCGAGCGCTACATCTGGCAGTTCGTTGGCGGCCAGCCGCGGGTGAACTCGCGCAAGTCACTCAAGCAGATTCCCGCGCGTACGGCCGAATCCGACGCCATGAGCAAAGACCTGAAGCGCCGCGGCTTCAACTTCGTCGGCTCAACCATCTGCTATGCGTTCATGCAGGCGGTTGGGATGGTGAACGATCATCTCTTGGACTGCTTCCGCCATGACTTACTGGCTCCTTAGCGGTGGGTAAAGGCACTTGCAGCCAGGTAGACGGCAACCAATCCCAGCAATAGCACCGCGATTTCCAACCGCGTAGACCACACATGCAGGGCGTCGAACTCGAGGCGCGCTGGATTGTCCAGAGTTGCGGCGTCGAAGGTTCCAACCTGCGCGCGCAGCGTGACCATGCGTGGAGTAATCCAGAACTGAGAAGACAACGTGAGCACCAGCATCAGGCAGATCAATACGTGACGCATCGCGAACACGTGGGCGGTTCCATCGGTGAGGCGGCTATAGACCAGCGAACTGATCAGAAACACGATGCCGGAGAAGATGCCGATCCAGTGCAACTTGGTGAGCAGGTTCCCAACCAGCGTCCCAGCCATGAGCCGGGTGGGCAGCACCTGAAACGCCGCAGGCGCCATGATGGCAAAGAAGATGATTCCGCCGATCCAGACCACAAGCGAGAGCAGCATGAGATAGCGAAGGATGGACATGACGGGAGAATTATAGTCTCGGCGAGTGGTCGTTCAACGTTCCCGGTTTCTCCGCAGTGTCCAGAGTTCGCCCTTGAAGACGTTGCTTCTGAGAATGCGCCAGGCAATCTTGGGAAGGTGAAGGACGTTCAGAAGCCAAACCCAAGCCCAGAAGACGAGGCATTCCGGGACCAGCGCCGCCAGAAGCAGCCATCCGACGCGGGAATCAGGCTTCTTGTGGGAGAAGTACCTCAGCGTCTTGCCGTCCCAGGTAACGGAGATCCTGGGCTCGTACTGAAGTGTCATCAGTCGAGGTATCGTATATCCGGCGCGGCAGCAAAGAGGTTCCAGGAGGAAGCACTTGCCATCTCGAAAATATTCGACCCAGGCGTGTCCGTCGCCGTAACGACCGGCGGATCCGCCGACGAATCGAGCGTCGTAGCCCATGTTCAGCAGCTGTCTCCAAGTCCAAAGCGCGAAGTCCTCGCAATCGCCCTTCTTCCTCATCTCAAACTCCTCAGGCGGCTGCCAGTAGTCGCGCTTACCGAAGAGTTCCTCGTCAGATACATACTTGCAGCCCATGAGAAACGTGCGAATCTCGCCAATCGTGTGGCAGTGAGTGGTTAACGGCTGGCTGACATAGCGCCCCATCGGGAGTGTTGGATGGACAGACTTGCGACGAAAAAAAGGCTGGGAAACCTGGTGCCCGTTGGCGTCGTAGTCTCCTGGGATAGTCTCCGCTATCATCGCTGCGGAATTGTCTCACGGAAAAGACGAGCCAAGTGAACCAGTCCGATGTAGTGGTGGCCGCTACACAGGGACGGGGACGTTTTCGACGATCTCTTTCAGCACCTGGTCCGACTGTTCGGATTTCTTCAGCATCGAGGCGTAGAGGCCGTTGACGACCACGCGGTGGGCAAAGACGGGAACCACCAGCGGCTTGAAATCTTCGGGGGTGCAGAAGGTGCGGCCTTCGAGGAAAGCCATGGCCTGCGCGGCGCGGTAAAGGGCTTGCGAGCCGCGCGGCGAAACGCCCAGCGACAGGAATTCCGATTCCCGCGTGCGGCGCACGATTTCGAGCGTGTAGCTCACCAGAGACTCGTCCACGCGAACGTTCTTCACTGCCTGCTGCATCTCGAGCACGTCTGCGCCGGTGAGCACCGGACGAACGTCCTCCATGTGCGACGCCCCCGCTTCCGAGCGCAGGATTTCGCGCTCGGCCTGCGCATCGGGATATCCCATGCGCACGCGTAAAAGGAAGCGGTCGAGTTGCGATTCGGGCAGCGGGTAGGTGCCGTGATGCTCCACCGGATTCTGCGTCGCAATCACCAGAAACGGCTGCGGCAATTCGTAAGAGTGCGCGTCCACCGTAACCTGGCCTTCGTTCATGGCCTCAAGCAGGGCCGACTGCGTCTTGGGCGTGGTGCGGTTGATTTCGTCCGCCAGCAACACGTTGGTAAAGACCGGCCCGCGCTTGAATTCGAACTGCTGCTCCATCGCCGAATAGACCGAGATGCCGAGCACATCGGACGGGAGCATGTCGTTGGTAAACTGCACGCGCTGGAACGTGCAGTCAATGGACCTAGCCAGCGCATGGCCAAGTGTCGTCTTGCCGACGCCGGGCACGCCTTCGATGAGCAGATGTCCGCGGGCGAAGATCGAGACCAACGCTAGGCGAACTACGTCGTCCTTGCCGCGAATCACGCAGCGGAGCGCCTTTTCGAGCTCCGTTGCTTTATGAGAAACGGCGGGTTTATGGGATACGGCTCTAGCGGTCTCGGGCGACATTATCAGGATTTTACTATCGGCCTCGGGGGCGTTGGAGTTACCTACGTCATGCAGCCCTTGGCTCTTGGCCTCTGGCTCTTGGCTTCAACCATCAGTTACGCTGCAAAGTTAGAACGACCTGACGCGCGACGCTTGCAGCCGGAGTCCGCGCGACAGAGCCAAAAGCTAACAGCCAAGAGCGGTTTTACTGATTAAACTCCGCCGGTCTTCCCGTCAGCCGCTCGATGCGCTTGGCGATGGGAGGATGAGTCGAAAACAGGTTGGCAAAACTCATTCCCAGGAACGGCTGAATGATGAATAGATGCGCCGTGGACGGCGTCGCCTGCATGGGCAGACGGCGAGAGTAGGTGTCGAGCTTCTGCAGAGCGCTGGCCAGCGCGTAGGGATTGCCGGTGAAGTGCGCGCCAGTGGCGTCGGCCTGATATTCGCGCGAACGCGACACGGCCAGCTGGATCAACATCGCGGCGATGGGAGCGACAATGATCATAAAGAGCGCGGAAAGGCCTCCGCCGCCTCGGCCTTCGCGGTCGCGGCCTCCGTATCCGCCAAAGATCATACCCCACTTCGCCATGTTGGCCAGCATCGTGATCGCGCCGGCAATCGTGGCCGCGACCGAGCTGATCAGGATGTCGCGGTTGTTCACATGGCCCAGTTCGTGGGCCAGCACGCCTTCGAGTTCTTCGTCAGTCAGTAAACCTAAAATCCCATGCGTCACCGCGACCGAGGCGTGGCTCGGATTGCGTCCCGTGGCAAACGCGTTCGGCGACTCGTTCGGGATGACGTAAATCTTCGGCATCGGCAGGCCGATCTTCTGCGTCAGCCGTTCGACGATCTCGTAGGCGCGCGGCAGTTGTTCGCGCGTGACCGGCTGGGCGCGATACATGGCCAGCGCAATCTTGTCGGAGAAGAAATACGAGACGAAGTTCATCACGGCGGCAAAGACCAGGGCCAGCATCATGCCATTCTGTCCTCCGAAGGCACGTCCGATGAACATGAGCAGCAAGGTAAGCAGCGTCAGCAGAAACGCGGTCTTGAAAGTGTTTCCCATAGGTTCGATCCCACCTTATTGGATGTTATTCCTGGCGGCGGGATGCACGCCCCGTGACCATGCACTGAGACCGGACGAAAGCGATTATGGTTCCTCGGAAAAAGCAGCAGTTCGGTTTGCACTCTCGAACAGGCGTGCGGTGACAGCGCCGAAGACAAAGCCGCCGATGTGGGCCAGGTAAGCTACTCCTCCGGTCTGGGCTTGCGCAACCTGGCCGGCGTTCAGGAGTTGAGTCAGGAACCAGACCCCGATCAACAGTGCGGCCGGGATGAATGTAACCTTCACAAATATAAAAATCAGCAGAATCGACCGAATCCGGTCGCGAGGATACGTCACCAGAAACGCGCCCATCACAGCGGCAATCGCCCCGCTCGCGCCCAGGTTGGGGACGGTGGAATGCGGGCTGGCTATGATCTGGGCAAGCATGGCCACGATGCCGCCCGCCAGATAGAAGACTAAATACCGGCCCCGGCCCATCGCGTCTTCGATCTCGGGGCCGAAAGCCCATAGGAAAATCATGTTGCCGATAATGTGCGACCAACTGCCGTGCATGAACATTGCGGTCAGAATGGTGATCCAATTGTGACCGGAAATAATCTGCGCGGGGACCGCTGACCACTGCGTTACGAAGGTTTCTCCGCCCATCAGTTCGCGCACAAAGACGAAGATATT
This sequence comes from Terriglobales bacterium, assembly GCA_037442635.1. Classification (GTDB taxonomy): domain Bacteria; phylum Acidobacteriota; class Terriglobia; order Terriglobales; family Acidobacteriaceae; genus Sulfotelmatobacter. The sequence goes on along the minus strand of JBBIPV010000010.1, from coordinate 138,683 downwards.
CACCAGGATGATCAAGATGGTGACGACGGGGATGCGTGTGGGGCGACGCGACGCGTCACTTAGCGGAATCAGGCCTCCCATCAGTCCTCCATTCCTCCGGGACAAGAGCCGGGCTTCATACGGGAACTACTGGCCGCTCTCCAATACTTTTTTCATGTGCATCAAGGACGATTCCAGCGATGAACGAGCCCTCGAAACTGCGGCCTTCTTGACGATGGCGCCTTTAGGCCCGGTCAAGCCTGCCTGGCGTGATCCTTTTGCGGTTAACAGGTAGAAACCCTTCTGATCGGGCCGGCTGCTGTCTCGCACGCATACCGACACGTCGAGTGCCGTCTGAAAGTAATGGCTGGCATAGAGCTGCTTGATGGCAACGAAATCCATCGGGCGGGATGATTGCGATCCGCGATAAATCACCATCTGGTTCATGCGCAGCGTAGGCTTCAAACCGAACTTCACTCGTTCCCAATAGAAAAAACTCTGAGAATCCCGAAGCTGCTCCTTCGGGTACCCGATGAGATAGTTCTGAAGATCCGGAAGGTAATGCGCCATTGAGGCAGATTCGTTCACCAAAGAGTCGAATTGATCAACCACAAGCAGCGGATGCTCTTTGTCGTAGTAAGTTCCCAGGGCGCTGTTGCCGGACTTCTGGTACCGCGCGAGCTCCTCTAGAGCCATCTTCTGCGCCAGCCGGTTCACGTGCGCGACCACATCTGGGGCAGACCAGTCCACGGACCGCTCAAACTCCGTCATGGATTCCGTCGGCAACTGTAGCTCACATTTGCCAGGCCTGCACTTCTTCAGATCATTGATGTCCTGGTCTTCCAGGACGAATCCTTCCAGGTCCGCCAGGTTCGGCGGCGTACTGAATTGCCGGATGCCGAGATAGTTCGGTAACGCCCGGAGGTAGTCTAGATTCTGGGCGGCCTTCAAGTAGCTCTCGGAAGAAGCGTTGATGTACACCGCGCCGAAGACCACTACTTCGGATGGCTCCGGAGTTGGCAGTACCCGCGCAACGGCCTTGCCGCGGTCGACATTTGCGATCTGGTCGTCGGTCAACCCGATGTACTGCTTAAGAAATCGAAATGGCTCCGCAGGGTTTTGGGTTTGGCTCTGGCCCAACCCTCTCACGAGCGCGAAGCAATTCATGAGCACGGGGAGGGCCGTGACGATGAGGAAACGTGCAGGCCGTCGAGTTATGGCCATAAACGGGATCGGCCCCCCATTTCGCATTCTTCCTACTTTTCCCGTAAACTCACAGCTCGCCGGACAGGCCTTTCCCCAAACCCCTCCTCGACGGTCCGCCAGGCAGATGCGGGGGCTTTACGCCGCCAGCGACGACGGCGGCGACATGACGTCAGTCGCCTTGCGCACAGCCAACGACATCATCACCCGCGCAATGCCGCTGAAGATCAGGCTCACGCCGACCAGGGTGCCGATGGCCCACGCGGAACTCGACGGCCACTGCATGTAGATCATCAGGCCCAGCAGCAGAGAGACGATCCCGTCAAACAGTACCCAACTCGATCCTTGGATTGGACGCATCTTCACAAACAGAACGATGTCGAGGACGCCTTCAATCAGGAAGAGCGATGCCAGCAGCAACGTCAGCGACGCCACACCGAGCACCGGATGCACGATCAGGTAAGCACCAAAGCACACATAGGCGATGCCTACCAGGAGCTTCCAGATCATGCTCCCGGCTCCGTGAGCGCGGAAGGCCACCACCAGGTGGACTATGCCGGCCAAGAGAATCAGCCAGGCGACGGCAGCGTTCACCGCGACTGCCGCCAGAAATGGCGAAGCGATCGCCGCCGCGCCAAGGACGATCAGCAAGGCTCCCCACAAAACGGAATCCCTCGAGGCTTGCCGGACCATTTCGACCGGAGTGTTCTGTGCCATAGAGGCCTCCTTACGAAGCCGGCCCAAGTTTACTCCAAGAAGCAGGCTACTTGAAGTCTGAGGGCTCTTTGGAGGTCGCCTTTCGGTTCCAACTGGCTGCACGCACCGACCGGCGAGCGAACGGTGGCTTAGAGTTCGCGACCCTCCCCGGTCTTCAGTTAACCATTCAGCCGTTGCGTTTCAACGCGCGCTGGAGGGTCTGGTCTAAAGCGGCTTTGGTTTTTTCGTACTCCTGCTGCGAGATGCTTCCCTGTTTGTGCTCGACTTCGAGCTGGAAGAGTTCTTCTTTCAGTCCTTCGAGCAGCATCGCGGCGGAAGAACTGCGCACCGGGGCGAGCTGCGGAGGCGGCACGCTTTGCGTCGCGGGGCTTGGACGCGCGGGCCGCGGCGCTTCCGCCACCGGAGTTTCGCCGGCTTCGAAGTCCTCATCTTCTTCGACCGAAAGACTCGCGGCTGCGGCTGGCCTTCCCGGTTTCCGCGCCGTGCGGTTGGCGGACTGCTGCCGCCGGGCGATGAAGACTCCGCTTCCGACCAGCGCGAGAGCGAATCCACCTAGAATGTAGAGTTGGTATTTTTGTAGCGGATTGGGTGCGTCAATGGGCGGGCCGAGACCGCCGCCGGGACGGTTCTCATTGTCCGAACCCCGCGCCGAGCTGCCTTCGCCGGGCGCGCCGGCATTCTCCTGGCGCGCCTGCAACGTGCCTTCGCCGGAAACCTTGAACGCGAGCGATTGCCCAAGGGCCGTGCCGGAAGCAACCTGAACGGTGGCATCGGGCTGCTGTGGGTCGTTCATGGACTGGAAATTCGTGCCGGCACCGGCGGAAAATTCCATTCCCTTCGGGACAATGGCCACGAAATGCTGCAGCGGGTAAACACTCTTCGGATCAATATTGGCGGTGCCCGTATAGGGAACCTGATAGCGAACCTGGAACTGCGTGGTGCCGGGACGCAGCGGAAACAGAAATGCGTAACGAGTCTTTTTGTCGTCCACGGGAACGGGGGCGGAGTTCACCGGGTTGCCGTTGGCGGTCATGGCCTGGCCGTCCACGATGTGCGCGCCTTCTGGAACGTAGAACTCAAGATTGCGCTCGTTCATCTGGGTGCGCGGTGGCTTGGACTTGTTCTCAACGGCAAAAGCACGGATCACTTCCAGCTGTCCCTGCTCGGCCTGCACCCGCATGATGTCGGCCACCACTTCGAGTCCTTCGACTTTCTTGCGCACGTCGTAGACTTCGACTTCGACCGAAGTGGTTCCCGGAGGCGCCATGCGGTGATAGGTGACGCCCTCATGAATAGCGCGCACCAGATGCGGAGACTGGGCGCTGTCGAGCTTGATGGAAAAATTGCCCTTGGCGTCGGTCTTGGTGCGGCCGGCTTCTTCCATGCCCTGCCCGAGGCTGAGCAGGACCACTTCGTCGCCCGCTGAGGGCTTGCCGGTAGTGGAGTTCTTGACCGTGCCGGTGAGCGTCTGGGCGGAGGCGAAAGAGGCGAGAAGCAACAGCACAGCTAGTGCAGCGAACGGCTTGCGGGGCCGGTGGAAGGTGCAAGCAGACACAAGGTCCTTCGACTCCATGAGAACTGCGCTTCGCGCACTTCTCACTCCGCTCAGGATGACAGGGCTTTTCAAAATTTGAGTTCCTTTCATTGCCGCGCTTTTGCTGCCGGTGCTTTCGCTTCCAGACGGGCGATTTCGGCCAGCAGCGTGGCCGCTTCGTCCTGCAGAGAAGATTTCAGCGACTGGTAGTCAGCGTCGGGCAGCTTCCCGGCCCGGTATTCGAAGTTCAGATCGCGCAGGTTTTCGTAGACTGCGTCCTTGCGCTCGCGCAAATAAGAGGCGCGCGTCTTCTCAGGTCCCAGATACAGTTCTCCGGGCAAATAGAAAATGTAGAAGAGCCCCCCGACGGTGACGAGGAGGATGCAGGCCAGTTGGGCTATTGTGTCCGCGGTCATAAGTCGGTCTCCTCGCCTGCCTGCTCACGGAATTTTTCAAGTTCGGCGCCGCGCACCGGACTCAAGCCATCGGCGATCGCGGGTGCGGGACGATTCTTCCAGGAACGCACCACCAGCACGACAATGCCGAAGCCAACAAACAAGGCAACTCCGGGGGCGATCCAAGCCGTGCGATCGAAGCCGGTGGTGGTGGGCGCAGCCAGCACGGTCGGGCCGTATTTCTGGACGAAGGCCTGCTGCACCAGGCTGTCGCTGTCACCGCGTTCAACCGCCGCCATCAATTCGTTGCGCATGCCGTCGGAAGAAGGGCACCCGACGTGGTTGCACTCCAGCAGAATCTGATTGCAGCCGCAGATACACATCAGTTGATGGCCGATCTGGGTGAAGCGCGAGCCGGGATCGCCGGCGCCGAGAAGCGCCGTGACGGCGCCACCGAGCAGGACGCCCTGGAGGATGCGGCGGAGCGCGGCTTTTGGCCTGGTCGTCATGCGCGTGTTCGATTGCACCAATTTTCGTCCCTCAGCGGCTAAAGCCGGTTCTTATTCGCCAATACCTGCGGCACGAGTAAACTCGTGCCCTTCCCATTCGTGCCGGCGTCAAAGGAGCCGGACTGCGCCCACCGGGGCTAAAGCCCATCTCGACTCTTGACGACTTACGCGGCCCTAAAGGGCCGCTCTTCCACCTAATCTCCGGTGGCCACGGGCGCTGAGGCCCCTATCATCTTCCGGGCGCGCACCGTCACGGGTGCCGGAGCGCTTTCCACCAATCCCAGCCCCGTGCCGCCGACCATCACCCAGGCGCCAATCCAGATCCAGATCACCAGAGGATTCAGATGCGCTTTGATCACCGGTCGGCCCGCGTCGTCCTGGCCTTCGTAGACGAGATACAAGTCTTCTTTAAAGGTGGAGCGGATGTCGGGCTTGGTCGAAGCCTGCTGGCTGGCCTTGTAAAACAGGCGGACCGGGGTCATGGTGTCGATCTGTCGCCCATTCTGATAAACGTCGAGCAGCGCCCATTCGCTGGCCTGGTTCGGGTTGTCGTCCTGGGTAAAGGAGCGGCAGACCAACTCGTAGTTGCCGATGGTCATCTTGTCGCCGTTGTCCATGGTCGCTTCTTTTTCCTGATTCAGAGCCGAACCGGAGAATCCGATTATGACCAGCGCGACGCCGAAGTGGACAATGTATCCGCCATACCGGCGGGTGTTGCGGTGGGTGAGCTGCACCATCGAGGCGAACATTCCCTGTCCGCTCTTCTCGGAGATGACTCGGCCGCCGCGGTAAAACTCGCTCGCCACGGTAAAGGTGACCAGCGCCGACAGGAACACGCTCATCAGCGCGTAGAAATTCCCGATCTCTTTCCACGGCTTCAAGCCGAAGATCGAGCCCCAGCTTGCCGGCGTGAACATGACGAAGGCGGCGATGACCAGCGCGCCGAGGGCCGGCCACTTGAAATTGCGCTTCAGGCTCTCGAACGAAGTCTTGCGCCAGGCCAAGAGCGGCCCGAGCGCGGTCAGCAGCATCAGCATCAATGCCACCGGGATCGCCACGCGATTGTAGAAAGGCCCTCCCACCGTGACTTTATTACCCTGCACCAGCTCGGAAATCTTCGGGAACCACGTTCCCCACAGCACATCGAGGCAAAGCAGCACGAACAGCAGGTTGTTAAACAGGAAGCTGGACTCACGAGACACCAGCGACTCGAGTTTGTGTTCGCTGCGCAGGCTGTTCCTGTTCTTCACAAAGTAGAAAACGAACACCGCAAAACTGATGGCGAGCAAGAACGCAAACCAGCTTCCAATGGAAGACTGCGCAAAGGCATGGACGGAACTGATCATGCCGCTGCGGGTGAGGAACGTCCCGAGAATCGCCAGCCAGAACGTGGCGAAGACCAGCCACATGTTCCAGACCTTCAGCATGCCGCGCTTCTCCTGCATCATGACCGAGTGCAGGAAGGCGGTGCCGGCGAGCCAGGGCATCAGAGAGGCGTTTTCCACTGGATCCCATCCCCAGTAGCCGCCCCAGCCGAGCACGGAATAGGCCCAATGCGAGCCGAGGAAGATGCCGCAGGTCAGGAATCCCCAGGTCACCATGGTCCAGCGGCGTGTGATCCGGATCCATTTCTCGCCCGGATATTTCATAATCAACGCGCCCAGCGCGAAGGCGAAGGGGATGGTGAATCCGACATATCCGAGATACAGCATGGGCGGATGGATCACCATCTCGGGATACTGCAGCAGCGGATTGAGGCCGCGTCCGTCCGGACGGACCGGACCTTCGATCAGGCCGAACGGGTTCGCCGCGAAGCACACTAGCGCGAAGAAGAAGACTTGCACCGCCGCCAGGATGACCGAAGCATAGGCGAACAGGCGTGGGTCGGTCTTATAACGCAGGCGCAAGACGAAGCCGTAGCCGCTCAGCAGCAATGCCCAGAAAACCAGCGATCCCTCCTGGCCGGACCACAGGACCGCGAACTTGTAGTGCGCCGGCAGGTCACGGTTGCTGTGCTGGAAAATGTAGGCGATCGAAAAATCGTTGCGGAAGGCGGCGACCACGAGCGCGATCGAAGCCAGCAGCACGGCTCCGAAGGCCACCACGCCGGCCCGGCGCGCCGTCTCACCCAGGCGCTGCGAACCTTCGTCCGGGTAAATCAGACCGAGCAGCCCAAAAACGAACGAATAGGCGCTCAACGCCAAGGCGAAGTACAGCGCACAAATGCCGATTGTCGCCATGAAAAAGGGAACCCCAAATCATTCTTCCAGAAACACGAGGCGCAAGCAACCGCGATCCGGCCCTGGGATGGTGCCGGAGGGACATCGGCGACCGGACATGGAATGGCAGCGGGCGCCAGGGCTTGAGGACGACGACTCTGGCGACACGCAGCCTAAATGCAGGTCTGTGGGGCGTACTCTGGGAGCGCGAAGCGGCGGCCGGGGCTCGGCCGCCAGACGTTTGCGCCCCAGGGCTCCTAGGCGTTGTGCTGGTGGTACCGTTGCCTGATTTCGTGCTCGGCGTTCAGCCAGTCTTCGGTTTCGTGGCCCGGTTCGAAGCCGCGCCGCTCCGATAGCAAATAGGCCAGTTGGCGGATTTCGTCGTCCACATTGTTCGGAACCGCATAGGCGCGACGTTCGGTTCCTGTCTTCTTTGTGGATCCGTTCGTTCTGACGGTCTTCGTCTGCGCTTCCATAGTTGGCGCCGCGGCCTCGCCGTTTCCGGCAGAGACGGGCTGGGCTTTGGTGAATGCTTCGCTTACCTCAACGCTTTTCCTGGGTGCTTTGGTTCTAGCCATAGAAAGGTACTCCTTACATGCTCCTAGCTTGAAAAAAGATTGGACTCCTCATCCATGAGTGACATAAGCGCTGTTCCCGACATGCAGGCATTGGCCTTTGAGTCACGGGACTGTTTCCACTATAAGACCTTGAGGCCTGTGGAAGGGAGAACAAGTTGCATTGATAAAGGTGATACGTCCAAAAGAAATTTCAGAACGGGAAGGATTCGGCCTGCCCCCGGCCAAGCCTATGACAACCGGCAGACGTCTTGTTTGTCCGGTCAACCCGAGAAGTTGCTTTTAGCAATGTGTGGTGGTGAAAATTTCAGGGATTCGTATCGGCGCATGCCCTCAGAACCTGCCTTGAGCGAAGTCGAAGGGCATGCCACAGCAGCGCTACTCGAAACTGCACCACGCCAAAACCATGCGTCCCGCTCTTAGAGAAGGACGAGCGGTTTGTTATACTTTGTTTTTACGTTCCGGGGCGCTATCGTCTAGGGGTTAGGACGGAAGATTCTCAATCTTCAAACCCGGGTTCGATTCCCGGTAGCGCTACCAACCTTCCTGCCAGTTGAACCTTTCCGCCACCGATCGCGTCTTCATTCTCACCGGGGCTGGTGTGAGCGCGGAGAGCGGGATCCCTACCTTCCGGGGCGTGGGCGGTCTCTGGCGAAACCACCGGATCGAGGACGTGGCCTCGCCGGAAGCCTGGCGGCGCGATCCGCGTCTGGTCTGGGACTTCTACTCCATGCGGCGGCGTGTGGCGGCGGCCGCCAAACCGAATCCGGCGCACCTCGCCATCGCAAAGTTGGAAGCTGCCCTCGGGGAGCGGTTCTTTCTCTGCACCCAAAACGTAGACCACCTTCACGAACAGGCTGGCTCAAGAAACGTTGTCCACATGCATGGAGAGCTCTTCAAGAGCCGCTGCGATGCCTGCCGCCGCTCGCCCTTCGACGACACGCGCCTTTACGAAGTGCCCGCCGGGATCCCGCATTGTGAATGCGGCGGACGGATTCGCCCCCACATCTGCTGGTTTGGCGAAGTGCCGTTCGCTCTGGACCGCATTTTCCGCGCCCTCGGCCAGTGCTCCGTCTTTATGGCCGTTGGAACTTCCGGCGTGGTCGAACCCGCCGCCAGTTTCGTGGCTCAGGTTGGCAGCCGGGCAAGGACGATTTACGTGGGGCCGGAAGAACCGGCCAACGCGTCGTCTTTCACGGACTGCCATTTGGGACCGGCCGGCCTGCTGCTCCCTGAACTGCTTGATGAATTCTTCATGCCCTAGAAGGTCGCAAATTGCCTGTGGGCCATCCCCTTTCGCATCCTTTTGCCCCAACGTTTATTCTAAGAAGAAATCAAACACCGAGGGTTCCTATGCACCCTGGCATCAACAAAGTGGTTGGCATGGTCATTGTCGGTCTCCTTACACTTCCCGCCCTGCACGCCGTGGATAAGCGCTTTCATGACGCGCCGGACTCGGCCAAAGCCACGAAGAATCCGCTGGAGGGCCAGCAAGCTGCCGTGGACGCGGGCAAGACGCTCTACGCCCGCAACTGTCTCGCCTGCCATGGAAAGACCGGCAAGGGCACTGGGAACGTCCCTTCTCTGGTGGACGGCAAGCTGAACGGAGTGCCTGCCGGCGAAGTGTTCTGGTTCATTACCAAGGGCAGCGCGGATAACGGCATGCCGTCCTGGGCGTTCTTGCCCGAGCAGAAACGCTGGCAGATCGTGACCTACGTGGAGTCGCTGGTCGCGGGCAAGGCAGCGCCGGCAGCCAGTTCGGCTCCGGCGGCGGCGATGGCGTCACCGTTGAAGGATCCGCCTCCTCACGCGCCCTTCACCGACTTCCGCTACGAATCGCCAGGCACGACGCGCAAGATCACGGTTGCGGATCTGCCTGAGCCCTTCGCTACCGAATCGGCCGGAAACGGCGCCGAACTGGTGGCGCGTCCGGAGAACGCGTGGCCGGTGGCGCCCGCAGGTTTCAAGGTGGAACTGTATGCGTCTGGGCTGGAGAATCCGCGACTGCTCCGCACCGCGCCCAATGGCGACATTTTCCTCGCCGAGATGCATGCGGGACGCATCGTGGTCTTCCGGGGCATGACGGCGGAGGGAAAGCCGGAGCAGACGCAGGTTTTCGCCGACAGCCTGAAGCGGCCTTATGGAATCGCCTTTTATCCGCCCGGGCCGGATCCGCAGTGGGTTTACATCGGAAATGCCAACGAGGTGATCCGCTTCCCGTATCACAACGGCGATCTGAAAGCGGCTGGACCGCCGCAACACATTGCGGATCTGCCGGGCGGAGGGCACGATACCCGGCCGATTGAGTTTTCGCCGGACGGCAAGCGGATGTTCGTGGCAGTGGGCTCCGCGTCGAACGTAGATGATCTCGATACTCACCCGGAAGAGAAAAACCGCGCCGATATTCTGTTCTGCGACCCGGCGAACTGCGAGCTGCGTGTGTATGCCTGGGGCATCCGCAATCCCGGAGGCGGAATTGCCGTGAATCCAAGGACCGGCGAATTATGGTGCTCGGTGAACGAGCGCGACGCCCTGGGTGACAATCTGGTACCCGACTACATCACGCACGTGCAGGAAAACGGTTTCTACGGCTGGCCGTGGTGGTACATCGGGGCACATCAGGACCCGCGGCACAAAGGCAAGCATCCGGAACTGAAGGACAAGGTGATCGTTCCCGATGTGCTGCTGCAGCCGCATAACGCTTCGCTGGAGCTGACGTTCTACCAGGCCGACAAATTTCCAGCTGAATATCGTGGGGATATTTTCGCGTCCGAGCACGGGTCATGGAATCGGTCCGTGCGCGCAGGCTATGAAGTAATCCGCGTGCCGCTGCACGGGACCGGCCACGCCACCGGCGAATATCAGGATTTCCTGACTGGCTTCGTGCTGCCCGACGGCCACGTCTGGGGACGGCCCGTAGGAATCGCAGTCGCACCCGATGGATCGCTGCTGGTCAGCGACGACGGCTCGAATTCGATCTGGAGGGTCAGCTACGTGGGCAAGTGACGGCAGTGGCCAGCGACTAGTGGCCAGTAGATTTGACTGATCCCTGGCCACTGACCACTGTTAGTGAAAGTCGTGTGACACAGTTTCGGCCTTCGTGACAAACAGCGGCAGCACGCGTTCCGCTCTGACCGAGATGACGTTGTCCTGATTCTGCAGAACGCCTTCAATCGCCAGAAATCTTTCGCTGGCCAGCAGCAGCCGGTTCTGATGAAACAGGTCCGGCCGGATGATGGCATTGGCCACGCCGGTTTCGTCTTCCAGACTGATAAACACAAAACCCTTCGCAGTTCCCGGACGCTGGCGGGTGATGACGCAGCCTCCGATGCGCAGCCGCTTGCCGCTGGGCAGGTCGCGCAGTTCGCTGGCGCGGCGAATGCCCATGGCATTGAGCCAGGCGCGGCGGTAAGCCATGGGATGCGGGCCGACCGTCAATCCGGTACCGTGGAAGTCGGCGACCAGGCGCTCTTCGTGATTCATGGGCTGAAGCGGCGAAGGAGAGTCAGGCTCAGCCTGCTGTTCAAGCAGCGGCCCGGAAGCGCGTACGGCGCGTTCTACCTGCCAGAGCGCGTCGCGGCGATGGAGCGAGATTTTAGATTTGAGATTGCAGATTTCAGATTGATCGAGTTTTGAAATCTGCAATCCAATGGAGTTCAATGCTCCAATCTCCCCTAATGTGGTGAGTTCGTCCTTGCGCAGTCCGGGGAGGCGTCGCGTGAGATCGTGAATGGAAGCGAAGGGCGCGCGCATGCGTTCGCTGACCAGCGCCTGGCCGGCCTCTTCCCGCAGCCCGCGCACATAGCGCAATCCCATGCGGAGAGCGACATTCCTTCGGTCGCTAGTCGTTAGTCGTTGGTCGTTGGCTTCCCTTTCGATGTCGCTAACTAGATTTGTCTGGCTAACGACCAACGACTGACGACCGACGACCGGTTCCAGCGTGCACTTCCACTCCGACCGCGTCACATCCACCGGAAGCAGCTTCAATCCATGGCGCTGCGCGTCTTTGACGATGGTCGCGGGTGAATAAAATCCCATCGGCTGATTGTTGAGCAACGCCGCGGTAAACGCGGCCAGGTAGTGACATTTCAGAAAGGCGCTGGCATAGGCAATCAGCGCAAAGCTGGCGGCGTGCGACTCGGGAAATCCGTAGAGCGCGAACGACGTGATGGAAAGAATAATCTCTTCCTGCGCCTTCGGCGGAATTTTATTCTGCGTCATGCCGGCCCGCAGTTTGGCTTCGATTTCCTTCATGCGTGCCTGCGAACGCTTGAAGCCCATGGCGCGGCGCAGTTCTTCGGCTTCGCCGCCGGTGAAGTTGGCGGCGATCATGGCGATGCGCAGCAGTTGTTCCTGAAACAACGGCACGCCGAGCGTGCGCTTCAGCACCGGTTCGAGCGACGGATGCGCATAGGTCACTTCTTCTTTCCCCTGGCGGCGCTGCAAAAACGGATTCACCATCTGCCCGACAATCGGCCCCGGACGAATGATCGCGACCTGCACCACGATGTCGTAAAAGCGCAGCGGGCGCAGCCGCGGCAGGCACGACATCTGCGCCCGGCTCTCCACCTGAAACATTCCGATGGTGTCGGCCTGCTGCAAAGTGGAATACACCTGCGAATCGTCCTGTGGAAGATGCGCCAGGTCTATTTCTTCGTGGTAGTGCTCGCGAATGAGTTCGATCGAATCTTTGAGCACGGCCATCATGCCGAGGCCGAGCAGATCCACTTTGATGATGCCCATGTCGGCGCAATCTTCTTTGTCCCATTGCACGACGACGCGGCCGGGCATGGAGGCAGGTTCGAGCGGTACGACCGAATCGAGTTGCCCCTGGCAGATGACCATGCCTCCGGAATGCTGGCCCAGATGGCGCGGCATGTCCTGCACGGCGAGGCAGAGTTCGTAATATTTGCGCAGCCGAGGATGATTGAGGTCAAGCCCGGCATCACGGAAGCGGCGGTCGAGCGCGTCGCTTTCGTCACGAAATTCCCAAGTGGCGACCGCGGCGGCAATCTTGTTGAGCGTCTCCGGATCGAATCCCAGCGCTTTGCCCATTTCGCGGGCCGCCATACGGTTGCGATAGGTGATGACGTTGGCGGTCATGGCGGCGCCGCGCTCGCCGTATTTTTTGTAGAGATACTGAATGACTTTTTCGCGCTCGTCGCCGCTAGGCAGGTCGAGGTCAATGTCAGGCCATTCGCCGCGTTCTTCGGAAAGAAAACGCTCGAAAAGCAACTCCATGCTGACCGCATCCACCGCCGTGATGCCCAGCGAATAGCAGACGGCGCTGTTGGCCGCGGAGCCGCGTCCCTGCACCAGAATGCTTTGCTCGCGGCAGAAGCGAATCAGGTCCCAGACGATGAGGAAATATCCGGCGAGCTTGAGTTTCTCGATGAGCTTTAATTCTTTTTCGATCTGCAGCCGGGCGCGAGCCTGCAGGTCCGGCGGCTTCCGGCCATAGCGCTGGTGGAATCCTTCCCAGGCGCGCTCACGCAGAAACAAATTCATGGTCTCGCCTTCCGGCACGGGATAGCGCGGAAATTCGTAGCCGAGATCGTTGAGCGTGAATTCCAGGCGCGAGGAAAGTTCCAGCGTGTTGGCGACCGCCTCAGGCAGGTCGGCAAACAGTTGCTGCATTTCCTGCGGAGATTTCAGGAAGCGCTCGGAATTGCGGGCGAGCAGGCGTCCGGCGGTAGCGAGGGTACGGTGATGGCGGATCGCCGTAAAGGCATCGCACAGTTCGCGAGCCTTGGCAGTGGCGTAATTGACTCCGTTGGTCGCAAGCAGTGGAAGATTCAGTGAGCGGGCAATGTCAATGGCGGCGCGATTGCGCGACTCTTCTTCGCGCTGGAAATGGCGCTGCAGTTCGACGTAGACATTACCGTGACCAAAGATGCCGATGAGTTGCTCGATGTGCCGCCGAGCTTCGTCGGGGCCGCCTCGCTGTAGGGCAGCTGCTAACGGACCTTCCGCGCCGCCAGTCAGGCAGATCAGGCCCTGGGCGTGTTCTTCGAGTTCTCGCAGTGTGACCGCGCCTTCCCCTTTCTTGGCCCGCAACTTCATCTTCGTAATCAGGCGGCAGAGGTTTTGGTAGCCGGTGCGGGTAGAGGCCAGCAGAGGGAGACGAAACGCAGGTTCCTCCATAGTCTTGTCATTCCGAGCGAAGCGAGGAATCTCTGCCGCCGCATAGCATCGGGTGTAAGTATCCCCTTGGCGGCACGTAACCTCCGCCCCTATATGCGCCTTGATCCCGATTTTCTTCGCCGCCAGATGAAAGCGCGGCGCGCCGTAAACGCCGTCGGCATCGAGGAGCGCCATAGCGGGCATGCCGAACTGGGCACACGTCGAGGCCAATTCCTCGGGCAGCGACGCGCCTTCGAGAAAGCTGAACGCAGAACGGGCGTGAAGCTCAACGTACAAGTTCTCAGTAGCCAGTACTCAGTACTCAGTAAAAGGCGGGAAGGTTTTAATTGAGTACTGAGTACTGACAACTGAGAACTGCTTTTCAGTCATACGTTCCTTCCACAAACCATCCGCCGCCGAGCAGATCGTGCACCAGGCGATAGAGCGCGAGACTCTCTCCTGACTGCAAAGCCACATCCCACTCGTCGCGCGACCAGGCTTCGCGTTCCCACCAGTCGCCGGAATACCGCCAGGGACCGGCCTTCCAGAGCACGCTGCCCTGCACGCCTTTCTTCTGACACACCAAAGACGCAGGCTGGCCGTTTTCCAGTTTTACGTTGGCGCGCAGCGGCGGACGGAACCGGCGCAGTGCCGTGACCGCGGATTTTTCTTCTGCCTGGCCGGAAGCTGACGAAGCCGAATCATTCTCGCGCTTGCGCGAAACTCCCGGCACGAAGCGCTGCATGCGAAATCCCTCGGGATGATGCGTGTCGAGCAGTTCCAGCGCTCCGACTTTGTTCTCGCCGACCATGCCGGCAATGCGCGCCAGGGTGAGTTCCAGTTTTTCCGGCTCCGGCGACGGAGGCAGAAACAGCCCGCCCTGCGTCGAACGCATTCGCGCCGCTTCGGCCACCAGATGAATCTTCACGATGGGCGCGCCCGGCGGATGCGCGCTTAAATCCAGTTGCAGCAGCTTGAGAAACGTCCTGGCGTCGAGCATGGGAAGAGGCAGGTGCAGGGCGCGAAGAAATTGGTGATTGTCGTTTTTTGATGGCTGAGGGAACGGCGAATAATTTTCGAGTTCGAGCGCGAGCCGCAGTTCCTGTGTGGCCAGGGCACGCGCTGCCAGGCGCGTGCAGAGTTGATCGAGCAGGCGATTCAGCAAAAAAGCCAGCGGCTCGAGCAGCGTGATCGGGTGCTCCAACTCAATCGCTTCTTCAAACACCATCGGCTCCTCCACCGGAACTAGCGTTCGCTCCTCCGCCCCGCGCGCCAGCCGCTGCAGCCGCAGGCCTTCTTGCCCGAGACGCTCGCTCAACGCCACTTCCGGCAGCGCCGCCAGCGTGCGCAGGTTGCGCACGCCCCAGCGGCCCAAAGTTTCGAGCAGACAGTCGGCGGATTTTTTCTCTTCACCTTCCCGCCGGTCAGCAAATAAGACTTCCACCGGCAAAGTTCCGAGCCGTTCCGCCTCCTGGCCCGTGGAAATCACGGTGACGCTGGGAAAGCCGCGCGCCGCGAGCAGGGCCGCATCCGGATTGGACGCCGCGGCCACATTCGCCGCGAGGCCGAGCGCGGCGGCGCGATCCGACATGGCGCGGGCAATTTCCGGCAGCGGTCCAAGCAGCGAATGCATGCCGGCGAGATCAACCAGCGCCGTGTCGCAGGCCGCATCCTCCACGCAGGGCGAAAACGATTGAGCACAGTCCAGCAAGGCAGCGTGCGCCGCCGATTCCTGCAACACCGAGCGCAGGCGCAAGGCCAGTCCCGCGCACAGTTCGGCCTGCGCTTTCGTCATGCCCGGCGCAATGCCCATGCGCCCGGCCGGTGGATTGACCGCGATGATTTTTTCCAAAGGCGGCCTGCCTTCGAGAATCCCAACCGCACACCCCTGCAACTCCGGCTCGGCGCGCAGAGCGGCGGCCACGGGAAAATTCGGCACGTAGATGCAGGCGAAAGGCATGACGACATTGATTCATTGATTTTGGGTAGGGCACGGCTTCAGCCGTGCCGCCTTGCACGCCATATTGCCCACGGCTTTAGCCGCTGAGGGACATGCCTTCCGCGCTGAAAAGCCTTTATGAAATACGCTCGAATTTGTTCCATCTCTTTTCATCCGGCCCACGCGGTCTTGGATTCGAACCTCACCGGGCGCGCGGGTTTACGTTCCAGGCGCGAACAAATAAGTTCCGCCGTGATATCGAGTCCGGTCAGCAAATGCGCATGCGCAGGTTCGACCCCTTTAAGTCCTTGTTCTGCCGAACCCAGTTCTGCCGAGCCCAACCGCAGCAGCAGCGACGAGCAGCTCCCGGCGATGGGCTGTTGTTCAATCGCCAGCAGAACCGTGGGCGTGTGTTCGATCGCGCGGCGGAAGCGGAACCATGTGGTCAGCGGGATGCGGCGCGCCGCCTGCGGCGGCAGATCGCCCAGATCAAGAACAATCAAGCCGAAGCCCCCGCTTTCAAGCAGCAAATCGGTAGCGCGCAGCACTTGCTCGAGCCGGTGCTCCGATTGATTTGCCCTGCGTGATTGAATTGAACCTTCCGTACGGGTGCCCCATTTCTCGCGCGTTCTTTGCGCGAGAAGCGGGGATTTTTTCTGCGATGAGCTTTCCCCGCAACGCACCCACAGCAGGCGCTCGAGCTGCACGCCGGCAGCGGCGGCCGATTGCGGATCGAGCGCGTCACTGGCATCCACTAAAACGCAGAATTCTCCGCGGCGGGTGGCGGCGGCCAGCGCGGCCAGCAGCAGCGTGGTGCGTCCCGAAGAAGCAGGACCGCAGATTTCAGTCACACACCCGCGAGGCAGGCCGCCGGCCAGCGCGTCAATCGCGGCGATGCCGCTCGAAACCATTTCCGGCGCCGGGCGAATCGCAAGTCGCGAGGCAGGGGTCACGCTCGCGGGAGGAATTTTCGATTGTTGATTTTTGATTGTTGATTGAAGGCGCACCTCAGGATCGGCGTCGGGGTCAAAAACAAAAGGGCGGCCCAGGGCCGCCGAAGTGGAAACCACTGCGGAAGACATAAAATTCCTCGGAAGATTTCAGGGAGCGCCGGGCTGGAGTTTTTGGCTGGAGCCGCGGAGGCGAATCGTCAGTTTCGCTTTTTATTCGCTTTAAGAGATTTTGCTTTATCGGGGGCCGATTGTCAAGAGGCCGGGAAAAACGGCCTTAGTGCTGTTATGTGTGCTATGGCGATGTTCCGACAACAACCGAGCGAGGCCAGCAGGAGGACCGCAGTCAACGATGGCGGTTTCAAATCAGGCTAGGATTGAATCTGAGCATCCTTCGCTCGCCACAACATTGTGCGCAGGCGAAACTTTTTCCCAGTTTCAACGTTTCAGCATTCAAGGAGATCTCCACTTGCCTCGAGCCTTGTACGTCCCAGCTCTCTCTCTCCTGTTGCTCGCAACCTCGGTGGCCGCGCAGGAACCCGCAATCACTCGCCCTGAGGGTCGCAACCTTACGCCCGCGCAGATTGATTCGACAGTGAGCGGCCTCATCCAGGCCGCGCATGTCACCGGCGCTGGTGTCGCATTGTTCCATCGCGGCAAGGTCGTCTACCTCAAAGCCTTTGGCCTGCGCGACGCCGAGAAGAATCTCCCGCTCACGCCTGACTCCGTGATGACCGCGGCCTCGCTCACCAAGTCCGCTTTCGCGACAGCCGTCATGCGCCTCGTCCAGCGTGGCGCGTTCGATCTCGACAAGCCGATCGAGCAATACCTCGGCAAGCCCCTCGGCGACTTCGCTCCTTACGCCGATCTCAAGGGCGATCCGCGCACGGCCAAGCTCACGCTGCGGATCTTGCTCGACCACACCACCGGCTTCGCCAACTTCCGCGGCCTCGAGGACGATCACAAGCTGCACATCCATTACGATCCCGGCACACATTACGGCTACTCCGGCGAAGGCATCAACCTCGCGCAATTCGTCGTCGAAAAAGTGACCGGGATGTCAGCGACACAATTGATGCAGGAAGAGCTCTACGGCCCGCTCAAGATGTCGCGCACCAGCATGATCTGGCTGCCGCGCTTCGAATCTGACTTCGCCAACGGCTACGACGAGTACGGCCGATCGCTCGGCCCCGAGCGCCGAACCAGCCCCAACGCGGCCGGTTCCATGCAAACCACTCCGCGCGACTACGCGACATTTCTGAGCTCACTGCTGCGCGGCGAGGTGCTTAGCTCAGCCGCGCGCGGCAGGATGCTGAGCCCGCAAGTCCGCATTCACTCCGCGCACCAATTTCCTTCTCTCAACACAGACACGACAACCGCCTACGATCCCATCGAGCTCAGCTACGGTGTCGGCTGGGGACTCTACAAGTCGCCTTACGGCCCGGCGTTCTTTAAGGAGGGCCACGACGAGGGCTGGCGCAACCTTGCGCTGTGCTTGTTGAACGGCGATGGTATCTTGGTGATGACCAACAGCTCGAACGGCGAGGGCATCTTCAAGCCACTGGTCGAGGCGCTGTT
Source organism: Terriglobales bacterium (assembly GCA_037442635.1). Classification (GTDB taxonomy): domain Bacteria; phylum Acidobacteriota; class Terriglobia; order Terriglobales; family Acidobacteriaceae; genus Sulfotelmatobacter. The sequence continues at coordinate 120,962 of JBBIPV010000010.1, read as the reverse complement.
GGGCCAGACCGCCTTCCCCTTCGACTGGGACGGCTACACGCCCTACGATAAGCTCCCTCCACTGCCCAAACTCAAAGAGCACAAGCGCGTCACGCTGACGGCCGACCAGCTTAACCGCCTCACCGGCAAATACGCTCTCACCGCGGACATCGTTCTGACCGTCACCGTCGAGAGCGGCCGCCTCTTCGTCCGCGAGAACGACGAGGAGAAGCAAGAGTATTTCGCCGAAAGCCAGAACGATTTCTACTCCGCCACCTCGACCGACGAGTGCAGTTTCAAGCCCGAAACCGGCCCGGCGCAGGTGCTTGTCCTTCACCTCGATAACGGCCAGAACCCCGAACTCAAGCGCATGCCGTAAGAGGCGACAGGCGCTCGAAGGGCAGCGCTTGACTGTTGTTAACCTAGCGCTCATCAACCCTGCATCCTCCCGCACCACACTTCCTGTTCTCCCCCTTGCTCACCTCCCCTCCCCACATCCGTCTAACCCCACCAGCGTCGCGATATTCGTGTGCTCAATTCGCGACTTCCCATCGGGGTTGTGAAATCCAAGTTCTGAGGAGTCGGCTGCCCATCCAGTTCCGAGAAGATCGCGCAGCCAAGAAGGAGCTTTCCATGCCAAAAGTTCGTCTGCTCGCCCTGTTTGCCGGTGTTTTGTTGATCAGCAGCTTCAGCGAAGCCCAGACCGCCACCGGCGAAACTCTCATGCTCAAACTGCCACGGCAAAGCCAGCATGCGCTGGTGACGCAGCGCATCGGCCTCACCGACATCACCATCAACTATCACCGTCCGCTGGCCAACGGACGCCAGGTCTGGGGCAAACTCGTGCCCTACGGGCAAGTCTGGCGCGCCGGCGCCAACGAGAACACGACGATCACCTTCACCGATCCGGTCTCGATTGAAGGCCACCAGCTCGACCAGGGCTCCTACGGTCTGCACATGATCCCGGGTGAGAACGAGTGGACGGTGATCTTCTCGAAGAATTCGACTTCGTGGGGAAGCTTCGCTTACAAGCAGGACGAAGACGCCCTGCGCGTCACCGTCAAGCCGCAAGCGGCTGATCTCCGCGACGCGCTGACCTACGACTTCGATGACGTCAAGCCCGACTCCGCCGTGATCACCATGCGCTGGGATAAAGTTGCCGTGCCCTTCAAAGTCGCCGTGAACGTGAACGAACTGGTCACCGCCAGCATCCGCAACCAGATTCACGGGTTCAACCAGTATTACTGGGAAGGCTGGGACGACGCGGCCGGCTACCTCCTGGCCAACAAGATCCATCTGGACGAAGCTCTGAAATACGAAAACCAGTCCATCGAGGCCGAAGAGCGCTACGACAATCTGATGAACAAATCAAAGATCCTGTCGGCCATGGGACGCAACCAGGACGCTGACGGCGTGCGCGCCAAGGCGCTCGACCTAGCCAGCCCGGTGCAACTCTACTTCTATGCCCGCCAACTGCAGGGGGAGAAAAAGCAGGACGAGGCTCTGGCGATCTTCCGTTCGACGGCCAAGAAATTCCCCGACTCCTGGACTTCGCACATGGGCTTGGCCCGCGTCTACAGCGCCCAGGGAGACTTCGATAACGCCGTGAAAGAGGTCAAGCTTTCCCTGGCAGGAGCGCCCGACAACAACAAGGCCAATCTGGAGAACTATGTAAAACGGCTGCAGAACAAAGAAGACATCAACCGGTAGGCTGGGCGACTTTCGGTTGCGAAAAGTGAGTGGGGAAAAGAAGGGCCAGCGTTGAGCTGGCCCTTTTGCAGTCTGTGCGTCCTTGGTCTACCAGACGCGGCAGGCGTTCGCCCTCACCATGCGTTGTCCGGCTTTGCAGCCGAAGGCTTGCTGGAATTCCGCCATGTTCGACAGCACGTTGTCAATGCGGAAAACCGGCAGGGAGTGGGGGTTGGTGGTCACCATGAGGCGCGCAATTTGCGGGCGGACGTTGGCGCACCACGAGTACGCGTCCGCCAGGAAGAAGCGCTGGCGGTAGGTCCATCCGTCGGGGCCCTTGTCGTCGAGCGATTTGCCCTGCTGTTTGAGAGCGGCCTCGAGGGCATACAGCGCCAAGTGGATTCCTCCGTTGTCGGCCGTATCTTCGCCCTGGGTGAGCAGTCCGTTCTGCTTGACGCCTTCACCCGCTTCGGGCACATCCTGGGTGTATTCGTCGGAGATGCATTTGCCGCGTTCGTCGTATTTCTTTCCGTCTTCGGCGGTCCACCAGTCGCGCAGGTTGCCGTGGGCGTCGAATTTGCGGCCCTGATCGTCGAAGCCGTGAATGATCTCGTGTCCGACGACCATGCCGATGGCGCCATAGTTCACGGCATCGTCCTTGGTGGGGTCAAAGAATGGCGGCTGCAGAATGCCGGCAGGGAAGTTGATGGTGTTCAGTTGAGGATCGTAGTAGGCATTGATGGTGGGCGGAGTCATGCCCCACTCGGCCCGGTCCACCGGCTTGCCGATCTTGGCGGCCCAGCGTTCGAATTCCTGCGATGTGGCCTGCCCGACGTTGTTGAGGTAGCTGTCGCGCGTGATTTTGACACTGGAATAGTCGCGCCAGTGTGAGGGATAGCCGATTTTATCCTCGATCCCTTTCAACTTGACGATGGCTTGCTCCTTGGTCGCGGCGGACATCCAGGTCAGACCCCGAATGTCGGCATTCAGAGCGGCTTCGATCGCGTGGACCATCTGGATGGTGCGGGCCTTACTCTCGGGCGGAAAGGCGCGGTCCACGTAAGCCTGGCCGAGCGCTTCTCCGAGGTCGCGGTCGGCGGCGCGGACGCAACGCCGCCAGCGCGGTTGCTGCTGCTCGGCGCCGGCCAGGGCGTGGGCGAAGAAATCGAAGTTCTCATCCACCAGGGCCTTGTTCAAGTACGGCGCACCCCGGTGAATCACCTGCCAGCGCATGTAGGCCTGCCAGTGATCGAGCGGATGCTCGTTGATCAGTTTCCCTTCAGCGCGGAAGAAGTCGGGTGAAGTCACGATATAGTGCTCGCTGGCCGGAGCCTTCACGGCCCTCAAATACGCTTCCCAGTCAATCGAAGGCGCCAGTTCCCGAACCTGGGCCAGCGTCATCTTGTTGTTGAGATTCTTGGGATCGCGGCGCTTGACGTTGTCCATCTGGGCCTGCGCCATCGCGGTTTCCAGTTCGATGACTGTGCCCGCATCGGCAGCGGCCTGCGCTTCTGGCTCGCCCGCCAGAACGAACATCTTCTGCACGTGGGCGCGGTATTTCCCGAGGATCTCCTTCGATTTGTCATCGGTCTTCAAGTAATAGTCGCGATTGGGCAGGCTGAGTCCGCCCTGATCGAGATATGCGACCACCCTGGAGGCATCGTCGAGATCCTGCTGGCCAGTGAAGCCAAAGAAGGGAGCATTGGTTTGATTGTCAGATTGCTCCCACGCCCCGGGAACCAGGTGATGCAGGCGGGCGATCTCCAGCGTAATCTCCGTCTTGGACTTGAGCGCAGCGATGCGATCGAGTTCCGGTTGTATCGGTTTCAGACCGGCGGCTTCAATGCCGCTTTCGTCCATGCAGGCCGCCCAGTAATCGCCGATTTTCTGATGGACCGCGTCGCGCTTGGAATCGTTATTGCTGGCGGCTTCCAGCGTTTCGCGCAGCACGTTCTCATTCCACAACTGCAGGCCGCTGCCCGTGCTCCAGTAGACCTGATCGGGGGGGATCGGGTTGGCGGTCAGCCACTTGCTGCACGAATACTTGTAGAAGTCGTTGCAGGGATCGAGGGTCTTATCCACCAGGTTTGGATCGAAATGCTGCAGTTGGGGTTGTTGCGTCGGCTCGGCGGACGCGCCGCCAGGCAACGAGTTGGAGAGCGCGGCAGGTTCAGGCAGGACATGCGCCGGCGCACTCTGCGCGAACGTGGCTCCAGGCAGCGCCAAACACAAAACAGACAGTGTTACGAAGCGGAAAATGTTCATATCACCTCTCGGGAAAATTGCATGATTTGGGCAGACTTGGCCGGTGAAGGCTACTCATAAGCGGACGAACAAGGCCCTAGTGAGCCGAGACGCACTCGTCCGAAGCAACACCATACTACAGACGCACCGGACGGCGCGAGGTTAGCCGCGGTGGCTGGGAGCGAGCCTACCCCGTATTGTGCAGGCCCGCGGCGATCCCGTTGATCGTCGCCCCCAGCGGGTACTCCAGTTCCGCAGTCAGCTCGCCCTGCTGCTTGCGCCGCAGCAACTCCACCTGAATCAGGCTCATGGGGTCCACGTACGGATTGCGCAGACGAATGGATCGGGCCAGCACCTTATTTCGCGCCAGCAGCTCGCGCTGTCCGGTCACCCGCAGTATCATGCGCCGAGAACGCAGGAACTCCTCCTCGAACATGGAGAAAACGCGCTTTCGAAGCGCCGCATCTTTGACCAGCCCCGAATAAACCCGGGCAATGCCCAGATCAGCCTTGGCCATGCCCAGTTCCACATTCCGGATCAGATCGGCAAACATAGGATAGCCGCGAGCGATCTGACGCAGAAGCTGCTCGTGCCCCGGCCCGCCCTTGGCAAACTGTTCGAGCGCGTGGCCTACAGCAAACCACGCCGGGACCGCGTGCCGGCTCTGCATCCAGCCGAAAACCCACGGGATGGCGCGCAGATCCTCCAGCCGGCGGCTGCGAGTGCGGCGCGAAGGTCGCGAGCCGATGCGCGCCGCATCCAGCTCGTTGACCGGCGTCGCCTGCTCGAAATATTCGAGCACTTCGGGATTCTCCGCGATCTCGCGGCGGTAGACGCGATACGCCTCCTGCGACATTTCCTCGACCGCCCCTTCCCAGCGGGCATCCGCCGCCTTCTCTTTACCGGGCCGTCTGAGCGCTTCCAGGCTGGCCGCCATCATCAGCTCCAGGTTCCATTCCGCCAGCACCGGATCGGCATACTTCCAGTTAAGAACTTCGCCCTGCTCGGTGATGCGGATGCTCCCCGAGAAACAGCCCGGAGGCTGCGCCAGAATGGCAGCATGTGTCGGCCCGCCGCCGCGTCCCACCGTTCCGCCGCGCCCGTGGAACAGCCGCAGTTTCACGCCAAATTCCACGGCCGCGCCATGCAGTTCGCGATGCGCCTTGTAGAGCTCCCAGGTGCTGGTCAGCATCCCGCCGTCTTTGTTCGAGTCCGAGTAACCCAGCATGACTTCCTGCCAGCGGCCCCAGGAATCGAGCAGTGGCTTGTACTCGGGGTTGCTCCACAGGCGGCGCATAACGGCCCCGGCGTTGCGCAGAGAGTCAATGGATTCAAACAGCGGCACCGGCATCAGGCCGGGATCATCGCCCGATCCGCCGACTCGCACACCGCCGGCTTGCGCCAGCCGGACCACATCGAGTACATCGTTCTCCGTCTCCGCGCCGCTGATAACGTACTGACGAATCGAGCACGCCGGATGCGTGCGCTTGGCCTGCGCGATGCTGCGGAAAGTCTCGAGCAGTTCCCGGCCCTCCGCCGACGTGGCGCCTGACTTGAGATCCGGCCCCAGCTCCTCAATGACCTGGGCATGCACGCGGGCATGCTGGCGGATGTCCAGCGTGTGCAGATTAAACCCGAAGGTGCGCACCTTGCGCAGCATGGACTCGAGCCAGGTAGCCGCCATCCGCTCGCCGCGATTCGAGTGAAGACTGTTCCCGACCAGCATCAGGTCTGCTTCGAACTCAGCCGCATCGCGGTAAGCCGCCGACGCGTTCACGGCTGCGCGGGTCTCCTTCAACCGGTGAAACATGTACGAGAGAAACCGCCGGTAACTTTCCAAGGTATTGTGGGGTCCCCAAGCCAGGTGAACTCCCGGGATCGTGCGCTCGTAGTAGGCCAATCGCACCAGCAATTCCGGAGAAACGCCGGCTTGCCGCCGCGACGAACTCAAGTAGTCGCTAAGAATCTCCACGCCGTTGAGATACTCGCTCAGAATCAGCCCGCGCGCCATTGCCAGCGCCTGGCCAATGCAATCCGGTTTCACCAGAGGATTGCCATCGCGGTCTCCGCCGATCCAGGAACCAAACTGCACGAAGTTGGGCAGCGCGGCGGGCTCAAGATCGAGTCCATAAACTTCGCGCAGCGAATCCGTCACCTCGGCATAAATTTTCGGAATCGCCTCGAACAGCGAAAAGCGGAAGTAGCGCAGGCCCATGCGGATTTCATCGTCCACCGTCGGCTTGGCCAGGCGGACTTCATCCGTCTGCCAGAGCGACGTGACTTCCGCGCGAATGTGGTTCTCGCAATCTTCCGCTTCTTCCGCCGTCAGCGGAAGGCGATCGAGCCGCTCCAGTTGCTGCGCGATGCGGCTCCGCTTCAGCAGCACCGTCTGCCGCGCAACTTCGGTGGGATGGGCCGTGAACACCGGCGTGATCGCAATCTGCTCCAGCGCCGCCACGGCATCCTCGGCGCTGATTCCGGCCTCTTTCATTCGCCGCAGTGTGCCGCGAAACGATCCCGCCGGCGGCGTTTGCTTCCGGCCCAACCTTCCCGCTCGCCGCCGGCGCCTGCGATGATTGGTCTCTGCCAGGTTGGTCAGCTCAAAATAGATCGCGAAGGCCTTGGTCACCTGATAGGCGCGCGCCAGCTCCATTCGCCCGATCGTCTCCTGCGCCTTGTGCATGAGTGCCGCCGCCGGCACAGGAACCGCCTCGCGGCGCAGCGATTCGCGGTGCTCGATCAGCAGGCGGCGCAATTCCTCGACGGACTCGAACACCTCCCGCCCAGCCTGCTCCGTCAGCACCTGTCCGAGAATAGCCCCGAGCGAGCGCACGTCCCGGCGCAGAGGATGGTCCTTCGCCGCCTCGTCGGATTCCGCTGTCAATTCCGCCAGGCGCGCAGCCTGGTCGTCGGCATTCCACAACGGCTTGGTCTTATGGGCCGCCATCAGAGGGATGGGGAAAGGATAAATGACCGGGGGGACAAACGGAGAGTGCGGAAGAAAAACAGCGCTATCGCGGCGATTCGAACCGGTACCCAATCCCGCGCAGGGTCTTCAGGTATCGCGGACGCTGCGGGTCGGGCTCGATTTTTTCTCGCAGTCGCCGGACATACACGTCAATCGAACGCGGCGTCACGAAGGGGGTTTCTTTCCACACCGCATCCAGAAGTTGATCGCGGGTCAGCACTCTTCCGCGGTGTCTGGCCAGGTACTCGAGCAACCGAAACTCGCGGACGGTGGTCAGCACATTGCGGCCCTGCACGTTCACCGTCATCGAAGAGATGTCAATTTCCAGTTCGCCAAAGCGCAGCACTTCAGCCGGCACTGGAGGCTTGCCCAGCCCGCGCAGCACCGTACGCACCCGCGCCACCATTTCCCGTGGACTGAAAGGCTTGGTGATGTAGTCGTCTCCGCCCAGTTCCAGCCCTTTCACGCGATCCGCCTCCGCCGTTTTCGCCGTCAGGAAAATGATGGGCGTCGCAGCCAGTGCTGGAGTCTGCCGAATGTGCCGGCAGAGTTCGAACCCGTCCGTGCCCGGCAGCATCACGTCCAGCAGGAACAGCGCCGGCAACTCCCGCGCCGCTTCGGTGAGGACGGAATTCCCGCTCACGAAACTCTGCACCTCGAAGCCCGCTTCCTTCAGATTGTGGGAAATGAGTCGCGCGATGTCCTCATCGTCTTCGACGACGAAGACGACCGGGCGCAGCGCTCGGTCGTGGCCCGGGTTCCGTGTGTCTTCGTACGTTTCAGCCGGCAGGTGCATGGGCAGTAGGCTCGCGCCGGTCGCTGACAAAGATGACAAGCGAAACCTTGCATTCACTCTATTGAGCAAATGTTGCGCGAATGTTGCCCCATTGTTAACGAACGATGAATTTGTGACTAGAAAGTCATCAGTCGTGAGCGTTGGCTTCGCAGCGTTATCAGAAATGAGCGGCAGAAGCGACAACCGCTACGTCGCCGCTTTCTTCTTTGGCGCATGCCGCAGGCTGCGGCCCTCGATCAGGCTGTAAAGATCTTCGGCTAGATTAGTCGTATGGTCGCCGGCGCGTTCCAGCGCCTGCGCCATGAGCAGCACATCGAAACCGGAAGGGTCGCCTCGCGACACGCTCTCCGTCAGATGCTTTTGAAACATGGCATGGCAGATGCGGTCAATATCTTTATCCATCTGCAGCACTTTCCGCGCACATTCCAGATCAAGCGTCGAGAAACCCTGGTGGATCAAATCGAGCATTTCACGCAGGATCGCGGACATCTCCACCAACTGGCGCGCATCAGAGGCCGGCACCTTCGTGCTTCGCGCCTGCACCCGCAGCGCCACGCTCATCACCAGGTCCCCGATGCGTTCCAGGTCGGTGGTGGATTTCAAGCTCGACAACAACTGCCGGGCTCGGCCCTCGTTCACCCGCGTGATCGCCGCCGGCAATCGCTCGTCAATCTGCCGCTCCAGCAGGTCCAGCTCTTTTTCGCAGTCCTTGATAGCCAGGAACGCCATGCGGGAATTGCTGGTCAGCAGGTCGCGCACGTTGAACGCCGCGTCGCGCGCGATCAGGCAGGCTTTCAGCGCCAGGCTCCCCAAATCGTCGGCCCCGGCGTTTCTCTCAGACGAAATCGCCGCCGGGCGTCTTCCTGCACGCCGGTCAGCGTTTTCCTCCGGCGCGACTTCACCCTTTCGCGGTTTGGAGATCAGGCGCGGCATGATCGGACCGATCAGTGTATCCCCGAATTGTGACAGGACGGTTACAAGTTTGCCCACAGCACGAATCCGGATTAGATTGATCTGGTAGCCCCCCATCGTTTTGAGGTCATCTGCGTGAACCTCGCTGACTATCTACGTCGCCAGTTTATCTATAACCGCTGGGCCAACCGCGAAGTGCTCTCCGTCCTGCATGCTGAGGGCGCCGCCGACGAACGCTCGCTGCAGCTCATGACTCACATTTTTTCCGCGGAAAGACTCTGGCTGGAGCGCCTGAAGCAGCAACCGCCCAGTTCTCCTGTCTGGCCTACCGCCGACCTGCCACTGTGTGACGCCCAGGCATCCGAACTCGCACGCAAGTGGCACGATTATCTCGAGCCCATCACCACCGGCGACCTCTCCGAGACGATCTCTTACAAAAACAGCAAAGGCGAGCCTTGGGCCAGCACGCTCGGCGATGTACTGACTCATGTCCTGATGCACTCGGCCTACCATCGCGGCCAGATTGCCAGCCACATGCGGGAGACCGGACACACCCCCGCCTACACCGATTTCATTCACGCCGTGCGCCAGGGTCTGCTGAAATAAGGCCTGCTCAAGCAGGACCTGCGCAAGTGAGGCTGGATCCACGGAACGGGGAAGGAATGTCGGGATGGCACGTCCAAGATTTCTGCTGCTCACAATACTTCAAATTCTGGCTCTGTGCTTCGTAATCTGGCTCCTGGTGAAGTGGCCAAGTCCGTGGAACCTGCAGCGCTATGTCGGAACCGTCCTGGTAGTGATCGGCGTCTCGTTTGTGGTGGTGGCCCGCTATCAGCTCGGCAAATCGTTTTCCATCAATCCCGAGGCGCACGAACTCGTGACTGGGGGTCTGTACTCGAAGATCCGCAATCCTATTTACGTATTCGGAACGCTGCTGCAGGGCGGCGTCCTGATGATCTTGCAGAAGCCCGCTCTGTGGATCTTTTTGGTGGTCATTCTGATTGGACAGACCATCCGTGCCCGTCGCGAGGCCCGCGTCCTAGAAGCCGCCTTCGGCGACGCCTACCGCGAATACCGCCGCAAGACCTGGTTCTGAAAATTCCGTTCTGAAAATCCTGTTCCGAGAATCTGGTTTCCCACCGCCCCTCCGAGGCCGTAATATCTCCTCAATGAAGAAAATCCCCGTGTTGTTCCTCCCCGTGATCTGTGCGGTTTTCCTGTGGGCGGCGGATCAGCCCAAAATCCCTCCCATGCCCTCCGCCGTCTCCAGCAACGCCGTCGCCTCCATGAAAGGCGGGTTGGAGCTTTACTCCTTCATGGGCATTGGCACCAAGAAAACCTGGGACGACATCACCAACAAGGTGTACGTCTTGCACCTCGCCGGAGCGAAATGGAGCGAAGGCCGCCCGGTGCCCGGCGTGGCCGGCCGTCTGGGCGCTTCCGCCATCGCCGCCCGCGGCCAGATTTTCCTCTTCGGCGGCTACGTCGTTGACGGACAAGGCGCCGAAATCACCGTCGGCGACGTCAACTCCTACCTGCCCGACGAGAAACGCTGGTATCGCGCCGAGGACATTCCTGTCCCCGTGGACAGCGCCATCATTGGCGTCAATCAGAACCGCTACATCTACCTGGTCGGCGGACGATCCAAGAAGGGCCCGGTCAACAGCGTTCAGGTCTACGACGCCGAAAAAAATACCTGGAGCCAAGCCACCCCGTTCCCCGGCACTCCGGTCTTCGGCCACGCCGGCGGTCTTGCCGACGATGCCCTCGTCTTCGTGGACGGCGCGAAGAAAAACACGGCAGCCGGCCCTCCCTTCGTCGCCTCCGACGAATGCTGGCTCGGCAAGATTAACCGCAAGGATCCCAACAAGATCGAGTGGACCAAGCTGCCGGCGCACCCTGGCCCCGGCCGTTTCGGCATCGTCGCCGGCGAGCGCGACAGAAGAATCTTCTTCTCCGGCGGCACCACCACGCCCCATACCTTCAAAGGCGTGGACTACGAAGGCAAGCCCATCGAGATTTCCCCGGTGACCTTCGACTATGACGTGAAAGCAAATCGCTGGGAGACCATCACTGAAGACACCTTCGACGTCCGCACCGATGCGGGCGCCATCCTCAACTCCCCGATCGGGCCCCTCATTCTTGGAGGGATGCTGAAGAACACCGCGATCTCCGCACGCGTGCTGCTGCTGCCGAAAAAATAGTGGACGTGGTCGAACTTAAGGATGGGGCGGGAGGAGCGGTATCGAACCGCCATCTCCGGGATGGAGCCCCGGCGCATTGCCGAAGTTATGCTACTCCCGCGTCGCACGTCTTCGACTGCCACAAAAAAAACTGCCACTGAAACTTCTGATCCAAGTTAGAGCATGGTCCGGCTCCTGTCAACCTGCCGAAACCGCGCTGCTGTGGAAGAGCGGCCTTTCAGGGCCGCGTCATCCGGGACGAGCAGGACGGGCTTTACAGTTTGCTGAAAAACTCGGCTTTGGGTGGCGCCACGCTGGAAGCGCTGCGATTGGGCCTGAGCACATTCAACCTCGGCTTTGGCCGTCGAGGTATAGGCCCGACTTTTTTTGCAGCCTGCTGCAATGGCGCACCGAAATCCGGCGCGAAGTTGCTCATCTCGCCCGCGCCAGCACCAGCGTCACATCATCGGGCTGCTCTTTATCGCCGATCCAGTCGTCCACTGCGGTAGTGACGATCTGGCTGATCTGGGCCAGCGGCAGCCGGCGATTCTCGCGCACCAGGTCAACCAACCGCTGTTCGCCGAATTCTCCGAAGTCATTTTCCGGCTCCGTGACCCCGTCGCTATAAGCCAGAAAAATCTCTCCCGGACGCATATCCACCACGCCTTCGTCATAGTTCATGTTGTCGAACAAGCCCACGACCGTCCCGCCATCTTCCAGCCGGCGGATCGCTCCGTCTTCGCCGACCAGAATCGGCGCCAGATGACCGCCGTTGCTGTACGTCAGCCGCCGCGTCCGGCCGTCGTAGATTCCCAGAAACAGCGTGGCGTATTTCTCAGGGGGCGTGCTCTCGTAGAGCTGGTGGTTAAGCAGCCGCAGCAACGCCGACGGCGAAACCTCCACTCCCTCGGGCCACCCTGCCATCACGCGCCCGGGTCCTCCCACAGCGCCTACAGCCACCAGTTCCCGCAATTGCGGCATGCCCTCCATGCTGTAGGCCCGCACCGCCGAGTGGATCGTCGCCATCAGCAGCGCTGCCGAAATGCCTTTGCCGCTGATGTCGCCCACCGCAAGGATCAGCTTGTGCGGGCCGGCGGCGACGAAATCGTAGTAGTCGCCGCTCACCGTGCGCGCCGGACGGCAGAACCCATGCACCTCAAGCGATTCCAGTTCCGACACCTGCCGCGGGAACAGCTGCGCCTGCACTTCGTGCGCGATCACCAGTTCGTTTTCCAACCGCTGTTTTTCTTTCTGCTCCAGGATCAGCTTCTCGATCGAAGCCGTCATCGAGTTGAACGACAGCGCCAGGTGCGCCAGCTGATCGCTGGATTTCACCGGGATGCGGTGGGCGAAATCGCCCCGGTCCACATGCATGGTCGCATCGTGAAGTTGAGCCACGGCAGCTGTCACCGTTCGCGTCATGCGCGTGCCGATAATCAGCGCGATCAGTTCGATGATCGCGAAAATAACCGCCACTCCCACCAGAATGTACGTCACCCCCTCGATGAAATTCCCGAACGCCGCGAAAAGGCGGCCATAGAGGACCGACGGACGAGTCCCGACCCGCATGACTGCCCCACTATTCCGATCCGCTTCCCCCGTCTTCCAATCCGTAACCACCAGCGGCGTGCCGAACCAGATTTCGCGGTCCAGGCCACCGGACGCTGCCGGCACGGCACCCACGGTGAACGTTGGCGGCAACGCCTGATTGTTCACCTCGACCGAGGTGCCCTGCCGGTTTTGACGGATCACGGCCCCGCTGTTCTTGGTTTCCCCGCTGCTGAACTGCGGCTCCGCTGTGTGGGCGCCGGATTGCCTCGTTTGGCCGTCCGCTTGGCGCGGCGGCTCTTTCGATGGCGCGTCTTCGATCGTGATTCCAGAGCTATAGAGCGTGATCTCGCCCAGATCGGCCGCGATCTTGCCCACTAATTCCTTGTCAAACGGCTCGCTCGAAACCACCGTCAGCCGCGAATTCTCCAGAGCGATCGATGAGGCCACCCGCAGATGCAGACCGTCGCGTTCGCGCACCAGTTCGCGGAACTTGCCCTTAAGAAAAACCGGGCGCGTCAGCGAAGCGCCCTTGTACTCGTTGCACAGCGGCAACGGCTTCTCGCCATACCACGCGCAAACTTGCCGGCGGCTCCACGCCGGATCGCGTTTCCTTAGCCCGGCCAGCGACTCGGCCGCCGGATTTTCTCCCCGCTCCAGCCGCGCCGCCAGTTCGTTGCTCACTGCCGCATTGGACGCTTCCAGGCTCCGCAGCTGCGAGGAAATTTCCGACGTCACCACAAACACGGCAAACTGGCCGGCCAAGCCGTACAGCGTAATCAGCGCCATCGCCACCAGCAGTACCGCCGGAATCACGCCGATGAACACGTACGTCACGATCAGCCGGTTCCGCACCCGCCACAGAATCTTCCGCTTGAGCCAGCGGAAAGCCAGAACAGAAAACAGCACTGCCGCCAGGAAGGCGAGGAACCCGACCCATCCGCCCAGGTGATCGCCCCAGGAAGCGGCAAACAGTCCCAGCAGCTTCTGCAGCCCATACAAAACCGCCGCCAGCGTCGCCAGATAACAAGCCAGGCGAGCCATGCGGCCTTCCGGCCACAACTCGGCCTGGATCAACCGCCGCCGCAGTTCAGGATAGGACCATTCCATGCTGTTCCTTGGTCGCTCCCCGGAGAACTAGGATTATCGCATCCAGGGATCCGGTGCTAGAGGTCAGAGACTAGCCCGATGCTGCCCCGAACCCAGGATCCCAGACCACTTTTAAATTTCCGGATAGAGATCGAAAAACGCCTCCAGGCTCGTCTGCAACTGTTTCTCAATTTGTTCTTTGCTGCCTTCGAGCACGTGCATCGTCACGTGGGCTTCCCGGCCGTTCGTGAGCTTCACCGGAGCCTCGCCGACCTCGGCTACATCCTCGGACGGCAGCAGCCGCATACCATAAACCAACGTTAACTTCGCCATACCTGAATTCTAAGTCTTTCGGTGCGCCCTTGGCGAAGTCTGTCCAGGGTCAACGTCTCTGCTTCTACTTAGGACGTCATCCTGACCGGAGCCGTTTCTCAGGCGGAGGGAAGGATCTCGCGCGCAGACCCCTGCTCGTCCGGCTAAGGTCCCACGCGAGGTCCCTCACCCGGCTGAACTGCGCCGGGATCGGGATGACGCCTCCAAGAGGGTGCGAAGAGTCAATCTGCAGCACCCAGCATCTGCAATCCAAGATTTTTCTCTTCTTCTCGTTTAGAATCTCGCGGTGCCCAGAATCCCTGTTTTTCTTTTACCGGCCTTGCTGTTGCCGTCATTTTCCGCCGCCCAGCAACCCACCGCGCCTGCTACCGAGCCCAAGGTCAAAGTCAACGTTCTGAACGTCTGCACGCCCTCCGCCGACGAGCAGAAAGAAATCGCCTCCGCCCTGGCCCGCATCCCGAAGCAGCCCCTGTTCGCCACCGACTTCGAAGTCTCTCGCGGCCGCTCCACCCTGACTGACCTTCCCAGCTTCATGCCCGCCGGACAGACCGCCCACGTTTCCGGCGAACCCTCGGTCGCCAGCTATGTCCGCATCCGCCGCGAATTTTCCGTGCAAGCCCTGTTTTCCAGCGTGCAGTATTCCTTCAGCAATGACGGACACACCATGGTCGAGACCCTCGTCCTGCACGTGCGCGACCCAAAGGATCTGATCATGGTTTCGCTCGAAGACAGCGCTTCGGCCGTAACCAGCGCCGACGCCATGCTCACCACCAACACTCCGGCCAGCCGCATTCGCCTGGAACGTTTCGGCAAATCTTCCGTAGCCCTGGCCCGCTGCTCGGCCACTGAAGGCGGTCCCGCCCCCGACCAGAGCGCCTACGAACCATTGTTCAGATCGGCTTCCGACATGCTCTCGAACTACCGCCGGCTGCTCGGCGTCAGCCTCATCGTCCCGGAGGAACTGGCAAAGATCACCGGAGAATCGCGCCCGAAGCCCGCACCAGCGTCCAAGATGAGAAAACCTCTCAAGGACCAGAGATGACCTTCCGCGAGCCCTTTGTCATGCAGAAGCACCAAGCTGTAGGCTTCTCTTGGCCGCGCTGCCTCGTGCATCAAAACCTGAACTCAGCCATCTAATTTGAGACTGCAAATTCTCTTATGAGCGAAACCCGCAACGTCGTCATCATCGGCTCCGGCTGCTCCGGCCACACCGCCGCACTCTACACCGCGCGCGCCAACCTGAAACCACTCGTCATCGAGGGCCACGAGCCCGGCGGACAGCTTTCTCTAACCACGCTGGTCGAAAACTTCCCCGGATTTCCCGAAGGCATCCTCGGCCCGCAGTTGGTCGAAAACATGCGCAAGCAGGCCGAGCGTTTCGGCGCCGAATACCGCATGGCGCACCTAACCAGCGCCGACCTGAGCCAGCGTCCATTTTTACTGCATCTCGGCCACCAGCAGGTGCACACCCGCACCCTGATCATCGCCAGCGGCGCATCGGCCCGCTGGCTCGGCCTGCCGCACGAGCAGCAGCTCATCGGCCACGGCGTCTCTTCCTGCGCCACCTGCGACGGCTTCTTCTTCTCCGGAAAAGAAATCGTTGTCGTCGGCGGCGGCGATTCCGCCATGGAAGAAGCTCTCTTCCTCACCCGGTTTGCCACGAAAGTCACGGTCATTCACCGCCGCGACGCGTTCCGCGCCTCGAAAATCATGCTTGACCGCGCCCAGCATCACCAAAAAATTCACTTCCTGCTCAACACCGTCGTCGAAGACGTCTACGACGTCGGCAAGCAGGAGGTCACCGGCCTCAATCTCCGCGACGTGAAAACCGGCAAAGTCTGGGACTTCCCCACCAGCGCCCTCTTCCTCGGCATCGGCCACGAGCCCAACGCCAGGATGTTCGCCGGCCAGCTCGACACCGACGCCGACGGCTACCTCAAAACCCACGGTTACGTTCTCACCCGCGTCCCCGGTGTTTTCGCCTGCGGCGACGTGCAGGACCGCCGTTACCGCCAGGCCATCACCGCCGCAGGCACCGGTTGCATGGCCGCCATTGAGGTCGAGAAATTCCTGGAGGAGCACGGCAAATAGTTGCCCAAGGTACTAACGAAAAAATACTAGGCCATGCGATTTTGCTGCTCCCACTGCAGTTACCTTTGTGACCTACAGCCAAGCTCAGCCGAAACTTAGAATGCGCTTAAATGAAAACGCTGAAGAGCGGATTCGGAATGCTGCTTCTCGCGGCGATCTTCGCCCTGCTTCCTTCCCACGGTCATGCCCAGGATGCCGCCAAGCGCAAGTTGCTCGACCGCTCCACGCCGTCCTATCCCGCGCTGGCCCGTGGCATGGCGCTCGAGGGAGTGGTCAAAGTGGACGCCTTGGTCGCTCCTGACGGCAGGGTGAAAGCCGTCGCCATCAAGGGCGGACACCCCGTATTGGCTCAGGCCGCCACCAATGCCGTGCGCTCCTGGAAATGGGAACCGGCTTCGCGCGAGTCTCACGAGCTGGTCGAAATCAAGTTCACCCCACCCGAATAAACGCCCAACAGACGTCCTTCGTGATACTTCGTCCTTTGTGGTTCAAGTTTTTCTCCCTGACTGTCAGATCGACCCATCGCCGGCAACTATCTGCCCCATGCCTCGTTTGTGATAAAACACTCTGTGCTCTTCATGCGGGATAGGGCATCCCTTTTCTTACTGGCAGGTCTTTCATGCTGAGGGCATTCTTCGTTCATCTTTCTGAAAACCGTTCCCTGCGCAACTTCGCCGAACGCTCGGCCGTCGGTCGCCGCGTCTCCGGCCGCTTCGTTGCCGGCACCGGAATCGCCGACGCCGTGCGTGTCGCCCAGGCCGTCAACCGCGCCGGCATGAGCGTCACCATTGATAATCTCGGCGAAAACGTTACCAATCCTGACGAGGCCCGCCACAGCGCCGGCCTTTACCTGCAGATCCTCCACGAGATCGCGGCCAACCAGCTCAACGCCAACATCAGCCTCAAACTCACGCACATGGGCCTCGACGTGGACGAAAAACTGGCCCACGATCTGGTCGGCGGCCTCGTGACCAAGGCAGCTTCCTTAACGCCCCCCGGATTCGTCCGCGTAGACATGGAAGGCTCTCCCTACACCCAGCGCACTCTCGATTTCGTGCGCGACGTGCATCGCATGCCAGGCAATGAGAAAAGCATCGGCACCGTCATTCAGGCCTATTTGAAGCGCTCCGAGAGCGACATCGAGACGCTGTTATCGGAAGGCATCCGCGTCCGGCTGTGTAAGGGCGCCTACAAGGAACCAGCCAGCATCGCCTTCGAAAGCAAGCACGACGTGGACGCCAACTACATCAAGCTGATGAAAGTCCTGATGAAGAGCGGCATCTACCACGGCCTGGCTACCCACGACGAAGCCATCATCCGCGAAGCGCAAGCCTTCGCCACTCGCGAAAACATTTCCCGGGATGCCTTCGAATTCCAGATGCTCTACGGCATTCGCCGCGACCTGCAGCAGAGCCTGGTGCGCGATGGCTGGCGCATGCGCGTCTACGTTCCTTTCGGCACCGAGTGGTATCCCTACTTCATGCGCCGCCTGGGCGAGCGCCCGGCCAACGTCTTCTTCATCGCCCGCCACATGATGCGACAGTAGCTAAGGTGGAAGAGCGGCCCTTTAGGGCCGCGTAAGGCGCGAGGAGAATTCTGCCCTTTAGGTAGCGTGATATGGCTACTCCGGCCCTGAGTCCCCGCTCCCGGCGGGCGCGAGCGGCAGCCGGGTGGCCCCGCGCATCAGCTCGCGTTCCTGATCGGAAAACATTCCCTTGAAACGCGGAGAATTGATCACCTGCTCGCGCTGCTCGGGCGGCATGGCCCGCAGATCATCAATCGCCGTGTGCACCAGCCGCCGCCGTTCCGGCGGAAGCTGCTGCATCTGCCCGAAGATCTGCCGCGCCTGCTGCTTCTGCTCGGGAGTCAGGTGCTCCCAGGTGTCCATCCGGTTCAGCACACGCAATTGCTGTTGCGGCGGAAGATTCGTAAAATGCTGCAGCCGCTGCCGTAGCTGCTGTTGCCTGTCGGGAGGCAAGCGCCGGAATGCCGGATCGTTCTGCAGCGCGCGTTCCTGCTCGGCCGGCGGCAGATCCTTATAACGCCGCAGCCAGTCCCCGGCGTGTCCTTGCGGTGCTTGACTAGCCGGAGCTTGAGTGGCCGGGCGTGGCGGCTGAAACGCGGGTGGCGCATGTCTCGGCTGCTGACCACCATTCTTTTGCGCCAGGCTCGGCACAGCCACCGCCACCGCCAGCGCAACCAGTGCGCCCGCCAGCCATCCCGTGATTGGTTCCCCCCTCCGCATGTCTTTCCGTCTTTACGGATTCGCCACCACATCCTGCTGCAAGTCCATGTCGTCCAGCAGCTCAAAATCAGAATACAGTTCGTGATTCTTTTCCAGAGCCTGCAAGTCGCTCACCGCAGTTCCCGGCTCGG
Source organism: Terriglobales bacterium (assembly GCA_037442635.1). Lineage (GTDB taxonomy): Bacteria > Acidobacteriota > Terriglobia > Terriglobales > Acidobacteriaceae > Sulfotelmatobacter. Next base: position 102,754 of record JBBIPV010000010.1, on the reverse strand, counting down.
CTGCTTCCGCCACCGGCGCGTCTGCGGGATAAATCCCGGTACTGCGCGTGAGCAGCAACCCGACTCCAACCCCCATCAGCACGGTAAGCGCCGCCGCCAGCACCGGGCGCCGGAACCACTGCAGCCAGCTCGCCTGCGGTCTCGCCATTTCCTCCCGCAGTCGAGCCTGCAGGCGCAGGTCAAAGTACGGCGACGGCTCCGGCGCCTGCCACTCGTCGAGCAGCGACATGGTTGCCTTCATGTTCTTCAGTTGCTCCGCACAAGCGCCGCAACTGCCCAGATGCTCTCCTTCGTCCGCTGTGGGTGCGGTCAACCCCGCCGCCACATCGGGCATCCGTTCCAGAATTTCATCGCATTTCATAACCTTCCCCTGACCCAAAAAAGTCACAGTTCCGTCACAAAAATTCTTTCAACTGCTCCCGCAACGTCTCATACGCCCGGAACAGCAGCGACTTGGTCGCCGACTCGCTCTTCTTCAGAACCGCGGCGATCTCTTTGTAATCCATCTGCTGGTACTTGTGCATGATCACCGCCAGCCTCTGCTGCTCGGGCAGCGCTTCTACTTTGCGCCGGATCGCCAGCAGTCGCTCCCGCCGCACCATCGCCTGCTCTGCCGTCAAAGTCCCGTCCGCCACTTCGAACGTCGTGCCCGTTTCCTCGTCCGGTTCATCCAGGCTGACCGTCACCTCCGGACGCTCGTGCCGCGTGTCGCGCGCGTGATTCACCGCCAGATTGGTCGCGATGCGATACAGCCACGTCGTAAACTTCGCGCTGGCCTCATACGTCTCCCGCGAGCGATACACCCGCAAAAACACCTCCTGCGCCAGATCTTCCGCCGCCGCCGCATTCCGCGCCATGCGGTACATGTAGCTGACCATCGAACGGCGATACTTCTGCACCAGGAACTCGAACGCCGACTGATCGCCCGCCTTCACGCGCAGCATGACCTGGGCATCGGTCGGAGCTTCTTCGCCCGGCAGCGCCGCCGGAAAAACCGCAGACCGCTGCGCCGTCGTCGCAGCCATCAGCAAGCTTTGATCGAAGGTAGCCGTGCTCACGTTTATATCAACCCCGGAAACGGGCGAAAGTTGCGCTTTTTCAGGATCGGCAGAAGACGCAGAAGTGCCTGTAGATGAATGGGATACAGCCGTCCGCGGAGCTTTGGGATCGAGCTTCATTCCAGCCGAAAACGCCAGTCAGGACGCCGCCGGCTCGCACGCCCGCTCACGCCCCGCCGCCGATAGCCTACCACGCCCCATCCCCCGCGAAACTTCTGCGGTGAAAACCAAGATTCATGCGCCTCGGAATGAAGTGCGAACCGAAGCCGAAAGATACGGTCTTCCTTCGTGTACCTTCGTGCCCTTTGTGGTGAAGGTTCTTGCCGGCAGTTCCACTTCCTATTGCACCGGCACCAACTCCTGCGGATCAGCCGTATGAATCTTCGCCGCCGCCTCCGTCTCCTTCTTCGAAGCGTCCTCCAGCCCCAGGCTGTGATACGCCTGCGCCAGCAGCGTATGCGTCACGTAATTGCCCGGATCCATCTTTTCCGCATGCTGCAGATACAGCAGCGAGGTCCGCGGCTCATTCTGTTGCAATAGCACCTTCCCCATCAGAATGAACGGCCCCGTGCTCGTCGCATCCAGAGAAAGCGCCTTGCCCAGCGCCTCCTGCGCCTTCGGATACTGCCCCGCCCTCAGGTAAACGTCCCCCAACCGTCCATACACCTCGGCATTTCCCGGATTCGTCTCCCGCTCCAGCTCAAACTCCCGCAGCGCCGCGTCCGTCTCGGACTTGAACAAATAAAACTCGCCCAGGATGAAGTGCGCCATCGGCAGTTTCGGGGACATCTCCAGCGCCTTCTTCACCGCCTCCGCCGCCGGTTCCCGCAAATTCGCCTGGATCAGCATCTTGCCCAGCAGCAGATACGCCGCCCCCGAGTTGGCCGCCACTCCAAACTGCGCCGCAAACGCCGTCCGAGCATCGTCCAGCCGCTGCGCGTTCAGATAGCACAGCCCAAGAATGTAGTTCGCGTCCGCATTCGCGTTGGGCGTCCACTGCCGCACCCGCTCCAGATACGGAATCGCCTCCGCCGACCGCCCCAGCCGATACAGCGACAATCCCCGCATCTGCACCGACTCAATGTCTTTCGCATCCTCCGCCATCGCCCGCGCAAAGGCCTGCTCCGCCGCCACCAGCTTTCCCGTCCGGTAATACGCGATGCCCAACTCATGCTGCACGCCGTTGCCGGGACCGCCGCCCGCCGCCAGCTTCTCCAGCATCGCCACCGCTTCGGCCGGATCGCCATGCTCCAGCTTCTCGTGAGCCGCCGCCACCGCCGCTTTAGCATCCGCAGCCGACACCGCCGGCGCCCTTTGCACCGACGGCGCATCCGGCAGCGACGCCTGCCCATAAGTGAACCCGCTCACGAGCATGAGCGACCCAAGTAGGCTGAGCGTCCGCATGGCCCCATTCTAACGTGCATTCGCTCAGACTCTACTTGAGCCGTTCACCGCCAGCCCTACGCCGCCTTGAGTTCATGCTCTCCCGGCGCCCGTTTAACCTGGCGGGGCTTAGCCCTGCGACTGACCCTGTGTTCTTCGTCCCCTTCATTCACCACGTCGTACAACTGCTTAACCAGGTACACAAACTTGATCGGGTTGCGCTCCCTGCGAGCCGCTTTCGATAGCCTTCTCCAGTCATTTTTAACCAGGTCGCGAGGCATCGGTGCTCCTCCTTTCTCGCTTCTGGTGATCTCTCTAGCGTCGCAGTTGGCTTGCCAAAGAGATAACGGCTGCATTTTCAGAAATATGCAAGAACTGACACTAAAGTGCTTTGGCAGCAATTTTTGCCAGCCAGGGGTAGTTTATTCAGGCATAGATCACCTTCGCCGGCGTGTTCGGGGAGAAGAGGCGGGCGGGCAAGGCCCAAGGCTGCCGGGAAGGGGCTGGGCAGGCGCTGGGGAGTACTATGGGGCAAAATGTTCCGCAAGGAACACAATGTCGGATTGCGAAGAGTGTTCCTTACGGAACACTTTTATGTATGAATATGTACATACAATTGTGTATGAAGTCGTTTGGTTTCTGCCGGATACAAGATTTGGAAGGGGTTACTCTTCTGGTAATAAAACGGGCGCTCGGGAGCCGTCCGGAAGGGTTCGGAGCAACTCTTTCGTTCGGCGGAGGGGCGTCGACCGGGAAGGGCACGACTTCAGTCGTGCCGATCAGCCAGGATAAGGAGGAACCGGCATCAGCCGCTGAGGGGGGCCCCAGTTGCGGGGCGACGGCAGAATATAGCCCAGGACGTAAGTCCTGGGTAAGCCTGGGCGGCCCTATTCCGTTCCGATTGGACTTATGGTGCGGCGTTGGGAGCTAACTCGGGCAATCCTCTTGTCCAAGCGTTCCCTCGCTTCGCAATTCAAACTCTGTCAAGTTCCAACCATTGCCTTACGTTGTTCATCATCCGAACTCCCTCGTAGATGCCATCTTGTCTTTTTACAACTACCGGATCCAAAGGCTCGAAAGCAAACAAGGGCACGGCGTTTGCCATGCCCCTTCACAGCTTGCGTCTTACTGCTTACGACTTGTTGGCCTCAGCGGCTAAAGCCGTTGAGGATTGTTGCGCGTTTCGGCACGGCTAAAAGCCGTGCCCTTCCCAAAAGACTCGACGAGCGGCCTATGCCGTGGCCCGGCGCACTGCCCGCTCGGCGTCCTGCGGCAATTGCACGGGCACGAAATAATCTTCCGGGAACAGGTAGTCTTCGCCGGATTCGTCAATGATGCGAATCTGGTGAAGCCCGGATGCTACTTTGTCCGGGATGACCTGATAGATCTTGCGCAACTCGAGGGAAGCAGCGTAGCCCTTATTGCCGACACAGATGACGAATTGTACGTCGCGCTTCATATCACTGGAGAATCCGCTTGATCTTGTATTCTTTCGCGCCAATCCCGTGAGCTTCGTACCAGTGGATTTCCGCATGACGTATCGTACCATTCAAGAATTCAACGTCGGCAGTGCCTTTTAGTTTCCGCCAGCGTCCCTTGCCGTATGCCTTCCACAGGCGCTTGCGCTCGCGGATGGCTTTGCCGGAGGCAATTGACTCTACGTTCTCGATGCGTCCGACAATCTTGAAGTGCATGCGTCTGCACCGCTAAAACCAGGGGCGGACGAATGCGTCCGCCCCTATGCGAGCTGTTTAGCTGCACCCGCTCGTGCTCCCGCAGCTCATGCAGCGGTAGCACGAACCATTCCGCGTCATGATGCTGCCGCAGAAGCTGCAGGTTGGCGCGTCGCCGAGGTCCACGATGCTCGACAGTGCGTCGGCGGCGTGGATGGAGCCACTTCTCAGTTCTCGGTTCTCAGTTCTCGGCGCGGAGGCTTCGACGATGCCATTTTCTGACGACTGCGGACCGACGACCGACGACTTCGGTCTGAAGTTCTCGAACAGCAACTGCTGCTGCCCGGTGAGAAAGCGCATCTGCAGCCAGCGGAAGATGTAGTCCATGATGGACTTGGCGTAGCCGATGTCGGGATTGCCGCTCCAGCCGCTGGGCTCGAAGCGGGTGTGGGCAAACTTCTCACAGAACAGCTTCAGCGGCACGCCGTGCTGCAGCGCAATCGAGACGGCGAGCGCGAAGCTGTCCATCAGCCCGCTGACCGTCGAGCCTTCTTTGGCCATGGTGATGAACAGTTCGCCGGGATCGCCATTCGGATAGAGCCCGACCGTGATGTAGCCCTCGTGGTCTCCGACTTTGAATTTGTGGGTGATTGAGGCGCGCTCTTCCTGCAGCTTGTGGCGCACGGCCCGCGGAGGAGCGTTCATGTCCTCCTCTTCCACCAAGACCTGTGTGGCGCGGGCGCCACCGCCCGCGGACTCGGCAGTCTTCGTTCCCGCCGCCGAAAGCGGCTGCGCTTTCTTGCAGCCGTCGCGGTAGATCGCCACCGCCTTCAGGCCCAGCTTCCAGGCCTGGAGGTAGGCGTCCATGATGTCTTCGACCGAGGCGTTCTCCGGAAGATTGACGGTCTTCGAGATGGCTCCCGAGATGAACGGCTGCGCCGCCGCCATCATGCGCAGATGTCCCATATACGCGATCGAGCGCGTGCCCTTGGCCGGCTTGAACGAGCAATCGAACACGGGCAGGTGATCGTCTTTAACGTGCGGCGCGCCTTCGATGGTGCCGGTGGCGTCAATGTAGCTGACGATGGCGTCGGTCTGCTCGTGCGTGTATCCGAGCTTGAACAGCGCCGTCGGCACGGTGTTGTTGACGATCTTGATCATCCCGCCGCCAACCAGCTTCTTGTACTTAATCAACGCCAAATCCGGCTCGATTCCTGTCGTATCGCAGTCCATCATGAAGCCGATGGTGCCGGTGGGGGCCAGGACGGTGACCTGGGAATTTCTGTAGCCGTGTCTTTCGCCGTGGGCCAGAGCTTCGTCCCAGCAGGACTTGCTGGATTCGTACAGCGCTGTGGGGACGTTGGCCTTGTTGATGCTGTTGACGCTGGCGCGGTGCATGCGAATGACGTCTAAGAATGGTTCGCGGTTGATGTACCAGCCGGGGCAGGCTCCGCCGGGCATGGCGTTGGTCCCGAGGTTGTTTTCCGCGAGGCTCTTCCTGGTCGCTGCGGTGGCTGGGGTGAGTGGGGGGCATTGTTCGGCAATGCGTGAACTCTGCAGATAGGCTTCGCCGCACATGATGGCGGTGACACAGGCGGCGTAGTCGCGGCCGGCGTCGCTGTCGTATGGCAGGCCTGCGGCCATGAGCAGCGCGCCTAGATTCGCGTAGCCTAATCCCAGCGGGCGGTAGTCATGCGAGTTGCGCATGATCTGCTCGGTGGGATAGCCGGCGTTGTCCACGATGATTTCCTGAGCGGTGATCAGGATGTCCACCGCGTGGCGATAGGCTTCGACGTCGAAGGTGCCGTTGGGCGCGAACTTCAGCAGGTTGAGGCTGGCAAGGTTGCAGGCCGAGTCGTCGAGGAACATGTACTCGCTGCACGGGTTGCTGGCGTTGATACGGGCGGTGTTCTTCGACGTGTGCCAGCGGTTGACTGTGGTGTCGTATTGCATGCCCGGATCGCCGCAGTGCCAGGTGGCTTCGGAAATCTTGCGCAGCAGCTCTTTGGCTTTGTAGGTTTTCACGACCGAGCCGTCCTGCACGGCGCGGGTGGAGAAGTCGGTATCGCGGACGACGGCGTACATGAAGTCGTCGGTTACGCGAACGCTGTTGTTGGCGTTCTGGAAGAAGATGGACGAATAGGCGTCGGAGTCGGGATGGGAGCCGTCGTACCCCTGAGCGACGAGGGCGTGGGCCTTGGCTTCTTCCTTCTGCTTGCACTCGATGAATTCGACGATGTCAGGATGGTCCACGTTGAGGATGACCATCTTGGCGGCGCGCCGGGTCTTGCCGCCGGACTTGATGACGCCGGCGAAGGCGTCGAATCCTTTCATGAAGCTGAGCGGGCCGCTGGCGGTTCCGCCGCCGGACAAGGTTTCGCTAGATCCGCGCAGGGGCGAGAGATTTGTTCCCGTGCCGCTGCCCCACTTGAACAGCATGCCCTCGGTTTTGGCGAGCGTGAGGATCGAGTCGAGCGAGTCTTTCACCGAATTGATGAAGCAGGCAGAGCACTGGGGCTTGGAGTATCCGGTGATGCCGAATTCGACCTGCTGGGTCTGGGTGTTCCAGTGCCAGTTGCGGCCGTCGGAGTTCGGCTCGATGCGGTCGCAGCCGACGTTGAACCAGACGGGCGAGTTGAAGGCGGCGTACTGGCGGACGAGGATGTGCACGAGTTCGTCGTGGAAAGCGGCGCCGTCTTCGGGAGTGCGGAAGTAGCCTTGCGACATTCCCCAGTCGCGAATGGTTTCCGCGACGCGCGTGACTAACTGGCGGACTCCGGTTTCGCGCTCGGGCGTGCCGAGTTTGCCGTGGAGATATTTCTGGGCGACGATGTTGGTCGCGGTCATGGACCAGTCTTTGGGGACTTCCACGTCTTTCTGCTCGAAGATCACGTTGCCTTGGGCGTCGGTGATCTGAGCGAGGCGGAGTTCCCACTCGACTTCGTCGTAAGGGGAGACGCCGGGCTTGGTGAAGAGGCGGCGGACGGAGAGGCCGGGGGCTTTTCTCTTTTGAACGGCGTTTTGAACCGCGCCCGCAACGGCGGGGCTAGCGGGGGCGGAGACGGTTTCGGGGGTGGTTTTGACTTCGGGCATCGGACTCTCCTAATTAGATTCTATGCGTGTTGCGCCGATTCGGGCCGTCCGGCAGAGGATGGCGGGAAGCGGGTGCAGCGGGTTCGGTATCCCGGGGCTAACACCCCCGTGTTTTTCGGTCCCTGACGCGGCGCTGAAGCGCCGCTCTTCCGACGTTACTTTGCCAGTCCTCTCTATCCTTTGGTCAGAAGCCAGAGGGGAATGGTGCGGACTGCTTCGAGACATTGGCCTCAGTGAGTTCTAGTGAAGTGGCGAAATGGGCTCCGATGCCGGAGGCCTTTTCGCCGGAGTTGGATGTCGCTGGATTCGAAATCCATTGGTTGAGCGCGCTGCAGATGGAGCGGCGCTGGATCTGGTCTTCAATCACGACGAAGCGAACGAAATAGCGGCCCGAGAGCAGGCGGGCGCGCATGGGGTTCTTGTCGGACAGCATGCGGTCGAGGACGAAGGCCATGTCGTCGTCTTCAAAGAATTGAGTGACGGCGAGCATGCGGCGCGCAGAGAAAGCTTCCTGCACCCCACTTCCGGCTTCCGGAATGCCTCCGCTCGCTCCGCTTCGCGGGACCGGCGAGGCACCCGTCGCCAAATGGGCCGTGGCGCTACCCATCTGCATGATTTCTTCGGCGAGGGCGAAGACGCCGGGTTTGCTGGGGACGAACAGGAGGCTGTGAACGGACTCGCAGCGAAACCATCGCGACCAGTGCAGGCGGCGATAGTCCAGAGGACGATCGAAACCGTGGCGCGCCAGCGACTCGGTAACGAGACGGGCTATACCTTCCATCTTCGGGCTCCTGCCATTACGGGATCCTGATGCATCTGCCGCGCCGGAAGAAAAGGAATCCCCTTCCGCCGGGAGGGCAGGTTTGCTCAGTCGTGCCCTTTCTCTTGCTGTTGCGGTCTTGCCCTTGCGCTCTTTACTTGCACCCCGGGGGGAGTGCCGGGGAACAGCCACCGCGCGGATTGACTTTCGGGTTCCCGGAAAAGCCAACTGCTTGAAGTCTGGGGCCGGACTCACGGATCCTTGCGGATGGCCTGAAGCCTGGGCCCCATCTATGCCAGCGGCGCGGGCAGGTCACCTCTGCCTGATCCGGACGCGGCGGTTTCTGCGAACTGCCTCACTTGCTGTGCACTCCGGCTCATTCCCGTGAGCCGGAAAATTGTGCCTTGGGATTGCAAAAATACTCCCGTAGATTGTGCATGTCAAGAGGGAAACACCATATGTTGTATCTCCAGCAATGACGGGCTAGATGCGGGGTGTGTGCTGCGTTTTCCACATCGGGGGCGGGATCGGCACGGGACCGATCCCTGAAGCGAGTTTGGCGGTCGCGGGGCATCGGAGCAACGGGAAAGGAGAGATGAACTGTTGATTGGCTGTGGCAAAGCGAGAATTCCTGTGCACGGCTGTGGGAAGCGCGGGGCGGATGCGCAAGTGGCTGGGCACAGAATTCCGGTAGTGGGTCAGTGACCCACTACCAGAATTCCTAAAGACTTGAACTACTAAGGACACGAAGGTGCAAGAAGGTTTTGCGGTTATCTTCGTGTGGCTTGTTGGCCGTTGTGGTGAAATTGAAACACACCATGCTCCGGTTCCCTGTCATCGGCATTCTTTTGGTTCTCAGCGTTCGGGCGCAGGCGCCGTCGTCTGGGCCGGGGAATGTGCCGACCAAGACCCGGCCTGCGAATGTAGCGTCTAGCCCGGCTGCGAAACCTGCCGTGCATTTTCGGGATATTTCCGCTCGGGCGGGACTGACGACCATGCCGCAATCCACGGCGAAGCGGCGTTATGTGCTTGAGACCATGGCTGGGGGCGGGGTTGCCCTGTTCGACTGCGACAAAGACGGCAAACTCGATATCGCAGTGGTGAATGATTCGACGATTGAGCAATACCTGAAGGGCGGCGACTTGATGGTCACGCTTTACCGGCAGGATGGGGTGGGCAAGAACATCCACTTCACCGACATTACGAATTCTGCCGGGCTAACGGCGCGCGGATGGGGGATGGGGCTGGCGGTTGCCGATTTCGACAACGACGGGCTGCCCGATCTGTATGTGACCGGATATGGCCACAACGTCCTTTATCACAATCTGGGCGGATGCAAGTTCGAGGACGTCACGGAGAAGGCCGGAGTAAAAGGCGGGGGATTCAGCACGGGCGCGGCCTGGGCTGACTACGACCGCGACGGGTATGTGGATCTGTTTGTGGCGCGGTATGTGCACACCGACGTGCATCATTTGCCCGATCCGAACCTGACTTTCGGTTACCGGGGCGTGCTGGTGGAAACGCCGGACCGCATGGAGGGGGAGACGGACCTTCTATATCACAACCGGGGCGACGGAACCTTTGAGGAGGTTTCGGAGAAGGCCGGCCTGAACGATCCGTACAAGTTGCACGGCATGGGCGTGGTCTGGGGAGATTATGACGGCGACGGATGGCCGGATCTGTTCGTCACCAACGATTCGGGATGGAACTTTCTGTACCACAACAAGGGGAATGGGAAGTTCGAGGAAGTTGGGGTGCTGTCGGGCACCGGGTTGGGGCCGAATGGAGAGCGGTATGGCAACATGGCGGCCGATTTCGGTGACTTCGATCGCGACGGCAAGCTGGATATTTTCGTGAGCCGGTACGGCGATCAGCCGGCGAGCCTGTACTGGAATCGCGGCGACGGCCAGTTTGTGGATGTGGCAGACAAGGCGGGCATCGCCCAGGCGACCTACACGCCGGTGAAGTGGGGGACGGGGTTTGGAGATTTCGACAACGACGGCTGGCCGGATATTTTTCTGGCGAACGGGAATTTTTCCAGCCTGATGGACGCGCTGCCGTATGACGCGCGGTATGCGGAGCCGGTTCAGCTGTTCCGCAATCGCGGGGACCGCACGTTTGAGGAGATTGCGGGCGCGTCGGGGTTGAACGATGGGCCGCTGAAATCGCGGCGAGGCACGGCGTTTGGCGACGTCAACAATGACGGCAACCTGGATGTAGTGGTGTTTAATGCGGCGGGACCGCCAACGCTGTTCCTGAACGAGACGGCGAACTCCAATCATCGCGTCCTGCTGCGGCTGGTGGGGACCAAGAGCAACCGGTCTGCGATCGGGGCGCGGGTGGCGGTGACCACCGCGGCAATGACACAGATTGACGAGGTGCGGGCGGGCGGAAGCTACAACTCGTGCAACGATTCGCGGCTGCATTTTGGGTTGGGGGGCGAGGCGAAGATTTCGAAAATGGTAGTGCGCTGGCCGAGCGGGGCAACGCAGGAGTTTCGCGATGTGGCAGCGGACGCGATTTATGAGATCAAGGAAGGTCAGGAGTTGAGGAAGATGGCAGGGCTGCCGTTGGCTCCAGGGCGGCACTGAGGGGGCTCGGCCCCCGTCGGAACGCCGCCACGGGGAGGGGAGGTCTCAGAGGGGCCGATCGGAGCGCGATTCCCGTTTTGGAACTCGCAGCGTCCTTTTGTGACGTTCCCCATATCCTTCCACACCCGGACGCGGCAGTATGGATCATGGACAGGCACCGCGTCTTTTTCATCACGCTGGTCACCGCGGGGCGGCGGACGATTTTACGGCGGGAGCGGGCGGCCCGAGAGTTGCTGGAAACGCTGGCGCTCGATCGCGCGGACGAGAAATATCTGCTGCATGAATTTGTGGTCATGCCGGACCATTTGCATGCGCTGATTACGCTCAGGAGGGGAATCTCCCTGGAGAGGGCTATGCAAGTCATAAAAGGCGGGTTTTCGTCCCGCATGAGGGCCCGGGGACCGGTGTGGCAGGCGACCGTCAAGAGCTACCGGATACGGGACTTCGCGGATTACGAGAGGCACCGGGAATACATCCGGCTGAATCCGGTGTGGGCGCAACTGGTAGAGCGGGCGGAGGCGTATCCCTATGCATCGGCTGCCGGGCAGGTACGTCTGGATACTTTGCCAAGAGGGATCAAGCCTGTTCGGGCTGGGGAACCTGTGGCGCGGCGCGACGCGGCGTGAAGGGAACAGCGGATTCCTCGCTGCGTTCGGAACGACAACCCAAGTTATCTTCTCTTCGTCTTCTTACTTCCTGCCGAAGGCTTTCGGGTCGCGGGGGCTTCGTTCCCACCGAACACGCGGGCAAAGATTTTGTCCACGTTCTTGAGCTGGCGGGGCAGGTCGAAGGCGTATTCGATCTGACGGCGCGGGACTTTGCCGGTGATTTCCCTGTCGGCCAGGACGAGTTGATGGAAGTCGAGGCCTTCTTTCCAGGCGCGCATGGCGTGGGCTTGCACGAGGCGGTAGGCGTCTTCGCGGGTGACGCCGTGCTCGACCAGGTCGAGCAGAAGCTGTCCGCTGAAGATGAGGCCGCGCGTGCTCTCGAGATTGGCGCGCATACGGTCGGGGTAGACGAAGAGGGTGTCGATCAGGTTTGTTGTCTTGGTGAGCAGGTAATCGGTGAGCGTGGTGGAGTCGGGCAGGATGACGCGCTCGACTGAGGAATGCGAGATGTCGCGCTCGTGCCAGAGGGCGACGTTTTCGAATCCGGCCTGGGCATTGGAGCGCACGACGCGGGCCAGGCCGCTGATCTGTTCGGCGGTCACGGGATTGCGCTTGTGCGGCATGGCCGACGAGCCTTTTTGCTTCTCGCTGAAGAATTCTTCGGCCTCGCGGACTTCGGTGCGCTGCAGGTGGCGGATTTCGGTGGCTATTTTATCCAAAGTGGAGGCGATGACGGCCAACGTGGCGAGATAGTGCGCGTGGCGGTCGCGCTGGATCACCTGACTCGAGACGGCGGCCGCCTTCAATCCAAGGCGGGCGCAGATTTTCTCTTCAAGCTCGGGCGTGAGGTGGGCGAAGATGCCGACGGCGCCGGAGAACTTTCCTACCCGCATGTCTTCGGCGGCGGCGAGGAAGCGCGCGACGTTGCGTTGCGTTTCCGAGTACCAGTTGGCGAGCTTGAAGCCGAAAGTGATGGGTTCGGCGTGGATGCCGTGGGTGCGGCCGACCATGGGCGTGTCTTTGAACTCCCAGGCGCGGCGTTCGAGGACTTCGGCGAGTTGCTCGAGGTCCTGCGCGATGACCTGGGACGCCTGGCGGATGAGGAGGGCCTGGGCGGTGTCCACCACATCGTTGGAGGTGAGGCCGTAGTGGAACCAGCGGGCGTCGGGGCCGACAATTTCGGCGACGGCGGTGGTGAAGGCGATGACGTCGTGGCGGACTTCGGCTTCGATCTCGTGGATTCGTTCGACACGGAAGTCGGCGCGCTCTTTGATGGCTTTAGCGGCGGCTTTGGGGACCAGGCCCGCTTCGGCGAGGGTCTCGGTGGCGGCGACTTCGACGGCCAGCCAGGTGCGGAAGCGGTTTTCGTCGCTCCAGATGCGGGCCATCCCGGTGCGGGTGTAGCGCGGGATCACGGTGGGGCTCCTCCGTTTGAGTGGACAGAGGATTCTAAATGGGCGGCGGGAAAGTGGCCAGCGGTGCGCTGCGGGCTGGAGGGCGCTGGCTCGACTGCTGGGTCTTCGCATCCGCTAGAAAATCGTTTTACTAACTTACCCGCGTCTGTGGGATAATCTCTCCCCGTAAACGTTTTCATTACAACCAACGAACGTTCCCGAGGCGAAAATTTCCATGTCGAAAAATCCCCTGTCCCGCCGCCAATTCCTGCAGGTCGGCACTGGCGCGATCGCCGCTACGACGGTCGCCAAGACGATCCTTCAGCCCAGTCTGCTCTCTGCCGCGCCGCGTGCAGTCGCGCCCAGTGACACCGTCCGCTTCGCTTCCATCGGCACCGGCGTTCGCGGATGCGAACTGCTTGAAGCCACTACGCGCGTCCCCGGCGTCGAGTGCGTCGGCGTTTGCGACCTCTATGACGGCCGCCACACCGCCGCCCGCGAGGCCGTCGGCAACCCAAGCGTCTTCGCCACCCGTGAATATCGCGCCATTCTCGACCGCAAAGATATTGACGCCGTCATCATCGCCGCCACCGACCACCAGCACCGCCATATCTTCGAGGACGCCTGCGCCGCCGGCAAAGACGTCTACTGCGAAAAGCCGATGTCCCACACCGTCGAAGACGGATTCTCCATGGTCGAAGCCGCGCACAAGAACAACCGCATCATCCAGATCGGCAGCCAGCGCGTCAGTTCCGTGCTCTACGCCAAGGCGAAAGAGATCTACGATTCCGGCAAGCTTGGCGAAGTCTTCTCCATCAACGCCTACTGGGACCGCAACTCTCCCTCGGGCGCATGGGTGTATCCCATTCCTCCCGACGCCAACGAAAAGACGATTGACTGGAACACGTTCCTGGGCAGCGCGCCCAAGCGTCCGTTCAGTGCGGAGCGATTCTTCCGCTGGCGCTGTTTCGAGGATTACGGCGAGGGCCTGGCCGGCGACCTGTTCGTCCACCTGATTTCCGGCATCCAGTTCATCACCGGCACGACCGCCCCGGCGCTGCGCGCCCAATCCAGCGGCGGACTTTATCACTTCAAAGACGGCCGCGAGTTCCCCGACCTGATCGAGACTCTTTACGACTACCCGAACTTCAAAGTCACGCTGCGCTGCAACCTCAACAACGACGGCGGCGAGTTCATCGGCTTCTACGGCACCAAAGGCACGATGCTCATCAAGAACGCCACGCTGACCTATACACCGCAGGACACCCGGCCCGAACCGGAAGGCTACTCGGTGTTCGGCTGGCCAAAGGCAGCCCGCGAGGAGTACATGGAGCAGTGGCACAAGGACCATCCGAAGCCGGGGCCGAAAATGTCGAGCGTGGACGCCGAGGGCGAGTCCTACGCCAATCCTCCAGCCTACAGCGATACGGTGGACCATCAGGCCAACTTCTTCGCCGCGGTGCGCAGCCGCAAGCCGGTCACGGAAAACGAAATTTTTGGCAATCACGCTGCCATCGGCTGCCACTTGTCGAACTTCGCCTATTTCAACAATTCGGCCGCGGTCTGGGATGCCGCCGCCAGGAAGATCGTCAAAGGCTAAACGACCCCGGAGGCCCCATTTCTCGCGCGTCTGCCGCGCGAGAAGTGGGGCTTTCCTGTGCCCTCAGTGGCAAGAAAGGGTTCCGCCCGCTGGGTTACTCCAATCAGAGTAACCCAGCGATTTCCTTTACAAGTTAGCCTGGATGTCATAGAGTCATCGGGCTGGCCCGCCTAGCGGCGCCAAGGCCAAGCCTGCCCTCCCCCTCCCCCAATTTTGTCGGTATTTCACAACTGAACTGGGGACTGCAAGCAAATGCTCATGGTGCACCACTTCGCTCGCGTCACGGCGATCGTGTCGCTGGTCTTAACCTTTCTACTGGCCTGCGCTTTCGCTCAGGTTGCGATCCCAACCTATCACTATGACAACTACCGCACCGGCTGGAACCAGTCCGAGACCGTGCTCACTCCCGCCAACGTCAACAGCAAGACGTTCGGCCTGTTGCAGAACATCGCGCTCGACGCCCAGGTAGACGGCCAGCCGCTGGTCGTGCCCGGGGTGCTGATCACTGGCGGCAGCTATCCCGGCCAGCATGACGTGGTCTACGTCGCCACGGAAAACAATACGGTCTTTGCCATTGATGCCAACAGCGGGACCGTCCTGCTGAATCCGAATTTCGGACCGCCCGTCGCCCCGCCCCCCGTCTGCGGGCCAACTCCCAAACTCGGCGTGCACTCGACCCCGGTCATTGATCTCAGCAGCAACACTCTGTACCTGCTGGCATACACTCAGACCCTGAAGGGCCCGGCCTATCAGGTGCATGCGCTCGACCTGGGCAGCTTGACTGACAAAGTTACGCCGCAGACGGTCGTGGCATCCCATACGCTGGTCAACGGCACCACGTTCCACTTCAACGCGCTGTACCAGCGCCAGCGCCCGGGTCTGCTTCTGGCCAACGGCAACCTCTATGCGGCGTTTGGAAGCTTCTGCGACAACCAGGCCGGTCACTCGCGCGGCTGGCTTCTGGGCTGGACCGCCTCGTCGCTGACTCCCATGCCCACCAACCTGCTGGTGGATACCCAGTCCAGCGCGCCCGGCAACTATTTCCTTTCTTCCATCTGGATGTCGGGCTACGGACCCGCCGCCGATGATTCCGGAAATGTTCTGTTCGTCACCGGCAACTCCCAGTACCTGACCTACGACGGAGTCAGCAACATTCAGGAGAGCGTGGTGAAGGTCTCGCCCACGCTGAGTTCAGTCGTAGATTTGTTCACTCCGAATAGCGTATCCACGCTCGATCTTTACGACACCGATTTCGGATCGGGCGGTGTCATGGTCCTGCCCGACCAGCCGGGCACGATTCCCCACCTCGCCGTAGCCGCCGGCAAGGACGGCAACATGTTCCTGATGAACGAAGACCATCTGGGTGGGTTCTCCGTCGCCAAAAATAATGTCGTCGGCACTTACCCGGTGGGTCCCTGCTGGTGCGGCGAGTCCTACTTCGTGGATTCCGACGGCTCGGCCCGCGTCGTCTCCAGCGGCGGACGCTCGGTGAGAGTCTGGAAGCTCATTTCCGCTCCCCGGATTTCGTTATCGCTGGCCGCCACTTCGCCGGGCATGGGCGGCGGGCAGTATCCCGGAACTTTCACCGCCATTTCGTCGAACGGCACGTCGAATCCGATCATCTGGGCGGTCAATCGGCCCGCGTCCATGACCAATGCCACCGTATTCCTGTTCGCTTTCAATCCGGATTCGGGCGGCGCTACCATGACGCAGCTCTATCGCGGCGCAGCCGGATCGTGGCCGAATCCAGCCAACGACGCCAACATCGTCCCCGTCGTCGCCAACGGCCAGGTATTCGTCGCCAGCAGCAAGCAGCTCCGCATCTTCGGCTTGCTCGCTCCGGTAAAGAAGTAGAGCCCTGGGTGCCCCATTTCCCGCGCGCCTTTTGCGCGAGAAGTGGGGAGTTCCTCAATTCTTCTGCGCCCTCTGTGGTTAGTGACGCCGCAGCACATAAATCACCCACGGTGCAATCCGCGTCTCACTCACCCAGCGGTAAGGCTCATTCCCGACAGCCAGCGGTTTGCGCATCTCCACAACCTCCAGTTCGGCCCGGCGATACACTTCGAGATAAGACTCGTGCGGCCAGAGAATATCCACCGCCGGCGAGCGGTCTTCGAAATCCGTGGTGATGATCCTCACCTCGTCGCCCGGCCCGGCGTGGCGATTCTCGGGAAAATCTGTGGTCGTAAACGAAGCCCACTCATTCACGTAGATCTCCGGGGCTGAAACGATGTTGACCAGAACTCCATCCGGGGCAAGCAGTTCACGCAGGCTGCGGAATAGGCTGACCTTCGTGTTCATCCCGGCGATGTTGTCAAAGGTGAATGCCGACTGGACCAGCGAAAACGCCGCGGGCGGCAACGCGCTCATGTCGTCGCCGGGAATGAGCTGGTAATCGCCGGCGGGATCAATCTCCCGCGCCCTGGCCAGCATCTCCGGGGAGATGTCCACGCCGACCGGCGCAAATCCCAGCTCGCGCAGGAACCGGGTCGAGCGCCCAGTGCCGCAACCGAAATCCAGCGCGGCGATTCCCTTCGCGTGTACCCGATAAATCTCCGGCAGGTCACGAAACGCCAGGTGATAGGTGTTGGCGAATTCCAGCTTGGCATACGCCCCTGCGCGGGTCGCGTTGTCGTAGCAATTGACGAAGTCGTTCAAAGGGCCTCCTTCTCCTGATTCTCGTGGGCGCCCTGCCATAAACACAAAATTAAGGCAGAAGAGCCGCACACCCGGCAAGACAATCTTCCCGGAGGAATCAGGGAAGGCCTCACTGGAGTTTCC
Organism: Terriglobales bacterium; assembly: GCA_037442635.1. Classification (GTDB taxonomy): domain Bacteria; phylum Acidobacteriota; class Terriglobia; order Terriglobales; family Acidobacteriaceae; genus Sulfotelmatobacter. The sequence continues at coordinate 85,813 of JBBIPV010000010.1, read as the reverse complement.
CCTTCCCGGAAGCCGGCCTTCGGTAATAGGGTAACTTCCCGGTTTGCCGGTCATCGTCCCAGAATTGGCGGTGAACGGCGATGGAAGCTATGTTTTCATACTCCGTCCGGATTTCTGCCATCTCGAGAGCCGGCCTCCTCTCCGAGAACCGCAAACGACGCAGTAAACTACCAACATGGCAACGGCCGCCGAAGACAGGGCGAACATCTTCTCGGGGCGACGCGCCGCGTACCGCTTTCCGCCGGATTTAGAGCGCAACCTGCTCTGGTTTGCGTTCCGGAAATTCCGGCCGGCCAATCCTATCCTGCTGTTTCAGCAGTTGGCGCGCGATTACGGAGACATCGCTCATTACAAGATCGGATGGAATCACATCCTCTTTCTGAACCACCCGGACTACATCCGCGAAATCCTGGTGGTGCAGAACGACAACTTCATCAAGGAACGCACCGTGCAGCGCACCAAAATGCTGCTGGGCGAAGGCATGATCACGGCCGAAGGCGCCGAACACCGCCTGCAGCGGCAGGTGGCGCAGCCGGCGTTTCACCGCCAGCGTATTCCGGAGTATGCCGCCACCATGGTTCGCGAAGCGGTGCGCATGCGCGAGAGCTGGCAGGCCGATGAGACGCGCGACATTGCCGTGGACATGATGCATCTCACGCTCAACGTGGTCGCCCAAACGCTGTTTGCGACCGATCTGCGGGACGAAGTAGACGAACTGGCCGACGCCATCAACCGTATCATGGGCTTGTACAACTTTCTGGTGCTGCTGCCGGCGGCGGAATGGCTGGTGCATGTGCGGCCTCCGGGGCTGGCGGCGTTCGTGCGGGCGCGCAAGCGCATTGACGCGGTCGTACACCGCATGATCGAAGCACACCGGCAGCGTGGAGCGGAATCGGGCAGCCTGCTCGACCTCATGCTGGCCGCCTCACCCGACCGTAGCGAAGAATCGGAGCAGTCGCTGCGCGACCAGGTCATCACCATTTTTCTGGCCGGCTATGAGACCGTAGCCAACGCGCTCACCTGGACCTGGTATCTTCTGTCGCAAAATCCCGGCTGCGAGCGCCGCTTCCACGAAGAAATTGATTGTGAACTGCGGGGCCGCCTGCCCGCGTTCGACGATCTGCCGCGCCTGCGCTACACCGAGATGGTGCTGGCCGAAGCCCTGCGGCTGTATCCGCCCGCCTGGGCGATGGGACGCCGCGCTCGCCACGACTTCCGGCTCGGCGAGTTCTTCCTCCCGGCAAGAACCACCGTGCTGATGAGCCAGTTCGTTACTCATCGCGACGCTCGGTTTTTCCCCGATCCCCTGCGCTTCGATCCGGAACGCTTCACTGCGGAGGCAAAAGCCAGGCGGGCGAGGTTCACGTACTTTCCGTTTGGCGCCGGCGTCCGGCAGTGCATTGGGGAATCGTTCGCATGGATGGAGGGCGTGCTGCTGCTGGCGACTCTGGCGCAAAGTTGGAAGCTGGCGCTCGTGTCCGAGCATCCGATCGAGCCGGAACCGCTGATCACGTTGCGTCCGAAGTTCGGCATGAAGATGCGAGTGGAGGCTCGCGGGATCCTGTCGAAGTGAGGAACGGCAGGCCGCGGTTGTCATTTCGCGGCTGATCCAGTACCCTGCCGCCATGAAAAGCCGTGTTGCCTTCTCCGCTTCACGAATTTGCCGGATTGTCGTCTCCGCCAGCCTGTTGTGTTCCGGGATTGCGTGCCTCGGACAAGGCGGCTTCTCGCTGGAGCAGGTCATCAGCTCGCCTTTTCCTTCGAACCTGGTCTCGGCCGCGCGCGCCCAGCGAATCGCCTGGGTGTTTTCGATGCGCGGTGCGCGCAATGTGTGGGTGGCCGACGCTCCGGACTTCAAGGCGCGGCAGGTGACGCACTACAACGAGGACGACGGCATGCCCATTGCCGCGCTCAAGCTGACCCCGGATGGCCGCACCGCCGTCTACGCCCGCGGCAGCGAGACCAACGGCTCGGGCGAGGTCGCCAATCCTACCAGCAACGTGGAGAAGCCATCGCAGCAAGTCTGGGCCGTGGATGTGGACAAGGGCGTCCCGCGGCTGCTCGGCGAGATGGGCTGCGACCAGGAGGATTGCGAGGACATCCAGATTTCGCCCAGCGGCGAATTCGCCTTGTGGTCGGCTAAGAAGCAGATATGGATCGCGCCCGTTTCCGGCAAAGAGAAAGCCAAGCCGCTAAACTACGCGCGGGGCAATAATAGCGAGCCGAAGTGGTCGCCCGACGGCAAGAGCGTCGCCTTCGTCAGCGACCGTGGCGATCACAGCTTTATTGTTTTGTACGAATTCAACCACAACACTTTGCGCTACGTTGCGCCCAGCGCCGACCGCGACGACTTGCCCCGCTGGTCGCCGGATGGAAGCCAGTTGGCCTTCGTGCGCATCGCGGGCCGGCAGATGAAGCAGCCGCTGCTTCCGCAACTCCCCGTGCCCTGGGCCGTCTGGGTGTACGACGTCGCCAAGGACTCGGGCCGCGAAGTCTGGCATAGCGGGCCGGGGTTGGACGACTCTCTCCCGTTTCTCACGGCCGACGCCTCGCTTCAGTTCGCGGCTCACAACCGGATCGTCTTTGCTTCCGAGCAGGACGGATGGAATCACCTGTACTCGGTTTCGACGGCAGGCGGCGAGCCGGTTCTGCTGACGCCGGGGAAGTTTGAGACCGAAGACGTCACGCTCAGCGGCGACAGAGCGTCCGTCATCTATTCGTCGAACCAGGACGACATTGACCGCCGCCATCTATGGAAAGTCAGCGTCGAAGGCGGCACGCCGCAGGCTCTCACCAGCGGTGAAACGATGGAGTGGAAGCCGCTGGAAGTGGCGGGCAAGATCGTCTGCCTGGGTTCGACGGCCACGACGCCGGCTATGCCTTACGTCGTGGCCGCGCAGGGCCGTGAAATGATCGCCAGAAATGCCCTGCCCGCCGACTTCCCGTCTGCGGCGCAACTGGTCACGCCGAAACAAGCAATCTTCAGGGCCGAGGATGGCTGGGAAATTCACGGCCAGTTGTTCGAGCCGAAAGCTGATTCACCCGCGGCGCCGTCCGGCCGCCGGCCCGCCCTCATTTTTATTCACGGCGGTTCCATCCGCCAGATGATGCTCGGCTTCCACTACATGGGCTACTACCACAACGCCTACGCCATGAATCAGTACCTGGCGAGCCGCGGCTACGTGGTGCTCTCGGTGAACTACCGCACCGGAATCATGTATGGCCGGCATTTCCGTGAGCCGGCTGACGGCGGTCCACGCGGCGGCGCCGAATACAAAGACATCGTTGCCGCCGGAAAGTATTTGCAGAGTCTGCCGAGTGTGGATCCCGCGAAAATCGGCCTCTGGGGCGGATCCTACGGCGGCTACCTGACGGCGATGGGACTGGCGCACAACTCGGACATGTTCGCGGCGGGCGTGGATCTGCATGGCGTCCACGACTGGTCCGCGTTTTCCGAGGGATATCCCAAGGATGCTCCGGATCGCGAAGCAGCTCTCAAGTTGGCTTTCCAGTCATCGCCCAACGCCGACATCGCAACCTGGCGGTCGCCGGTTCTGCTGATTCACGGAGACGACGATCGCAACGTCGAGTTCTCGCAGACGGTGGACTTGCTGCAGCGGCTGCGGGCGCAGAAGGTTCACGTCGAGCAACTGATTCTTCCCGACGAGATTCACGGGTTCCTCATGTGGAAGAGTTGGATACGCGCCTACGGCGCAACCGAGGCGTTCTTCGCCAAGGAACTCAAGTAAACGCGTGATGGTCTTATTCCGATTCTTGTAAGGAGCCTCTGGATGAAATCGTGCTGCATTCGTATATGGATTCTTCTCCTCTTCGTCGCGACTCTGTCCGCCGCCGCGCTCGCTGACGAGAATATCTCGGTTACGGTGGATGCAACCAGAACCCGGCAAAAGCTGCTGCACGTACATCTTGTCTTACCGGTTAAGCCCGGACCGCTGACTCTCTACTATCCCAAATGGATCCCCGGCGAGCACGGCCCGGATGGACCGATCTCCAACCTCACGGGCCTGAAGTTCGAGTCGAACGGCAAGACCATCCCCTGGGAGCGCGATTTGCTGGATGTGTTTACGTTCCACGTTGAAGTCCCCGGCGGGGTCAGCCATCTCGATGCCAGCTACGACTACATTGAGCCGGACGGCGGCTCGGCCACGGACAAGCTGTTGGTCCTCGAGTGGAATGAGGTCGTGCTGTATCCAGCGAACATTCCCGCCGAGAAATTAATGTACGAAGCGAAACTGCTGGTGCCGGAGGGCTGGAAAGTCGGCACCGCGCTTCCCGTCGAAAATGAATCCGGGAGTCATATCTCGTTCAAGCCGATTACTCTCGATCTGCTGGTGGACTCGCCCATCATGACCGGAGAGTTTTATCGGGTCATTGACCTCACGCCGCCGGGCGAACCGATCCACCATGAACTCGACATCGTCGCCGACAGCGAAGAGGCTCTGAACCTGAGCCCGGAAAATCAGAAGCAGATGACCAACCTGGTGGCCGAATCCGGCAAATTGTTTGGTGCCCGCCACTACCGCGACTATCACTTTCTGCTCGCGCTCAGCGATCATGTGGCGCATTTCGGCCTTGAACACCATGAGTCGAACGACAGCCGCCTGCCCGAGCGCACGTTTCTGCTGCCGAGTTCCGGTAATTCGTTGGGCGGACTGCTGGCGCACGAGTTTGCGCATTCCTGGAGCGGCAAATTCCGCCGGCCCGCCGATCTCACCGTTCCTTACTATCAGCAACCCATGAAAACCGATCTGCTCTGGGGCTACGAAGGGCTAACCGACTACGCCGGGCCGCTGCTGGCCGTCCGCAGCGGTTTGTGGACACCGGAACACTACCGCGAGCACCTGGCCGGCATCGCGGCCATGCTCGGTCCCGGCCGTCCCGGCCGAACCTGGCGCCCGTTGCTCGATACCGCCGTTGGCGAGCCTGGACTCGCCTTTGCCCGGGGAGGGTGGCTGAACTGGCGGCGCGGCACCGACTACTACGACGAAGGCGATCTGCTCTGGCTGGAAGTCGCTACCATCATTCATCGCGAGTCGGGCGGCAAGAAGTCCATTGATGATTTCTGCCAGGCATTCGGCGGCGGACCGAACCGTGGCCCCGAGGTCAAGACCTACGCTTTCGATGACCTGGTCGGCCTGCTGAATTCGCTCGCGCCGTTTGACTGGGCTGGCTTCTTCCGCAATCGGTTGAACTCCACTTCTGCCGAAGCGCCGGCGGGAGGAATCGAAAACGGCGGGTGGAAAGTCGCGTACACGAGCGAGCCTTCAAAGCTGGAAGGCCGTCGCGCCTCGGGCGAGATCTACTCCATCGGCCTCCAGGTGGGCAACGACGGGATGGTGACCGACTCGATCGTAGGGAGCCCCGCTTTTGAAGCCGGCGTTTCTTCGCAGATGAAGATCATTGGCGTGAATGGACGCCTCTACACTCCGGATTTGCTCGCCGGCGCCATTAAGACCACCAAGGATAGTTCCAAGCAGATTGTGCTGCTGGTCGTCGTGGACGATTATTTCCGCACCTGCACCATCAACTACCACGGGGGCGCGCGCTACCCGCACCTGGTGCGCGACAACGATCGGCCGGACTATCTGGATGAGCTGAGTAAGCCCCGCGCGGCCGGCCAGTAGGGTGGGAAGCGCACCTGCCGGGGCCAAGGGTCTACGTCTTTCTTGACAGTTTCTTTCACTTAGGAGTATAAAGCGCCCGTACAAGCCGGCGCAGGTCCCCATTCTTCCTAGTTAGTTCTTAAGCGAGCCGGTTTGCGGCCACTCGGCTTTTTTATCTCTTAAGTTCTCAAATCTCTTGAGAGTTGACTCAGCAGAATCCGGCAGTTCGCGGATCCTGTACGTTCCCGGCTGGGTCCTGGAGGCGCCGATGAAAGGGATCACATCTCTCGCTCTAGCTCTCGTTGTCCTGGGCCCGGTGATAGTCCTCAACGGCTGCAGCGGTGGCTCGGCGAATAGCTCGCTGCCGATCATGGTTTCGGTTTCAGTTGGCTCCAGCCCTCTGGAAGCGTCTTTGGCTGATCCCGTGACCGCGATGGTGAGCGGGGACCCGGCAGGCAAAGGCGTCGCCTGGAGTGTGTCTTGCAGCGGAGGACAATGCGGGTCCATTGTCGCCGGCCCCGCAAGCGGGACTCCGAACCTCTACACCGCCACCTACACCGCTCCGGGGACCCCGCCGGCCAGTGACCTTACGGTCACCATTAAAGCGACTTCCCTGGCCGATGGTTCGACGAGCGGATCGGCCAATGTCACGATCCCCGCGATCACGTTCTCACCGTCCCTCACCAAGGCCACCGTACAAGCGATAGCGGGAAATACCGTACCGATCAATGTCATCGTCAATGGCGACCCCTCAAATCAGGGGGTGAAGTTTTCCATTTCTCCTGCTTCTCAGGCCGCAAACCTGACCGTCCAGGACCCTTTCGACGCTACCTACAATGCGCCATCCACCCCGCCGGCCAGCGATCTAACGGTGATGGTGACGGCCACTTCCGTGGAAGATTCAACTAAAACGGTCACGGTGACGATCACTGTTCCGTCGGTCACAATCGCCGTTACCCCGACTACGGCCACAGTGGACGCAATGGGTAATGTGCCGAATATCGTAGCAACGCTTGGCAACGATGCCAGCAACCAAGGGGTTACCTGGAGTGTGACCTGCGCGACGCCGCCGTGCGGAAGTGTAGCGCCAGGCCCAACCCTTACCGGGAATCCCACAACCTATGCTGCGCCCACAACTCCACCATCGCCTTCGGACTTGACTGTCACAGTGACCGCAACCTCCGTCGCTGACCCTGCGGCGCAGACGACCATGACCATCACCGTCAAGGCGATCTCAGTCTCGGTGACGGCCTCCATGGGCACCGTGCAGTTCAACCAAATGGTTTCCAATATCGTCGCGGTGGTAAACGATGATCCCGCGATGAAAGGCGTGACCTGGGCCATTCAGCCCTGCGGTGTCAAGGACTGCGGGAGTATTTCATCCAATGCGACCAGCAGCGGGCAGGCCATCACCTACACCGCGCCGGCGACTCCGCCCGTCAACGACCTGCCGATTACGATTACCGCCAGTTCGGTGTCAAATCCCGTTCAACAAGGTTCGGTGGCTATCACGGTATTGGCCATCGTAGTCTCCGTGTCGCCGTCCACCGCGATCATCCCGGTAAACGCAGCGGCGGGATTAAACGCAACCCCGTTCACTGCAACGGTCAACAACGATTCGAGCAACCAGGGCACCAACTGGTCGCTGACGCAAAATGGAACGGCGTGTTCGCCCGTGTGCGGCACAATCACGCCTGCTAGCGGTACACAAACCGTATACGCTGCACCCAGTACACTGCCGGCAAATACTCAGGTGTCAATCACGGCAAGCTCGGTAACGGATGGGCTCAAATCGGCCAGCGCGACCATTACCCTCACCGCGGGTACGGTCAAGCTTATTCCGGCTACCTTGATTTTCGGTAGGCTGAAGTTAATCAAGCTCCCAAAGAAGACTTTAACGGAAACGCTCACTAATACCGGCAGTTCAGTACTGAACATTACGAGCCAGACAATTTCGGGCAACTCAAGCCCGTATTCTGTCACCGGCCCCTGCCAGGGCAGTTCGGCGACCATGGTTGCGTCCGGAAGCTCTTGCGCTATCTCCGTACAGTTTGCGCCGACGTCTGTTGGTTCGTTCAACGGGACTTTATCAATTGCCGACGACGACATCACCAGCCCGCAGCAGGTGCCACTGTCGGGCAGTGCGTGCACTCGGTTTGGTTGTGTTGGCGGGGCCACGATCCGGGCAGCACTGGAAGAGAATCAAACAGCAACTGTTCCCAGCCCGTCTGGTTCATACAAAGTTGGCACTCGGACGGCCGATCTGGTGGACACCTCTCGCTCCGATCCGTACCTTGCGAATGGGGCCAAACGTGAACTGCTCGTGCGCATCTGGTATCCCTCCGCGGGCGGCCAGAGCTGCCAGCCGGCGCCATATACCTCCTCCGGCGTCTGGAACTACCTAGCCCAGCTTGAGAAAGTCCCGGCGCCCCAGGTCAAGACCAACAGTTGTCAGGACGCCTCGGTCGCAACTGGCGCTCATCCGGTGGTGGTCTTTACCCATGGATATACCGGCACCTTCACCGACTACACTTTCCTCTTCGAAGACCTGGCCAGCAGAGGCTACATCGTGGCCTCGGTCAATCACACCTTTGAGGCGACAGCTGTGCAGTTCCCCGACGGAAGAGTGGTGAAGTCAGTCCTCGGCAGCCACTTTGGAAATACGTCGCGACTGGACGAATCAACAACCTCACTCGCGGTCGCGGTGCGGTTAGCCGATTTGAAATTTGTCATGGACGAACTGCAGGGCCTGAACGCCAGCGTGTCCAGCCCATTCGCCGGGAAACTGGATCTGTCGCGCGTCGCCGTTGCCGGCCATTCCCTCGGCGGACTGACGGCGCTGGTTGGTCTCAAACTCGAACCTCGTTTTGGAGCCGCCATCAGCGTGGATGGCGTCATGCCCGGACCGTTGTTTGGCGCTACCGAAAAGCCCGTGTTGATGCTCTTTGCCGGGCGTGATGCTTGGGACCAAGATACCTGTAATCTGTGGAGCGGGTTGCACGGCCCGCGGCTCGCCCTGAACTTCAGAGGCTCCGAGCATCTGACGCCATCCGATATCGTCTGGCTGGCCAAGGGAGCCATCCAGACCGGAAGTGTCAGCATGGACAGCACGGTTGCGGCAATACGGAGTTACATTACGGCATTCCTCGACGCGAATCTTAGCGGAAAGCCGGCAGACCCGCTTCTGACCGGCGCGCCGTCAGATGACCCTGACGTGGAGGTAACCACGCAAACACAGTCGCCATGCAGTAAAACGGTAACGAATGCACAGCAGTGACCTGCGGGTGCGTGGTCGAAGGGCGAAATCCTGAGCGCAGCGACGGACCTCAAGACTACGGAGGATTCGGCGGGGATTCTGGAGGCGCGGGTCGGAATCGAACCGACGCATAAAGGTTTTGCAGACCCTGAATCAACGCTCTTAACCCGTTTCAATTCAACGACCAATCAGCTCAATGAGGCTTCACGGGGCACTTTTTGTCCATCCTAGGAAACACTGCCGGTGCCTTGATCTTAGCGGTCAGAACCGCTCAAATCAATGAGGGGAGGTCCGCGATCCTTATATACGGTGCAACTCCAACTCCGATTTGCCGCTACAGAATCGTCGTTAACGCTTAACTGTCGAAATCAGACGATTACACGTTTTGACCCTGTGGACTGGGTTTTGAGCGTAATTTTGCGCCAACGGTTCTCAGATCATGTGCAAGTTCTTGCACATTCGATAATGGGACTGTGTCGAGAATCACTGACAACCGTACCGTCCCGCAGTGAAATCACTCTTGGTACTCGCCTCTCCGAAGAGCACCTGCTGTGCATTGAGACGCACACCCCCTGAGGCACCCAGCACACCAAATCCGTAAGTAACTCCATCGCTGGACACAGTACGCAGCTTAGGCACTCTCCAAAGCCAGAAAGGAAGGTGTTATATGCGAGGACCTATCGGTAAGCTCGCTGCTGTAGTCGTGACCTGCGCATGTCTGTTTGTTCTGTCGGTTAGCGCGCACGCTGTGAACCTGACCGTGAACTGTGACAGGAAAGGAGTGACGTGGAAAGGCTTGACGTCCATCAATGCCGCGCTGACACTGCTCAATCCACAAGGCCCCAACACTCTGACTGTTTATGGCACCTGTAACGAGAACGTAGTCATTTGGCGATTTAACCAGCTGACACTAAGAGGGAAATCGGGGGCGACAATTAACGACGCATCCGGTGGAACTGGTTCTGTTGTGTATATCGGCGAGTCCACTGAAATCGAGGTGCAGGGATTCACGATCAATGGCGGCACTTGGGCTGTCATGTGCGACGACTTCACTGTTTGCCGACTTGACGGAAACACAATTCAGGGAGCATCCGGAGTCGGCATTCAAGTCGGCATGTCCCGAGCGACGATCGGCGCCAACACGATTCAAAACAATGGGATTGGAGTGGCGGTCATCGAATCGGGCTTTGTCCGCACAACCGGTGGGCTCATAGTTCAGCAGAATCAGGCTGACGGTGTACTGGTGGACTACGGCGGAACGTACGACTCATTCGGGGACACCATACAGAACAATGCTGGCAGTGGAATCGACTTATTTCAGCACGGATTTTTACTCTTGGTCGGCGCGACGATTGCAGGGAACTCCTTGTACGGAGTGACTGTGCTTGGACAGTCCAGTGCTGACTTTGAGGTATCTAACTCCGTAACCGGGAACGGCGCTAGTGGCGTACTCCTAAGGGACTCCAGCTACGTTGACTTTCGGGCATCAAATACCATCATAGGTAACGGTGGTTGGGACGTGGAATGTGAGCCACAATTTCCAGACACTAGAGGTGTCAGCGCTTTTGCAAACACTAATTGCACAGAGCCCCTGACTCCAGCAGGTTCTAGGATTGTTCAACCTCAGGTGCGAAAGCCCATACGTTGAATCGGGGTTGTCAAGACGGCCTGCAGGAAGACCCACCGTTTCTGAGTAATGCTGAACCTACGCCGCCCGATGTCCGGGCGGCTCTTCTTTGCATCACGCCTACGATGGTTGTGCGATGACTGACACTATCAGGCGATTACGCTCATTGAGGGTTGGCCGAGGGGGCGGTCCGAGTGTGGCCGCTCAGGAGAGCACAAACCGCGATTCCGCGTGTTGATTCAAAAAGACTGGAGGCGCGGGTCGGAATCGAACCGACGCATAAAGGTTTTGCAGACCTCTCCCTTACCACTTGGGTACCGCGCCCCGATCAATACCTTAACGTTCCGGCCGGGAAAAGTCCATTACACCAAAGTGAGCCGCCGGAGGGGGAAAATCTGGAGCGGGAGACGGGATTTGAACCCGCGACTTCGACCTTGGCAAGGTCGCACTCTACCACTGAGTTACTCCCGCTCGGCAAGGCATATTGTACCATTCCCCAAGCCGGTGCTTTGTCGCCGCGGTGACGACTTGCTCACGTCTGGGTCCTGTTTTTCCTTGGCGGCGACCGGATGCTTTAACCCGGGTACGCTCCCGAAATGTAGCCCTCCAGCTGCTGAATCGTCTCGGCTTGACCCGAGATGATCCATTTCACCAGATCGCCGATGGAGACCACTCCGACCACGCGGTCATTCTCTACGACCGGAAGATGGCGGAAATGGTGATTGGTCATGATCGCCATACACTCATCCACCGTCTGCCGCGGGCTCACGAAAACGACCGGACTGGTCATGATCGCGCTGACCAGAGTCTCCTTGGAGGAATGGCCCTTCAGAATGACCTTTCGGGCATAGTCCCGCTCAGACAGAATGCCGACCAGTTTGTGGCCGGAAAGAACCAACAAGGCTCCGATGCCGTAGTGGGCCATCTTTTCAATTGCTTCATAAACCGACTGATCTGGTGCGACGGACACAACCCTACTCTCGCCCTTGTTCTTCAGCAACAATTCAATCGTGTCGGAAAGATTCATGGAACCCTCGCAATCGGACAGTCACTTATCGGCGCGCTCGCGAGCTTTGAGCCCGTCCCCGTTGCGTCTTGAAGCGGGGTGGGCGATGGATGTGAACCTTATCACCTTCACGTTCGATGATCAAACAAAAGAGCCTTTCGGCAGTGGCTCAGTTTGAATCTTTTGTCTGCGTCATCCCGAACCGCGGCGTAGTTCAGCCGCGGGAGGGATCTCCCAAAGCAGTTGTGCCAGGGGAGATCCCTCGCTCCGCCTGACGAACGGCTCCGCTCGGGATGACGCCGGTCGCAAGAGAGCCCGTTGCTCACAAAACCATCTCGACCTCGATCTTCTTCCCGGACCGATCCAGCTTCACGATGCGAAAGCTGCGCACCTGCCCGGCGCGGGCGGGTTCGGCCTTGGGCGGGCCGCCGGAACCGCTTTTCCAGCGCGCCTGCAGCATGGAACTGAGCGACGACAAGTCGGCCTTCGCCTCCGCTTTGGGCTCGGTTTTGGCGGCCGCGGATGCGGTCGTGGGCCGGCACGTGGCGTTGATGCCCTCTCCCAGTTCCACACGAGCCTGCGCTCCCGAGTCGTCCATCAGACGGCCCGTGACCACGTCGCCTTCGTTGTGCTCGGCCAGATATTCGTCAATCCCCGTTGGCACGAGCTGCTTCATGCTGAGCCGCATCTGACGCTTCTCGGGATCAACGGCGATCACCTGCGCCTGCACCACTTGCCCGACGCGCAGCACGTCGGCCGGCTGGTTGATGCGCTTTTCGGCGCTGATCTCGCTGACGTGGACCATGCCTTCGATTCCCTCGGCCATCTGCACGAAGGCGCCGAATTTGGTGAGGCTGGTGACGGGGCCCTCGATCGCCGAACCGACCGGGAAGCGCTGCGGCGCGTCGGCCCAGGGATCGCCCAGCGCCTGCTTCAGGCCGAGCGCAATGCGGCGCTCGGCAGCGTTGATGCCCAGGATCACGGCCTCGACCGTCTCGCCGGGCTTGACCACGTCACTGGCCTTTCTGACTTTGCCCTTCGCCCAAGACATTTCCGAGATGTGAATCAGGCCTTCGATGCCGGGCTCCAGCTCGACGAACGCGCCGAATTCCATCAGACGCGTCACCGTACCGCGCACGCGGTCACCAACCTTGTACTTGCCGGCGATCGCGTCCCAGGGATGCGGCTGAAGCTGTTTCATGCCCACGGAAATCCGCCGCTTGTCGCCTTCCGTCGCCAGCTTGAGCACTTTCACTTCAACCTGCTGGCCCATCGAGAGCACATCCGCCGGCTTGTTGACCCGGCCCCAGGCGATTTCGCCGACATGCAGTAAGGCGTCCACTCCGCCCAGATCCACGAACGCACCGTAGTCGGTCAGGCTGCGCACGGTTCCGGTAACCGTGTCGCCTTCTTTGATTTGGGAATAGAGGCGGTCCTTGGCGGAACGTTCTTCTTCCTCGGCCACGGCGCGGCGGTCCACGACGACGTCTTCATCCGTGACGTCGAGCTTGATGATGCGGCAGCGAATCTCCTGCCCGACCAGTTTTTCCATGTCGGCCGCGTCTCGTACGCCGCTGCGCGAGGCTGGCATGAAGGCGCGCACGCCCACATCCACGCTGAACCCGCCCTTGACCACGGCCGTCACCGTGCCCAGGATGGACGACTTGTCGGCGAAGGCTTTTTCCAGCGCGCTCCAATCCATCGGCCGCTCCACTTTGAAGCGGGAGAGCTCGTAGTAGCCGTCCGGATCGCGGCCCTTGACCGTGACCAGCGCCTTGTCGCCGGGCTTCAGCGTCTCACCCTGCAGCGCGGCGAGCGGCAAAATGCCTTCCGACTTGTATCCGATGTCGAAAAACACCGCTTCCTCGGTTACGGAAATCACCGTCGCTTGCAGCTGCCTGCTGCCTTCGGCCTTGCGCGAGTGGCTCTTTTGAAACTCCGAAAGAATCTCGCCAAAAGATTCCATGCTCTCGGCAGCCGGTGGATTTTCGGGAGTCTCTGGGTTGAGAGATGCTGGAGTGGGAACTATTGGATCAGGCATGCAAAGTTCGCGCCCTCAGTTCGGGCAGGTGCTCCTTGGACTTCAGTAGGATACCATCGCGGTCGCTCTGGAACTGGTGCGCAAGGTGGGCCTGCCGCAGTGCTACGCGAAGTCTAGTGCAGCGCCCATTGCGGATCTTCTTCCGGCTTCACGATCTGGCCGTCGCGCATGTGGATGATGCGGTCGCCGTACTTGGCGGCCTCGGGATTGTGCGTGATCATCAGCACCGTCTGCCCGAGTTCCTGATTCGACCGCCGCAACATGCTGAGCACGATGTCGGAATTCTTCGAGTCGAGGTTTCCGGTTGGCTCGTCAGCCAGCACAACGGCAGGCTTGTTGATGAGCGCCCGCGCCAGCGCCACACGCTGCTGCTCGCCGCCGGAAAGCTCCGCCGGGCGGTGCCTCAGGCGCTTGGTCAGGCCAAGCAGGTCGGTGATGCGGTTAAAGTGCGCAGGATCGCGATCGCCGTTGCCCGAGATCTCCTGCGCCATCAGAATGTTGGAGCGCGCGTCGAGCGTGGGCAGCAGGTTGAACTTTTGAAAGACGAAGCCGATCTTGTGCTTGCGCATGCGGGTGCGTTCGGCGTCGGAGAGCGTGGCCAGGTCGTCGCCGTCGAGCAGCACACTGCCGCCATCGGCTCGCGTCAGGCCGCCCAGCAGATAAAAGAGAGTGGATTTCCCGCTGCCCGAAGGCCCGACTACGCTGACAAATTCTCCCTTCTGCACGCTGAACGAGATGCCGCGCAGGGCCTCAACTTCGATTTTCCCGACGTGGTAGGTCTTGCGCAGGTTCCTGGCTTCAATAAATGCGGCTTCGCTGGATGCAGGGGCCATGCCTGACAAGAATCTTACACGAACCGCTGCGTCAGGCGCGGCGTGCTGTGGCACTCTCAAAACTGTGTCAGGAAGAAGCGGGTCTCAGGCGGCGCCGGCCTGGCCGGGATGTTGCGATTTGTGAGCTTCCGACACGAGACGCTGCTGCATCCGCCTGGGACCCCGTTTGCGCACCAGCAGCAGGCGCACTCGCTCGAGCAGGTCGGCGGGAGCGTACATGCCCTTGGTGAGAAACACATCCGCCCGCGAATCGTGGTCGTAGATGCGGACCTTGCTGGAAATCAGAATGGCCGGCGTCTGCGGCGAACATTCCTTGATCTTGGCAATCAATTGCGGGCCGTCGAGGCCGGGCATCGCCATGTCGGCGATCACCAGGTCAATGCCGCCCCGCACAAAGCGCTCGAACGCCTCCTCGCCGCGGGTGAAGCTGGCCACGCGGTAGCCGCGCGTTTCCAGCATGATTTTGCGATGCGAAAGAGACTGTTCGTTGTCATCCACGCAGAGGATCGTGCGCTTTGGTTTCATCAAGCCTTCTGCCCTCTGCCGGCGTCCTCGGCAACGGTGAGCCGCGTCGCCAACAGAGACTTTTCTCGAAATGAAGAATGTAAGGGCGAGATGCATCGTAAAGGGAAGTGTGCGTCGCTGTAAAGTGCCGCCGATGCTAATGGGACTTTCTGCCCATTGCGTTTCGCGCTCGCGAGTGCGTGGCAGTGTTTGCGGCAGGTTCAGCAGCGCGGGTCAGAGGAAAACTTCGCCACGCATCACTTCGATCGCATGGCCGCCGACGCGTACGTTTACCACACGGTTATCCCGGCGCGAAGCGCGCACGAAAATCCGGCTGGGCCGCTGCATTTCAATCCCTTGCTCGATGAGCACACACTCGTCGGGTTGCGCCGCGCCGTGCGCCACCATCCACGCCGAGGTGCAGCCGGCCGCCGAACCGGTAGCCGGATCTTCGCCGTTGTAGAACAGCATGCGGGCGTGCAAACGGGCCGCCGGATCTACGGTTTCACGCGCCACGAAGTAAAAGAATCTCCCGCCCCTCTTCTGCAGGTACACGTCGGCGCCCGCCAGGTCCACGCGCAATTTCTGAATCACTGCTAGCGATCGTAACGGAGCCACGGTGAACGGAACGCCCGTCGAAACGGTCTCGATCGGAAGGGAGGGGTCGAAGTCATCCACACTCAGCCCGGTGGCGCGCGCCACTGCCTCGCGCTCGTGCTGGATGCCAAACACGGGATCAATCTGCGTCATCTCACCAAACACCGGCGGGCCGGCCGCATCGTCAAAGCGGACCGGCACTCGGCCCACGTTCAGTTCGAGCGCGACTTCCTGTGCGCCGCTCGCGGCGCGCAGTGCAAACGCCGTCCCCAGCGTTGGATGCCCGGCAAACGGCAATTCCTCCTGCACGGTGAAGATGCGCACCCGTACTCCGCGTTCGCGCTGGATTGCTTCTTCGCGCGGAAGAATGAAAGTGGTCTCCGAGAGATTCATCTCCCTGGCGATGCCCTGCATCTCGGCGTCGCTCAGACCGCGAGCATCAAAGAACACGGCAAGCGAGTTGCCCTCCAGCGGCTTCGAAGAGAATACGTCCCATTGCGCCATCGCGAACCGGCGCGGTTGCTGGCTCATGAATCGTCCTCGGAATCAGGATTCGACCGTAACCCCGAAGATGTCCATCGCCGGCCAAACGATGCAGAAAGATGCGAGGCAACCGAGGACAACTCCGTCAGCCCTATCGTGTCCTCTGTGGTTGACGAATTTTCATTCCTCTTCAGCGTTTGACACCCGCCCGCACACGCTTCTATCCTTTCAGCATGGCACTTCCTACCATGACCGGCGCGATGTGTTGTTGTACTTGCCCGGTGCGTGGGTAGGGAAGTCAGCAAGATTCTTCCAACCCACCCCAGCGAGCGGGTGGGTTTGCCATCTATCCGCTGAGCAAATCCGGAATCTGGGGCGGGCCAATTTCTCGGAGTCTTGCGCGAACTGAATTCGTGGAGGAGAAACCTATGACCAGCGCGGCTGCGATTGAAACCAACCCCGTTCCCCGCATCAACGAAACCGCCCCCGACTTCACCGCCGAAACCACGCAGGGTACCATCCGCTTCCACGACTGGATCGGCGACGGCTGGGCCATCTTATTTTCACATCCAAAAGACTTCACGCCCGTCTGCACCACCGAACTGGGCTACATGGCCAAGCTGCAGCCGGAATTTGCCAGGCGCAACTGCAAGATCATCGGCCTGAGCGTGGACCCCGTCTCCAGTCATCAGAAGTGGGAGGGCGACATCGAAGAGACGCAAGGCGCCAAGGTGAACTACCCCATGATCGGCGACCCGCAACTCAAAGTGGCCAAGCTCTATGGCATGTTGCCGGCGGGCGCCGGGGAGACGTCCGAAGGCCGCACCCCCGCCGACAACGCCACCGTGCGCACCGTGTTTGTGGTCGGGCCCGACAAGAAAATCAAGCTGCAGATCAGCTATCCCATGACCACCGGCCGCAACTTCGACGAAATTCTGCGCGTGCTCGACTCGATGCAGCTCACCGCCAAACACAAAGTCGCGACGCCCGTGAACTGGAAGCCCGGCGATGACGTGATCATCACCGGCGCAGTTTCCAACGAGGAAGCGCAGCAGAAGTTCCCCGGCTTCAAGACGATCAAGCCGTACCTGCGATTCACGAAGCAGCCGAAGTAGGCGGACGCCGGCAGAGGATCGGCTACGGGCAGTTCTTGAAACGGAAGCGCATGCGGTTCTTGTTTCGCCTTGTATTCGCCTTCTCTTTGGTGATACCTTGGCTTTGGCAGACCGAACGAGCCCGGAAACCCAGATGGTTGACCCCGTTCGTGCAAGACAGAGACCTCTGCTCGTTCATCTGTCAAGGAGGGTAGGGTATGAAGGCACCACTCGTGATTTGTGCTTTGGTTTTGGCTCTCCTGCCAGGTTTGATAGATGGTCAGAACGCTCCGCCTACCCCTCTCGCGCAGACAGCGCCAGCCAGCACACCTGAACCAGTCGAGAGGCAGATCAGGAAGACAGTGACCTTCATCACTATGCACTGCCTGAGAGGAATTATCCCGATGCGAGCCCAAGGTACCGGCTTCTTCGTCGGCATGCCAGACAGCCGACTGCCAGGGGCCGGCTCGGCGTTCGTGTATCTCGTCACAAACCGACACGTCGCGATGTGCTGGGACGACCAAAGCAATCCCATGCCGGTTCAATCGGTGAACATTCGCATGAATTTGAAGGACGGCTCCTCGAAGGACTTTACCTCCATTGGAAATGTGCCGTGGATACTGCCGAACGATGACTCCGTGGACTTGGCCTTGCTCCCACTAGCGCCCGACTCGAACGTATATGACTACAGAATGGTCCCCGATTCAATTCTTGTGACAGAAGACGTGATTAAGAAGGAATCAATCTCGGAGGGAGTGAAATTGATTTTCAGCGGGTTCTTCTACCAGGTTCCGGGCCTCAAGCAGATGGAGCCGATTCTCAGGGAGGGGATAGTGGCAATGTTGCCGGACGAAGACCTTCAGACAACCACCGGAAAGAATGGAAAGGTTTATCTGGGAGAAGTCCACGCGTTTCACGGCAACAGCGGATCGCCGGCATTTGTCGATATTGGGGGTTTTCGGGGGAACGTTATTAAAGGTGGCACTGATTACCGCCTGCTCGGGGTGGTCAGCGGCGGATATGGTGAGGGCGAGCAGAACACTCTAGTCCTAGAGACTCCGCTCGCGAGCAAACCCGCAAACAGCGGGATCGCGATGATAGTGCCAGCCTCAGCACTCAAAGCCCTGCTTGACGATCCGCGGGTTGTCGCATTGCGGGACGCGGAGGTCGCGCGCCAAGCACAGTCGTCGAAGAAATAACACCAGTCCTCTTCTGTGTTTTGGGACCAGCCCTACCTCCCCGATGCGCTATTGCGGACTGGCTGCTTGCGTACAGGGGCCCCTGACCCAAGGCTTCTTTTCTTTCGGACGACTAGCCCTCGGCACGATCGGCACGATACTAGTCCGTCGAAAACCGCGACGGCCGGGGCAGCCCTGCCCCGGCCACGGAAGACGCCAGTCCGTGGCTTATGATGGTGCACTGCGGAAGCGCATGCGGTCCGGTGATCGTCCCGGTCTTCAAAACCGGCGGGTGGCAGGCAATCCTGTCACCGGTGGGTTCGACCCCCACTCGCTTCCGCCATTTCTCAGCAAATACGTCCTCATTTCTTATAGCTGGCAGCATCACGTCCGAAACCCAGGCGGGACATACCAACGAAGGTAGGTTGCCAGGCTGTCCCGTCATTGCACAACGATTTTGCCGGTCATCTTGGGGTGGAGCGAGCAGAAGTAGGGATACGTGCCCGCTTTGGAAAACGTATAGGAGAACTTGTCGTCCGTGTCGAGGGTTTTGGATTTGAACCCGCCGTCGGTGCCGGCGACCCTGTGGGGAATGTCGTCCCGGTTGATCCAGGTGACGGTGGTTCCCACGGCCACAGTGAGCGTTGCTGGACTGAAACTGAAGTTATCAATCTTGATTTCGGCGCTTTGTGGCTGCTGCGCAAGGATGCGCGAGGGCAGCCCTGCCAGCAGGGCCAAGGCGAGCATCGCCCACGCCACCAAACCTGCAACTTGCAAACCTCTCCTCATGTTCCATCTCGCTTTCTCTTGATCGAACTGAAATCTCCGCTCCCACGCCACCCTAGCCAAGGGTCGAATCAACCACCGCCAGAGTGTGTTTTCCTTTGACGTAGTTCACGTCGGTGATTCCCAGAACGCTTTTCAATTGATCGGCCGGGACCTTCATCGGTCCCGGCGATGGGGCCTTGCCAGGTTCGGGTTGTGGGAAGGCGGTGGACCGCGCGGTGTGGAAGGTAACTTTGCCTTCCACTTTCTGCATGATCTGGTGAATGTGGCCGTTGAGCACGGTGACGGAACCGAACTTCCTGAGGTAGGCCAGCGCCTGGGCGCTATCGTCGGTGCCCCAGCCCCATTCGGGATAAACCGTCCAGAGCGGAATGTGAGCGAAGACGACGATCGGCGTGCTGGGCTTGAGATGCTGGACGTCATCTTCCATCCACTCGAGTTGTTCGTGGCCGAGTGAGCCGAGACCTCCGGCCTTCAGGTTCACGACGTTGACCAGGCCAATAAAATGCATGCCTTTTTTGTCGAAGCTGTACCAGCCTGCGCCCTTCGTATTCTTGCCGTAGCGTTCCAGGTAGGACTTTCCGCCATCGTCCAGCAGGTCGTGCTCGCCGGGCACGTAGAAGATTTCTTTGGCGTTCGCGCTCTTGAGAATCTGATCAACGTTGTCAAACTCTTCCGGTTTGGAGAGGTGGCTGATATCTCCGGTGTGCAGCAGAAACTCCGGCTGCGGGGCGAGGCCATTGATCTGCTCGATGGCGGTTTTCAGCGTGCCGATGACATCCGTGTTGGCGGGCTTGTTGAAGCCCATGTGGCTATCGCTGATCTGAACAAAGGTGAGATCGCCTGTGTTGGCGTGGTTTCCGGTGCCTTTGGCGAAGGCCTGGGAGACGGGAACGCCACCGCTCATCGTCCAGACGAGTCCGGTGCCCGCCCACGCCATGCATTTGAGAAAGCCGCGACGGTCCACGCCATCGTCATCGAGAACCGCCAGATTTGGGTTGTCTTGCTTCTGCTCAGCCATGCGCTCTCCTGAAGTTGGGCGTTCGCAGGCTATAACTCCGAGCAAGCTGGATTTATTCCCACGGAGCAGGCAAAATTTTGTGGAAAAGTCGATCCCGCCTCTCTCATGTGCCTTGACTGCGCCAGTGGGAAGACATCCTTCGCTCCCCTTCGCCGGTTGGAGCGGGACTATCCCATTTCGCTGGTCATGATGAAGAGCGGCTTCATTTCGAAGCTCTCGTAGTGGGGCCGGAGGCGGTCAATGTTGTACTGTTCTTTTACGTTCACAATTTTTTTCGAGGCAGTAACTGTGTCAATTGGCATGTTGTCATACCGGCCATTCCGCAGGACAACCAGTCGCCCGTGGATCTTGCTCAGGAGCAGGTCCAGGGCGAGATTGCCATAGGCCATCGGGACGATGGAGTCAATGGCATCGGGATCGCCGCAGCGGACCAGGTAGCCGAGTTTCTGGTTAATCGTGTCAATGCTCCTACCATGGTTGTACTTGGGAGAAAGCTCCTTCAGTTTCTCGGACACCAGGTCCCCGATCCCGCCTAGTTTCTTGTGGCCGAAAGCGTCCGTGGTCTCCGCCTCGAATACCATTTCGCCACCCTGGAACATCGCTCCCTCGGAAACCAGGACAACGGAATAATGGCTGGGGTTTTTCTGGCGGTCCGAGACCAATAACTCGGTGAGCCGCTCGATGTCGAATTTGTGCTCCGGGATCACGCAGCGGTTCGCGGCTCCCGCCATGGTTGGCAGCATAGCCGTGAAACCCGCATAACGGCCGAACACCTCGAGGACCATGAAGCGCTCGTGAGAGCCAGCACTGGTGCGCAAGCTGTTGGTCATGGAAATCGTGCGCGTTACGCAGGTGCTGAAGCCGATACAGTAGTCGGTGCCCGGAACATCGTTGTCCATGGTCTTGGGAATCGCGACCACTTTGACGCCTTCCTGGTACAGACGCACGCCGTAGCTGAGCGTGTCATCGCCACCGATCGGGATGAGGTAGTCGATGCCGAGCCAATCCAGGTTCTTCAGGACCTCCGCGGTCAGGTCGTTCTTCTCGGCGTTGTAGGTGGCCTGCAGATGCGCGGGAACGCTGGCCTTCTTCACCTTGCTGGGGTTGGTCCGCGAGGTATGCAGGAACGTGCCGCCGGTTCGGCCGGTGCGGTTGACCAGATGCTCCGACAACGGCTGGAAGTTCTCGCTATTGTCGTAGTCTTTTTCGCGGACCATGTCCACCAGTCCGGCCCACCCTCGACGGATGCCAATCACTTCGCAGCCCTCGCGCAGAGCGCGGATAGTTACCGCGCGGATCGCGGGGTTAAGGCCCGGCACATCGCCACCACCAGTGAGGATACCGATCACACCTTTTTTTGTTTTCACCTATTCCACCTTACGTTGGCCGATGTCGGGTCATCCCGGCTCAAATCCTGTCGGCTCCCTGTTGCGAGTCCTTAGCTTGGCTCATCTCCCGCCCTCATTCTCCAAAGACTCGACCCATAAATCATATACTCGACTGGGCTGACGGTCATGGGCCATGAATCGACAGCGCCAACCGCCCGGCCTTCATTGACTTGCGCCTCTGCCAGACCTAAGATTCAGCCCAATGATCGGCCAGACCATTTCGCACTACCGCGTCCTCGAGAAGCTGGGTGGCGGGGGGATGGGTGTAGTTTACAAAGCCGAGGACCTAACTCTGCACCGGCTGGTCGCGCTGAAGTTTCTGCCGGATGCCGTGGCCAAGGATCCCCAGGCCCTGGCCCGCTTTCAACGGGAGGCGCAGGCAGCTTCCGCCTTGAACCATCCCAACATCTGCACCATTTACGAAATCGGCCAGCAAGAGGGTCAGCCGTTCATCGTGATGGAGTTTCTCGACGGCGTGACCCTGAAATATCGCATCGCTGGACGGCCGCTCCAAACCGACGACCTGCTGGGTCTGGCCATCGAAATTGCCGATGCTCTCGATGCCGCTCACTGCCAGGGAATCGTTCATCGCGACATCAAGCCCGCCAATATTTTCATCACCAAGCGCGGCCACGCCAAAGTCCTCGACTTTGGACTCGCCAAGGTGAAGTCCGGCGCGGTCTCCGAGACCGGAATCGCAGCCGCAGACACCGAAGGCTTGACCGTGGATGAGTCCCATCTCACGAGCCCCGGTTCGACCATGGGAACCGTGGCCTATATGTCTCCCGAACAGGCTCGGGCGAAAGATCTGGATGCGCGCAGCGATTTGTTCTCCTTTGGGGCCGTGCTCTATGAGATGGCGACGGGCAAGCTGCCGTTTCGCGGGGAAAGTTCCGCGGTAATCTTTAAGGCGATTCTCGATGCGACGCCGGTTGCGCCGGTACGGCTGAATCCAGAGGTGCCGGCCGACCTGGAGAGGATCATCGGCAAGGCGCTGGAGAAGGACCGCAGCCTGCGTTACCAGAGCGCGGCCGAGATGCGTGCCGATCTGCAGCGTCTCAAGCGCGACAGCGAATCCCATGTCACGGCCGCAGTGCATGCCGCCGATCAGCCGGAGCGAACCCTCGCCCGCCGAAAATCGGGAAGACTCTATCTTTATGCTGCGGCTTTTGCGTTGCTCGCGTGCGTGCTGACTGCTGCGATTTACTATCGTGCGCATCGCAATCAAGCTCTCGGCAGCAGAGACACGATCGTGCTCGCCGATTTTTCCAACAGCACGAACGATCCCGTCTTCGACGACACACTTAAGACTGGACTCAGCGTTGCCCTAAACCAGTCGCCATTTCTGAATGTGCTCTCCGACAACAAGGTCGCGGAAACGCTGCAGCAGATGACCCGCCCATCCGGAACCAGACTGACCTCCGAGCTCGCGCGTGAAGTTTGTATGCGGGCGGGCAGCAAAGCCTATATCGCCGGTTCGATCGGAAGTTTGGGGAGCGAATACGTTTTGGGATTGAAGGCGATCAATTGCCAGAACGGCGACACACTGGCACAGGAGCAAGTAACGTCGCCCTCAAAGGAGAGGGTCCTCGACGCTCTCGGCGCTGCCGTCTCCAAACTTCGCGCGGAACTCGGTGAATCGCTGGCCACGGTGCAGAGGTTTGACATTTCCCTGGAACAGGCTACGACGTCGTCGCTGGAAGCTTTGAAGGCCTACAGCCTTGGGCAGAAAGCCGATCGCGAGCAAGGCCCGGCCGCGGCTCTGCCCTACAATCAGCGCGCGATTCAGCTCGATCCCAACTTTGCCATGGGCTACATGGCGGTGGGCAGCGAATACTTCAGCCTCTCTCAGACCGGACGCGCCAGCGAATATCTCGCCAAGGCTTTCGAGTTGCGCGATCACGCCAGCGAACGGGAAAAGCTGGCGATCACGGCCACGTATTACCTTAACGTGGGAGAGCTCGGGAAAGCGGCGCAGGCCTATCAACAGGCGATCGAGAGTTACCCAAGGCGCCAGGGCGCTCATCTCAATCTCGGCGTCGTCTATGCCGAGCAAGGGCAGTACGAAAAGTCCGTGGAGCTGTCGCAGCAAGAACTTCAGTTGAATTCCGACAACGTGGCTCCCTATGACAACCTTGCCGACTCCTACATCGCGTTGCAGCGATTTGAGGACGCTCGCAAGATGATCCGCGAGGCTCAGGCGAAACAGTTGGACGACTACATCACACGCCTAGCCGTTTACATTCTCGCTTTCTATGCCTCGGATTCCGCTGCCATGGCGGAGCAAATGCAATGGTTCAATGGCAAGCCCGAAGAGAACTATGGCCTGGCCTTCGGCTCCGATACCGAGGCCTATCACGGGCGCGTGGGGAATGCTCGCGGTCTGGTGAAGCGCGCGGTCGCGTCCGCCATCCGCGCAGACAGCAAGGAAAACGCGGGCGTGTGGATGGAAAACCTGGCGCTTTACGAGGCCGCTGTCGGCAACCGCGAGCAAGCTCGCCGGGAAGCCGCCGAGGGACTCAAACTCGCCCCCACCAGCCTGGGCGTGACCAGCGAAGCTGCGCTGGCATTCGCCATGGCGGGCGAAACCGCGCAGGCTGAGGCATTGGCGAAGGATCTGAATTCGCGCTATCCCTCCGACACTCAAATGCAGTCGCTGTGGCTGCCGGCGATCCAGGCACAATTGGCGCTGCAATCGGCAAAACCGCAGGCCGCCGTCCAAACTTTGCAAGCGGCGTCCAGCATCGAGTTGGGCCAAATCACGTTCATTAACAATCTGTCTTGCCTCCACGACACTTACATTCGCGGAGAGGCTTACCTCGCTGCCGGCCAGGCCACCGAGTCCGCTAATGAGTTTCAGAAGATCATTGACCACAACGGCATCGTCTGGAATTGCTGGACCGGCGCCCTGGCGCATTTGGGCTTAGCTCGCGCCAATGCGCTGCAAGCCGGATATGCTCGTGTGGGGACGGCCACGCCGGCTGTCCGGGGCGAGCGGATCTCGCCGGCTGATCGCGACGCCGCCCGCGTCCGCGCCCTCGCCGCCTACAAAGAGTTTCTTTCTCTCTGGAAGGATGCCGACTCCGACGTCCCCATTCTGAAGCAAGCCAAAGCCGAATACGAGAAGCTGCAGTAGCCTGGGGCACGACGCGCGAATTGCCTGACTCCTGTGATCGAGCCATTACACTCGAAACCCCTATCGATGGTGTATACGGCGATTCCCCGCCAATTGAGGCGACTGCCTGACCGGTAGCGGCTCACAAGACTTCCGGTTTGCCCCCTACGCAGGAATAGCCCATAGTTAAAGGGGCATAAAATGGGGTGGGTTGGAATGGTGGCCAATTCGTTGTGTCGAGGGCAGGGGAAGCGTACTCTGCACCAGCCAGAGGGCCAAATTGGATCCGGTCAGCATGACCATTGACTCCAAATCGTTGACCGTCTTCTTCCGTAATCAGGGGATCTACCTGTTCATTGCTCTGGTGGTAGGTGCGATTTTCTGGGCCATAGGCCAGCCCATAAATCCCTTCACCGTCATCTTGTACTCTCTGTGCATCGGCAATCTCCTTACGCCTCCAGTACAGTGGCTGCACGTCCTGTACGAAAAGCCGTCTCCCTATGACTGGCTGATATTCCTGGCTGTGCTATGCGCCGTGATGCTTCCCGTTTATGCGCTGGCCACCGTAATTGTCTGGCGGTTCGCCCCCCCTGGTCCGCAATCGCTTGGGCATTTGATCTCCACCGGCTGGAAGATGCCCTTCCTGATCACCTTCGTCTACGGGGCGATCAATTTCCTCTACGGCAAGACGAGAGCGCGTCTGGAGCGCCGCAACGTCGAGTTGCAGGGCATGGTCCAGTCGGGCGCGGCGCGCCTGGAAATCCATGAGCAGGAATTGCAGCGCGCCCGCGAAATCCAGCAGTCGCTTTTGCCCAAGGAAATTCCGCAGCTTCCGGGAATCGCCGTAGCCACCGCCTGGCGCCCGGCGCACGCGGTGGGCGGCGATTACTTCGATGTGCTGCGGCTCGACGGCCATAGGCTGGCCATCTGCATTGCCGATGTCTCGGGCAAGGGAGTTTCCGCCGCTTTGCTGATGGCTAATGTCCAGGCCAGCCTGCGCGCATCCGTGCGCGACCTGGATAGTCCGGCGCGCGTGTGCGGGATCGTCAACGCCATGCTGTGCGAAAGCATCGCTGCCAACAAGTTCGTGACGTTTTTCTGCGGCGTTCTCGACGCCAATGCGCGCGCGTTCCGCTACTGCAACGCAGGCCATCCCTATCCAATTCTCATTTCGGCCAGCGCTGAGCATACCCTGGATCAGGGCGGCGCGGTACTGGGCGTCTTCCCCTCGTGGAAATACGAAGACTTCAGCGTCAACCTGAAATCCGGAGACAGGCTGCTTCTATTCACCGACGGCATCACCGAAGCCGAGGACGCTCAAGGCGAAGAGTTTGGAGCGGAGAGGGTCGCCGCAATCGGCAAAGCGCACGCGGCCAGCTCCGCTGCTGAACTGACCAGGCAGATGCTCGCGCAGGTGTCGGACTTTTGCGGCGCGCAATTCCAGGACGACGCCACCTTGGTGGTCCTCGCCGTAGATTAGCTGTTACGGCACCAGTTCCTGAGTCAACACCGCTCCGCCCATGGAAGTCAGAACCGCGCTGGCCTTCACGACTTTGTGGGTGTCGCCGGCAATCCAAACAGTCTTTTTGTCCGTGCCTCCATCGGCGGAGGAGATCTCAACCCGAAACGCGTTGAACTTGCCGGCCGGCACTTGAACCTCTTCCTTTCCAGCGACCGACAGCTGCAGCAATTTCACCTTCTGGGTTTGGATATCGAAGTTGCGGAAGGTGGTCGTGTAGCCCTCCGTCAGTGGCAGGCAGGCAATGACCTGGTCGGAACCGGCGGCATCCGCAAACAGCGGGCCGCCCAGGTCAACCGCGATCGGCCGGTCCTGTCCGTTCATGCTCATCTTGCCCGCGGCCTTATTCCCGGCAAAATCTATGTCAATGGTGACTGGTCCCTGCTTGACGTTTCGCTTCAACAGCAGCAAGCTCCCTTTCTCCAGCGTCGTCGTGTCGGTTCCAGTGCCTTGCGGCGTATCCATCTGATCGATTGCGGTCCAGGAGCCACTACCGCCGTCCTGCACGGTGGTAGAGAGCTTCAGGCTCATCTGCTGGCCACCCAGCTCGAGCTTCACCTGATAGTTGTACGTTCCCGCCTGCAAGTCCATCGCTGGCTTCGGTGCGCCAATCCTCCCAGCATCGACCTTCTTGGCAAGCACGACCGTCTTCGGGTCTACCGTAATTTCCTTCAGGCGCGCCACCTCCTCGGCGGTGCCGCCCTCCTGATACTTTCCTCCCAGGTGCTGGGCGAAGAATTTTTCCGAGGCCATGAACAGCGCCAGATTATTGATCGGCCGGGCAAAACCGTGCCCTTCGTCCGGCGCCAGGATGTACTCCACCGGAAAACCGCGGTCGCGTAGCGCAATCACGATCTGCTCCGCCTCGCGCCGGTTCACTCGCGGATCATTGGCTCCCTGGGCCACCAGCAGAGGCGTTTTGATCTTGTCGGCGGAATTCAGGGGTGACTCTTCCATCAGCATCGCTTTGCCTTGCGGCGTACTCGGGTCGCCCATGCGCTGGTAAAACATCTTGCGAATGGATTCCCAGTAAGGCGGAATCGAGTCCAACAGCGTCAGCAGATTCGAAGGTCCGACGATGTCAACCGCCGCGGCATACAGATCAGGAGTGAAGGCGACGCCCGCCAAGGTGGCGTAGCCGCCATACGAACCGCCAATAATGCCAACCCGCTTGGGATCGGCGACGCCCTCTGCCACCAGGTACTTCACCCCCCAGGTCAGGTCATCCTGCATTTTGCGGCCCCACTCCATGTTGCCGGCGTCCAGAAACTTCCTCCCGTATCCGGTCGAGCCGCGGAAGTTGGGCTGCAGTACGGCGTAGCCTCGATTGGCAAAGAACTGCGCCAGCGGGTTGTAGCCCCAGTGATCGCGTCCCCATGGACCGCCGTGCGGCAGCATGAGCGTAGGCAGGTTCTTCGCCGGAACTCCCTTCGGAAGGGTGAGGTATGCCGGAATCTCCAGGCCGTCGGAAGATTTGTAGGTGACCGGCTTCATCTGAGCCAGCTCTGCACGCGGGAGTTTCTCTCGGACTTTATATTGCGGAGTCAGGGCGCGTGTCTTACGGTCGAAGAGCAATGTTTCGCCGGGTTCGGTGTCGCTTTCTGCCGTCACCAGCCACACTTGCTCGTTTCCGGTGCGCGAGAACAGTTTGATATCCTTTCCCGGAAAACGCTTCTCCAGCCAGTGAACGTCATCGCCGAACGCCTTGTCCTTGTAATAAGTCTTTACGCGGGCGTCGATGTACCAGGTTTCCACCAGTTCGTCGGTGGCTTCGGAAAACAGGGCGCCTCCAAAATCCACCTTGCCCAGCGGATCCGATTCCACCATCTCGGTTTTGCCGGTCTGCGGATCGAACAGCACCAGCGACGTCAGATCGGTGCCCTTGTTGGTCTCCATGTAGACGCGCTCGTCTCCCGGCTGAAACTGCAGCGGTTGGCATGTCTCGAACACGGAGCAGGAATATACCTTGGTGAATCCATCCGCATCCACGCGGAGCATTTCGGTATCGCCATTTTCCGCGCTGCGGGTCGCCATACGCAGCTGTCCCTTCCGGTCGAACACCCAGCCGGTAATGCGCTCCGTGTTTTTGCGGATCAGCGTCTTCTCTCCCGTGGAGATCTTCAGCCGATAAAGGTCGTGCCAGGCCTTGTCCCGGTCATTGAGGCCGATGTAGACGATATCCGGATCTCTCTTCGGCACCTCGAATATCTCCACCCGCACGCTTTTCAGTCCGGTGAGATCACGCGAGGGCGGCGCTTCCGCTCCGGCGGCCGGCTTCGCCGAAGGATCGACCGCATAAACATTGTAGTTCTCGTCTCCGTCGTTATCCTTCGCATAAAGGATGTACTTGCTGTCCCGCGTCCAGAAATATCCGGCGACCGGCCGTTTGGTCTCCGTAGTAAGCAGGCGCGCCGCGCTGAACGGTTCCTCCACCGTCTTCACATAAACATTGCGAGTGTCTTTCCAGGGTTTCAAAAAGGCGATGTACTTGCCATCGGGCGAAAGCTCCGCGGCCGCAATTTCCGGATTGCCGAAGATCACATCGCGATCAATCAGCTGCGACGGAGTATTCGTTTTGTCTGCTCTTGCGTTGGCGATGGAAACGAGCAGGTAAATGCATATCAGGACAAATCGGAGCTTCATACGCCGCAATTCCTTTCTGTGGACACTCAGGCGCCTCGCTCGGAGTATAGTCCAAGCCGTTCGCTGAACGGGATTAGCCGAGGTTGACTTTATGGCCGTGCGGTGAGAGCTTATCTTTCCTTCGTCCCCACATACCTGCTTCCATAACCGTCCCGGCGTGATCGTTAGCACACGGCCGAGCCTCCCCCGGCGGTATACTTTCCGGTTGCCGCCTGTCCCGCACCCGGGCGCGCAGTCAAGCCGCGGGCTGCTCCCGCCCGCGCCGCCATGCAAAGGAGGTGTATGCCAGACCTGCAGGCTCGATTTACTAAAGCGCAAGGGGATGTCAACGGTCTCTCCGAACGCCCGGACGACAATACTCTGCTGAAGCTGTACGCACTCTATAAACAGGCGACGCAAGGCGATGCCAAGGGCGAGCCGCCGAGCAATTTCGACTTCGTCCGCCGCGCCAAGTTCGACGCCTGGAGCGCGGTCAAAGGCACCTCCAGCCGGGAGGCCATGCAGCAGTACATTGACTTGGTCGCTTCCCTGCGTCGCTGATCGCGGTCGCCGCGCGCTGCATCAACTCGCTGGAACCGGCAACGAAAAAAGGCGGCTGATAACTCCAGCCGCCCTCTCTCCTGCGATGGGTTGACTGCTGTCCTTACTTGCCGGTTGCCGCTTGCGTCAACACCTTGGCGTATGCCGCTCCATACTTGGCGTAGTTTGGATTCGACGGATCGAAGGCAATGAGCCAGTCGTCGTAGTAGATCTCCAGAACGGTAGCGTTGTGGGCGACCGCAAATGGCACCAGATCCACCAGCGATCCAGTCGCGCAGGAGCCGTCCGGACAACTCTGAAGGAAGGTCTGCAGTTCGAGCGGCACCCCCTGCCCGGCAAGCTGGGCAAACAGGTTGCACCAATTGGCCGTGCAGTTGGGATAGTTGCTGATGTCCTTCTTCTGCCATCCCTGGCTGCCGAAGCCGATGTGCATGGCCACCGCTAGCGGCGCCACATAGCTCGGAACCGCCGACTTCCCCCCCATCGAGTTGACGCCCACCATGAGTCGCTTGGTGGAACGCAGCGAAGCCTCGTAATTCAGCATGCCCGCCAGGTAGGTTTCCCAGCTGGTGACGTTGACGCCCCAGTTGGCGAAGGCTTTGCCGCAGGCGGCACTGGTATCGTTCCAACCCAAAACCGGCAGCGTTTCCCCGCCATGGCCAAGTCCAATGCGGATGTAGCCGATCGTGGGATTCATCCCGTACTTTTGCAGGACGGCGGCCATGAACTGCTGGTAGGGATTCTGGAATCCCGCCCGGTCGAGATAGTTCGGAATCCGCTGCGTTCCATATTGCGTGTTGCAATTCACATAATTGGATGGGCCAAGCTGCTGCCACACGTAGGCCGGAATGCCGCAGTTGCCGGTCGTACTGATGGTTCCATTGCGACAGGTCGCGGCTGTGCTGTCGCTGTTGGCCCAGACGACCAGGTTGACCTTCTTGCCTGCCGCGGTCCAGGGAGCGATCGCGGCATCCAGTTCCCTCCAATCGTACTGTGGATTCGCTCCCGGGCCCTGATCAATCATTCCCCACTCCACGGCCAGGTTGCCGCCCGTCACAATGGGGTTGTTCAACAGATAGGTCTGCAGTTTCTTGAATTGCTGCGTATTGGGGTTGCGCGGCGGGAACAGCACTTCCAGCGACACCTTGCTGACCCCACCTTTGCTCTGGCTGTATAGGGACTGGGAGGCGGCGAGCAGGACCAGCAGGCCGATGCTCCTCAGAATCGAAATGGGCGGTTTGCGGCACGGGGCCGCGATCGCGGCTTGGGGGAATTTGGGGGACATTTCTTACCTTTCGACTTCATTTTGTATAGGTCGAGTCTGGCGCGAGTGATACCCCGCGCCCCCTGCGACTGTAGCCAGCCACTTGGCCACGAGGAAGGTGTCTACGGGTCAGTGTCCCTTGAGGACCACTAGTGCATTCCCCTTGTCCCATCAGACACTCCCCCGCGCGGCTTTCGCGGCAGGGTGGACACAGGGGCGCGGAGAATGCCGCTGGGAAACGGTCCCTCCCTATTCGAACGAATTAGCTGAGACTTACTCTCCTTGCGCCGCCTGCTTTAGTGGCAGCAACATCTGCGGCGCCATAGATGCCGTAACCGGGATGGTTGGAATGACCTGCAACAAACTTAGGGCGCGAGGCGTGGAACCGTCAGGTCTCAGAGGTTTGTTGACTCAGCAGTAAACATTGCTAAGTCATAGCAAAGATTGAAGGTATGTCGTGATCGGCGTAATTCCGCTTCTGGGAAAAGGGTCCGGGGCCGGGCCTGAACCGATCTTAAGTTAGTTGTACCATGGTAACGACCGCGAGCGTGGCTTGGCCAGTAGCATGAAACCATCGCCTGCACTTGGCGGGAGGCCCGAGCCTCCCTTAATTATTATGCGCCGATTACTTAGGCTTTCACTTCTGCTCTCAGCAATTGGGATGGCTCTCGCGGCCCAGGGCCAGGATTCGCCTCCGTCTCTCGGAGACGTGGCCCGCCAGACGCGCTTGCAGAAGCAGCAGCACGAGGCTCAGGCGGCCAAGGAAGGGCAGACCCGACCCGGCCAGGATGCCCCTGCCAAAGACGCTCCGCCGGCCAAAACCGCCAAGAGAGTTATTACCAACGAAGAAATTCCCGAGCATGTCGGCCCGACCCAGACCAGCGTGTCTTATCCGCAGAATCCCGTCGTTACTTATCCGCGGCCTGCTTATCGGCCCGGCATGAACATAGCCGATCTCTGGAAATCCCAGTTTCTGGCACAGAAGCAAGGCATCACCAATCTGCAGAAACAGATTGACGAGGTCAGCGCCTCGATTCAGTACTCCGGAGGGAGTTGTGTCGTCAATTGTGTCCAGTGGAACGAGCAGCAGAGACGGAAACAAGACCAGGTCGAATCCATGAAGGCGCAACTGGAGCAGATGAAGGCCAACCTCGAAGCCGCCCAGGAAATGGCCCGCAAACAGGGCTTCGGCAGCTCCGTCTACGACCCGTAGGCCTATCTCCACCCTTCGCAGAACAGGCGACCCGGCACAATCTTCCTATTCCCTCCCGCAGCCCGGTCGTGCGAAAGTATCTCCCGTGCCTCTGGTCGTTCGTCCATCGCCCATTCACGCCGTCGGCGTCTACACCACGACTCCGATCCGCAAGGGGACGCGTGTGGTCGAGTACACCGGCCCGCGCATCACTCCGGAAGAGGCGGACCGGCGCTATGACGGCGCTCCACGCACCTATTTATACGGATTAGACGACGGCAAGACCGTCATTGACGGCGAAGGCATGGCCGCCTATCTGAACCACTCCTGCGAGCCTAACTGCGAAGTGGACGAAATCAAGGACCGGGTCTGGATCTTCGCCCTGCGCGACATCGCCGCCGGCGAAGAACTCCTCTGGGATTACAACCTCTACGATGACGAAGACCCTGCCCCGTGCTACTGTGGCGCCCGCAAATGCCGCGGCACGATGTATTCGCGAGAATGGCTGGCGAAGATACGCCGCCGGGAAGCAAGGAAACAGAAGAAACTGGCAGGGAACAAGAACGGGGCTGGTACAAGCCAAACCGGGAAGGGCGCGACTTACAGTTCTGAGCCTGCCCTGAGCACGCGAAGCGCGCCGAAGGGTGCCGACTCAGCCTTCCTAACTGACACCGGCTTCAGCCGCTGAGGTCCAACCACGCCTCCTCGCCGCTTGCCAAACGAGCCGAAATCCGGCAACGACGGTCCCTTTCGCTACCGCTTCTCCGGCTCTTTCCCGTGTTCCCGCCAGCCCTCAATAATCAGATACAGCACCGGAATAAAGAATAGATTCAGCACGGTGGACATGATCATCCCACCGAACACGGTCGTGCCCACCGAATGGCGGCCGTTTTCGCCCGCACCGGTAGCAAAGACCAGTGGCACCACGCCCAGAATGAAGGCCATCGAAGTCATCAGAATCGGCCGCAGGCGGATCGTCGCCGCCTGAACGGTGGCGTCAATCAGTGGCAATCCGCGCTCGCGCAACTGCTCGGCAAATTCCACAATCAGAATCGCGTTCTTGCTCGAAAGGCCTACCAGCATGACCAGCCCCACCTGGCAGAACACGTCATTCTGCAGCCCGCGCGTCCACTGTGCTCCCAAGGCGCCCAGCAGAGCCATAGGCACGGCCAGCAGAACAATAAACGGCAGTACAAAGCTCTCATACTGTGCCGAGAGCGTGAGATACACCACCAAAGTGCCCAGCCCAAACAGAATCAGCGACGTCCCGCCCGCCTGTAATTCTTCCAGGGATAGACCCGTCCAGCTGTAGGAAAACCCCTTGGGCATGCTCTTGGCGAGTTCTTCCATAGCTTGAATCGCCTGCCCGGAGCTGAATCCCGGCGCGGCCGAGCCATCAATCTCCGCCGACCGGAACAGGTTGTAGTGGCTGATGACCTGGGGCGTGGTCGTTTGCGTAAAGCTGATGAGGTTGTCGAGCGGCACCATCGCCCCGGTGTCGGAGCGCACGTAGAACTGCTTCATGTCCTGGGCCGTGGCGCGGAATTGCTTGTCGGCCTGAACATAAACGCGGTACGACCGGTTGCTGAAGTCGAAATCGTTGACGTATGCCGATCCCATATAGACGCCCAGCGTGTCGGTGATCTGCGAGAGCGGCACGTGCAGGCTCTTGGCTTTGCCGCGGTCAATCGTCACCAGATACTGCGGATCGTTGGCCGTGAACGGCGTGTACAGCCCGACCACTTCCTTGCGGGAAGCCGCCGCGCGCATCAGTCCCTGAGTGGCGCCCGCCAGTTCATCGAGTTGGTGTGCCGCCTGATCCTGCACCACGAACTGGAATCCGCCGAACGCTCCAACACCATTGATGGCCGGGGGCAGCGTGGAAAATACGATCGCCCCCGAGACCCCAAACAATTGCGGACGAATGCGGTTCAGCACCGCGACCGCCGAGTGCTCTCTTCCCCTCCGTTGCGAGTACGGCGTCAGCCCTACGAAGATCAACCCCTGGTTCGGCGCTGAGCCGGCGAAACTGAAGCCCGCGATCGAAAAGTTTTCTTCGATCTCGGGCACCGGCGCCAGCACCTTCGAAACCTGCTCTTCGATGGCCTTGGTGTATTGCAGCGACGCGCCCGACGGCGCCTGGACCACGATGATGAGGTACCCTTGATCCTCATCCGGGACGAAACCCGTCGGCACTCGCATGAATATCCAATATGTCAATCCCAACCCGGCCAGGAACAGCACCACCATGGCCAGCTTGTATTCCAACAGGAGATGCAGCAGGCGGCGGTAGGCCTCGTTGAGGGCGGCAACGCCTTTGTCAAACTGTCGTAACCACCACCACTTTTGCCCATGCGGCTTGCGTAGAAAAATCGCCGCCAGCGACGGGGCCAGCGTGAGCGCGTTGAAGGCGGAAATGGCAATGGAAAATGCGATGGTCAGGGCAAACTGGCGAAACAGAATGCCGGTGGTTCCGGGAAAGAACGCAACCGGCACAAATACCGCAACCAGCACAAGCGAGGTGGCGATGACCGCCCCGGTAATTTCGGCGGTGGCCGCCGCCGCCGCTTTGCGCGAGTCGTGCTCGCCTCCTCGGATGTGGCGCTCGATGTTTTCGATCACCACGATGGCGTCGTCCACCACCAGCCCGGTCGCCAGCGTGATGCCGAACAGCGTCAGGGTATTGATCGAGAATCCCAGCAGCTTCACGAAGGCGAACGTTCCGATCAGCGACACCGGAGTGGCGATGAAGTGAATCATCGTGGTTCGCCAGTCGCCCAAAAATATGAAGATGACCAGAATGACCAGTGCGATGGCCAGCCCCACCGTGAAGGTCACGTCGCGGATAGACTCGCTCACCGCATCGGTCGTATCGAAGGCCAGCTTGTAGTGCATGCCCGGCGGGAAACTCTTTGACAGACGGTCGAGTTCGGCGATGGCGCGGCGGTCCACGTCGAGCGCGTTCGCAGTGGAGAGCTGCGTGACACCAATCCCTACCGCGTCCTGCCCGTTGAACTGCAGATCGGAAGAGTAATCCTCCGCCCCCAACTCGGCATGGCCTACGTCTTTCAGCCGAACCAGCGTGCCGTCGGAATTCGTCTTCAGAATAATGTTGTCAAACTGCGCCGCTTCGCTGAGCCGGCCTACCGCCCGAACGCTGACCTGGTACTGCTGTCCCGGGATCGCCGGCTGCTGTCCCACCTGCCCGGCAGCCACTTCCACGTTCTGTTCCGACAGCGCGTTTACGACGTCGGGCGCGGTCAGGCCGCGGCCCGCCATGCGCACCGGATCCAGCCACAACCGCATCGAATACTTGCGCTCGCCGAAGATCTCCACGTTCGCCACTCCGGGAATACGCTTGAGCGAGTCTCGAACGTACACGTCGAGGTAGTTACTCATGAACAGCGTGGAGTATTTGTTGTTATCGGAGGTGACGGCCGCGCCGAATACGAAGTTCTGCGAAGTCTTCAGCGTGGTGATGCCGACCGCCTTCACGGCTCCGGGGAGGCGTCCCATCGCGGTATTCACGCGGTTCTGAATGTCTACGGTGGCCAGATCCGGATCGCGGGTCAGATCAAAAGTGACCGTAATGCTGCTGGACCCGTCGTTCCCGCTGGTCGAAGTGATGTACTTCATCCCTTCGGCGCCATTGATTTGCTGTTCCAGCGGAATGGTGACTGCGCTCTCGACCGTCTGCGCGCTGGCTCCGATATACGCGCTGAAGACTCCGACCTGGGGCGGCGCCAGATCTGGAAATTGCGCGATCGGCAGCGTGGGAATCACGGCCGCGCCGGCCAGAACAATCATCAGCGCGCAGACCGTGGCAAATACAGGCCGCCGTATGAAGAAGTTAACAAACATGAAGAATCGCGAGCGGTGAGCAAGGAGCAGCGAGTGTCGAGCAATCGTTCCTGCTCATAGCTCACCGCTCATTGCTCACAGCTCAACTCTGCGGTACCACCGGCGCCCCGTCCAGCAGAAACTGCGTCCCGGACACAATCACTTTATCGCCGGGTTTGATGCCTTCCTGTACTTCGTAATCGTTGCCCACCGTCTGCCCGATCTTCAGCGCCTTCTGCCGCGCCACGAACGAGCCGCCGTTCTGCGCTTCGGCCACGAATGCGAAGTACTGTCCGGCCAGCCTCGACACTGCCAGGATGGGAACCTGAGGATTCTGGTGCGTCCCAAACACCACACGCGCCCGCACAAACTGCGACTGCCGGAGCGCGTCGTTGCCGTTGGCGATCCGCGCCTTCACCAGCACCGTTTGTGTGGCGTTGTCCACTTGGGGCGAGATGAAGCTGACTCGCGTGTCGGCGATGACCTTGCCTTCACTCCCCAGAATCTGTACCGGCATATTTATCTTGAGCTGCGCCGAATGCTCGATGGGCACATAGACGTATGCTTCGAGACTTCCGGGTTGGTCCACGGTCGTGAGCTGTGTCGCAGTCGTAACGCGGTCGCCGACTCGCACCGGAATATCGCCCACGATGCCGCCGCGCGGCGCGACCACCTTGTAATAGTTCAGTTGCACTTCCTGTTCCCGCACCTGCGCTTCCAGCGCGTCCATCTGCGCCCGGGAAGCGTCCAGGGTGGCCTTGGCCTGATCCAGATCCTGTTTGCTGACGACGCCCGCCCCCGCCAGCCCCTGGGCGCGCTCATACTGCTGCCTGGCCCAGCTCAGGTTCGCCTGCTGCGCCGCCCGCGCGCTCTCCTGGCTCTTCACCGTAGCCTGCTGTTTCAGCGGATCAATTTCCATCAACGCCGTCCCGGCCGGCACGCGGTCGCCGGAATGCACAAAGATCTGGGTAATCCGTCCCTCAACCTGCGGCATGATGACGGCCGAGTCGCGCGACTTCAGCGTGGCCACATATTCGGTGGCGTCGCTGACCGGAACCGCCTTGGCCTCCACGACTTTCACCGGCATAGCCGGAGGTCCGCCTGCCTGCGGATTCTGCTCTGCATTCCTGGAGCACGCCAGCGTGACGCAGCCCGCCGCCAGCGCCGCCATCAGCAGGCAACTCGCGGCGCGTGTTGGAAGGTTTTTTGTCATATCCTTCGAGAACGAACGATTCTACTCTCGGCGCGTGCAACTTGAAAGTCGCAGCCTCTCTGTACCCCGCGCTGGGTGCGGGGTGCCCCGTTGGCTCTCTGTGGTTAATGTTGCTGAATCATCTTCCCCAAAATCTCCTTCATTATTTTCGCCGCCACGGCCGCGGTCACGCCCACCCCATCCTGCACCGGGTTGTACTCGACAATATCCGCCCCGACGATTTCCCCTCCGATCGCGTGCAGATGCGAGACCGCTTCCCGCACCGACATTCCGCCGGGCTCGCGATGGGAAACTCCCGGCGCAAACGCCGGATCGAGCACATCCATATCAAACGAGATGTACACCGGCCCCGCCGCCCTCAGCTTGTCATAAGCGGGCAGGGCCCGCATCTCGACCACTTCCACCCCGAATCGTTTCGCTTGTTCTCTCTGATGCCGAGTTGCGGTGCGAATCCCCACCTGCACCAGCCGCTTCGCCAGCCCCGCTTCCATGATGCGGGCAAACGGACACGCATGCGACATCCGGTTCCCCTCGAATTCGTCGTACAGGTCAGGGTGAGCGTCGAAGTGAAAAATCGTCAGCTCACGATAGTGCCGCGCAAACGTCTTCACAATCGGGATAGTGATCGAGTGATCTCCTCCCAGAGACATCGGCCGCTGGCCTGACTCCAGCAGTGAGCCAATTCCCGCTTCAATCGCCGCGAACGCGCCCTTCTCGTCGAAAGCCAGGTCTCCCGCCTCCTCAAACGCTCCATCCGCCCCCAAATCCACGCCCAGTTCCGTCCAGCGGTTCGAGGCCTCGCAGGCGAAGCCTCCCGAATCTTCCCCGGAGCCTCGCCCGCCCCGCGCAGGTAGGAAGACTGCCCATCAAACGGAATTCCGATCAGAACCGGAGTGCCTCTAGCCGTCATACGATTCGCGCGCAGCGCTGACCCAGCAGTCTACACGTTCTCCCCTGTGTACCCCTGTGCCCTCTGTGGTGGTGAATTTGTAGTGATGCGGCCCGAATCCCCCGCGCCCGCCCGGCATCCATTATCCTAGTAGCTGCCTCTATGCCGACCCAGACCGTCAAGACTCCCAGCGCTCTCACCTCCAGCAACGGCTCCAACTCTGCTAGCTCCAACGCCGAGCGCGAGCGCGTCTTCAGCGCCTACCGCCAGTGGGGATACCTCGAAGGTGATCTCGACCCGCTCGGCTTTCTCCGCCCACGCCCCACGCCGGAGCTTGAGAAAGAGGGCGAGCACGCTCGTGAAGCCCGCGCCATCTATTCGAGCACCGTCGGAGTCGAAATCAACCACATCTACGCCCCAGAGCGCCGCCGCTGGATTTACGATTGGATGGAGTCGCCCTCGCAGGGTTTCGAGGTTACAGAAAAAAACCAGGATCACATCCTGGACCTGCTCATCCGCGCCGACATTTTCGAGCAGGTCATGCAGCAGCGCTACCTCGGCAGCAAGCGCTTCTCGCTGGAAGGAACCACTGCTCTGATTCCTTTAGTGGACGAGGTTCTCGACACTGCTTCGCGTCTCGGCGCCATCGAACTCGTCATGGGCATGAGCCATCGCGGACGCCTCAACGTCATCGCCCACGTCGCCCGGCGCGCTCCCGAAGAAATCTTCGCCGGCTTTGAAGACGTAGACCCGCGCAGCGTCCTCGGCTCCGGCGACGTGAAGTATCACATGGGCGCGACCGGTGAATACGCCACGCGCAGCGGCGGCAAAGTTCACATCCATCTCGTCTCGAACCCGAGCCATCTCGAGGCGGTTGACCCGGTGACAATAGGCCGCACCCGCGCCAAGCAGGACCGCACCGGCGAAGGTGGTCGCGAAAAGTACGTCCCGCTGCTCGTGCACGGCGACGCCGCATTCGCCGGCCAGGGCATTCTTGCCGAAACCATGAACTACGCCGACCTTCCCGGCTACACCGTTGGCGGCACGATTCATGTGGTCGTCAACAATCTTCTCGGCTTCACCACCAGCTATCTCGAAGAACACTCCACCCGCTTTGCCGCCTGCATCGCGCGGCGCCAGTCCATTCCGATCTTCCACGTGAACGGCGAGGATGTGGACGCCGTGGTCCGCGTCGCCCGCATGGCCGTCGAATACCGCTACCAGTTCGGCACTGACGTAGTCATAGACTTGATTGGCTACCGCCGCCACGGCCACAGTGAAGTGGACGATCCCACCGTCACGCAGCCGCTCCTCTACAAAAAGATCAAAGAGCATCCGCCGCTGTGGGAGATTTACGCCGACGACATCGAAGCGACCGACGCCCAGTCCCGCGCCGACGCCGTTCGCGCCGAGTTCGAGGCCGCGCAGAAAAAAGCCGGCAGCATCAGAGAGAAGCCGACCATGCGGGATCTCCCGCGCTACTGGGACAAATATTTCGGCGGCCGCCACAATCCGGAGTTCGAAGTCGAAACCGGCCTCTCATCTGCCGAATTGTCAGAGCTTACCGGACGCCTGACGACGTATCCCGGCGGCTTTCACATTCACCCCAAGGTGAAGAAGCTGCTCGAACAGCGCGCGGAAATGGGCGCGGGCAAGCGCCCGGTGGATTACGGCATGGCCGAAGCGCTCGCCTTCGCGAGCCTCGTCAAGACCGGCACGCACGTCCGCCTCAGTGGCCAGGACTGCCGTCGTGGCACGTTTAACCAACGCCACTCCGTGCTCATTGATATCGAGAACGAAAACGAATACGTCCCGCTCGAAAACATCGGGCCCGGCCAGGCGCGCTGCGAAATTTACAACTCCACGCTCTCTGAAGCCGGAGTGCTCGGCTTCGAATACGGCTACAGTCGCGACTATCCCGAATCGCTCGTGCTCTGGGAGGCCCAGTTCGGCGACTTCGCCAACGTCGCCCAGGCCATCGTGGATCAGTTCATCGCCGCCGGCGAAGCCAAGTGGAACCTGCTCTCGGGACTGGTGATGCTGTTGCCGCACGGCTACGAAGGCCAGGGCCCCGAGCACTCCAGCGCCCGCATTGAGCGCTTTATCCAGCTTGCCGCCAAGCACAACCTGCAGATCGCGCAGCCCTCGAACGCTGCGCAGTATTTCCACCTGCTGCGACGCCAGGCCCTGCGCCACTGGCGCAAGCCGCTCATCGTGTTCACGCCGAAAAGCATGCTGCGGCATCCCGACGCGAGTTCGCCGATCGAGGATTTCACGCTCAAGAATTTTCTGAACGTCATCCCCGACACGACCGTCGGCGAAGCCGGCCGCATCCTGATCTGCAGCGGAAAGATCGGCCACGAACTCCAGGCCGAACGCAAAAAGAGAAAAGATACGTCAACCGCAATCGTCTTCCTCGAACAGCTCTATCCTTTTCCCGAGGCCGAAGTCGTGGCCGAACTCGACCGCCACGGCCAGCACGCCGACATCGTCTGGGTGCAGGAAGAACCCGCCAACATGGGAGCGATGTTCAACATGCTTCCGCGCCTGAAGCGCATCGCCGGTGAGCGTCCCGTGCTAACGGTAAAGCGCAGTTCCAGCCCCAGCCCAGCCACCGGAAGCGCGAAAGCGCATGAGGTAGAACAGAAGACTCTGCTGGCCCTGGCCTTCACCAAGGGATAAAAAGGATAAGAGGTCGGAAGCCAGGAAAAATCCTTGTCATTCCGAACCGCGCCAGCGGTGAGGAACCTGCTGTCCCATGCGCCACCACAACGCATGTGAAGACAGTCTTCCAACCCAGCCGGTTTTGGGTGGCGCAGCGCTTTCAGCGCTGCGATACGTGATGGAAGGATGGAACAGAATCCCGCAGGGACGACAGAAAACATTCGTAATCGTCCCTGGCCCGAATGTTACCCTAATCCGCACTCATGCCCCGCCGCTCCCAACCTCTCCGCATCGCCATTGATACCGGCGGCACCTTCACTGATTGCGTCTGGATTGATCCCACGACTCGCCGCCCGCGCATGCTCAAAGTCTTCTCCACCCCGACCGATCCTTCTCAAGCCATCGTAGAAGCGATCCGTAAAATCGCGCCGCACGGCGACTTCATCCTCCTCCACGGCACCACGGTCGGCACCAACACGCTGCTCGAGCGCAAAGGAGCGCGCACCGCGCTCGTCACCACCGCCGGATTTGAAGACGCCATCGAAATCGGACGCCAGGCCCGCCCCAAGCTCTATGATTTCTTCTTCGACCGCGTCGCCCCGCTCGTCCCCGCCGATCTGCGCTTCGGCGTGAACGAGCGCACCGCCAGCGACGGCCAAATCCTGACTTCGCCCACGGCTGAAGAACTGAGATCGCTCGCCGCGCAAATCAAAGCAAAAGACCCGCAGTCCGTCGCCATCTCACTGCTCTTCTCTTTCGCGAATGCCAAGAATGAGGAAGCCGTCGCCGCAGCGCTTCAGTCGCTCGGCATTCCGCTCTCTATCTCCCACCAGATCCTCCCCGAGTTCCGAGAATACGAACGCACGTCAACGGTGGTCATCAACGCCTACCTGCAACCGGTCATGCAGCGCTACCTGGAAAATCTCGAAGCGAGATCTCTAGCCACAAGCACAACTCCTGGAGCCGCGGACGCCTCGCCCGCGAAGGCTGGGGCGACGAGCCCTGAAGTGCAGAGTTATCGGGCGGAGAGCTCTGCGGCGCCCGAGTTTCGGGTGGCAAGCTTTGGGGTGGCGCAGCGCCTCAGCGCTGCGAATGAAAATTCCAAAATAATCAGGGCTTTAGCCCCAGAGGGACCTAGCCAGGAAAATCCTCCCCGCATCTTCGTCATGCAATCCTCCGGAGGCATCACCGCGCTCTCCACCGCCGCCCGCGAGCCCGTGCGCACCGTGCTCTCCGGACCCGCCGGAGGCGTGGTCGGCGCCGCCGCTACCGCTCGCCGCAGCGGTTTCAAGAACATCATCGCCTTCGACATGGGAGGCACTTCCACCGACGTCTCCCTCGTCGAAGGTGAAATCAAAACCGCCACCGACGCACAAATTGCCGGCCTCCCCGTCGCGGTTCCCATGCTTGACATCCACACCGTCGGAGCCGGCGGAGGCTCGCTCGCCCGCTTCGATGCCGCCGGCGTCCTCCGTGTCGGTCCCGAGTCCGCCGGAGCCGATCCCGGCCCCATCTGCTACGGACGCGGCCTGCAGCCCACCGTGACCGACGCCAATCTCCTGCTCGGACGCCTCCAGCCCACGCGCTTTCTCGGCGGTGATTTCACCCTCGATCTCGACCGCACCCGCCGCATCACCCAACAATGGCTGAAGAGACAGAATTGCAATCTCACGCTGGAGAAATTCGCCGCCGGCGTGGTTCGCGTCGTCAACGCGACTATGGAGAAAGCCATCCGTGTGGTCTCCATCGAGCGCGGCCGCGATCCACGCCACTTCACCCTCGTCGCTTTCGGTGGCGCCGGGGGCCTGCACGCCTGCGCCCTCGCCGAAGCCCTCAGCATTCCCCGCGTCATAGTGCCCGCGTTCCCCGGCGCGCTCTCCGCCCTCGGCATCTTGGCGAGCGACGTGGTCAAAGATTATTCCCGCACCGTGCTCT
Source organism: Terriglobales bacterium (assembly GCA_037442635.1). GTDB lineage: Bacteria > Acidobacteriota > Terriglobia > Terriglobales > Acidobacteriaceae > Sulfotelmatobacter. The sequence continues at coordinate 43,561 of JBBIPV010000010.1, read as the reverse complement.
GGCGAGTTTCCGCCGAACTTCCCCACACCCGGCTGAACCGCGAATTCTCCGCCCTCGAAAAAACCGCCGCCCACGATTTCCGCGGCGAAGCCTGGCGGGGAAAGGCTGTTTACCGGCGCAGCGTGGACCTCCGCTACCGCGGCCAGGGATACGAACTCAACCTCCCGCTCACAAGAAACCTCCTCCGCGATTTCCAGCAGGAACACCAGCGCCGCTACGGTTACACGCACTCCCATCGGGAAATCGAAATCGTCACCCTCCGCTTGCGCGCAGTTGTGAAATCACCGCAGAAGGAAGCCGCGACGACCCATGGGGGGACGGCCGCCCCCGTGAGCCTGTCCCGAGCGAAGCTCAGCGGGATATCCTCGCCCAAAACCCCGGTCCTGTTCGACGGCGAGAAATTCGTGACCCATATCATCGCCCGCGACCAACTCCGCCTCGGCAAGAAAAACTCCGGCCCCGCCATCATCACCGAATACAGCGCCACCACGGTCATCCCGCCCGGCAAGCGCTTCTACCTCGACAAAGCGGCAAACCTGATCGTCTCCATCTGACAGCTTGCCGTCATGGACAGGAACAGGATTGGGAAGTCAAACTCGCCGAACGGCTTTGTCAGCCACAAGTGTGAACCTTCGGCAGTCCGTAATTCTGGACGTCATGCTTGAAATAGAAGGCCCCCCGGAGCCTCTTGACTTTTCTCCCCCACGGATTCAGAATGCAAGGAAGACGTTCTGGCACCCCGCGCCATGCGGTGATCGAAGTACTCTGTAATCTTTCGTGTGTCCCATCGCCCCTGGATCCAAGTCCTGAATTGGCATCAACCGCGCGAGGCTCGCTCCGCCACGCGCATTGAACATCGCATTGGCAATAGGCGTGGCGTCCGACACGCAGCGGCGAGGCGAGGAGCTTCGCTGTTTGTTTTCCGACGCAATCAACCGGAATTTCCAACGTTCCACAGTTTTTCCACAGAACCTTGGTCGTGCTACATTCCCATCACGCTTTATTCATGCCACTGTAGGGGCATAGTGCCCGTTTATGAAGCAACTCTGTAGTGCCACAGGGCAGATGGTGGGATCGTGATCCATCTCTGCGACGACGCCCGGTAATCTAGATATTTTGGAAAGAACGGAGTCAGGAGTTAAGCGAGATGGCAAACGGGAAGAAACTAAAGAAACTTCCGAGAGATGTGAAACCCGCTCCACCCTGTCAGTGCGAGTGCAGCGCCTGTGACATAGGAATTCACTGCGGAAACAAGAAAAAAGGCTGCGAACATCCGCCCTACAGAACTAAGCGGGGTACGCACTAGAAGATTCTACGCGTCGGGACTCGGGAGTCTTGCGTCGTTGCTCTTTCTCCACCCATTCAACGAACAGTGCCTGGAACTCCTCTTGCGTATAGACCCCTTTATGGATGAGCAGAGTATTCATCGCGTACACGGTAGCCTTGAATCCTTCGTCTCGTGAGGCCATGGCCAATGCTTCTTCGAACGACATGTCAGTTCTTCTCCTCAGGGTGGAAGGAACAGATCCTGACCCTCATCAAATCACTGTGGACACCTGTGCGTCAATCACGTAACCGAACAGTCATCCCGCCCGGCAAGCCTTTCTACCTCGACCGCGCCCCAACCTGATTGTTACAGTCGGATGAAAATGCGCGCGCCGTCCCCGAAACTCAGCACTGGGTACTAGGTACTGGCTACTGCCTCCGTTACAATAAGACCGTGAAACCGAGCATCTTCGTCGTCGAAGACGACCCTGACATTTCCCGGCTGGTCCGTCATCACCTTGAAAATGAAGGCTTCGCGGTGCGGGTCTATCCCACCGGGGCCAACGTTTTGCCGGATGCCGAACGCCAGCGGCCGGCGCTGTTCGTGCTCGACATCATGGTCCCGGGCAAAGACGGCCTGGAGATTTGCCGCACCGTGCGCCAGATGCCCGGCTTGGCCTCCGTGCCGGTGATTTTTCTGACCGCCAAAAGCAGCGAAGCCGACCGCGTCCTCGGGCTCGAACTGGGCGCTGACGATTACATCGCCAAACCGTTCAGCCCGCGCGAACTCGTCGCCCGGGTCAAGGCCGTTCTACGCCGCTTTGAGCGCCCGCTTCCGCCCAGCCCGGTGAAGGTTGGGGATTTCGAAATTGACCCCTCGGCCATGACCCTTACCGTGCGTGGCACTCCCGTGCCCACCACCGCGACCGAGTTCCGCCTGCTCGATTATTTCGTTCGCCACAGCGGACGCGTGTTCACCCGCGACCACCTGCTCGATTCGGTCTGGCGCGACACCGCCTATGTGACGCCGCGTTCGGTGGATGTGTATGTGCGCCGCATCCGCGAAAAAATCGAGCCCGATCCCGAAAATCCGCGCTATCTGAAGACTGTTCGCGGCGCCGGGTACCGCTTCGAAGCTCCTAAATGAGGAGACGGTGAAGAATCAGATTTTCTTCAAACTGCTGGCTGCTTTCCTGATTGTGATCACCGCCACCGCGGTTACCCTGGATCTGATGCTGGGCAGCGCGTGGCAAGCCTCGCTGCGCGCCGAGATTGAGCGCAACCTCACCGAGAAGACGCTGCTGTTCGCCCACCGCGTGCAAAATGATCGCGCCCATTCCCTGAGCGACATTGCCGCCCAGGAAGCCAAGGCCGCCGGCGCCCGCGCCACCATCGTGGACTCCTCCGGCAATGTGCTCGCCGACTCCGAATCCAGTCCCGCCAACCCGGAAAACCACTCGCGGCGTCCCGAGTTCGCCGCTGCTCTTGCCGGCAAGACCGGGACCGACGAGCGCCGCAGCACGACTCTGGGCATTTCGTTTCTCTACGTTGCCGCTCCCGTTTCCGGAGGCGCAGTCCGCCTGGCCTACCCGCTTTCCGACATCGAAGCGGTTCAGACGCAGGTTCGTCGCCGCTTGCTTTGGGGATCGGGTCTGGCGCTGATCATCGGGTTGGTGGTGGCCGGGCTGGCGTCGGTTTGGACCGCCCACCGCCTGGAGCGAATCGTAGATGTCGCCGCCCGCATCGAGCGCGGCGATTTGCGCGCCCGCGTGGACATTCCCTCGCACGACGAAATTGGCCGGGTCGCCGCCGCCATTGACCAGACCGCCGGCCAGGTCGAGCGCAGCTTCGCCGCCGTGCGCTCCAGCCAGCGCCAGCTCGAAACCCTGCTCAACAGCATGCAGGACGCCGTCATCGCCGTCAGCGCCGACGGCCTGGTGCAGTGGGCCAACCAGCCCATGGACCGCCTGGTCCCGCAGCGCACCCGGCTGAATGCTCCCGTCGTCGAAACCATCCGCGATCCCGACTTTCTAGCCACCGTCAAGGCGGCGACCACCTCCAAGTCCGTCAGGACCGCCCGCGCCACCTCCATTGTTCCGGGCCGCGCTTTCGACGTCACGGCCGCGCCCCTGCCCGACGGAGGCGCCGTCGCCGTGCTCCGCGACCTGACCGAAACCGAACGCGTCGAAAAAACGCGCCGCGACTTCATCGCCAACGTCTCCCACGAACTGCGCACTCCCCTGACTTCCATTCAGGGATATTCCGAAACTCTGCTCGACAGCGCTTCCGACCATTCCGGTCCCACGCGGGAGTTCCTCGAAATCATTCGCAAGAATGCCGCCCGCATGTCGCGCCTTACCGAAGACCTGCTGACACTGGCCCGCGTTGAATCCGGCGAAACGCGCTTTGAGACCGAGCCCGTCCCGCCCATCGAACTGCTGCGCGATGCCGAAGAGAGTTTCCGCGAGATTGCCCGCGGCCACGGCGTCGAGTTGCAGATCATGGATTCCTCAGGAGGCAACGGCTCGGTCGAGTCCCTGCCCGCGGTGGCCGCCGACCGCGAGGCCATCCATCAGGTATTCTCCAACCTGATTGACAATGCCATGAAGTACGGGCGCTCCGGGGGGCGCGTCGTCCTCGGCGCGCGCCCCGCCACCCGTGGTATCGAGTTCTACGTCCAGGACTTCGGCGCCGGCATTTCCTCCGAACACCTGCCCCGCCTCTTCGAACGTTTCTACCGCGTGGACAAAGCCCGTTCCCGCGAATCCGGCGGCACTGGACTCGGCCTCGCGATTGCCAAGCACATCATGCTGGCCCACGGCGGCTCCATCCGCGCCGAAAGCGAACTCAACCAAGGCAGCACCTTCCTGTTCACATTGCCCACCGCATAACTCAGGTGTGGCGATAGCCGCCTCGGCCGTCCAGCCCGGGCGAAGCCCGGCTGCGCACCGGACTGCAGGGGTCTTGACCTCACCGCCCAGATTCCTCTTCCCCTCGCAGCGATGAAAAATGACGGAAAATTCACAGCTTTTTAACCACCACTTCGGTCAGGAAACCTATGCTTGGCCGTTGGCCATCCAACCCCATGAACGGCGGAATGGCAATACTGACGGCGGGCTCCGCAGGTCCCGTCGCAAACCCATCCCCCGCCCCGCGGAACCAGTCATGAGCAGCGCGATGCAAACCCCCGAACCCGAGCCGGCGCATCACTACATCGTGCGCCGCACCGTCGAAGCCTGCCGCCTGGCCAAGGACGCGGCTGGCGCCGCGGCCGAAGGCATTGCCACCGGCTCCAACCATCTGCTCAACTCCCTGCGCCAGCGCGAGCGCGACCTCGATACCCTCGACGTGGAAATTGACTCGGGCGTGACTACCGCCATCACTGAAGTCGGCCCCGCCGAAGCCCGCGAACTGCTGGCCTGCATGAAATTCATGATCGGCCTCGAGCGCATCGGCGACCTCCTGCTCAGTTTCGCCAACAGCGCCCAGGCCGCCGACGGCCGCATCGATCCCGAAGACACCCGCGACCTCACCCAGATGGCTACCATCCTCGAAAAGATGCTCGCCGACTGCGGCGAGGCTTTTTCCGAACGTCAGATCGCCAAAGCCATTGACGTCCTCCGCGCCGACGCCGAGATGGACCGCCTGCGCAACCTCATCTTCCTCCGCCATATCGAGAATCCCGAGGACATTCACCGCCAGGCCAGTCTCCAAGTGATTTTCATGACCCAGTCGCTGGAGCGCGCCGGCGATCACGCCAAGAACATGGCCGAAGAAGTCTGCCACTTCGTCAGCGGACGCACCGTCCGCCACATCCTCATGGGCTACGACAAGCCGGTCGAACAGATGTTCATTGACTACCTCCGCCGCCGCGACCAGCACCGCTGAAGTTTCATCTTGTTTTCCGAACGGCTTCAGCCGTGAGGAATCTGTTGTCGCGCTCTGTACCTCTGCATTTGTCATCCCGAGCGAAGTCGAGGGACCTTGTGTTCCAGGGTGCCCCATGTCTCGCTTTTGAGACGTGGGGATTTTGACTCTGCGGCTAACCGTACCCCACCGTTCCCCGCCTTCGTTGCGGGAGGGTTGGGGGGGTGACGTCCCGTGACCATCCACTCCGCGCCGCTCGACTCAAGAACTACATTGACAGTGCCTTGGAGTGACTTCTACCATCCGATCAAATTGAGTCGGTGCCCTGAGCTGGGCGCCGATGTAAAGGGGCGTGCACCATGAAGACATCTGGCACAGCTCATCCGCGCACAAACTGGAAGACCAGCGCAGCGCTCGTGTTGGCGATTCTCGTGTTGCTGGCGCTCGCAGCGCTGGCGGCTCCTCAGTACCGCAGTGTGATCTACATCCTCTCAGGCGAGCGTACTCCACGTGACTTCGGCGGCGGCTCCGGAGGCAGGCCTTCACGCGATGCGCAGTGCGACACCGGCTTCGTCGCCGTCGGCTTTCACGTGCAGACGGGAGAGTTCTACAACGAGGCGTGGCTCGACTGCGCCCCGATGCGCTCCGACGGTTCGCTCGGCGAAGAACGCCGCCTCACCGGCCGCACCGGCAGTCGTGGCGGCAACGAAACGCACGACGCCCGCTGCTCCAGCGGCCGCGTCCTGCGCGGCTTGCGCGGCCGCACCGGCGCTTCCATTGATGAAGCTGCAGGCATTTGCAGCCCGATCCAGGACATCGCGGAGCGGCCCAACAATGCGTCCACCGAGATGACAGAGCCCGTGACCCGCCCCCGGCCGGGCGGCCGGCCGGCCGAAGCCTTGTGCCCGCCGGGGGCGGTACTCACCGGATTTCGCTCCATGAGCGGCGAGAACATCGACCACCTCTGGATCCTGTGCTCCGAGCTGCAGCGCAGTTACTAGGCGACCCTAAAAGCCTGTGCGCAGCATGATCCTTAATGTGGGCGAGTACTCGAACTTGGGTGAGACGGTGGAGCAAACGCCGCCAAATTCCAGCCCCGCAGGGGCGGCATGTGATAGCCCAGGACGTAAGTCCTGGGTAACCCAGAAAAAATGTACCGAGTCCCGTAGGGACGATATAACGCGCCCCCAGAACCTTCCCCCCAACTGGGAGCGACGTCGCCTGAAGTGATAAACATTAGTTACTTGGTTGGCTCGAACCGCCGACCATACCCAGCAACCTGGTCCGCGTCCTGCTAGACGCCGATCTCTTCCACTTCGGCATCCTCACTTCGCGCATGCACATGTGGTGGCTGCGCTACATCGGGGACAGGCTCGAAAGCCGCTATCGATACTCCATCGGCATCGTCTACAATCCGTTCCCCTGGCCTGACGCAGACGACAAGCAGCGTGCGCGCGTCCGCGAACTGGCGCAGGCTGTGCTCACGGCCCGCGCCCAGTTTCCCGGCGCGACCATGGCCGACCTCTACGACTCCGATGTCATGAAGCCGGAACTCCTGCGCGCCCACCGCGCGCTAGACGCCGCAGTGGACAAACTCTATCGCGCCGAGCCCTTCGACGGAGACCGCCAACGCGTCGAGCACCTCTTCACGCGCTACGAAAAACTGATCACGCCCCTGACTGCCATACCCAAAAAACGCCGCACTTCGCGCGGCGGCATTCGCTCGCCTGGTCCATCCATGCCATAAACGGCTGATCATGACGCCCTCCTCGCCGCGGCAAGCAATTCGCTTTGCGGGGATGAGTTTCTTGCTTCTGAACTCTGCGCCGCGCCGCGCTCCCCCCGCCGGATCAACACAATTGCGGCCAGAATCGCCACCGATGCCAGCCCCACTCGCATCGTCAAAGTCTCGGATGCCAGCAGCCATCCCAGCAGCACGGCGACTACGGGATTGGCGTAGGTATGCGTCGCCACCAGCGCCGGCGGACACCGCTGCAGCAGCCACGTGTACGCCGTGAACGCGACCACCGATCCAAAAACGATCAGGTAAGCCAGCCCAAGCAATGACTTCAGCGAGATGCTCGCCCAGTGCACCTGCCCGAACTCGCCGGTCAGGCCCGCGGTGATCAGCAGCATCGCCGCGCCGCAGATCAGCGGCACGGCTGTCCGTCCCAGCGCATCCTGCGGCAGCTTCAATTTTGGAGAGATCACCACGCCCGCCGACCAGGAAAGCGATCCCGTCAGCACTGCCAACAATCCCAGCAGGCTGGAACCTTTCAGAGTGAGCTCGGCGCCCATCAGGATGGCGACGCCCGCCGCGCCTAAAGCCAAACCCAGCGCGCTGATGCGGCTGATCTTTTGTTGCCGCGTTAGCGCCGCCAGCACCAGAATGAACATCGGTTCGGTCGCGATCAGCAACGCCGCCAGGCCCGATCCGACATACTGTTCGGCCCAGTGCAACGTTCCGTGGCCAATCAGGAAAAAGAGCGCGCCCAACACCAGCCCGGAAATCCAGTGCTCGCGTTTCGGACGAAACCCGCGCGACCACGCCCACGCCAGCATAATTCCGCCAGCGACGGTGTGCCGCACGCCGGCAGTCACCAGCGGCGGAATCGTCTCGACGGCGTAGCGGATCGCCAGGTACGTGGATCCCCAAACCAGGTAGATCGCCGCAAAGGCGAGCGCCAGCTTGAGGTTTTCAGCACGTTCAAGATGCGGTGTGGAGTTAGGCACAATCACAGGCCGGCCACCAATGTTCACCATTTTTACATTCGCCAACTTGCGGCTGCGCATCATGGCCAATATTTGGGCGGGTTGAGCGGAGAACACAAGCTAACCTCTAAACCTATATTTATAGGTTAGGTAAATCCTAGGCTGGACTTTCTAACTTGTCAAGAGTATTTTATTGGTTAGACGAGAAAATGCTCGAAATTGAGCAAAGGGAGAACCGACATTTTCGAAGGCAACATCAAGGGCCGCCGGCGGCCTCCGCGGTTTGAGCTGATTGCGGGCGCATTGTGCCTGGACTTTATCAACACGCTCGACGACCGCTACGGCAACGAACCGAAGGAACTGCTGAAAAGCTACATTGACCTGGCGCGTTTCGGCGAAGATACGGGTATTCTCGCGCCCGCGCAGGTGGATCGCCTATTCGAACGGAGCTACGTTTCGCCCGATGCGGCGCAGAAGGCGCTGGATGCGGCGATCGAGATGCGCGAAGCGATGCACGCGGTCTTTGCGGCGATCCTGAACAAGAGGCCCGTTCCCCGGTCGCCGCTGTATACGCTGAATCAGTACATCCAGGCGGCGGCGCAACAGGCACAGCTGGTGCCGGTCAACGGACGCTTCGAGTGGCGTTTCGACGCGCTGCCGGAAGATTTCGAGTCAGTGCTGTGGCCGATCGCGCGCTCAGCGGCGGATCTGCTGGCGTCCGAGCAGCTGGCGCTGGTTCGTACTTGTGCGTCCGACACCTGCCAGTGGTTCTTCCTCGACACCAGCAAGAATCACCGGCGGCGCTGGTGCGACATGACCAAGTGCGGCAACCGTGCCAAGTTCCGGGCGTTCTATCGCAGGAAGAAGACGCTTGCATGATCCAAGCTTCCGGTCTACTTGCTAACGCGCCCCAGCCTTTTGCAGCGCGTCCAGTTCCCCGAGAACTTCCGCGCTGTGACTGGCGGGGTCCACGCTCATGTAGGTCTTGACGATCTTGCCCGCGGGATCAATCAGGAAAGTGTGGCGGTCGGCGAACTTCACCACGCCAAGATTGGTCAGCGATCCGTAGGCGTCCATGACTTTGTGGTTGGCGTCGGACAGCAATTTGAAGTTGATTCCGGCCTTCGTGCAAAAGTCCTTGTGGGAGCCGACCGAGTCCCCGCTCACTCCCAGCACAACCGCATTCCGCTCGGCATACTTCGGTTGGTCCACCGAAAACTGGTGGGCTTCCCGCGTTCAACCGGGAGTTTGATCTTTAGGATAGAAATAAAGTACTACCCACTTGCCGCGGTAGTCTTTGAGGCTGACCGAAGTTCCTTCCTGCGAAGGCAGCGTGAAGTCGGGAGCGATGCTGCCCACGGTTGGTGCGGCCGAGTGCGACAGCAGTCGCGGCACCAGCAGAATCGCCACGATGATCACCAATAACAGCAGCAGAATCTTCAGCATGGAATCCTCCCCCGCCGCGCACAGCAGGAGGTGATTCTAAACCAGCGGGGGCTAGTTCGAGTCTGATCTCTGTACAGGCGTCATCCCGAAGCCCCGCGCTTTCCCCAGCGGGGCGAGGGATCTCCCGTATCCCAGCATTTGTGGAGCGGGAGATCCCTTCGCTCCGCCTGAAAAACGGCTCCGCTCAGAGCCTGCCCTGAGCTTGTCGAAGGGATGACGCCTGTACAAAGCCTCTGATTTGACTTACGACGATTTCATCTATATTGTAGAGATAATGCCAGGCCGCGACTATCTCGGCGAATTCGAGCACCTCACCATCTTGGCGCTTCTCCGCCTGGACGACCGCGCTTATGGCGTCACCGTGCGCAAGGAGATCGAGTTCCGCACTAACCGCGAGGTCTCCATCGGCGCCGTCTATGCCACATTGGACCGCCTGGAGGCAAAGGGATATGTGAAGTCGCGCCGCGGCGATCCCACCCCAGAACGTGGCGGCCGTTCGAAGCGCTTCTTTCGCGTCACACCCAAGGGGCTGGCGGCGGCAAACTCCACACAGCGCGCGCTCCACAGCATGACCAAGGGCCTCAATCTCATCCGGAGCTAGTCATGACACCCGAGGCAAATCTGATCCAGCCGCCGCAGCTTGCCGTTTGGCTCATCAACCTGTTCGCCTCGGCCGAAGAAGCGGAGTCCATTCTGGGGGACCTGCTGGAAGAGTTCTCCCACTTCGCTTCGGAATCGGGACCAGCGTTTGCCGGGCGCTGGTATTGGCGGCAAGCGGTTAGAACCGTAGTGCATCTCGCCGGCAGCGGGCGCCGCGGCGCCCCGTGGACAACGCTCGCCGCCATCGTAGGCGGCTACCTGCTGGCCCTGCTTGTCTACACGCTGCCCGACAAAGTGTTGGACGTGGTCACCTTTCGATACCTCCACTACTGGTCACACCATTTCGCGGCTTATATGTTCTGTGCTACGGACGGAATGATGATCGCACACCTGGCCCTGTCGCTGTTCGTTGGTTCAACCGTCGCGTTGGCAGCCAAAGAAAGGGAGATGGTTGCTACTGTGGCGCTTGGTCTGGTCTTTTTCGTGCTGGCCAGTGTTGCTTATCTTATGCCGGTGATGGTCCGGGCCGGAGGCGTCTCGTTCCCCGGGATGCTGGGTCTGCAATGCGCCGATTCGCTCGCGATGGTCGCCGGCGGAGCCTTTGTTCGGTCCCGAAGACAGGCCACGGCATCTCTGCCTTCCAGCACATAGGTCCGATAACGCCCCAGTCCACCCATTCTGGGACTGCGCTGTTCGTTCCGCCTCTACCGGCCAAAGTCCTCCCGATTGAAGCTGGTATGATTAAACAATTGCGCATTTCAGTGGGGGAATCACACGTGGCACAGACGCAAACTGACGGCCTGGAAGTATTGGAAACCAGAGAATGGGTGGATTCCCTGGATTATGTTCTCGAACGCGGCGGGCCCAACCGCGCCGGACGGCTGCTGCAGCAATTGGCCTTGCACGCGCGACGCGAAGCCGGCGTCAACCTGCCGTTCACGGCAACCACACCCTATCAGAACACGATTCCCTCGCGGCAACAGGCGCCGTTTCCCGGCAGCCAGGAAATGGAACGCCGCATCAAGAGCCTGGTGCGCTGGAACGCCCTGGCCATGGTGGTGCGGGCCAACAAGATTCAGGAAGGCATCGGCGGACACATTTCGACCTTCGCCTCTGCCGCCACGTTGTACGAAGTGGCCTTCAACCACTTTTTCCGCGCGCAAACCGAAACCGGCGATCGCGACCTCGTCTACTTTCAAGGCCACGCTGCGCCGGGCATCTATGCTCGCGCCTATCTGGAAGGCCGCATCTCGAAAGAGAAGCTGCAGAATTTCCGCCGCGAACTGAAGCCGAACGGGGGCCTTTCTTCCTATCCCCACCCGTGGCTCATGCCGGATTTCTGGGAGTTCCCGACGGTTTCAATGGGACTGGGCCCGATCCAGGCGATTTATCACGCGCGCTTCATCAAATACCTCGAAAACCGCGGGCTCAAGCAGTCTACCGGCGGCAAAGTGTGGGCCTTCCTTGGCGACGGCGAAATGGACGAACCCGAATCTCTGGGCTCGATCACGCTGGCCTCGCGCGAGAAGCTCGACAACCTGATCTTCGTGGTCAACTGCAACCTGCAGCGGCTCGACGGCCCGGTGCGGGGCAATGGAAAAATCATTCAGGAACTGGAAGCGATTTTCCGCGGCGCCGGCTGGAATGTGATCAAGTGCATCTGGGGATCGGACTGGGACGCGCTCATTCAGAACGACCGCGACGGCCTGCTGGTCAAGCGCCTGGGCGAGGTCAGCGACGGGCAGTATCAGAAATATTTTGTCGAGAGCGGAGCCTATTTCCGCCAGAACATGTTCGGCACCGATCCACGACTTCTGAAGATGGTCGAGCATCTTTCCGACGAGCAACTGGCGCGCATGCGGCTGGGCGGACACGATCCGATCAAGGTCCACGCGGCCTTCCGCGCGGCCGTGGACCACACCGGCCAGCCCACCATCGTTCTGGCCAAAACCATCAAGGGCTACGGCCTGGGCGAAGCGGGCGAAGGCAAGAACATCACGCACCAGCAAAAGAAGTTGAACGACGAAGAGCTGGAGATGTTCCGCTCGCGCTTCGGAATTCCGATTCCCGACCACGAATTGCACGACGCGCCGTTCTACCGCCCGGCCGACGACAGCCCCGAGATCAAGTACATGCAGGCGCGCCGCCAGCAACTTGGCGGCTACCTGCCGCAGCGAAAAGTGCGGGCTACGCCCTTGAAGTCCGTGCCCGACGCGCATTTCGAAGAGTTCCACAAAGGCACGGAAGGCCGCGAAGTTTCGACCACGATGGTCTTCGTCCGCCTGCTGGCGAAGTTGCTGCGCGATCCGGAACTGGGCAAGCTGATCGTGCCCATCGTCCCCGATGAGGCCCGCACTTTCGGCATGGAGGCGCTGTTCCGCCAGGTCGGCATCTACTCAAGCGTAGGCCAGAACTACGAACCCGTGGACATGGACACGCTGCTTTATTACAAGGAAGCCAAGAACGGACAGATTCTTGAGGAAGGCATCACCGAGTCGGGTTCGATGTGCTCGTTCATCGCCGCGGGCACCTCCTACGCGAATCACGGCATCAACGCGATTCCCTTCTTTATCTATTACTCGATGTTCGGCTTCCAGCGCATCGGCGACCTGATCTGGGCCGCCGCCGACATGCGCTGCCGAGGATTCCTGGTCGGCGGCACCGCCGGCCGCACCACACTCGCCGGCGAGGGCCTGCAGCACCAGGACGGCCACAGCCACGTGCTCGCGCTGCCTGTGCCGAATTTGCATGCTTACGATCCGGCGTTTGCCTACGAAATCGCCATCATCATCCAGGATGGAATCCGGCGCATGTATGTGGATCAGGAATCCATCTTCTACTACCTGACCGTCACCAACGAGCCGCTGCCCATGCCCGAGATGCCGGGCAACGGCAACATTCGCGAAGGCGTGCTGAAAGGCTTGTACCGGTTCAAAGCCTCGGCAAAGTCTGACGCTAAGCTGCGCGCGCAACTGCTGGGCAGCGGCACGATCATGTACGAAGTGCGGAAGGCGCAGCAGACCCTGGAAGAAAAATACGGCGTGGCGGCTGACGTGTGGAGCGTCACCAGCTACAAGGAACTGTATCGGGACGCCAACGATTGCGAGCGCTGGAACCTGCTGCACCCGGCGGAGGCAGCGAAGGTTCCTTATGTGACGCAGACTTTGAAGGATGCGCCGGGGCCGTTCATTGCCGCCTCCGATTACATGAAGGTGCTGCCGGAGAGTCTGGCCAAGTGGGTGCCCGGACAACTGGTCTCGCTGGGAACTGACGGCTTCGGCCGCAGCGAGAACCGCGCCGCCCTGCGCGACTTTTTCGAAGTGGACGCCAAGCACATCGTACTCGCAACCCTGGGTGCGCTCGCCAGAGAAAACAAGATCGGCGCCGACGTGGTGAAACGCGCCATCCCGGAACTGGGAATCAATCCGGAGAAAGCAAACCCGGCGGTGAGCTGAATTGGTATCGTCGGTTGTTGCGGCGTCATTCCGAAGCCGCGCGTTTTTTCCAGCGGGGCGCGGAATCTCGCGGGGATCAGGGCTGCGGATTATGTACGGGAGATCCCTCCCTCCGCCTGAAAAGCGGCTCCGGTCGGGATGACGTCTGATTTGGACGTTCGAATGAATACTACGATTGCCAGGGGATCAAACGCGGTGATTGAATTCAAACTTCCCGAGCTGGGCGAAAACATCGAACAGGGCGACCTGGTCCGCCTCATGGTCGCGCCCGGCGCCACGGTCAGTGCCGGACAGTCGGTCATGGAACTGGAAACCGACAAAGCGGTGGTTGAGGTGCCTTCCTCGGTGAGCGGCACGGTGCAGGAAATTCGCGTCAAGGAAGGCGACAAGATCAAAGTCGGCCAGGTTATCTTCACGGTGGACGGAGCCGCGGCGCAATCTGCCGCCGGGCCTTCTACGCGCGCCGCGGCCGCGGCTGCTCCGGTCTCCGCCGAGCCTACGCCACTTCCGCCGCCGAGTCCGCAACCAGCCGCACCGGTGTCGGCTGCGCCGATCCCTTCTGGCGCGAACGAATTCAAGCTCCCCGAACTCGGCGAGAACATCTCTCAAGGCGATCTGGTCCGGCTGATGATCGCTCCCGGAACGAGAGTTTCCGAAGGGCAGCCCGTGATGGAGTTGGAAACGGACAAGGCGGTGGTGGAAGTTCCGTCGTCGGTAAGCGGCATCGTGAAAGAGATCAAGGTCAAGGAAGGCGAAAAAATCAAGGTCGGCCAAGTGATCTTCACACTCGAGGGCGGCACATCCGCCGCGCCCGAGCCGGCCCGCGCGCGCAACGCTCCGGTCGAGCACGTCTCCGGACAGACGGGCGCGCGGCTGGCGTTTCAGGCGGCGATTCGCGCCGAAGGCAAGACCGAGGAACAGGCTCTGCCGCCGGACCAGCCGCTGCCGCCTGCGCCTGCCTTCTCCATGCCAGCGCAACTGGGCAAAGTGGCGGGCACCGAGCATCGCCAGCCCATTCCTGCCGCGCCGCATGTGCGGCGGCTGGCGCGCGAGGTTGGCGTGGACATTTACGAAGTGAAGGGCTCCGGCCCCGGCGGCCGCATCAGCGAAGACGACGTCAAGGCCTATGCCAAGTCGCTGCTGCAGGCGGCATCGGCGGCGGCGCAGGCTCCGCCCCGCGCCGGACATTTTGCTCAGCCTCACCTTCCCGACTTTGCTAAGTGGGGCAAAGTCGAGCGCGTGTCCATGCGGGGCGTCCGCCGCAAGACCGCCGAGCACCTGGCCGAATCCTGGAACACGATCCCTCACGTCACGCAGCACGACCGCGCCGATATCACCGAATTGGAGCAGTTGCGCGCCCGCTTCGCCCCCAAAGCGGAAGAAGCCGGCGGCAAGATGACGGTCACTGCCATCGCGCTGAAAGTTTGCGCCGCCGCATTGAAAGTTTTCCCGCAGTTCAACGCCAGCATTGACCTCGAGAAAGAAGAAATCGTCTACAAGCAGTACATCCACATCGGCGTGGCTGCCGACACCGACCGCGGCCTGCTGGTCCCGGTCATCCGCGATGTGGACAAAAAAAACATCGTCGAACTGGCGGTCGAGCTGTCGCAGCTCTCGAAGAAAGCGCGCGACAAGAAGCTGACGTCCGCCGAGATGGAAGGCGGCACGTTCACGATTACGAATCTCGGCGGCATCGGCGGCGTCGGCTTTACGCCAATCGTCAATCATCCCGAAGTTGCGATTCTTGGCCTTTCCCGCTCCCGCATGGAACCGGAATGGGTCCAGCACAAGGGTGGGGGCAAGTTTGAGCCACGGCTGATACTGCCGCTCTCGCTTTCCTACGATCATCGCCTGATTGACGGCGCTGACGCCGCCCGCTTTCTGCGCTGGATCGCGGAAGCGTTTGAACAGCCGTTCCTGCTGTCGGTGCAGGGATGAAAACCACAATCTTGAACCACCAAGGACATGAAGTAACACGAAGGGATTTCAGCGCACACGCCCTCTTGAATTCGCTTTCCTTCGTGTACCTTCGTGCCCTTCGTGGTTGAAAGCTCTGCATGTCCGAAACTACGAACCTGAATATCGCCGTCATCGGCGCCGGCCCCGGAGGCTACGCGGCCGCGTTCCTCGCTGCCGATCTCGGCATGACCGTCACCCTCATTGACCCCGAGCTGAACCCCGGCGGCGTCTGCCTCTATCGCGGCTGCATTCCGTCGAAGGCGCTGCTGCACGTCGCCAAGCTGCTCGAAGAGTCGCAGCAGGCCAAAGACTGGGGCATTGAATTCGCCCCGCCGAAAATTGATCTGACCCGCCTGCGCGGGTGGAAAGAAAACGTCGTCAAGAAACTCACCGGCGGTCTCGGCGTGCTCTCCAAGCAGCGCAAGGTGCGCTACGTGCAGGGCCGCGCCGCATTCGAGAACTCGACCACACTGCGCGTCACCAAAGCCGACGGCTCGCAGGAATCGCTCATCTTTGATCGCGTCATCCTCGCCACCGGCTCTCGCCCTGCGATCGTTCCGGCCTTGAAGCTCGACACGCCGCGCATGATGGACTCGACCGGCGCGCTTAACCTCGAAGACATCCCCGGCACGCTGCTCGTGGTCGGCGGCGGATACATCGGCCTCGAACTCGGCTCGGTCTACGCCGCGCTCGGCACCCGCGTCACCGTGGTCGAAATGCTGCCAGGCCTGCTGCCCGGGGCGGATCGCGACCTCGTCCTGCCTCTGCACAAGCGGCTCGAAACGATCTTCGACGGCATCCTGCTCAACACCACCGTAGCCTCGGTCAAAGACGAAGGCACGGGCATCCGCGCCACACTGAAAGCACAAGACGGCAATACGCAGGAGAAAGTTTTCGACCGCGTGCTCGTCTCCGTGGGCCGCAGACCCAACTCGGAAATCCCCGGCCTCGAAAAGACGCGCGTGCAGGTCGGCCCGCGCGGATTCATTCAAGTCAACAAGCAACTGCAGACCAACGACCCCGACATCTACGCGATCGGCGACGTGGTCGGCGAGCCCATGCTCGCGCACAAGGCCATGCACGAAGGCCGCACCGCGGTCGAAGCGATCGCCGGACACAAAGTGGCCTTCGAGCCCAACGCCATCCCGGCCGTCGTCTTCACCGATCCCGAAATTGCCTGGTGCGGCCTGACCGAAACCCAGGCGCAAAACGAAAATCGCGAAGTGAAGGTCGCCAAGTTCCCCTGGGCTGCCTCCGGCCGCGCCATCACGCTCGACCGCCCCGAAGGCATGACCAAGCTGCTGATTGACCCGCAGACCGAGCGCGTTCTCGGTGTCGGCATTGTCGGTGTGGGCGCCGGCGAAATGATCGCCGAAGGCGTGCTCGCCATCGAGATGGCGGCGCTGGCCAAAGATGTAGCGCTGACCATTCATCCCCATCCCACGCTGTCGGAAACGCTGATGGAATCCGCCGAGGTTTTCTTTGGCACCAGCACCGACATCTACCGGCCAAAACGCGGATAATGGGCCATGCAGCGGGAGCACACCATGCGCTCATTCTTCGATAAGCCCGTCGTCCCCAGCAACTCTGTCATCCTGAGCGAAGTTTTCGTCCGCGCAGAGCGGACGAAAACGCAGTCGAAGGACCTCGTGCACACGGAGGCCACCCGCGGCCTTGAAAGGAGTTCCCACCACTGCTCGGGTTCGGATTTTCGGAGCCGCCTGAGGAACTCCCCTACGCCGCACTATCTGTTGGCTGTGCTTCTGGTCCTCGCCGCGAACCTGCCATCCCCGGCTCAAACTCCTCTCACCCAGGTACTGCAACCGGCTACCCCGACGCCCGCCGCCAGCACTCCCACCGACCCGCTGAACCGCATCACGCCCTCGGGCGCGGTCCTTGGATTTCTGCAGGCGGCGCAGTCGGGCGAGTACAGCATTGCCGCGCAGTATCTGCAGATGAGCGCGGCGCGCCGCCAGTCGGAAGGCGAACAACTGGCCGCTCAGCTCAAGACCGTGCTTGACCGCGCTTTCACCGGAAAGCTGGGCAGCTATACGCAGCCGGAGGGCATCCCGCAGGAAGGCGTTCCTCTTGGCCGGCAAAAGCTGGGCACGATGGCATCGGGAGACGTCGAGGCAGACCTCGACCTGGTGCGCGTTACCGATGCCGCCGCCGGAAAAATCTGGCTGATCTCTTCCGACACGCTGGCCAGGATTCCCGAACTCTACGATCAAGTCGAAGCACGGCAGGTGGAAAGCCGCCTGCCGGGAGTGCTGGTGAAGCACCAGCTTGCCGGCATGCCGCTGTGGCAGTGGCTGGCGCTGCTGGTGGCGGCGCCGGTGGCGGCCGGCATCGGCTGGCTGGCGCTGGTGCTGCTCGAAATTCCCTTGCGCTGGTGGGCGCGCCGCCGCGGCGCCATGGACGTCGCCAACTGGCGCTCGGTCTCAGGCCCGGCCTGGCTGCTGGCCGGCACGCTGGCTCATCAGGTTTTCGCGCGCTACCTTGGCCTGCCGCTACTGCCTCGGCATTACTACTTCCAGATCACCTCGGTCGCCCTGGTCGTCAGCGCAACCTGGATCGTCTGGCGGGTGGTGCGCTGGTCGCTGCGCCGGGTGCGCAACCGCGCCCTGACTCGCGGCCATCTGGGCACCGGATCGCTCATGCTGCTGGGCGAACGCGTGATCAAAGCGATCATTTTTCTGGTCGGCGTCTTTGCCGTGCTCAGCAGTCTGGGATTCAACATGAGCACCGCGCTGGCCGGCCTGGGCATTGGCGGCTTGGCCATCGGTTTCGGCGCGCAGAAGACGATTGAAAATCTTTTCGGCGGCGTCTCCATTCTCGGCGACGAAGTCCTGCGCGTCGGCGACTACTGCCGCATCGCCGACCGCACCGGCACCGTCGAGGACATCGGTCTGCGCTCCACTCGCATCCGCACCGACGATCGCACCCTGCTCTCGATCCCCAACGGCACCATGGCCACCGTCAACATCGAGAACTTCAGCCGCCGCGACAAAATTCTGTTCAAGACCACTCTCGGTGTGCGCTCTGAGACCAAGGCCGATCACCTGCGCTTCGTGCTCTCCGAAGTCCGCCGCCTGCTTTACAGCCATCCCAAGGTCGAGCCCAAGACCGTGCGCGTGCGCCTCACCGACATCGCCGGCGGCGCGCCGAGCATCGAGCTGTTCTGCTATATCCTGACGCGCGACTACAACGAATTCACCGCCGTGCGCGAAGATCTCCTGCTGCGCATGATGGAGGTTGTGGAAGAATCCGGCAGCAGCCTCGCCCTGCCCGCGCAGACTCTCTTCCTCAGCCGCGACGCCGGGCTGGAGAAAGAGAAAGCCGCAACCGCCGTCAAGAAGATCGCCGACCTGCGCGACGGCAAGCAACTGCCCTTCCCGGATTTCCATCCGGATGAAATCGATTCGCTGAAGGGATCGATCGAGTACCCGGCACAGGAGTCGGCTGTGCGGAAGAGGGACGATCCGGGAAAGGCTAGCTAGCGGAGGTCATTGCTGTGATGGGGATGTCACGCCAACGATACGCCACAAGCCCATTCCCGGTTTTTAAGCATCACTTCTTATCAAACTGAAGAAACTCGACTGGAGCTCCATTCTCGATAATAAAAGCGACGGTCACGCCCGGTGAAGGTGAGTTGGGCGCAATAAGTATCTCTTTTCCGGCGATTTCAGCGGAGAGATCGTCCACTTCGAAGGCGACATGCGTAACCGTACGCACAAGTTCGGGGACCGGCGCTTCAGGTTCGAACCGCATCCACTCGATTCCGTAGTCGCTCGTTTCATATCCCGACACGAACGTCGCATAGCCCTTGACCAGGCGTTCACCTTCCCGACGCTCGGTGGTGGGAATTCCGATGTGATGGTACCGCCGCGTGGTAGCAACTGGTGACTTTTTCACGTGAATGAGTCTAGCCTATGACGGCCTCTGTTTCTGTCAGTTGTTCAAAACAGCGATTACACCAATTGTCAAACGGACATTTGTGAGGTAACTCGAGTCCTATGGTCGCACCTGCCACCGCCGGCTGAGCCAACTCAGAAACACGTGCGTCGGAAAATACACACACATTGGCACCACGATCAGATATCCGAGCAGATACGCCCATCCCGGCATCGCGTGCTGCTCGTGAAAGAACGGCCCGCGCGCCCAGTTCACATTCATCTCGGGCCGCCAGAAATAACTGATCGGCACCACGATCCACGCCGTCAGCGTCTGCAGCTTCCATCCTCGCGTGTCGTAACCCAGGCGCCAGATCGCCCACAGGAGCAGCGGCGGCGTCACCACGTGAAACAGGCTCAGAAGCCGAACGAACAGCGACAGGTGCGGATCGAACATGTACTCCGTGCCGCCGATGAAGTGACGGCCGGTCAGCAGCGCGCCCGCCAGATCAAGCGTGTAGAGCGACTGAAACAGCAGCAGCCCGCACGCTACCCAGGAGAAAATCAGCGCGCTCTCCAGCCACAGCCCTAAACCCACCAGCACATTGCCAATGTCGCAGAAGAAGAGAAAGTTCTGCGCCCCGTATTGCCGCCAGTACACCGGTGCCCACACCATCAGCCAGGCAGTCCAGGCAATCTTCAGCCAGAGCGGCAGCCGCATGAAGCGCTATTGTAAGCCCCTGCTCTCAAACTGAGGTCCATGCGCAGATCAAGCTCGGCGCCATGCGGGATTTTCGGCATTCGATCGGAGGCGTCATCCCGAAGCCCCGCGCTTTCGCCAGCGGGGCGAGGGATCTCCCGAGGTATCTCTCCGGACGCGACTCGATGCGCGGGAGATCCTTCCCTCCGCCTGAAAAACGGCTCCGGTCAGGATGACGCCTCGATCGAGGACCGAGACTGTCGAAAACTCAAGCCGCACCCCTACCCGAATTACCGTCGTAACTTGCTGCCTCTTACGCAGGTTCCTACGATGATTTTGTATGGGTTACCAAGCTCTTCTCTTCTGTCCTGACGAAAAGACCGCCCGCTCGGTGACGCAGGTCCTGAGCGAACTCGAGTTCAGCGTCGAGCCGTGCGGCGAAACCTTTGCCGCGGTAAAGAAGCTGATGGGCGGGCACTTCGACGCCGTCGTGGTGGATTGCGATAACGAGCAGAACGCCACCCTGCTGTTCAAGAGCGCGCGCAACTCGTCGTCCAACCAGGCGTCGCTGGCCGTGGCCGTGGTGGAAGGTCAGGCCGGAGTGGCCAAGGCCTTTCGCATTGGCGCCAACCTCGTTCTGACCAAACCGATCAACATCGAACAAGCCAAGGGAACGCTGCGGGTGGCGCGCGGACTACTGCGCAAGAGCGAAAGCGCCAAACCGGCGGCATCCGCCGCGGCCGCGGCCACCGCTCCGGCAACCTCGGCGCCACCCAAAGCGCAGGTCAGCGCACCGAACTCTCCAGCGGCGCAGCCTCCAGTGCAGCCCCCCGCCGCACCGGCGGCAAAGCCAGCCGCAGCCTGGCCTGGACAACCCGCCGCTGCCGCTCCATCCCCGGCCAGGGAGCCAGAACCAGCCGCACCCAAGAGTTCCGTTCCGAGCGCTCCGAAGCCTCCGGCTCCGGTTGTGCCACCGGCAGCGAAGATCGCTGCGCCACCGCCGGCTCCTAAGTTACCTGCCCCAGTACCGGCTGCTTCGGCTCCGGCTGCCGCAGCGAAAGCGGCCTCGAAACCCTCCGCGACCCCATCGTTTGGCGGTGCAGCCGCCAGCGCTCCGGCACCGGCGCGCGACCTCAAGCCCGCGCCTGCCGCCGCACCCGCAGCACCTGCCGCCGACCTGTTTGAGACACCCGCTGCCGAAGCGCCCGTCTCCGCCAATCCCGCGCCGGCGGCGAACCCGACATCTTTCACGTTCGGCGGAAACGCCACCACCGAATCCGGCGGAAGCAAGAAGATCCTGTTAATCGTCGCTGCCGTCGTAGTGGCGGCGGCACTCGGCTACGCCGGATGGGGCTACTTCTCCACACACCGTTCCGCGCCCATGAGCAATCCGGCGACCGAGTCGCAGCCGAACACGTCCCGGCCCGCGCCGGCAATGTCCGCTCCGGCTCCGGTGCCCAAGGCGCAAGCGCCTCCCGCACCTGCCACTCCAGCCCCAGTCGTCCCGGCCGCCAATGCGGTGACCGCGCACAACCAGCCCGCTTCCGCCGCGGATGATTCCGAGGATTCCGCAGCTCCAGGCAAACCCGCCGTTTCACTGTCCACCTCAGCCAAGACAGCCGCCGCCAAACCGGCTCCGGCTCCGCTGGTGGTGAAAGGCGGCTCGGTGCACGGGACCGCCAAATCGGCCGTGCTGGATGCTCCTGCTCCCAGCGTAATCGGGCTTGCCGCCGGCGCCGGCGCGCCGCCGCCCGATCTGGTGGCGTCGAACAGCGGCGCTCGGCCGGTGCTGCAGCGCATGAATATTTCCCAGGGGGTATCCCAGGGACTGCTGATCAAGAAGGTCTCGCCGGTTTATCCACCGACAGCGCTGCGCATGCACATCGAAGGCGCCGTTCTGCTGCTGGCTACGATCTCGAAGACCGGCAACATCACCGACGTGAAGGTACTGAGCGGCGACAAGCAACTGACTCAGGCCGCCACCGACGCGGTCAAGCAATGGAAATACAAGCCCTACCTGCTCAACGGCGATCCGGTCGAGATCCAGACCCAGATCACCATCAACTTCAAGATGCCGCAGTAAGAAGCTTTCCGGACTTCCTCTTCTCTTCGTTTTTCTTCTACATCGTGCTTGCCACATCGTGCTTGCCGCATCATGGAGCCCCGGACGCCCTCGTCCGGGGAGACAGAGCCACAACCCCGTCCATCCAGAGCCGTGCCGCTCCCTGGGCGAACGGGGCGTCCGCCCCTCCAAGGTTTTCCACAGCTTTTTTTCTTCGATGTGACGGATGAACTTTACTGAGAATTTCACTCTGCCTAATCTGGCAGCGTAGGGCCCGGATGTGGCGCGGCGCCAGTCCTAGGAAACTCGCCGCCCCCGCAACCTCCCCATGCGAGCGAGGGACAGAGGGACATCCGATGCAGGGCGCAGCAGACAGTCAACTCGAATGGCTCGAGATCTGGCGCCCGTTGTGGGAGTGATCACTTCCAAGCTAAGAATTTGGCAGCAATACAAAAAAGGAAAAGGCGAAATAGAAGACATCGCAGGTAAGACGGAAGAAGAAGGTCAGCGGTGAGGGTCGGTGCTGGATGGCTCGTGCCTGATCCCTGACCGCTGCCCCCCGCCTACTCCTTCTGCAGCACCTCGTCCACCAGCACTTTGCCGCCCCGGTCCACGGTGATGATCTTGTGTACCCGGATGTAGCCGGTCAGCGTGATGTCAATGACGTAGTTGCCGGGATCGAGCGCCACGTCTACCGGAGAATTCTTGTCCAGGATGTGCTCATTCACCGCCACCTGCGCGCCCTTGGGCTGGGTGTGGATGCTCACGATGGCCTGGCCCGGCAGCGCGCCTTTCCCCCCGAGCAGCCGCGACATCTTCCCGACCGTCCGGATGTCGTCCACGTTGCCCAGCGGCCGCAGGGTGGGCGAGAAGTTAAAGGTCTGCCCCAGAACGAACTGGGCGTTCATGGTCTCGTCAATGTAGCCCATCTTCCGCACCAGCACGACGTGCGAGCCTTTGTCCACGCTGATCTGCGCCGGTGTCTTGGTGGCCATGTCGCGGCCATCCACGTAGATGTTGGCGCCGGCCGGATCGCTGTTGACTACCAGCGTGGCCATCAACTGCGCCAGGTGCGACATGATCGAGGCCTGATTGCCCGACGTCACATTCAGCGTGCGCGTTTCAGGCGTATAGCCGGCCTTGCTCACGGTAATCGTGTGCTGGCCGGGCTGAACATTCGACATCGTAAACGGTGTAACCCAGCTGGGATCACTTTTGCCGTCCAGTTGCACCTGGGCGCCCTGCGGAGTCGAGTCCACGGCCAGATGTCCGGGCACGATCACCGGAGCCACAGGCGCTACCTGCTTTTTGCGCGCGGCTGGCGCGGGGGCCTTGGCTTTGGCGGAACTGGCCGCCGCGGGCTGGATTTCTTCCGGAGCGGGCTCCACCTGCTTATTTTCCGCCCGTGGCGCAGGCGCAGCCGGCTTGCTGGCAGACTCGGCTGTCGCTTCCGCCACGCGGGCAGCGCGGCTGGTTCCCGAATCGTCGTCGCTGTTCTGAGTGTGGATGTAGTACGTCACTCCAATGCCGATGGCGAGGATCAGCGCGCCGGCGCCGCCGAGTGCGTAGAGCATGAGCTTCGGAGGAACAGTCTTGATCTCCTTGATCGCCTTCTCCGCCACTTCGCGCGGCTGGATCTTTGGCTTCTCCTCGTCCTTCCGGTTCCGGAACTTTGCCGGCGCCGCGGCGGCTTGCGGAACGTCGGGCGTGGAAGGAGGCGGCGGTGGTGCGATATAGACTTCTTTCAGCGGAGGCAGTTCCGTGATCTCGGAAAAGCTGGTGCCGGTGCCCGAACTCGCCTCTCCCGCCATCGTCGGATCTACCTGAATCCTGGACGCGGGCTGGCTGCTCGGAGGCTCGGAGGTATGAGGGTTGAAGCTCTCGTGCTCGAAATTCTGGCGCTCAAAGGTTTCGATCTGCGGCTCTTCGACCGCCGCAGACATTTCCGCAGCCGGCGCTTCCGACGCACTGAGCGTTGCCTTCACGCAGGAAGTGATGAACTGATTGGAAAGATCAAGTTCAGGCTCTTCGGAGGAAGGTGGGGCGGCGGAAACCGGGGCGGCGGAAAATGGGGCACTGGCGTTTCCTGCTGCGGCAGAGGCAGCCGCTGCCTTCGGGGTGGCCAGCTTGCTCGCCGGCATGGCCAGCTTTGAAGGCCTGGCGGAAACCGGTGCGGGCGGCACAGCCGCTGCGGGTTCCGGCTTCTTTTCCGTTTTCTGTTCCGGGGGCCGCGCCGGAGTCGTAGCCGGCTTCGCCGGGCCCGGTGCTTCTACCGTCGCAGAAGCGGGTTTCGCCAGTCTAGAACTGGATTGCACCGGCGCTGCGGAAACGCTCTTGCCCACCGCCGGCGCCGCTGCGCGCGGCTGCACCGCGGGCTTCGTTTTTTCAGAAGCGGAGGCGGCGGCCTGAACCGGCTTCTTGGCGGCAGGCTTCGACTCTTTGCACTTCTCCAGATCGTCGAGCAATTCCCTTCCAGTCTGATAACGCTGCGCCGGATCTTTTTCCAGCGTCTTCATGATGAGGTCGCTGAGCAGCGGATGCACCTTCGGATTCACATGAATCGGACTCACCGGGGTGCTGTCGAGAATGCTCTGCCGCAGCGACGCCATGTCGTCGCGGTCAAATGCCTTCCGCTCGGTGACCATCTCATAGAAGACTGCGCCCAGGCTGAACAGGTTCGAGCGCTCGTCGAGCGGCTGCTCCAGAATCTGCTCCGGCGACATGTAGTGCTGGCTCGACGGAATTCCCTCGGTCACATGCTGCAGAAAGTTGCCGACGCACGAGACTCCATAACCGAGAATCTTGACCGTGCCATCCCAGCCGCACATGATCTTGGCCGGTTCCAGGCTGTAGTGCACGATGTGGTGCGACGCCGCGTGATCAAGCGCGTTGCACAGCTGGCGGCCGATGTCGAGCAGGTCCCAGATCGAAAATCCTTCCTTGCGGGCCAGCATGGTGGCGATGCTGTTGCCCTGCACGTACTCCATGGCGGCGCAGAACTGGCCGTCAATTTCGCCCGCGCCATAGACGCTGGTAAGGTTCGGGTTGCTGAGAACCTTGGTGCGGTCGGCTTCTTCCAGCAGCGCGTGTTCGAGGGCTTGCGCACCGTCTCCGAACGCGCTCAGACAGATCGCCTTGAGCGCAACGGTTTGTCCGCTGTCGGTATCGTTGGCCTTGTACACCATCCCAGTCGGCGACTTGGCCAGTTCGCTGAGGATTTCAAAGGGACCGATTTTCGTAGGCATGTCCTTCCTGCTCCATTCCATCGCGAGCCCTTGCCGCCACCGCGGGCAGGGCCTGACGGGCGGAAATCCGGGGAGAGGATACGGCTAGGATAGCCCGGCTCGTGCCGCACTTCGAGTTACCAAGGTAAGCGGCGGAGAGCCGAGACTGGCCTGTGGATGGGGACACTCCTGCCGCACAACTTTCCTGCTAGAGCCGATCCCCTGACGTCTCGCCTGCGAATTTCGCCTTCGCCAAGACCTTCGGGTGTACACTGCCGACGCCAAGGATAGTGAGATCAAAATCTCTGGCGGTAGCGACTGAGGTCAATCATCAATGAGCAAAAGCTGGTGCGGTGTTCTGGCAGGGTTGTGCACACTTGCGATTTCCGTGGTTTCGTCTGCGCCCGCAAGCGCGCAGATGGCAGAGGTGAAAGAAAAGCCGCCGATGTACACCTACGTGGGGGATTGGACCCTTCCCCGTGCCCAGTGGGCGGAGATGGATAAGTTTGGCGCGGCGAATCAGAAGATGCTGGACAAAGCGCTGGCCGACGGGACCATCGTCGCCTACGGCAGCGATTTCAACCTGGTCCACTCGGTCGAGGGTCCCACTCACGACAGTTGGTGGTCCGCGATGTCCATGGCTGGGCTGCTCAGTGTGCTGGACCAGACCTACAAGGCCGGCAATGCCGTCTCTCCGGTACTGTCCAGTGCCACCAAACACTGGGACAGCATCTACGTCAGCCGCTACTACAACTGGCACTCCGGATCGTGGAAGGACGCATACACCCACGGCGCCTCCTACAAGCTGAAGAAAGACGCGCCGGATAACGCCGTGGAGAGGCTGAGCAAGAACTTTGTGGTGCCTTTGATGGAAAAACTGCTCGCCGACGGCACCCTTCACGAGTACGAAATTGACACCGAGGCGATTCACACGGAAGCGCCCGACACGTTCTGGATTTTTTACATCACCTCGAGCGCGGAGGGACTGGACAAGGTCAACGCCGCGCTGATGGAAACCCTGAAGGCGAATCCGCTCGACGGTTCGGCCTTCGGTTCCATGGTGGACATGACGCAGCACCGCGATATGTTGGCCCGCACCAGCGCCACCTATAAGTAGCTCTCCGCGTTTCCCCCCCCGGCCCGCGGGCGTGCCTCGCTTGATGGCGCTCGCGGTCCGGGATCTTTCTCCCCCCATGCCTGTCGCCGTTCCGACCCTCACCTTGGCCGTGGTGCGAACCTATTGGTCGCGTAACTTTGCGCCTTGGCCCGCGGTTGTAATCGTCAATGGAACTGAGCTGGTGAAACCTGGCTGGCGAGACCTGCCTCGTGAGACCTGGGGTGACATTTGTCATCCAGCCCTGATGACGATCTCCACTGGCGGAGCGCTGGCGGTAGGCGGGAAGATTGCACGCAGGATGGACCTTAGTTTGACTGTCAGGAACACGGAATCCGGCGTGGTTGTCCGTGGCCAGCGGCATCGTTTATGCTGGCTGGGCGGGACTGAGCCAAAGTGCGGCGCGCGGTTCCCGCTTCTCCCTGAGGTTCGCCCGTGACCCTGACCCGGTTCGTCACCAAGAACGCGTTCCGCAACAAACGCCGGAGCGTCCTGACCGTGCTCAGCATCGCTTTTTCTTTGCTTTTGCTCACCTTCATGATGACGCTCTGGCACGCTTTCGCGCTCGATGACAGCAGCGCCGAATCCGCGCAAAGGCTGGTGGTCCGGCACCGGGTGTCGCTGACGTTCTCGCTGCCCGGCTTCTATCGGGAAAAAATTCGCGCCATTCCCGGGGTGGTGGCGGTGGTGCCGGTGTCGTGGTTCCAGGGAGTCTACAAAGACCAGAAGCCGGAAAACTTCTTTCCGCGCTTTGGCACCGATCCCGACGAATTTTTCAAGGTTTTTCGCGATATGGAAATGCCCGAGGAGCAAATCAAGGCCTGGCAGCGCGACCGCCAGGGAGTGATTGTGGATGACACGCTCGCAACCAAGTACGGCTGGAAGCTGGGCGACCGCATTTTTATCCAGGGCGACATCTACCCGGTCAACCTGGAACTCAACATCCGCGGCATTTTCCACTCCACGCCCGACAATAAGTCGGTTTACTTCAACGCCAAGTATGTGGAAGAAGCCGTATCTTTTTTCAAGGGGCAGGCAGGAACATTCAGCGTTCTGGCGGCGAGTCCGGCAGATGTCAGCAAGGTAGCCGGCGCGATTGACGACATGTTCCGCAATTCTCCCCAGCCGACGAAAGCCGAGAGCGAGAAAGCGTTCGGGCTGGAGTTCGTCGCCATGATGGGCAACGTGAAAGCGTTCATCCTGAGCATCTGCTCGGCTGTGGTCTTCGCCACGCTGCTGGTTTCTGCCAACACCATCGCGATGACCATCCGCGAGCGCACCCGGGAAGTGGCCGTGCTCAAGACTCTGGGCTTTACCCAGCGCGGTGTTCTTGGCTTGTTCGTAAGTGAAGCCGTGGCGCTGGCCCTGGCGGGAGGACTGCTGGGCTCGAGCCTGGCAGCGCTCATGGTGTTCGGCTTTTCGCAGGCCATGCAGGTCACATTTTTTCCGCTGCGAATGACGCCGGGAATCTGGGGACTCGCGCTTCTGACTTCGGGGCTGGTGGGGCTGCTGAGCGCGGCCGTGCCTTCTTATCACGCATCGCAGATCAACATTGTGGACGGATTACGCCACATCGGGTGAAGTATGACGTTGGGTAGTTTTATCGTACGCAATACATTCCGCAACAAGCGGCGCAGCCTGCTGACCATGATCAGCATCAGCTTCTCGCTGCTGCTGCTGACGCTCATGATCTGCATCTGGCGCTCTTTCTATGTGGACCAGGTGGCGCCGGAGGCGTCGCGGCGCTTGATCGTCCGCGACCGCGTCTCGCTGGCCTTCTTCCTGCCCGCGTATTACCGCGACAAGATTCGCGGCGTCCCGGGCGTGACCGCTGTGGCTCCGATGACCTGGTTCGGAGGCCGCTACATTGATGACAAGCCGAACCACTTTTTTGCCCAGATGGGCACGGACCCGGATGAGTACCTGAAGGTCGCGTCGGACAAGATCGTCCCGCCCGATCAGGTGAAGGCCTGGCAACAGGACCGCGCCGGGGCGCTGGTGGACGTCACGCTGGCGAACAAGTATGGCTGGAAGATCGGCGACCGGATCACGCTGCAGGCCAACATCTTCCCGACCAATCTCGACCTGACGATTCGCGGCATCTACCACCGCGATCCGCCGCAGAATGCGCTGTATTTCAACGCCAAATACCTGGAAGAGGCGGTGCCCTGGTTCAAGGGACAGGCGGGTTGGTACGTCGCGCAAGTGGATTCGGCGGACCATGTGGCCGCAGCGTCCTCCGTCATTGATGACATGTTCCGCAACTCGCCGCTGCAGACCAAAACCGAGAGCGAGAAAGCTTTCCAGCTGGGATTTGTCGCGTCTCTGGGAAATATCAAAGCCTTCATCCTGGGAATTTGCGGGGCCGTGGTGTTTGCCATCATGCTGGTTTCGGCCAACACCATGGCCATGTCGGTGCGCAGCCGCACCCGCGAAGTGGCGGTGCTGAAGACGCTCGGCTTCACCAGTCGCCGGGTGCTGTCCATCTTCATCAGCGAGGCGGTCGCGCTGGCGGTGACCGGGGGCGTGCTGGGCATTGTGGTGGCCATTCCGCTCATTGCCATCATGACCCACCGTTTCATCGGGATGGGGATTCCGCTCGACATGAAAGTCAACCCGCCGGCGGCCGCCTTTTCCCTGGCAATTGCGGTGATCCTGGGGCTGGTCAGCGGCTATATTCCGGCGCACCGTGCCTCGCACATGAACATTGTGGAGGCGCTGCGCTATATCGGCTGAAATTATGTGGGGACAGCCGCCCTCGGCTGTCCGCTCGACAGGGATCGAGAGTTCAACTATGGCGATACCGATCAGCTACAACATCCGCAACCTGAAGCTCCGCAAAGGGCTGACCATCATGACGGCGCTGGGCATCGCGCTCACGGTCACGACCGCGATCTTTCTGATGGCGCTGGTCACGGGGCTGAACAAAGCCTTTGTCAGCAGCGGCAATCCGCTGAACGTGCTGGTGCTGCGCAAAGGATCGGAGGCGGAGTTGTCCGGCGGATTCGACGCCTCGCTGTTCCCCACGCTCAAGACTCTGCCCGGTCTCGCCAAAGACAGTCACGGTGAACCGATGGCCTCCGGCGAATGGGTGGTGGTGATCGTGCTTCCGCGCAAAGACGGAACCGGGGAAGTCAACGTAACCGTGCGCGGCATGATGCCGGCCGGACTCGAGATGCGGCAACTTTCCGGCCCCGGCGATCATCCGGGCGTGAAGCTGGCGTCGGGCCGCTGGTTCGAAACCGGGCAGCGCGAAGTGGTGGTCAGTAAATCCATTCGGGATCGCTTTGCCCATGCCAATATCGGCGACACCATGGAGTTCGGCAAAGGCTCGTGGAAGGTGGTGGGAGTCTTTGACGCGGGCGGCTCGGCCTACGAGTCCGAAGTCTGGGGAGATGTGAACCAGATGGCTTCCGATTTCGACCGCCAGGGAGGGTTCTCGTCGGCCTATCTGCGCGCCACCGATCCCATCGCCGCCGAGGCGCTCAAGAACCGCGTTAGCGACGATCAGCGTTTGAAGCTCGAGGGATTCAACGAGACCGAATACTACGCCAAGCAAACCAGTTCGGGCACGCCGATCAAGGTGATCGGTTACGTGGTGGGCTTCATCATGGCGATCGGTTCGATTTTCGCCGCCATGAACACCATGTACGCCGCAGTCGCCTATCGCGGCCGCGAAATTGCCACGCTGCGCGTGATCGGTTTCTCGCGGCCGGCCATTCTGACTTCATTTGTGCTGGAGTCGTTGCTGCTCGCTCTATTGGGCGCTCTGGTGGGCATCGTGCTGATGCTGCCGTTCAACGGCATGCAGACCGGCACCTCGAATCAGGTTACGTTCAGCGAGGTGGTATTCGCCTTGCGCATCACCCCGGCCGTGGCAGGTTACGCCGTGGTGTTTGCCCTGGTCATGGGATTTGTTGGCGGGCTGGCGCCCGCCTGGCACGCCGCGCGGCAGAATATTTTGAACGCGCTGCGCGGCTAGGGGGTTCTCGGATATGACACAAGTACCGGATTGTCATCCTGAGCGTAGCGAAGGACCTATGCAACTCTGCCGATGCCAGCAAACTACATAGGTCCTTCGCGGCAAAGAACGCCGCTCAGGATGACAGTAGGTGCAGGATAGGGAACTACATAGAACGTAAACCGTAATCATTCTTATGGCGATTGACACAAAACACGAAGATTTGCAGAGCCTGCGCATTGATCGCAGCGAGCGCGGCGGTAACGGCGGCGACCCGCCCGCCTGGGCACGGCGTTACATTGTCATCGGCATCGTGGTGGTGGTGCTGCTCGGGCTGATCACTCTGGCGTATCGCGCCTTCTCTTCCGATACGCCGGAGGTGGAAGTGGTGCGCGCCGCCGCGGAGACCAGCAGCGTTGGTGGAACGGTGCTTTCCGCGACCGGCTACATCGTTGCCCATCACACCATCAACGTGAACTCCAAGGTGACGGGGCGGCTGGCCTGGATCGGCGTGGAAAAGGGCGACAAGGTCAAGGAAGGCCAGGTGCTGGTCCGCCTGGAAGATCAGGAATTCCGCGCCTCCTACGAGCAGGCCAATGGCGCAGTCGCAAACGCCCGCGCCTATCTCGATGAACTGCAGCACGGTTCGCGGCCGGAGGAAATTCAGCAGGCGCAGCACAATCTCGACGAAGCCCGCGCCACCGCGGCCAACGACAAGCTGACCCTGGATCGGATGAAGGAACTGGCCGCCAGCGGCGTGGTCTCGCGGCAGCAACTCGACGACGCAACCGCGAAATATGAAGCCGACCAGCAGCGCGCCAACTCGCTGGAAAAGGCCTTCCAGCTTTCGAAGATTGGCCCGCGCGCCGAGGAAATCGCCCGCGCCCAGGGCGCGCTCACCCAGGCGCAGGGCCAGCTTGATTACGCCCGGTCGCAACTGGATGCGACAGTCATTCGCGCTCCGGTAACCGGCACGATCCTTGATCGCACTGCGGAAAAGGGCGAGTTGATCACCGCGCAGTTCGCCAGCGCGGCGGCCGGCGGACCCCAGGGCTCGGTCGTCTCGCTCGCCGACCTGAACGACTTGCAGGTGGAACTCGACATCGCGCAGGCAGATTTTTCGCGTCTCGGCCCGGCGCAGAAGGCAAAAGTCACGACCGACGCGTATCCCGACAAGGAATACGACGGCCAGATCGCTCAAATTTCGCCCGAGGCCAACCGGCAGAAGGCCACGGTTCAGGTGAAGGTGCAGGTGCTGAATCCGGATAAGTATTCTGACGTGCAGCTCCGCCCGGAAATGAACGCAACCGTGAAATTTCTGGCCAAGGAAGAACCGAAAGACGCGAAAGGGCCTGCCGGCGTGTTCGTACCGTCGGCGGCGATCCGTGACCGTGACGGCAAGAAGATCGTGCTCATCGCGTTCAACGGCAAGGCGGTGGCGCGGGAGATTCACATCACCAGCCAGCGGACCGATGGAGCGCTGGTGGATGGACTGGTCGGCGGCGAAAGCGTCATTACCACCGCACCGCAGGGATTGAAGGATGGAGACAGAATCAAAGTCAAAGGTCAGGCATAGGAAGAGGCAATCATGAGCTCAGTGGCACAGCAATCCAACGTAGCAACCAATGCCAAGGTCGTGCAGGCGCGCGGCGTCACCAAGATCTTCAAGCGCGACGCCTTCGAGGTGAAGGCGCTCGACGATGTCTCCATTGACATCGCCAAGGGCGAGTTTCTGGCCCTGATGGGGCCGTCGGGATCGGGCAAAACGACGCTGCTCAATATGATCGCGGCCATTGACCGGCCCACCGGCGGCGAACTGCTGGTGCAGGGGCAGGATATTTTCCGTCTCAACGACGCCCAGATCGCGCGCTGGCGCAACGAGCACATCGGCTATGTCTTTCAAACCTTCAACCTGATTCCGGTGCTCACCGCGTTTGAGAACGTCGAGTTGCCGCTGCTGCTGACCAAGCTGACCGCTCCGCAGCGCCGCGATCACGTGCTGACCGCGCTGAAGCTGGTCGGGCTGGAAGATCGCGCCGACCACCTGCCCAAACAGCTCTCCGGCGGACAGGAGCAGCGCGTGGCCATCGCGCGCGCCATCGTCAGCGACCCGACCTTACTGCTGGCGGACGAGCCGACCGGCGATCTCGACAGTCACTCGGCGACGGAAGTGCTGGAAATTCTGAAGCGGCTGAATGAAGACTTCCACAAGACCATCGTGATGGTCACGCACGATCCGCACGCCGCCTCGTACGCGCACCTGACCCGCCACCTCGAAAAAGGAATGCTGCTGCCGCCCGGGTAGAGGAATGGGGAGCCCCGGACGCCCTCGCCCGGGGATGCAGCGCCACAAAACAGTCCAAGGGATTTGTGCCACTCGCCGGCGGACGAAGGAATCCGCCTCTCCCTAGAAATAGTGGCGACGTGTCTAACTGGCGTGAGCCAATTCCACGGCGCTCGGCAACGGCTCAGGGGCCGCCTCCGCCACCCACTGCCAGGCGCGCCGGCCATTGCTCAACACTACGGCCTGCGCTTCGCCGTAATCCACCAGGCGGTTCAGCACAGTGGTGACCGAGGCCATGGGGTCCTTGTGCCGGGCCAGCAGTTCCGGCAGGTGATGTTGAAACTCGTCGCAAATGTCGCGCGCGCTCAGCGCCCGGCCGGACTCCATCAGGATCATCCGGCAGGCTTTGGTAAAGCCGGGCTGGCGGCCGTTGCTCTTGCGATCCACCAATTCCAGCAGTTCCTCACTCAGCACGGCATCGCCAAACAAGTTGGCCAGCCCGCTGATCGTCTGCTTGACGGTTCCGATGCGCTTCATGATGTCGGCGCGCTGTTGCAGCAGTTGGCGCAGTTCCTCGTGCGCCTGCCGCACGACCTCCTGAACATGGTCCCGCAGGGGGCCTTCAGCCGGAATGGCCAGGTTGACTGCCTGATTCCCGTTATTCCCGTTCTGCCCATTGTTCATACAAACCCCTTGTTGAAATCTGGCTTGCGTTGATCATCTCCGCGCCGCGAGCTAGCCGGTGCGGACCTGAGGGACTGGCGACCACCTCTTTCCGCAACATTCCCATCGAACTAGTCGGCGAGGGGCAGAACCCCGCCTACAGGACTTGTACGCAAGATGGTCGGCCGTTGTTCCCAACAACTTCCGCCAAGCTTCCCAACTCACGGGAACCCATTGCCTCATTAGACGCTGAAGAATCGAAATGGTTTAGCCAAAATGGGGATTTTTTTGCGGCGAAGTGTTGACCGTCTTTGTGAGGCACAAGCGCAGGTTCTGGTCTTGCACCTTAAGGTCGTCCGCCTCACGCCTTCTCCCAAATCCGGCCAATTCCCTGAACGGGACCGGCACGCCCAGGCAGGGAAAACTCTGCCTCGTCCGAGCATAGCTAAGTCCCGGAGGACTCCGATGGTAACTACGAAACGCCGCAACGTCCGTGCATACGGCAGCCAAACTCGCCCCCAATCCCCTCAACGTGCTGTTGGTGGGGTCGAAGGAAGAGGATTTCTTTCTCATCCGCGAGATTCTGGAACGCAGCCGCCATACGCTGGCCGCTGACCTCGATCACGCCCACTCGCTCGCAAAAGCCAGAGCCATGCTGCCCCGGAAGAATTACGACCTGATCCTGTTCGAGTACGAAACCGGCGACGCCGAGGCGCTGGCTTTTCGGCGGAGTTTCAGCAGCCGGGAATGTCGTTACCTTATATCCTGCTCACCGAGCACGCCGACGAAGAGACGGTCGCCGACATCATTGAGGCCGGGGCGTGGGACTGCATGGCGATGTCGCAACTGGACGGCGTGCATCTGCTCCGCACCATGCGCACCACCATGGCCCTGCGCTCGCTGCAGCACGA
Source organism: Terriglobales bacterium (assembly GCA_037442635.1). Taxonomy (GTDB): domain Bacteria; phylum Acidobacteriota; class Terriglobia; order Terriglobales; family Acidobacteriaceae; genus Sulfotelmatobacter. The sequence continues at coordinate 9,444 of JBBIPV010000010.1, read as the reverse complement.
ACAGCGCACGGCGGAGGAATCGCTGCGCAAGCTGTCGCAGGCGGTCGAACAGGCGGCGGACATGGTGGTGGTCACCGATCGCAAGGGGATCATCGAATACGTCAATCCGGCGTTTGAAGCCCTGACCGGCTACAGCCGGGACGAAGCTTGCGGGAAAACACCGGCCATCCTGAAATCCGGGGAGCAGGGGCCGCAGGTCTATCAGAAACTGTGGAAAACCATCCTGGATGGAAACGTGTATCGCGGGATTCTGGTCAACCGCTGCAAGAATGGCGACCGGCTCTATGTGGAGCTCAGCATCAGCCCGGTGCGGGATGCGGCAGGCGAGATCACGCACTTCATCGCCAACGGGCGCGACCTCAGCGAGCGGCTACGCCTGGAAAAGCAGCTGCTGCATTCGCAGAAAATGGATTCCATCGGGCGCCTGGCGGCCGGCGTTGCGCACGACTTCAACAACCTGCTGACCATCATCACCAGCTACTCGGAACTTGCCCTGGACGATGCGCCGGCCAACAGCGGACTGGAAGCCAAGCTGCAGGAAATCCTGCTGGCGGCGCGCCGGGCGGCGGAGTTGACCCGGCAACTGCTGGCCTTCAGCCGCAAACAGCCGCAGGCGCTGCGGGTGGTGGAACTCAATCAGGTCATCGCCGGAGTCGCCAAGGCCCTGCAGCGCCTGATCGGAGAAGACATTGAACTCCGCTTTACTCCGGGCGAGGGGCTGAGCCGGGTGCGGGTGGACCCGGTGCAGATCGAGCAGATTCTGATGAATCTCGCGGCCAACGCGCGCGACGCCATGCCCCAGGGCGGACATCTGCACATCGAAACTTCCAGCGTCTTTCTCGACGAGCAATACGTCCACAGCAAACCCGCCACCATGGCGACCGGCTATTACAGCGTGATCACGGTCAGTGACGACGGCGCAGGCATATCTCCCAAGAACCTGCCCCACATCTTCGAGCCGTTTTATACGACCAAGCCGGCTGGCGAAGGAACCGGGCTGGGCCTGGCCACCGTTTACGGAATTGTGAAACAGAGCAAGGGGTTCATCTGGGTATACAGCGAACTGGGGATGGGAACGGTTTTCCGCATCTACCTGCCGGGTGTCGCCGCGCGCGCACCCAATGAAAAGTCCGCTTGCACCAGGCCGGAGTCTTTGCCTCACGGCTCAGAGACCATCCTGCTGGTGGAAGATGAAGTCGCCGTGCGGCGCGCCGTCGCGGAGTTTCTGACCAAACTGGGCTATAGCGTCCTCGAAGCGCGGGACGGCGCCGAGGGGCTTGCGCTGGCGAGAAGCTGCCAGAAGCCGATTCATCTCGCGCTCACCGACGTGGTCATGCCGAACATGAGCGGCGGCCAACTGGCGCGCGAATTGGCGGGCTTGATGCCGCAAACCAAGCTCCTGTTCGTTTCCGGCTACGCGAGCAAGACCGTGCTCGATCACAAAGTGATGGACCTCGACAAAGGGTTCCTTCAGAAGCCCTTCACCTTGACGCAGCTCTCCTCCAAGATAAGGGAAGTCCTCGACAACAGGCAGCGGCCGGCTGCACCGGGCTTGTCATGACCTGAGGCGCGAATCCTCACCGGCTGGTAGTGCCCTAGTTCTCACCTCTGAAGGGGTCATCCCGAAGCCCCGCGCTTTTACCAGCGGGGCAAGGGATCTCCCGTGAGGCGCGACCTCGGAGAGATCGAGATCCTTCGTTCCGCCTGAAAAACGGCTCCGCTCAGGATGACGCCTGCGGAACACTACCTCCCAGCGTTGGTTTGATCCTCCCAGTGCGAGTCCCTATAATCAGCCTGCGCGGACTTCCGCATGAACTCTGGCACAGCCCCCCAGTCTCATCCCGTTCAGCGCGTTTCTCTCGCTTCGCTGCTCATCCTGGTAGCCCTGTGGCTGGCAATTTATGCTGCCGGCATGTTCACCCCGCCGCTGCTGGATGACGTGGACACCATCCATGCCGAGGCGGCGCGCGAGATGCTCCTGCGCCACGACTGGGTCACGCTTTATACCAACGGCCTCCGCTACCTGGAGAAGGCGCCGATTATGTACTGGAGCCTGGCCACGAGCTACACCCTGTTGGGAATCAGCGACTGGAGCACGCGCCTGCCGCTGATGCTCGGCGTTCTGGCGATGGTGCTGGCGACTTACGGGCTGGGCCGCTACGCCTTCGGCGAGGGCGGCGGATTTTATTCCGGGCTGGCTTTGGTCACCTCGATTGGGCCCTACATCTTCACACGGTTTCTGATTCCCGACGTTCTGGTGGGATTGTGGCTGACGCTATCGTATGCGTTCTTTCTGCGTTCCCTGGAAGAAGAGTCTCCCTCGCGCCTGACCTGCTGGGGATTCGCCGCCGTCTGCGCGTTGAACGTGCTCACCAAGGGTCTGATCGGGCTGGTATTTCCCATCGGCACGATCGGGCTTTACTTGCTGCTCACGGGCAATCTGCGCCATTTGGCCAAGCTGCGGGTGTTTTCGAGCCTCGCGGTCTTTTTCGTGTTGGCCGCGCCGTGGCATGTGCTGGCCGCGATCCGTAATCCGGCACAGGGTCAGGCACGAGGATTTCTGTGGTTCTACTTCGTCAACGAACACATCATGCGCTTTCTCAACAAGCGCGTGCCGCCCGGCTATGAAACGGTTCCGCTCGTGCTCTTCTGGGGGTTGCTGATTTTGTGGCTGGTGCCGTGGGCAGTGTTTCTGCCCCAGGCGCTCCGCCAGGTGCCGCTACGCTGGCGCCGCCTGCGCTCCCCGCTGGACCGGATTGGCAAGGCGAACCTGCTTTTCTTTCTCTGGGCGCTGGTGATCCTGCTTTTCTTCAGCTTCTCGACGCGGCAGGAGTACTACACCATTCCCGCCCTTCCCGGCGTGGCACTGCTGGCGGGAGGCTGGCTGGCGCGCGAGTCGGCGGCCGAGGCGAGCGAGGCGGACCGCCGCGCCGGACGCATTTCGTCGCTGGTACTGATGCTGGTGGGCGTCCTCGCGGCGGCGGTGGGGCTGGTTCTATTTTCTGCCACGCACCAGCCGCCCGCCGGAGTGGACCTGGCGGACCTGCTGAAGAAGAATCCGCAGGACTATGACTTCTCGCTGGGCCACGTGCTCGATTTCACACCGCAGGCGCTGGGCGTGTTCCGCGGGCCTCTGCTTGGCGCGTGTCTGTCGCTGTTGATCGGGCCGGTCTTGAATTGGTGGGCGCGACGGCGCGGGCATCCGGCGTGGGGAAATGCAGCACTGGCGCTCATGATGGTCGGGCTGCTGACCTGCGTGCACGTGTCGTTTGCCAGGTTCTCGCCGATTCTGTCGTCGCACGATCTCGCGGTTGCGATTCAGAAGGAATATCGTCCTGGCGACCTGATCGTGATTGACGGCGAATATCATCAGGCTTCGACGCTCAATTTCTACACTCGCACTCCGGTACGCGTGCTGCATGAGCCGAGCGGAAATCTCTGGTACGGGGAGAAATTTCCCGATGCGCCGCATGTTTTTGAAACCCCGCAGTCGCTGGCGGCGCTCTGGCCGGGACCGGCGCGCATTTTTGTGTGGACCGATCAGGACGATCCGAAGGAACTCGCCGGCCTGCCGCATTTTCTGCTGGCCCGTAGCGGCGGGAAAGCCATCTTCACCAACCGGTAAAGTGAATAGCACCCGTTTATAATCGTGCTTCCCTGATGACCCTTCTTCTGATGACCCCGGGCGCGCTCGACGGTCACGGAGCTGTTGTGGTTTGCCGGGCGCTGCTTTTGCTGGCGCTCGCAGGCTCCTTCACTTCCACGATTTACCTGGGGATGACCCTGGTGGCGACGTCGCGCTACCTGCGCCAAGCCCGCGCAGCGCGGGAAGCTGCCAGCACGACTCCCGCCTCTTCCCTGCCGCCGGTCACTATTCTGAAGCCAGTGCACGGCATGGAAGAACACCTGGCGGCAAATCTCGAGAGTTTTTTCCAGCAGGACTATCCTGACTACGAAGTGATTTTTGGCGTGCGCGACCTGGAGAACCCCGCCGCCAAAATCGCGCAGGAAGTTCGCGCCCGCTATCCGAACATCTCGAGCCGGCTGATCGTTTCCGGGCCGCCGAAGTGGCCAAGCGCCAAGGTCTATTCGCTCGACAAGATGATCGCCGTCTCGTCGCGTTCCTATTTCATCATCAGCGACAGCGACGTGCGGGTCGCACCGGATTTCCTGCGCAACACGATTCCGCCGCTGCTCGACCCAAAAGTGGGGCTGGTCACTTGCATGTACCGCGGCGTTCCGGCGTCGGACTTCTGGTCGTGGCTCGAAGCCCTCGGCTTGTCGGTCGAGATGAGTTCCGGCGTGATGGTCGCCGACATGATGGAAGGAATGCGCTTCGCGCTCGGCCCGGCGATGGCGGTGCGGCGGGATGCGCTGGATGCGATCGGCGGCATTGCGGCGGTGGCCGACTATTATTCCGACGATTTCGAGCTGGGGAATCGCATCTGGGCGAACGGATACAAGGTCGTTCTCTCGCACTACATCGTTCAAAATGTGCTGACCCGGCGTTCGCCGCTGCGCACGCTGGGCGATCAGTTGCGCTGGATGAAGAGTACCCGCTACTCGCGGCCCGCCGGACATGCCGGCACGGGACTGACTTATGCTGTGCCCTATGGGGTGTTGGGATTGATCGCGGGAGCGGCAACCGGCCGCTGGCAGATTGGCGCCGGGCTGTTTGTTCTGGCGTGGCTCAACCGGATGATTCAATCGGTGGTGGCGGGATGGAGCGTAGCGCGCGATCCGCGGGCGCTCTGGCTGTGCTGGCTGTATCCGCTGCGGGATTTCTTCGGCTTTGTGGCCTGGGTGCTGAGCTATACCAGCCGGGAGTTTTATTGGCGCGGCGAGATGTATCGGTTTGGCAAGGGCGGAAGAATTGAGGCGCTGCAGCGAGTCTCTAGGGAGCAATCCGGCTCAACCGGCCATCCTTCAGCGTGAAGTGATCCCCGCGCCACGTTACGGTGTGGCCGAAGAGACTTGCGGCCCACACCGCTACTGCAACCAGATCGCGCAACGGCAGCAGCCATAGATCTTTCAGTACTCGCCGATCCTGGAGCACCTTGTTGCCGACGATCAGCGCCACCGCCATCCGCGACACGGCGACTCCGGCCAGCACGACCCAGGCCTGCGCCGAACCTTGCGCGGCCAGGACGTTCAGCAAACCCCACATCAGGCCAAAAGTAGAAACCAGGCCGAAGTAGCCTCCGGCGCGCGCATCGCGCACGCCGCGCGCCCAGCGCAACTGGTGCGACCAGAAGCCGCGCAAATCATAAGCGGGCAAGTGCGTTTCCACGACCACATCGGACAGCCACACCTTAAGGCCAAGGCCGGCGATGCGGCGGCCAAGTTCGTAGTCGTCGGCCAGAAAGTCCACAATGGCGCGGAATCCCCCGATGCGCTCCAGATCGGCGCGGCGAAACGCCATGGTCGAGCCTAACGCGAAGCGGAGTCCGCCCTCCAACTGGCGGGCGACGAGAACTCCGGCGCAGAAATCGGTGCCGATGCCGAGCGATTCGAGCCGCGAACCAAGTGTCGGGGCGGCCATCCCGCGGTAGAGACATGTGACCATCCCGACAGCAGGATCCGCGAGCGGCGCGATCACGCGCTGAAGGTAATCGCGCTCGACACGAATGTCGCTGTCATTGACGATCAGATGCTCAAATCGAGCAGCGCGCAGCATCTGCTCGAGATTGCTGACCTTCACGTTCGCGCCCAGCGTTTCCGGGCATACCACAAGCCGGATCGCACGGTCACGAAACTCCTGCTGCAGCTGTTCGACGCTGGCGACGGCAGAATCTGCGGGATCGCTAACGCCGAAAACAATTTCGTACTCCGGGTAATCCTGCAGGCAATGGCTCCGCAAACTCTCATAAATCTCCGGGTCGGTCCCTTTCAGCGGCTTGAGGATTGAAATCGGGGGCAAAGCCTGGGTGGGGGGAACGCTCTTGTCCGTCCTGTGCTCGCGGAGAAAGGCTGCTGCGCTCCACAGGCAAATCAGATAGTAGACGGAACCGGAGACACACCCGAGAACCGCGACGATCTGGGAGACTCTGAGGAGATCGTGGATCATGCGCCAGCGCACCTACGTCTGTTCCGCAGCCTGAAAGGGCCCCTATCGGCGCGGCTGAAACCGCACCCTTTTATGGCGATCGGGGGCGTTTTCCAGATATATCCTCGTGGCCGGGGGCCGACGGCTGCATTACTCGTAGCGCAGCGCCTCAATCGGGTCGAGGTTCGCCGCTTTCCAGGCCGGATAGATGCCGAAGACCAGACCCACTCCGGCGGCGGAACTGAAACCAAACGTAACCCAGAACATGGACAGGTGAGCCGGCAACGACGGCCACACCGCCGGAATCCCCCAAACGATTGCCGCTCCCAACAGTATGCCGATCACCCCGCCCACCGCCGTCAAAATGATCGCTTCCAGGGTGAATTGCAGGAGAATATCTTTCTTGCGGGCGCCGATGGCCTTGCGCACTCCGATCTCCCGCGTGCGCTCGGTCACGGAAACCAGCATGATGTTCATCACGCCCACGCCGCCCACCACCAGCCCCACGCTTGAAATCGCGAACATCCCGATGAAGAGCGCGCCGGTGATCTGGTTCCAGGCGTCCGAAATCGAATCCGAGGTAAAAACGGCGAAGTTGTCGGGCTTGTCCGACGGAACTTTGCGCCGCCGCCGCAGCAGTTCACGGACTTCGTCAATCGCCTTGGGCACGTCGTCGTGCGATGTGGCCTTGATGCTGATCCAATGCTGCTTCAGTTCGGGATGCAGTTTGCGCAGCGTGCTCAGCGGGAAGATGACTTTGTTGTCGTCGGGATTCTTGCCGCCTCCGAACACCGACTTGATCCGCTGCACCGTTCCGATCACGGTGAAAAGCTGGCCTTCGATGTTGACTTCCTTGCCCAGCGGGTCTTCCGTGCCGAACAGTTCTTCGGTGGTGTCGGCGCAGAGCAGGACCACGGACGAACGGTGCTCTTCGTCCACTTCGCTGAACCAGCGGCCCGAGGCGATCAGCAGATCGAACACTTCTTTGGCGGAGGCCTGGTCGCCCTCGAGAATGGTGTTCTTGGCCTTCCGGTCCCGATATTTCACCGAGAATGATCCGACGCCGAGTTCGGGCCGGAAGTAGCGCAGTCCGGCGGTCACCGCCTTGACGTGAGGCAGGTCCCCGATGGCCACGGCGTCTTCATAGGTCAGTTCCTTGCGGGTGCGCATCTCCTCGGTGGGACGGCCGAAGGTAAAAGGCTCCAGGTGGAAGGCGAAGATCACGTCGGAGCCGATGCTGCTGACGATATCGCGCACGTTGTCGTCAAGCCCGCGCCCGATCGAAGAAACGCCGATGACCACGGCCACGCCGATTACGATGCCGAGCACGGTCAGAGCCGAGCGCAGCTTGTTGCTGCGGATAGTGTCGGTCGCCATCTGGACAATTTCGCCGAATTCGCTTTTGCGCATCATGAGCATGCTCAACGCCTGTCATTCCGAGCGCAGCGAGGAATCCGCTTTTCTGTCCGACGCAAGCAAGAAGCAGATTCCTCGCTGCGCTCGGAATGACAAACGTTTTCTCTATAGCCCTACATTTCAAATCTCAACGCCACAATCGGGTCCAGCCGCGCCGCCTTGCGCGCGGGATAGACTCCAAAAAACACGCCCACGCTGGCCGCAACGACCAGTCCCGCTGCCACGGCCCACAGCTTGATCGCCGACGGCATGCCGATGATGGCCGTCACCCCCAGAGCAAACAAGACGCCGGAAAGAACTCCGATCAGCCCCCCGATCAGAGACAGAATCAGCGCCTCGATGAGGAACTGCAGGAGCACGTCTTCGCGGCGCGCCCCCAGCGCCTTGCGGATGCCGATTTCGCGGGTTCGCTCGGTCACCGATACCAGCATGATGTTCATGATGACGATGCCGCCCACCACCAGAGAAACTCCGGCGATACCGATGGTCGCCATAAAAAAGGTGTTGCTCAGGTCTCCCCAGATGACCAACAGGCTGGCATTGGTCTCGATGTCGAAGCTGTCAGGCCCGCCCGGCTGATCGTGACGCTTGGCGCGCAACACGGCCCGCGCCTCGTCCACTGCCTGGGCGAGCGGAATCCCGGTGCTGGCCGCCTTGCCCGAAATGCGCAGACTGCTGTCGTGCGACCCGTATTGTTTCAGGCACGTCGTGATCGGGATCATCACAAAGTTGTCCGCGCTCTGCCCCAGGGTCGTACCCTTTTTCTTGGCCACGCCGATGATCTGGTAGGTCCAGCCATCCACGCGGATTTCCTGGCCTAGGGGATCAATCCCCGGCATCAGATGCGTGACAATGTCGTCGCCGACCACCACCACCTGCGACCGATTGTTGACATCCGTGTCATTGACCATGCGGCCCGAAGAGAGATCGGTGTCCAGGATCGTGGCCATGGCGGGAGTGATGCCGCGGATCAGGGTGTCGCTGATGGACTGCCCGCCATACTTGACGTGTCCGCTCTCGTTGCGCGTGGTAGCGCCCACCAGCTGGCAGTGCCGGCAGCCCTCCGCCACCGCGCGGTAGTCCTCCATGGTGAGGTCTTTGCGCTTCTCGGCTTCGAGGAAGTGATCTACGTTGGTAACGACTGGAGAAACCTTGAAGATAAAGAAAGCGTCAGCGCCGAAGTTGAAGACCTTGGTCGCCACGTAATCGTTGATACCGGAAACGAACGTGACCACGGCAATCACGGCCGCCACGCCGATGACCACGCCCAGCAGGGTGAGCACGGAGCGCAGCTTGTTGGCCCACAGCGAGCGCAGCGCAATGCGGATGGATTCGGCGATGTGCATGGGCGGGTCCTGGGCGTTAGGTCTTTGGTCTTGGGTCTTGGGCTTAGTGAGCTGGCGTTCGATTCGGCCCGAAATAAGTCTAACAGGCCTTTCAGCCCTTTAATCCAATTTGCCGAGGCTAACACCCAAGACCCAAGACCTGCCCCCCCCGTCGCATATAATGAATCTGTAGGCAGCCGGACCGGACGGTCGCTTCCCTCGTCTTCGGGCGCGGGGAGAGGAAAGTCCGAACTCCGCAGAGCAGTGTGCCGGATAACGTCCGGGACGGCCGGTTCAAGCCGGCTGGACGGAAAGTGCCACAGAAAACATACCGCCCCGGCGTCGTTGTAAGGGCTTTGTGAGGATGCGTGCCAATCGCGCGATGGATTCGTCCGCAGGAAGCCGCGGACGATTCGCGCGGCACGCCCAGATCCTTCGCTCAGGATGACAAAGCTCCTACAACGACGCCGGGGTAAGGGTGAAAAGGTGCGGTAAGAGCGCACCGCCGCGACAGTAATGCCGCGGGCCGGGCAAACCCCACACGGAGCAAGACCAAATAGGGAGGAAGTTCGCGGCTTGGTTCTTTTGAATCAGGGCCGCGAACACGTGCCGGCTCGGTGCGTCAAACCTTCGGGTAGGTCGCTAGAGCCGCGCAGC
>JBBIPV010000009.1:0-227928 GCA_037442635.1 Terriglobales bacterium | reverse complement strand
AGAATGTCGAAGCGGAACTGCTGCCCCGCGCGGAATCCGCGCAGCATTTCGTCGTGCTTGCCCCGATGCCGCAAGCCCAAGTCAATAATCTCGCGCCGCCGCCGCTCGCCCGCGACCTGCACCGCCTGGCGAATCTGGCGATAGGAATGATGCGAGTGCTCGTACAAGAGCGTCGTCGCAATTTCCACTTCCAGCGGTTCCTCGTCGAGCAGATCCACGATCGCCTTCGACGGCGCCAGTTGTTCGTCCTCCATCAATTCCCGCGCCGCCTGCCGCAGTTCGCGCCGCGTAGCCATCTCATACTCGTTAGGATCGGAGTATTTCACCAGCGTCGGCGCTACCCGCACCTCGCGCAGCAATTCCTGCTCGGCCCGCGCACCCAGCTCGGGGTTCACCGCCTGAATCTGCGCAACCAGCTCGCGCAATGATTCCGCATTCACGTTGTAGGCCGCGCCGGTTGCCGCCTTCTTCAGCGACTCGCCCAACTGCCGCACTTCTTTGTGCGTATGCGAGAGCAGGTGCGCCACCTGCGTCTCCAGCGTGCGCGCATTGACGATCTCGCCCAGCGAAGTGTTCGTGGCCAGCGGCAGCATATAGCGCGTGATGTCAAACGCCCTCGCCTTCAGCGTGCGCTCGTATGCTTCCTGCTTCATGTCGGCGGGCTTGGGCGTAATCGAGATCAAGTACGCCGTCATATGCGCCGACAGCGCCTCATACTCGGTGAACAGGAAGTCCAGCGTGTCGCAGTAGAGCTTCCGGGCTTCCTCATCAGACCCGAAGTCGGGAACGTAATATCCGCTCTTTTTGAAATCCTGATAGCGCGTGGAGCGCTCCTGGCCGTCCCAGCGCTGCTCGTCGGCCAGTTCGATGGCCGCCAGAATCGAAAGCCGCTCAATCGCCAGCGCGATATGCGCCAGGTCGGCAATCGAGCGGTGTCCGTACTGGAAATAAAACGTGTTGAGGAATTTTTCCGCCTTTTGCGTGCTGATCTCGCGCAGCGACTCTTTCATCGAAAGCGCCGACCGCGAGTACTTGGCCATGGCATAGGCCTGGATCTCCGGTTCAACGCCGAATACCGCATAGACTTCGGTCGAGGGCTCGGCCTGTGTGGCGCGGGCACTCTCGCCCGCGTCGGCCGAGGGCGAATCGGCGGCTGTAACATCTTCCACCGGCCTCTCTCCCGACGCCCGCTGCGTCGAGCGGTGCCCGCTCGAGATCGGCACCACCGGAGTTGAATTCTTGTTGGAAGGGTCGGGCATCGGGATCACATCATTCTTTGCTGTCTGCGCCATGAGAGTGTGGGAATGGTACTCGGCGCCCTTGTGGATTCGCAATGCGAATCGTGATGCGATTCTCTACAAACTCGCCACCGCGTATAATTCTGCGTTCCACCGCATTCATCAGACTCCGCAACCGGGAGGACTCTCCATGTCCCTTTCAGGACAGGTGGCGCTGGTCACCGGCGCATCGCAAGGCATCGGACGCACCTGTGCTCTCCGCCTGGCCAAAGACGGCGCAGCCGTGGCCGCCGCCGCCCGCAATCAGGACAAGCTGAACGAACTGGTCGCCGAAATCACCGCCGCCGGGGGCAAAGCCGCTGCCTTTCCGCTCGATGTGGCCGACGAAGACCAGATCAAGTCCGTGGTCAAAGCCGCCATCGCTCAATTCGGCAAAATAGATATCCTGGTCAACAACGCCGGCATTACGCGAGATCAGCTCGTCATGCGCATGAAACGTGCCGACTGGGACGCCGTCCTCCAGACCAACCTTACGTCAGCATATCTTCTCATTCAGCAGGTCATCGGTTCCATGCTCAAGCAGCGTTGGGGACGCATCATCAACATCACCAGCGTTTTCGGCCAGATGGGCCAGGCCGGGCAAGCCAACTACGCCGCCTCGAAAGCCGGGCTGATCGGACTCACCATGGCCATCGCCCGCGAAGTCGGCTCCCGCAGCATTACTTGCAACGCCGTCGCCCCGGGATTCATCGAAACTGCCATGACCGCCGGGTTAGGAGAAGAGTTCAAGCAGAATGCCGTGAAGCAAATTCCCTTGGGACGCGTAGGTTCGCCTGACGACGTTGCCGCGGCCGTGGCGTTCCTTGCTTCCGAGGATGCTTCTTACATCACCGGCCACGTGCTGAACGTAAACGGCGGCATGTTAATGGGGTAGGAAAGTCTTCAACGCAGAGGACGCAGAGAACGCAGAGAACGCAGAGAAATGAGCGCCGAATCCAAATCGGAGCATTTGTTCTCTAATTCCTCTGCGTCCTCTGTGACCTCTGCGTTGAAAGGCCTTGTGCTGGCCCAGGCAGAGTCCCCCGTCCAGGTCGCCCAGGCTCGGGAGCTTCTCCTCGAATACGCGCAGACGCTGGGCTTCAGCCTGTGCTTCCAGAACTTCGACAAAGAACTCGCCGGCCTCCCCGGCGACTACGCTCCGCCCGATGGCCGCCTGCTGCTCGCCGAGTTTGGAGGCCAGATTGCCGGCTGCGTGGCCCTGCACAAACTCGGCAACAGCGTCTGTGAGATGAAGCGCCTATACCTCCGCCCGCAATTCCGCGGCAAAGGCCTCGGCCGCGCCCTGGCCGACCGCATCATTGCCGAGGCCCGCCAGATCGGCTACCAATGCATGCGCCTCGACACCGTCGAGCCGGTGATGAAAGATGCCGTCGCTATGTATCGAAAGATTGGATTTCGGGAAATTGCTCCCTATTGCGCGAATCCGATCGCCGGGGCACTGTACATGGAATTCGAGTTGTAATTCCGCACATACTTCAGCCAGAATGTCGGCAACCGCCCCAGGAGAGTACTCTGCCATGAAAAGAATCTTCGCGCTCGTGCCTGTCATTTTGTTGCTCGCCGCTGCCGCCCTCGCCGCCGACAGCAAGGCCGTCTCCTACAAGAGCGGCGATGAAACCGTGCAGGGCGTTCTCTACACGCCTGCGGGTAAAGGGCCGTTCCCCGCGCTTATCGTCATCCACGAATGGTGGGGGCTGAACGACTGGGTCAAAGAACAAGGATCCAAACTCGCCGATCAGGGCTACGTCGCGCTGGCCGTGGACCTTTACTGCGGCAAGGTTGCGACCACGCCCGAGATGGCGCACGAGATCATGCGCGGAGTCCCCGAAGACCGGGCCAAGCGCGATCTCCACGCTGCGTTCGAATTTCTCGCCTCGCAGCCCAACGTAAGAAAAGACCGCATCGGCTCGATCGGCTGGTGCATGGGCGGCGGCTACTCGCTCGACGTCGCCCTGCAGGAGCCCACGCTCGCCGCCGACGTCATCAACTACGGCCATCTCGCCACCGATCCCGAAGCTCTGAAGAAGATCAACGCGCCGATTCTCGGCATCTTCGGCGCCCAGGATCACGGCATCACGCCCGACGACGTGCACAAGTTCGGCGAAGCGATGGATCGTCTCGGCAAGAAAGGCGACATCAAGATCTACGACGATGCCGGCCATGGATTCGAAAACCCCAACAACAAAGACGGATACCGCGCCGCCGACGCCGCCGATGCCTGGAAACGCACCGTGGACTTCCTCGCGGCGAATCTGAAGAAGTAGTTTCTCGACCTCGCGTGCGCCGGTAATCGCAACCCGTTTTTTACTTAGACGTTGTCTAAGCGCAGGCACAGTCCGCCGTTCTGCCGATGCAAAACGGGCGAGCGGACATATGGCACTTACGTTCCCTGAATGGCACAAATTTCCCACTTGCCATAAGTTACCGATCTGGTTACCATTTCCCATCCTGAAATGCTTCCTACCATGAACATCGGCGAGACCATCCGCAACTACCGGCTCCAAAAAGGAATGTCGCAGGGCGACATTGAAAAGCGAACCGGCCTGCTGCGCTGTTATTTGTCGCGCGTGGAGAATGGCCACACCATCCCTTCGCTCGACACGCTTTCGAAGATCGCCGGCGCCATGGAACTTCCGCTGTCGCAGTTTTTCGCCGAGCCCGGCCACAGCAACGGCTCCAAGGGGCTGCCGCAGCTCTCCGATGACGAGGTGCGCTTCCTCAGCCAGATCCGCCGCTACGCCACGAACCTGAACGACAGTGACCGCAAGCTGGTTCTCGCCATGGTCAAGAAGATGGCGTCGAACGCAAAGTAAGCAATGAGCGGTGAGCTTTGAGCGCCCCAAATCACCATTAGATCAACCTTTCAGGCGAAGTCCAAAGTTTCCAGAAGGATGCGCCGCACTTGCTCACGGCTCGCTGCTCATTGCTCATTGCTCACCGCTCGCCCTTACTTTCGTACCATGCCCTTCGGTGACCGACGGGTACCTCGCCCACCTCATGGCTCCTCACTACACTGTTCATGGAGATTCCCGTGACCACCGACGAGGAACTGAGCGTTCTCGACACGCAGCTGCGCCGGCTGAAGATCGAGTACGAGATCTATTTCAGCAACCCGACCAAGCGACCGCCCACCGATATTGAGTGGAAGGTGCTCTCCCTGCTGCGGAAGTTCTCCGACGGCGGCCGCATGAATTTCTCCCAGCGCTACCGCTACAACGAGATGGCGCAGCGCTACGCGATTTACAGCGATCTGTGGCGCAAGAAATCCCGCATCCGGGAAGAAGGCTACCGGCGTCCGCAGGATGCATTGCTCTCGGTACAAGGCGTACGCGTCGCCGAGGAGGAACTCAAGCCGCAGCATCATCCGGTGTATGGCGTCAACCGCCCCGCCGGTTCAGATGCACCTCAGGCATCGCTTCCCTCGCCACATTTCGTCTTGCATAACGTAGACCAATCCGAGCGCGAGCAGGTCGAGCGCCTTTATAACACGCTGGTCGCCGCCAAAAAGAAAGCCGGCGAGAGCGTCTCCGGCGGCGTGGATTCGTTTGCCGTCTTCGTGCAGAAGAAGACCGAACAGATCAAAAAGCAGTACCACTGCGAAAACGTCGAATACACCGTCGAACTCACCGGCGGCCACGTCAAGCTGAAAGCCAAGGCGAAAACATAGTCTCAGTTGCCGCTCGCCTTCAGATCAATTCTCGGTACTCGGTGCCCGGTACTCGCTACTCATTCCTTCCTGATAGAATCTTCGGTCACCATTCAGCGTTCGTCTCCCTCGTTTGAGGCCCATCATGTCCACGATATCCAAAATCCAGCGCGCCATTCTCAGTGTCACCGACAAGACCGGGCTCGTGGATTTCGCCCGCAAACTATCCGCGCTCGGCATTGAACTCGTCTCCACCGGAGGCACCGCCAAACTTCTGCGTGAGTCCGGCATCGCGGTGAAAGACATCTCCGAACTGACCGGCTTTCCCGAAATGCTCGATGGCCGGGTCAAGACGCTGCATCCCAAGGTTCACGGCGGCATCCTGCATCGCCGCGAAGACCCAAAGCACATCGCTGCGGTCAAGGAACACGGTATTGCACCCATTGACATGGTGGTTGTCAATTTGTACGCCTTCGAGAAAACTGCCGCTACGCCGGGAGTCGCCTTCGCGGAACTGATCGAAAACATTGATATCGGCGGACCGTCCATGATCCGCTCCGCCGCCAAGAATTTTCACGACGTCGCCATCGTGACCTCGCCGGCCGATTACGACTCGATCGCCGACGAACTCAAACGCGAAGGCGGCATTCTCTCGCTGGCGACCAAATGGCGTCTCGCCCAAAAAGCCTTCGCCACCACCGCCGCTTACGATTCCGCCATCGCCTCAACGCTTGAAACCATCAGCGCCGACTCCTTTCAACCGCAACCCAACGCCTTCCCGCACACCCTGCGTTTCACGTTCCACAAGACGCTCGACTTGCGCTACGGCGAAAATCCTCATCAAAAGGCCGCCATGTATTCCGACGGCTCCGGCGCCGGCGTGGCCAACTCGCGCCAGCTTCAGGGTAAAGAACTTTCCTACAACAACATCGTGGACCTGCAGGCCGCCTGGGACCTGGCTCAGGAATTTGACGAGCCGGTTTGCGCCATCATCAAGCACACGAACCCCTGTGGTACCGCCACAGGGAAGACTCTTGCCGAAGCCTACAAACGCGCACTCGAGTGCGACCCGGTCTCCGCCTTTGGCGGCGTCGTCGGCGTGAATCGCCCCGTGGATGCCGAGGCCGCCGAGGAAATGCACAAACTCTTCCTCGAAGTGATCGCCGCCCCCGCCTTCGACGAAGCCGCGAAAGCCAGGTTTGCTTCGAAGAAAAATCTGCGCCTTGTCGAAGTTCTCCCCGCGCAGCAGAAGTGGGTTCTGAAAAACGTCTCCGGCGGCATGCTGGTGCAAGAGACCGACATCCGCCCTCTGCAGGATGCCGATCTCAAAGTCGTGACCAGGCGCGCGCCCACGCGGGAAGAAACCCGCGCCCTGCTGTTCGCCTGGAAGGTCTGCAAACACGTCAAGTCCAACGCCATCGTTTATGCGCGCGACGGTCAGACCATCGGCGTTGGCGCCGGTCAGATGAGCCGTGTGGATTCGGCCAAGATCGGCGCTATGAAGGCCCAACTGCCGCTGAAGGGCACCGTCGCCGCCTCCGACGCCTTCTTCCCCTTCCCTGACGGCGTCGAAGAAATCGCCAAGGCCGGGGCTACCGCCATCATCCAGCCCGGAGGATCGCAGCGCGACCCCGAAGTGATCGAAGCTGCCGACCGTCTCGGCCTGGCCATGCTGTTCACCGGGGTCCGCCACTTCCGTCATTGAAACCGGACTTCAGAGCAGGACCTCGGACCTCAACCGAGAAGAGGCAAGGTCTGAGGTCCGCCTTTACAAAACCTGACGTTCGCGTCGCATCCTGTCGGTCCCTGTCCTTCCGGATGCGCCCTACTCGCCATGCCACCACGGTTTTTCCCCATCCCGTCCATGCTCGCGGTAGAATAAAGGCACCTTTCCCCCGGCGGCCTTGCATCCAAGAAGCTGAGGTTTCGGGAGCGCGAATGAGCGCAGTCAGGTCCAGCATGAAGAGAGTTTTTTGCCTATTTTCAGCGATTCTTGTAGCCGCGGCGGCTGCCGCCGGCCAAACCAGCCCCACGCCCGCTGACTCCGATGCCAAGTCCCAGTCTGCCCCGCGCAAAATTGACCGTAGCGCCGCCTACTACCACTACGCCCTCGCCCACATGTACGAGGAGCAGGTCACCGTCTACGGCCGCAGCGACCTGGCCACCAAAGCCATTCAGGAATACCGGCTGGCCATCGAGGCTGATCCTTCTTCAGAATTCCTCACCTCCGGCCTGGCCGAACTCTACGTCAAGACCGGACACATCCGCGATGCTGTGCTCGAAGCCCAGGACATCCTCAAGCGCGATCCCAAGAATCTCGAAGCACACAAGCTTCTTGGCCGCATCTATCTCCGTTCGCTCGGCGACATGCCCGGCGGCTCCGGGTCGGAAAACGTCCTGAAACTCGCCATCGAGCAATACCAGCAAATCGTGCAGCTCGAACCGGGTAACGTGGACGACCACCTGCTGCTCGGCCGCTTGTATCGCCTCAACAGCGACTTGCAGAAGGCAGAAGCGGAGCTCAAGACCGCGGTCAAACTTGACCCCAACTCCGAAGAAGCCGTCACCACGCTGGCCATTCTCTACACCGACGAAGGCGACACTTCCCACGCCCTGCAGGTGCTCAGTTCCGTCCCCGATTCGGCCCGCTCCGCCAAGCTCTATTCGGCGCTGGGTGCGGCCTACGAGCAACGCAAAGACTACAAGAGCGCCATTGACGCCTACCGTCACGCCATCGTGCTCGATCGCGACAACCTGGACGCCATACGCGGCCTCGCCGAAAATCTGATGAACGACGGCCAGACCGATGCCGCACTCGAGCAATACAAGATCATTGCAGATGCGAATCCCGAGGACGCCCAGACCTATCTGCGCGTAGCCGAAATCTACCGCCGCCAGGGCAAATACGATCTCGCGCTTGAGAATTTGAAAAAAGCCGACTCCATGGTTCCGGATTCCATGGAAGTTCCCTATAGCATGGCCGCGGTTTACCAGGCGCAGGGCCGCTACGAAGACGCCATCAAGCTCTTGCAGGATCTACTCAAGAAAACCGAAAAGAGCGACGCCGCCTCCAGCCAGGCCGACCGCAACAATCGCGCGATCTTCATCGAGCGCCTCGGCATGATTTACCGCGAACAGGCGAACTACGCGGCCGCGGTCGAAACCTTCCGCAAAATGCTGCCTCTCGGCGACGAGAATGCCCGCAGCGGTTATCAGGAGATCATTGACACCTACCGCGAGGCCAAACAGTGGCCACAAGCCACCGCCGTGGCCAAGGAAGCGGTGGAGAAGATGCCCGAAGATCGCGAACTTCGCATGGTGCTCGACGCCCAACTGGCCGACACCGGCGAGTTGGAGAAGTCCCTGGCCGATGTGCGCTCCATGCTGAAAGGCGGGCCCGAGGACCGCGAAGTCTACCTGCGTCTCGGTATCATCTACACCCGGGCCAAGCGCTGGAAAGACGCGGAGGAGTCTCTCGCCAAGGCCGAGCAGATGTCCAGCAAGGCCGAGGAAAAGGCCTACGTCTGGTTCCTGCGCGGCGACACGCTCCAGCGCCAGAAAAGATTCGACGAGGCCGAAGCCGAATTCCGGCACGTGCTGGCCTCGATCCCGCCCACCGATCCGCAGGCCGCCGCCACGCTCAACTATCTCGGCTACATGAACGCCGATCGCGGCGTCAAACTCGACGAATCGCTCAACTACATCAAGCAGGCGCTCACCTACGAGCCCAACAACGCCGCTTATCTCGACTCGCTGGGCTGGGTTTATTTCAAGCAGGGCAAGTACGATCTCGCGGAAGAGAGCCTGAATAAGGCCGCCCTGCACATGAGTTCCGATCCCACTGTGCAAGAGCATCTTGGCGACCTCTACCAGAAGACCGGCCGCCTGAAGCTCGCCGCTGCGCACTGGGAACGTTCCGTCCAGGAGTGGAACAAGACCGTCCCGGCCGAGCAGGACAATGAGGCGTTCGCCAAAGTCCAGCAGAAACTCGACGCCGCCAGAGTCCGGCTCGCCAAGGAACAGTCCGGAAAGCAGTAGGGAGTACCGAGCGTCTCTACAATCGGGAAGGGCACGACTTCCAGTCGTGCTATCAAGCCGCAGCAATGATTAGGGGCCTCAGCGCTTGAGGGAACCTCCTCACGTGCTCGATGCTCGCAACTCGGTACTCGGCACTTTGATAAACTTCAACCATGCTGGCCGCCTACGCGGTGCACGTCGAGCACTCCCGCGGACGCCGTTTCTCTGAGCCTCAGCATGCCTACCGCAACGACTTTCAGCGCGACCGCGACCGCGTTATCCACGCCCGCGCCTTCCGCCGCCTCGAAGCCAAAACTCAGGTTTTCACCCGCCGCTATTCCGACCATTTCCGCAACCGGCTCACCCATACGCTCGAGGTCTCGCAGATTTCCCGCACCATCGCCGGTGCGCTCGGCCTCAACGTGGATCTCACCGAAGCCTTGGCCCTCGTTCACGACATCGGCCATCCTCCATTTGGCCACGCTGGTGAAAAAGCCCTCGACTCCGCCATGCGCGAGCACGGCCTCGCATTCGATCACAACCTGCATGCTCTCCGCATCGTCGAAGACTTCGAGCAGCGCTACGCCGCCTTCCGCGGCCTAAACCTGACTTTCGAAGTCCGCGAAGGCATCATCAAGCACTCGCGCGACTACGGCGCCAGGGAACATCCCGAACTCGCCGAGTATCTCCTGGGCGAGCGCCCGCCGCTCGAAGCCCAACTCATTGACTTGACCGACGAGATCGCCTACAACACCGCCGACCTCGACGACGGCTACGAAGCTCACTTGCTCGCACTGGATGAAATCCGCGAAGGCGTGCCGGTCTTCGAGCGCTTCTATCGCCAGGTCGAGCAGATCTACCCCACCGCCCCCGACAAGCTGAAATTCAATGAAGCCCTGAAGCGCGTGCTGAACCACTTCGTGGACGATCTCATCACCAACACGCGCGCCCGCGTGAATCAAGCCGGCATTCAAACCCTCGACGACGTCCGGCACCATCCCGAACGCCTGGCCGCCTTCAGCCCCGCCGTGGACGCCGGGCGCCGCCAAAACAAAGACTTTCTCTACGAGAACCTCTACTTCAGCGCAGCGTTGTCCGATGAAAAAGACGACGCCGAACGCGTCGTCGGAGAACTCTTCGCCCTCTGGATGGCGAGCCCCGAAGCCCTCCCGCACAACTACCAGGAGAAAGCAAAAGAAGAAGGACTGCCGCGCGTCGTCTGCGACTACATCGCCGGCATGACCGACAATTTCATCTTCGAGCAGTACGAGAAGCACTGCGGCGGCTGATCATGTGGCGACAGCCGCCCCTGGCTATCGTGTCGAGCCATGCTCGACCGGCTTTTCTGCTGGGACGAACGTTGCCTACCTGACTCCCGCCACCGCCGCCACCACATCAAACAGAATCCCCGGCCCGCGCCGCACTTCTTCCACGCGAATCCGTTCGTCATTCCCATGCTCGGTATTCCCCTCTTCATCCGTCGCCACGTAGGGGCAAAACCCGTAAGCGACCATCCCCAGCGGCCGGTAGCGCTGGTTCTCCGTATATCCGCTGGTGATGTGCGGCACTACCGGCGATCCCGGAAAGTACCGCCCCGACACCTCCCGGATCGCCGCATACAGCGCGTTATCCGTCCCGGAATAATTCGCCACGCGGAACTCCTTATTCAACGGCTCGACCGTCACATTGGGATCGTTCACGACCCGCCGCACCGCGTCCAGCAGCGCTTTCGGATCCCCACCGGGCAGAATCCGCACATCCAGATTCGCCCACGCCTCCGGCGGAATGACGTTCGTCTGCTCCGAGCCGCCAAGCATGGTCAGCGTAATGGTGTCACGCAGCAGGAAGTTCAGCGAATCGTCCTTCTCCACTTCCTCTTGAAATTTCTTGTCCTCGATCGCCTTCCGGATATTGCCGTAATAAGCCGCCCGCGCCGGCGTCTCGTAAGGGGCCATGCCACGCAAAAACTCATCCACCACCGGCAGCACTCGAAGCTGCGTGCGATAGGCAATGATTCGATCCAACGCCCGCACCAGCCGGTTGGGAGCCGAATCCGCATTCGGCCGCGAACCATGCCCCGGCTGCCCGTGCGCCACCACATGGAGCCAGTACGTCGTCTTCTCGCCCACATCTACGCCGACGTACTTGACCCTGCCGTTTTCCAGCAGGTTCTCTCCACCTTCGTTGATCAGGAACTCCGCATTCCCAAGCAGGTCCCGCTGATTCTTGATGAACCAGTCGGTGCCCGTTCCCTCCACCTCTTCGTCGGCGACGGCAAGAAGAATCACGTCGCGGTCGAGCGCCACCTTCTCCCGCTTCAGCATCACCATCACGACGAGCTGCGCCAGTCCCTCGTTCTTCATGTCCTGCGCCCCTCGTCCCCAAACGTATCCGTCCCGGATTTCCCCGCTGAACGGCTGCACTCTCCAGTGCGACGCGTCGCTGGTTACAACGTCGGTGTGGTTGAGCAGAATGATCGGCCGCTTCGCCTCATTCGCCGTATGAGAAATCCTCGCCCACAAGTCAGCGCGCCCCGGCGCATACTCAAACACGCGATTTTCAATTCCCTCCTGATCCAGAATCTTCTTGAAGAAGCTCGCGGCCCGCAGTTCGTTCCCCGGAGGATTGGTCGTATCAATGCGCAGATACTCCTGCATCCAGGTCACGGCCAAGTCGGAGTACTGCTGCAAGCGCTCGGCCGGGATATGCCGCGACGCCATCCGAAGTTCCACCTCCGAGGTTGGCGCCGCCCAAACCAGCCCGCATAGTGCCGCCAGCATCAGCCCCAACAACAAACACCGCGCAACACCGGCCCCCCAACAACTCCCGCGACTCAGGATGCTTGCCCGCAAGACGAACCTCCCTGGCTGCCATTTTCCACGCAGTTTTTATATCAGGTTTGCCAAAATTACCTTCCGGCACTATCTTCCCGATGGGAAGAGTACTACAATGTCTTTAGATATCAATCATTTAGAAGGTCCACGGACCCGGCCGCTTTGGCATCTGAACTGTAATAGACAGGACAGGCGTCAGGGTTCCGAGGCGCCCAGGTTTCAGCAGTCCGGTGCTGCGTCAGCGCCGGCCGGCAGCCATAACAGCTTGCCGGTTCATTGAGGGGACGCAATCAAACTTAACGCACGCCCAAGGGCGTGCCGGGTGGAGCAACAAAGTTGAGCCCCAACCGCTCCCCCAACTTGGAGGAAGTACCTATGAACCACCGTCTGCTAGTCGCCCTGCCGTTGGCCGCCGTGCTTGCACTGCCCGCCTTCGCGCAGACAACTTCGTCGAACCAGGCTCAGCCGTCCGCCACCACGGCTGCCTCCACCGATTCGGCCACCGGCAAAGCGCCTCTGGCTCCGCCCTCCCGGGAAGGCTTCTGGGGACGCATCAACCCCTTTGCCCGCAAGAACTATGTGAAGCGCCAGACCGAGCCGATTCGAGACCGCGTCAACGAACTGGACGAAC
The DNA here is from genome assembly GCA_037442635.1 of Terriglobales bacterium. GTDB lineage: Bacteria > Acidobacteriota > Terriglobia > Terriglobales > Acidobacteriaceae > Sulfotelmatobacter. Next base: position 215,502 of record JBBIPV010000009.1, on the reverse strand, counting down.
TGACCTCCGCCAACAGCAAGGCCATCAAGGATACTGATGGCCGCGCCCAGGCCGGCATCAAGCTCGCCTCTGACAAAGCCAACGAAGCCGACCAGCACGCCATTGACGCCGGCAACAAGGCCACCATGGCGCAGCAGTCCGCCCAGCAGGTCTCGACCCGCGTGCAGACCGTCGAGTCCGTGGTCACCAATATTGACCAGTACAAGGCCTCGAATCAGACCGAAATCCGCTTCCGTCCCGGCCAGACCGTCCTGAGCAAGAACGCCAAGGACGCCATCGACCAGATGGCAACCAGCGTCAAGGGACAGCACGGATACATCTTTGAAGTGCAGGGCTTCTCCACCGGCAAGGGCCAGGCTGCCATCACCACCTCGCAAAAGATGGCCGAGTCGGTGGTACGCTACCTCGTGCTCAACCATGAGATCCCGGTCTATCGCATCTACCTCGTCGGCATGGGCAACGCCCCCACGGCCACGGATGAAACCGCCAAGACCAAGCGTGTCAGCGGCGGCCGCGTCGAAATCAGCCTGCTGAAGAACGACCTGGAGCAACTCTCCGCCAACACCGGAGCGCCTGCGGTCAGCGCCGATCAACAGCAGCAGCCGAAGTAAGAACCGGAGCTTTCGGGCTTAAGCCCGCGAGAAAACAGATCCCTCCCCCAACCGCCCCCTCGCCTATACAGCGAGGGGGTTTCGTTTGCCCTCGTGGCCGCATTTGCACGCGTGACATGGCCGGATAACTGTGGCGCGAGTGGCCGTTCGTAATTTGAAAATGCTTAGACCCGCCGTCAGAATGATTTTGCTGCTTCGCAGTAATCGGATCACGCAGCGCCACTGAAGCAGACGCTCTGGCCAGATTGGAATCGAGATCAGTCATGCCTCCCCCAAAGGCAACGATCCTTTGCATTGACGATCACTGCAACGGACTCATTGGTCGCAAGCTGCTGCTCGAACAGAGCGGCTACGCGGTCCTCGCAGCGACCAGCGGTGACGAGGGCCTCCGCCTGTTCCTCTCCCGCCCCGTGGATGCGGTCGTCCTCGACTACCAGATGCCGGGCATGACCGGCGACCTGGTCGCCGCCAGGATGAAGCGCGTTAACGCGCGCGTGCCTATCCTGCTTCTCTCCGCCTACGGACCGCTGCCGGAAACCAAACTGCACTTCGTAGACACCTTCGTATCCAAATCGCAGCCGCCGAACACTCTGTTGTCCTCGCTCCAGGTCCTGCTGAGCGCACGTTCCCAACCGTTCTTCTACCGCTGGCTCAATCACTGGAAGAGCCGGAATCAGGTGGTGACCCAATGAGCCTCTTGCAGCAGCTTCTCGAACGCGCCTGCACGCACCGTTTCTCCTGGCCCCGCATAGACGATCAGGGACGCCACTATCAAGTCTGCCTGGCTTGCGGGAAAGCCTACGAATATGACTGGAGGACCATGCGCCGCACCGGACGGCTTCTGGCCGTCGCCGTCCAATACGGAGGTCTGCGCGCAGATACTTTCTCGAACTAGGATCCGTGTTGCGCCACGAATTCGCCGAACATCCTATGACTTACTTCTCACAAATCCGCCCACAACGACGTGCCCCCCGCGTCAACTTGCGGGGACAACTTTCCGCCACCATCCAGCTTGAAAACGGGCGCCAGCGCTGCGCCCGCCTGCATCAGCTATCCACCACCGGCGGTTTGCTCGAGATCTCGACTTACCTTGAAGAGCGATCCTGGATTGGCCTGACGATCCCCTTGGGTTCCGGCGCGATCTATCCCACCGCCGAAATGATGTTTCCCATGCGCGGAGGGAGCGGCTATCTGCAGCCGTTCCGCATCGTCCGCCTCCGGCCGGAAGAGCGCCAGCGGCTCGAAAAGGAAATCACCGAACTTCTCCAGCAGGCCCTGGCCCCGCCCCGGCTCGGTCATGGCCCCGGTTCCCGCCCGCCCCGTTTCCACCTGGAATCTACTTAAGCGTTCGGCACTACCTGCCGGACAGCGCGCCTTCCAGTTCAGCCGCAGCCTTCTCGATTGCCTGGGCGCCATCCTCCAGCACTTTCGCCACGAACGGAACTTGCGCATCCGCCTCCGCCCACTTCTTCGCGTCCATATATTCGCGGACCGCCGCCAGCGGTTTGGCGCCATAGCCGGTGTACACGCCGGGTGCATAGACCTGGTGCTTGAACCAGGGACGTTCGGGAAGTCCTCGCTCGCTCAGAAATGCTCGCTGCACTTTGAGCAGATCTGTATTCAGAGCATTCAGCGCCTGCGCGGACAGCACCGGCGCGCCATCGGCTTGCGTTTTCGCCACGGCCGCCTGGTAGCGATCCGCGCTGCGTTTGAGAGACTCCACAGCATTCTTCAGCGGCGCGAAATTCATATACGGCGGTTCCGCCTCCTGCGGAGGGGGCACCGATGTCTTGCGAGGATCGGACACCGCTGCAAACACTCCTTCCTTTAGCTCCAGGTTGCGCTCCTTGATTTCGTCTTGCTTGTCTTTGAGAAGCTTCTCCAGTTCAGTGACATACTTGCCAATCGTTTCGGCCAGTCCCGAGTATTCATAGGGAATCAGGTCCGCATCCGCCAGGCGCATGACGGTAGTGCCGCCGGTCTGCGCCAAACTCCGGCCATAGGAGAAATCGGTGTCCACGAAATGCGTATACCAGTAGAAGTCGTCGTAAATGGAATGGTAGGCATCGGCGTCGTTCTCGCCGCCGTAGCCTATATTGAGCGTCGAAATGCCGGCATGATCCAGAAAAGAAGCGTAATCGGAGCCATCTCCCAAAGCGCCAATGGTCAGCTCCGCCCGCTTGCGAATTTCCCCGCGCTCCTCCTGATTTCTGGCATTGGCAATGCGCGACAGGCGAGCCCTTTGCCAGACCGGCATGTCTTTTTCCGGATCCTTGATCTCGCGCACCACATCGTTGATGAGTTTCTCGAGGTCGTGCGACCCTGCGGCACGAAAAAATCCGCGGCCATTGCTGTCAGAGTTAATATAGGCGACCGCATGTTTCTGGAGATCGTCTCCATGCGTCTCCACCCACTCGGTCGAACCCAGCAACCCCGGCTCTTCTCCGTCCCAGGCGCAGTAGATGATGGTGCGCTTCGGGTTCCATCCCTGTTTATGGAGTTCCCCCAACATGCGGGCTTCTTCGAGAACCGCCGACATGCCGGAAAGAGGATCAGCCGCGCCATTGACCCAAGCGTCATGGTGATTGCCGCGAATCACCCACTGATCGGGAGCATCCGAGCCGGGCAGGGTGGCGATGACATCGTTCACCGGCTTCAGATCCCAGTTGGACGCGACTTTGAGGTGCACTTTGGCCGGTCCCGGCCCAACGTGGTAAGTAATCGGCAGCCCTCCACGCCATTTCTCCGGCGCCACCGGCCCGGCCAGTGCCGAGAGAAGAGGCAGAGCGTCCGCGTACGAAATCGGGAGCACCGGAATTTTCGTGATCGTCTTCGCTTCGCTGATCGGAAGCCGTTTGGCGTCGGCGGTGGCTCCCACCCCCGGGGTGAGCGGATCGCCGGGATAATCCGTATCCATCACGCTGCCGCGCTGCACTCCATCCTTCGGCCGCCAGCCGCCTTTGGGATAGTCATCTCCATTGAAGAAGCCATCGTCTCTGGGGTCGGAGTAGATGATGCAACCGATCGCTCCGTGCTCCGCTGCTACTTTCGGCTTGATGCCGCGCCAGGCATCGCCGTAGCGCGCGATGACGATTGCGCCTTTCACCGAAATCCCCAGCCGATCGAGCTGTTCGTAGTCGTCGCGGCTGCCGTAGTTCACATAAACCAGCGGCCCGGTGACATCGCCATCAATGGAATAGGCGTTGTAGGTCGGCAACTGCTCAGGCGTCTGGCTCGAAGTGGGATCGCCGGCGACCGGCGGTTCCTGCAGTTTCGCGCGGTACTGCGCCGGCTGTAAGAGCTCGACCACTCTTTCTTTCGGTGTTGGAAACAGAACCTGGAAGGTCTCAATGTGAGCATCGAAACCCCATTCCTTGAATTTCGATAGCATCCACTCGGCATTGTCCTTGTCGTAAGGCGATCCCACGTGATGCGGCCGGGCGCTCAGGCGGCGCATATTCTCCCGTACATTGTCGCGCTCAATTCCGTCCTGAAGTTTCTTTTCCCACTCACGCTCGGTCTTGGCGGATGGTGCGCTGTATCCGGGAAACTGAGCCGGAGTCCTGGGTTTCGCTGGAACGTCCTGCGCGCAAATCAGTTGACCGGCGAAAATAACGAAGAAGCAAAAAACGAAAACACGCATTGACTTCAAGACGGGCCTCCTGGGAAACGCAACTGTACACCTTGAACTTTTCGGACTGGATTATAGAGCGTTTAGCGAAACCCCGAATAGCTGAGTTCAGCCAGGTCGGGGTAACTTCGAGGGCCAAAGCCCTTCCGTAACCTTCTATGCTTCGCTCGGCCACTCCATACTCGGTAGTGGTATGACATATCTCCCCCACACGCCTGCCCATTGGCGAAGCCCGCGCGTCCAGCTTGCCGATCTCACCCCCGCGGTTCTTCGCATGTCCGACGGACACGGCTCCCGCGGCACTTTGCAGACCATCTCTTTGACTGGAGGCCTGCTGAGCGTGCCCAATACCTTGGCCAGAGGGTCCCGCGCCAGCCTGATGTTCCTGACCGCTTCCGGCCCGTTTCTAGGCGAAGCCGAGATGCTCACCCCGGTTTCCCCAACCTGCCAACCGTTCCGCTTCGTCGCCCTGGAGGAGTCCTCCCAGCGCAAGTTGCGAAACGTCGTTGAGTCCTCCCTGCACCGCGGCGAGCAGGAATGGATCGAGAAATACCGCGCCGCCCTGGATTATCAGGCTCCTCCGCGCCCGAGTTTTTTCCGCGTCGCGCTTCGAGCCGCTCTCATCACCCTTTGTTTAGGAAGCACTCTTTTCCTGCTCCACCTCTACCTTCCGCGGTGAACTGGAGGAGCCAGACGCTCTATCTCTTGCGTCTGTTAGGTCAACAAACGCACAGCACGGAGCTTTTTCCTCCACATGTTTGACCCCTCTCGCAACCGGCGACTAGAATCACTTCACTGTCTTTTCTGGGGTCATTCGATGAAAACTCTCTGCGCGAAAGCTCTCGCCGGGCTGCTGTCTGTCTCGTTCTTCTTCACTTTCACCGCCCTCGGCGACGACGAAGACAAACAACACCATCACCACGAGGACCTCAACGAGGCCCAACTCGGCACGGTCCATTTCCCTATCTCCTGCACCGCGTTGGTCGAGAAGCCTTTCGAGCGCGGCGTCGCCCTGCTGCACTCGTTCTGGTACGAAGAGGCCGAAAAAGAATTCCTCGACATCGCGAAGGACGATCCGCACTGCGCCATGGCCCACTGGGGAGTCGCCATGAGCATCTGGCATCAGCTATGGAATGAGCCGGACGCCGCGGTCATTGCCCGCGGCCTGAATGAAGTGAAAACCGGGGAGAGACTTGCCCAGAAAGCCAGTCCGCGCGAAAAAGCGTATATCGCCGCGATTGGCGCCTTCTATCGCGATTCGGATAAATCAGATCACGCCGCCCGCGCCAAAGCCTATTCTGATGCCATGAAGAAGGTCTATGAGGCCAATTCCGACGATCACGAAGCTGCCGCCTTCTACGCCCTTTCGCTCCTCACGTCGGAACCGCATGACGATACGACTTTCGCCAATCGCAAAGTGGCCGCGGCGATTCTCGAGAAACTCTTCGCCATCGAACCCGACCATCCCGGCGTCGCCCACTACCTGATCCACAGCTACGACAAGCCACAACTGGCGGAGCTTGGCATTCCCGCAGCGCGCCGTTACGCCCAGATCGCGCCTGCCGCTCCGCACGCGCTGCATATGCCTTCGCATATCTTCGCCCGCGTCGGAGACTGGCCTGACGACATCAAGTCCAATCTCGCCTCGGTCGCCGCCACCCGTAAAACCGCCGCTATGCACATGGGCGGCGAGGGCCACCAGTTCCATGCCATGAATTTTCTTTTCTATGCCTACCTGCAGAGCGGGCGCGAAGCCGATGCCCGCGCTCTCATGGACGAAGTCAGCAAGATGCCTGTCATGCACGACATGTACGGATTGGGCTTCGACCCGCACATGGCCACCGAAGCCCACTTTGCTGCCCTGTATCCGCTGGAGATGCGCGACTGGACCACCGCCGCGGCGCTGAAGCCGGTGGCCGTTGCAGGCACAGCCGAAGATTCGTTCACGTATTGGGCAAAGGCCATTGGCGCCGCTCATCTTCATCAGACGGACGAGGTCCGCAAGGATGTCAGCGCAATCGAGGCCATCCATCAGAAATTCGTCGCCGAGAACAAGAAAGATTTTGCCGAGGCCACCGAGAACGATCTGAAACAGGCGCGCGCCTGGCTGGCCTTTTCCGAAGGCAAGTATGACGACGCGGTCGAGATGCTGCGGCCCATGGCGGAAAAAGACGAGGCTCTAGGCGACGAACCCCAGGGCATCCCGCTCCGTGAGATGATCGCCGAGATCTTGCTCGAGGCCAAGCGTCCGCAACAAGCTCTGGCCGAATATCAGACCGACCTGAAATTCAATCCCAACCGCTTCAACGGCCTCGCCGGGGCAGCCCGCGCCGCCGAAGTCGCCGACCGGCAAGGCGATGCCAACGAATACTATGCGCTGTTGCTCAAGTCCTGCGAGGGAGGCAACTCGACTCGTCCGGAACTGAGCCGGGCCAAGGAATTGCTGGCAAAGAAATAGAACTGGTTCCGTGAGTCGGTTTTGGGAAGGGCATGGCTTCAGCCGTGCCGGCCAAAACCACAGATGATGCGGGCTTGACCCCCTGAGGGTTATTCGCGCTAGAACCTACTTCCACAGGATCATTCTTAGCACCAGCCCCGCCATCATCGCCAGTGCTCCCAGCAAAGCGTTGTACTCGCGATGCCTCGTATAGAGGTCGAACGAAAATTCCCCGCCCGAATCGTTCGAACGAAATGGCGCGATTCTCGGCAACATCCGCGGCACGTGCCGCGCATAATCCTCGAACTCGGGAAACCTGGAACGCAGAAACGCTTCTTCACCCCGAATCACGGGAAGATAGATGGCAAAGAACATCACAACCAGCACCGCGCCTACCCACCAGCTGCGCGCGGCCACCGCAAATCCCACGCCGATCAGCAGCGATCCAAGATATAACGGATTCCGCGTATACGCATAAGGTCCGGAAGTCGCCAATGCTTCGTTCTTCTGCACGTACCCCGAAGCCAGAGCCCGAATCAGCAGCCCAGGCACAATCAAAACCGCGCTGATAGCCAGAAACCGCCACGTCGGCCGCGCCAGCCAGAAATAGAGCACGGCAAAAGCAAATCCCAGCGGTACCCGGATGCGCCGCGCCACCTGCGCCCACTCAGCCATGCGCACCGTCCGTGTGGGGCGGACACTCCTGTCCGCCGCTCGCCCCAAGCAACTGCCGTGCGGCATTCCCTACCGCCTCCACACTGATCTCCAGTAACCCTTCCTCCGGCTGCGCCAGCCGTGCATGCGTAGTCAGACTCGCCGGATTCCGCAGGACCACACTCCGCGTTCCATACGGTCCGTTGCGCTCCGGATCCGTCGGGCCAAAGATTGCTACCACCGGAACCTGCAGCGCCGCCGCCAGATGCATGGGCCCGGTATCGCCTCCGATGAACAATCGCGCGCGCCGGGTCAAAGCGATCAGTTCCGTGATCGAGCACTTCATCGCCCGAGCCGTGCCCTCACTCGCGGTTTCGACCTCGCGTGCCAGTTCTTCCTCTCCCGGCCCACAATTGACGATGCATTGCATCCTCTCGCGAGCCAACGCTTTTGCCACCTGCCCGTACCGTTCCACGGGCCAGCATTTCGCACCCCAGCCCGCGCCGGGATTCAGGATGGCAAAGTCGCGCACTCCCCCTTGCGCCAGCTGATGAGCAATCCGCTGTTCGGCATCACTATCGGAAGGGAACTCTACTGGCGGAATCGTCATTCGCCGTTGAGCAACGGCCTCGGCAATCGCAAAATTCTGCTCGACCACGTGCACTCCTCGCGGCATCGCCTGCCGCGTATACCACACGCTCGCGGGAGCCTCCCGTGGCTGGGCGGGGCCGTACACCGCGCGCGCGCCCGACCAGCGCGCCAGCACCGCCGAGCGCATGGCGCCCTGCAAGTCCACGGCCACGTCATAGTGAACGCTGCGCACATCGTTCCAGACTTTGGCAATCTGTTGCGCCCCGTGCAGCGTGAACAGCGATTTGCGCCACTCGCGCAGCCGGACCGTGTGCACCCAGTCCGCCAAAGGACGTTGCGGCGACCGTGGCCCGCGCCGCGCCGCACCCGGGGCGCACAACAACTCGGCCCAACGTTCCTCGATCAGCCAGCCGATGATCGCCTGCGGAAAAGCCGCGCGCAGAGCCTGTGCCGCAGGCAGCGTGTGGATCACATCTCCCATCGCGCTCAACCGCACGATAAGCAGGCTCTCGATAGTGGGGTTGGATTCGGTGCTCAAGCCACCGCGATTCTCTCATGCTCCGCGTCTGCGTTCTTCGATGTTGCGGAACATGGTATCCAAAACGTTAGCCGCATCGGCCAGTTCCATCCGCACAGGCACGACGGAAAGCGGCTCCAGCGCAGAAAGGTGCGCTCCCAGATTGACGGCATCCTTCTCCGTGGTGACGAAGCCGCCGGCTTCGCTCTTCAGTTTGAGCGCGATCAGTTCCCGGATGTCTTTCTCGCTGTAGGCGTGGTGGTCGCGGTAGAAAGCTTCGGCGGCGGGCTCAATGTTGGCGGCGCGCAACTGGAGCACAAAGTTCTTCGGGCGCGCGATCCCGCAGAAGACCACCGGCCGCGGCGGAATGTTCTTGGGTAAAATCCCACGCCGCACACGCCAAACCAGCTTTCCTTGCACGGGGAAGGTGTCTGCAGATGAACCGCTGGTCAGCACCACGGCATCGGCGCGACCCAGGGAAGCCAGCGGCTCCCGCAGGCGTCCGGCGGGAAGCAGCCGGTCACTCGCCTCCTGAGGCGTGACCAGGACGATGTCGAAATCCCGCGCCAGCGCCCGGTGCTGAAAGCCGTCATCCAGCAGATGCAACTGCGGGCCGAACCTCTGTTCGGCGAACCGGCCGGCTGCGTACCGATCTTCGCCGACAATGACCGGCACCTCCAGCTTGCGCGCCATCAGCAACGGTTCGTCGCCGAACTCCTGCGGCAGACCGGCGGGGTCAACCAGCAGCACGCCGCGCGATCTGCGCCCGTATCCCCGGGAGAGCACGTCGAACTTCACTCCGCTTGCCTTAAGCAATTCACCCAGCATCAGCACAAACGGAGTCTTCCCCGATCCGCCGGCGGACAGATTTCCGATGCTGATCACGATTCCTTGTAACCGGCGGGCTCGCGCCAGTCCTCGATCAAAGAGCGCGTTTCGCGTCCGAACCACGCTGCCGTAGATGGCCGAGAGAGGATTCATGTTAGGCCGTGCGATTCGGGCGCACCAGCAAGCAGAGTCTTCACAGCGTCGAGGGTTCGCGCCGTCGCGCCCGTTTGTGACCGCATGGTTTCTTCCGCGCGGCGGCCCAGGTCGCGCCGTTCGGCATCGTTGGCCAGCAAATGCATCAGGGTCAGGGGCAACTCCGCCACGCCCACAATACGCACGGCGTCCCGGCTCTGAAACAGGCCAACGATGTCGCGGAAATTCTCGGTGTGGTTTCCCACCACAATGGCCACTCCATGCTGCGCCGGTTCAATGATGTTGTGCCCGCCCCGCGGCACCAGACTGCCCCCAACAAAAGCCACGTCCGCCAGGGCGTAGAGCGCGGCCAACTCGCCGATCGAATCCACCAGCAACACGCCCCCCGCCAGCGCTTCTCCGTGCCAGCGCGAGCGCCGCCACAGCGGAATGCCCATCTGCTGCACGAGGATGGCAACTTCGTCGAAGCGTTCAGGACGCCGTGGCGCCAAAATCATCACCGCACGCGGATGCTGGACGCGCACGTTTTCAAATGCCTTGAGCAGCGGAGGCTCCTCATCTTCCACCGTGCTGCCACAGACGATCACCGGCCCGGCGCCTTCTAACGCCAGCGACTGGCGCAGACTCTCGACAATCGCCGGCGGCGAGGAAGGACTCAGGTCAAACTTCAGATTCCCCGTGACCTGCACACGCCCGGCGTCCGCCCCGATGGACTGCAGCCTCGTGCTGTCCGTCTGCGTTTGCACAAGAAACAGGTCCACCTGAGCCAGCATTCTCCGCAAGGCCCAGCGGAAGCGGCTGTAGTTGGGCCAGGAGCGATCGGAGATACGCCCATTGACCACAGCGATCCGCGCGCCGCTCGCCTCCGCCAGCCGAAGGAAGTTGGGCCAGAACTCGGTCTCGGCCAGCACCACCAGCCTCGGCTGCAGCGCGCTCAGATACGGCCGGATGGCAAACGCGAAGTCCATGGGAAAGTAAAAGACATTCTCCTCGCCGAAGCGCTTGCGGGCGAGTTCCTGCCCTGTGTCAGTTGTAGTGCTGATCACCACACGATGCTGGGAAAGATTCCGCCGCATTTCCTCCACCAGCCCGCTCACCGCCAGCACTTCGCCGACGGAGACGGCGTGCACCCAGATCACCGCTCTCGATCCGTCCCCTGTCACCAGCCGCGCCGGTACCTTGCCTATGCGCTCGGCAAATCCCGTGCGGTACTTCCCGTGGCGAAGAATCTGGTAAAGCCAATACGGCAGGCTTAGCAGCATTCCTGCGGCTAGCAGCAGGCTGTAGAGAAGATAGCTCAAGCTGAGCCATTCTAAACCGGCTGAGCGGCAACGCGAGTGCCCGCCGTTATAATCGGGTCATGCCGTTTTCTCATACGCTGCGCTCTTTCTTGCTCGCTTTCTCGTTCGCGCTGTGTCTGCCCCTTCTGCTCGCGGCCAGAAACTTTGTCAAGCCAGCAGCTCAACACGCGAAGAGTTATCCGGCGCACGACGCCCATCCCGACGAAAGGGTTGCTATTGCGGCCGACCCCTACGACACGCCGGAAAAAGCCAAGACGTTTTCCGTGAACTTTCCCGAGTACGGATTTCTACCCATCTTCTTCGTCATTACCAACGACGGCGACCAGCCGATTTCCATTGCCAATATGGAAATCACGCTGATCACGCGCAATGGCTCGAAGCTCACGCCTACTTCACCGGCAGACATTTACCGTCGCATGTCGAATCCCCAGGCGCGCACGCGGCCCAGTCCCATCCCACTGCCGCGCAAGAAGGTAAAGGGCACGGTCAGCCAGAAAGACATGGAAGAGATCGAGTCCTCGCAGTTCGCCGCCCGCGCCGTCGAACCCCACACCACGCAATCGGGATTCCTGTTCTTCGATACCGGAGGGATTTCCTCGCCGCTGCCGGGCGCCAGCATTGACATCACCGGTATCGCCGATGCCAAGGGCCATGAACTGCTCTATTTCGAAATTTCGATGGAGAAGTACCTGAACGCGTCGCCGAAACGCTGAGGCGCAGCCTGCGCTGGATTCGCCCTTTATAATTGTCACTTCTATGCCCGCCACCTTAGAGACCTCCGTTGCCGCCCACCCGAAGTTCGAGCCGGTCATCGGCCTGGAAGTCCACATTCATCTTCTGACGGCGACGAAAATCTTCTGCTCGTGTTCGACTCGTTTCGGCGCGCCGCCAAATTCGAACGTGTGCCCGGTCTGCCTCGGCATGCCGGGCGCCCTGCCGGTGCTCAACAAAAAAGCAGTAGAGTTCGCCACCCTCGCGGCCATGGCGCTGAACTGCCGCATCAACGAGACCTCCATCTTCGCGCGTAAGAATTACTTCTATCCCGACCTGCCCAAGGGCTACCAGATTTCGCAGTACGACAAGCCGCTCGCCGAGCACGGCTGCATTGAGATTCCCTCCGGTTCCGGCAAGAAGAAAATCGGCATCACGCGCGTCCACATGGAAGAAGACGCGGGCAAGAGTCTGCACGAGGGTTTCCCGGATTCCGACGAGAAGACGGCCATTGACCTGAATCGCACCGGCGTGCCGCTGATCGAGATCGTCAGCGAACCCGACATTGCCTCGCCGGATGAGGCCTACGAGTATCTGACGCGGCTGAAGGAAATCATCCTGTACACCGGTGTGAGCGACTGCAACATGGAGGAGGGTTCGCTGCGCGCCGACGCTAACGTCAGCGTGCGTCCGCGCGGGCAGAAAGAATTCGGCACCAAGACCGAAATCAAGAACGTGAACTCCTTCCGCTTCATCCGCGAAGCTCTGGAGTATGAAATCGGCCGGCAGATCGAAGTCATTGAATCCGGAGGAAAGATCTCGCAGGAAACGCGGCTCTACAACGCCGACGAAGGCAAAACCTACAGCATGCGGTCCAAAGAACAGGCGCATGACTACCGCTATTTCCCCGAGCCGGACCTGCTGCCTCTCGTAGTCGACGAAAATTGGAAAGCCGAAATCGCCAGATCTTTGCCCGAACTGCCCCAGGCTCGCCGAGCGCGCATGGCGAAGGAATACGGCATCACCGAATATGACGCGCAGGTGCTGACATTTTCGAAATCGCTGGCCGATCAGTTCGAGGAAGCGGCCCGGGCGGCAAAGAATCCGAAGCGCGTCGCCAACCTTGTGCAGAGTGAACTGATGGGAAGGCTCAAGGCGAAAGGCATCGGAATTGAGCGGTCGCCCATTTCCATGAAGGGTGTCGCGGCGTCGGCCGACCTGGTCGAGGCCGGCACCATCTCGGGCAAGATGCTCAAAGATCTCTACGATCTCTGTTTCGAGCGCGGCAAGGACTTCCCCGCCGTCTACGACGAAGAGGGGCGCCCGCAGCAATCCACCGACACCTCGGCGCTCGAAAAAATCCTTGACGAAATTCTCGCGGCCAATCCCAAGCAACTCGAACAATACCGCGCAGGCAAGACGACTTTGCTCGGCTTCTTCGTCGGCCAGGTCATGAAGGCCTCCAAGGGCCAGGCCAACCCGCAGATTGTGAACGAGTTGCTGGCAAAGAAACTAGGGTGAAGTTCTTGGCTTGCCACCCCACGAGTCATCTCCGGACCATCACTTTGGTCATCTGATCCAATGCCCGCATTCCCGCTACCATGACACTGGGCCTTTGTCTCTGAGCCGACGGATCGGGAATTCTCATGAAAATGAAGCTTGACCGTGTCATCAGCATCGCAACTCTGATCGCAGCGGTGGCGGCCATCGCGCTGGTTCTAAAAAGGCCGGCCCCACAACCGCAGCCGCAGGTTGTTGTCGTGGACCGCTCGCAGTCATCGGACCAGAAGCCGAGTCCATCCGAACCGCAACCCCTAGCGAACAACGGCTCCCCAACTCAGTCTCAGTCCGTTCAGCCGCAAACGGCTTCAAATCAGGCTTCCCAAGCCCCGGCGCCGCAAGCATCCTCCGCCGCGCAAGGTTCAAAGGCGCCAAACGTCAACTCCGACGCGATCAGCGCGATGCTGGCCAAATCGCTTGGCGCTGGCACCTCGGCGCTGGCGCCGGACTCCGAAGTCGGCAGCGGCCAGCCCAACATCAAAGATCAGCAGGTCACCTACGACGGCGACCTGGTCCACGGCAGGTTTCTCACCGAAATCGGCGGCAAGGATGTCTGGGTCACGATCTCCGGAAAAATGGGCGAGAAGGACGGCTATGCCACGTTCGATCCCACCGAGTTCAAAGTGGGAGACAAGGACGTGCCGGTTTCGCTGGTAAATCCTTTCCTGCAGCAAAGACTTGCCCAGGAGCGGGACCGCCTGAAGGTCTCGGATAACGGACAGAACTAGTCAGAGGACACCCGTCAGAGCACTGCGCTAGCGTACTCGATTCTCTGCCGCTACCTTCGCGTACCAGCGCCCTGAATCTTTCAAAATCCTCTTCTGCGTCTTGAAATCCACCCAGGCCAGCCCGAACCGCTGGCTGAAGCCTTCGGCCCACTCGAAATTATCCATCAGGCTCCAGGCGTGGTATCCGCGAACGTCAGCGCCGTCGGCAATCGAACGCGCCAGAGCGGCAAGATAGTCGCGATGGTAGGAAATCCGGCGTGCGTCGCGAATCACGCCACTGCTATCAGGACCATCATTGTAGGAACAACCACTTTCGGTGATCTCAATGACCGGCCGATTGTAGTCATGCGTGATCCGCATGACCATGTCATAGAGCGCCTTGGGCCAGACTTCCCAGCCGAGGTCGGTTTTCGGGCCTTGCTGCCCACTTTCCATTTTGACCGGGAAGATCCAGTTCTGCGGGTGCGCGGCGCGCTCGACCGCTCCCGGATCGGAGGCGATGGTGCGGTAGTAAAGATTGATGCCGACAAAGTCCAGGGGGGCGCGCGCGTTCTCCATGTCGCCCGCCTTCACGCCCATCGCGGTCTCGGGCAGAAACGTCAGCGCCTCCGGATAACGCCCGCGCAGCGCCGGCTCCAGAAACCAGATGTTGGTGATGGCATGCGCCCGCTCCGCTGCCTGCTTGTCCTCATCGGAGCTGCTGGCCGCCTCGCACGGGGACATGCTGAAGGCGGTGCCCACCCGGGCGGCCGGACGAGCCGCCTTGAGCGCGCGAAATCCAGCTCCCTGCGCCAGATTGACCACGTGCGTGGCGCGCAGGAAATCGAGCAGGCTCGCATGGCCGGGAGCATGCACGCCGGCCAGATACCCGTGATGCACAAACGCGACGGGTTCGTTGAACAACATCCAGTCAGAAACTCGGTCACCCAGCTTCTGAACGACGCCTTGCACATAATCGGCGAAGCGAGCCGCGGTGTCGCGATTGGTCCAGCCGCCAGCCTCGTCCAGCGCCTGCGGAAGATCCCAGTGATAGAGCGTGACAAACGGCCGGATCCGCGCCTGGAGCAATGCGTCCACCAGGCGGCTGTAATAATCAAGACCCTTGGCGTTGGCGGGTCCGGAGCCGATCGGTTGAATCCGAGGCCAGGAGATCGAGAATCGGTAGCTGTTCAGATTCATCGCCCGCATCAGCGCGATGTCTTCGCTCCAGCGATGATACGAATCGCACGCCACGTCCCCGTTGTCGCCGTTCTTGATTTTTCCCGCCGTATGCGCGAAGCGGTCCCAGATGGATTCGCCCTTGCCGTCCTCGTTCCAGGCGCCCTCAATCTGGTAGGCGGCCGTGGCTGTGCCCCAGAAGAACCCCTTAGGGAATCTGATTTCCGAAGCCGGCGAGCCGCTGAATTGCCCTGCCGCTGCAGAGGAAGCAGCCGTGCTCGCCTTGGAAGATCCGCTGCACCCGGACAAAAACGCCGGCAGGCCAGAGGCAGCGCCCGCCGTCAGAACCGATTGCACGAACTTGCGGCGCGTCAGACGCAACTCGACTTCGCTCCTTCAGAATTTGCGGCGGTCGTCGGAACTCCGCCACGGTAATTGTGCTGGATGAATTGTCCGTTCTTCTGTCCGCTCAGGCCTTCACGGACCCCGGAACATTCTAACGAAAAACTCGGATGTCAAAAAACTGCTGCGACCGAACCGGTGACTGGCCACTCACCACTGTCATTCCGGATTCAGGCTGTCGAACATCTTCCACAACTTGTCGGCGGTGGGGCGGTAAATCACCCAGCCGCTGCCTTGGTCGGAAGTCTCCTTGAAAAGCAGTTCCCCGCGGCCGTCACCATCGGCGTCCACGGCGTCCACCAGGTCCAGACGGGAGGTGACATCAAGATGGCGCGGATCGGTGACTCCCGCATACAGCTTGTGCAGATTGTTGTAGATGTCGGGATAGGCCACGAGGCGAATAAAGTAGGGCAGGTCGTCCGGTACTACTTGCACGGGCAATGTCGGCCCCCGTGCCGGCGGCACGTGCGCCTCCGCGCTCAGAATGATTACTGGCTGATTGTTCGACCACAGGTCATAGGCGATCATCTGCACATTGCTGAAGACCGGCTCCGGCGGCTTTCCCGCCGTCTTGTGCCGAGCTGGTTGCGACGGGGGCGGCGCAATCCTGGCCTTCGCCTGCGCGTCAAGATAAGCGAGCAGCTGTTCCTTGGCCAAAGCCATCATCGCCTGCCGGCGCTCCCCTTCTTCGTCCTTCAGCCACCCGTAAGCGAACGAATGCGGTTCCGGGCCTCCCGCATCGGAAATTGCCGGGACTATTTCAGCGGGCGCGCCCGCCAACACGGGTGCAACAACCTTTCCCGCCGTTGATGCAGGCTTCGTCCCCGGCTTGCTGTAGCCGGGAAACGCATCGTCGGCCGGCGGTTCCGCCGGCTTTCCTCGCCGCAGGCGTGGCCGGTCGCTCTCCGCCGCACCGCTATCGGATTCCGGAGTCTTGGGATTTGCTTTGGCCTCGTCCTTGGCCTCCGAAGGCTTGGAGTCGCCGGAAGGCGGTGCGGGTGGCGCAGCAGGCTTCTTCAGGCGCGGAGGTTCATCGCCCGAAGGCGCGGCCGCAGGCGGAGCAGAGGACGGCGCGGGCGTGGAACTCGCCGCGGGCGTCGCCTGGGCGGGGTCCCTGGTCAGACGCGGCGGCGCGTCGCTCGTATCAATTCCCACCGGCACAGCTTCCGCCTTCAACTGCTTGCCCGGCTTTTCCGATCCCTCCGGAAGCCATGCTCCAGTCCCGATCCACGGGTTTGGAGCGTTCGGGGCGTTGCTGTGCAGGGCGCTGCCCACGGTAAACAGGCCGAGCGAGCTGCCGCCGCGCTCCCCCTCGTAAACCGTGCCAGGCTCGAGCGCCATCGGCACCGGATCGGCCTTGTAGGCCGTCGCATCCCAGAACTTGCCGTTGATCATGATCGCAATCGGCACCAGCGACACCTTGCCGCTGGCCGCCATTTGCAGTACGCCCACGGCGCGCGGGCCCTCATCCTTTTTTTTCTTCTGGATCTTGCGGGGCAGGGTCGTAATTTGCGGACGGTCCTCCTGCGCCAAGCATGCTGCCGCCAGAAAAGTCAGACCGGCGAGCACCGCCGCCAACCCGCGCCGGTATACAATCTTCGAAAACACCCGTCGCACCGGTTTAGCTTGACCGGCGCGTGCGTGGCCCGAAATATTTTCTGACGAGACTCCCATGAAGATCAATGATAAGGCTCCCGACTTCACTTTGCAGGATGAGAACGGAAAAGAAATTTCCTTGAACCAACTACGCGGCAAGACCGTGGTGCTCTATTTCTATCCCCGCGCCGACACTCCCGGATGCACCATCGAAGCCTGCGAGTTCCGCGACTCCTACAGAAAGATTCAGAAAACCGGCGCCGTGTTGCTCGGCATCTCGCCCGACACGCCGAAAGCGCAAAAGAAATTTTCCGAGAAATTCAGCCTGCCTTTCAGCCTGCTCGCCGATGCCGACAAGAAGGTCGCTACCGCTTTCGGCGTCATGAAGGAAAAGAACATGTACGGCAAGAAGGTCATCGGAGTTGCGAGGACGACCTTCGTCATCGGCTCCGGCGGAAAGATCGAGCACATCTTCGAGAAGGTCAGGCCCGAAGGCCACGCCGAAGAAGTACTGGCCTACCTGAAGCAATCATCCAGGGGCGCAGCGTAGATTGGCTCGACTCGGTTGCGAGGCCAGGCGGATGATGGCTGGCTGGTTTTTGGTTTGCGCAACGGTTTCAGCACTGCCCTCACGTCTGCGTGCCCGCCGCAGCTTGACCGGTTTAGAGCGGGGGTCTGGTTTTGGGTGGCGCAGCGCTTCAGCGCTGCGATCAGGGTGCACTGCCTATGCGGCTTTAGCCGCCGAGGTCACCGCTTGGTTCAAGATCTCCGCCGCATGTCCCCGTCTCACAAACCGCCGCAAACCGGCTCCATCCACCCTCTCGATCGCGCCTTCTTCGCCCGCGATCCACGCCGCGTGGCGCGGGAACTTCTAGGCAAAGTTCTTGTCCGCCAGTCGAGTCGCAGTGTCTTGACCGCCCGCATCGTCGAAGTCGAGGCCTACCTCGGAGAAACAGATCCCGCTGCCCATGCCGCCGCCGGACAGACCCCGCGCAACGCCGTCCTCTTCGGCCCGCCGGGCCATGCCTACGTCTATTTCATCTACGGAAATCACTACTGCCTGAACGTCTCCTGCCAGCCCGAAGGAAAAGCCGGAGGCGTGCTGTTCCGCGCGTTGGAGCCGTTGGCCGGGACTGAAGAAATGGCCCGCGCAAGGGGCATCATCCTGGAAGGTCCACACGACCTGCCAAAACTCACCCGCGGCCCTGGTCGGCTGGCGCAAGCTTTCGGCATTACTCGCACCCGCGACAACGGCTGCGACCTGACCTCGTCCGCCAGCGGCTTGTGGATTGGCGACGACAGCTATCGCGCCCGCGGCATCCGCCTGACGCCACGCATCGGCATCTCCAAGGCGGCCGACCGGCCACTACGCTATGTTCTCGCCGGAAACCCTTTTGTATCTGGGCAGCGCCTAAGCCCCAGGTAAAGCCTGGCACTTTCAGCCTACGGTGCAGGATTGACAAACGGGTGTAGACTATCCAGCGGGTTGGGGCAGCCAAAAGCCTTGCTGGACTTGGCTTTTGGACTAGCCGCATGGGCAGCAGCCGAAGCGCCGGTCCGCCAGAAGATTTTGGTGCACCGTCGTACCGGAGAAATCATCTCACAACGTAGGAGCCCGCGTGTCCTGGTTCGCGCGATCTCGGATTCTGGCCGCCGTGATTCTGGTAAGTGGCGGAGTTCTGGCTTTTTCGGCTGACGGCGCCATAAGCTCCCGCCCCCAGACGCCCCCCTCCTATATCGTGGTCGGATTCGTCGGCGGTTTTGTGCGCCACGACAACCCTCACCACGCCCCGGTGCAGCTGGCTCGACGCCTCGAGCGCTCGGCCCCAAAAGATGCCGTAATTCGTGTCTTTGAAAACCGGCACCGCAAAGCGGCCTACAAGACAATCCTCAGCCTGCTGGACCGCAATCACGATGGAGTGTTGAGCGAGGACGAAAAGTCGCAGGCGCGCATCATCCTTTACGGCCACAGCTGGGGCGCATCTACCGTCGTCTTGCTGGCCCGCGAGTTAAATCGCGCCGGCATCCCGGTCCTGCTGACGGTACAAGTGGATAGCGTCGCGAAGTTCTGGCAAAAAGACCGAGTCATCCCCGAGAACGTCCTCGCCGCCGTGAATTTCTATCAGCCCCATGGCATCGTACGCGGCCGCACCGAGATCACGGCCGCCGATCCGTTCCGGACGCAGATCCTGGGCAATTATCGCTTCGATTACAAGCAGGAACCTGTGCACTGCGATGGTTTGTCATGGTATCACCGGTTTTTCACCCCCGGTCATGCCCAGAGCGAGTGCGATCCCCGGCTGTGGTCACAAGTCGAAACGCTGGTGCGCCAGCGCATGGAACCGGGGTCTGATACCGTGGCCGCCAATCCGCAACCGTAGAGGTTTGCCCGCTTGATTTTGGGGCAACTTCTGGGCTGCCGTGAGGGTCTAACTGGAGTAGGATTGTTATGGATGCGGTCTGCCCGCCCGGGCAGTCCGCGGTTAGGTGGAGGGTATCGAGATGAGGAAATCCACCTTGTTGCACGCTCTCCTTGCCGTAATCGCTTCGTTCACCCTTGCTTCCCTACCCGCCTTCGCTCAACATGGCGGCGGCCATGGCGGAGGCGGCGGAGGTTTTCACGGTGGTGGAGGGGGTGCCTTCCACGGTGGCGGAGGTGGGTTCCACGGCGGAGGTTATGGCGGTACCTACCACGGCGGTGGTAGCTTCAGCGGCTATCACGGCGGCGGATACTCCGGCGGCTCCCACGGCTATGGCGGCATGGGACGGGCCTATTCCTACGGAGGTCGCGGCTCCTTCGGTGGCATGCGCACAGGGGCGTCGCGCAGTTTCGCCTCTTCGCGGCCCTGGTCCTGGGAAAGCCATAGCTTCCATAACGCCTCTCCCGGGTGGCATTCGTTTGGCAGGTCAGGCAGCATGACCGGAAGCTCCGGCGGCATGGGCGCGGCAGGAAGGTTCGGCGGCAGAGGTGGCGCAATTGCTGACGGACGCTGGCACTCCTTCGGCGGCACACGCGGCCCCGCTGGTCTGACTTCGAACGCCCGTTTCGGCAACGGAGCGTCGTTTAACCATTTTGGCTCAAGATCTGGCAACTTTGGCGGACGGGGCGCCTGGGGCGGGGGCTGGCGTGGCGGTTGGGGCGAGCACCGTGGTTGGGGCTGGCGTGGTGGTTGGGGCTGGGGTGGTTGGGGCTGGGGCTGGGGATGTTGCAGCTGGGGACTTGGCTTCGGCTGGTGGCCGGGTTGGAGTTGGGGCTGGGATCCCTTTTGGGCCTGGCCGCCTTACTGGTACAACCCGTGGCTGTATGACGACTATCCGCCGGCGTACATTTACCCGAATACCGATTAGAACCGGCTTCGGTCGCAGTCAAAACCTAACGGGCTGCTGAGAAACTCGATCGCGCGCTTGATTTTGGGTGGCGCAGCGGTGAAAGCGCTGCGACTGACTCTCTTGTTTCCAGCATCGGCTTCAGCCACTGCGGTCTGGCAGCAGCACATTGTCAATCAACCGTGTGGCGCCGAAGTAGGCTGCAATTGCCACCAGCGCCCCGCGAGATATATCTTCGACCGCGTCGAGGGTGTCCGGGTTCACGATTTCAAGATAGTCGAGGCGCACTCCACTCGCACCGGAAAATTCTTTCCGCCCTGCCGCCGCCAGCGTCGCCACATGGCGTTCGCCAGCCTCCGCCAGTTGCTTTACTTGCATTAGCGACCGATGCAGCACCAACGCCTGCTTCCGCTGTTCGGAATTGAGATAGGCGTTGCGGGAACTCATCGCCAATCCATCCGGCTCACGCACGATCGGACAAGGCACGATCTCCACCGGAAGATTCAAATCGCGCGCCATGCGTCGGATGATCGCCAGCTGCGCCGCATCTTTCTGTCCGAAAAACGCCGCATCCGGTTCAACGATGTGAAACAGCTTGGCCACCACCGTGGTGACGCCGCGAAAATGTCCCGGTCGCGACCGCCCATCCAGCTTGCCGCTCAACTCCTCCACCGTCACCCACGTCACCGCTGTGGGGCGGACACCCCTGTCCGCCGCGGCCGGATACATTTCCTCCACCGACGGCGCGAACAGCAACTCCACCCCCTCGCGCTCCAGCAGTTCCCGATCGCGCTCGAACGATCGCGGATATTTCGCCAAATCCTCCGTCGGCCCGAACTGCGTGGGATTCACAAAAATGGACGCGGCCACCACATCGCACGAGGCCCGCGCTACCCTGACCAGCGACAGATGCCCCTCATGCAGAGCACCCATCGTCGGCACAAATCCCAGCCGCTTGCTCGCCCGCCGCACGGCACGTGTGGCCGATCTCATTTCGTCAATGGTGTTGCAGATTTTCAAGAAGCTCCCTAAGCCACCGTGGAAAAGCGGCCCTTCAGGACCGCGTCGTGCGTCGAATAGATGGGGGCTTAGCCCCGGTCGCCGCACTTCCTTGCCTTCGCGGTTTAGTTCGCCGGCACCCACTTCACCGCCACGTGCGCGCCCTCGAGGATCCCTCCCACAATACCCTTGTTCCGCCGGATGGCCACGCCGTCCAGCTCTGTCGCCCTCGCACTGCTCTCTGCCGCTGCGACCACCCGCCCATACGGCCAATTCGAAGCCGGCAGCCGTGCCAGGGTCGGCAACACCTCGTCGGTCTTCAGAATGATCTCCGCGCTGGCGGCCGGATCGAACAGCGCGATCCCATCGGCACGCACGATCAGATACGGATTCCGCCACTTCTTCATGTCCTGAATGCGGCCGTACTGCGCAGGATCGGCGTCGGGGATGGCCTGCAAAATGGCGGCGGGATCAGGCGCAGGCGCGGGATTCGGTTTCGAGCAGGCACCTGCCGGGATCAACAGGCTCAGCATCAGAGCCGCTCGCGTGCGGAGCGAAATCACGGGGCGTGATTTTACCTCACCACCGCAGGCACATCCTGCTTCACCGCCCAGACCAGCGCAATGATCCAGCCGATCACGCTCCAGCCCAGAAACAGATTCAGCAGAAAAATCGCAAGGATGTCTCGTTTGCTGCGGGCCAGGGCAATCAGCGACGGCAGAAAATACATCAGGAAGCCGAAGCCAAAGAAGGGAAAGAAGAACAACGCCAAGGGATGCATATTCATGCCTCCACGCCTGCGAATAGCCTAGCACCGCCAGACTCAAATCGCGAACACCGGCGTAAACGCGAACCGGGCGCTACGCTCCGTAAGAGGATACGCAAGCAACGAGGGATTAGTTCCCTGGTCTCCGCCACCTGCCTTATCCGCGTTCCGCGTGAATCCGTGGCAAGGAAGTAAGCCTTACCGCCGCATCGCCCGCTTCCGCGCCAGCACTGTGTCGAGCCCGGCCTTGGTCTCTTTCGGCAGGTGGTACGACTCCTCGTCCGCCGGATACTGGTGCGATTTCACATCGGCGCGAAACGCCTGCACCGCCTGCGTGATCAGCGCCGCCGCGTCGCCGTAACGCCGCACAAACTTGGCCGGCGGCCCGAAGGTCAGGTTCATGATGTCGTGGAACACCAGCACCTGCCCGTCGCATTCCGGCCCGGCGCCAATGCCGATCGTGGGCGCGCTGACTTCCGCCGTAATCATCGCCGCCACTTCCCGCGGAATGCCCTCCAGATACAGGCATGCCACTCCGGCGCGATCGAGCGCTACCGCGTCGCGCATAAGCTGCTCGATCCCGTTCAGGCTCTTGCCCTGCACTTTGTAGCCGCCCATCACGTTCACCGATTGCGGCGTCAGCCCAATATGCCCGGCCACAGGAATCTCGGCGTCAATGATGCGCCGGATCAAATCCGCGCGTCGCTCTCCGCCCTCCAGCTTCACCGCTTCAGCTCCGCCTTCTTTCACAAAGCGCGCCGCATTGAGAACTGCGTCTCTGGGGTCCACCTGATAAGACCCGTACGGCATATCGGCCACCAGCAGCGCGCTCTTCACGCCCCGCCGCACGGCTTTCACATGATGCAGCATCTCGTCCATGGTGACCGAGAGCGTGTTCTCATAGCCCAGCATGGCTTGCGCCAGCGAATCGCCCACCAGCACCATGTCAATGCCGGCCTCGTCTACCAGGCGGGCGGTCGCATAGTCGTAGGCGGTCAAACAGGTGATCGGTTCGTGGTGGAGTTTTTGTTCCCGCAGAGACGCGGTCGTAACTTTCGGGCGAGAACCGTCCAGCATACGCCCGCTAATCGGGGTCAAACTCATGATGCCCTCCAGTGCCCCTCCGCCTCGGGCGGATAGAGCCTGTACACATCTTGCTTTCACGTCATGGGATGACGCTGGAGGTATTGTAGCCGCAAACCAATTTCCCGTCGATGCCCCTATGTGCCAGTGTTCTCAACAGTTTTGGGAAGGGCAAGGCTTCAACCGTGACCTTCGAACCCGATGAAACGCAGGCCTTAGCAGGCCGCGGAAGGAATCGAAACCGCTTGATTTTGGGTGGCGCAGCGCTTCAGCGCTGCGATAAGGCGGAAAACATTCAACCGGGCTTTAGCTCCTGGGTGGCGGACTGACTGTCCGGAGAACCATTTCCGCGAATTCCTACGCGCTGGCCGCTTCCTGCCCCCCCAGCGGCAAAAAGTACTGCGTCCCCTTGATCGGCTCGCTGACTTTGCGCAGCAATTCCTGCAGGTCTTCGTTGCGGTCCACGAAATCAATCTCCGAGGTGTTGACGATCAGCAGGTCCGACGACGTGTAGTGAAAGAAGAAGTGCTCGTAAGCCTTGACCACTTCCTCCAGATACTCGTCACTCAACCCGCGCTCCCCGGGCGCATTCTTCTTCTTAAGCCGCTTCTTCAGCACTTCCGGTGTCGCTTGCAGATAGATCACCAGGTCAGGCGTAGGCAGCAACTCGCGAAAGTGGTTGTAATAACGGTTGTAGGTATCCAGTTCCTGATCGTTCAGGTTGAGGCAGGCAAACAGCTTGTCTTTTTCAAAAATAAAATCGGCTACCACAATGCGCTGCGACCGTGCCCCCAGGTCCAGCGCCTGCAACTGCTCGAACCGCCTCACCAGAAAGCTGAGCTGCGCCTGAAACGCCGCTCCTCGTTGCCCCTCGTAAAAAGGCCCCAGAAAAGGATTCGCATCCGGCTCCATCACCCGCTGCGCCTTCAGTCGCTCGGCCAGGATGCTGGCCAGCGTGCTTTTGCCCACTCGGATCGGGCCCTCCACTGCAATGTACCGGGGGAGTTCGAACAGTTTTGCCATTGGGTCGAAATATTTCGGAAATGGCAGGATATCCCGGTTGCGGCCCAGTGGCAATTGAGGGAAGAGTTAACAGGAGCGATTGAGTAATTGGGAAATTCAGTACACGGGCAATTGGAAAGCTCGGTGTGAAGATTTTCAATTGCCCAATTACTGAATTTCCCAATGACTCAATCCATTACAATCCTCCCATGCTCGCAGCCCTGGTCGCCGGAACCGTCACAGCTGCCGCCCTCGCCGCCGGCTATCAATCTATGGTGCCGACCGGCCAGTGGTACGGCCGCACGTTCACCGGCCTGGCACGCGGCACCAAGCAGCTCGCCTTCACTTACGACGACGGTCCCAACGATCCGCACACGCTGCGCCTGCTCGAAGTACTGGCGAAGCACGAGGTGCGCGCGACTTTCTTTCTCATTGGCCGCTATGTCCAGCAACGCCCCCACATCGCCCGCCAGATTGTCCACGCCGGCCACGTCATCGGCAATCATACCTTCACGCATCCGCTGCTGACCCTGATGAGGGAAGCTCAGATTCGCCAGGAACTCGCCGACTGCCGTTCCGCCTTGCGCGATGCGATCGGTGAACCTTCCGGCCTTTTCCGGCCCCCGTTTGGTGGACGCCGCCCCGCGGTTCTGCGCATCGCCCGTGAGCTCGGGCTTCAGCCCGTCATGTGGAATGTGACCGGCTACGACTGGAACGCGCCGCAGGCGGCGGTGATCGAAAGAAAAGTCACAAGACAGATTCGCGGTGGAGATGTGATTCTTCTTCACGACGGGGGCCACAAGCGAATGGGCGCCGACCGCAGCCAGACCGTCGTAGCCACCAACAACTTGATCAGCCGTTACAGGAGCGAAGGCTACGAGTTCGTAACCATTCCGCAGATGATGAACACACCAGCCGTCAGCCCTCAGCCCTCAGCCGTCAGCTAAACCAGAGGTCCGCCGTCTACCAATCCCTTGTCATCCTGAGCGGAGCGAAGGCCTGCCCTGAGCTTGCCGAAGGGACCTATGCAGTTTGCCGGCAGCGCTCGTCCGCTCGGCTTTGTTCTCGGCCCGGGCTTATTTCAGGGCCGCAAATGTCTCTCTTGCCGCGGCAACCGTCTTCTCAATGTCCTCTCCCGTGTGCGCCGCGCCCAGAAACGCCGCCTCATACTGCGACGGCGGCAGGTAGACTCCGCGATCCAGCATCCGGCGGAAGAACTTCCCGAACAGCTCCGTATTCGATTTGGAAGCTGAATCCCAGTCCGTCACCGGCCCGCCAGTGAAGAACCAGGTGAACATCGAACCCACCCGGTTGTGGCAGAGCGCAACGCCTGCGTCCTTCGCGGCTGCGGCCACGCCTTCTACAAGTTTCTTGCTTAACTCTTCGAGCCGCGGATAGATCTCCTCTTTTCGGTCGCGCAGCTGCTTCAACGTCGCGCACCCGGCCGCCATCGCCAACGGATTCCCCGAAAGCGTCCCCGCCTGGTACATCGGCCCCAGCGGCGCCACCAGGTCCATGATTTCTTTCGACCCGCCATAAGCGCCCACCGGCAATCCTCCACCGATGATTTTGCCCATCGTGGTCAGATCGGGCCGAATGTTGTACAACTGCTGCGCTCCGCCAAAGGCCACGCGGAATCCGGTCATCACCTCGTCAAAAATCAGCACCGCCCGTTCGCGCTCGGTCAACAGCCGCAATCCCACCAGATAATCGTCCGCCGCGGGAACGCAGCCCATATTTCCCACGACCGGCTCCACGATCACGCAGGCAATCTGGTGCTTATACTTCTGGAAGGCGTGCTCGACGGCCGCCAGGTTGTTGAAAGGCAGCGCCAGCGTAAACTGAATGAACTCATCGGGAACTCCCGCCGAGCCCGGAATGCCCAGCGTCGCCACCCCCGACCCGGCCTTTACCAGCAGGCAATCCGCGTGCCCGTGATAGCAGCCCTCGAATTTCACGATGTACTTGCGCTTGGTATACGCTCGCGCCAGCCGGATGGCCGACATGGTCGCTTCCGTCCCCGAACTGACGAAACGCACTTTCTCCAGGCTGGGAAAGGCGCCCAGCACCAGTTCCGCCAGGTCCGCCTCTGACGGCGTGGACGCGCCAAAACTCGTGCCATTGCAGGCCGCGGACACGATCGCATCCAGCACCGACGGCTCGGCGTGGCCAAGAATCAGCGGTCCCCACGAGCCCACATAATCAATGTATTCGTTTTCGTCGGCGTCCCAGAGGTGCGAACCCTTACCGCGCACAATGAATGGCGGCTCGCCGCCGACGGCACCAAACGCCCGCACCGGCGAGTTCACTCCCCCAGGAATCATGCTTTCCGCGCGCTCCTGCAGGCGATGCGATTGCTCACCTTTGCGCGTACTGGTGGACGGCATCGAATCCTCCCGGCCAGAATCCGGCAGATATTTAAAGGACGTTCAGCAAATGTAAGCGAATACTATAGCAGCGCCAGGCAAAAACGAATTCATCAGATATTCACCAATCTGCAATCCCTTTGCAATGTCCGGGCGGTACCGTGTACCTATCAGTTGCCCTTCTAACCGGGAGGGATTGAGGGACAGTCTCGGGGGCTCCGGACTGTCCTTTTTCATTTGTGGCGTCGGGCGCCCCTGCCTGCGTGGCCCGCATAGTGAAAGCGCGCGCCCCTAACACCGTCACTTCAAATAAGCTCGCACCAAGGAAATCAAATCCTCGGTAAGCTCTTCCGGCGATCCCGGCCCGCGCTCCGGATGCGTAATGTGCAGCCGGATGTGATCCTCCAGAATCTCCGCCATCAGGCTGTTCACTCCGCCGCGGATCGCCGCCAGCAACATGAGGATGTCGGCACATTCATCCCCGTCCGTCACCGCACGCTCTACCGCCGAGATTTGCCCGCCCAGCCGCTTGATCCTGGAAAAAAGCTTCTGCTTCTCTTTCGAGATTTCCGCAAGCTTATCCTTCATAACATCCCCCACCCGGGCTGCATTTTCCTCTTGACGAATACCCTAGGGGGGTATGATATAAGAAAACGGACGCAGATGTCACTTTTTAATCTTGATGACAGCGGACAACGACGCCAGACTCGGCAAGGTGTGGTTCTGTAACATTCCTTTAACCGATCCTGCTTAGGCTTGGACAGTCCGACGGCGAAGCGACGGGTTGAGTTAACTATAGTTAACTTGCTTGTGTATACTATCGTTAACTTAGAACTCCGTAGCCGCTGGGGCGTGATTGAGGTCACGCCGAACCGTGCTTCAGGGCACAGAGCATCGCCGGACACCCGATTAGCGTGGGGGCATGAAGTTGAAATTGAAATTCATTTTCAATATAGCGGAGCGCCTTCTCGGCGCCAGCCCCGCCCGCGGGCTGGCCTTCGCCCTTGCCCTGGCTATCCCCGCATGCGCGCAGCAGTCCGGTCCGCAGGCTCCCGCGCAGCCGCCCCCCAGCGCACCCGCCGCCCCCGCCGATCCTGGTGACCCGCCCCCGGACGACAGCACGCAGTCCATGCTCCCCCATTTCAAGAACACGCGCTTCTGGCTCTCCGGCCAGGCCAACTTCATCTTTCAGACGCACCCTGAATTTCATGCCCTCTACAGCGGCGCGCACAGCCTGGGTGTGCACTATGACAAGGCCACTTCCCGCGTGATGACGCTGTACACGGGAGTGCGCCTCAACAGCTCAACCGAAGTCCTGGTAGACGTCGAGGAAGCCGGCGGCGCCGCCCTCAGCACCGGTCTGGGCCTCGCTGGTGATACTGATCTCGACATCGTCCGCAACCCGCTGCTCAGCCAGGCGCCCTACCTAGGCCGCGGCTTGATCCACAAAGTCTTCGCGCTCAGCAACGACAGAATCGAAAACCAGCGCACCGCGTTCTCTCTCTTTGACGAACTCCCGCGCCGCCGTCTCGAAATTCGCTTCGGCAAGTTCAGCATGCCTGACTTCCTCGATATCAACTCCGTCGGTTCCGACACTCATTTCCAGTTCTCCAACTGGACCATTGACAACAACGGCGCCTGGGACTATGCCGCCGACACCCGCGGTTACACCGTCGGCTTCACCGCCGATTACGAAGACCGCAACTGGGGATTCCGTTTCGCTGAAGGGCTTATGCCCAAGATAGCCAACGGCATTGACCTGGTCTGGAAACCATGGCAGGTACACGCCGAAAACTTCGAGTACGAACTGCGCCGCGGAATCATTCCCAACAAGCCGGGCGTGGTCCGTCTTCTGGCTTACACCAACGCCGCCAACATGGGTGTGTACCGCGATCAGACCCTCAAAGCGGAAAAAACAGGGACAACGCCCGACATCACCGACCATCCCTGGCACATCACGCGCAAATACGGCTTCGGCATCAACGTCGAACAAAGTCTCACGCACTACCTGACCGCTTTCGCCCGCTTCGGCTGGGACGACGGCCGGACCGAATCTTTCGCCTACACGGAAGTGGATCAGACCTTCGCCGAGGGCCTGGGCGCGAGCGGCGCGTGGTGGCACCGCAAGCAGGATCGTGCCGGCATCGCCTTCGTCAGCAACGCCATCAAAAAGGATCACCAGACGTATCTCGCCGCGGGCGGCCTCGGCTTTTTGCTGGGCGACGGCCATCTGAACTATGGCCGCGAGAATATCCTCGAGTCCTACTACACCCTGCACCTCTGGCGGGGCATCTATCTCGCCCCCGGCGTGCAGCACGTCAATAACCCCGGCTACAACCGCGACCGCGGCCCGGTGCTAGTCCCCGCCTTCCGCGCCCACATTGAGTTCTAACTACGCGCTGGGCTCTCCGGCGTTTTCTGCATTAGAATCGCTGAGAGCCTCGAACTGCCCGACACTAGCGATGAGATCTAAGTTGTCGCGTTTTGTACTTGTAGCGATGTCTCTAGCGCTGACGTACAGGTCAGCCTTCTCTCCAATGTGACTCAGTGTCTCGGATTCGCCGTTGTCAGTGTCGCCGCTTCCACGTGCGGTGAGACGATAGCGCTGGCCAGCAACGTGCTCGCCCTAGGTCAAAAAAACTCCTCGCCCTCGAAGAAAATCCCCGCACCAATCCATCGCCTCCGCCGAGCCGGACTCATCGCGCCGCGCTGCGCGGAACCGGCGCCACCGCCACCTTCTCCGGCGTAATCTGCAGCATGGATCGCCCGCCCACGTGCACAAAGCTCAATTCCCGCGCGGCCAGCAGCGCATTCACCGCGTCCCTCACCTTCGACCGCGCCACAAAGTTCCCGAAGAACGTCTCCAGATCCGCCTGCTCCACCGCAATCACGCAGTCCAGATACTTCGACAGCAGAGCCGTCAGCGCCTCCGGCACCGACAATCCCACGCCTTCCTTCACCGCCTCCGGAGCCCAGCGATACAGCAAATCCCATACCGAACCCTCGCTCGCCTTATAATCCACCCGCGTGATGCGCAGCTTCGACCACAACTCGCCCAGCGCGCTGTCGAGCGCCGCAAACGACACGCTGCCGCCCAGCACTTCCTGCATCTTCTGTTTTGAAATCGGCCCGTTGCGCTGGATCAGCGCAAACGCGTCGCAGGCCAGCGCCGAATAAGCCGACCGCGAACCCGCCTTCGGCGCTAGCTTCGGATTGCGCTCGCCCATCAGCGCATAAAAATACGGAAACACCGACGCCGCCACCAGAAACCCGTTGTTCTCCGCAAACAGATTGGCCTCAAACGCCGCCCGCTCGCGCAGCAGCCGCACCATCAGTTCGGTTGCCTCTGCCGCTCGCGGATCCTTGAACGCATGCTGCCACTCCGGCAGCCGGTCGTCCGACCCCACAAATGCGCCAATAAACGTCGGCACAAGCAGCGCCGGCCGCTGCGGATACATCAGGCAAAACCCCACTTCCTCCAGAAACGCGCGCGCCTGCTCCATCGTCCGGATGGCTTTGCCACCCAGCCGCCATTTCTCGCGCCGCAGTTGCTGGAGTTCGAGATCAGTCATAAACGCCGCAGGCCATGAGCAGTGAGCGATGAATAATGAGCAATGAGCAAAATCACGCCCGGCTCACTGCTCACTGCTCATTGCTCATGGCTAAATTCTCTTAAACGCCTTCTGAATATCCTTCACAGAATACCGCAGCACCACTGGCCTGCCATGCGGGCACGCCATCGGATGATCCGTTTTCGCCAACTCCCCGAGCAGCCATTCCATTTTGTTCTGTTCCAGCGGCATGTTGACTTTGATGGCCGCGTGGCACGCGATCGAGGCTGCAATCCGCGCCCGAATCTTCTCCAGATTCAACGCCTGTTCTTCGCGTGCGAACTGATCGAGCAGTTCATGCAACAGATGCTCAACGGCCGCCGCCTCCACCCCCGCCGGAGCCACTTTCACCGCCACGCTGCGCGCTCCGAACGGCTCCGCCTCAAAGCCATTCCGTTGCAGTTCGTCCGAAATTTCGGAAAACACCGCCAGCTGCGCCGGAGTCAGTTCCAGCACGATCGGCATCAGCAGACGCTGGCTCTCGACTTTCTGCGCCGCCCGCTGCTTCAGCACGCGCTCAAACAGCACGCGCTCGTGCGCCACATGCTGGTCAACGATCCAAAGGCCATCCTCATTCACCGCCAGGATGAACGAATTCCGAATCTGCCCCAGCGGCTTCAGCGTGCCGAGCGACGACAACGTCGGCTCCTCTTCGCCCACGTCCAGCGCCGGAGCACAATTGTCGCCCGGAACCACATCCCGGCTTCCAGCAATCGGAAGATTCTCGAGCCCCCGCGCCACCGGAATCGCCGCATTGGCTTCGACCGCAATTCCACCCTCAAACTGAAACCGCGCCGAGATCGGAGGAGGCACGGGCGCCTGCAACGCAAATCCTCCGCCCGCAACATCCCCGGGTGCCCCACTTCTGCCCGCCGTTGGCAGAAGTGGGGATTTTGAATCTCCCCCCGGCGACGGCTGCCAATCCGCCCCCGGCGTCAGCGAAGTGCTCGCGGTCGCGTGCGCCCGCATCTCGGTCACGAACTGCGGCACCGGACGCGCCTTCATCAGCGCCGCCCGCACCGTGTCCCGCACAAAATCGTGCATCACCGTCTGCTGCCGGAAGCGTACCTCGGTCTTCGACGGATGCACATTCACATCCACCTCGCCCGCCGGCAACTCCAGAAACAGCAGCACCACCGGATACACGCTCGGCGGAGTGATGTTCCGGTACGCCTCGGTCAGCGCATGCTGCACCAGTCGGTCGCGAATCAGCCGCCCGTTCACGAACACAAAAATCGAATTGCGGTTCAGCTTCTGAATCTCCGGCTTGGAAACGAACCCGTGCAGCCGCATCTCCCCGGGAGTTGCGGCTGAGACCTCGTCGCCGTCGTTCTCGATTTCCTTCCGCCGCCACGGCGGAGGCTGGGGCAACCCCACATGCTCCAGCGCCTGCCGCGCCGCCACCGGAATCAGCTGATCCAGCGTCTCCTTCCCAAACACCTGGTACACCCGCTCGCTGTACCCCGCCACCGGAGGCGCCACCAGCATGGCGTTCGCCGCCGCATGCAACTCAAAGTGTTTGTCGGGATGCGCCAGCGCATAATGCGTCACCAGCGACGCGATGTGCGCCAACTCCGTAGATTCCGCCTTCAGAAATTTCTTCCGCGCCGGAGTATTGAAGAACAGATCCCGCACCGTGATCGAAGTCCCCTGCGGAAGCCCAGCTTCTTCCACCCGCGCAATCTTCCCGCCGTTGATCTCGATCACCGTCCCCGCATCTTCCTCGGCCGCCCGTGTCTCCATCCGCAGCCGTGCGACCGATGCGATCGAAGGCAGCGCCTCGCCGCGAAACCCCAGCGTGGCCACGCTCAGCAGGTCTTCGGCGCCCTTGATCTTCGAGGTCGCGTGCCGCTCAAAGGCCAGCATGGCGTCGTCGCGCACCATGCCGCATCCGTTGTCGGTAATCTGGATCAGCTTCTTCCCGCCCGCCTCCACGCTGATCTTGATCCGCGTCGCCCCGGCGTCAAGCGAGTTCTCCAGCATCTCTTTCACCACCGAGGCAGGCCGCTCCACCACCTCGCCGGCGGCGATCTTGTTGGCAACTTGCTCGGATAGAACGTGGATGCGGCCCATGGGCAGTGGACAGTAATCAGTGGCCAGTGGCCAGTTTCGCAGATGGGGCGGGAAAAACAAAGCAGGAGGCAATAGCCCTGCAATTCGGTCGTCGTGCAGTTGAGGAGCAGCGGTTCGTATCAAGGCATCGCTTGAACGATGCCACCCAGGGCCTCGGACGATAACGGCCTTACCGTTTTTTAAGAAACTCGGTTTTGGGTGGCACAGCGCTTTCAGCGCTGCGATAATGCCTTTCTTTTCAGCAAGGGCTTCAGCCCCTGAGGTACTTGGATCGAGGCACAAAAAAAGCGCTCCGCCGAAGCGGAGCGCCCTGGTTTTGTCGAAGGCCGAACCTACTGCACGCTCAAGGTGAACGTCAATGGGCCAGCGCTAACCGGGTTTGCTCCGGTCGTTTTCGCAGTGATGTTGATCGTGTAGGGGCCCTTGGGCGTTCCCGGATTGTGGTTGCCGCTGCCGCTGCTGCCGCCGCACGATCCCAGCCACATCGTCGAGAATCCCAGCACCATAACCAGCCCCAGCAAGCGCACACCGCGCCCGGAGCGCTTCGCGCCAAACGTCAGCACGATCCCCAGCAGCCCCGGCAGCAGCGCGGCATAAAAGATTCGCGAACCGCGCTCAAACGGCCGGTGCAGCGCGGCGCTCGGCGCCGTGGTCGTAAGCGTGAAGCTGACCGAGGTCGCCGTCGTGGCGCCCTGTGGTCCCAAGCAGGTGGATTCCGACGCCGGGTCGCTGCATGTGTACAGTACCGGCGCCGCGGTCTGCCCGTTCGCGACAAACCCGGTCGTGCTGGTGACCGTCAGATTGACTGTCCCTTGCGACCCCTGAGTCACCGGCAGCGTTCCGCCGGACAAGCTTGAGGTCAGGGAGAACGTCTCCGTCGTCGCCGTCACGTTCAGGCTGACCGTAGCCGTTTTCGGGATTCCACCCGACGCCCCCTGCACAGTCACGCTACTCATTCCCGTGGCCATGTCGGGCGCGGTCTGAATCGTCAATATGCTGGTGCCGCTGCCCCCCGGTACCGGATTCGTGGCGAAGGCGCACGTGATTCCTGCCGGAGCACTCGGGCAGCTGAGGTTGACTGAACCCGTGAACCCGTTCTGTGGAGTGATCGTGATCGTGCTGTTGGCGCTGCCGCCTGCCGCCACGCTGGCCGGACTCGCCGCGGTCGCCGTCGCCGAGAATCCCGGCAGCGTCGCCGCCCAGGCCTGCGCCAGGACGAAACCATCCACCGAGCCCAGACCCGTGGCTTGATCGTAGCCCGGCCCGGCCGCGTATCCGAACTGCAGGGTTCCTGAAGTGGGGCAGTTGGGACTTGGGTTGGTACACGGCACCTTGTTGTCACCCGCCGTCACGTCATGAAACGCCGCCGGGTTATTCGCGGCCAACTTGTAGAGCACGGGATTGACCGGCGCGAGCCCGGTCGGGGGTGTATTGCCAAAGTACTGGTTGAGCAGCGCCAGGATTGCCGCGAAAGTGGGCGCCGCCGCCGAGGTCCCGCCCACTACCGCCAGGCCG
Source organism: Terriglobales bacterium (assembly GCA_037442635.1). Lineage (GTDB taxonomy): Bacteria > Acidobacteriota > Terriglobia > Terriglobales > Acidobacteriaceae > Sulfotelmatobacter. The sequence goes on along the minus strand of JBBIPV010000009.1, from coordinate 181,882 downwards.
CCCGTGCTGTTGCGGAATCCGCTGGTGCAGGTAACCGCCCCCTTGTCGCTGGTGCAGAACAGGTAGCCGTCATGATCCGGCGAGGCGCTCAGTGAAAGATCCGGCACTTCGCGTTGGGTGCCGGTTACCCCCGTTCCTGTCTGCCATGTCGGTTTGCTGAAAAACGTGCTGGCCCCACCGCCGGAAGCAGAGAGGATCCCGGCCGCCAAGGTATCGTTCCAAACCTCTTCCGAAATGTATTGGATCGCCGAGGAGATCGTGTCCGTCCCCGAAGCTCCGGTCCAGTCCGCAGTCGTCGTCAGGCTGGCCGGATCACCGAAGAATTCGTTCCCACCCATGCCCGTCACTTCGGGGATGGATGCGGGAACGTCCACCGCCAAGCCTGTCGTCGCAACGGTGCTTCCGTTGGGTTCGCAGTCAGCGGCCCCGGAATCGCCCGACGCGGCTACAATCGTCTGCCCCTGCATCTGGCCCTGCTGCGCCCATCCTTGAATCTGTTGCGTCGCGCTCAATCCGAGTCCGGCTTCGCAAAAGCCGTAGCTGGTGCTGATAAAGGGCGCAACGTTGTTTTGCACCGCATAGTTGAGCGAATCCCACACGTTGTAGGTGGCGCTGTTGCCGACATATATGTACATGATCGTGGCATTCTTGGCCACCCCGCCCGACCATTCCAGGTCGAGATCCGTCTCACCAAGATCGCCATTGAACACCGTGGAAGTCCCGCTGTTAGGCACCAGGGTCTGTGTCGGCTGTTTCGTCGCCAATCCCGCCGCAGAGCGGAAGTGGTCCAGATCGCTGGTGACGATGGCGGTCTGGCCTACGACCGCAATCGTCTGCCCGGTGCCGTCAGATCCCGCTGTGTACAGACCCTGCAGATCGTAAATGGTGGCAAAATCGCCCGGCGTCAGGAAGTGGTTCCCCGTCTGGGCCGAAGTGAAATGCGGCTCAATCCGGAGTCTCGGCTTGGGGCGGAAGTCGTGGAGATGGCCAACGGCCAGCGCCGACCCCGCCAGTGCCGCCGGCACGGACGGCTCCGTCGCATTAGCAATGTGAACTTCACCCTCCACCGCATAGGCGTGAATCTCGGTGCGAAATGCCGCCTCGACTTGTTCCACCGTGCCGTCAAAGGAAATCTCGTTCCGGCTGTTGGCGATCGCCAGGTTCTGAAAACCCTGCGCCTGCAGCCAGGCGGTGATCTTGTCAAGATCATTCTGGCTCAGCCCGAATTTTTTGCCGAACTGTTTCGGCGTCAGGTACTTGTGATAATTCGGCGAAGAGGGGTTTCCCAGCTCGGCAATCAGGGAATCCATGTCTTTCTGCTGGGCGGCCGATGGCCGGAACGCCAGCGTAACGCCATACATCATCCTGCCGCCGTCCACGCGGCCCAGATCGAACTCGGGCCGGGCCAGGCCGTGCATGTTGCCCCGGAGAGGAACCATTTGATCGCTGCTGACCGGACCGCTGAGTCGGTCCTGCGTGGCCGCAAAGCTCAGGCTGGAAAGGAGAATACCGGCAAAAATCACGACAGCGATGGACTTCACGATTCGCATAGGCTCTCCGGGCAGATCAAGGTATCGGTAGATTTTACAATGCCTTGTGTCTGTTCGATCAGGCAAGTGGTGCATAAGGTTGTACGGTAGACGGAAAGTTAACAAGAGCGGGCGAATATTGGCTGATTCCACGGCATCGCCGGAAGTCTGCCGGTGAAACCACGGTCGAACCCGCCGTTATTGCCACCAAACCCGAAGATCCGGGGTCCGGGATCAGGGGTCTGAGGACAGAGTGAGTGATCGGGACGGGTAGTTCGTGGTCCGCGCCTTTGCGGCCGTCGCCCAGGTTGCTGGTCCCTGACCCCCTGACCCTGCCGTATACTTCCCCTGCCCCGGTTCCGCGTCCCTCATGCCCGCACCCGCCGCGCCGAAATCCCGCCTCACTTACATTGACTGGATGCGCGGCCTGGCCTGCCTGCTGATGTTCCAGACGCACTGCTACGATTCCTGGCTCGGCGGCGCGGCACGCCGGAGCCGCTTCCTGATGTACTCGCAACTCGGCGGCACGTTCCCGGCGCCGCTCTTTCTATTTCTCGCCGGCATCTCCTTCGCGCTGGTCACCGAAAAACTGCGCCAGAAGAATCTTCCGCCCGCTCGAATCGCCCGCACCACGCTGCGCCGTGGCGCGGAAATCTTCGCCTTCGGCCTGCTCTTCCGCCTGCAGGAGTACCTGATCGCCTGGGGCTGGGCGCCGAAATCGGATCTGCTCCGCGTGGACGTCCTCAACACCATCGGCCTCTCCATGATGCTGATGGCTCTGGTCTGCTGGCTGGCCAGCCTTTTTTTCACCATGAAAAACTGGCATTCCGAGCGAAGCGCCTCCATCGCCAATAAAGTTTGTCATTCCGAGCGGAGCGAGGAACCCGCTTTCCTCGACGGCGCAACCAAGGCATCCATCCTTCTCGCCCTCGCCGTGATGTTTGCCATCGCCCTGCTCACCCCTCTGCTCTGGACCACCTGGCGCCCCCGCTTTCTCCCCTGGCCGCTCGAGTCCTACATCAACGGAGTGCACAACCTTGGCACGCCGCAGCCCTGGCTCTTCCCGATCTTTCCCTGGACCGCGTTCGCCTTCGCCGGTCTCGCCGTCGGATTCATCCTGCAAAGCGCGTGGGCAAAGTCTCGCGAGGCTGCGATCTTTCTGTCGCTCGGCGGCGCCGGCATCGTGCTCGTCGAACTGGCCCGCCTTCTCGACGCCCAGCCGCGCCAGCTCTATCCCGTTTACGATTTCTGGCACACCAGCCCCAACTTCTTTCTGATCCGCCTGGGAATGTTGCTGCTGATCCTGACAGCCAGCTACGCCTGGTGCCGCTGGGTGATCGAAAAACAGATGATCGGAAGCTGGGTGATCGGAAAATGGCCGCGGCCGCTGCGGGGATTCAGCCCGCTCATCCAACTTGGCCAGGCATCGCTGCTGGTGTATTGGGTGCACATCGAATTCGTCTACGGCCGCTTCTCGATCCTTGCCAAGCGCGCCCAGGGAATTCGCGCTGCATCACTCGGCCTGCTGGTGATTTTTCTCGCCATGCTGGCGCTGGCGTACATTCGCACCCACGCCAAGGGTTGGATGCATGACTATCAGTCTCGGAGGTACCACTGATAGTAGCCCGCCAGTTCACTGGCGGGTTGCGGCAATGGATTGCAGCTCGTGCCGGAGGCACGACTGAAACCCCAGACACTTTACCCGGCGTCGAAACGCCGGGCTACTTTCGGATGTCCCTGCGGGACAATGCCGCAGATGGCGCAAGAGGCCCTGCGGCACCACGTCTCACCCGAACCTTCCCACAAACTCCACCACTTCCTTCTCCGCCCACCGCCCGTCATCGCCGGCGCCGTCGGACTCGCCGAGAAACGCGCAGTGCCCGCCGTCCTCGGTCTCCACGTAGGTGATGTTGGCATTCGCCTGCACGCGCGCCAGCGCCGCCGCCGGCAGTCGAATGAACGGATCATTTGCTGCGTGAATAATCAACGCCGGGACGGCAATCCGGTCCACCACGCTGGCCGCCGAAGCTCGTGCGTAATAATCGTCCGCTCCAGTAAACCCGCAGTAGTATGCGGTCACGCGGTCGTCGAACATTCGCAGACTCGAAACTCCCCGAAACCGCCCAACCTCGAACTTTCCCGGAAAAAACTTCGCCTTCGTGCGCAGCCGCCGGAACAGCTGCATCAGAAAGTAGTATTCGTAAATCCGGTTGGCCGGCTCATGCAGCGCGTCGGCCGACGCCGCCAGATCCATCGCCGGACACACCGCGGCCACCGCCCGAAACTCCGCCGGCCCGGCGCTGCCCCACTCTCCCGCCAGCTTCAGCACCAGGTTCCCGCCCATCGAGAAGCCGGCCAGCGCAAAGCGCGACACCCCGTCGTTCTCGACCACGTGCCGCGCCACCGCGGCCACATCCGTCGAAAGACTTGAGTTGTACAGAGTCGGCGCGTAGTAATCCATGCCGCCGCAGTTGCGCTGATTCATCAGCACGACGTTCATGCCCTCCGCCAGCGCATGCCGCGCCACTCCAACCATGTACTGCGACTCCGTGGACCCCTCCAGCCCGTGCACCACGATCACGGTCAGCGGTTTCCTGCGGTCGCCCTCCTGCCAGCGGCACCAGCAGCGCACCTTGACTCCATCAGCCACTTCCACCAGCCTCTCTTCCGCCGGCGGCAGTTGAATCTTCCGCGGCAAAAGGAAGCTGGCAATCGTCTGCACATGCCCGCCACGCAGCCAGCGATGCGGACGGAACGGCGCGCGCCCGTCCCACCGAGCCACAGCCGCAGCCGCAGAATTTGTGATTTGCGAACTTCCCACAAATTGATTCTAATGGAGCAGCGAGCGATGAGCGGTGAGCAATGAGCAATGAGCTTTGAACCGGAAGCATCGAACCTACCGGGTTTGCTCACCGCTCACTGCTCATCGCTCACTGCTCGGGACTCGCGACTCAGGACTAACCATGCCCATCTTCGAATACATCTGCAAGGAATGCGACCACCGCTTTGAAGCGCTGGTCTACGGCAAGGACAAGGCCGAATGCCCAAAGTGTCACACCAGGAAACTGGAACCGCAGCTCTCCGTGTTCGCCGTCTCGGCAAAAGGATCATCGCCTTCGGCAGCGCCGGCCGGTCCCTGCGGATCCTGCGGCGATGCCCGCGGCCCGGGCGCCTGCTCGCTCCGCGACATGAATTAGCGGCTGCAGGAAGGTCCGTATTTGGGTGGCGCAGCCTTCAGCGCTGCGATAACGGCCTGTCCTCAGGGTAGGCTTCAGCCGCTGAGGTCAGCTTTTCAGATTTCTCCTCATTCCGGAGATCAGCGGCGCTTACTTCCGGAACTTCCGTCCAGTGACTCCGGTTACCTGTGTTTCTCTTTGCCCCTCCCATACCATCGCCGCAACGTCCAGCCTAGAGGGGTATCTCATGGATCGTCGCCGGCAGCCGCGCGTGTTTGTTGAACTTCCCGTGCACATCTGGGGCATGGACGCCAATTCCCGCCCCTTCACCGAGCCGGCCAGCCTGCGCACCATCAGCGGCCGCGGGGCCACGCTGCAGGGCGTGAATGTGCAACTGAAACCTGGCGACGTCCTTGACCTGCGTTACCGGAATGCCAGCGCGCAATTCCGCGTGGTCTGGCTGGGTAAGCCGGGAACCGAGATGCAGGGCGAGGTCGGCATCGAGTGCACCTCCGCCGATCTCCAGCTTTGGGACTTTGACCCGCTTCGCTGCGCCGCTTCCGTCGGCCAGGGTTAGGGTTGGGACCGTATTTTGGCCTGCGCCCGTGCCTTGAAAATCGTGCACCTCCCTGCAAGCCCCTGAGGGCGATACACTTGCAGGAACCGGTACATTTGCAGGCCTCGGAATCTGTGGATAAAATTCCTTCTAACTTAATGATAATAATGCACTTAAATCCGAAAGGTAAATCGATTTAGCTGGTCCGTACAGCCACGAATTTTTGCCTCGACCTGGGACTCGACTCATCGTATCCAAGCCGCTCAGCGGCGCTGGAAATCGCCGCCCTGGGCACTTGGCGGAGCGATCTGCCCGACTGTGGAAGCAGGCTTCTTCGCTGCTAAACTCGTGAAATGCTGGTGAAGATTCTCGGCTCGGCGGCTGGCGGGGGATTTCCCCAGTGGAACTGCGCGTGCCCGAACTGCCGTGCGCTGCGCGCCGGAACCTTCCACGGCAAAGCCCGCACGCAGACTCAAGTGGCCGTCAGCGCCGATTCGCGCTCCTGGTTCCTGCTGGGAGCTTCCCCTGACTTGCGTGTGCAGATCGAAGCCACGCCGGAACTGCACCCGCGTGCGAATGAAAGCGGAAAAGGCGCCCGCCATTCGCCCATCGCCGGCGCGGTTCTGGCCAACGCCGACATTGACCATGTGCTGGGACTTCTTCTGCTGCGCGAATTGCAGCCGCTGCGCGTGTATGCCACCAAATCCGTTCGCCGCATTTTGACCAAAGACAACTCCATGTTCGCCATGTTGCAGCGGGTTCCCGATCAGGTGGCGTGGATCGAAATCCTGCCCGGGGCCCAGTTCCCGTTGCTCAGTCCCGCAGGCGAAGATTCCGGCTTGCGCTGCCGCTCGCTACCGTTTGGCACTCATTTTCCCGCGTATGTTTCGCCGCCCCGGCGCTCCCAACTCAATCCTCTGGAGGCGTCGCTCGGCCTTATCATCGAGTCGCCCTCGGGATCGCGTCTCGCATGCATGCCGGCCGTGCAGCGACTCGATGCGCTGATGCTGAAGCATCTGGAGTCTTGCGACGTCGTACTCTTCGACGGCACGTTCTGGACCGCGGAAGAACTGATCAGCATTCAGGGCAGCGGGCAAACGGCATACGACATGGGACACATCCCGGTCTCGGCCCCCGACGGCAGCCTGGTCCGGTTGGCGCAGCTACGCCGTCCACGTAAAATCTATCTGCACATCAACAACACCAACCCCATGCTGAACAAGGCTGGGCCCGAATATCGCCAGGTGCGCGACGCGGGCTGGGAAATTGCGGAGGATGGATGGCAGTTCGAGATCTAGGGCCGGGCGTGACAAACTCGGGGGCTCTGCTTTCGTTCGATGAGCTGCGCGCTCATCTGCGTGCCGTGGGCGAAGAGCGCTATCACCATAAGCATCCCTTCCACCTGATGATGCACGAAGGCCGCCTCAGCCGCGGACAACTGCAGGCCTGGGCCCTGAACCGCTACTACTACCAGAGCATCATCCCGATCAAAGATTCGATCATTCTTTCGCGCGGGCCCGATCCGGTCTTTCGCCGCGCCTGGCGCAAGCGCGTGGTGGATCACGACGGCGACGCGACCAGCGAAGGCGGCATCAAGCGCTGGCTGAAGCTGGCCGAAGCCACCGGCCTCAGCGCCGATCAGGTTCGCGCCGGTACGGGGATTCTTCCCGCTACGCGTTTTGCAGTGAATGAATATCTGAACATCGTGCGCAGCCGCAGTCTGCTGGAAGCCGTGGCCTCGTCGCTGACCGAGCTATTTTCCCCGGAGCTGATCTCGTTGCGCGTGGAAAAGCTGCGGCAGCATTATCCGTGGCTGGCCGGCGGGTTGGACTATTTTGAAGCGCGCATGTACCAGGCTCCGGAGGATTCCAAGTTCGCCACGGCCTACGTGTACGAGAACGCGAAAACGCGGGCCGAGCAGGAACTGGCCATTCAGGCGTTGCGCGACAAGTGCGACATTCTGTGGGCGCAACTCGACGCGCTGTATTTCGCCTACGTGCAGCCGGGCTGGCCGCCGCCGGGCGCGTTGCGAATCGAGGGAACCTAGCGATGGCAGCTCCGACAGATTCCAGCCAGCCCCGCCTGGCCGCCGGATGCCGCTGGGGCGGCACCGAGCAAGAACGCATGATCCTGTTTCCAGAAGGCGCGATCAAGCTGCAGGGCACCGGACAGCAGGTGCTTGAACGCTGCGACGGCCAGCGCACCTTCGGCGAGATCATCGCGGAATTGCTGAAGCAGTTCGGCACGGCCGATCCGGCGAAGATTCGCGAGGATATCGGCATCTTTCTCGAGCAGTTGCAGCGGAAACGGATCGTGGACTATTAGGACATTGAGTAATTGAGCAATTTAGTAATTGGGCAATTGACCGGATAGCGGCGAGAGCTGCAATTACTAAATTGCCCAATTACTCAATTACAAAATTACCCAATGCCTTTCGCGCCTCTCGCCCTCATCGCCGAAATCACCCATCGTTGCCCGCTGCACTGCGTCTATTGCTCGAATCCCATGCAGCTTGCGGGAACGCAGTCGGAGCTCTCCACCGGCGAGTGGACCAGCGTGTTCCAGCAATCCGGCAAGCTGGGCATGCTGCATGCGCACTTCACCGGCGGCGAGCCGCTGGCCCGCACCGATCTCAGTGAGCTAGTTGCGGCGGCGCGCGCGGCGGGACTTTACACGAATCTCATCACCTCGGGCATCGGGCTCCATGAAGATCGGCTGCAAGGGCTCGTCGGCGCCGGGCTCGATCACATCCAGATCAGCTTTCAGGATTCGCGGGAAGATTCCGCCAACTGGATTGCCGGGGCGAAGGCACATGCGCACAAGATCGAACTCGCGCGCGCCATCAAGCGGCACAAGCTCGCGTTCACCGTAAACCTGGTCGTGCACCGGCAGAATCTTGACCACCTCGAAGAAATGATTGCCTTCATCGAGCAGCTGAACCCGGAGCGGGTCGAAATCGCCCACACGCAGTACTACGGCTGGGCGCTGGCCAACCGCGCCGCACTGATGCCGACGCATGCTCAGCTTGAGAAAGCAGTTGCCATCGTGGCCGACGCCGAGAAACGCTGGGCCGGACGAATCCGCCTGGATTCGGTCGTGCCCGATTACTACGCGAAGTATCCGAAAGCCTGCATGGGAGGATGGGGACGGAAACTGATGCTGGTCAACCCTGCCGGCAAAGTTCTTCCCTGCCATGCCGCGGAAGTGCTGCCGGGAATGTCGTTTGAGAACGTCCGAGAAAAACCGCTGGAATGGATATGGCAGGAGTCGCCTTCGTTCCGCCGCTTTCGCGGAGAAGACTGGATGCCGGAGCCCTGCCGCAGTTGCGAACGCCGCACCGAGGATTTCGGCGGCTGCCGCTGCCAGGCGTTCCTGCTCGCCGGCGACGCCAACGTGACCGATCCGGCCTGCTCGCTGGCGCCGGCGCATCCCCTGGTGGAAGCAGCGGTGCGGGAAGCCAATGCCAGCCAGGCCACCGCTCAGCCGGTGCAGGCTGCTTCGTTGGTGCAGTTGCAGAAGTTAAGCGGGGATTTCTGGAGTTATCGCACGAATCCGGAGTGAGCAGAAGTGGGATTGCAGCTTGCAGATTTCAGATTTGGTTCGCTTGAAGCTTGCCTGTGTCGGAAGGGGTCATCCCGAAGCACCGCGCTTTCACCAGCGGGGCGAGGGATCTCGCGTGAGGATGACCTAGTAAAGACCGAGATCCTTCGCTCCGCCTGAAAACCGGCTCCGCTCAGGATGACGCCTACGAAGATCTGAAATCTCCAATCTGAAATCTCTCACCAGCGCAGGCCTACGGTGATGGGACGCAGGTCGGTGGTCAGGCCGTGCCGTTTGCCGTGCAGGTAGCGAAACTCGGCGTAAATTTCAAGATTCGGACGAATCTTGCGGGCCGCTCCGAAGCCGAAGTTCTCGCCGAATTCATTCTGGCTTTCCGAGAGAAAATTCTTGTTCAAGGGCAGACTCCCGGCATAACAGGTTCCCCACCAGGTAAAGAAGCCGTTGCAGGCCGAACCCGGGAGCGCGGTGGAAGAGTTCAGTTTGCCGGAGCGGTGATAGTAAGACGGTCCGAACACAATATACACATCCCACAGTTTTGCTACCGGCAGCGTGATGATCGGATCCAGCATCACGGAATACACCTGGCTGGTCGCGCCCGGCGCCTGCGCCATTTGCAGGGCGGAGTTGCGCAGCGGCAGGTTGTCCCATTGAAAGTCCGCGCGCAATCCGAAGTATTTGCTGTAGTTGCGGGCTACGCCGCCGGCCACCACGCCGCCACCGCCGCGGACAAACGTGTTGGTCGTGCCGTTGGTAAGGCTGGCGCCGCCGCCCACGTTGAAGTTCCAGTTCTTGTAATCGCGCGGCTTCACCTTCCGGGATGTGCTTTCTTCCGGAGCTTCCTGCCCCGACTGTGAGCTGTCGGGCGTCTGCTGTTGTGGCTGCTGGGCTGGCTGAGGCTGGGCTGGCTGAGAGCCGGAGTCCTGGCCTGCCGCCAGAATCGGCATCATGAATAGCGCGGCCAGAACGGCCATGAAGCCGGAAACCGCCGCGAACTTTCGAATCATTCCTTCTCCTCTTGCTGCCGGCGTGGTTGCGGACTGGAGCGCCCGGCTGGAGAAGCGCTGGGAAAGAAATGGTCCGCATTAGTCCCGCCATGATTCGACTCGCAGCAGGAATCCAACATATTACCAACTTTGATGCGGACGCGGCGCGTTTCGCCGCCTGCAGGGTGCCTGCGGTTCACCGGAGCCGCCGGGCACACGTATGATAGAAAAGTCTATTTCACAACGAGGCCGGGGATTGCCGAAGACTTCGTCCAAGACGGTGAAAAGCACTGAAAAAACTGGCGAGCCCGCCTGCCGCGTCGCTTTGATCGGTTTCGGGACGGTGGGCCGCGCCGTGGCCAAAATCCTGTGCGAAAGCGATAGCAACTCGCTGCGGCTCACCCACATCTGCAACCGCAACGTGGAGAGAAAGAAGCAGCCGTGGGTGCCGAGCGACGTCCACTGGACTGACGACGTGCAGGCGGTGCTGAACTCCGACGTGAACGTTGTGATCGAACTGATCGGCGGGCTGAGCCCTGCCGAGCAGATCGTGCGGGGCGCGCTCGAAGCGGGCAAGTCGGTGGTCACGGCCAACAAGCAACTCATCGCGCGGCGCGGGCCGGAACTTCTGCAACTGGCTGCCAGCAAAGGATGCCAGCTCGAATTTGGAGCTTCGGTAGCGGGAGGAGTTCCAGTGCTGCCCGCGCTGCGCACCGGACTGTGCGGCGACCGATTGCACGGCATTGCGGGAATCCTGAACGGCACCTGCAATTACATTCTGAGCCGGATCGAAACGGCGCGCATTCCGTTCAGCGAAGCGCTCGAAGAAGCGCAGGCGCGCGGATACGCCGAGGCCGACGCATCGGAGGATCTGGACGGCGGCGATGCCCGCGCCAAGCTAGCCATTCTCGCCCTGGCCGGGCTGCATACGCGGGTTGCGCCCGAGGCGATTCGGGCGCGCTCGATTCGCACCGTAGATTCGGTGGATTTCGATTACGCGGCGGAGCTGGGCTGCACGCTGCGCCAGATTTCACGCGCCGACCTGAAGGCAGATACGCTATTCGCCGACGTGGGCCCGTGCCTGGTGGCGCGCGACTCGCCGTTTGGACGCGTGCAACGCAATCTCAACCTGGTGCTCACCTCTGGCCAGTATGGCGGCGACATGGCGTTCCTGGGTGCAGGAGCGGGAGGCGATCCCACCGCGGTAGCCGTAGTTTCGGACCTGATGTTTGTGGCGGAAGGAATCTCGGCGAGGGGCAGCCGCGGCGTGCCAAGCAACTTGTCCACGCCCGAGATCAGCCCGGATTTCGAGACGCCCTGGTATCTCAGGTTTTTTGTGCGGGATCAGCCCGGGATCGTGGCGCGGCTGGCGGAAATTCTGGCGGCTCACCACCTGAACATTGACGCTTTGCTGCAGAAACCGGGATTCGACAAGGCATCGTTGCCGTTTGTGATCACGCTCGAGCCTTGCCGTGATTCGCTGTTGCATCCCGCGCTGGAGAAAATGGCGGGGCTGGATTTCATGCTGCGGCCGTGCCTGTGCCTGCCGATCCTGCGGTGATTTGGAGGCAAAAAAGAACGCCGATCGTCGCGTTTCCGCCGTCACTCGTAAGATCAGGGAGACGGCGACGATCCGGCGCGGTTGAAACTAGTTCCAGAAGGGATTTTTGAGGCCGGCCGGCTTCAGTGCGCTGTCGGCTTTGGTCTCAGTGCCAGTTTCGTCGGAAATCTTTTCGTCTACGAAACGGGATGATGGCGCAGTCAATTCGTTTTCTTTCTCAGTCTTATTCGGAGAAAAGGGAAAATCGGATTTCATGGGCGACACTCCTTCACCTCGTATGATCCAAGACCATTGAACCATTTTTCCGGCCTGCCGGGGCATACAAAATTTCGATGGCAGCCATCGAAAAACCGGGCGGGCGCAAAGGACGGCACATGAAATACCGCAACTTCGGACGCACCGGGTGGGAAGTCAGCGACATCGCCCACGGGCTGTGGGGCATGAGCGGCTGGAGCGGCTCGAGCGAACTGGAGTCGCTAGCCGCCTTGCAACTGGCGGCCGACCAGGGCTGCAATTTTTTCGATACGGCCTGGGCCTACGGCGGGGGCAAGAGCGATGCGCTGCTGGGCGAGATCGTGGCGCGCAATGCGGGCAAGCGGCTTTATGCGGCGTCGAAGATTCCGCCGGGCAACCTGCGCTGGCCGGCGCGGCGGGAATACAAGTACAGCGACGTGTTTTCGGCGGAGCATGTGTTCAAGCATGCCGACCTGATCCGCCGGAAGCTGCGCGTGGAGACGATTGATCTGCTGCAGTTCCACGTCTGGGACGATGGCTGGGCCGACGAGCCCGAATTCCGCTCGACCGTCGAGAAACTGAAGCGCGACGGTTGGGTTCGCTTTTTCGGGCTGAGCCTGAACCGCTGGGAACCGGCGAACGGCATCCGGGCGCTGCGCACCGGGCTGGTGGACGCGGTGCAGGTGATCTACAACATTTTCGACCAGGCCCCGGAAGATGAACTCTTTCCCGTGTGCCGGGAGCTGAATATCGGGGTGATCGCGCGCGTTCCGCTCGACGAAGGCAGCCTCGGCGGCAAGATGACTCTGGAGACCCGCTTCCCCGAGGGCGACTGGCGCGCCGGATACTTCGGCCCGGAGAATCTGGCGAAGACGCTCACGCGCGTCGAAGCCCTGAAGGAAGTTGTCCCGGCCGGCATGACGTTGCCTGAGATGGCTTTGCGGTTCATCCTGTCGGAGCCAACCGTCAGCACCACGATCATCGGTATGAGGAAGCTGGAGCACGTGCGGCAAAATCTCGCCGCCAGCGATGCCGGACCGCTGGACCAGAGCCTGCTGGCGGAACTCAAGAAACATCGCTGGGATCGGACGCCGCAGCGATGGGCGGATTAGAATGCCGTCGAAGTCTTGCACGCGGCCGTCTTTGCGCAGGCGTCATGCTGAGCGGAGCCGGTTTTCAGGCGGAGCGAAGAGCCTGCCCTGAGATGAAGTCGAAGGGATCTCCCCGCTCCACGAATGCTGGGATACGGGAGAGGATGACGCCGCCACACAGATGATCCCAAACTGAGACCATATCTCATGCTACGAGTGCTGGTAGTAGCTCAAGTCCTGCCAGTACGCTTTTTGGGTTGGTCACTCTAACCGCGTAATCAGCGGAGCCAGCAGGGGCACAGTCTTGTTTCTTCCCCAATTCAAACGCATTTCTTTTCTGTTGCTGGCCACCATCGCTCTTTATTCGGTGAGTTCTCTGGCGCAGAACCCGCGGGGCTCGCTGCGCGGCGCAGTGCAGGACTTAAGCGGGGCGCGCATTCCGTCGGCGAAGATCACGCTGCGGTCGGCCGATTCCTCGCTGCGGCGCGAGGCCACGACGGAGGACCGCGGCGAGTTTCGGGTAGACGATCTGCTCCCCGGGATGTACCGCCTGACGGTGGAAGCAGCAGGCTTCGCCCAGGCGCAGGCCGAGGTTTCCATCGCCGTCAGTTCGGTACGCGAGGTTACCGTCACGCTCAAGCCTGCGGCGGCAGCGGAAACGGTCAGCGTACAGAGCAACATTTCGTCCATCACCACACAGCCCATTGACCTGGTCAGCGTGGTGCATCAGGGAGTGGTGAGCAGCCAGGATTTACAGACCCTGCCGCTCGCGGCGCGGAGTTTCGCCAACATCGCTTATCTCGCGCCGGGAACTGAGCCGGTGGAACCGTCCGACCCGACGAAAGCCCGCATCACGGCGGTTTCCACCGGCGGAAGTTCGGGTTTGAACAATGATCTGTCCGTGGATGGCGGCGACAATTCCGACGATTGGATTGGCGGCTTCCTGCAGAATTTTTCTCCCGATGCGGTTCAGGAGTTTGCGGTGCGCACGGCCAATGAAGACGCCGACACGGGAGGAACCACGGCGGGTTCGGTCGTGATTACCACCAAGCGCGGGACCAACGAGTGGCACGGCAGCGGAGCATTCTATGAGCGCGCTTCGCAGTTGAACGCACGGTTTCCGATCGAGAATCCGGCGCCGAATCCGAAGCAGCCGTTCTCCCGGCAAAATTATGTTGGCACGCTGGGTGGGCCGATCGCGAAAAATAAGGTCTGGTTCTTTTCTTCTCTGGAATACGTGCGCGAGAACGCCAGCATCGCCTACAGCCCTGCCAGCACGACACAGTTCGATGCCCTGGCGCAACTGGCCAGCGACGGACTGATTCCCGGCGTCGCGTCCATCACAATCCCGCAAAATGTTCCGATTCCGTTCCGCGACTACATCGGCTCGCTGCGTTTCGATTGGGCGCAATCGGCCAAGTCGCAGTGGTTCCTGCGCACCTCGGCAGACAGCTATCTCACCCGCAATGCCCTGGTACAGCAGGCCACGCTGCCCTCGACCGGATTGACCACGCACAACAATTACTGGAACACGGTGGTCAGCAACACGTATGGGTTCAATTCCAGGTGGCTGGGAACGTTTGTGTTCGGCGCCAGCGAACTGCACCTGACGCAGAAGCGCAACTCGACGCTGGGCTTCGCGCTGGCGTTCCCGTTCAGTTCGACATCGCTGACCGTCTCTGGCTTCGAGACTTTCGGCGACAACCAATTCGCCACGCCGATCACGCTGTTCCCTTCGTTGCGGAATCAGGAGAAATATCAGTTTCGCTACGACGTGAGTCATGCCACTGGCGATCACTCGTTTAAGTTCGGCGTGAACTTCATTCATGAACCGGTGCTTAGCGGAGCGTTCCCGGGAAATCAGGAGACGCTTTACTCGTTCCCGCAGGACCCGATTTATTACGTCACGAATTTGGGCCAGTTCCCGGTTGATTATGCGGCGGGCGCCTCGACTACCCCGGCCAACGACGGCAGCTTCTCCCAAAGCGTGCAGCGGCTGGGACTCTATGCGCAGGATTCGTGGCGGGCGTCGCGGCACCTCACGCTGAACTACGGGCTGCGCTGGCAGACGACGTTTGGCCTGTTCACCGGCTCCGGGCACGGGCAGGCGTTGAATCCGGCGTTCATCACGCTGCAGGCGCTTCAGATCCCGGTTGCTCCGGCCGTACCGCACGATTACCGCAAGCAGTGGGGACCGCGACTGGGCGTCGCTTATTCTCCCGGAGAGAGCGGCAACACGGTGTTTCGCGCCGGATTTGGACTCTACTACAACGATCTGGCCCAGAATGGATGGGCGACGGCGTTCCAGGGCGTGAATTCAACCAACGTCGCCACGGGATCGTGCGCGCTGACCGGCACGAGCGGTTTGTACAGGCTCGCCGGCGGGGGCTGCCTGCAAGGAGGCGTCGGAGCGACCGGCAATCTGGTCGCCTCGAATTACAGGACGCCGTACGCGATTCACATCACCGGCGGGGTGCAGCATGCGTTCAATCACAACTGGACGCTCAGCGCTGATTTCACCCATGAGCAGGGCAATCACGGTTATCGCGCGTACAGTTTCGCGAGCGACACCAACCTGTTCACCCCACTGATCCCGGCCTCGGATCCGTCCTACGACGCGGACCAGCAGAGCGTAGTGCCGAATCTCAATCTCTTCAGGTCGGACAACCGCTCCAGTTACAACGCGCTCATGATCGCGGCGCAGGGCAATGTCCATGGCCGCTTCAACCTGATCGCACACTACACACTGTCGAGCGCGAAAACCTGGGGATGTCTGCTGGGAGAACTGTTTGACTATGTGAATGGAGTCTGCGATCCGCTGAACGCATTCGGTCCCGGCGACTACGGTCCGTCGGGTGAAGATGTGCGGCATCGCTTTGTCCTGGCCGGAACGCTGCACCTTCCCGGCGGAGTCGAACTGACGACCCTGACCCAGGCGGAATCGGCGCGCCCCTTTACCATCACCACAGCGGACAACAGCGGACGTATTTCAATTTCCTTGAACAACGGTCCCGACATGTATACCAGTCTCGACGAATTCCGCGGCACGGCGTATATCCAGGCGGACTTGCGTGTCACGCGCCCTATCAAAATCAACGAGCGCTGGCAGATCGATCCCTTCGTCGAGTTCTTCAATCTCTTTAACCGCAACAATCCCGGCGCGAACTTCGCTGCGAACATCTCCCAGATTCCGGGCGCGCAATTTGATTCGAACGGCGCCGTCAATGGAATCTGTAATCCAAACTGTGTCCCCCTCACCAGCCTGAAGCAGTTGGAGATTCCCGAGGGCGCGCTGGGGGATTTCTTTGGACCGGGGACAACCGTGGGCATTCCGTTCGCGGCGCAGCTGGGTGTGCGGGTGACGTTCTGAGTTATCTGGAGGAACTGTCCTACCGCACCAGCCACTCGGTGGCGGCGTGCACGTGCACCAGCAGGTGGGTGTAGGTGACGGCGAAGGCGGCCAGGGTGACGATTGCGACACACGCGACCGCGCCGCCATTTTCCCTGGCCGGGAGCGGCCGGCGCGCTTCATTCCAGGCGATCAGGCGCTCGACGCGGGCGTTCATCACCGATGCCGGACTGTGGACAAGAGCGGCGGTCAGATCCGCGGGAGGCTCGGCTGGCCCGAGGCGGGAGAGCTTGATCAGCGCTGCGGCCAGGTCGAGCGCGTCGCGGGTGCTGGAGACAGCAGCGTCATCGGCGGCCATCTCGGTGGCTTCCAGCCAGGCGTGTTCGAGTCCGCGCATGCCGGGAAAGGCCACAAAACGCAGCAGCAGTTTTTTCAGATTGTCGCGGCGGCGCACGTGGGCCACTTCGTGACTCAGGGCGGTTTCGAGTTCGTTCGAGGTCAGCAGGTTTTCGGCTGCGCGGGAGAGCAGAACCCTGGACCGGACGATGCCGGTGGCGGCCATGGCGGGAACCGGGCGCGCAATGCGCAACACAGGAACCGGGGCACTCGAGGCGAGCGGTTGCGCCGCCTCAGTCCAGGCGGAGATGGTGCGTGACGCGCGGCGAACCGCGAGCGTCGCGTTCACCAGGCCGGCGCATCCGAGAAGCGCTCCGAAAATCCCCAGGGCGAGCGGAATCCCTCCGAGCGGCTCTTCAATGGCGCGCGGCTCAAGCAACAGGAACGAGGGAATGGTGAAAGCGGCGGTAATCATGGCCGCGCTGAGCAGCGGAAACAGGCGCAGGGCGAAAAGAAAATCGGCGGTGCGGCGGACCGGATGCTTGCCGTAAATGCGGACTCTTCGCCAGCACAGGCAGACGGCCAACGAGAGCACGCAGTACACCAGCGCAAACACCGAAAACGAAACGGCGATGCCGCGCAGCGCGAACACTATTCGTTCTCCTTTTTCTCGTTCTTTTTTTTCACTGTGCTGGGGTGGCCGTTGCGCAATTCGCGGCGTTTGGCCTCGACCAGTTGCCGCAGATCCTCGAGCAGGGTGGCGTCGCGCTCGGTCAGAATCTCGACCAGATTCGACAGCGGCAAGGACGCGGCCGGGCTGGTGTTGAGCAGTTGCCGGAAGGCTTCACTGGCCATCTCCTGGTGCAGCGCCTGGCGGGAAAGCCGCGGTGTGTACCGGAATGCCCGGCCTTCGGCCTCGCGATGCAGCAGATTTTTCTTGAACAAGCGGTCCAGAGTGGTCATGACCGTAGTGTAGGCAAGGTCGCGGCAATCGCCCTGCACGAGCTCGCGCACGGTGGCGCTGTCGCGCGCCCATAGAGCGTCGAGCAGACGCTCTTCAAGCGGGCCAAGTTGGGAGGAGGAAGTACGAAAATGGAAGATGCGCTTCAAAACCGCAAAACCGAAGATGATTGTAACCCGGCTCGAAGGCCCGCGCCACAAAGGATTCGGCGCGAAAACTTGCAAATTCTTGCATGCGCGCCAGGTAGAATGGCGACCCCGGAGGGAGTCGAACTTGAGGCGCTTAGCAGGCGTGAGCGGAGCGGGAGCCTGCTACCGAAATCCTGAGCGCAGCGAAGGACCTCGCGTTCTAAAGTGGCGACCCCGGAGGGAGTCGAACCCCCAACCCTCAGTTCCGAAGACTGATGCTCTATCCAGTTGAGCTACGGGGCCGGGCGAAGAAAAAATCTGGGGTGGGAAACGGGAATCGAACCCGCAACCGTCGGAGCCACAGTCCGGTGCTCTGCCAGTTGAGCTATTCCCACCGCCGTGCTGATTATAGCAACTTCGCCGCAGAGCCGGCGCGGCCTCAGAGGTAAAGTGATCGCTCAATTTGAATTCTATGCGGACGTTGTTGCGTAGGCGTCATCCTGAGCGGAGCCGGTTTTCAGGCGGAGCGAAGAGCCTGCCCTGAGATGAAGTCGAAGGGATCTTGCACTCAAGCAATGCCGGGATAGGGGAGATCCCTCGCCCCGCTGGTGAAAGCGCGGGGCTTCGGGATGACCCCCTTTCAGGAGAGACGAGATTCGAGCGCTTAGTTTCGAGGTTTGACGACTTCCCGGTTATCCGCGGCCGACGCCCATGTACTCGAAGCCGAGGGCGCGCAGGCGGGTGGGGTCGAGCAGGTTCTTGGTGTCCACGATGACGGGATGTTTGAGCAGGTGCTTGATGCGGTCGAAATCGAGAGCGCGGAATTCGGGCCAGCCCGTGCCTACGACTAACGCGTCGGAACCTTCGGCGGCGGCGTACGCCGAGTCGCAGTAGCGGACGGTGCCGTTGAGTTGTGTTTTGGCTTCGGGAATGGCGACCGGGTCATAGGCGCGCACATGAGCGCCTTTGGAGACCAGCGACTCAGCCAGGCGGACCGACGACGATCCGGCCACGGAATTGGTATTGGGCTTGAAGGCGAGGCCGAGAATGCCGACCTCCTTGTTCTCCACCGAATTCAGCACGGAAGAGATCTTTTCCACCAGGCGGTCGGCCAGCAGATGGTTCACGTCGCGGGCTGCGCCGAGAACTTTCAGCGACACGCCATGCGCCTGCGCCAGTTGCGCGAGCGCATCCATATCGGACTCTGCGAAGACGCCACCCATGCCGGCGCCGGGCTGCAGGCAGCGAGGAGCGATTTTCTTGTCCAGGCCGAGGGCGAGGGCCAGGTTGACCGCGTCGGCATCCACGCGCTCACAAAGCGCGGCCACTTCGTTGATGAAGGAAATCTTGGTGGCGACGAACGCGGTCGCGGCCTCGCGCACCAGTTCCGCGGTCGCCTGATTGGTGACGATCACCGGCACGCCACGCATCACCAGCGGGTGAAAAATCTGTTTCAGCATCTGCACCGCCTCGTTTGAGGTGGATCCCAGAATCAGGCGGTCTGGCCAGTTGAAATCCTCGACCGCACAGCCGTCGGTAAAGAACATGGGCTGAGACACGATGGTGGCGTGCAGGCCGGCATCTTTTATGCTCTTTTCGAGAGCGTTGGCGGTGCCGACCGGAGCCGGAGTGACGATGGCCAGAATCGGGGGCTTGGAGGCCAGACGGGCGATGCGCAGGGCCACATCGTTGAGATGTTCCATTTTGTCTTCGGCAAGGAAGATGACCTGGGTCTTGCGGGCGAAGGATTCGATGTCGGTCGAGTAGGCCAGACGTCCGGCGCGCACGTTGCGCCGGATAATTTCCTTCAAATTCTTCTCAAAAAATGGAATGTTGCCCTGGGCCATCTCCACCATGCGGGTGCGGTCGGGATGGCAACAGGAAACCGGAGTGCCGAAGTCTGCCAGGCAGGCCGAAATTACTGTTCCCAGGTACCCCGAACCGTAAACTCCGATCTGCATGTGCTGTCTCCTCGCTCTCAGCTGGAAACCCGCGTCGGAAGTGGTATTGAGGGGGGATTCCTGAGCGCCGGTCTTACTCTATGTCTACAGGCCGGGTGGAGTGTTTTCAACGCACGGGAGGGAGATGTACCTGGGGCCATGCAGGCTGGGCTGGAGTAACCGGGGCAGCGATTACGGGTGGGTTTCTCGGCCCGGATGGGCTCAACGCGGAACCAGAGTGCGGCCGAGGGGAACCAGGGCCAGGTCCAGCCACTGATTTTCGGAGTTTTCGCGGACAAAGGTCAGTTTTTCCAGCAGGATACGCCGGCTTCCCGAATACCGGGCCCAGCGCTCGGTGGCGATCCGGGAGGCATTCTGGGCGGCCTCTTCGTGGCTCATCTTGACAATGGTCAGGTGGGGAATGAATGGCAACTCTTCGCGGAAGCCGAGCGCCCCCGTGTTGAGCTTTGCATGCAGGTCGCAAAGGCGCGAGACCGCGGAATCAATGCGGATGAACACGGTTGGAGTCACGGGAAGAAAGGTCTCGACCGCGCCGAGGGTGACCTCAAAGGGCTGCTCTTCGGCGCAGAGGTGCTCGAGTGTCTCCAGGGCGGTGCTCTCGGTGCCGAGCAGCGGGCGCGGCGGCAAGATCGTGAGATGAGCGGCGAGGTGAGACAGGTCAGGATGCAGTTCGCGGCGAAGCTCTTCGACGAATTCGCCTGCGGGGCCGCTCACATAAGCTACCAACGCGTAACGCGGAGTCTGCATACCCGGAAAACGATTATACCTTGAGAGAGAGCGGCGGGCTGCCACGCGGGGGAGCGTGAGGACGGGGCGGGTGCGCGGCGTCATTTATAATCAGTCGAGTCGGGGCGTAGCGCAGCCTGGTAGCGCACCTGCCTTGGGCGCAGGGGGTCGTAGGTTCAAATCCTATCGCCCCGACCAATCACTTCTTCTTTCAACCAATCCTGGAAGCTTCAGTTATCCCCAAAGCCTGACCTGAGATATTTCAGTGAGATTCGGATCGGCTTCCTGGAGCCGCTTTAGGACCACCCGGACCAGGCGCTCGGGAAGCGAATGCTGAACGGCGCACAGATGCGATTGACGAGGCCAACGCAGCCGGTGGTTATGGCGGAAAGCCATTTCACCCGATCACTCCCAACGACTGTGACAGCTTTGCCACGCTAGTTGCGGCGAGCGAAAGCCGGCTTGAGCAGCAACATGCGCCGGCTACTGCTGTGCGCATCGTGACATTTCAGGCATAGACCTTTTGTGGCGGTCCTGTGCTGCCGCACCGACGAGTCTTCTGCATGGCAGGCAAAGCAAATCTTCGCCTTCGGCATCAGCAAAGTCAGCGTAGTCATGTCGCCCTGGGTTCGCGCGAGATGGCAAACGGTGCACTTGAGCACGATGGCAGAGTGTACCGACCTGCCTCTGATCTTATCGGCATGGCAGGAGGAACAATTGTCATCCGTATGGACAACCCCCGGGTGTTCGACTTCGCGATTCCCGGCGGCCGACGCAGGCTTTGTCGCCGGGAGCAGTAGAAGAGACAGGGCGATCATCAGCGCCTGAGGCTTCAGCTTCAATGCGATTTGGGTCGAAGGTATGCCGCGTCTTGCGACGGACTTGTCTGGCTTGGACGATTCTCGATTCATGAATGGAGCCGGATTCTAATGAACGGCCCCTATGTACGTCACTACCAGAAATTGATTAGTTCTCCACTGGCGCGAAACCTGGGGGTGAGGCACCCGGCGGGAGTTAATCTGCTTCCATTTGTTCGGCGATCCCAAGCATTTTGGTGACGCTGTTCCAATTGCGGGCCGTGCCCGTGGGCGTCTCCAACTTTTTTTCAAGAGAGGACCACTGCAGCTTGGACTGGCCGGCGCCTGTCGGGAAATAGATGTAGAGTTCGCGGCCGATGAGGTGCAGTTCTTCGGGATCGGGCTTGAGGGCGAGGAGCCGGGCCCGCGCCGCGGCGCTGGGGTCGCCGGCGAAGAAGGTAACCAGCAGTTTGGCAGGATCCAGATCGCGCCGCCGGGCAAAGGGATTGGCGGCGATGGTTTTGCGGAATTCCTCCGGGGTGCGGAGGATGACTGGAGTGCGGATGCCGAACTTGCGTTCGATGGCGTTCTGGATTCTCTCGGCCAGCGGGGCGGCGTTCTTTTCCTTGGTCCGGAAGATGACGTTTCCACTCTGGACGTAGGTGCGCGGATCGTCGAACTTCAGGGAGGCGTAAAGGTCGCGCAGGGCGTCCATCTTGATCTTGTTGTGGCCGGTTACGTTCACGCCGCGGAGCATGGAGATGAGTACGGGCATGATGAATCCTCTGTTGGGGATGAGGCTAGGGTGTCATAGCCAAGGTGTCATAGCCAAGGCTTCATAGCCATGATAGCGGCGGCTGAGGGGCAACGCGGCCCTCTGCCTTTTCCGCGCCGAACCAAGAGAAGCACTTTGAGGGCAGGTTGCGTCTCCCTGAAAATCGGGTATCAGGCCGCGGCCAGCAGAATCTGGCCGAAGGCTGCGCCCTCGTCCGATTTTCCAGGCCCATCCCAAGGCGGGCCTTACCGGGAGAAGTGCCATGTCGGGACAAGTCGTATTGTATTTCGAAGACCAGGCGGATGCGTTGCGGTTCGCGCTGGCCGCAGGTTCGGTGATGGCGGGGGAAGCAGAGCGGTCGAGCGACGATCTGATTGAGGAGACCGCAAGAGTTACCCGCATCCGTCTCGACGGCGTCAACGACGGCAACGGCCAGAAGCCTGATCCCGGGATGGCCGCGTAGGCGATACCGGTGGTGCCTGCCCGCCACTTCCTGACACCCGCGGCATAGTGATGGAGGTCACTGACGGCCTCCCCGCCCGGTGAAAAGATTCCCATTGTGGTCAACTACGTCCTTTTGTCAGGAACGCTCCGGTTGAGGGTGCCAGCGAACTCCTGTGCGCCGTGTTAGGCTGGCGTTGTCCTCGTGAATCGTTGAGTGCCGGTGGAAAACGATCTCCTGTCGGATCGAGTGAGGAGGTCCTGTGGTTGCTGGAAGCGGGTTGGCGACCCGCGAAACATCGCGGAGTGACGTAGTGGTCGAGGAAGCGCAAGGGCAAGCCGTTTTCGCTGCGGGTGAGCTGGCAAGACTGATGGAAGTCCTGGTCCGCCGGGGATTTGCGGTCATTGCGCCGACGGTGCGGGATGGGGCGATCGTTTACGATAAGCTCGAGTCGGTCAAGGATTTACCTGCGGGCTGGACCGACGAGCAGGCCCCCGGCCACTACCGGCTGAAGCGGCGCGAAGATGACGCTCTGTTTGGGTATGTCGTAGGTCCGCAGAGCTGGAAGAAGTATCTGCACCCCGCGGAAGTGCGTCTGTGGTCCGCCGAACGTGTTGCCGGCGAAGGGCAAGGCCGGACCTTCCGAATCCTGAACAATGAGACCAAGCCCGGAGCCCCGCAGGCTTTCCTGGGTGTGCGCGCCTGTGAACTGGCGGCGATTGCGGTGCAGGACCGGGTGCTGCTGGAGGACAAATATCGCGACCCGGTCTACGGCGGCCGGCGCGCGGGCGCATTTCTGATTGCGGTCGAGTGCACGCAGTCGGCGGCAACCTGCTTCTGCGCGTCCATGGGAACGGGGCCGGCGGTGGGCAAGGGGGCGGACCTCGTGCTCGCCGAGCTATTCGGAGCCGGCGGTCACCGCTTTCTGGCCAGGGCCGGGAGCGAGCGGGGCGCCGAAGTGCTGGCGGAGATCGAGACCCGTCCGGCGAACGAGGCGGATGCGCAGGCGGCAGCGGCGGGGGTGAGGCAGGCTGCCGCTCAGCAAGGGCGCAGTATTGATAACCACGGGATCAAGGAACTGCTGTATCAGAATTTCGAGCATCCGCGCTGGGAAAACGTGGCGGCGCGGTGCCTGGCCTGCGCCAACTGCACCATGGTCTGTCCCACCTGCTTCTGCACCACCGTGGAAGACGTAAGCGACGTGACCGGAGACCATGCCGAGCGCTGGCGGCGCTGGGATTCCTGCTTCACCCAGAATTTTTCCTACATTCATGGCGGCAGCGTCCGGACTTCCAGCAAAGCGCGCTACCGGCAGTGGATGACGCACAAGCTGGCGGCGTGGATCGATCAGTTCGGCAGTTCGGGGTGCGTGGGCTGCGGGCGCTGCATTACCTGGTGCCCGGTGGGGATCGATATCACCGAGGAAGTCCGGGCATTGCGCGACGGAGGCAGTCATGGACACACTTGAGCCGATTATTGCGCAACATCCTTTCTTTGCTGACCTGAATTCCGAGTTCACCAACCTGATGGTGGGTTGCGCTTCGAATGTCAGATATAAGAAGGGCGATTACATTTTCCGGGAAGGCGATCCGGCAAACACGTTTTATCTGATACGGCACGGAAAGGTGGCGGTCGAAATCTCCGCACCACAGCACGCCCCCATCATCGTGGCGACGCTGGAGGAGGGCGAAATCCTAGGCTGGTCGTGGCTGCTGCCGCCGTATCAGTGGAAGCACCAGGCTCGGGCCACAGAAGAGGTGCGCGCAATCGCGCTCGACGGAAAATGTTTGCGCGAGAAGTGTGAACAGAACCATGATCTCGGTTACGAGCTTCTGAAGCGGTTTGCGCGGATTATCGAACAGCGCCTGGAGGCCACGCGTCTGCAACTGATTGATGTCTACTCGGCACGGTGACCAAAATATGGCGACTGCAGTCATGACCGATCCCATGCTTCCGCAGCCCTACCTGGTGCAGGAGGTATCGAAAGAAACTCCGGACACGTTCACCCTGAAGCTGGCGCCCGGGGATGGAGGCAGCGGCAGGGCCTTCCAGCCGGGGCAGTTCAGCATGCTGTGGGTTTTCGGCGTGGGCGAGTTGCCGATTTCGATCAGCGGCGATCCGGCCAACCCTGAACAGTTGGTCTACACGGTACGTTCGGTGGGCCAGGCAACGAATGCCTTTGTGAGTCAAAGCGTGGGGGCGGGCGTGGGCGTGCGGGGTCCGTTCGGCACGGGCTGGCCGGTGGAGGCGGCGCGCGGGCATGACGTGATTGTCGTGGCCGGCGGAATTGGGCTGGCGCCTCTGCGGCCCGTGATTTATGAAGTGCTGCGTCACCGCCAGGACTATGGCCGGCTCGTGGTGCTGTACGGGGCCCGCAGTCCGAGAGATCTGCTGTACCGCAAGGAATTGGCGGGCTGGGCGCGGCATCGCGACACGCAGGTACTGGTCACGGTGGATTATGGCGGCATGAGTTGGCGCGGGCATGTCGGGGTGGTGACGACCCTGTTCAAATACGCGCGCCTGAAGCCGGCCAATTCGGTGGCCATGGTCTGCGGACCCGAGATCATGATGCGGTTCGTCACGCGCGAACTGGTGTCGCAAGGGCTGAGCGCCCATGACGTTTATGTTTCGATGGAACGCAACATGAAGTGCGCCGTCGGCTTTTGCGGGCACTGCCAGTACGGGCCGCACTTCATCTGCAAGGACGGCCCGGTGTTCAGCTACGAGCAAATGAGGCCGCCACTGGATAAATATGAGCTCTGAAGCCAAACCGAAGGCCCACGGGAAGCCGCGAATCGGAGTGTTCAAGTTCGCCTCCTGCGACGGCTGCCAGTTGAGCCTGCTCGACGCGGAAGATGAACTGCTGGGCGTGGCCGGGGCGGTCGAGATCGCTTATTTTCCCGAGGCTACGCGCACCATGCTGAAGGGGCCGTATGACGTCGGGCTGGTCGAGGGCTCGATCACGACGCACCATGACGCCGAGCGCATTCAGCAGGTGCGGCGGCAGTGCAGGAAGCTGATCACCATCGGCGCCTGCGCGACGGCGGGAGGAATCCAGGCGCTGCGGAACTGGAAGGATGTGGACGAATTTGTCCGCGCGGTTTATGCCTCGCCGCAGTACATCAGCACGCTGAAGCTTTCGACGCCGATCGCCGAACATGTGCCGGTGGATTTCGAACTGCGCGGCTGCCCCATCAACAAATACCAGCTGATCGAACTGATCACGGCGACGCTGGCCGGGCGCAAACCGAACGTTCCGACCTACAGCGTGTGCCTCGAGTGCAAACGCAAGGAGAATGTGTGCATTGCGGTCGCGCGCGGGGTTCCCTGCCTGGGTCCGGTGACGCAGGCCGGCTGCGGCGCGCTGTGCCCGAGCTATGACCGCGGCTGCTATGGCTGTTTTGGGCCGATGGAGACTCCGAATACGGCGTCGCTGACCAGCCAGTTCCGCATTCTGGGTCAGAATGACGACCAGGTGGCGCGCGCCTTCCGCAGTTTCAATGCCTGGGCGTGGTCGTTCCGCAAAGCCAGCGAGGAGTGTGAGCGAACATGAGCGGAACGAGCGGCAGAACGATCAAAGTAGACACGCTGGCGCGGGTGGAGGGCGAAGGCGGACTGTACATCAAGATGACGGGCGACCGCGTCACCGATGTGAAGTTGAAGATTTACGAGCCGCCGCGGCTGTTTGAGGCGTTCATGCGCGGGCGGCATTTCTCGGAGGCGCCCGACATCACGGCGCGCATTTGCGGCATCTGCCCGATCGCCTACCAGATGAGCGCGGTGCACGCCATGGAGCGGGCGCTGGGGATCACGATTGACCCGATGGTCCGGCTGCTGCGCCGGCTCTTTTATTGCGGCGAGTGGATTGAAAGCCACACCCTGCACGTCTACATGCTGCACGCGCCGGACTTTCTCGGGTATCAGGATGTGATCGAACTGGCCAGGGATCACCGCGCCGTAGTCGAGAAAGCCCTGCGGCTGAAAAAAATCGGCAATTCCATCGTGCATCTGCTGGGTGGGCGCGAGATCCATCCTGTTTCGGCGGCGGTCGGGGGGTTCCACAAGACGCCCACCAAGAACCGGCTTCGGGAACTGGTCAGCGACCTGGAGTGGGCGCTGGAAACTTCGATCGAAACGGTGCGCTGGTGTTCGAAGCTGCAATTCCCGGACTTTGAGCAGGACTACGAATTCGTGGCGCTGCGCCACCCCAGCGAGTATCCCTTCAACGAGGGCCGGTTGGTGTCAAACCGCGGTCTCGACATCGATGCCGCCGAATATGAAGACCGGTTCGCCGAAGTGCACGTCAAGCACTCGAACGCGCTGCATTCGGTGGTGCGGGGCCGGGGCTCGTACCTGGTAGGGCCGCTGGCGCGCTTCAATCTGAATTTTGACAAGCTGCCCGAAGTGGCGCAGAAAGTCGCGCTCGAAGTCGGACTGAAGCCGCCGGTGAAGAACCTGTTCCGCAGCATCACGGTGCGGGCGGTGGAACTGGTATTTGCCTGCGCTGAAGCGCTGCGCGTGATCCGCGAGTACGAACCGCCGGCCTCCCCGCGCGTGGAGTTGCCGAACCGCGCAGGCGTTGGCCAGGCGATCACCGAGGCGCCGCGCGGGATTCTCTACCATCGCTACGCCGTGGACGAGAACGGCCTGATCGTCACCGCTAAGATCATTCCGCCGACTTCGCAGAATCTGCGACGGATTGAGGACGATCTACGCGAATACGCCGGCCATCTGGCCGCGTGGCCTCTTGAGGAAGCCACGTGGAAATGCGAGCAGGCGGTGCGCAGCTATGACCCGTGTATTTCCTGCGCCACCCACTTCCTGAAGGTCGTGATTGATCGAAAGTAGACCGCGGGTAGAATCGCAGCGGCGCACTCACCCTCCTTCCCAAGATGCTGATCTTCGTATGCTGATCACTCTATGCTGATTATTGGCTGTGGCAACCGGCTGCGCGGGGATGATGCCGCCGGCATCCTGGCGGCAGAACGATTATGCGCGCTCGGCATCCCGGCGCGAGTTTGTTCCGGAGAATCCTCGGAATTGATGGACGCCTGGGCCGGCGCCGATGACGTCATCGTGATTGACGCCGTGGTCGCGGGCGATTCCGCAGGAACGGTCCGTGTGTGGGACGGCTGGCAGGCTCCGGTATTTGAGACCTCGTCCAGCACGACCCACGGACTTGGGCTTGCCGAGGCCATCGAGTTAGCGCGCGCGCTCGGCCGCCTTCCGGTAAAGCTCCAGATTTACGGGATTGAAGGAAGTGCCTTTGAGGTGGGAAGCGCGGTTTCGCCGGAAGTCGAGCGCGGCGTCGAAGAAGTGGTGAGACAGATCGCCCGTCAAGTGAAAGTGTGATCTTAGGGGGGCGATTCCAGAGTACCAGAGGAGTCTTTCCGACGAGCGAGCGCAGCCGAGGGCGGCGGTCCCCACATAGGATCTAGGCGTTGCCGGCGTTGGTCAGGGCCTCAAGGGCTTCAGCGAGAGTGGGAAACGTCAACAGAACCTGGTCCACCTTGGTGATCTCGAAAACCTTGCGCACTCGCTTATTAATGCCCGTGATTGCGATGCGCCGTCCGGCTTTCACGCAGGAGGTGTTGGCGCTGATCAGAGAGCCTAAGCCCGAGGAATCGAGGTACGGCACGCCGGAAAAATCGAGGATCATAGTGGGCGCATTCTCGCGCCGGACGGCATTCAGGAACGGAGACACGTTCTCGGTGGTCAAGGGGCCGTGGAGACTCAGCACTCCCTGCTCCAAACGTTCGATCTCAAACTGCTGCGATGCCATGGGAGTCGAATTCTAGGCCAGAAGACGAAACAGGTTCAACCGCAATCTGTACCACCGTGGCGCCCCGGCCTGGTTCCGGAAACACTATGCCACGGTTTGTAATCTTTTTGTGTTTTCTTTTTGCCGGCGGCTCAAGCCGGGCGCGCGCGTTTACGATTATGGCAACGGTGTGTGGGGAGAAACGGACGATGAAAAAAAGTGGAAATCCAGACCGGCAGTCTTGCAACCAGCGCTCCTGACTTTCATTCCGGCAGTTTCGAAAAGCATCCCAAGGGCAGCCAGGCCCGGGTGTTGCTGAGTTCGGTTTTCGGACCGTATGCGCGGGACGATGAATTCGGCAGCCGCTCCATCAATCCGATGGAGCTGTATCACAATCAGGTCACGCGGGCGCAGGGCAGCTTTTCGCTGCGCATGTTCCACCGCTCCTGGGGAATCATGATGATCCAGGCCAATATTTCCGCGCCCTGCACCGTGCTCGATTTCCCCACGCGCGACGATTTCGCGCGCGAGATCACGTCGCAGCGCTACGATGTCATCGGTATTTCGTCCATCATCACAAATGTGGGTAAGGTGCGCGAGATGTGCCGCATGATCCGCGAACTTTCGCCGCAGTCGGCGATCGTGGTGGGCGGGCACGTTGCGGCGATCCCTGGGATCGAAAGCATGATTGACGCCGACCACATTGTGCGCGGCGAGGGCATTTCGTGGATGCGGCGCTATCTTGGAGAGGACGAGGACGCGCCGATCCGGCATCCCGCCATCGTGTCCGGCATGCGCACGCGCATCATGGGCATCCGGCTGCCGGAACGCAAGGGCGCAACGGCGGCGACGATCATTCCTTCGGTCGGCTGCCCCATGGGCTGCAACTTCTGCACCACCTCGGCGTTTTTTGGCGGCAAAGGCAAGTTCGTCAACTTCTTCGAAACCGGAGACGAATTGTTCGAGGTTATGCTGCGCATGGAGGAAGAACTCAAGGTGCAATCGTTCTTCGTCATGGACGAAAATTTTCTTCTGCACCGCGAGCGCGCCATGCGGCTGCTGGAGCGTATGAAGGAAGCGGGCAAGAGCTGGACCATGTCCGTTTTCGCCTCGGCCAATGCCATTCGCAAGTACACCCCGCAGGAACTGGTGGAACTGGGCGTGTCGTGGCTGTGGATGGGGCTGGAATCTCCGCGGGCGGGCTACAGCAAGCTGGCGGGCACCGACACGCGAGACCTTACGCGCGAACTGCGCGAGCATGGCATTCGTGTGCAGGGTTCGACGATCATCGGGCTGGAGCACCACACGCCAGAGAACATCCTGGACGAAATCGAGCACGCGGTTTCGCACAACACCGATTTCCATCAGTTCATGCTGTATACGCCGGTGCCGGGCACGCCGCTCTATCAGCAAATCGCCGCCGAGGGGCGCCTGCTCGAAGTGGACTACGCCGACATTCACGGGCAGTTCAAATTCAATTTCAAGCATGCGGCCATTTCGCGGGAGGATTCGAAACGCTTCCTCGACTGGGCGTTCTGGCGCGACTTCGAACTCAACGGGCCAAGCCTGTACCGCATCGCCCGAACCTTGCTGGCCGGCTGGAAGCGGTACAAGGACTGGCCGGACGCGCGGGTGCGGGAGCGCTTCGCGCGCGAAATGCGACGCCTGAGTGGAATTTACAGCTCCGCGCTGTGGGTGATGGAGAAGCAGTTCCGGAAAGTGGACGAGAACGTAAGCCAGCAGATCCGCGCGTTGCGGCAGGAGTTCAAGCAAGAGTCCGGCGTCGTGTCGCGGATGATGCCGGCGGTGCTTGGTCCGGTCCTGTTGTGGACCACGCGGCGGGAAGAAAGACGGCTGGCCCGGGGGAAGACATACGAGCCGCCGACGATTCTGGAACGCAGCAACTGGGTGGAAGCATAGTCGGCTGCGAAAGAACTACCGAGGGCCGACGGTGAGTGAGTAGACGTCGCCGCCTCCGAGGCTGACCTCGACTAGCAACGAACCATCCGGAGCGAAGCCCTCAAACCGGCAGCGCATGGCGCTGGCATCCGCTTGCAAAATATCTTCGAAGCTGTAGACGCGTTGCGGGCTGACGCCCGGCCGGACGCGGTAAACTGGCTCTCCCGGAACCAGAAGATCCTGAAAATACAGCACCGAGTCCGCCGACCACACCGGAAATACGATCGCTGTACCACGTCCGACCTCAGTCCATTGGTGGGTCTTGAGGTCGAGGACCTTCACGTAAGTCCCATCTACTGACACAGCAGCCAGGAAGCGGCCGTCGGGAGACCAGCGTGCTGCGGCAAGTCCGCTTGATCCCGGAATCAATGTGGTGTGTCCCTGCGCCAGATCAAAAAGATAGATGCCCTGTTTCAAGGGAGAGGTTTCGCCCGCAACCTCCTCGATGGAGAACGTGATGGTCTTTCCGTCTGGGGACAAAGTGGGCCCACGCCGCGAGGGACCAGGGGGAAGCGGCTGTTGGGGAGGGCCGCCATCGGTCGAGACGAGATAGATTGCTCCCTTTCCGACCGGGTCCACGCTTTCGAACAGGATGTGTTTCGAGTCGGGACTCCAGTGTGCGTCGGAGATAGGGAAGGAAGAGGCCGTGGCGAGTTGCCGGCGATCGCTGCCATCGGGCCGGCTGCACCAGATCTGTTTCCAGTTGTTGTAGAAGACCCACTGGTGGTCCGGAGAAAAGGCGGCTTCCATGATGTTGACTCCGGGCAACAGCGGCTTGAACTGGTGAGTTGCAGGGTCGAAGCGGACGACGTCGAACTGTTCAACCAGCCCACCGTGAACGAAGATGAAGCGCCCATCCCGGGAAGGCAAGGGACCGGCTAAGTTGATGGGAGAGGAAGTAAGCCGCGCCGGCTTGGGCCGAAGCCAGGGGAAGGATGGCAACTCGCGAAGTGCCCAAATGGACTTTTGGCCTTCGTTCGAGGCACTGAAAATGTAATAGGCGCCGTCGGCTGTCCAGTTGCCGTCCGAGCTGCTCCACGCAGGAAGGAAAGAATGAAGATCGCCGCCGGTGGGAGAGACTTGCCAGAGATGCGGCCCATCCTGACCGAAGCGCAGGGTTTTGCCATCCGGAGACCAGGCGATGTCCCAGCAGTCCGGCATGGCCGCCAGCTGGCGGACGGCGGAGCCGTCGTGGTTGGCAACGAATACTCCGGCGGAGTTGGTGAATGCGATTCTGGTTCCGTCGGGCGAGAAAGCGGCGCCATTGACCAGAATATGTCCGACGCGGCTGGGCGCGCCTCCCACCAGAGGCATGGACCATAGAGGCAGGTCGGGGGTGCGCGAGGTGAAGGGCGAGAACAGCATCTCCGACTGATCGGTGGAGACCGCGAGGACCCTCAGGTTCCGCCCGGACGGGCCAAAAGGAATGCTCTCTCCTCCTGCCACCGAAATCTGACGGCTGTTCCAGTGATCGCCTTGCCGCTCGAGGAAAAAGACGCGCGAACCGTCGGAAGCAAGCCGGCCCCACGGATCGTGACGGCCGGAGGTGGTCAAACGGGTGATCTGGGTGATGCGGAGTGGCGGGGGAACTGCGAGACGATAGAACAGCCCGCAACCTCCAACGAAAACAACTCCGAGCGCGATCAACCAGGAGAGCTTCCGTCTGGGCTGTGAGCCAGCCCGAGTGAGGACGAGCGACTCGGCGCGGGGCCCTTCCAGGCTGGACAGTCTGTCCCCATGAATCTGCGGGACGGTTTCCAGTGGCCCACTGCCGTTCCCTTCGGTGGCCACCGGTGCGATAAAGCGGTAACCCCGACGGGGAACGGTCTCGATGAAAACTGGATTTTCGGCGGAGTCGCCGAGGGCAGAACGTAGTTTCTTGACGGCAGTGTTCAGGCCTTCGTCGAAGTCCACGTATGTACCGTCTGGCCACAGGCTGGAGCAAAGCTGTTCGCGGCTGACGACCTCGCCCGGATCCTCCAACAAGGCGGCGAGAATCAGGTAAGGCTGGTTCTCGATCCGGACGGGGAGGCCTTTTTTGAAAAGCCTTTCCTCGGAGAGATCCAACTCGAATTGTCCAAAACGCACACTGGAACCGCGCCTGGTAGAGGCTTTCACCCGCACGCACCCCCAAAGTGCGACGAAGTGTATCACTGATCAGCTCAACAGCCCCGATCATTTCTTCAGGAGACTTCGTAAGTGTCTGTAGCCGGGAGGGTTGCTGGTTCAGACAAACTCCAGCCGAACTCCGGTTGACGTTCGTGTTCGAAAGCACCATCATGCGCGCGAACTGGGGCGGTACTCCACCTTTGATTGTCCAGGTCAGCCCTGCTTGCGGACTGGCCAGATGACTTTCCGCGCTTGGGTGAGGTTGTACCGAAAACGGCTGGAGACAACAGGAGAAGATCATGGAATCCAAGGCATTTGTGCGCTCGAGCATGGCGTTGCTGGCGATGCTAGTGCTTCCGGCGGGCATGACGGCGCAAGAGGCGGAAGGAGGAACCGCAGGGAGTGCGACTCAAGTCGCGCCGGTGCCCGATGTCAGAAAGCCGCCGCCGATTGACTTGGCTATCACATTGCCCCCATTAACGCCCGGTTCGGTAAATGCAGGCGGCTCGTCCACTTCCGCCATGACTGTGTGGAACACCAGTGGCGATACTACCACCGCCGTCGCTCTCTCGTGTTCCGTGCAACCGTCGCCTCCGCTGGGCCCGACCTGCTCGATCACCCCCAAATCCGTAACCTTCCCTGGGACGGCCACGCTGACGGTGAGCACGGTCGGACCCAGCGGCAGCTTGCTCTCCCGCCCCGGTTCCGGACTGTTCTATGCGCTCTGGCTGCCGCTCATCGGATTGGTTACGACGGGCTTTGGACTGGGCTCGCACCAGAATGGAAGAAACGGAAGACTCAAAACAGCGGCTTTGGCCTGCGCACTGTTGGCTGGCTTGAGTTTCCAGCTTGCGTGCGGGAGCGGCGGCAGCCGTACCCCGGCAGGATCGTACACGATCACCGTCACCGGCGCGGCATATATCCCCGTAGTCACCGCTGTAACGACCACGACGCTCACGGTGCAGTGAAGCCGCAAAAGCTGGGCAGCGGCTTGACTGGCACGGATGTGGGCACTCTGGCGAAGGCGCATGGTCTTGCAGCACCGCCTCGTGTTCAGTCCCAGAGCAAACAATGTAGGGCGCAGTGACACCAGAAGGTAAGGAGAAGGACTATGACTTTTGCGAAGCAGTCGGTCATCGCTATGATCGCGCGGGCAATGATCGTTAGTCTCTGTCTCATTTCGGCCGCAATGCTTTCCAGGTGTGGGAGCGGGTCATCTCAGCAATCACTCCAGCGGCTGGCGATTACTACAGCCTCAGTGCCCAACGGCACGTCGGAAACGCCGTACAGCCAAACCATCCAGGCAAGTGGCGGCGTTGCTCCTTTCGCCTGGACGGTGAGCGCCGGTGCTCTGCCTCACAATGTCGCGCTCAGCAGCAGCACGACGAATACGGTGAAGATTTCCGGCACGCCGGATACTGCGGCGCAGGGACTGGCCTTCACAGTCAAAGTCACGGATGCAGCCAGCCAAACAGCTTCACAGCCCTATACCGTCTCCATCCTTCTGGAGCCGGATACTATTACTCTCTCCTCCCCTAGCCTGGCTTATGCTCCACAACTGGTCGGGACGGTGAGCGGCGCACAGCCGGAAACGGTCACGAATACCGGCACAGCAGCAGTAGTGATCAGCAGCATCGCGCTGAATGGAAACAACGCCTCGGATTTCAGCCAGAACAATACCTGCGGGGCGAGCATCGCCGCGGGGGCAAACTGCGCCATCACCACCATTTTCGCGCCCAGTCATTTCGGCCCCAGCAGTGCCCAGACAACCATCACCGACAACACTTTGGGCAGTCCACATGCTATCTCCCTCAGCGGTGTGGGGCTAACTTCGGGCCCGAACGCTACCTTGTCAGCGACCAGCTTGACTTTCGGGGGCAGCCAGCTTGTAGGCACCTCCAGCCCGGCGCTGTCCGTCACGCTGACCAATTACGGCGCAACTGCGCTAAACATCACGAGCATCACTGCAACCGCGAACTTTGCCGAGAGCGACAACTGCCGGGGATCGGCTCTCATCTCCGCAGCGAGCTGTACCATCAACGTGACTTTCACACCTACCACTGCGGGCAACGTTACGGGAACGATTTCGGTTACCGACAACGCGTCCGGCAGTCCCCAGACCGTGACCTTGAGCGGCACGGCAACGACGACCAAGTACACGCTGACTGGGTCCTGCTTTCAGACGGTGGACCCGGCTGGCATCGAGTGTACGCAAGTTCAGTCTGGTAATTGTCCAGCTGGGCAGCCGGCAAACACTACGAGTGTCCGCTCGTGCAGCGGCGGAGCATCCGCCAGAGTCGATCCCTCGAGAGTTTGCGCCCGTGGGAATCTCGACGGGCAATGCGTAGCGCAGTGATTGGCTGTAGCGAACGTTACGGGCAGCGCACCTAGCTTGGGATCGCAAAGCAGCGCCCGCCGCAGTCGCGGCGGAACAGTCGGTATCCCATGCGCGGGGCACCGTCGCCGGGCAGACAGTCGTGGCGAAGTGACAGAAGACTCTTGAAGGAGAAGACTATGAAATTCGCAAAACGCCCGTTCATCCTTGTGACAACGTTGGCGGTTGTGCTTGGGCTGGGACTCGCTGCCATTCCGCCGGCGCAAGCGCAGACCTTCGCTTTGCTGCACACATTCTCGGGCGCGCCGGACGGGGCGAATCCCGTGGCCGGGTTGGTTCAGGACCCGGCGGGAAATCTCTACGGCACGACCCAGCAAGGCGGGATCACCGCAGGCGTTTGCACGAACACAGGACTTGGGTTTACCGGCTGCGGAACGATATTCAAGATAGACACGACCGCCAACGAGACGGTGCTGTACCGATTCACCGGGGGGACCGACGGAGCCTTTCCAAGTGCGGGCCTGGTGCGGGACGGGGCAGGCAACCTCTATGGCACGACGAGCGGAACCATCTTCAAACTGGATCCTGCCGGGAATCTTACCGTGCTGCACAGCGTTGGATCGGGTGCAGGCTTGGTGATGGATGCAGCGGGCAACCTATACGGCAGCACGTCTGAAGGAATCTTCAAGCTGGATCCGGCGACCCAGACATTCACCGTGCTGGACGCCAGCGCCAGATCCGAAGCGGCCCTGGCTCTCGACGCAGCGGGCAATCTCTACGGCACGACCGAGTTCGGCGGGACCGGGGCCTGCGGAAATGGCTGCGGCACCGTGTTCAAGCTGGATACGACTGGAACCTACACCGTGCTGTACAGCTTCGCCGGGGGGGGCGACGGGCTTTCTCCCCTGGGGGGTGTGGTTCTGGACGCGACAGGCAATCTCTGGGGCACCACTTCCGGCGGGGGCGCACCAAACTGTGGGCTCGCCAATAAACCCAAAATAAGCTGTGGCACCGTTTTCACGGTAAGTCCATCGGGCGGACAGATCAGAGGCCTCAGCCTGCAGGGCTCTCTTTACCCCGCAGATGGCTTGGTGATGAATGCGGCGGGTAGCTTCTACGGTACGTCAAAGTTCGAGAACCACGGCGGGACCTCGGGAACGGTGTTCGAAATCGGTGCGAGCGGCATTCAGAACATCATTCAGACCTTCAGCGGGTTGCCGGACGGGCAAAACCCGCTCGCGGGAGTTGTTCTGGACCCGGCGGGCAGCCTCTACGGGACTACGTCAGCCGGAGGACCTTTAGGTTCGGGAACGGTATTCAAGATCAACCCCGCGGGCCCGCAGAATTTTCCTCTGACTGTGGTGTTTTTTGGAAATGGGACAGTAACCGGCAGCGGTGTTAACTGCTCAGCCAACTGCGCTACCTGGGTGAGTCCCGGAACGATGTTCACGCTCACGGCTACACCGCCCGCCGGTTCCACCTTCGTCGGCTGGGTCGCGCCGCCCTGCTCCGGCACCGGCACGTGCAGCGTAACCGTCAATTCAGCGGAGACCGTGGGGGCGGAGTTCGACTCCGACTTCACGGTCTCCGCCACCGCGCTCACGCCGGCTGCGGTGAGTGCCGGGGGCTCGGCCACCTCCACGATCAATGTGGCGGCGGATGCGAAGGGGTTCTTCAGTCCTGTGGCGTTCACCTGCGCGGTAACGCCCGCGCCGGCGCTGGCTCCGACCTGCTCCATCAACCCCAATTCGATAATGCCCGGGACTCCGGCCACGCTGACCGTGAACACCACCGCACCCACCGCACGTGCGATGGCCTCGAGCGCTGGTTCCGGAATGTTTTACGCACTCTGTCTACCACTGATTGCATTGGTGGTGACGGGCGCCGGATTCGGCTCGAAACAGAAAAGCATGAAGAGGAAACTCGCCGCAGCGGCGCTGACCGGCTTGCTATTTGCCGGCTTGATTTTCCAGGTTGCTTGTGGCGGCGGCAGTAGCACTGGTGGTGGCGGCGGCAGCAAAGGCACGCCGGCAGGCACGTATACGATCACCGTCACGGGTACGTATGCTACGGGCTCGTTAGTGCATAACACGCCGACGACTCTCACGGTGCAGTGAGTCTGAGAGAAGCGGGTCAGGCCAAATGCGATGCGGCTTTCGTCTCTTGGGGAGCTATCCCGTGCGGCGAGCGGAGAGCATCGTCAGAATCTCGCGCAGGCCCTGACGAATGTGCTGGATCTCCGAGGCAGAGTGAGCCGGGAATGGAATCGCGGCCTGCGTCTTGTCTGACTTGCTTTCGCTGCGCAACTGCTGGCGTGCGCCGGCGATGGTGAATCCCTGCTCGTAAAGCAGCTGTTTGATGCGGAGCACGCTCTCGACGTCGCGCTTGCGATACATGCGCTGGCCAGTGCTGCTTTTCACCGGCTTCAGCTGCGGAAATTCCGACTCCCAGAAGCGCAGCACGTAGGCGGGCAGGCGGCACAGCGTAGCCACTTCGCCGATGCGGAAGTAGAGCTTGTCCGGGATGAGGATCTCATCCGTCTTCTGCTTGCTCACACTTTTCTTTCTGGCGGCCATTTTCCTGGGACTCCAGCGACGCCGTGACTTCTGCCTATTGTGACACAGCGCGTCGCCGGGCACGCAGATTTTCGCTGCGCCGGATGGTCACAAAGGAAAAGCCCCTCAAGAGGTGCTTCTCTTAAGAGGCCAGTGAAATTCGTGGTGGATGCGAGGTGTCGTCTCGCCGACGGTTAGTGTTTCTTCTTCTTTTTTGCCTTCTTCTTCGTTGCCATGAAGGTTCCTCCGTGAACGATTTTCCCTTGCAAGGGGACTGATGGGGCCCTTGTACCTGAAAGACCAACCCTACTCATAGTATGGGAAGGTCCTATCACCCAAGATATTGCGGCAGTATGAATAAAGTGTCAACAGAAATTTGCAAGATTATTCACTTGACACAAATGTAGATTTTCGTTAACATGCTTCCATGAACATTCGGGAAGCCTACGAAAAGTTCGCCACTGACGAGCAATGCCTTCAGTACATCGAGAAAATGCACTGGCCGGACGGCATCGTGCGCTGCCCGACATGCGGCGACAAGAACGTTGAGAAGTACGAACGTCCCGTTCGCGTGCGAAAGCCGAAACAGCGCATAGCAAGTCGGGATGAAAAGCGAGCCGAACGTCCCAACCGTCGCGCATGGGTCTACATCTGTCGCAATGCCGAGTGCCGCGAACAATTCTCGCCGACCGCTGGCACGATCTTTCACGATACACATCTACCGCTCATAGTTTGGTTCCAAGCAATCGCTCTTATGCTGAATGCCAAGAAGGGGCTCAGCGCGAAGCAACTACAGCGCGACCTGGGGATCGGCGGATACAAAACCGCGTGGTATCTCAATCACCGAATCAGGGAAGCGATGGCTCAGGGCGATATACCGAAGCTAGGCGGGATCGTAGAAATTGACGAAACGTATGTCGGCGGAAAACAGAAGGGCAAAGGACATGCCTACGGGATGCAACAGAAAGAAATCGTGATGGGTGCTGTCCAGCGCGGCGGTGAACTTCGCTTGCGCCACGTGAAGCGACTGAATACCGATACATTCCGCGAGTTCATCACGGAGCATGTCGGAACCGACGCCGAGCGTGTAATGACCGATGAGCACCGCGCCTATCCTGCCGCACTAGCGCCAGAGTTCTCAATGCGGCACTATACCGTGAATCACATAAAGGGTGAGTACGTTCGCGGCGACATCACGACCAATTCAATCGAATCCGCATTTTCGCTATTCAAGCGCGGCCTGATAGGGCAGTTCCACAAGCTGTCGGCGAAGCACCTGCATCGCTATCTCGCGGAATTCGAGTACCGTTTCAACAATCGGCACAGCAATGAGATGTTCGCTGAAGTCGTGCGCCGCCTGGCAGGGATAAAGCCGTTGCAGTTCGCTACTTTGACTTCCGATCCTGCTTCGGATGTTCCTTTTTAGGCTTGTTTATTTCGGCGGTTTTTTGTGGAGCCTTTGCCAGCATCCGGCGGAGAACTTCGTCGAAAGCGCTCTTGTCCGTTTTCATCTTCATCATCATACACTGCCCTGATTTTCGCCTCCGTCTCTCTGAGGTTCTTCGCTAGTGGCAATAACTTAGAAAGTTTATTTGTAAGCATCTCTCTGACGATTTCCGCTGCGCTCTTATTTTGTGCCTTGGCCAAGTCGTTTAGGGCCTCGCGCAGGTCTTTGCCGAGCGGTACGGTTATGGAGGTCCGGTTGGCCATTCTGATACCGAATTAAAAATCCTCTTGCTTTCACAACTTGCATGCTTGTATACAAGTACACAAGCGTACAAGTACACTTGCATGCAAGCATACTTGCGCTGTGGCAAGATAGAGCACCTAGGAAAGCGCAACAAGCCAGAATTTATTGGGTTTTATTTCCAATCAGCGCAATGGGTTGTGTGCCTTTGGTGATCTTGGCGGTTGCGCTGATAGCGGCTGGAATATAGAATCTGGCGTTTTGGCCGACGATCAATCGTCCGGCGCGAAGGTCTTTCAGAGTTTGATGCGGCGGTAATGAGGCGGCAGCGCTTGGATTCGAACCAAGGGATCAGGTGTTCCTGTGAGGGTGCCCCGATCAGGCGATTATAAGTCGCCCGCTATAAACCACTCAGCCACGCTGCCGTGTCAAAACGCCGATGTGATTCGAAGGCATCGGCAAAAACGAGGTGCCAGTGGACGCGACTCGATTTGAACGAGCATCCCCTGGTTTTGCGGACCGGTGCTCTACCAGTTGAGCTACGCGCCCACAGGCACCTCGGCACATCATCCCTTTAACTATCACAAACTTCCAAGAAAAGCGATAACGAACACACTACAGCCTGTGTGACGGCTGTGGAAAACGCAATCCCTAGTGTGCGCTGTGCACTGGTGCGCCTGTGCGTTAGTGCGCCCCGTGTGTGGTATAAAGTTGGTTCCTTCCCCCAGAAAGTGCAGGCTCCCCCCTGTGTACCTCATGTATGTCGATGAAAGCGGAGATTGTGGCCTCACCAACTCTCCGAGCCGCTATTTTGTGCTCAGTGGCTTAGTGTTCCATGAGTTGAGATGGCGCACTTATCTAACCCAACTTGTGGACTTCCGCAGGCGAATGCGAACACAGCATGGCCTGAAACTGCGAGAGGAAATCCACGTTTCGCAAATGATTGGCCGCGCTCCGGGAGCACTACAACGAATCCCTAAACATGGGCGGCTAGCGATTTATCGGAAACTATTAGACGAATTGGCTGGCTATGCGGATCTGAACATCATCAACGTGGTCGTCGATAAGCAGGGCAAGAACCAAGGCTACGATCCGTTTGAGAATGCATGAGCTGATCCAGCGATTTGAGAATACAATTCAACGGCACAATTTTCCGGGAGCAGTGAATGCAGATGATCGCGGGATGATTTTCCCTGACAGAACGGATGACCTGAAGTTAACGCAACTCATGCGTCGGATGCGATATTACAATCCCGTTCCAGGTATGCAGGCAATCGGCTATGGAGGCTATCGGAACTTGCAAATGTCTTACGTCATCGGTGATCCAAAGTTCCGACAATCACACATGTCATATTTCATCCAAGCAGCCGATGCTGCCGCCTTCGCTTTGTATCAGTATTTTTCTCCTAACAGTTATGTGCGGAAGAAGTCAGCGCGGAAGTACTTCTTGCGACTCAATCCTGTGCTATGCAAAGTTGCGGCGAGGTTCGATCCATTGGGGATCGTCAGACTGTGAGGCGGAATAAAAAGGGAGGCTTTCGCCTCCGGGGGAATCCTACTACTAGGTCTAGCCTAGGTTCAGATTCAAGTACATCATATAGTGTCATCATCCACATTTCAATAACAATCATCATACTGTATCTCGTGTATTTTCTGACACTTAAAGCCATTTGCACCAATTCCGTTACTTTTCCACTTGACAGCACAAGCTAGCCTGATGTTACGCCCTGTCACGGCACCTTAAGACTATCATTTGTGTCAAGTGAATATTCCTGGAAATTTGCAGGGGCGGTTGATTTTCCTGGGGGGCGCTCGTCAGCCGACATTCGTCGGTCGCCAGTCGTTCGTCGTTCGCCAAAACCGCCGAGCTTCACCCCGGCTTGAAATCGCCAACGACCGACGGCGAACAGCCAACGACTGGTAGTACACTGCGCGTGATGCGGCGTGATCCGGTCGAACTCGAAATCTTCAAGAACGTCTATCACTCGATTGCCGAGGAAATGGGAGCGGCGCTGCGGCGGACTGCGTTTTCTCCGAATATCAAGGAACGGCGCGACTATTCGTGCGCGGTATTCGACGGCTCTGGGGAGGTGATCGCCATGGGCGATCATATGCCAGTGCATCTGGGCTCGATGCCGATGTCGGTGCGGGCCGCGATTGACGCTGGAACGATGGCGCCGGGAGACGTTGTCATGCTGAATGACCCGTATCGCGGCGGAACCCATCTGCCCGACATCACGCTGGTAGCGCCGGTGTCCGTAGGACAGTATGGGACGGATACCCGGCAGCGAGGGCGAGGACGCCCGCGCCACACAGATCCGGATTTCTACGTGGCCTCGCGAGCCCACCATGCCGATGTGGGCGGAGCTTATCCCGGCTCGATGGGGCTTTGCCGCGAGATCTACCAGGAAGGCCTCCGGATTCCTCCGGTCAAACTGATGCGGGCGGGCGCGATGGATCGCGACGTGCTTGCCCTGCTGCTCAATAACGTTCGCACTCCCGAGGAACGCGAAGGAGACCTTGGCGCGCAGATCGCGGCGTGCCATACGGGCGCCGAGCGGCTTCGCGAAGTTTGCGCGCGCTATGGCGTGAAAAGGGCCAAACGGGCTGCGGCGGAACTGCTGAATTATTCCGAGGAACTGATGCGGGCGTTTCTGGAGCGCGTGCCGGCGGGGGAATATCGGGCGGAAGACTTCCTGGACGACGATGGCATCAGCGAGCGGCCGGTGAAAATTGCGGTTGCGGTGCGTGTGCATCAGCCTCAAGCATTTCGCGGGCGAGGGTCCCTTCGACTGCCGCTCAGGGCAGGTCCGGGCCACCTGGTCACGGTGGACTTTACCGGCAGCGACCCGCAGGTCGAGGGGAGCGTAAATGCAGTCGCGGCGATTACCTACTCGGCTTGCTTTTACGTGTTCCGCTGCCTGCTGGCTGAGGACGTTCCTGCGGCAGCCGGGCTGATGCGACCAATTCACGTGATCGCGCCCGAGGGCACGATTGTGAATGCCCGGCCTCCTGCGGCGGTGGCCGGCGGGAATGTCGAAACTTCGCAGCGCATTGTGGATGTCCTGCTGCGGGCCTTGGCCCAGGCGATTCCAGATCGCATCCCGGCGGCAGCCTCGGGCACGATGAACAATCTGACCATCGGCGGCATGCGTCCAGGCAAAGGTGACCCGCGCGCGGGCGAGCCGTTTGCCTACTACGAGACCGTTGCCGGCGGCATGGGCGCGCGGCCGGGCAAATCGGGGGTTTCGGGCGTGCACACGCACATGACGAATTCGCTGAATACGCCGGCCGAGGCGCTGGAATATGCGTATCCGCTGCGGGTGCGGCGCTATTCGCTGCGGCCTGGGAGCGGAGGACAAGGCCAGTTTCGCGGCGGTGACGGCATCGTGCGGGAAATCGAAGTGCTCACTGATTGTGAAGTGACGCTGCTGGCTGAACGGCGTTCGCGTGGACCGTGGGGATTGGCTGGAGGACGAGACGGTGCGCCGGGCAAGGCATTCATTATCCGCGCTGACGGCTCGGCTGAGCCGATGCCGGGGAAGTTCAGCACGCGGCTGCGCAAAGGTGAACGCATTAGAATTGAGACTCCCGGTGGTGGTGGCTGGGGCGCCACAACGCAGGGTTGAGGTGATTGATGGCGTTCGAAGTCAGCAAACATTATCTGGAGGAAGCCCTCCGCCAGTTGCGCGGGCACAAGCGGATGGGCGAAGCGGCGATGGCACAGCTCAAGGACGAAGAATTCTTCGTCGCGCTCGATCCTGAGTCGAACTCGGTCGCCGTTCTGGTCAAGCATCTGGCGGGCAACATGCGTTCGCGCTTTACCGACTTCCTCACCTCGGACGGCGAAAAGCCCGACCGTTTTCGCGACCGGGAATTTGAACTCACTCCAGCGACCACGCGCGCCGACGTGATGCAGTGGTGGGAGGATGGCTGGGCGCGGGTCTTTTCCGCCATCGAACCGCTCAAGCCGGAGGACGTGATGCGGTCGGTGACGATCCGGGGCGAGCCGCACACGGTGCTGCAGGCCATCAACCGTCAGATTGCGCACTACGCGCAACACATTGGGCAGATCGTGTTCCTCGCGAAGCATTTCCGATCCAGCGATTGGAAGACACTCAGCGTTCCGCGGGGCAAGTCGGAGGAATACAAGACGGTGGCGCCAAAGACATACAAGCCGGCGAGCTAGCCGCGAGGCCCTCCAGGGGCTAAAGCCCGGTAGCGTTATTTCACTTCAACGGCACGACTAAAGTCGTGCCCTTCCCATCCATCCACATCCGGTTGAAATCGCCCCGATTGCGACGGGCACAGCGGCGGAGGAGAATAGATGCAGGCGCACAGTCGGCTGCGCCGTGCGGTGCTAGAATCAGACGTTTTGGGTGGGATGCCGTTCTCATATCGCAGAATAGGTGGCAATCATGGCAGGAACAATGCTCGCGGTGGTGAAGCCGGAAGCCGCTCCGGGGGCGGAAGTTCGCGAGGTGAAGATTCCCGGCTTTGGCCGGACCGATGTTCTGGTCAAGGTGAAGGTCGCCTCGATCTGTGGGACTGATCTCCACATCTACAGCTGGGACCGGTGGGCGCAGAACCGCATTCACCCGCCGCTGATTCCGGGGCACGAATTCTGCGGCGAGGTGGTGGCGTTCGGCGATGAAGTCACCAGCGTCAAGGAAGGCGATTTCGTTTCCGCGGAAATGCACGTGGCCTGCGGCAAGTGCCTGCAGTGCCGCACCGGCGAGGCCCACATCTGCCAGAACGTGAAGATCATCGGCGTGGACGCCGACGGCGCTTTCGCTGAGTACGTGGTGATACCGGAATCGAATATCTGGAAGCTGGATCCGGCCGTACCGCAGGAGTACGCCTCGATTCTCGATCCGCTGGGGAACGCCGTGCATACAGTTCTGGCCGGGGAGATCGCGGCCAAGACCGTGGCGATTACCGGCTGCGGGCCGATCGGGCTGTTTTCGATTGCCGTCGCCAGGGCGGTGGGCGCGACTTCGGTGTTTGCGATTGAGGTGAACGAGCACCGCGCCCGGATTGCGCGCGAAATGAAGGCCGACTACGTGCTCAATCCGGCGAAAGAAGATGTGGATGCGATCGTGATGGAAAAGACCGGGGGCCTGGGCGTGGACGTGGTCCTCGAAATGGCGGGGCATCCGGATTCGATTCGCACCGCTTTTGATATTGTCCGGCGCGGCGGGCGAATTTCTCTTCTTGGCCTGACTTCGAAGCCCATTTCGCTGAACTTCTCCGAGGACATCATTTTTAAAGGCATCACGGTGCAGGGCATCAACGGCCGCCGTATGTACCAGACCTGGTACCAGATGACGGCGCTGCTGAAAGCAGGCAAGCTCGACCTGCATCCGGCCATCACCGACCGCATTTCGATGAAGGACTTCGGGAAGGGCATGGAACGGCTGAAGACCGGCGAGGCCAGCAAGATTCTGGTGTACCCGAATGGGGTCCGGTGAGATTGTGTGGTGCGGGCGCCCTCGCCCGCAAACTTCGTCGCCGAAGTCTGACCGTGAGCCGCATGGAACATGAGCCTCGACGCATACGTACGGTGCACTTGCATACGGGACGGCAAGGCCAAGCCGCACCCGTTCCCGGACAGGCTCAAGATAGACGAGACGGAG
The DNA here is from genome assembly GCA_037442635.1 of Terriglobales bacterium. Lineage (GTDB taxonomy): Bacteria > Acidobacteriota > Terriglobia > Terriglobales > Acidobacteriaceae > Sulfotelmatobacter. The sequence goes on along the minus strand of JBBIPV010000009.1, from coordinate 137,674 downwards.
GAGCCGGTTCTGACGGGTGATCCGTCTACGGACGAGTGGGAAGCGCACGACCGCTGGTTTGCCGAGTCGTGCGAACATGGCGGATATCTGCTTTGCGAGCCACTCGGCAACATCACGCTGGCCGCCCATTTACGGGACTTTCTCAAGGGGCTTGAGGGGCGTCCCGGGCCGAAGTTTCGAATTCTTCTGACCAAGGTTCTATACGACGGCACCCATTCCGGTGACTGGATTCCCGTCAATATGTCGGCGGAACTAGAGAAGGAAGTTGACACTGTGCTTCATTCCAGCGACATTCTGACCGATTCGGAGAAGGAATTCTTTGCCAGCATGAAGCGCCTATGCAGAGCCAGCATCGAAACGGGGAATCCCATCGTTTTCTAGCCCGGTTTCTTCATTCGCACAAGGGTATTAGACTGGTGCGTCGAGTTCACGGCAAACTCATTTCGAGGCTCCCATGACCACCGCAAGCCGTACGAATCCACTTTTTTATCTCACCGAGCAGCTCGACGAACTCAAAGCCAAGGGCACGCACTTCAAGCTGCGTGTGCTGGAGGACGAGCAGGCGCCCGTCTGCACGTTTGACGGGAAGAAGGTCATCAATCTGGCGTCGAACAATTATCTGGGGCTGACCACGCATCCCAAGCTGCGCGAAGCGGCGCTGGAAGCCACGCGCAGGCTGGGGGTGGGATCGGGCGCGGTGCGCACGATTGCCGGCACGATGAAGATCCACATGGAGCTGGAAGAAAAGATCGCGCGCTTCAAGAACGTGGAGGCTTGCGTGGTCTTCCAGTCGGGGTTCGCGGCCAATGCGGGGACGGTGTCGGCGGTGCTGGGCAAAGATGACTTCATCATCTCCGATGCGCTGAATCACGCTTCGATCATTGACGGGGCGCGGCTGTCGAAGGCGAAGATTCTGGTCTTCCGACACAAAGACATTGCGCACGCCGAAGAACAACTGGCCAGCGTGAAGAGCGAAGCTGGCAAGAAGCTTCTCATCACCGACGGCGTGTTCTCGATGGATGGCGACATCGGGCCGTTGCCGGCGCTGTGCGACCTGGCCGAGAAATACGGCGCCATTATGATGGTGGACGATGCGCACGCTTCCGGCGTGCTGGGGCGCAACGGACGCGGCACCATCGATCACTTCGGGATGCACGGGCGTGTGGATATTCAGGTGGGAACGCTATCGAAAGCCATCGGCGCGCTCGGCGGATATGTCTGCGGCACGCGCGATCTGATTGACTTTCTCTACCATCGGGCGCGGCCGTTCTTGTTCTCGACTTCGCATCCGCCGTCCGTAGCGGCGACCTGCATCGCCGCGTTTGACGTCCTGGAAAACGAACCCGAGCGGATGGAAAAACTATGGGAGAATACCCGCTTCTGGAAAAAAGAACTCGGCCTGTTGGGTTTCGACATCGGCGGGCGGGCCACTCCAGCCAGCGAGACTCCGATTACACCGATCATCATCGGCGAGGGCAAGCTGACCATGGACTTCTCGCGCGAACTGTTCAGCGAAGGAGTGCTGGGCACGGGCATTGCGTTCCCCACGGTGCCGGAGGGCAAGGCTCGCATCCGCACGATCATGACCGCGTCCCACACAAAAGAAGAGTTGCAGCAGGCGCTGGAAGTGCTGGCGCGCGTGGGAAAGAAAATGGGCGTTCTGGGATCGTAGTTCCGGCCGAGCAGGACTTCTCAATGCGCTCAGTCACCGGCCATTGAAGGCTATCGGCCTAGCCATCTCCTCTGGAGATGCGGTCTCTGGGTGCTCAGCCTTCCAGCGCATGGCGGCGGTGATGCGCGTGCGGCCGCTGGGATGATCGTAAAAAATGAACTCCTCGACCGGACCGGGATCCATCTTTCGGTACTCACCCAGCAGCAGATCCACATTCGCCTCGCCGTCGGGCTGCCGGCCAGCATTCAGGCCGTACATGTCGGCCTCAAACTCCATAGTTCGACTGATGGTATTGGTTACCGGGGTCATGAAAAGGAAAAAGAGCGAGAAGACGACGACGGCGAGCGGCAGAACCGCTACGTCAGTGATTCCCTGGATCTCCCACTCTTTTCCCCAACGCGCGAGCGCGTAGCTGATGCCCCAGTTCAGGAACGCAAACCCGATGAAGATCACTACTCCGACCATGACGATTCCTTTGTAGGCATGATTGAGGACGTAGTGACCCATTTCATGCCCCATGGTCGTTTCAATTTCGGGCAGGGTGCAGCGTTTCAACAGGTTGTCGTTCAGCGTAATCCGCTGAGTACTGCCAAATCCGCTGACGTTGGCGCTCACCCGGTTCGACTGCCGGGACGCGTCCACTTCATAGACGTCGGTGGCGGGAATACCGTTGGCGCGCGCCATGCTCAGAATCGGATCCTTGACGTGTGCGTCCTCCAATTTGGTGTACTTGTTGAATAATGGCGCGATGTAAACGGGAGCGATCAGACTCACGAACGCAACAAACACAACCATGAAGACTGCGCCCCAGACCCACCAGTTCTTCCCCAGCCGCCGCACGAGTCCGAACAGAGGAATGATAAGAATCGCGCCCAACACAACGCCAACCGCCAGCCCGACCAATTGATCGCGCATCCACGGACCGAACGTCTGATTTAGAAGATCGTATTTGCGCTCGCGGAAATACCCTTCATACACGGTGAGCGGAAACGTGAGCACAGAGGTGACGATCATGAACTGGACCCAGTAGAGAGCGGTCTGCAGAGGGCGGAACCGGGTGATGCGTCCGGCGAGGTTACGCATGGCGGCAGACCAGCGGAAATGCAGGAGAATCCACATCACCACGACGGTCGAGAGGAAGTCCCAGAGAATCAGCCAGTATCCGCCCTCAAAGTAGGCGTTGGATTTGGCCCGCTCGGCCGGGGGCATCTTGGCAAGGTAGGTTTCGACGGCTGCGTTCACGTCGAAGGGTTGCGAGGTCGGCGCCTGGCTGGCGGCAGGTTGAGCCAGTTGGGAAGACGGAGTGTTGGTCTGGCCTACGGCAAAAAGCGCTGCCAGCAGAAGAATTGGAAGCGCAAATCGAGTAGATCGGATCATCGCGACCTCCCATCGTGCCCTGAGGAGTATACCGCCCCAGTGGGATCTGAAGGGACATGCCTGGCAGGTCAGGCCGACGCGCTAATCTGCGCGGTAGACGATCTTTCCGCCCATAACCGTCGCCAGGACCTTCCCCGTCAGTTGCCAGCCGTCGAACGGGGTGTTGCGCGAGAGGGAGCAGGACTTGGAGGCTTCAAAGGTCCAGCGCTTTTTGGGATCGAAGATGGTGACATCGGCGATCGAGCCGCGAGCGAGCGAACCGCGTCCGCGAAGATCAAACACACGCGCCGGACCGGCGGTGAAGAGTTCCACGATGCGCGCCAGGGAAATTTTGTGCTCGCGATGCAGTTTGCTAATCGCCAGCGCCAGCGCGCTTTCGAGGCCGGTAATGCCGAAGGCGGCGCGCTCGAATTCGACCTGCTTTTCGTGCGCGGCGTGCGGAGCGTGATCGGTGGCGATGGCATCCACTGTGCCGTCGGCGAGAGCCACAAGAATTGCCTCGCGGTCGGTGGCCGAGCGCAGCGGCGGGTTCATCTTGCAGTTCGTGTCGTAGTCGCCGACATTCTCGTCAATGAGCGTAAAGTGATGCGGCGCCACCTCGCACGTAACCCGCGCCTTGGCCCGCTTGCCGCGGCGCACAGACTTGAGCGCGTCGGAAGTGGAAAGATGCGCGACATGCAGGCGCGATTCGCGAATCTGCATGGCGAGATTCACGTCGCGGTCCACGATGGCCGCCTCGGCCGACGCCGGCATAGCGCGCAGGCCCAAGCGGAAACTGGTCGGGCCCGCGTGCATGGAGCAATTCTCGGTGAGGCGCGTATCTTCCGCGTGTTGCACGACGGGAAAATTCAATTCCGCCCCCAGGCGCAGCGCCATGCGCATGATGTCGTCATCGAGGATCGGCTTGCCGTCGTCGGTGACGGCGACGGCGCCAGCGCGCTGCAAGGCGGCGAAGTCGGTGAGGGTTCCGCCGCGGCTGCCGCGCGTGGCCGCGGCGATGGGGAAAACATTCACTACGGCTCCGCGCTCGGGATTCCGAAGCCACGCGACCCAGTCGGGCGTGTCCACGACCGGCGCAGTGTTTGGCATGGTGCAAACGGAAGTGAAGCCCCCGGCTGCCGCGGCAGCGGTACCGGTGGCAATCGTTTCTTTGTAGCCCTGCCCCGGCTCGCGCAGGTGAACGTGCAGGTCAATGAAGCCGGGAGCAACGACCAGTCCGCGCGCGTCGAATTTTTCGTCGGCTCCACCGCGGATTTTGTTGGGCAGGGCTACTTCGGCGACTCGGCCCTCGCGCAGCAACACATCCATGGGCGCATTGATCTTCGCCGCAGGATCAATTAGCTGCCCGCCTTTGATGAGGAGGGAAGATTCCGACTGTGTCTTGCCGTGGGCCATATCTCTAGACGCTCGTGCTCGACCCCATTACTTGAACAGATCATCCGACTTACGATCGCCAAACCAGGGACGAAATGACACCACCTGCTGCCAGCCGAGGTCGAGGGCATTCTCGAATTTCTGCGCTTCGGCCGGCGAGAACTGCGACTTATGGCATTCGAGGGCACGGTGATATGCCAACTGATCGGCCTTGGTGAAGGCCACGCGGACCGTGAGATATGCCGGATCGGTCGCGTGCCAGGCCATGGACGGCGGCCAGACCTCATTCAGGGGCTTGACCTGCTCGGGCGAGAATCCGACATAAAAGAGCGTCACGTTCGCCTTCGACGACTGGATCGCCTGCGTCACTGCGTCGGCGACAAGACGGTGGTCGGGATGGCCATAGCCTCCCTCGGCGCTCCACGTAACCACCACAGCAGGATGCAACTCCACAATCAATTTTTCAACGCGGTCGGCGACTTCCTGGATGTTGTGCCCCAGCGGGTCGGTAATCGCGCCTAGTTCGCCGTCGTTCAACCCGAAAAAAATCGGCGGCTCGATGGCGAGCTGCCGACACGCGCAGGCAGCCTCGTCACTTCGCACTTTAGCCAGCGCGTCCCCAGCCGGAATCGCAGCCCGCTCGTTCGTCCCTTTCTCGCCCTTCGTGGCAATCGCCAGGTAGACCTTTGTGCCCTCTCGGGCATAGCGCGCCAGCACCGGCCCTACGAGCGTTTCGTCATCGGGATGAGCAAACACTGCGAGCATCACCCGCGGCTTTTGTTGGGCCGCGGCGGTGGCACAGGCCAGAAGCAAAATCAGCGCAACACGTTTCATCGCATTTTCCCCAATGCCCGCGCCAGAATCGCCATGCGCGTCGGAACTCCGTTGTGAACTTCGTCCACGATCACCGATTGCGGCCCGTCGGCGACCTCCGCCGTCAACTCAAGGCCGCGGATGATCGGCCCGGGGTGCATCACGATCGCATCACGTTTGGCGAGTTTCAGGCGCGCGGTCGTCATCTGGTAGCGCGCAATGTAGTCCTGCAGGCGAATCTTCTGCCCGGCCAGGCGCTCTTTCTGCACGCGCAGCAGCATGATCACATCGGTACCGCGCAAAGCGTCTTCGATGTGACGAGTCAGGCGCAGGCCGGGAGCCAGCGTGGCGGCCACGTCCGGCACGAACTCCGGCGGGCCGCACAGCGTGATTTTCACGCCGAAGCGGGTCAGCAGGTGGCAGGCGCTGCGGGCGACCCGGCTGTGAAAGATGTCGCCGACAATCGCGACTTGCAGGCCCTTGAACGATTTTTTGTGTTTCAAAATCGTATAGGCATCGAGCAGCGCCTGCGAGGGATGCTCGTGCATACCATCTCCGGCGTTGATGACCGGGATGTCCAGATGGGCCGCCATCAGATGCGGCGCGCCGGCGGAAGGATGCCGCATCACAATGCAATCGGCGCCGACGGCTCGCAGAGTATATCCGGTGTCGAGGACCGACTCGCCTTTTTCGATGCTCGATCCCGAAGACTGCACCAGCGTGGTCATCGCGCCCAGCGATTTGGCGGCAAACTCGAAGGAGGAGCGGGTGCGGGTAGAAGCCTCGTAAAACAGAAGCACGACACGCTTGCCGCGCAGCAGCGGACGCGCCTTCAGCGGATTCATGCGGCGGGCCAGCTTGAGCAGGCCCAGGATCTCCTTCGCCTCAAGATGCTCAATCCCAAGAAGCGAACCGCGGGCAGGCTTATTCATCGTCGCAAGTGCAAACGGTGCATGATACGCGGCAGGCGTGCAGGGCTGCAAGGGGGCGGAGGCAGGCCTCGGGAACAGAAATGCAAGCTCAGGAGCGGCGGCTTCGGCCAAGTATCGCCGAGCCAAGAACTCCGCCGAGACTTGCCAGCAGGATCGAGGCAATGAAGGCGAATATGACTCCGAACAGCATCAGGAATTCGATCCCGGCGGGGGTCTTGAGCTTGTCGAACAACGCCAGGGCTTGAGGGTCGGTAGTCTGGGAGGCTGCCTGCCCGATGCGTGCGATGACCTCGTTCCTGATTTCGGGGCCTTTATGCAGAACGAGGACGCCCAAGACTTCGAGGATAGAGGTGATCGCGAACCACAGCAGGCCGCTGACGGCACCCAGCCTGGCCCCTATCGTGAGCCGGAGAACCGTTCCCGGCTCACGTTGGCGATAAAAGACAACCGCCAGGAAGCCGACGCTGATCATGTCCACAAACGGGTTCAGGCCCAGGAACATGAGCAAAAACGCCACGAATGCTGCCAACGCACAGGGCTTCAGGGTCTCTGACCAGCGCGAAGGAAGATCAAAGCCGGTCACACCTGGTGAGGCGGGCAGCGCAGTTCCCGGAGCGGACACAGCGATGTCCGCGGAGGCCGCTGGAACTGCCTCAGCGACGACCACGCGAATCTGCGGGGCCGAGCAGTGCGGGCAGAATGGAATTCCCTCTTCTACCGACTGTCCACATCTGTAGCAGGGCTGTTCCATGGCGGCTCAAGGAGCGAAAGCATGAGGACGCGCCTTGAAGGTAGCGCACGGCGCTGGGCGGAGGCAAGAAGAAGCCAAGCGGCCAGGCTCGAGCAAAACGGGCCTAGATTTCTCCGGTCCCGCCTCTCCTGTGCACATAGACGACGGCAAACGTCGTACCTTTGCCGTTGTCGCGAGGTTCGATCGCGACGATGTGGGCATTGCCTTCAGTCCCGGCTTTCAATTCTTTGACCGGACCCTTGTTGTCCCCCTCACACTTGAGCGGCTTGGAGAGCTCCCGGTCGACATCGGCATGAAAACCGCCGTTGTCATTCGAGCTGTCGCAGGCCAGCACTTTGCCGTACTTCTTCAGTTTGTCCTGGTAGTAGGCGATGATTTTGGCAGGCGGATCTTCCGATTCGTATTTTGCGACAACCAAGGTGAAGCCAAAGCTCTCGGTCAGGATTCCGAAATTCAGAGGCTCATTGTCGTCTTCGTCGCGTTTGGGCCGCGCCCCTGGGTATAAGGGAAGTCCCGCCTTGTGCGCATCGGCATCTTTGCCCACGTGGAAGTCGCCGATCGAGCTGCGAACGTCGAAGGGTTTGTCCTGCGTATCGGACTTCTGGGCCAAGGCCGGCAGGGTCAGGACGAGGGTTGCGCAGAGGGCGAGTGTCAGTTGGCGAGTCATGATTGTCCCCTACCCAGAGAAACGTCGCAAGCTGCGTCTCCAGGAATATTTCAGATGTCGGCGCCCTGGCCGTGCGTGCGGACGTACACCAGCGAGAATTTCGAACCCTTGCCTTCCGGCTCGACTTCCACGATGTGCTGGTTCTCCATGGTGCCGACTTTCAGTTCAGTGTTGTTGCCGCTCGGACCGTTACAGGTCAGCTCATGAGAGCCTTTGTTTGTCTCTTTCATGTCGGTCTGCACATCCAAATGGCCAGTGTGGCAAACGAGGATGTTGCCGTATTTCTTGAGCTGATCCTGATAGTAAGAAACAACCTTCGCGGGCGGATCGTCCGACTGATACTCCAGGGCAACAACTTTCAGCCCAAACCCGAAGCCAGAGATGTTCACGTTGGCGCTCTTGTCTTCGCCGTTCGACTCTTTCTGATTCAGGCGCGCGCCGGGATACAGAGGGAGACCAACATCAGTCGCATCGGCCTGCTTGCTGACGTGGATGCCGCCGACCGGCGTGCTGATATCCACCTGCTTGTCCTTACCGTTCTGCTCTTTCTTGACATTGATGCTGCAGGCGGGAAGCAGGGCAAGACCCACAACTCCCAAAGCCAGCATATGAACCACAAGCACGTTAGTTTTGCGCATGTTGCGACCCTCCACTTCCTGGCGGGCGCTCCAGGCCAGCGCCGCGCTCCGCGACGTTCGGAATCGAGACCGGCAGATGTCCGTGGATCGGAATCTCGCCGAACAGGGCTTTTACGGCGCCCACTTCCGAAACGGACGCATTGGAAAACGTACACATGTAATTCTCGACCTTCGGAAAGGCACTGGCAAGGTACGGATTACCCACGGCGACCACAACCGTCTTTTCTGCGGCATGATCGAGCACCTGCTGCAGCAGCGTTCCCGTAGCATCGGCCATAGTGACCGAGTTGTCGGTCCGGCCGGCTGTCGGAATCACGTACACGGCAGCCACCACAGTCTGCGCTTCGCCTACAGCTTTCATGACTTCCTCGCTCATACCGCCGGCGATGCGGGGATCCACGTAGATCACGCGAGCGTCAGGAATGCGCGCGCGAAACTCGCGTCCGAAAGCGCGTCCGGCATCCAGGCGCACATCCTCGGAGAAGAGGACGGCCACGACTTGATTGTGGGTCTCCTCCCTAGTCATATACGGAAGGCCGGCCTTGGAGGTTCCCTTGGGCTTGAGAGGAAGAACTTTGCCGTTGTCGCGCACCAGGGTTATGGCAGATTCGGCGACCTGCTGGCCAAAGGCAATGTTCTCCGGTTTGCCAACGGTGGTTGCGAGGGCGCTCAAGTCCACCGTCCGCGACTCGTTCAGTCCCAGGGACGCCTTTGTTTTCAGAATCTTGAGGACCGACCGGTCCAGGCGCTGGCGGGAAATCTCGCCGGACTCAACGGCTTTCAGCATGGCTTCGTAAGAAGAACCCAGGTCGGCTGGAATCAGCAACATGTCGTTGCCCGCCTTGAAGGCTTCCACGGCAGCGCGGCCGATATCGTTGGCAAAAAGGTGGGTCAGGCCAGCCATATCAAGGGCGTCAGTCACGATCAGGCCTTTGAACCCAAGCTGCTTCTCCAGCAAGTCCGAGATGATTACGGGTGAGATTGTGGCCACGTGGTTGGGATCGGAATCGAGAGCAGGCACGGTGACATGGGCCACCATTACCGAATCCACGCCTGCCGCGATCGCCTGGCGGAAGGGTGGAAGTTCAATCGAATTGAGATGGGCGCGGTCTCCGTTCACGCTGGCCACACCGAGATGTGAATCCGTTGCCGTGTCGCCGTGGCCAGGGAAATGCTTAACTGTAGTTAACATTCCGGCCTCATGCGCGCCTTTGACATAGGCGGCAACCAGATCTCCGACCTGCCTTGGATCTTCCCCGAACGAGCGCGTGTTGATGATGGGGTTGGCGGGATTCGAGTTCACGTCGGCGTCGGGAAAGAAATTCCAGTGCACGCCGATGGCGCGCGCTTCCTGGGCGCTGATCCGGCCAAACGTTTCCGCGTCTTCGATCTTGCCATCGGCGCCAAAGGCCATGGCGTGCGGGAAAACGGTGGTCCCAAGCAGGCGCATGGAGACGCCACGCTCGAAATCGGCGGCAATCAGCAGCGGCAGCTTGGAATCACGCTGCAGGCGATTCAACAGCTCGGCGGCTTCGTAAGGCTCGCTGCGCAGCAGAAACGGGCCATCTACGTGGACCGTCATGGCGAAGGAACCGACGTGATACTTCTCCATTTCCTCGCGCCATTGCAGGTACTCGGGATTTTCGACATTCAGGAAGCTGGCCCGGCACCAGACCATGAATACCTGGCCGATTTTTTCTTCCAGGGTGAACTTGCGAAGGGTTTTTTCCGCCCACTTGGTCCCCTGCGCCGGATGAATAGCCGGGCGTTGGTGCTTGTCCTTGGCAAAAGCGGGCAGAGCTAACGCGCTCATCAAAAGGGTAGCGAGAACAATTCGAGGCATAGCAGGAACGATAGCAGAGAGGCGGGCGTCGGGTCTTGGGTCTTGGGTCTTAGGCCTTGGGTCTTAGGAGTTAGGTGTTAGGTTCCGGATTCAGACGGGCTGCTGAAACCTGTTAATCAGTCCGTTCAGAAGGCGGCCGATCTCGCAAGCGAGGTCAGTGAGTGTTTCTCCCTGAGCATTTTCCAGGAATCCGAGTTCCTGTGCGATGGTAATCTGCGTCCGGAGTTCCAATAGAGAGCCTCGTGCGCAGAACAGAAACTGAAGCAGTTCCTTGCGCGAATATCCTCCTTTGCCCTCCGCGATGTTGCTTGGAACCGAAACCGCCGACCGCCTCATCTGACTCGTCAGCCCATAGAGCTCCTGCCTCGGAAATGATGCGGTGCCACGATAGACCTGCAACACCAGGTCCATGGCACGGCGCCAAACTGCCAAGTCCTCGTAAGTGCCCGTGGTTCTGGTCTGCATCACCGCGAGACGAACAAGGCCTGTTTCGAGCTGTGACATCTGTCACACAAAAGTGGGGATCGCGGTGGAAAAGTCTGACAGGCCATGCTCTCCGGGACCAAAGCCTGAGACCCAAGACCCAAGACCTAAGGCCTAAAACCCAACACCTAGCACCGTCACGCATCGCAGGGCTTCCTGCTGAATCTGCGGATGGTTGCCAAATCCCCTGAGCCAGTGTACTTCCGGCTCGCGCCGGAACCAGGTCATCTGGCGCTTGGCATAGTTCCGGTGGGCCTGTTGCGCGGCTTGCACGGCCTGCTCGCGCGTGAGCTCGCCGCGCAAGTGCTGAACGGCCTGCCGGTAGCTGAGAGAGGCCAGGGGCAGAGCAGACTCGCCGTATTCCTGGAGCAATCGCCCGGTTTCTTCGATCAGCCCGTTCTCAAACATCTGCTGCGCCCGCAGATTGATGCGCTCGTAAAGGGCCGCGCGATCGGGATCGAGCCCGATTCGCAGAATCCGAAATCCCTGCAGCGGGTCGCGGCCTTTCTGCCAGAGTTCGGTCAATTTCCCGCGCGCTGCCAGGCAAACTTCGATGGCGCGGATCACCTTGGGCGTGTCGTTGGCATGAATTCTTTCAGCAGCAGCCCGGTCGAGACGTGTGAGAATGCGGTGAAGATAACTGGATCCGCGATCGGCCGCGCGCTGCCTCAGGCGCTCGCGTAATTCTTCCGACCGCTGCGGCCCGGCAAACAGCCCGTCCAGCAAGGCCCGCAGGTACAAGCCTGTGCCCCCGACGACGATAGGCAGCCTTCGACGCTGGCTGATTTCGGCGAGAATCTGCCGGGCCATGCGGGCATATCCCCCGGCAGTCACGGACTCGGTGGGGCTCACCCAGTCGAAAAGATGGTGCGGCACTCTGGCAAGCTCACCGGGCGTTGGTTTCGCCGTGCCGATGTCGAACTCGCGGTACATCGCGACTGAGTCACAATTGACAATCTCGCCCTGGAACCTACCGGCAAGTTCCAGGGAAAGCGCAGTCTTGCCGCTCGCCGTGGGGCCGAGAATCACCACCAGCAGAGGCTGGGATGAACCGGTCTGGTCCGGCGGCGAGACCACGTTCAGCGCAAGCTCCAGTGAATATCGTGCCAGTAGCGAATCAGCGTGAGCACCAGCAGAAGAAAGGCAATCAGTAACAGGCCGGTGGTTTCCGACGCGTAGATGGCGTGGTGGTGGTGTTTGGGGGAATGCTCTTGCAGATCGGACTGTCTTTCCGGGAGTGGCACGCAGACATTGTAGCGCTTCACGCTGTACCACGCGCTTTCGTCCGGCGCTTCATCAAAACCGGGCGGACGAGGCGTCCGCCGCCACATGAAACGTGGTGCTACACTACGGCGTCGCCTATGCCTGCGCCGCAAAACAACAGCAGAATCGTGCGATTCGGGGTCTTTGAGCTGGACCTCAACGCCGGCGAACTCCGCAAGAGCGGAGCGAAACTGCGTCTGCAGGGTCAGCCGTTCCAGGTGCTGGCGCTCTTGCTCGAGCGGGCCGGGCAGGTGGTGACCCGCGAGGAACTGCGGCAATCGTTGTGGGCCTCCGACACATTCGTAGACTTCGACCATAGTCTCAATACGGCCATCAACAAGCTGCGCGAGGCGCTGGGGGATTCCGCTTCCAGTCCGCGCTACGTCGAGACCATGGCCCGGCGGGGATACCGCTTCATTGCGCCGGTGCAGCTTGCTGCGGAAGCCACAGCGGTGGAGAGCACCGCTACCGGGATGAGCAACGCGCCAGCAACTGCCTCCCCGCCTGCGGCGTCGCCGGAACCTGCCGCCTTTCATTCCGAACTGGAAGTTCCCATGCCACGTCGCGGCATTACGCGTGGACTCTTCGGGCTGATTCAGGTGATGTATCTGTGCTTCTATCTGGCGGCGCTGATCCGTTTCCATGCGATCCAGGGCATTGCCGATACATTTCTTCCACCTTGGGCGGGGACTGTCCTGACCAGCATGGTGCTGATCACGGCCGGCGGCGGGATTCCGTTGCGGCTGTATCTGCTCTCGGCCGTCAGCTTCGATTACCGCCGCCTGGGAGAAAAGTTTCTGCAGATTTTCCCTTTCGTACTGGCTCTCGACGAACTGTGGGCCGTCGCGCCGTTCCTGCTCATGCAGATGATCGGGCTGGGCGCAGCGTTCGCGGCCAGCGCCGCGCTTTTGTATCTGCCATTCTCCGAGCGGACGCTCATTCGGATGGCCTATGTTACATCTCCGTCCCGATAGCCCGGCCTTCTTTTGGCGAACCTTCGCTTTGATGGAACCGGCATAACAAACACGACGTATCAACGTCTAAGACCAGGGCAGCGTGTGCCGCCCAGCAGGAGGGAGTCTCATGAAACGTATTGTTCTCGCAGTTCTTGCCCTCGGCCTCGCCGCAGTGATTCCTGCATCGGCGGATGAATGGTCAAAGACTTACAACGTCGTGGGGAAACCTGACCTGCGAGTGGAGACTTCCGACGCCAACATCCGTGTCACCACCTGGGACCAGAACACAATCGAAGCCAGGGTGATCACGACGCACTACAGGATCGGTGAAGGGGGCATCCGGATCGAAGAGCACCAGACTGGCGACTCGGTCGAAATTCAGGTTCACTATCCGCGCCACGGTTTGACTATCGACTGGGGTCAGCATCGCGTGGATGTCATCATCCAGATGCCGCGGGAGGGCCGCGTCAACCTGCGCACCGGCGACGGCAAGATTGAAATCGTCGGTCTGAAGGGCGAAATGGACCTGCACAGCGGCGACGGATCAGAGAACCTCGATGGCGTGGACGGCAAGTTGCGCGCCTCGACCGGCGACGGGCATATCCGCGCCGATGGACGCTTCGATGCCCTTGATCTCAAGACGGGCGACGGCCGGCTCGAAGTGCGCGCCACGGCGGGATCTTCCCTGGGTACCGGCTGGAGGCTGGAGACCGGCGACGGCAGCGTAAGCCTTGAAGTACCAGGGAATCTCGCAGCCGACGTGGATCTGCACACCAGCGACGGCCACATTGACCTGGATTTCCCGGTTACGACCTCAGGGACCATTCGCCACAACGAGGTTCGGGGCAAACTCAACGGCGGCGGGAGCCCGCTGGCCATTCGCACCGGAGACGGCTCCATTCATCTGGGGAAAAGCTGAAGAAGCCACCGGTTTGTGGTGAAATCAGGACCGTGTCAGACCCGACCGCGCTGGCTTCCGCAGCCAACTGCGCTGCTATAATCAAGAATTGCTCTCATGACGACGAAGCGACTGATTCGTTCCACGACGGTTTTGTCGGTCCGCCGCGGCGGGACTGTGGTCCTGGCCGGCGACGGCCAGGTCACGCTCGGCGAGTCAGTGATCAAGCACACCGCCAAGAAGATCCGGCGGCTATACAACGACAAGATCATGGCTGGGTTTGCCGGATCGACGGCGGATGCGTTCACCCTGTTCAGCCGCTTCGAGGCCAAGCTGGAGCAGTATCACGGCAACCTGGGACGGGCTGCGGTCGAACTGGCACGCGACTGGCGCACCGACAAGTTCCTTCGCCACCTGGAAGCCTTGCTGCTGGTGTGCGACAAGGAACAGACTTTTTTGCTGAGCGGACAAGGCGACGTGATTGAGCCCGACGGCACCGTGGCGGCCATTGGCAGCGGCGGTCCGTATGCACAGGCGGCAGCTCAGGCCCTGGCAGAGCACACCGAGCTTTCCGCCCGCCAGATTGCAGAAGAAGCCATGAAGATTGCGGGCAAGATGTGCATCTACACGAACGATAGGGTCACGATTGAAGAACTGTAGGACTCTTTAGTCAGCCGTCAGTCATCAGTAGACTCGTTTGACTAACGACTGAGGACTGACGACTAACGACTGATATGGCTATCTACCTCCCCTCGACCGCCGAAGAAGAGCGCCTGACGCTCGACGAACTCACGCCGCGCGAAATCGTGGCCGAGCTCGACAAACACGTCATTGGCCAGAAAGACGCCAAGCGCGCGGTCGCCATCGCCCTGCGCAACCGCATGCGGCGTCAGAAGCTGCCTCCGGATCTTGCCGAAGAGATCATTCCCAAGAACATCATCATGATTGGGCCTACAGGCGTTGGAAAGACGGAAATCGCGCGCCGGCTGGCCAAGCTAGCGAACTCGCCGTTCCTGAAGGTCGAGGCATCGAAGTTCACTGAAGTCGGCTATGTGGGGCGCGACGTGGAATCCATGGTGCGCGATCTGGTTGAGATCGCGATTGACAATGTTCGCGAGGAAAAGCTGGAGGATGTCGCGGACAAGGCCGAACTCAATGCGGAAGAACGGCTGCTCGACATTCTTCTACCGCCCTCGCCGCCGCCGCGTACGGAGCAGTCCACGACCGCGGGCGGCGTGGTCATTGATGCCAGCACTGCGCTGATGGAGTCATCCAGCCGGACCCGCGAAAAACTCCGCCAGCAACTGCGCGAAGGCAAACTGGACGACCGCACGGTGGAAATTGATGTCCGGGAACGCAATTTCCCGTCCTTCGAGATCATTTCAAACCAGGGCGTCGAGGAGATGGACGTCAACATCAAAGACATGCTGCCGAACATCTTCGGGCAGCGCACCAAGAAGCGGAAGATGAAGGTGAACGAAGCCTTCGAGTACCTGATTCAGGAAGAAGAACAGCGCTTGATTGATATGGATCAGGTGACGCGGATGGCGATTGACCGGGTGGAAAACTCGGGCATCGTTTTTCTCGACGAGATTGACAAGATCGCCGGGCGCGAAGGCGGTCACGGGCCGGATGTTTCGCGGGAAGGCGTGCAGCGCGACATTCTGCCGATCGTAGAAGGAACGACGGTGAATACTCGCTACGGCATGGTGCGCACGGATCATGTTCTGTTCATCGCGGCCGGCGCATTTCATGTTTCGAAGCCGAGTGATCTGATCCCGGAACTGCAGGGGCGGTTCCCGATTCGCGTCGAGCTGCAGTCGCTGACCATGCAGGATTTTGTCCGTATTCTTACCGAGCCGAAATCGTCACTGGTGAAGCAATACACGGCGCTGCTCGAAACCGAAGGCGTCAGGCTGGAGTTCACTCCGGAGGCGCTGGATGAAGTCGCGCACTTCGCCTTCCGCGTAAACGAGAGCACCGAAAACATCGGAGCGCGGCGCCTGCATACCATCATGGAGCGCGTGCTCGACGAACTGAGTTTCGATGCCCCGGAGAAGAAGGGGCAGCAGATCACTGTGGACGCCGATTACGTGCGCAAGATGCTGACCGACATTGTGAAAGATCAGGATTTGTCGCGCTACATCCTGTAAGAAGACCTTTCACCGCAGAGGGCACGGAGGAAATCTCCGAATTTCCCTGTGGTCTTCGGTGTCTTTTGTGGTTTATCTTTTGACGTTTATCTTTCGCCCATGAAGATCATCGACCGCACTCGCCTGCAGTCCCTGATGCAGCGCGAGCAGAAGAAGTTTGTGGACGAGCGCCCGAAGTCGAAAGCGCTGTTTGAGCGCGCGCGTAAGTCGCTGCTGGCCGGCGTTCCCATGAACTGGATGGTCAAGTGGGCCGGGGCCTTCCCGCCGTTCGTGCGCGAGGCGCAAGGCGCGCACTTCTTCGACGTGGACGGTCACCGTTATACCGACTTCTGCCTGGGCGACACCGGGGCGATGACCGGCCATGCCCCGTTTGCTACCGTCAAGGCGGCGGAAGAGCAGATGCGGCGCGGGATTACGACCATGCTGCCCTGCGAAGACGCTATTTTCGTCGCGGAAGAACTGCAGAAGCGATTCAATCTCCCTTATTGGCAATTTGCCCTCACGGCCACCGATGCCAACCGGTTCTCGATTCGCCTGGCGCGGCAAATTACAGGCCGGCCGAAGATTCTGGTCTTCAACTGGTGTTACCACGGCACGGTGGATGAGAGCTTCATCACCTTGCACGCGGACGGCAGCGCGGGCGCGCGGCCGGGAAATATAGGGCCGCCGGTTGATCCCGCCGTCACAACAAAAGTGGTCGAGTTCAACGATGTGGCGGCCCTGGAGGCGGCGCTGGCTCCCGCGGACGTAGCTTGCGTGCTGGCCGAGCCAGCCATGACCAACGTCGGCATCGTGCATCCCCAGCCGGGATATCACCAGGCCCTGCGGGAACTGACTCGCAAGCACGGTACGCTGCTGATCATTGACGAGACCCACACCATCTGCGCCGGGCCGGGAGGTTACACGCGGGCAGAAAACCTGCATCCCGATGTGCTTGTGTTCGGCAAAGCGATTGGCGGAGGCATTCCCGGAGCAGCCTACGGATTCTCACAGGAAGTCGCGGACCGGATTGTGGCGAAACAGGAACTCGAAAACTGCGATGTTGGCGGGATTGGAGGAACGCTGGCGGGCAACGCTCTGTCGCTCGCGGCCATGCGCGCCACGTTAACAAAGGTCCTTACCAAAGAAGCCTTCGACCGGATGATTCCGATGGCACAACGCTGGACGTCGGGCGTGGCCAAGGCCATCGCAGACGCTCAACTGCCGTGGCACGTGACGCGGCTGGGGTGCCGGGCAGAGTACATGTTCGGCCCCGAGCCGAAAAGCGGCGCGGAAGCGCACGACGCCATGGACTTCGAACTGGAGCGCTTCATGCACCTGTACGCCATGAATCGGGGCGTCCTGCTGACTCCCTTCCACAACATGGCGTTGATGTCGCCGCAGACCGAGGCGGATGAAGTGGACCGGCATACCAAGGTCTTTCGCGAGGCCGTGAAAGAGTTGGTAGGCTAATCCTCACTCTAGCGAAGAAGAAGCGCGAGAAATGGGGCGCTCTGGGAAATGGGGTCCATTCGAGTCTGTTAGTCTGTCCTGTTCCGCATGAGACCTCCCTTGCGCAAGCTGCCGGCTCTGGGCGCGCCGCTCCTGCTTCTGGCGTGCGCGACGATTGGGCCTCCGAAACCGCCGTCGCTGGATCTTCCCAAACCGCCTTCGGACCTGCGGGCAAAGCGCAAAGGCGACAAAGTCACCCTGACATGGACCGTCCCAACTACGACCACCGATCGCCAGGCCGCCCGCAGCCTGGGGCCAACGCGAATCTGCCGCGGCGTTGAACCGAAATTCGAGCAGTGCGGAACACCTGTCGGCCAAGCGCCGGGGCCTGCACGCACAACCGTCACACAGAAGACAGGATCGTACACGGACATCCTGTCCGGCAATTTGCAGAGCGAGAATTCTTCCGCCTTCATCGCTTATGCCGTGGAAGTGCTCAATGCCGACGGCCGCGGCGCGGGTCTCTCCAATCAGGTGCGAGTGCCGTCGGTGAAGGCTCTCCCGCCGCCGAAGGATTTCACTGCCCAGGTCACAGGTCAGGGCGTGGTGCTGAGCTGGACGGGTGTGACTCCGTCCACGCCGAGCCAAGTGCGCTTGGTCTACCGCGTGTACCGGCGTCTCGAAGGCGCGCAGCAGCAAATTCTGGTCAGCGAAGTGCCGGCTGGACCCGACCAGGCCTTCACGCTCACCGATTCGAGCATCGAGTGGGAGAAGACTTTCGAATACCATGCAGAAACAGTGACGATCCTCTCGTCCGCGGGGCAGCCCGAAGCGCGGGTAGAAAGCGACGATTCGCCCGAAGTGAAAGTGTTCGCCGATGACGTTTTTCCTCCGGCGGTGCCCTCCGGCTTGCAAGCGGTATTTTCCGGACCGGGCCAGCAACCCTTTATTGACCTCATCTGGGCGCCGGTCACCGACGTCGACCTTGACGGCTACTACATCTACCGGCACGAGGAAGGCACGCCACCGGTGAAGCTGAACGCGCAGCCGGTGAAAACTCCGGCCTACCGCGATACGAGCGTAGCTGCGGGGAAGAGTTACCTCTATTCAGTCTCTGCCGTGGACGTGCGCGGCAACGAGAGCGCACGCTCGGAGGAAGCCGGCGAGAGGGTTCCTTAGTACGATGTAGATATTCCCCCGCCCTCCCTCAGGAAATATCCGCTCAAGTTTAGTTTTCCAAGACGGAAGATGTGGTTAGATAATTCATGCGATTTTGCCGATTTCAATTCAACGGCCAGCCTCAGTATGGACTGGTCGAGGCTGTTGCGGGCCGGGATGCCATTGTGCGAATTCTGCTGACGCCGCCTGAAGAAGCTGCAGGCGATGTGGAGAGCCTGCGTACGCGCCGGATCGAAGCGATCCCCATGGAAGAGGCGACGCTGCTGCCACCCGTGAGGCCGTCGAAGATCGTGTGCGTGGGCAGGAATTACCGCGAACATGCGGCGGAGCTGGGACATGAGGTTCCCAAAGAACCTCTGCTTTTCCTCAAACCAACCTCCGCGCTCCTTGCGCCGGGTGGTATCGTGCGGCGGCCGAGGATTTCCGAGCGGGTGGATCACGAGGGTGAACTTGGCGTGGTGATCGGCAAAACCTGCTACCAGCCGTCCCAAGACACAGATATTCGGCAATACATTCTGGGTTACACGTGCGTGAATGACGTCACCGCGCGCGACCTGCAGAACAAAGACGGGCAGTGGACGCGGGCCAAGGGGTTCGACACGTTCTGCCCCGTTGGGCCGCTGGTGACGGACGAGATTGATCCCTGGGCCGGATTGGGAGTGGAAACGCGGGTCAATGGGCAGGTCCGGCAGCAAGGAAATACGCGCGATTTTATCTTCACCCTGGATGTAGTGATCCGGCACATCGCTCAGGTCATGACGCTCAGTCCGGGCGACCTGATTCCGAGCGGTACGCCTGCGGGCGTGGGACCGTTGCTGGCGGGAGATGTGGTGGACGTGACCGTCGAAGGCGCCGGAACACTGCGGAATTCGGTGGCCGACGAGTAGGAATCGCCGAACTACTGCAGCCGGAATCGTTCCCGGATGATGCGCTGCAAGCGGGGCCGGTAAATCAGGTCGAAGGCGAGTTCTTTGTCGGGAAACATGGCCAGCGCGGCGCGTTTGGCCTCGACCGCCAGCTCCGAGGCTTCTTCCAGGGTAAGACTGGGATCCTGGCTGAGGACGGACGTCACCATGCTGATCATCATCTGCAAACGCCGGATTTTTCGGGCCTCCTCTTCGCGCTCGCGGCGCAATTCCTCGTCTGCCAGCGGAAAACTCCGTCCCGATCCATCGTGCTGATGAAGATTCACAGCGTCCCCCACTTTTCCCACGTAGTTAGATAGTGCAACGCGCCCCGGCGTTGCGACCTTGGTAAGCTATTTTCTCGCAGCGAGCGCAGAATGCAACGGCCCGAAGGTGCTGTGCATGGACCGTTCCTCCTGCGGGAGCGGCCTGCTGCACCGGGTCGAATTCCCCTGCCCATGACTGCGGGCTGGGGTCGAAACCGAAGAGAAGAGAGTAGAATCCCTATACAGATTGGAATCGGCCGGCGCGGTGGCAGGCCGGTTCCGGAATTGGAGATCTTATGGCAGAGCCTGCGAGTTCCGCTCCCAAAGCGCAGCCGCGCCCGGATCCTAACGAAAAACTGGTAAAGGTGTTCGATTCGGAGATCGAATCGGAGGCGATGGTGGTCAAGGGGCTGCTCGATTCGGCGGGCATTGACAGCGATCTTACGGCCGCTTCGATGGTGCAGGACACGTTCCCCGGACTCGGTGGCATGATTATTCTGGTGCGGCAGGAAGACGCGGAGAAGGCACGGCGGTTGATCCAGGAGCAGTTGCAGTCGCAGCCGGAGGATGACGAAACGGCCGAGATCGAGATTATTGAAGAGCCACCGCAGAAGCCGTGATGGAGTGCCCATCCAGGTAGAACGTCATGGCTCCGTCCATGTCCGTGCGATAAACGCAAGTTCCAGCGCGCGCGAGGCGATCAAGAGTCTCCATTCGCGGCAAGCCGAAAGAATTCCCCGATCCCACCGAAATCACCGCGAACGCAGATCTGGCGGAAGCTACCAGTTCTGCCGTCGTCGCATTGGCACTGCCGTGGTGGCCGACCTTCAGCAGCGTGGCACGCGGGTGATGGAACGCGACCACGCTGCGTTCGACGCGCTTCTCCGCATCTCCTTCGAGCAAGACTGACGACTCGCCGTAACTCACCCGCAGGACCATGGAATCGTTGTTCTGCGGTTTTGTGCCGACGGGCAAATCGCGCGGCGGGAACAGCACGCTGACGTTTGCGCCTCCGAAATTGAACTCGTCGCCCTCCCAGTGGCGCACGACTCGAACACCGAGGGTTTGGGCCATCGCGATGACTTGCTCGAGCGCGGCGCTTGGCGGCAGCAAGCCCACCCACAATTCGGCCGGCCTGAAATTCTTGAGGACAGCCACCATGCCGCCGATGTGGTCTGAGTGGCCGTGCGTGATGGCGACGGCATCGAGACGCGAGATGCCGCGCTTCCACAAATAGGGAGAGACAACATCCTCGCCGAAGTCGAGCTGAGATCCGCCGGGACCGGTTGGGCCGCCGGCATCAATTAACAAAGTTCGGTGCAGGGGCGTGACCAGCAGCGTGGAATCGCCTTCTCCGACGTCAATGGAAGTCATCTCCAGAACGCCGGCCCGGAACGTTGGCGTTGCCGGACTGAAGGTGAGAGCGAGCGCGGCAACAAGGACCGCCGCAAGTCCGGTCATGACCGCAGCAGCATGACGGCTGGCAGCCCATATCGCCAAGGCAAGCGCGGCTGAGGCCAAGAGCATCATCACAACCGATGGCATTGGAACCCGCAGGTCGGCGACTGGTGTTGCGCCCAGACTACGAACGGTTCCGGTAATGCCCTGCAGCGCCACCATCGTCACCACCGCCGGAACTTTTGCCAGCCACCGTGAGACAAAGCCCAGGGCAATCGCCGCCACCGCCGCAGGCATCAGGAGTTGCGTGAGGGGCACGACTACCAGATTCGCCGGCAGTCCGATGGTCGTAGCTCGGTGAAAATAGTAAGCCATCGGGAGAGCCAGCCCCATCTGCATGACGGCAGAGACAAAGACCAGTTCCGAGGCGGCTAGAGCGAGCTTGGCCGCGCCTCGGATGATGAGGCCGGACCAGTCTTGCCCGATGAAGCGCGCCACCCGCGACGCGATTAACTGCAACTCCACGCGAAACTGGGCGACCCCGGGCGCCAGGTAAGCGGCGTAATCCGGCGAGTCCCAATTGAGCAGAGCGCCCTTGTAGAGCTGGGAAGTCCGCTGCAGGATGGGGATGCAAATAGCCGAAACGATGAGGACGCAGACAAATGTCATCTGAAAGCTGGCAGTGAATAGGTGGCGCGGGTCTAAGGCCAGCAGAGCGAGCGCGGCTGCTCCGAGCGCATTGACCATCGCCCGCTCGCGGTAGAGCAGGCGAGTCGTAAAGTATACGGCGCACATCAGGGTCGCACGCCAGACAGGAGCGCCGACTTCGGTCACGAAAGCATAGGCAACGCAAGAAACGACAGTCAGAGCGGTCGCAGGAAGGTCAGGTACTCCTAGGTGCTTCATCGTCCAGAAAATCACGAAAGCCAGGATGCTGAGGTTCATCCCGGAAACCACCAGAACGTGGTAAGTGCCCGAGCGCTGGAAATCCATCCGCGTGTCGCGGTCAATGAAGGCTTCGTCGCCGATGACCATCGCGTCAATCAGGGCGGCCTGCCGAGGTCCCCAGAGTTGATGCACCTTGGCAATGACGCCGCGGTGAATGCGGCTGCGCCAGGCGCCGATCCAGCCACCGGAGAAGCCCGGCAAGAGTTCTACGGCGTCTATTTTGGCTGAGGCCAGCGCGCTGATGCCGCGATCGGCAAGATAACCCCGGTAGTCGAAGGCTCCAGGATTTCGGAAATTGCGTGGCAGCTTTAGTTTGGCTGAGAAGCGGAGGCGCTCGCCGTAATGGAACGTTCGAACTGGATCAGGACCAGCCGTCGGCGTGTTCTCATCAAGAACCAGATCGTTCATGCGAGGGCTGTAGATGCTCAGGCGAAGGCCTGACTGGACGGGCACGACCTGACCGGTAGAGGTGGTGATCTGTTCGGTTTCGAGATCGAGTATCTGCCGGGTTTCGCCCAGGCTGCCCGGCTGCAGGCGGGCATCGTGGGTAACGTGGGCAATAACATCGAGTTCCAGCCGGTCAGCATAGGGCTGGATACTCGTGTCCATGCGGCGGGCGAAGCCGCGGGCCTGTATGTGCAGCGCCCCGGCTATGAACAACGCCCCGAGCGCGATCCACCAGCCCAGCCGGGCTCGCCGCTGCGAAAAGTAGGCTGCCGCGAAAACAAAAACAGCTCCGGCAACTAACCACCACAACAGTGGCCGCCAAAAATAGGCGCCGGCGATAATCCCAAGCGCATGCGCCGCCGCCGCCCACGCCATCGGCTGGCGCGCCGCCTTGAAGTGAAAGGCGGGCGGGCTGGCGCGAACCTTCGCCGCATTCATAGCGGAACAGCCAATGAGGGCGGGCCGATCCCTCTGCGCCGAGAAGGTTCACCGGAGCAACTGAATAACGCTTTCGATGTGATACGTCTGCGGAAACAAATCCACCAAGTGCACCTGCTCAGCCCGATAGCCAGCAGCAAGTAGCACCCCGAGGTCGCGGGCCAGGGTCGAAGGATCGCACGAGACATACGTGATGCGCGGCGCTCCCAGCCGAACCAGCGCTCGGGCCACAACTTCGCCCAGGCCACTCCGGGGCGGATCCACCAACACCAGGTCGGGCGTGTGAGCAACGGGGGGGAGGGCAACGCCCTTCCCGACTCGCCCCGGACGGCTTGAACGGTCCACGTACTGCTCGGTCGTGGCCTGGAGCGCCTCGCCATTCGAGGGCAAATTGTAGGCAAGGTCGGCTGAGGAAGTCTGTGACGACTCAACAGAAACCATGTGATGAAAGTCACGTAAGGCTGTGGAAAACAGGCCCACTCCGGCATAAAGGTCCAGGGCAAGGCCGCCGGATCGGCCGTCCGTCACGATCCGCACCAGTTCGTCGGTCAGATGCCGGTTGGTCTGAAAGAACGAGCCGGCACTCACCCGGTAGGCGGCTCGCTGGGTGTGGTAGGTCAGGTGGTCATCGCCGACGCAGAGCAGTTTTTCAAGCGCGTTGGGCGTGGTCTCACGGAAAGCCACGATTCCGGCGATCTCGGGCAGGGCGGCGCAGAAGTCCTCAGCGAATGCCCGGACTTCGGCGCGGCGGGATTCAGCTGCGCAGGAAAGTTCCACGAGCAACCGCGTGTCGTCGGCGTTGGCGAAGAACTCGACCTCGCGGATCCCTTCAGGAACTTTCCCGGCGCGTCCGCTTTCCCACAAGGCGGCGAGGCTAAGATTGATCAGAAGCGAACTGATCGGGCAGGTTTCGGCGGGCAACAGTTCGTGCGAGCCAAACTTGAAGTACCCGGCAGCGAAAGCAGGCTTGGTTTGCACCTGAAACCGCGACCGGTTGCGATAGTTCCACGGCGGCGACGGGTGCGCTTCGATTTCACACGGCAACTCCAGCTTGGCCGTTCGGCGCAGCGTCTCGCGCAGGACTTCTTTCTTGATTTGGATCTGGTGCTCGTAAGTCGCGTGCTGATAGTGGCAGCCGCCGCATTGGCCGAAGTACGGGCAGAGCGGGATAACGCGGTGGGAAGATGATGCGACAATTGCATCGGCGCGGGCGCGGGCAAAACCAGGTTTCCTCTCGATAAGCGAGGCCTCGATTTTCTCTCCGTCGAGCACGAACGGTACGAAAACAGCCTTGCCTCGCCCGTGTTCATCCGCTGGCAGGCGGGCCAGGCCGTCGCCGCCATAGATCAGCTTTTCGATCGTGAGGAGCAAGAAGCGATTCTAAATCACGGCATCACAAGGCCCTGCCTGCCGCGCCGCCGGAGGCCCACGCCCATTGGAAGTTGAATCCCCCGAGGTGGCCCGTAACATCCACAACTTCGCCGATAAAAAAGAGGCCAGGAACTTTGAGACTTTCCATGGTTTTGGCGGAGAGTTCGTCGGTGTCCACGCCACCGGCGGTCACTTCCGCTTTTTCGAAGCCTTCTGTACCCGCGGGTGTGACCCTCCATTCGTGAACTTGCCGTTCGAATGCGGCCACGCCAGCGTTCGTCCATGCCTTGGGAACGTGCCGGTCGAACCAACGATCGGCGAAGCGAGCCGGAAGGCATAGTCGGAGTTCGGCGCGAAGCGTCTTGGCGCCACGGTGCGCCGCAGGATCGCGGAAGACTGCGGTCACTTCCTTGCCGGGTGCAAGATCGATGCGAACCGGATCGCGCTGGTTCCAATAGGAGGAAATCTGCAGGATCGCGGGGCCGCTGAGGCCGCGATGCGTGATCAGCATCTTCTCGCGGAATTCTTGGCCAGAACATGATGCAATCACCTCTGCGGATACTCCCGCGAGGTCGCAATAATGTGATCGGTCCTCGGGGGCGAGCACGAGAGGCACAAGTCCAGGCCGCGGCTCGCGGATCCTCAAGCCGAACTGGCGGGCAAGATCATAACCAAATGAAGTTGCTCCAATCTTCGGGATCGACAAGCCTCCAGTCGCAACGACCAGCACGGGAGTTCGAAACGCTGTGTCGGCTGCGCGGACAACGAATTCCGTGGTTCGTGTCACTTCCTGAATTTCCGAGTTCAGGAAGATCGTCACTCCAGCCTCCCGGCATTCCTCTTCCAGCATGTTCAGAATGTCGCGCGCCGAGCGATCGCAAAAAAGCTGGCCGAGAGTTTTCTCGTGGTAAGGAACGCGATGTTTTTCGACAAGGGCGATAAAGTCGCCCGGCGTATAGCGAGACAGCGCGGACTTGGCAAAGTGTGGATTGGCCGATAGAAAATTCTCCGGGCGGCAGTGGAGGTTGGTGAAATTGCATCGGCCTCCTCCGGAGATGAGTATCTTCTTACCCGGGTGCTCGGCGCGCTCCAGCACAGCGACGCGGCGTCCGCGTTTGCCGGCCTCGATGGCGCACATCAGCCCCGCGGCGCCGGCGCCGAGAACGAGAGCATCGAATCGGTAGATCACGTTAGGTAAACAGCCTGCCTCGGCGGCATAACTTTCATCCCATATGGAACAGGCTCAAACGCGGAAGGCCGTATTTCTCCAGCAAGCGCTTGTGCACGTACTGTTTCTGCAGTTGCTCGATCTGCGGTCCGGACATCTTCCTGCGGTAGGGAGCCAGATCGCGATCCGCATCGGCCCGTACGCTGACGATTTCGTCGTCCGAAGTCGAGGCCAACAGCGCTGCGAAAAGCTTCTCTTCCAGCACCGTCAGCCGGCGTTCCAGATCTTCCAGCTGGGCCGCCGGCTTCTTTTCCGTCACTTCGGCCAGTTGCCGCAAAGTCTTGGCCGCATCGGAAGCAACGGCTCGCGCGGAGACTCCGCCAGCATGAGGCAGTTTCGCGCTTTCGAGCACATCGGCGTTGCGCCGCAGGAAGGCCGCCACCGTCTCGGCTTCCAACCCTTGACCAGCGCCAGCTTTCGCTGGCAGATCAGACCGGTCGCTCGCACCCACGGCGGCCTCCTTCATGTCTTCGGCGGCAGATAGCACAGCCTGCGAACAGTAAGCCAGGCTATTAATCTTCTGCGACCTGGAAGGCCGTTGGTCGTAGCGGTCAAAAGCCGCGTCAATACCGCGAAGCACCGCTTCCAGCGGAATGCCGGCATCTTTCCAGGTTTCGATCAGCGCCCAGTCAAGGGTAGAAAGCAGCAGGCCTCCACCACGGCGGCGGAGAAACTGTTCTTCAATTTCCGTGAAGTAGTTGAAATAGTTTTCCACGGGATCAGCGGGCAGAGCGCGAGGGCGCCGGCGTCTGCTTCCCGCCGTTCTTAGTTTTGGAAACGGCCTTGGTCGCGTCGCGGCGCGCCGCGGCATTGCGCTCCCAGATGATACGCAGGCCTTCGAGGGTCAGCAGATCGTCCACGTGCTTGATGTATTTCGATCCGGTGCCAATCATAGGCCCCAGGCCGCCCGTGGCGACGACGCGGGTGTCACTGCCCAACTCGGCCAGCAGCAGCTCGATAATGCCGTCCACCAGGCCGAGGTAGCCGTAATAGAGGCCAGACTGCAGGCTGCCCACGGTGGTGGATCCGATCACACGGGCGGGCTTGCGGATTTCCACGCGCGGCAGTCGCGCCGTGCGCTCAAAAAGCGCGTCGGCGGAAATACCGATTCCGGGGCAGATCACGCCGCCCAGGTATTCTCCTTTCGGAGACACACAGTCGAACGTGGTCGCCGTCCCGAAGTCCACGATTACGCACGGGCCTCCATATTTCTCAAACGCCGCGACCGCGTTGACGATGCGGTCCGCGCCCACCTCTGCCGGATTGTCATAATGAACGGGCATGCCGGTCTTTACACCCGGCTCAATGAACAACGGCCGCAGGTTGAAGTAGCCCTCGCAAACCTGTCGCAGGACCGGATCGAGCGGCGGCACGACCGACGAGATCACGATGCCATGAATCCCCTTGACCTCGAGACCGGCCATGGAAAACAGGTTGCGGAAGAGCACGCCATATTCGTCCACGGTGCCGGTGCGCGTGGTGGCCACACGCCAGTGAGCCAGGAGCCGTTCGTAGCGCGGAGGTTCGTCGAGGTCGCCACCCGCATGCACCTTGGCGACCCGGGCAAAGACGCCCAGCACCGTGTTCGTGTTGCCGACATCAAGGACAAGAAGCATGACGGTCTCAACGCTAATGGCTGAATGCTATTGCTGAGTGCGGAATGCACCCATCATCTCTCCCGCACCGTCCCGCTCAAAACGGTCTGCGCGCCGCGCGCTGTTCGCACCAGCAGAAACCCGCGTTCGTCGAGACCTGCCGTTACGCCTTCCAACGCCGAGCCGGGTTCTTCAATCCGCACTTCTTTCCCGGCTACCCAGGAAGAGTTCTCGGCAAACCGGCGCAGAATCGAAGCGCGCGCATCCGGATTTCCGATCAACTCCCGATACTCCCGGTCGAGTGATTTTAGCAAAGCGGCGGCGACTTCTACCCGCGACCACTCCCTTCCGGTCGCCAGGCGCAGCGAGGTCGCGGACAGTTCTTTGGGAAAACTCGCCTGGTTCACGTTGATGCCGACTCCGACCACCACATAGCGGACGCGGGTCGCCTCCGCGTTCATTTCCGTCAGGATCCCGCAGACTTTCTTGCCCTCGATCAGCACGTCATTCGGCCACTTCAGGTCCGGATTCACCCGGGAATCCACCTGCCGGATTGCAGCCTGGGTCGCAAGTCCGGCCGCCAGTGAAATCACCAGCGCGTCGGAAGGCGGCAAGGGTGGGCGCAGAATCACCGAGCAGTAAATGCCGGTCGAGCGCGGCGACTGCCACGCGTTTGAGCCGCGGCCTCGCCCGGCGGTCTGCTCTTCCGCCAGAAGGACAGTGCCCTCCGCAGCGTCTTCGGCTGCCGCGGCCATGGCGGCGGTGTTGGTGGAACCGATTCGATAGAAATGCCGCAGATTCCCTTCGAAGATGGTCCCCCGCAAGAGCGGACGCAGGATCTCAGGCAGCAGCAGGTCGGGGTTGGCCCGAAGCTGGTATCCCGTCGCGGGGTGGCCAGCGACATCCACGCCGAGGCCACGCAGCTGCTGAATCAAACGCCAGACCTCGGAGCGGCTGGAAGAAATCTCCTGAGCAATCTTGGTTCCGCTGACGACGACGGTCGCGTGCTCCATCAGCAGGCGTACGATGCGCCCCAAGCGGCGGTCCGTAGGTTGCTGTTCGTGTAGCGCGGCAGTCGGCGACCGTTGGTCTCTCCGCGCGCGAATTGGGCCGGTCTTGCTGATGCGGAGATTATGCGCGAATCGCGGAGAAAGGACAACGCGAGCTGCGACCTCAGGGGCTAAAGCCGGCTCTCTCAGCAAGATGTCCACCGCAGCACTGAAACGCTGCGCCACCAAAAGCGGGCGGGGCGCCCGCCATATCAAACCGGAGCGACCCGCAGGCTCATGTCGGCAGCCTGCGGCGAGAGCGTCAGCAGCCCGACCGAGATGAAATCCACTCCGGTTTCCGCGTAAGCACGAACATTTTCGAGGTTGATTCCGCCCGAGCACTCGATCGGGATGCGGCGCCCGTTCTTCTGAGCATCGGAACAGCGCTCTACGCCACGGCGCACGTCTGCGGGTAACATATGATCGCAAAGGATTGCCTCGGCACCGTGAGCCAGGGCTTGATCCAGGTCGTCCAGCGTGCGCACCTCGACCTCGATCGGTTGCTCGCCTCGCCGGTTATGGTGGGCACGCTCAAGGGCAGCTGCAATTCCTCCGGCAAGGACAGTGTGATTGTTCTTAATGATCACGCCGTCGGAAAGATCGAGCCGGTGATTCTGCCCTCCGCCGCAGCGCACGGCGTACTTATCGAGCACGCGCAACCCGGCCGCAGTCTTGCGCGTATCGAGAATGCGGGCCCCCGTGCCCGCGATGGCGTCCACGAACTTGCGGGTGAGGGTGGCGATCCCACTCATGCGCTGCAGCAGGTTCAGCATGACCCGCTCGCAGGAGAGAATCACCCGCGCATTGTGGAAAATGACTGCAACCGATTGGCCCTTCCGCAGGCGGACCCCGTCGAAGATTTCCGGGTTGATGGCTACGTCATAGTGTGACGTGACCGCGCCGTCGAGTGCGGCATAGACGTCCAGAATTCGCGCCACGCAGCCGATGCCGGCCAGGATGCACTCTTGCTTGGTGATGATCGTGGCCGCGGCGCGCTGGTTCGCTTCCACGCAGGCATAGCTGGTCGCGTCGCGCGTCGCCCGATCTTCGAGCAGCGCGTTCTCCAGGATGGCGGTGATGCGGCGCGAGTTCCAGTCCATAAATCAGTTGCCAGTTGCCAGTGGTCCGTTACCAGTGACGGTTCATGTGGGGAGAGCCGCCCCCGGCTGTCCGCGGGTCCGCAGACCCGCCTGTTCCTCACTGGCAGCCCAATTCGTTAAGCTTGCTCCGCGTCTTCTCCTGTAGCACGGCCAATTCCTGCTGCTGCTTGCGCAGATTCTCGACCACGTTCGCCGGCGCCTTGGCCAGGAACTGCTCGTTGCCCAGTTGCTTCTGTCCGCTGGCGATTCCCTTTTCGATCTTCTCCAGCTCTTTCTTCAGCCGTTCGCACTCGGCAGCAACGTCAATTTTGCGCTCGAAGATTACATGGACATCGAAGCGGGCCGTGCTCCGAGCGCCCGGCAGCTTCGTCAGTGAACTCTCGACAAACATGATCTTCTCCACACTCGCCAGGCGCTCGACCGCTCCCCGATTATGCTCGATCATGGTACGAATCTCGGGCTCGTGCGCAAAAACCTCGATCGGAACCTTCACCTTAGGTTCAACTTTCAGTTCTGCCCGCAGATTGCGCACGCTGACGATCAGATCCTGCAGGATCGCCATTTCCGCCTCCGCCGCCAGGTTGAACTGCTTCTTATCCGCCTGCGGGTACGACGCCAGCGCGATGGACTTCAGCGGCGGCCGGCCCTCGTACATCGCCTGCCAGATTTCTTCCGTAATAAACGGCATCACCGGATGCAGCAACCGCAAAGCGCCATCGAACAGGGCAACGAGGTTGGCGCAGGCGGCGCGCGCGGCAGTCTTGTCGGCGCCTTCGTCAAAATTCAGGCGCGGTTTGATCAGTTCCAGGTACCAATCGCAAAACTCGCCCCAGAAAAAGTCGTAAATGCGGTTTGCGGCCTCATGAAAACGGTAAGTTGCAAGCGCGTCGTTCACATCCGCCGCAACCCGGTTGAAGCGCGAGAGAATCCAGCGATCCTCGAGAGTAGAAGTCAGAAACCCGGCAACACCCATTTGACATCCGCCCTCTGCTGTCAGGCCGGGCCGAAGTCCCGGCTCGACCCGGTCCACGTTCATGAACATGAACCGTGCGGCATTCCAAATCTTGTTGGCGAAGGCGCGGTAGCCGTCGGTCCGGCTCTCATTGAAAGCGATGTCCGTCCCCGGAGCGGCCATGGCAGCCAGCGTGAACCGAGTGGCGTCCGTCCCGAAACGCTCGATCACCTCCAGCGGATCCACGACGTTCCCCTTCGTCTTCGACATTTTCTGCCGCTCGGCGTCGCGCACCAGGGCGTGAATATAGACTTCGCGGAACGGAACGCTGTCGTTCTGCTTGTCGCCCCAGCCGCTTGCCTTCTTGATGGCCGGATCCTGCTCGTGCCCCTGCATGAAGTGGCAGCCGAACATGATCATGCGGGCGACCCAGAAAAACAGAATCTCGTACGCCGTAATCAGCAGCGTGGTCGGATAGAAAACCGCCTGGTCGCGCGTCTTCTCCGGCCAGCCCAGCGTGGTAAACGGAAGCAGGCCCGACGAAAACCACGTGTCGAGCACGTCAGAGACTTGTTCGAGCTTCGCGCTGCCGCATCTCGGACACTTCTGCGGGGCCTCCCGCGCTACCGTCACTTCCCCGCACGCTTCAGTACCGCAAGTCCACGCCGGAATGCGATGCCCCCACCACAGCTGCCGGGATACACACCAGTCGTGGATGTTGTTCATCCAGTTCAGATAAATCGTTTGGTAATTGTCGGGGACAATCGTGATCTCGCCGCTCTCCACGGCTTCTTTCGCGCGCTCGGCCAGCGGAGCGATCTTTATGAACCACTGCTCCGACAACCGCGGCTCGACCACGGTTCCGCAGCGGTCGCACTTGCCCAGAGCAAGCGCATAGTCCTTCTCTGCGACCAGAAATCCCTGTTCCTGCAAGTCGGCCAGCACGCGCTTGCGCGCTTCGAAGCGGTCGAGGCCCGCGTAGACGCCTGCGTTCTGATTCATGTGCGCGTGCTCGTCCATGACGTCAATCTGCGGCAGATCGTGGCGCAGGCCTGCCTGAAAGTCGTTGGGATCGTGCGCCGGGGTCACCTTCACCGCGCCCGTGCCGAACTCCGGCTGCGCCAGCTCATCGGTGATGATCGGGATCTCGCGCTTCATCAGCGGCAGCAGAACATACTTCCCGTGCAGATGCGTGTAGCGCTCGTCTTTTGCGTTGACCGCGATCGCCGTGTCGCCGAGCATCGTCTCCGGGCGCGTGGTCGCGACAGTGATGAATTCCGAACTCCCGATCACGGGATAGCGAATCTCCCACAGCTTCCCGGCAACGTCCTCGTGCTTGACTTCCAAATCGGAAATCGCCGTCTCGCAGCGCGGACACCAGTTGACGATGTATTTGCCGCGATAAATCAGGCCTTCCTCATACAGCCGGACAAACACCTCCCGCACGGCGTGCGAGAGATTGTCGTCCATGGTGAAGTACTCGCGGTCCCAATCCACGCTGGCGCCGAGGCGCTTCATCTGGTCTAAAATGGCGCCGCCGTACTCGCGCTTCCATTCCCACACCCGCTCGACGAACTTCTCGCGGCCCAGGTCGCGGCGTTTCTTGCCTTCTTTGGCGAGCTGCCGCTCGACCATCATCTGCGTGGCGATGCCGGCGTGGTCGGTGCCCGGCAGCCACAGCGTGATAAACCCGCGCATGCGATGCCAGCGCACAATGATGTCCATCTGCGTCTGGTTGAGCATGTGGCCCATGTGAAGGCGGCCGGTAACGTTGGGCGGCGGCAGCAGCAGGGTAAAGACGGGCCGCGTCGTCCTCTCGGTAGGTCGGTTTTCGGAAGGCGGGCCCGCCGGAGGCGCAGTAACGGAGAAGAGCTTTTCTTCGATCCAGTAATCGGCCCAGCGCGTTTCAATCGCACCTGGCTCATAGGATTTGGGCAGGTCGTGAGCCATAAAAGTCAGGGCATAGAAAGCAGTCAGCACTCAGCCGCCAGCAATCAGCCAGTCGAAACTATCTCTCATACGGTCTCAACCGACTGCTGAATGCTGACTGATGAGTGCTCCTTTTGATCTTACCTGTGCAGCAAAAGAAGGGTCAAACGGAGGGGCGACCGACCCCAAATCTCGTGCGCAGGACGCAAGGGCAGGTAAGCCATCACGCTGTGCCAGTTTGAAGGCGTCCGGAACAGACCCGAGTACGAGCACTACCGCGAAGCGTGGGAACTGCTGGGGAAAGACAGGAGCGAACTGGCGCACTTGTAAGAGGATCAAAGAGGGCGGGCTTTGTATTGGGCAGGCTGCTTTTTCTTTCCCAGCTTGCGCGAGATTTCTTCCACGATTTTGGGGCGCAGGTCGGCGAGCACGCTGTCTACGATGCTGGCGATGTCGGGAGACTCGGCTTCGGCAGACGCCGCTTCGGGACTCTTCTCTGCACCCGCGGCCACGGCCATGGCGGCCACATGGAGCGGGGCTGGGGCTTGTTCTATTTCGTTCTTCGCTGTCTCAAGGTTGGTTGGAACAAGGTCGGTTGACTCAGGATTGGTCGGCTCAGACACGCTCGCTTCCGGCGACGCCTTGTGCCCGTCTCCTGATTCGCGAATTCTCCGCCAGCTTGCCCAGGCAGCGGCAGTCGTGGCCGCCTCAGAGTCCTTGTGCGCGAGATTTCCGCTACTTTCCGCTTCGGTTCCGTTTGCCGATGAGGCACTGGCCGCAACTGCATTTTCGGCTGAAGTGGCTTCGGTCGAAGGTGGCGCGACGGCTTCTTGGGCAATAGCTGCGGCAACCTCCTCTGTAGTGGCAACGGACGCAACCGCCGCCTCTGGCTGAGGTGGCTCTTCCGGCGCTGGCTCTGGGGCAGATTGATCGGGTCTTTCGATGGAGGCCACGCGCTCCCCAACAGGATTCTCTATCGCCGATTCTTCCCGTGTGATCGCAGGCTCTTCAGTCAGACCGGCAACCATGGCTTCAATCGAGATCGGAGTCAGTTCGGGCGCTGCGGCAACTGCAGGCGCAGCAGATGTGTCGGCCGGCGCCGGCCCGGCAGGTGCATCGTGCTGCAGGTACGGCTCAGACGCCGGCGTGGAATGCTCAGCGCTGGCCTCAACGGGCGGCGCCGCGATAGACGGCACAGTCGCAACAGATTCCGCAGTGCGCGCGCAGGCGGCGTCCGCGGCCGCGAAGGCAGCGTATGCTTTCTGCATCTCGGATTCGAGAGAGATTGAGGATTCTTCCGGGCTGGGCGCGACGGCCACAGCGGTCCACCGGGAAACAGCGGATTGCGCCCCTGCGGCCGCGGCCATCGTCATCGGCTCATCCGCGGCGTAAGTGCCTGACCCGTTCGCCCCGCTATCGGCGGGCAGGACAGCGGCAACCGGCTCCAGAGAAGCAATCGCCACCATCA
Organism: Terriglobales bacterium; assembly: GCA_037442635.1. Classification (GTDB taxonomy): domain Bacteria; phylum Acidobacteriota; class Terriglobia; order Terriglobales; family Acidobacteriaceae; genus Sulfotelmatobacter. Next base: position 104,150 of record JBBIPV010000009.1, on the reverse strand, counting down.
CATCGGCAGGAGCGGGAGCCGTCTCAACGTCTGTCTTGGCAGGTTCGACAGCTTGCTCGGCAGCCTCAACCGTCTCGTGTTTCTCTGCTGCACCGGCCTCGATGACCGGCGCCGGTGCGGTTTCCTGCGCCGCCTCACTCGCGGCTTGCGGTCTCGGTTCAGACTCGGTTTGGCTCTTTGCTTCCGACGAAAGCGCAACTGGAGTCTCCGGAGCGGCCTCCTGCACTGAGTTCTTCGGTACATGGCGCTCCGCCGCCGGAGGGTCAGCAACCACGTTTTGAATGCGTGCAGCCGCTGCGGCCAATGCGGCAATCTCTTCCGGAGTCACATCCTTGGGCAATCCTTGAGGCGCCAACGCCCCGAGATCAAAACGAGTGTCGCTGTCGTGATGTTCTTCGGCTGGCGCCGGTTTGCGCTCGACCACGGTTCGCAGATCTTTGTTGACCGGGTTGTAGATTGCCGGATCGTCGGCATCGGCTTCCGGGGAAGAACTCTTCCTCTTGCCCGAGGGAAAGGCGATGCGCTCCTTCCAGCCCTTGTCTTCTTCTACCTTCACCGCATCGTCGTAACGGCCTTCCTCGACGGCGGCGATGGCGCGGGCGAAGCGGCCCGGCTTGGAAGCTTCGGCGCGCGGCACAATCTTGTCTTCCAGCTTGGTCAGCGCGCTCAACAACTCGCTGGCTTCAAAGGGCTTGATGATGAAGCCTTCCGCGCGCACGCGCTTGGCCTCTTCCGGCTTGAAAGGCTCCAGTTTTCCCACGGTGAGCAGGACAGGAATCCGCGCCGTCTCGCTTGCTTCCTTCAGGCGCTGGCAAACCTCCAGCCCGCTGTAGCCGGGCATGTATACGTCGAGGACGATAAGGTCAGGCTTCGCTTCGGCGATCTTTTTCAGCGCCGCCGAGCCATTATTGACGGTGAGAACCTCGTAACCCGCATCGGCGAGAATCTTCCGTCCCATATTCTGGGCGGTCACGCTGTCGTCGGCGAGCAGAATCTTGCGGGCCAAAGGTTTCCTCGAATGAGGGAGATATCGCGAAGGTAACCTGACCTACAACCTAAGTCAATGATGCAGAAGGGAGTAATACGTTACCACCGGTCAGCAACTACCGGAAAAAGCCGGGCGATGGAGCCTTCTCTCCCGAGCAGGCTGGGGAAGACTCAATCTTCGCTCCTGGAGGGAGTCCCTCAGCAGCTGAAGCCGGGTTGGTTTAGCGGGACTGCGCGGCAGGGCTGTAAGCCCTGCCCTTTCAAACCAGCTGCGCTCCCGCCTCTTTCAGCAACTTGCTAGAACGGGATGATCTTTTTCAGACCCTTCTTCTTCGCTTTCTTGCTGCTGGAAAGCTCCTGGTCGCTGGCCGGACCTGAGTTGTCGGCGCTGGCTGTCGCGGAAGATGACGACTCTCCCTGCTGGATCTCATTTACCTGAGGAGGCGGAGGAAGAGATTTATCGCTTGCGCTCTCAGTCGGCTTCAGTTCGTTGGGGTCGGGCGTGGTATTGGGCTTCAGTTCGTTCGGATCAGGGGCAGCGGGTGCGGCCGGGGCGGCGGGCTGTCCAAACGGCGATCCACCCGTTGCCGCCGCCTCGGAGGACGGAGTGGCCGCCGATTGGTCAGGCGTCACGATCTCCACTGCCAAACTACCTTTGCGAGCCGGCTCGATGGCCGCTACAGTCTCCCGCTTTTGCACGTCAACGGCGCTGACGGGCATCGGGTCGACCAACGTCGGCTCACCAACCTTGGCGGCCAGGGAAACATCCGGGCCCTTCTTCCAGACATTCATCAACTTCTGCAGGGTGCTGGACTCGTGCCGGCTGGCATCTTCCGCCTTATTCTGTGCCACCGCCGCTCTGGTAGGCCGTGGAATTGATTGGTGCAGCGCGGCCAGCCGTTTGCGAGCGTCGTCCGCCCGATCCATGATCGGATAGCGCGTTAGAATTTTGTCGTAGACTTCCGCCGCGCGCGCCGTGAGAGCGTCAACGTAGCGCGCTTTGGCGGCCTCGGTGGTGCAGCCCCGAGGCAGCCCGTGAGCATCGCAGGTCGGGAAATTACGCAGGCGCAGAATCTGCCCTTCGTAGTTTTGACCGAGCAGATACAAAGCCTCGTCGGCATGGCTGTACAGCGGATACTTTTCCACCAGCGACTGCAGGCGGGCGATCGAGGCGCTATAGGACTCCCGCAAGTAATAGAATCGCCCGATTTCAAACTCGCGCTCGGCCAGCACTTCCTGCACTTCCATAAGACGCTGCTTGGCCTCGGGCACCAGCTTGCTGTCGGGGAACTGCATAATCATCTTGCGGTATTCGTCCTCTGCCCGCTTGGCGTGGGTGTAGTCGCGGTCCGCCTTTTCCATCTGCTGGTAATGGATGTTGGCGATTTTCAGCTGCGCCTCGGCCGCTTCCGGCATGTTGGGAAAGAAGGTGATGAAGTCGTCGTACACCTGCTCGGCCTGCGCCAGCGCCGCCGTGCCACCCTCGGCGTACCAGGAATCGCCCTCCGCCAGCTTGGCGCGGGCGATGAACTCAGAATCAGGATAGGTATTGATCAGGGTCTGCAATGTCAGGCGGGCCACGTCGAAGCGGTTGTGATGCATGGCGTCCATTGCCTTGTCGAACAAAACCTTATCCGGTTGCTTGGAACCGACATTGGCCAGCGGGTTGACCGATTTCTTGTTCGTGCAGGCCGCGGTAAAGGCCAGCAAAGCGCCCAGCACCATGATCAACGGAATTCGACGTGACATAAGAACCTCGGGAGAAAAAACTTGATGGGTCAGGGTCTCTGCCCCGTTCCCGGAATCTAGACTCTTTGCATTGCCGCTTCAGTCGCTGCCTTCAGCAATCCTTGTGCGTTCTTCTTTGGATCGCCGTTGCCGAACACCGCGTTGCCTGCCACCAGAACTTCGGCACCGGCATGGACCACGTCGGCCACTGTGTCCAGAGCCACGCCGCCATCCACTTCGATACGGTAGTGCAGCCCCCGTTGGCTACGAATCTCGGCTAACCGCCGCATTTTGTGCAGGGTAGACGGGATAAACTTCTGCGCTCCAAAGCCTGGATTCACCGACATCACCAGCACATAATCCACAATCTCGAGCACTTCCACGAGCGTCTCGGCCGGAGTCGCCGGATTGATCACTACTCCCGCTAGGCAGTCATGGCTCTTGATCAGATGCAACGTGCGATCCAGGTGCCGGACGGCCTCCTGATGCACCGAAATCCAGTTCGCGCCCGCTTCGGCAAAGGCGGGGATGAAATCGTCGGGATTTTCGATCATCAGGTGGCAATCGAGCGGCAAGTCCGTCGCCTTGCGCAGCGACTTCACCACCGGCGGGCCGATCGTCAAATTCGGGACAAAGTGCCCATCCATGATGTCCACATGGATGACCGTGCCCCCGCCCTCAGCGGCGGCACGCACCTGCTCGCCCAGCCGGGCAAAATCAGCCGAAAGAATAGACGGTGCCAGTTCGATCAAAAGGAACTCTCAGAACATCCAGAAACCCGGGCATGCCAGGAAATGCCTGTGGAAATTCTAACACGGTGAAATGCGTGCGGGCAGTCTGCCCGCCAGACGCCCCAAGCGCAAATAAGCCGGTTCAGTTCTGAGCCGGTGGCGTCTGGTCCCCCGCCTTGGTAGGTGAGGTCTTCTGCGCCGGCTCAAACTCGTGCTTCATCCGCTCCTGCCATTCGCCGAGGTACCTAGTCATAATCGGCATTGCTCCCTGCATCCCTTCCCGCATAACCGCCGGCAGTTCCTCGATCACTTTCTGGCCAACGGGCGAGGAGTAGAAGGTGTTCATGGCCTCGATATCGCTCTTTGTGAAGTGCTGTTGGTACGCAGGGATCATGGCCTGCACGATTTCGTCCGCAGGCATGCCCTTGATCAGATCGTCCATCGCTTTCTTGAAGCGGGCATCGAAATCCGCCGGGACCTTGCCTTTGTCCTTTTGCAGCATATCGTGAAACAACTGCTGCATGGACTGAGCCTGGACCTCCATGGTTCTCTTCAGCATGTCGTGGGAATGCATGGTGCGAAGGTAGAGAATAACGTCGTCCCTGGAGGCCGGTTCGTCGGCGCTCTGCGCAAAGCATAGAAGGGCTGGAAAGCTGAGAAAGAGGCAAGTGAGGGCGACGAGCAAGCGTTTCATAAAGTTCCTCCGTCGTTGAGTAGGGTATACCACCCGGCAGCCTTAATCCACGGGCATTCCCAACCGCATGTTACCCTCGTCGGGCGTGGCCCTGCCGCACCAATTCGCTCCAGCCATTTTCTCCGTCACTGCCGTCTTCCTTTGGGGAACGTCTGATTTCGCCGGCGGACTCGGTTCGCGGCGCTCGAATGCGTTCGTGCTGACGGCGTTTTCGCATGTATGCGCTTTTGGACTCATGTTGTTGATTGCGCTGGCCCAGCAGGGCGCCTTCCCTTCGCGCACGAGCATTCTCTGGGCCCTGCTGGCGGGTGCGGTCGGAGGATTCTCCCTGGCCATCTTCTATGGAGCATTAGCTTCGGGACAGATGGGCCTGACTGCCCCGATCGCCGCCCTGATGGGCGCGGCCATCCCGACGCTGGCCGACATCGCCCTGGAAGGAGCGCCCAAACGCTGGACCCTTGCCGGCTTCGCCCTCGCCCTGATGGCCATCTGGCTGATCACGCGGCCGGAGAAGTCCGGCGATAACGGTTCGTCGGGACATCCCAAGGGCGTGGCGATGGCTGCCCTGGCTGGCGTCGGCTTCGCCGGGTTCTACCTTTGCATCCACCAGGCGTCTGGGGCCGCATCGTGGATTGCGGTCATTTCCCGCGTGGGATCGTTCGGCGCCACCGCGGCAGCCGTGGCTGTGACCCGCGCCCCGCTCGCCCTCGACCGCCCGCGTGCAGCGCTCGGCGCGCTGGCAGGATGCCTCGATATCATCGCCAGCGCGTTGTTCATCTTCGCCAGCCAGCGCGGACGGCTGGACGAGGCAGTCGTCATCACTTCGCTTTATCCTGCCGTGACGGTGCTGCTGGCCCGCCTGGTTCTCAAAGAGCACTTCAGCCGCTGGAGGTTCATCGGGCTGCTGGCAGCCCTGGCGGCAGTACCGTTGATCGCTGCAGGCTGACCCTCCTCGGCACTCGCGACCCAATGCCCGGTACTGTTAGCATCGCACTGTGGCGCTGATTGAAGTGCGCAATCTGATCAAGATTTTTTCTTCTTCGGAGTCTGTTCTCGGCGGAGTATCGCGCGGCGGGCTGACCAGAGAAGTCCGCGCCGTGGACGATGTTTCGCTCGACATCCACGCCGGCGAGACTCTCGGACTGGTGGGAGAATCCGGCTCGGGAAAGAGCACGCTGGGCCGGTTGATTCTGCGGCTGATCGAGCCGACGTCCGGCACGGTGCATTTCGAGGGCCGCAATCTGCTGGCCGCCAGAGGCGGCGAAATGCGCCGCCTGCGGCGCAATCTGCAGATCATCTTTCAGGATCCGTTTGCCTCACTCGACCCGCGTTTCCGTGTAGAAGACATCATCGCCGAGCCGCTCCTCATTCACAGCGGGGGAAGCGGCAATATCCGCCGCCGGTCCGCAGAACTCCTGCGTGCCGTCGGTCTCGATGAGTCCGCATTAAGCCGCTACCCGCATGAGTTCTCCGGCGGACAGCGCCAGCGCATCGGCATTGCCCGCGCCCTGGCGTTGCGGCCGAAGTTCATCGTCTGCGACGAGCCGGTCTCGGCGCTCGACGTCAGCGTAGGCGCCCAGATCGTAAACCTGCTGGCGCAACTGCAGCGTGACTTCGGACTGACCTATCTCTTCATCTCGCACTCGATGCCTGTGGTGCGCTACCTCTCGACGCGCATCGTCGTCATGTATCGGGGGAAGATCGTGGAAGCCGGCGACTGCGAACAGATCACCGAGCGTCCCGCCCACGCTTACACCCGCAGCCTTCTCGAAGCCACGCCGGAACTACTCGCGTAAGAGTTTGGTGTGGCCATCGGCCTTCCACTGCGCTCATGAAGCACTCTGCTGTCCGACGGGCACAGCCACCAGCACCCGTGCCATACTTTCTGGATGTCCCGCCCCCAAACCAGCTCCGTGCGCGATCTGGCTGAACTAGTCCTCGGCTATGGGCTGATCGTGTTCGTCATCTGGATGCCCGACCTTCCGCAGCGAATCCTATCGCCGGTCGTGCTCCTGGTAACGCTCGCGGTCGTGCTGGTGCGACGCCCCAGCCGGGATGAACTGGGCCTCGGACTCAGCGGTTTAAGGCCGACGCTCTGGATTTTTCCTGCCGCCGTCGCCCTGTCCGGCGTCAGTCTCCTGACAGCTCGGCAGATGGGCACGCTCCATCCGCTCTATAAGGGAGACCTCAAGCACGTCGCCGGCTATATTTCCTGGACGCTGTACCAGCAGTTCCTGCTGAACGACTACTTCATGCCGCGGCTCATGCGCGTGGGCGGGAGCGAACCTGTGTCGGTGGGCATTACCGCAGTCTTATTCGCAGCGGCGCACCTGCCCAATCTGCCGCTGGCCGGAGCGACTTTGGTCTGGGGAGCGGTTTCGTGCGCGCTGTTCCGCCGCTACCGTAATCTCTATGCACTGGGAGTGGCGCAGGGGTTGCTGGGCCTGTGCTTTGCCGTCTGCGTGCCCGATGCCCTGCATCATCATCTGCGCGTGGGATTGGGCTATCTGCGTTATCACGCAAATCAGCTGTTGCAATAGCTCGCGCGGAGTCTTAGTGGCGCCGCCAGAGTCGGGAAAAGAACTCGATCGCCTGCGGATCGCGATGGAGGGGACCTACTACAAACTTGCCGATTGCAGCCCCGCCTATGGCATAGTAGCCAATCGCGAGGCCCCCAATGGCAGCGTAGCCGATGGCCATCCCGCCGGCAGCAATGTAGCCGAGCGCCAACCCAGCAAGAGCGATGACGCCAATGCCACCGCCCCCGATCGCCAATCCGCCGATCGCGAACCCTCCGATGGCGATCACGCCGCGGGCAAATCCACCCAAAGCGATCATTCCGGTTGCAACGTCTCCAAGGGCGATGATCCCGTGTGCGTGTCCACGAACCTCGTCGCGGCTTGGGTCGGGGCCAACTGCAATCGAAATGACGGGGTACTCCAGAAAAGTCGCAGAGGAGTTCCAGCGGATCGCCATGGGCCATGCCCCTCCGTCGCAAGTCTACGTCAATTGCGGCGCTCTCGCCGCGCTAAAACCACAGCGACCACAACCAGTCTACGCAGGTGTGTGTGATCGCCGAAGCCGGCACACGGCGCTGCTCGCGCCACGCTCGGCCGTAGAAAATCCCGGCAATCGTCGCCAGAATCACATAGCGCCAGTTGAAGTGCGCGGACCCCGGCAACCGCTTGTTGAAATGCGACAGGCCAAACAGGATGGACGCGATCACCAGCGCCTTCCCCCGCCCAACCCGGCGTTCCAGAAGATTTTGCACCCAGGAGCGGAAAAAGAGTTCCTCCGGTATGGCGATGAACAGGAAAATGCCTCCCCAGGTCACAACAGCCTTTACGGCTCCTGGGACATTCGCGTGCGGATGGATAAAGCTGAGCGCCAACCCCAGGGCGAGCACCGCGGGCGCAAAGAGGGCCAGCTCCCGCAGTCCGGTCTTCCAGTCGCTCCAGCGTAGGCGGAAGTCGAATCCGGAGCCCTCAAGCTGACGGACCGCCAGGAAACCGTACAGGCCTGCATCCACCAACAACAGCTTGCCCAGCGGCTCGAGCGTTCGCGGCCAGGCAGAATCGAACCAGCGCAGATCAACTGCCAGGCCCAGCGCGAGCAGCACCAACCCATCGCGCCAGTTTCCGTATTGCTGCGGATCGGCCGCCGCCGCCTCCCCCAACAACCATGCCACTGCCATCGGCAGCACGGCGTACTGCGCAAACCATTCCCAGCGGAAAATGTGATGCCCAACTGCGACCACCACATACGGCAGAACTCCTAACGCCGCAAGGACTATTCGCAGCGGGACCGGCCATCGTTGAACGACGCTGGCGATCCGTTCCGAAGCAAAGGCAAACGCCGCCGCCACCAGCAACTCTGCTGTGAGAACGGCGATTGCGGCTGGAGTCACCCCCGGCATCTGAAGATCTTACCTGCCCGGAGCTTGTTTTCAGCCGGGCGAGACGACTAGAATTCCTCGAATTCGTTCAGGAGGCATTTATGGCCGCCGCTCCGGTCCCGCCGGTTTCGCCCACGCCCGCGCCTGAAGCCGCACCGCTCTCAGAAGGCGCGCGCATCATCAACACCTTCATCGCCCCGTCGAAGACGTTCACCGACATCCGGCGGAACGCCAGCTGGTGGGCGCCGTGGCTGCTGATCTCAGTCGTTTCCATGGTATTCGTCTACATGATCGGAAAGCAGATTGGGTTTGAACAGGTCACGAGAAATCAAATCGCCCACTCCTCGCGGGCCGACCAGTTCGACAAGCTTCCGGCGGATCAGCAGGCGAAGCAGATTCAGCTTTCGGTCAAGATCTTCGACGTCTTCGCCTACGGCAGCCCGGTGTTGATCCTTTTCTACTTCCTGGTTGAGACTCTCGTTCTGTGGGCCACCTTCAAAGTCGGGACCGGAGGAGAGACCTCGTTCAAGTCCGCCTATGCAATCATCATGTACGCGGGCCTGCCCGGCATTGTGGGAGCGATTCTGGGCATCATTTCCCTGTTTGCCGGAGTTAATCCCGAAGGTTTTGATATCAACAATCCTGTCGGGACAAATCTTGCCTATTACCTGGATCCGGAAACGACGGGCAAGTTCATCCGCGGCATGGCGTCGTCCCTGGATCTGATCAACATCTGGACCATCGTCCTGGTCGGAATTGGCTTCTCGTGCACCAGCAAGGTCAAGCGCTCCACCGCCATCATCATCGTCGCCGTCTGGTACCTGGTCTATAAGCTGGCGACTTCGGCGCTGGGGTCGTTGTAAAGAAGCCAATTCAGGTAACACGGCGTGACAGTAGTCACAGTCAGTTCCGGTTTTTTGAGGGATAATTGCGCGTTGACAGGAGGCAAGTATGCGTATTCGAACTGCATTCTCCTGGGCTCTTCGAATTCTTGTTGGTCTGAGCCTTGTTCCCACTCTGCTGTCGCCCCGCTCGCTATCGGCTCAGGCCGCCACTCCGGCACAGTGTGTGGAGTGCCACAGCAAAGTCACGCCGAATATTGTCTCCGACTGGAGGCTGAGCAAGCACAGCGGAGTCGAAGTCACTTGCGTGACTTGCCACGGAGATCAGCACAGTTCAGCCAGCGACGTGGCCAGGGTCAAGATCCCCACGCCAGAAACCTGCGCCCAGTGCCATGAGACGCAGGTCACGCAGTTCAAGAAGGGCAAGCACGCACTGGCCTGGGCCGCCATGAAGGCCATGCCGACCATCCACTGGCAGCCGATGGCCATGACCGAAGGCGAAAAAGGTTGCGGCGGATGCCACAAGATCGGCGACAAGTCCTTGACAGAAGTCATGGAACTGCGCCAGAACGGTGCGGGCACTGAGTTCGGCGCAGCCCAGTGCGACGCCTGTCACACACGCCATACCTTCTCCGCCGAGGAAGCGCGCTCGCCACAAGCCTGTGAGACCTGCCACATGGGTTTCGACCATCCACAGTGGGAAATGTATTCGGCCTCGAAACACGGCGTAAGAAATGAACTGAAGCAGAAGCACGTCCTCCCCGCCATCAGCGCCGCTCCCACCTGCCAGACCTGCCACATGCAGGACGGCAACCATGAAGTGCGCACAGCCTGGGGATTTCTCGCCGTTCGCCTGCCGCTGCCCGAAGACAAGCAGTGGGCCGCTGACCGCGCCACGATTCTCCAAGCTCTGGGCGTGCTCGATCCGCAGGGGCAACCCACGGCACTGGTCGCCACCGTAAAGGCCGCCGACCTGGCCCGTCTGACCCAGGAAGACTGGCAGCGCGAGCGCGACAAGATGATCAAGACCTGCAATCAGTGCCACTCGGTGAACTTTGCCAAGCAGCAACTGGCGCAGGGCGACGACATGATCAGGAACGCCGACCACCTGATGGCCGAAGCCATCCACATCGTGGCCGGACTCTACAAAGACGGCATTCTGCCCAAGCCGGCAAATTATGCTTATCCGTTCCCCAATCTGCTCACGTTTCACGACGCGCCCACGGTAGTTGAGCAGAAGCTGTTCGTGATGTACCTGGAGCACCGCATGCGGACGTTCCAGGGCACGTTCCACGCCAGTCCGGATTACGCCCTGTGGTATGGCTGGAGCGAGATGCAGCGCGATCTGACCGAGATCAAGGAGCTGGCTGCCCAGATGCGCCGGGAGCGGCAGGGTGCTACGCTGAAACCGGCACTGAGGTAGATGCGGCGAAACCGGGCGAGTCACATCTAAATGCTTGTCATTCCGAGCGCAGCGAGGGATCTGCTGTCTCTCGCTAAGGTCTTGTTTGGTGCGTCCATTAGCGCGGCCGACAAGGGCTGAGTAGAATGGAATCGCGATACCGGTCCCTGAGGGAGGCACCATGAAACGCGCGTTCGTCGTCCTTCTTCTCCTGTCAACTTCAGTTCTGGCACAAGATAAGAATCCGGTGACCACCGTTGCCCGGGAAATGCTGCCCCGGCAGCAGAAAAATCTGGTCGCCGCAGTCGAAGAAATGCCCGCCGACAAGTTCGGCTACAAACCCACCGAAAAGCAGATGACGTTCGGTCACCTCGTCCTGCATATCGTCGAATCGAACAATTACCTGTGCTCGAAGTTCGGAGATATGCCTGAGGTCAAAGCAGCCGTGCCCCTGAAAGAAGCTGACGGGAAAGAAAAGCTGGTAGCGGCGCTGAAAGCCAGTTTTGAGTTCTGCAACACCGCGCTGGCCAAGGTAGACGACTCCAAGCTCGGCGACGAAGTCGAACTCTTCGGTGGACACAAAGGAACCCGCGCCTTCGCCCTGATCGCGCTGACCAATGACTGGGCCGACCACTACAGTTCCGCGGCGATGTATTTGCGCTTGAACGGCATGCTGCCACCCACGGCGCAGCCGAAAAAATAGCACTTGGCCACGGCCATCAGCAGCTTCGCCTAAAACTCATACCGCAGCGCGAATTGCATGACGCGTGGCTGCGTCAGCAAGCTCGTGTAGGCTCCGAAGCTGTTCGGCTGCTGCGTCAGCGATGTGAGCAGAGACGACGACCCGATGCTCTGCGCATTAAACCGCGACAGGTTCGGAACGTTGAACACCTCCCAGCGGAATTGGATGCTATGGGCTTCGTTGTAGGGCATCTTCCAGTTCTTGACCAAGCTCATGTCCAGACCGGCATAGCCGTCGCCTCGCAAAACGTTGCGCGAGCCAACCTGGCCGGGAAGCGGCAAGGTGAAGTCTTGCTGGGCAGCGGCAGCTGCGGCGGGATCGCCGAATATGTTCACTGTGCCGTTGCCTTTGAATGTTCCGGTCTTTGGTCTGGACGTCATCTGCGCGACCGCCGTCAGGAACCAGTCCGTGGGCCAGCGCTGGCCACCATCCACGCTGAAGGGAAATCCGCTGGTCCAGCGTGCGATTCCAGAAAGCTGCCAACCACCGATCAAAGCGTCGACCAGGGCGCTGCTATTGCCCGCGAGCGCCCGCCCTTTGCCAACCGGCAGTTCGGCAATCCAGTTGAGATTGAGTTGGTGGGTGAGATCGAAGTCCGAGACGGCGCGTGCGCGGTTTGGGGAAAACGCATTTGCCAGCCGGCTTCCGACCAGGCCGATGTTCGTATAGCCATAGACCGAAAATCCGACGCGCGATGCCGCCGAGGTGATGTCCATGGACTTCGAGTAGGTATAGTTCAGGTCAAACTGAACTCCGTGGCTGAACTGCTTCCGCAAACTCGCCTGCAGGGCGTTATAGCTGGAATTGCCGATGGAACTCCACCCGTACGTCGAGAACGCCTGATTGTTCAGGAACTCGCCGGAGTTGTAGCCGTTTGGGCCGTTGAAAAAATAAGACCCCGAACCAATGTCGTCGCCGATGCCACCGTATGAGTCAATATCGGCCAGGCCCACGATTTCGTCACCAATGACCGAGAGGCCCGGATTGTAATACATATTGAAGACTTCCTGAATCAGGCTATCGGCGGGGTTGTTGGAGGGAACGATTCCAGTGCCGAAGGTATCCGAATAGTGGGTTGCCCCAGGACGGAGCGGCTGGATCATATTGATCCAATATTGAGATGTCGGACCGAGAGCGTTTGGTCCGGTAAAAGCTGTGACACTCTGGATCTGCCCTGGCGTAATGACGGCTTGGTAATAATTAGGCTGTCCACCGTTCGCCAGCGCAAACTTCCTGGCCAGATTTGACAGGGCTGAAGCTGCCGTATAGTAGTCAATTCCCGTCTTCGGGTCCCTGATGTCAAGAGGCTGCGTCAGATCGCGCTGCGTCAGCAGATGCCGGCCAAAGCGCCCCACATACGAAAGTTGCAGCGAGAAGCGTTTCGGCAGCTCTCGTCCGATTGAGAAATCGGCGGTGTAGGCGTGCGGAGTTCTCAGCGTGTTGTCATTCCCCCACAAGTTGGCTTGGGCGTTGGTGGCGGGTATCTGCGGCCAGGGAGTCGGGATCGTTGTGGGCGGCGGCTGCAGGAATAGGGCGCCGTTGATATTGGTGACCGGGATATTGTGGATGCCTGTGATCCGCGGCAGGTCCTCGGCGCTGGTGACGCCAAAGGTGCAGCAGGCATTCTGAATCGTCGTGGACAACCCCGCTGCGCCGGTCTGGTCGAAGCTGTTTAGCAGCGCGAATCCGGCGCGGTCATAAACCCGGCTCAGGCCAAGGCGGAACACGGTTTTGTCGTTGTCGCCGAAGAGCTTCCTGAACCACCCGCCAGCGGGACGGGGAGAGTAGGCGATCGATATCCGCGGCGACACATCGGTCTTCTCGAGCGGATAGAAACCCGGCCCACGACCCAGGTTGAACTCGATCGGCCCCATGCCGCCGTAGCCGATGCCCTGGTTCATGTTCTTCACGTTCTGGTTGAATTGAGTTCCCAAACCAAAGGTCGGATAGGTTTGCAGCCCATTCGTTTCCCATGGCGCAGGGAAGAACGACCAGCGCAATCCGTAGGTCACGGTGATATTGGGCTTCACGCGCCAGGTATCCTGCCCGTAAAACTCGTACCAATCGAGCCCATAGTTGCGTTTGACCGGCGCGCCCTGCGGCTGCGCGATGCCACTTTTGTCCAGGTTGTAGTTGGCGACCACGTCCGAAATCATGCCGTACAAAGCCAGCAGAGGCCGGTCGTACTGGGTTGCGTTTACGGGCTCGAGTCCACTGATGCCTGGGTGAGCATTGGGCGCGGTGTTTGTCGGATCCAGTGTGCTCGAGGTGCCCGCGAAGCCTATGGGGGAAGTCCAGTTGGTTGTCCCAAGTCCCAAAGTGTTCGAGTGGAGATAACTCGTCCGGGGATCGCGCGCGATTCCAATGGCAGCACCGAACTGGAAGTTGTGAGTACCCCTGGTCCACGAAAGGTCATCCACCAGGTTGTGCAGCGGCACCTGGAAACTGTGGCTGTACGTGATGCCCTGGTCCAGGCCTAGAAACGTGTTCCATTGCTGGTCGGTATTGCCCACGATGCCGAAGCTCTGGCGAGTGAATCCCCAATGGAAGGAATTGGTGAGAGTGGGACTGAGAATCGCGATGTAGCCGACAACAAAACCCTTGCTGTGATCCAGCGTGGTTTCTTGTGGAGCATTCCCGGGCAAGAAAGGTGTGCCCGGGTTGCGCAGGTCCTGCAGCGCGCCGCGCCAGAACAGAGAGTGCCGGCCGTCGTTTGTGAGACGGTAGTCCAGGCGGGCGATGAAGACATCGTTGTCGAGGCTGGTGGGCGCGCGGAAAACAAAGCCTGCATAATTCAACCCGTCTCCGGCGGAAGGATCGTTGGTCACGGTCTGACCCGTGCAAAATGTTTTGTCGAGATAACCAGTGTGATTGGTCAGGTCCAGCATCGCTGGATCGATTCCGATATGCTTCGGATCCAGGAGCTGGAGCTGCGCGGCATCCCATACCGTGGTCCCGCCGTTCACGTCTACATACTGAAACTTACCCTTGCACAGAGTCGGCGTAGGAATCACGCGCTCGGCCCGCTGCTGCTCGCGCTCGCGAGTGCCTTCGTAGTTGGCGAAGAAGAACAGCCGGTCCTTTTGAACCGGCCCGCCCACCGACACGCCAAAGATATTGCGGTTCAGCTGCAACGGTTTGTTCGGGAGGCCAATGTTCAACTCCGATTGCTTGACCAGGTAGTCATTGGCGCTGGTGACTGTATTGCGCAGATACTCGTAGGCCGCTCCGTGCAGGGCATTGGTACCGCTTTTCGTTACCAGCGCCACTTGTGCCCCCGAGCCCTGGCCCTGGTCCGCTCCGTAGTTGGTGGTGGTAACGCGGAATTCCTGGACGGAGTCCTGCGTTACCGGCAACACGGACGTGAACGCGTAGCCATTGGACTGATCGTTCACATCCACTCCGTCCAGCGTGACGTTGCTCTGATCGCTGCGCGCCCCATTCACGGCGCCATTGCGCGTGTCCTGATCCTTGTCTCCAATGCGGTTGCCGGCGTAGGCGACGCCAGCCTGCAGGCTGAGCAGGTCGGGAACGTTACGGCCCTCGAGCGGAATCTGACGCACATGGGTCTCGTCGAAGGAGTTGCCGATGGAGGCATCCACCAGGTTGAGGGCGGGTTGCTCGGAGGTTACGGTCACGACTTCGGTTGTGCCACCGACTTTGAGCTGAGCATTGAGCGTGGCGGGAGTATTCACCAGAAGTTGTACGCCGGCGATCTGGTAACGCTGGAAGCCGGCAGCGGTAACTGTCAGGGTGTAGGTGCCGGGAGGAACAAACAGGAACTGGTATTCGCCTTGGGAGCCGGTGGTGGCGGTCCGTTCCGTCTTCGACTCCGAGCTGGCCAGCACGACCTGTGCTCCCGGGATGGTGCTGCCGCTGGGATCGGTGATGGTCCCGCGCAGCGAAGTGCTTGCCTGACTCCAGGCCGCGTTGCTGAATAAAGCAACACCTGCCAGGAGAAGAGCGGGGACGAGGAAGCCCCGCCAACGGAGGCGCGAAATCGAAGGACTACACCGGGTGGACGACAGCGAGTGCCTTCCAGTCATAGCGTCACCTGTTTGTTCCTGAACAAAGAAGCCCCAGCCAACATTACTAGAATTCCGGAAGGTTACGACCGGCAGAACGGGGCTGTCAAGAGGGAAATTCCCATGGGACAAATCGCTCTGGCAAAGGCCAAGGACTGCGGACCGGGCTTTGTACGTCTACTTGATCTGCACGAGTTCGGTCGTGGGGACAGACGTGGGAATCGCCGCCAGCGCAGGGTGCTGCGGGGCGCGCCAGGAATCGAAGATCGAAACCTGATGCACGCATGAAACGGTGCAATGCGGCGCGCAGGATTTTTCGGTCAGGTATTCGCGGCGCAGATCGTCGCGGGTGTAGGTGGCGAGCGGAACTCCAGGATAGCCGCGCTGCTGTGAGCAATAATGCACCAGCCCGTCTTCGCAGATGTAGAGATAGCGCGCTCCAGCTCGGCAGCGCCAGTCATTCGGCAGGCCTTTGGCAATGTTGTCCTGAAATGCATTCACGCGGGTGAAGCTGCTTTTCTCGAGCGCCTGCATTTCGTGGTAGATGCGCCGTTCTTCCTCGCCCAGCGGCTGCAACTGACCGCTTCCGTCGTGAATGATGCCGATCGTTGACGTGAATCCCAGTTCAACCGCCCGTTTGCCGATGACCAGCGCATCCTGCGGATGGGTGATGCCGCCCCCGACCACGGAATTGATGTTCACGTGAAAATCGGCGTGCTCGGCCAGCAGTTGCAGCTTCTTGTCGAGAACTTTCAAACTCTTCTTGGAAACTTCGTCGGGATTGACGTTGTCAATCGAGATCTGCAGCCATTCGAGCCCCGCACAGTTGAGCCGCTGGATGCGCTCGGCGACCAGCAGGTAGCCGTTGGTGATCAGGCCGGCGATCATTCCGTTGTGCCGGATGCGGCGGATCACGTCGTCGAGTTCAGGGTGCATCAGCGGCTCGCCGCCGGAAATCGTGACGACCGCGGTGCCCAGCGCCCCCAGCTTGTCAATGCGCCGGTACATCTCCTCGATCGGCACCGGCTTCGAGAAATCGTCGAACTCGTTGCAGTAGGTGCAGGCCAGGTTGCAGCGCCGCATCGGGATGATGTGCGCCAGCAAAGGATGGTCGGTCGAGGCAAAAGCGCGGGCGACCATTTTGGCCCCGCGCAAGTTGCGGTTCAGGGCTTTGACGCTGCGGCGCAGGGTTGTAAGTACAGATGGCATGCCCGGTAACCTGTTATTAGAACATACCGAGCTTGCGAATCTACCTTAGCGGCGGCATCTGGAGCATTGGCGTGCTGAATGGCCGACTTTGATCAGCGAACCGCACCCGCGGATTGGGCAGCTTACTGTTTCTTGAGTTCGGCAATCCGCTTCTGATACTTGTCCCTCAGGCATTCCAACCAGCCTTTGTAGATAACGCACTCGCGTTCCCGCTCCGTGAGCCATTCCCGCTGCTGTTGCACGAGGGATCTGCGCCCCTCTGGAGTCAACTTGCTCGCAGCGGACTTGTACACGTCGTTGAGCTCGAGATCGAGCTGGGCAAGGGATTCCTCGTAGCAGATGGCGCGGTCCACTTCCTCCCTGGCCCGGGCGCAGTCGTAGCTCGTTTTGTAGGTCGGGGCGGACTGCACGGAGTTGAGAAAGAACTTGTGTTGCTTCGAATCCCACTGGAATCTGAGAATCAGCGGGCGGTAGCGATCGGAGGTGTCGTAAAAGGTCTCGATGAGCTCACGGTCGTTCTTGTCCGGGTCCAGGACGTAGTTGCGATTCCCCAAGAGCACGTCGTAAATCTTCCGGTCGACTTCTTCGAATTCCAGTTCGCCCAGCTTGCCCTCTTCTATCCAGGAGAAGACGGAGTGAACGTCGGGTCCGGCAGTGCCGGTCTGGCAAGTGGAGGCGACAACGATCAGCTCATCATACCGGTGCCCGGTGAAGTTGAAGTACTGAGTCGAGTCAATGTGAATGGCGTCGGGTTCGCACTCGTAGCGCTTGGCAAGATACTCCACAACCATCTCTTCGGTAATCTTCGGAGCGTTGGCAGGGGGAACGGACTGTCCGAACGTGGGAATGGAAAAGATGACTGCGGAGAGCAAAGCGGCGAATGTCTTGGTCGCTTTCATGAGCGCGGGACCATATCAAGAGGCTAGCTCGTGCCCGGCGAGGCGCAAAGTGTCAAAGGTCACACTGGCAAACTCCTCCTGGACCAGCAGATAATCCGTGCCGTAGGTCGAGATAGCGAAGATCGGGATACCTCTCCTTGAGAGCGGCTCGATGAAGGAGAGCAGCACCCCCGTCAGTTCGAAAGGGAACGGGCCTTCAAGTTTCAGGCAGACCCAGCGGTGCGGCGAATGGACGTCTCCGGGAAGATTCTCCGCCGGGCAGACGATGGAAAGCTCATCAGCAGTGCGTGTGATTGAAGTGAAGTCACCCTTCGTGGCCCAGCCGGGAACGGCTGCATCCGGGGCGAGGCGGACGATCGCGTACACGCCGGGGAATTGGCGGAACTTGAGCTGGCGGCGGTCGTCTTTTGGCTTTGCGGTCGTCATAGCTGGCGAAAGCTGAACACAAGGTTTCTCGACTCGCCGTCGCATTCGCTCCGGCTCACTCGAAATGACAACGCTTTAAGATAGCTCCACCCCGCCGAGCTTCGCTCGGCGGGACAGCCGAGGGCGGCTGTCCCCACATAAAACCTATAGCCTTCCAGCGACCTAGCCTTCCACCGCCTTGCGCACCGCGGCCCGCGCCAGCAACCGCGTCGAATCCAAGGTCGCGAGCGGAGAAACTTCCGGCGTCACCAGCAACGGAATCTCCGTGCAGGCGAGCACGACTGCGTCGCAGCCGTCATCTCTCAGCGAGCGGATGACCTCGACAAAGTACGCCAGCGATCGTGGCAGGAGCTGGCCGTTGACCAACTCGTCAAAAATGATCTGGTTGATCCGCTCGCGCTGCTCCGGCTTGGGAATACGCTGCTCGATCCGCGCCGCTTTCAGCGTTTCACGATAGACCGGGCCTTCCATGAGATACCGCGTCCCGAGCACCGCCAGGCGCTTGAACTGCCGCGCCTGAGCTTCCCGCGCGACCTCGCGCGCAATGTGCAGCCACGGTCGCGGCGAGCGATGCTCCACCAAATCAAAGGCCTGATGAATCGTGTTGTCAGGGCAGATGAGGAAGTCGGCCCCGGCGCGCGCCAGCTTCTCCGCGGACGAAAGCATGAGCTCCGCCACACCCGCCCAGTCTCCGGCGTCAATACATTTCATATAGTGGGCCAGCGAATGCGAATGCAGCGAGACCTCGGGATGATCATGCCGCCCGAGCCTCTCCGCGCCTTCGAGCGAGATCGTGCGGTAGCAGAGCGCGGCTCCCTCGGTGCTGCAGGCGACAATGCCGATGTGTAACATCAGGGGTCAGTGGCCAGGGGTCAGGGGTCAGTCTTAGTGCCTTAGTTTGAATCTGCCTCTCGGAACGGGTCATCCCGAAGCCCCGCGCTTTCACCAGCGGGACGAGGGCCTGCCCTGAGCAAGCGAACCGCGCCGAAGGGATCTCGCGTGAGGCTTGGCCTCGTGCAGCCCGAGATCCTTCGCTCCGCCTGAAACCCGGCTCCGCTCAGGATGACGCCTGCACAAAGAGACGCCGCTTTAGAATTCAAACTGCAGTACTACCTCAGACCTTGATTGTAGCCGCTGGCACGGCGTACGGGCTCGAATCCCGGTAACGCTTTTCGAATTCTTCGCGCGTGCAGATCGTCTTATGATCCACCACGCGGTCAATCGCAAGGACGCCGTCGAGGTGGTCAATTTCGTGCTGCAGGAGCTCGGCGAGATTGCGATCGTCGCCCGCTTCAAACTCGAGCGTTTCGCCGAACAGATTCTGATAGCGCACCGTGATCGTTCGATGGCGCTCTACCTGCATGAAGATGCAAAGAAAGCTGAGGCACGCGTCCCAGACCACAATCTTCTCGTCACCATGATGAATGATTTCCGGGTTGATCAGCGGCCACGGCTCGACCCCCGGCAGTTTGAGGAAGATCACGCGCTCGGGCACGCCCAGCTGAGGCGCTGCAATGCCGCGTCCGTAGCCGGTGGTGGAACGCCAGTGGGCGAGCGTATCCGCCAGATCCTGCACCAGTTCGTGGACTTCGGGGGCCTGCGGATCCCGCACCGGCAGGCACCGCTGCCGCAAGAGGGGATCGCCAAGTTGGAGGATCGGGCGGATGGGCACGGCGGTTCAGTTCTCAGTTCTCAGGAAAACGAGATGCGATGTTGAATTTCGATTCAAAATTCCAGGTGCTTGGCCATGTCTTACGAGCGTTTATCCGGCTTCGGCCACGTGAATTGGAGCACGATACAGATCACCAGAGCCAGCAGGAAATCGGCGAGCTGAGGATGGGCCGGCCATATCTTTTGCGCAAAGCCGAACCACCACGCCAGCATGGCCGCAATCGTCGCCACCACAGTGATCTTCAGAGTCTTCATGGCCGGATGACAGCCAGCCGCCCAGCGATTCGCGATTTTACTACATCCCGAGCGGCCGCATGCCGGGAGGCTGACTCTACGAAAAACAAGGTTACCGAGCTGCTGCGGCATCAAACATGCTCAGGAACTCGACCTTCTTCTCCGCGGTCAGAAACGCAGCTTCAAACGAGTTGCGCGCCAGCTCGCGAAGGTGCTCGTCGGTGAAACCGAAAGTTTCCTGCGCCAGCTGATACTCCCGCGAAAGCGATGTGCCGAACAGCGCCGGGTCATCGGTGTTGAGCGTGATCATCATGCCCTGGTCGAAATAAGTCTTGGCCGGATGTTCTGCAACGGACTTGCACACACCCGTGCGCAGGTTGCTCGTAATGCACAGCTCGACCGGAATCTGGCGCTGCGCCAGTTCCTCGATCAGGTCCGGGTCGGCTGCGGCGCTGAATCCGTGGCCAATGCGCTCGGCCCGCAGATTGAGCGCTCCCCAGATTGATTCCGGCGGCCCGGTCTCGCCGGCGTGAGCGGTCAGCCGCAGTCCGTTTTCGGCGGCATAGTCGTAGACGCCGCGGAACAGCTCCGGCGGCGCCTTCTGCTCGTCCCCACCGATGCCCACACCGATGACATCGCGGTCCTGGTAGCGCACGGCCAGTTCGAAAACCTTCTGAGCTTCTTCCACTCCAAAATGGCGGGTGGCGTCGAAGATCCAGAGCAGCGACACGCCGAAGTCGCGCGCCCCGCGGGCACGCCCGCGTTCCAGTGCTTCGAAAATGGCAGCGAAATCCTGCTTGCGAATCAGGCAGACTCCGACCGCAACGTAAACCTCGGCATGCAGCACGTTCTCTTCTTTCAGCCGCTGCATGAGACGGTGAGTCGCAAACTCGTAGTCGTCCGGGTCGCGCAGGTGCGCGCTCACTTCCTTGAACGCCATCAGAAAGCTGGGGAAGTCGGTATAGCGGTAGAGCGCTTCGGTTTCCGCCAGAGTCGCCTGCTCACCATGGCGATGGCGCAGTTCCAGCAGAGTTGCCGGTTCGACCGCGCCCTCCAGATGAAGATGCAGTTCCGCCTTGGGGAGTTGACGGATGAATGCGCTGGGCGGGCGGGCGGCGTTCATGTGTCTGATTGTAGGTTCTTGCCGACCGAATTGCGAGGGAACTGTGAGTCACTGGTGACCAGCCGGCGCTCTTGCCAATGTCTGACGGCTGATCGCTGAACAGCTAGCTCTTTGCGAACTCGCTGCGATGGCGACTGTAAAAGATGTAGATCAGCAGTCCGAGGACCAGCCAGACCACAAAGCGCCGCCATGTCACCAGCGTGAGGCCGAACATCAGTCCGCCGCATAGAATCACCGAGATCAGCGGGAACCATGGCACAAAGGGCACGCGGAACGCTCGCTTGCGATCGGGTTGCTTGCGGCGAAGAAAAATGACCCCCAGGGAAACCAGCACGAAAGCAAACAACGTCCCAATGTTGGCAAGATCAGCGGCGTCCGCAATATCCACCAGCCCGGCGGGGATCCCCACGGCAAAGCAGGCAATCCATGTGGACCAGTGCGGCGTCTTGTATTTCGGATGCACCGCCGAGAACAACTTCGGCAACAAGCCGTCGCGCGACATCGCGTACCAGATGCGCGCCTGGCCGTATTGAAAGACGAGCAACGAAGAAATCATGCCGGTCAGCGCTCCGATCACGATGACCGAGCGGAAGAACGGGTGCACGCCCAGATACTTCATGGCGTAGGCAACGGGGGCTTCGGCAGCTTCACCGGAAACAAAGGTCGTGTACTTCATCATGCCGAGCAGCACTAAAGCGACGCCGACGTATAGCAGAGTGCAGACGATCAGCGACATGATGATGCCGAACGGCAAATCCTTCTGCGGGTTGCGTGATTCCTCGGCCGCGGTCGAAACCGAATCGAATCCGATGTAGGTGAAGAAAACGATCGCGCCTCCCGTCACGATTCCACTAAAGCCGGAAGGCGCGAAGGGTGTCCAGTTCGCCGGCTTCACCAGCATTCCGCCCACCACCAGGAAGGTCAGGATGGCGCCGATCTTGATCGCGACCATGATGTTATTGGTCTCGGCCGATTCCTTCACTCCGCGTACCAGCAGCACCGTGAGAATGAATACAATCAGAAATCCCGGCAGATTAAAGTAGGCGCCCGTCCACTGTCCCGAGGCCCACACGGGGCTCGCCCACTTGTCCGGTAAGTGGACGCCAAACGCCAGGAATTGCGCCTTCGTATAGCCAGCAAAGCCCACGGCCACGGCAACGTTCGAGACCACGTATTCGAGAATCAAGTCCCAGCCGATAATCCAGGCAAAAATTTCGCCGAGCGTCGCGTAGGAATACGTGTAGGCGCTGCCCGCGATCGGGATCATTGACGCCAGCTCCGCGTAGCACAATCCGGCAAAACTGCAGGCAATCGCCACCAGGAAAAACGAAATCGCAATGGAAGGCCCGGCCGGCGGACGCCCGTGCATCAGCGCTCCCGCCGTGCTGCCGGTGCGCAGAAGACTCACGATCACGTCAAGAGCCTGCGCATGCCAGAGCGAAGAGGCCTGGAAGTATTCTCCGGCCGCAGCCGTTCCGGTGAGCACGAAGATGCCGGAACCGATGATGGCCCCGATGCCCAGCGCCGTCAGCGACCACGGGCCAAGCGTCTTCTGCAGACGCTGGCCGGGAGATTCGGATTCGGAGATCAGCTTGTCAATGGATTTGCAACAGAAAAGCTGGTTGCTGGACGTGCGCAGTGTGGCGGGTTCCGTCGGTGATTGTGACAAGCGGTTGTGGTCTCCTGGTTCCGCTGTCAGCCATCAGCGCTCAGCCGTCAGTCCCGTGGACTGAGCGCCGAGCGCTGAAGGCTGAATGCCGCGCTTACCGCTTCGACTGGCCGCGCACCAGCTTCTTGACCTTCGGCTTTTTCGATCCGCGAGGATAATCGCGGGGCTTCAGCGGCTTTTCCGCCTTGCGCTTCTTGCGCGCGGTGCGTTTCGCTTTCTTGCGTTCGTCACGAGACAGCTTGGTTGTATTGGCCATGATTCCTTTTTGAATTGAGAAATTCGGTAATTGAGTAATTGGGTAATTGAAAATCGCTTCGAACAAAATTCCTCAATTACTCAATTTCTCAATTACTCAATCTTCTTAGGCTCGCTCCAGCTGAGCGTACTTCTCCACCAGCTTCTTCAAGCCGAAGCGAGGGAATTGTACCGTAATCTTGGCTTCTTCGCCTTCTCCTTCTCGCTGGTAGACCGTACCTTCGCCGTATTTTGGATGGCGGACTTTCTGCCCAGGGCGGAATCCACGCTTGCCTGTCGGCTCCTCCGACGGTGCTTTGGGGACACTGAACTTCTTGCCGCGGCTGGCGAAAAATTCGGCAATATTCTCGATCGAGTTATAGGCGCGGGCCGGAGGCGTGGGCTTTGGCGTCCGGGCGCCCCTGCTGCCCCAAGCTGCGCTCTGGTCCTCGTCCTCGTAGGAATAGTGCGCACCCTCCCTGTCGTAGGCTGCGGGGCTTCGCCCCGCCGGACGGCCGAGGGCGGCCGTCCCCACACGAGCCTTGCTGGTCCCTAATTCTTCAATCAGCGCTCCCGGCACTTCCTCGAGGAAGCGCGACGGCACGCTGGCTTCCGGCAGGTCGGTGCCATAGCGCCGGCGATAGACCGCACGCGTGAGAATGAGCTGGTCCATGGCCCGAGTCATGCCGACGTAGCACAGCCGCCGCTCTTCCTCGATGTCGTCCGGCACCAGCATGGTGCGCGAGTGCGGAAACAAGCCTTCCTCCAGGCCGCTGAGGAAGACCAGTGGGAACTCCAGACCCTTGGCAGCGTGCAGGCTCATCAGCGAGATTTGCGCGCGCGCGTCGTAGTCGTCGGCGTCGCTGATCAGGGCGGCATGGTCGAGAAACTGGTCGAGCGTCTCGGCGCGATCGCGCGAGTCCAAGGCGGCATTGACTAATTCGCGCAGGTTCTCGATGCGGGAGTATGCCTCGGGAGTGTCCTCGTCTTCGAGCAGCTTGATGTAGCCAGTGCGGTCAATCAGGAACTTCAGGATGTCGGCGGTGCTCACAGTGGGCGTGGGGAATGAATCAGCCACACTCCCCGGCGCACCATCTTCGTCCCTGGCGCCTGCCTCCGGAGTCGGAGGATTCCCCTGGCTGTCGGAGACAGGTTTGGTTTCAGCGGCGCCAAAGTCAAAAGTAAAGTTTCCGAACTCCGAGGGGTCGAACGCCGTGGCGTCTTCGGGTTGCAAATCGTAGTCACCCGGCGGCAGGGCCTCGACCTGCTGGACAGCCGAGGGCGGCTGTCCCCACACGGACTGTGGCGATTCGGGCACCTGCACGGGCGCCTGCGCTGCCCTCTGGCCCAGTTGCTCTTCAAACTTCCCCGCCTGCATGGCGCGGGCATCTTCAATGAGCTGCTTAAAGTTTTTGAGCGACGCGATCGCCCGAGGAGGCAACAACTGCCGGCGAACCGCTTCTCCAATCGCACCCCAGAGAGATAATCCGGTTTCGAGCGCGAGGCTTTCCAGCGTGTCGATCGTCCCTTTGCCGATGCCGCGGGTGGGCGTGTTGATCACGCGCAACAGCGAAATCGAGTCGTCAGGATTCAAGATTACCTTGAGATACGAGATCATGTCTTTGATCTCGGCCCGCTCGTAGAAAGAAAAACCGCCCACCACATGGTATTTCAGGCTGTAGCGGCGCATGGCTTCTTCGAACAGGCGCGACTGCGAGTTGGTGCGGTAGAGCACGGCCGCGCGCGGGCCCTCACCACGCTCGACCGCTTCGCGAACATAGCGGGCAATCCAATCCGCTGCGAATAGCGCTTCGTTTTCGCCATCAGGAGCTTCGTAGTAGCCGATCTTCGTGCCGCCCTGGCGCGACGTCCACAGGTTCTTGCCCTTGCGGCGGACGTTGTTGGCAACCACCGCCGATGCGGCCTGCAGAATGTTCTGCGTCGAGCGGTAGTTCTGTTCCAGCCGGATGATCTTCGCCTCCGGGAAGTCCTGCTCGAATTCGAGAATGTTGCGAATGTCGGCCCCACGCCACGAATAAATGGACTGATCTTCATCGCCGACCGCGCAGACGTTGTGGCTGCTCCCGGCCAGCATGCGCATCAGTTCGTATTGCGGGCGGTTCGTATCCTGATACTCGTCAATCAGTAAGTATTGATACCGGCGGTTGTAGTAGTCGCGCACCGCAGCCGCCGACTTCAGCAGGCGCACGCCTTCGAGCAGCAGGTCGTCGAAATCGAGCGCGTTGGCCTTGCGCAGCTCTTTCCGATATTCCTCATACAGATGAGCGATCTTCTCTGTCTTGGGATCGGCCGACTGCAAATAGAGCTCCTGCGGATCGAGCATGTGATTCTTCGCCCACGAGATGCGGCCCAGCACGATGCGCGGCGTGAGTTGCTTGTCGTCGAGGCCGAGGCGCTTCATGACCGACTTGACCACGCTCTGCTGGTCGCTTTCGTCGTAGATGACGAAGTTCTTCGTGTGGCCGATTGGAGGTTGCCCCGGCACGGTCGAGGGGATTCGCAGGGCCTCAATGTCGCGTCGCAAAACGCGAACGCAGAACGAATGAAACGTCGAGATCACCGGCTTGGCGATACTCAGTCCGCCAACGAGCTTTTCCACCCGCTCGCCCATTTCGGCGGCGGCCTTGTTGGTGAAGGTCATCGCCAGGATGGATTCCGGCATCGCGCCCTTGTTCTCGATCAGATGCGCGATGCGGTAGGTGATGACCCGCGTCTTCCCGCTCCCCGCGCCTGCCAGGATCAGCACCGGGCCTTCGGTAGTTTCGACGGCCTCGCGCTGCTGCGGGTTGAGTTGATCGAGAAAAGACAAAGCGGAAGCGGCTCCGGTCGTGATGATTGAATTTTACAGGGGAATGGGACTGGCAAACCTCAAATTCCCCTTTTGGAACGTCAGCATTTAGATTGTGCCGCTCCGATGTGATCATTCGGGACAATCGCGAATAGACTCGTTGGCAGGGCCCGTGGTGTAACGGCAACACAGCACCCTGCGATGGTCGCAGATCCGGGTTCGAATCCCGCCGGGTCCACGCTCCGGGTTCGGGGCGCGGGTTCTGTGGGGAGCAAAGCAGGGTTAGCTTCCCTACAAAAGTAACTTGACTGTGAATATGGGCGATCTATACTGAATTTGTCGCAGGGTGCTGTAGGTGCCCAGATTTGATTGGCCCCGAGGAATCGGGGCCTTCATGTTTTTGGACTCACGCCCGCGCTTTGCACTCCGCGCAGGGGCAGATCTCGCGCAGGAACCGCCAGGAATAGATCCCCAAATCGTGGTTGTCGTTCCAGGCGAACTTGATGGCGTACTTGCCCACACCTTCGGCGGAAAGCGGCTTGGCAGCAGGCTTGAACATGGGCAGCGCTCCCGGCGCCGGTTTGGGCGGTTCGCCGGGGCGGCGTCCGGACTTGGCGCGTTCCTCTTCGCACATAGCGCAGGGGCAGGCGTCGCGCAGGTAGACGAAGTTGTAATGCGAAACGTGGCCGTCGCCCCACTCGATATCCATCCCTGTGCCGGCGGTGAGGTTCACCTTGACCGACTTCGGATCTGTTGCCGCAGTGGGCGACTGGAGCGGGGACTGCATGGAGCCAGTATCGCACAGGCAGGGTGAAGGGGACTCCCGCTGCAGGTAGAAGCTCAGTTTGAATCTTTGATTTGCGTCATCCCGAACCGCGGCGTGGTTCAGCCGCGGGAGGGATCTCACAGAGAGTGCTCTAGGGGAGATCCCTCGCTGCGCCTGAAGAACGGCTCCGCTCGGGATGACGCCGCTCGAAGAGTTCAACTGAGGCAGCACCCCGCTGCAACACGGATTGTCGGAAACAAGGGTTGTCCTGTAAAATAGAGGTTTGGCATCAAGTTCCTGAGAGGATCTGAAGCAGTCATCATGGCTCAACAATGTGATATCTGCGGCAAGAAGCCGCAAGCGGGAAACCGCATCAGCCACGCCCACAACGTGACCAAGCGGCGCTGGAACATCAACCTGCGTCCGGTGCATGCCAAGGTCAACGGCCAGGGCAAGCGCATCCGCGTCTGCGCCTCCTGCCTGCGCAGCGGCAAAGTGGTTAAGGCGTAAGCACTCAGCAACCTGGTTTCCAAGTCCGACCCCAGCGGCTGAAGCCCGTGTGTTTGGCCCTGCCTCTATCGGCACGACTGAAGTCGCGCCCTCTCCGGTCGTCGAAACGCCTTACTCCGGCTTCGGGGGCGGCAGGATCGCGAGCAACTGCACGTCGAAGATCAGTGTGGCGTTGGGCGGGATGATCTTCTTGTAGCCCGCCTCGCCATAGGCCAGTTCGGGCAGAATGCGCAATTGCCGCTTGCCGCCGACCTTCATCCCGGTCACGCCTTCGTCCCAGCCTTTGATGACCTCGTTCTTGCCAATCGTGAATTCATAGGGTCGGTGCGCATCTACGGAGCTGTCGAACTTCTTTCCGTCGGTGAACCAGCCGGTGTAGTGCACTTTGACCTTGCTGCCTTCGGTGGCGACATCGCCGGTGCCGATTTTGATGTCCCAGTACAGCAGGCCGGAGTCAGTCTTGACGCCGTCGCCGGTAACCTTGGTGGGGGCCTTGGTGTTGGGAACTGGCTGGGCTTTGTGGGCGGAGGTTTGCGACAACGCGATAGCGACGGTCAAGACGACGATGGTAGAGATTGCGACGTGCTGCTTCATGGGTTTCTCCCGCAGACTCGGGTTAACGGCTCAACAACGAGCCCGGCGGAGATATATATCGCACAAATTTTTTTTATATCAAGTCTGTAAAATCTCTGCTTTCTTAGGGTTAGAGAAATCAAAGCGCAATTCTCCCGGCAAAATATTGAGCAGCAATGGGTTAGAGGCAAAATATTGCGGAGCAAGGAGTTGTCTCCTCTCGCTTTCACATCGGCTTGCGCTGATGAATTTTTCGCGCACGAGTCCATTTTGCGTCCACAGGTTTTCTCAGTAAAGGTCGTACGTCACACGAAGCAGATTTTAGGTGTGGAAAAGTGCGGGGCGTCCGTGAAAGGAAATTGCGGTCGCCGTAGCTTTTCTTACGCCCCTTCGGGGCTGGCTCGCCATGCCCTGCCAACCCACGGCTTGCGCCGTGGGCTTTATTCTTTCGCCGCTTCGCGGCTTGGGCTATTCCAGGGCGATCACGTCAATTTCAACCAGCACGTCTTTGGGCAGGCGAGCGACTTCGACGGTGGAGCGGGCAGGCGGGGCTGAGCTGAAGTATTTGCCGTAGACGGCGTTCATGGCGGCGAAGTCGTTCATGTTTTTGAGGAACACGGTCGAGCGTACTACCTTGCCTAAGCTGCTCCCTGCCGCTTCGAGGACCGCGGACAGATTGCGCAGGACGCGGTCGGTCTGGGCGGCGACGTCTCCGGCAATGACCTGCTGCGTGGCGGGATCAATGGCGACCTGGCCGGAGGTGAAGATGAATCCATTGGCTTTGATCGCTTGCGAGTAGGGGCCGATGGCTTGGGGAGCGTGTTGGGTGGAAATGATTTCGCGCATAAAAGCAGTGATGAGTTGTCAGCGGTCAGTGGCCAGCAAAACATTAACCACAGAGGGCACAGGGTAACACAGGGTACGACCAACTCACAGGCACTCAGTTTTACAGGCCACTGGCCACTGATCACTGTCCACTGATTTCAGATCTTCTGCAGTCGCTGCACTTCATGGACGCCTGGAATTTTACGCAGGCCGGCAATGATCGTCTCCAGATGCTTCAGGTCGGCGATGTCGAGGACGACTTCCACGCTGGCCTGGCTGTTGGAGGTGTGGGCGGTGATGTTGCGGATATTGCTCTTTGCGTCCCCAATTACGCCGGTGATGTTCTTCAGCATGCCGAAGCGGTCGTCGCAGAAAACCGTCAGCTTCACCGGATAGGCCGTGGGCGTGCTTTCGTCGCGAGCCCATTCGACGTCAATGCGGCGTTCGGGTTCATAGAGGAGATTGGTCACGTTGGGGCAGTGGATCGAGTGCACGGCCACGCCTTTGCCGCGCGTGATGTAACCGACGATACCCTCGCCGCGGATGGGATTGCAACAGCGGGCGCGGTAGACCAGCATGTCTCCCTGACCGCGGACAGTGATGGCGTTGTGGTCGCCGCCGAAGACGCGGCGCACCACGCTGGCAATGCCGCCGGGTTCGGAGGTCAGGCCCTCGGCTTCGATGTCGCCCGCGATGGAGGGCGTCGCGCCCGCGGGCAGCAGGCGGGCGAGCACCTGGCGCGCCGAATATTTTCCGAAGCCGATCCCGGCCATCAGGTCGTCGCCTCGGCCCAGGCCGTAACCTGAGGCGACTTTGGCCAGTTCTTCGTCCTTGATTTCTTTCAGCGCGATGCGGTACTTGCGCGCCTCTTTTTCGATCAGCTTGCGGCCGATTTCGATGGCGCGCTCACGCTGGTGCACGTTAAGCCAGTGCTTGATCTTGTTGCGCGAGCGCGACGACTTCACCAGCCCCAGCCAATCACGGCTGGGCTTGTGGCCGGGCTGGGTCAAAATTTCGACGATGTCTCCGGAGTGCAGCTTGTGGCGCAAGGGCACCATGCGCCCGTTGACTTTGGCGCCCACGCACGTGTGGCCTACTTCGGTGTGAATGGCGTAGGCGAAATCAATCGGAGTTGAATCGCGCGGCAGCACTACGACTTTGCCCTTGGGCGTGAAGGTGTAGACCTCTTCGGGGTAGAGGTCAACCTTGAGGGTCGAGAGAAATTCATTGGGATCGCTGACGTCGCGCTGCCACTCGACCACTTGCCGCAGCCAGGCCAGGCGCTGCTCGTCCTGCGCCGAGACTGGGCCGTCTTTGTATTTCCAATGGGCGGCGATGCCTTCTTCCGCCATCTTGTGCATGTCCTCGGTGCGAATCTGGATTTCAAACGGCGTGCCGTCGTCGGTAATCACCGAAGTGTGCAGCGATTGATAGAAGTTGGGCCGAGGCATGGCGATGAAATCCTTGATTCGACCCGGCACCGGCCGCCACAGGTTGTGAATGATGCCGAGAACCGCGTAGCAGTCCTGCAGCGAGCGCGTGATGACCCGCATGGCACACAGATCGTAGACCTGGTCGGCGCCGATGTGCTGGCGCTGCAGCTTCTTGTGAATGCTGAACAGGCGCTTGATGCGGCTTTCGACGCGCGCCTGGATGCCGGCTTCTTTCAACTTGCCGGTGATGGTCTGCTCCATTTTGGCGAGGAAGACCTCGCCTTGCTTGCGGCGGGCGTTGACCGACTTCTCAACCTGCTCGTAGCCGACCGGATCAAGGAAGCGGAAGCCCAGATCTTCGAGCTCGCCGCGTATCTTACCCATGCCAAGACGGTGGGCGATCGGAGCGTAGATCTCGAGCGTTTCCTCGGCGATCTTGTGGCGGCGCTCTTCCGGCAGGTGCTCGAGCGTGCGCATGTTGTGCAGGCGGTCGGCCAGCTTGATGAGCACGACGCGGATGTCGTCCACCATGGCCAGCATCATCTTGCGCAGGTTCTCGGCTTGCTGCTCTTCGCGGGTGGCGAAGTCAATCTTGCTGATCTTGGTAACACCTTCAACGATGTGAGCGACCTGTTCGCCAAATTCCTTTCGAATGTCAACGATGGTGACGGAGGTGTCTTCGACCGAATCGTGCAGCAGGCCGGCGGCGATGGCGACCGGGTCCATCTTCATTTCTGCCAGGACGAGAGCGACCTCCAGGGGGTGGACCAGATAGGGTTCGCCAGAGGCGCGGGTCTGGCCCTCGTGATATTTCAGGGAGAAATCGTAGGCTTTTTTGACGATGGTCAGATCGTCCTGCGGGCGGTTGGCCTGCATCCGCTTCATCAGCTCGCGGAACTTGGTCAGCGTGAGAGCGGTGGTGGCGATCTGTTGGCGTAGGCTCGCCATGCAGGATTATAGCCCGCGAACATCCCGGGGAACGCGTGGGGGAACGGCCGGCGTGCGAACGGGGCTCCTGACTAAATTATAGCTGGCGTCCCTCCCCGGACTAGGGCGCCCAGGGCTCTAGCCGCGGATGAGGGCGTGGCGAGCCGCTAATCGCTAAAATTTCCGGGAGGGAATTTTCATCCTGGGAAATTCATCGCGGATGAGGATTCGGCGCAGATGTTCAGCTAGCGCCGGCTCTGGTACAGTGAGCAACGATGGTGGACCTTCGGATGTCGCGTGTACTGATCAGTGGCGGTTCGGGGTTAATCGGAGCCGCACTTCTTCCTTCGCTAAAATCCAGCGGCGCTTCAGTGACCTGTCTGGTGCGTATAGGTACCGGGAGCGCGTCCGCCAGCGGCGATGAACGCATTCCGTGGGACCCCGCGACGCCGATTTCCCCCGAGGCAGTCTCGGGCTTCGATGGTGTCATCCATTTGGCCGGAGAAAGCATCGTAGGGCGCTGGACCGCGGCAAAGAAGGCGGCGATTCGCGACAGCCGCGTTGTGGGCACGCGCCACCTGGCGCAGGCTTTGGCGCAGGCGAAGGAGAAGCCGGAGGTTTTCGTGTGCAGTTCGGCGATCGGGTACTACGGCGACCGTGGCGAGGAAGTACTGAAAGAAGAGAGTGCGCCGGGAACGGGCTTTCTGCCGGACGTCTGCCGCGAGTGGGAAGCTGCCACCCGGGCCGCGGCGGATGCCGGCATCCGCACTGTGCAGCTTCGAACCGGAATTGTGCTTAGTGCTAAGGGCGGCGCGCTCGGCAAAATGCTGACGCCATTCAAAATGGGCGTTGGAGGCAGAGTGGGCAATGGACGCCAGTGGATGAGCTGGATTGATATGCAGGACATGGTCGGCGCGATTCAACACATCCTAAAGACTGATCGGCTGCGCGGCCCAGTAAATGTGGTTTCTCCCCGGCCGGTGACGAATGCGGAATTCACCAAGACGCTGGCGAGCGTGTTGTCGCGCCCCGCAATGCTTCCGATGCCCCCCTTCGCAGTCAAGCTGGCTTTTGGCGAGATGGGAGAGGCACTCCTGCTGGGCAGCCAGCGGGTAGAGCCGGCGCAGTTGGTCGCGAGTGGATATCCATTTCGTTTCAATGATTTAGCAGCATCGCTGAAGAGCATTCTCGAATCGAAGTAGTCTCCTCGTTGTGACCGCAATCACAGATTGCCCGGCCTAACCTCTGCCACAATACCCCGTCTAACCGCATGGGTATGAGGATGCGATTCATCGCCGTTCTAGTGCTGGCTTCGCTCCTGTGCTGGAGCTGTCCCATTGCCGTCGGCTCATCTTTGCAGCCGGTCGCTCAAGGACTGGCCCGGCACAGCGCAGGAATGCCGCATCATTCCTGCTGCCCGGGAGCTCACAGCAAGGTTTCTCTGCCATTTTTTGCTACGCTGGCACCCTCGATGCCCTGTGGGAGCGAACACCCATGCTGCGCCAAGTCCAGGCCGGACAGCTCTTCCTCCCTCCCGGAAACGGCAAGGAAGTCTCTCCCGAGTTTGGAGAGGGTGGCGGCCGTCGCCGATCGCGGGCGCGAGAAGCAGACTGCGGTCCGGGCAGAATCGTCCGGTGGCGACCCGTTTCGACTCCCCTCCGCGCGAAGTACGGTCCTTCGCATCTGAGTCTCCCCTCGCGCCAGAGGCGCAATCCCATGTCCACGGGCAGCGCGTCCAGCGTGGTTCGTGCTTGCCTGCCGATGGTCCTTTGGACCTGCGAAATCGCATTACCAACGAATTCTTGAGGAGACTTAATTATGAAGTTCAAAATGACTGCCCTGATTCTGGCCTTGACCGTGGTAGCGTGGGCTCAAACCGCAACTCCAACCGCACCCGCCGCACCGCAGCAAAGCACTGCCCCGGAGCAGAAAGCAAAGTGTCCGTGTTGCGACAAGATGGCGATGAAGGATGCGAAGGATGCTCACTCCTGCTGTATGCACCACGAGAAAGACGCCAGCGGCAAGGAAACGGCGTCGTGCTGTGGCGGCAAGGATGCCATGTCCTGCATGAAGGGGGACAAAGACAAGACCGCGCATGCCTGCTGTGGAGACAAGTGCAGTAAAGACGCTGCCGGCAAAATGAGCTGCGCTGGCAAGTGCGCAAAAGAATGCGAGAAAGGCTGCTGCTCGGCGAAGAACAAATCGGAGAAGGCAGCCTAACCGCCCCGATCCTCTGAGTCGCCAATGCCCCAATCGTTCCGATTGGGGCATTTCTCTTTTCCGGTCGTCACTCGGAGAGTGCTAGGACGCCGCGCCGGAGGCATCAGGTTCACTTGTATTCACTGCGGATTGGGATGGTTCATTTCCTGCTGAAGTTTTTCGAGGAGTTGCGCACGCTGCTCGGTGGTCAGCTCGCGCTGCAATTCCTCGAGGGCCAGGGCCACGATGTGGTAATGGTGGGCGCCGGCGAATTTGGGGTCGGTGGTAATGTCGAGCCAGAGCTTGTGCATCAGTTCGACGTCCTGCGGACGCATGCGCGGCGCGTGCGGACCGAGAGCGTATTCGCGGACAGCTCCATCGGGAGCACAGACTTCCAGAGTCAGGCGGGGGCGCGGCTCGGGCAGCCGCTCCCAGGCATCGCCGGTGAGCTTGGCCTGCTCGTCGGCGGTAAGCTTGTTGGAAAGTCCGCAGACCACGCGGCTGGAATCCATGCGCTGCGCCGTCACCACGATGGCCTCAAACACATCGGTCGCAGGCACCACCAGCAATGAGATCGGCTTGCCTTCTTTCTCGGCCACTGCAACGGCGGCGGTGAACAGCTCCTGCTCGTAGTGATCGAAGACCTGGCTGGCTTCAAAGACAGTGCTGCCGCTGAAGCTGTGTTCGCGATGGTAAAGGCGGGCGCTCATGACCACGACGTCCTGCTTGCCGGTGTGGGTCAGGCGTAAGACCTGCCGCAGGTAGTAGAGGTTCCGCGGGTCGCGCACCGCGACCAGAATATTGCCCGGGCGCACGCCCATCGCGCCGCTGCCCAGTTCCTGATTGCCGTAAACGCGGAATTCGTCGAGCTGCTCGGGTTTGCCGTGGCGTTCCTTGGCAACATGCCGCTCGGAAAGTGTGAAGATCGTGAAAAAGAACCCGCTGAAGAGCAATCCGGCGATGGTGGCCTGATACT
The DNA here is from genome assembly GCA_037442635.1 of Terriglobales bacterium. Classification (GTDB taxonomy): domain Bacteria; phylum Acidobacteriota; class Terriglobia; order Terriglobales; family Acidobacteriaceae; genus Sulfotelmatobacter. The sequence goes on along the minus strand of JBBIPV010000009.1, from coordinate 70,621 downwards.
TGGTGAAAAGATTGACCACTGCGGTGATGAACAACACTGCCGAGATAATGGTCAAGCCCACCGGGATTTCCGTCTTGCCGATGTGCAGATTGCCGGGGACTTTCCATTCGCGATTGCCGGGCTCAGTGAAGCGCAGCACGAGCACGGCCAGCGACTTGGTGGCGAAGCTCCAGATCACACCGAAAGCGTAGAGTGCGGCGAGCACGTAAACATTGCCCAGGCTGAGGATGATGGTGAGCAACTGCATGCCTACGATGAGATTGATGATGCGGAAGCTGGTGCCATAGCGGTGGTGCGGCTTCTGGAACCAACTCGTGAGCACACCATCTTCGGCTACGCGATTGAGCACTCCGTTGGCACCCACGATGGATGTGTTCTGCGCCCCGGCGAGAATCAGCACGCCCACCAGCACCACGAATCCGTGAAAGGCCAGCTTCAGGCTCATCGGTCCCCACAGATACATGGCGATGCCGCCAATCAGATTGGCAAAGAAGCGCGGCCGCACGTCGTCGGGAATCATCATCACGGCGAAGAACGAGACCAGCGAGGTAAAAAACAGGCTGTAGAGGAAAATTACCAGCCCGGTCTTTTCCAGGTTCTTGAGTTTGGGATGCTCGATCTCGCGGTTCACCTGGGCGAGGGTTTCCTCGCCGCTCATGGCCAGCACCGAGTGGCCGAAGCCGACGAAGAGGATGATCCACGTCAAGTGGCTGAACCAGGTGTTGTGCAGCCAGCCCAGCGCTTCCTTGTTCAGCGGAATCTTTCCCGCGGCGCTGAAGGGGCTCGGCGGCAGGTGCACGGGGGTGCGCAATACGGTGATCGAACACCAAAGGATCAGAATGACCACCATGACGGTGGTGATCACCATGATTTGTACGGCCTTTTGGCTGGATTCGTGGATGCCCTGGGTATTTTTCCACCAGAAATAGAGCACGACGATTACGGCCACACCCGCGGCGAAGTAATCATCGTTGAAGTGCAGGGGCCGGTGCAGGTAGACGCCCATGTCCTTGATGAATCCCGCCAGGTACTGCCCGGCGGACACGGCGCTGATGGGCCCGGTGAGAACGTAGTCGAAAAGAAGCGCCGACACCGAGAATTTGGCCAGCCCCCCGCCCATGGCCTCTTTCACCACACGGTAGACCCCGCCCCGCACGAACATGCTGCTCGACTCGATGTAGAGCGCCCGTACGGCATAACTAAACAGCATGACCGCCAGAATGAACCAGGGAGCGCTCTTGCCGATGACGTTTTCGGCGTCGCCGCCGGCGTAGTAGGCCGAGGAGGCCAGGTCGGACAGGACGATGGCGGAGGCTCGCCAGAAGGAGATGAAGGTCAACATCACCGTGGTGGCGACGAAGACCTTTACCGCAGGCTTGGAACTCTCAACCGGTGTAGCCATTCTTAGATGAGTGCGATTCGAGGTTTAGAGTAAACCTATTGAAGATAGCACAGGCGGGGGCGAGCATCACCGCGAAGATGCACTGCTCCGCAGCATAACTTTTCGTGCCAAAACGCGGCGCTCCTGAGTCTATTTGCTCGCGGGGGAATTCTTTGGGGCGAAATACGTGTGCGTGATGCGGTCGTGCCAACACAGGACATCTTCGTCTACCAGGACCCAGACGTATCCCAGGCCGAGGGAAGCCGCGGAAAGGCAGGACGCCAGGACGCGCCAGCGGCGCAGCGACCGGCCGGGGCGGCTGCCGTCAAAGCGGGCTAGTTCCAAACCGGCAAACCACAGGCCCGGTGTGTTGGCAGCGTAGACCAGGAGCAGATACTGATAGGCAGCCCAGAGAAGACAAGGAATGCCTACCCCGAGCCCCAGAATCTGAATCAAGGGCGGGCGCACCGCGGCAACCTTCCAGAATATGGCGCCGAACAGCACCGAAGCCAAGGCAACGATGATCAAGTCAACTCCGGTAGCCAGCAGGCGCCGCGAGGGCAAGGCCACCTGCAGTGGAATTTCAATGCCGGGACGCTTTTCGGCAGATCCAGGCTCCGGCGGTTCGATGGTAATCCCGCCCAGCGCAGGAGGCGGAGGGACAATTTCGGGAGCCTCCAGGATGCGCGGCCGGTCGGTGACCGGCTCAGCCAATTGATCTTCGGGAGGCGCAGGTGGATCCCAGGCAAAGCGCGGGAACTCGAGAATTTTCGCGCTGGCACGCTCCAGTGAAACAGGTTCCGGTTGGGATGGAGCCGGCGGATCCGGCTTCGCCTCGGCGCCGGCCCGGTCAGCAGCCACGGGAACTTCTCTCATCCCATCGAGCGCCAGGGCGTGCTGGGACAACGGCGTGAAGATTTCGGAAGACAGAGACAGGGCAGGTTGCGACTCTGCGTACGGTTCGGGCGGCTCGAATCGCAATTGCAGAGAGGGATACCGCGGAGGCCGTATCTTGCGCCGGGCACGGTAGCGGTTAAGGCGCAAGGAGAGTTCGTCACGCCAGGCGTCGGCTTCGGTAGCTTGTTCCGGTTCTGGGGCGCAGGGTTCGGCGACGGCCGACGGTGCAGCAACGATCTGGGTGGCGGCTGGCACGGACTTCGCGTTAGGCGAATGCGCGGAATCACCCTCGTAAGAACCCGTCTCCACGGCCGCGCTTCCTTCCAAACTGGCTGCGAACTTCTGCTCGCTGAGATCGGGGGCTTCGGGATCGATCAGGTCGGTTCTTTCCGTTGCCTGATGACTTGCGACCGGCGGGAGGGTTGGAGCGGAATGGCCCGGCATGTCAGCCCTCCGCCCCAGCGATTCAGAGGGAGGGGGCTGCAGATGGCAACAGCAGACCTCGCCACAGTGTGGACAATTCATAAACCCAATCTTCTTCGAACTCGTGACAGCAATGTGCAACGGGCAACCGGGGCAGCGCAAGCGGAATCCTAGCCTTGTTCGCCACTTTGCCTGTCCCCCGGCGCCATGCTAAGTTCACGATGCCGCGAACGAGGCGCCAAAAGGGACGAGTTCGCTTTCCAAGGGCGACTCTCTTCCGTTAACTTTCTTGCGATGATCTTTTCCGATGACGCGTCGCACTAGATTCCTTATCACGGCGCTGTTTCTTTGTCACCAGCTTCTGGCCTCCGCGCTAGTAACCAGCCAGTTGCGATCTGGTTTTGTCGCGGCGGCAAACCAGAGCGCCTCACTGCCTCTCCAGACCGCCCCCGCACCGCCTTCCGAAACCCCGTGCGCCAGGCAGGCCGAAGCGGAGAGTGCAGGCGCAAACCTCATTTGCTCGATCGAGCAGGAAAAGGAGGGACCCGTCTACAAGCTACGCGGCGACGCGGAGATCCACTACCACGGCTATGTTCTGCGCGCCGATGAAGTCACCTACAACTCCGACAGCGGCGAGGCCACGGCTACGGGGCATTTCAGACTCGACGGCGGTCCTGCGGACGAGCACATCAAGGCCAGCCATGGCACCTACAATCTGACGGCCGAGACCGGGCGCTTCTATGACGTGACGGGAACTATCGGACTTCGCCAGCAGGGGAACCGGGAGGTTCTGACCTCGACCGCGCCCTTTACCTTTACCGGCAAGTTCGTAGAGAAGACCAGTCCGGACCACTACCTCGTTTATGACGGTACCATCACGACCTGCGAACTGCCGCATCCCAAGTGGCTGTTCCGCGCCCACAAAGTGGTTGTGGACGTGGGCGGCAATGCCAGCATCTACCACAGCAGTTTCCTGCTGCATGGGTTCCCGGTTTTCTACTTCCCTTATGCGACTCATCCGGTTGACCGGGAGACCCGGCAAACCGGATTTCTTGTGCCCACGGCGGGCCGGTCGTCCACCAAAGGCAATGTGTTCGGCGAGGCGTTCTATTGGGCGATCAATCGCAGCATGGATGCGACAGTCGGCGCCGAATATTTTTCCAAACGCGGCTGGTCGCAGAAAGGCGAGTTCCGCGTCCGCCCCACGGATACGTCTTATGTGGACCTGAATTATTTCGGAGTGATTGATCGCGGCATTGCCATCAACGTGCCCAACCCCACTCCCCCTCCCACCACAACCTCGGTGGTGCTGCGCGAAGGCGGGCAGGAGGCACGCCTGCTGGCGGAAGGCAATTTTCACGGGTTCCGCGCCGTGTCGAACATTGATTACCTGAGTTCGTTTCTGTTCCGACTGGCGTTCAATGAGGTCTTTACCCAGGCAGTGAACTCCGAAGTGAAGTCGCAGGCATTTCTGTCGAAAGCGACCGATGGCTTCTTCCTGAGCGGCATGGTGGAACGGTATCAGAACTTCTTCCAGACCACCGTCAACGGCGTGCTCTCGAATCCACCCACCTTCGATTCCATTCGGATTCTGCACACGCCCAGCTTTGACGCCTCCAGCGTGGACCGTCCTGTGCCCCGGACGCCGTTCGTCTGGTCGTTCGATGCGTCCATCACAGGCCTGGGCCGCGGTGAGCCCGGTTTTCGCACTGGCAATCTGCTGGGGCGCTTCGACTTCAGTCCCCAGATTGCGCTGCCCTTGCAGTTTGGCGGGTGGTCCGTGCGCCCGGCCCTCGGGCTGCACGAAACTTATTACACCGAGCGTTTCGTAAACGGCAGCGCGATCAACGATCCCACCAACCAGCAGGCTGCGGAAGCCTCGCTGGAAGTGCGGCCGCCGGCGCTGGAGAAGATCTTCGTCAGGGAGATCCTGGGCCGAAAATGGAAGCATGTCATCGAGCCACGGGTGGCCTACCGGCTGCTGACGGGGGTAAATGATTTTGCCAACGTCCTGCACTTCGATGAACGGGACATTCTGAGCAACACGCACGAAGTGGAGTATGGCCTGGTCACACGGCTTTACGCGAAACGCACTTCTCCAAAAGAGGGAGAATGCGCTCCCCCCATGACCGGTCTGGCTGTGGGCGCTGCGGCTCCTGAGCAAACTGTGCCCTGGCAGCGCGGGGACAACCTGGACAGTCAATCCTGCCTCGTGGAGCCTGAGGTGAAGGAAGTGGCGACCTGGGAACTCGCCCAGAAGTATTTTCTGGACCCGACCTTCGGAGGAGCGCTGATTTCCGGCCACCGCAACGTCTTCACCACCACGGAAGAACTCACCGGAATCGCCTTCGTGATCCAGCCGCGGCATCTTTCTCCGTTGGTGTCGCGCCTGCGGGCCGCCACCAGCAACCGCACCGACACCGAATGGGACATGGATTACGACTTCCAATTAGGCCGGGTCAACTCCAGCACGCTGCTGGTGAACTACAACGCCGGCCCCTTTACGGTTGGGGGGGGAGACGCGTTCCTGCAGATTCCGCAGACCAGCAGCACATCTTCGCTCCCGGGCGAAGGCAAGTGCGCGCCCATCAATTCGACGAGCACCCAGGTGACCTGCAAGTTCCAGCAGTTTCGCGTGGCCCTGGGATATGGGGGGCTGAACCGGCGCGGATTCAGCGCGGCCAGCAGCTTCGGTTTCGACGCCGAAATCCGGCGGCTGCAGTTCGCCAGCGCCCAGACAACCTACAATTGGGACTGCTGCGGCGTCACGCTGGAATATCGGCGCTACGCCATTGCCAACGTGCGGAATGAGAACCTGTTCCGTTTCACGTTCAGCCTCTCCAACATCGGGTCGCTTGGAAACCTGCGGCGCCAGGAGCGTCTGTACTAGCCGGCTCAGACGCCTGATACCATAGCTGAGATGTCATCCCCGGAAGACACCCTCAGTGCGAAGCGGCGGCAGCTTCAGGCGGAGTTGCGAACGATGGGCCGGCTGCTGGTCGCCTACTCGGGAGGAGTGGATTCCGCTTACCTGGCCTGGGCCGCCCATCGTGCCCTCGGCGCCGACATGCTGGCCGTGATCGCCGACTCGCCCAGCCTGGCCCGCACTCATCTGGCCGATGCCATCGCTTTCGCCGGAGAGCATGAGATCCCGCTGCAGGTCATCGCCACTTCCGAACTGGATCGGCCTGAGTACGCCCGCAACGACGCGCAGCGCTGCTTTCACTGCAAGGACGAACTCTTCTCCGTGCTGGAAAAGCTGCGGGAAGAGCGCGGCTATGGGGCTATTGCTTACGGCGTAAACGTGGACGATGAGGGCGATTTCCGCCCCGGGCAGGAAGCAGCGCGCCAGCGTCACATTGCCACTCCGCTGTTGGCAGCCGGGCTGACCAAGCTGGAGATTCGCGAGCTGGCACGGCAGGCAGGGCTGCGAGTCTGGGACAAGCCGGCTTCTGCCTGCCTTTCCTCCCGCATTGAGTACGGCCGGCCGGTGACGCGAGAAGCGCTGGAGGTGGTCGAACGCGGCGAGGATGCCCTGCGCGCGCTCGGGTTCCGGCAGTTCCGGGTGCGGCACCACGGGGAAATCGTGCGCCTCGAGATCGGCCGTGAAGAACTCGACCGCGCGTTGAGTCCCGCCATGGCGGCGGAATTCACCGCTATCTTCAAGGCTCTCGGTTTTCGCTTCGTGACCCTCGATCTGGAGGGTTTCCGCTCCGGGTCCATGAACTCCCTGCTGCCCCCGGAATTGCTCCGCCGCTCGGGCTAGAACCGGGTGGTGGTCCGAAAGGCCCGCTGTCCCTGTGAGATAATCAGTGAGTCAATCTTCGATGCTAAGGCGGTTCCTGGTGACCACAATTAGACGTGTCGCGCTGATTCTACTCGTGATCTGTCTGGGTTGCGTCGCTCAATCCGTGCCTCCGGATACGGCGCGGAAGATCGAGCATCAGGTGCGCTTGACTTATAACATTCCAACCCAGGTCAACGTCAGCGTCGGCGCCCTATCGCCCAGCACGGACTGGCCGGGCTACGACAAGGTCCCCGTGACCATTGATGACGGCGAGGGCAGGAGAAAGGAATACGTTTTTCTGCTCTCCAAAGACCGCAACACCATGCTGCGGGTGACGAAGTTTGATTTGTCCAAAGATCCCTTTGCCGAAGCCATGAGCAAGATTGACCTCACCGGCCGGCCTTCGCGCGGCGCCAAGTCCGCTAAAGTGGTGCTGGTCAATTTCGACGATTTCGAGTGCCCTTTCTGCTCCCGCATGCATCAGACCCTGTTTCTCGAGATCATGAAGGAATACGGCGACCGGGTCACCTTCATTTACAAGGACTACCCCCTCACCGAAATTCACCCCTGGGCTGTGCATGCCGCGGTGGACGCCGGATGTCTGGCTGAGCAGAACGGCGACGCGTACTGGGGCTTCGCCGACTACATTCACGCCAACAAGCAGGAAGTGGACAGCGAGAAGACGCCGGCCGCTCGGCTTGAGGCGATTGACAAGATCGCCACGCTGCAAGGGCAGAGACACAATCTCGATGCGGCGAAACTCCAGTCGTGCATCAAGGCACAAAAGGAAGACGCGGTGCGCGCCTCCATGAAAGAGGCTGACGGGCTCGGCATCAGCGCCACCCCGACGCTGTTCATCAATGGCCGGAAAGTCGAGGGCGCGGTGCCGATCAGCGAAATCCGCGCCACTTTGGACAGCGCGCTGAAAGACGCGGGCGTGCCCGTTCCCGATCGTCCGCCGTCAACGCCTTCGACCGCATCCAAGTAGTCAGGGTTGAGCGACCCGCCCCGGTATAAGATTTCCTGTGAATCGGGTTCGTTTGGGAATGGGAGACATCCGCTTGAGACATAATTCGCATCGCGGCCGCGCCGCCGCGACACTCTCCACCGCACTATGGCTGGCGGCCCTGTGTGCCTGCAGCCCGCAACCGGGCGGTGACGTCATGGCCACGGTGGATGGCCGCAAAATTTTCCGTTCGGACGTGGATAAGTATTACGACAACCAGGTCGCCTCGGCGCAGCAGGCACCGACCGGCGAGCAAGCTACAGCCTTGCGTCTGAACATCCTCCACCAGATGATTGACGACGAGATCCTCATGCGCCGCGCGGAGAAACTCGGTCTGCTGGCTACCGACGAGGAAGTCGACCGCAAGTACAACGAAATCAAGTCTCCCTTCACCCAGGAGGAGTTCGACAAACGCCTCCAGGAAAAGAAGATCACGCTGGCCGACTTCAAACGCGATGTCCGGCGCTCCATCACTGTGGATAAGGTGATGAACAAGGAAGTATCGTCCAAGATTAACGTGACGGATCAGGACATCACCGAGTACTACAACGCGCACAAGGCCGAGTTCAACCTGATCGAGCCCCAGTATCATCTGGCACAGATCATGGTGACTCCCATGCCGAATCCGCAGGCTCACAACCAGAACGAGAAAGCGCAGAACGAAGCCGACGCCCGCAAGAAGATCCAGATGATCTCGAACCGCCTGGACAGCGGCGACGATTTCGCTACCCTGGCCATGAAATATTCCGAGGACCCGGAGACTTCGGGCAACGGCGGCGATCTCGGAACTGTGCCCGAGTCGTCGCTGCGCAGCACCGACCCCTTTACCCGCGAAGCGGTGATCAAGCTCAAACCCGGCCAGTACAGCCCGATCATCAGCGTGGTGAATCCCGCGACCAAGCAGGCCCTGGGATTCCGCATCGTCAAGCTGGTGTCGAAGGAGCCGGCCGGCCAGCGGGATTTGTCGGACCCGCGGGTACAACAGACCATTCGGTCACAGCTCCACGACCGCCGCGAGCAGTTGCTGAAGGCCGCTTATTATGAGGTTCTGCGAGATTCCGCCAGGGTCGAGAACTACTACGCGAAGAAGGTGATCGACAGTAACGGGCTGGAAAAGTAGCGGCTTGAGCGGCTTGGACAGGAATGTTATTGGGTGGCGCAGCGCTTCAGCGCTGCGGTCAGAGTTTTCACAATCATCCGGCTTTAGCCGCCGAGGTACCTCAGAGGCTAAAGCCCACGATTCAAGGGCGGTCTTTATCGCAGCGCTAAAAAGCGCTGCGCCACCCAAAATCCCTTGCAGCACTCCAACCTGCCTATTCGACAATCGCCAGGACGTCTCCCGCGTTCACGGCGGCGCCGGCACCGACCAGAATCTTCTGAATCGTCCCTTTCTTCGGGGACTTGAGCTCGTTCTGCATCTTCATCGCCTCGACCACCAGCACGCCCGCGCCGGCTTCAATCTCCGCGCCCTCGCTGGCGAGCACGCGCACTACTTTTCCCGGCATGGGGGCTGTCAGTTTCCGAGGCCCATGATCGTCCACGGCGCGGGCGCGCCCGCGCAGGGAGCGCGGATCGCGAACTTCCACCGCGAAGCGGGCGCTGCCGACCCAGAAATGCTGCTCATTCGCGACCCGCTCGCACTTCACCTCATAGGCCTGGTTGCCGATGCGCAACGACAGCACATCCGGCCGCGCCAGCACGGCGTCCACGTCAACCTCGCGGCCGTTGAGCTTGCACAGCCAGCGCCCATCAGCGCGGTTGAGTTCGAGCCGGTAATGCTTGCCGTCAATGCTGACGTCGTAAGTCATGAGAGCCAGTTGCCCGTGGCCAGCTCATCGAAACTGGTTACCGCAGGCCTTCCCGAAGCGCCGATCCTTTCCAGCCCGACGCAGGCTTTGACTTGGCGTTTGTCAGGCCGTTAACCGCGACTCGCTCGCCCGCTCCCGCGGCTGCCGGGCCGAGAGCGGCGAACAGGCCGGCCGCAATCGCCGCGATTTCAGCCGCCTTCCCGTTTCCCTGCGAAACCGGAACCTCCTCTTTCACCTTCAACATGCGATCCAGGAAACCCGTATCCAGTTTAGCGGCGCGAAAATCAGGATCACGCAGAATGCGCCGGAACAGCGAGATGTTGGTTTTGATCCCGCCCACGAAATACTCGTTCAGAGCGCGAGTCAGCCGGCTGATGGCCTGTTCGCGGTCGGTTCCGTAGCCGATCAGCTTGGCCAGCAGCGGATCGTAGTCCATGGGCACGGTCCAGCCCTCATACATGCCGCTGTCGCGGCGAATTCCAGGCCCGGAAGGCTGCAGCAGCAGCGTGATCTTGCCCGGGCTGGGGAAGTAATTGTTGTCGGGATCTTCGGCGTAGATGCGGCATTCGATGGCGTGGCCGCGAATCTTGACGTCGTCCTGGGTAAAAGGCAGCGGTTCGCCGGCCGCAATGTGTATCTGCAGATGAACCAAGTCCAACCCCGTGATCAGTTCGGTCACGGGATGTTCCACTTGCAGCCGCGTGTTCATCTCGAGGAAGTAGAAATTCTTCTGCTGGTCCACCAGGAACTCGACCGTGCCCGCGTTCGTGTATCCCGCAGCTTGCGCCACCCGGACGGCGACTTCGCCCATCCGGCGGCGCATGCCGGGATCCACGATAGGAGAAGGCGCTTCCTCGACCACCTTCTGATGGCGCCGCTGCAGCGAACACTCACGCTCGCCGAGATAGACGGTATTGCCATGCTCATCGGCGAGCACCTGCATCTCGATGTGGCGCGGATTGATGATCGCCTTTTCGATGTAGACTTCGCTGTCGCCGAACGAGCGCTCAGCCTCGCTACGCGCGCCTTCGAGGGCTGACTTCAGGTCCTGCGGAAGGTGCACCAGCCGCATGCCCTTTCCCCCGCCGCCTGCCGCCGCCTTCAACATCACGGGATAGCCAATCCGCGCCGCCACTTGCTCGGCCTGCTCGACGGATTCCAGCCCGCGCGACGTTCCCGGAACGATCGGAACCCCGGCCCGCTCCATCGCCTGCCGCGCCTGAGTCTTCGAGCCCATCGCGTTCATCGCCTCAGCCGTGGGACCGATGAATTTCACGCCCGCTTCGACACACGCCCTGGCGAACTTCGCGTTCTCGGAAAGAAAACCGTAGCCGGGATGTATGGCGTCCGCGCCGGAACGCCTCGCCACATCGAGAATCTTCGTAACGTTGAGATACGACTCGGTCGCGGCCGGGGCGCCGATGGGATAAGCTTCATCGGCTTTGCGGACGTGCAACGAGGCGCGGTCCACGTCGGAATAAACGGCGACCGCGGCAATTCCCATTTCGTGGCAGGCGCGGATCACGCGCACAGCGATCTCGCCACGGTTCGCAATGAGGATCTTCTTGAACATGGAAAACACTGACTGGCGGAACCCAGCCGGAGAGGCCCGGCCAGACCGGATATTGTATCTGGAGTCGTCGAAACCTGCAGTGTTTCGTCAGCGTGACGCCGGCTTCGAGTGTGGCTTCCAGGCCAGATTTTGCCGGTTGGGCAGGCTCTTCTTCGTGATCCGGCCCTTGATGTGGTTCCACGTGACCACCCAGGGCACAACCAGCGAAAACAACAGCCTAGCAGCGAGCGTGGGCGGGGAAACGCCGCGCAAGTCGCGCCAGTCGAGCCGGTAGGCAAAATAGACTTCCAGCGCCAGCACGCAGAGCAGCGGGATTGCGCTGCGAAACAGCAGCACGAGCGCGAGAACTTCCACCACGCAGCGGACCAGATTGCGCACTAGTCGCGCCGCCCTGGTACCCGAAACGCCATCGCTGACCGAATAGCTGGCCAGTTGCCGCAGCGCCGAGCGAAACGTATTGTGGGGACGGTAAAATGCTTTGGCGCGATCCACAAAAGCAGGCGTGGCAACGGCACGAGCTTTCTGGTCGAATACGGTGTCCTCGCCGAAAAACAGGTCTTCCGGGAATCCTCCCACGCGCTGCCACAACTCTTTGCGGAAGGCCATGGATCGGGCCGTGCAGGACTTTGTCTTGGCATCCGCACTCAACTTAACGCCCAGAAACGGCGCAGAGGCCACATCCCACACCGTGCGTCCGTCTGGATCAATGCAAGATCCGCCGACCGCATATTCGGCCCTGCCCATCCGAATATCGGCGGTGAGGTTCTCGAGCCAGTCGGCACGGTAGGCGCAACCGGCGTCGGCGCAGGCCACCACATCGGAAGTGGCAGCCGCAATGGCGACGTTGCGTCCGCGCGCGATCGGCCCGGCGCAGTGCTCCAACCGGCAGCTTTCGTCACGAATCGCGATGAGGCTCGCGAACTTCTCCTTCGCGGCCTGGAGCCACTCCCAGGTACCATCCGTGGATCCCCCGTCTACGATGATCACTTCAGCTGGAGCGAGTGTCTGTCCTGCCAGGCTGACGACCAGGCGGTCGATCTCTTTCGCCTCGTTGAGGACGGTGGCGATGACGCTGACCGCGCGAGCGCGGTCGGACTGGCCCGGTTGCAAACCTTCCATTCGGAAGCTATCGTAAACCTTCGTGACTGAACTCGCACCCCCGCCTCAGGAGTCCGAACCTCCTATCCCCGCATCGCGGCGCTTTTTCCGGCGCATCAACAGCGCGCTGCTGCACTGGGATCCGCTGTATCGGCTGTATCTGAGAGCGAAATTTGGGGCAAGCCGGCTGCCCGGCAGCCCCGGACCCGCCGTCTCCAATGGCACGCTGAAGAATCGCGAGCAGTGGCAGGAAGCTTTTGAGAACGCGAAGAGACTGCATACTCCCCTTCACCGCGCGCCCGAAAAAAACTGGGATCACCTTGCCGCGGTCTCGACGATTCTGGCGCGAACGGACTCTTCCGCCCGCATTCTCGATGCAGGCGCGGAATTCTACAGCAACGTTCTTCCCACGCTGTTTCTCTACGGCTACCGCGACCTTCACGGCATCAATTTGTCGTTCACCGACGCGGCTCGCCGCGGCCCCATCCGCTACTTGCCGGGCGACCTTACCCGCGCTCCCTTCCCGAACGCACACTTCGACGCGATCGTGTGCCTGAGCGTCATTGAGCACGGCGTGCCGCTCGAGGCCTACTTCCGGGAAATGTACCGGCTGCTGAAACCTGGAGGAGTGCTGATTACTTCCACCGACTACTACCCCGCCCCAATCAACACTGCAGGGATGATGGCACATGGGAGTCCGATCAGAATTTTTTCCAAGCCGGAGATTCAAGCCGCGCTGGAGCTGGCCGCAAGCATCGGGCTGCAACTGACCGGGGAGGTTGACCTGGAGTGCAGAGAGAAGCCGATCCGCTGGGAACCCTACGGTCTGGAATACAGTTTCATCATTTTCACCCTGCAGAAGAAAGCTCAGCCGAGTTTCCGGTGACAGCTGTGCCGTAAAGCAAAACCTCCTTCGCGAGTTGGCGAAGGAGGTCGAATGTTTCTTGCAATAGCCGGCTATTTCGACTGATCCATGGTGATGCCGCCCTGGCTCTGCGCTGCCTTCTCGGCCTTCGCTTTCTTCACCCGAAGAGTCTCGTCCACCCAATGATCGGCGGTCTTGAGGTCCTCTTCCCGCGTGGCCAGTTCGTCGCATTCCACGTCGGCCTTCTCACGATACATCAGGTTCATGTACGCCATGGCGTCGTCGTAGTCCGGACGAAGCTGGATTGCCTTGTTGAGGCTGTCAATGCCTTCCTGTATCGCTGGGGCGTTCTTCACCTTCAGTTCGTCGCAGGCTTTTTTCTGATCTTTGTTCTTGGGGTTTAGGTGCTCTTCCGGCTTCAAACCCAGCGCGGCGCGCTTTTCCATGCGGGGCTGGTAGCAGGCAGTCCAGTCGATTACGCCCACCGAGTAGTAGGGCTCGGGATCGTTCGGGTCCACGTCAGAAGCGAGGCGGTAATATTTCTTGGCGTCGTCCCACTTCTTCATGTTGAGATACAGATAGGCGATGCCTTTCGCACTGTTGACCTTCTGGTCGCGCGACGGGTTGGCGTCAATCACTTTCTGATACTCGTCAATCGCCTGCTGCGCGGTGCGGAGATTGTCGGGCGAGTCTACGCCGGGAATGTACTGCGACACAAAAGCTGTGGCCAGATACATCCGGGCGTTGATGAGAGTCGGGTCGAGTTGTACGGCCTGCTGGAAGTGGTCGATGGCCTGCTCGTAGTGAGAGTTCTTGTAGGATTCGACGCCCTTGTTCAGCTGGTCGCGGGCCCGCAGCTTGTTACAGCCCACAGCGCAGAACAGAGCCAGCGTGACAGCCGCCAGCGTGAGCAGCCTCATATTCTTATTCATTGCGGTATAAGTCTCCCTTGGCACAGCATCCTAGGCCCAGAGACAGCCGTTTGACAAGTGCGGCAGGCCCGACATGTCAGCGTGGTTGGCCGTCAGACGCGGATCGTTCGCCCGTCACCGGCAAGGTGGATTGGCTAACGACCGGCGATCAACGACCACCGGCTGTTTTCTTTAGTTGCCCGCTTCGATCTTGGCGGTAATCAGGCCAACCTTATCCACACCGGCAGCATGCGCGATGTCAATGACATTGGCGACATTGGCGAAGGCGACCGCATCATCGCCTTTCACGAACATGACCTTTTCCGCGCGCTGTTTGTAAATGTCGGTGAGACGCCCTTCCAGGTTGTCCCAAGTGGCGTCTTCGGCGTTGACCTTCAAACCTGGCTCGGTTCCGGCGCCACGGTCAATCAACTGCACCACGATGGTACGGTCCGGAGTGTTGTTCTTCGGAGCGTTGGGCGGAGGCGGCTGAGGTACCAGCGCATCCAGTCCCTTGGGCGTTGACGGCGAGATCACCATGAAGATGATCAGCAGAACCAGCAGCACGTCAATGAGCGGCGTGACGTTGATGTTCGCACTTTGGCCTCCGCTCGGGCCAACTGCCATTCCCATGGTCGTTCTCCTCTATTGCCCGGGCGCAGCCGCAGCCGGCGGAGCGCCTGGAGCAGCCTTTTTCTGATCCGTCAGCAAGCCCAGGTCATCCACCCCGGCCGCCCGGACGCTGTCCACAACCTTCACCACGTCGCCAAAATGCGCGCGCCGGTCCGCCTTCACGAACACCTGCTTGTTCTGCGCGTTCGAGGCCAACCGATCCTTTACCTTGGTGGTCAGCGCGTCGATCGAAATCTGGTCGCTGCCGAAGTAGACGCTTCCGTCCCGCGTAATGGAAACGAGCATCGCGTCTTCTTTGTCCGCGTCTTCCATGGCCACCGGGCTATTCACCTCGGCCTTGTCTACGCTGACGCCCCTCTGCAACATGGGCGTGACCACCATGAAGATAATCAGCAGCACCAGCATCACATCCACCATCGGGGTGACGTTGATGTCGGAGCTGATCTTGGAGCCTTCGTTTCGTTTCGCTAACGCCATACCTGATATCTCCCAAACTGCCTCTGCGGTCCGGCCGTCGTTGCCTCCCCGTAATTGGGAGGTCCGGCGCTGGTTTGCTTCAGCGCCGGACAAGCAACTCGCTGCCGGGCTCCCGCTTCTCGCATGCTCAGCCGAGAGGCGGGGAATTTGCCGATTACCGCCGGTCTCCGCGCTTCTTCAGGAAGTAGTCAATCAGTTCGCTCGACGAGTTGTCCATTTCGACGTCGAACGCTTCCACGCGGCCGGTCAGATAGTTGAACATCATCACGGCCGGGATGGCGACGAGCAGCCCGATGGCCGTCGTAACCAGCGCTTCTGCAATACCGCCGGCGACTGCCGCCAGACCGGTGGCCTTGGTGTTGGCGATGCCGGTGAAGGCGTTCAGAATGCCCATCACCGTTCCAAACAGCCCCACGAAGGGAGCGGTCGAACCGATGGTGGCGAGGCCGCCCAGTCCTCGCTTCAGTTCGGCGTGGACGATGGCTTCGGTGCGCTCCAGCGCCCGCTTGGAGGCTTCAATCGTCTCGCCGGGAATCGCGCCCGGGCTGTCCTGGTGGGCTTTGAACTCCATCAAGCCCGCGGTGACGACCTTGGCCAGGTGGCTCTTCTTGTTGCGCTCCGCCACTTTGATCGCTTCGTCAATGCGGCCGTCGCGCAGAGCACCCGCAACTGCCGGAGCAAAGGCCCGCGACTGCTTGCGAGCGGCACTATACGCCATCCAGCGGTCAATCATCACGCCGATGGACCACCCCGACATGATGAAGAGAATCACTACGACTGACCGGGCAACCCAGCCCATCTGTTTCCACAGGCCTAGCGGGTCGGTCGGCATGCCGCCGCCTTCCTGGATGACCCAGGTGGCTGCGGCCGGAATGTGACTGAGAATGACTCCTGTTACGTGAGCTGCCAGCATGAGTTGCTTCTCCTCCTCGGAACTCTCTACTCTTCGTTGAGATGCTTTGATGCGCTTTGTTGCTGTGCCGACCCGCCGGCAAAATGGTCTGAGCCGACGGGCCGCGGCTTGCGCCGCGCCGGCGCGCGAACCTGGCGCGTACCCCTGTGTGTTCAGGCTTGAGGTACGGCGGCCTATCCGAGCGTCTTTTTCAAAAGCCGCTCCCGGCCACCGCATTCTGGTGGGAAGGGGAGGGCCTACACACACTACTACAGTCGAGCTCGTTCACGATCAACCGGGAGACCTAGCCCCCGGCCAGCGTGAAGTTTACCTGCACTTGCGTCTCGACTTCGACCGGTTCTCCGTTGAGCAGGTACGGCTTGTACTTCCACTGCTTCACGGCCTCGATCGCGGCCGGAGCCAGCATCGGGTGTCCGCTGATCAACTGCAGGTTTTCGATGTTGCCGTCTTTGCTGATCTGCGCCTGCAGAATCACCACGCCCTGAATACGCGCCTGGCGCGCCAGCGGCGGATACGTCGGGTTCACCTTGCGGATCAGCAGGCCCGACTGCACACCGGAGGATACACGCACACGCTGCGGGGTGGCAATCTTGGGAACGGCGACTGGCGTCGCGCTCAACACGCTGCCGATCACGCCGCCCATCGAGCCGCCCGGCACTCCACCGGGAACGCCGCCCACCACGCCGGCACTGGCCATGACCGGCGGCGGGGCCTCGTCCTCTTTAATCATCTGTACCTTTTGTGGAATCTTGGTCGGCGTCCGCAACTGGCCGTTGACGATATCGGTCTGGATCACTTTCACGATCTTGACCGGAGCGGCCGCTGGTGGCGGCGGCGGTGGCGGCGGCGGAGGGGCCACCAGGAATGTCATGAGCTGCGTTCTTGGCAGGGCTTCGGTAAAGATCAGCGGAATCAGGATCATGACCCCAATGATCATGATTTGAATGGCGAACGAGATGATGGACGTCCACCCGCGCTTGGTCTTCAGTCTGCCACCGGACTCAATTAAGCTGTCTTCAAACATGGGATTCTCCCCTACTTCAGACCCTACGGAAACTTAGACACCGTGCCGTTCCTCTTTGCTCCCAACATTTGCTCGGCGGCTTTTCCGGGATCGATGCTCCCAAAGGCCGAACCGAGCAAACCCTTCCAACTCACTATCTTAAGAAGGCATACCGAACTGCCGACCCGCCGTCGCCCCGGCTACCGCGCCTTTCCTGGCATGGCTACCGGCCTTTTGCCCTTCTCGATACGCCAATCCTGGTAGGCGACCAGAATCGGGGCGGCGATCGCGATGGATGAATACGTACCGATCAAAATGCCAATGACCAGGGCGAGACTGAAACCATGCAGCACTTCGCCACCGAATAAAAAGAGTGCCAGTACGGTAAGGAAGGTTAGGCCCGCTGTCAAGATCGTTCTGCTCAAAGTCTGATTAATGCTGCGATTGACGATATCCGACAGCTTCTCGCGCCGCATGAGTTTAATGTTTTCCCGGATGCGGTCAAATACCACGATCGTGTCGTTATTAGAGTAACCAATCAAGGTCAGGATGGCCGCTATCACGGTCAGCGAAATATCGGTCTTCGTCAGCGAAA
This sequence comes from Terriglobales bacterium, assembly GCA_037442635.1. GTDB lineage: Bacteria > Acidobacteriota > Terriglobia > Terriglobales > Acidobacteriaceae > Sulfotelmatobacter. The sequence goes on along the minus strand of JBBIPV010000009.1, from coordinate 53,251 downwards.
ATGCGCCCACGGTGATCAGGGTGTCGTGAAAAACCGTGATCACAGCCGCCACGCCATAGATCCATTCGAAGCGGAAGCCGAGGTAAACCAGCATCCCCGCCAGCGAATACAGAGTAGCTAGACCGGCCTGCTGCCGTAACTGTCCGCCCACCTGTGGGCCCACGATCTGGACGTCTCGCACCCCGAAATCAGACAGGAAGAACCCGTTGCTCAGGACCGACACCGCCGCCGGGTCGGCCGCTCCCTTCAACTGGTCGATCGAGCTGAGAACTCCGCCCAGCGTCTTGTCGCGATAATCCACGATCGCCTTTGCCTGCGCCGTGTATTTCTGATCTGCATCGGACCCCAGATGCAGCGGGTCTTTATCCATCAGGTAGTTCTTAATTGTCAAAGAACTGGCGTTGTTAAGGTCGCATCCTTCAGCATTGGCTGCGCCGCAGTTTTTGCCCGCAGGAGCGTTGGTCTCCAGCGCCTTAATAATATTGGTCTTGCCCTGGTCGAGCGCCTGCTCGCTGGTCTCGCGCACGTCGAGGTCAATCAGAACCTCGTTTTCGACGCCCTGGCCAGAAATGTCCTGAATCTTGGCGTTGTGCAGGCCGGCGCGATCCATGGCGGCACGAATCGCGTTGTCATCGGGTGGATGCGAGAACTTTACATACACCAGGGTTCCGCCACGGAAATCCACGCCCCAGGGAACGCCGTGCCAGAACAACATGGAAAGCACGCCGGCGACGCTAAAGACCAGTGAAAAGGCGAGAAAATACCACTTTTTGCCAAGAAAATCTATGTTAACGTCGCGAAAGAACTCCACTTGTTTTCTAACCCCTTATTTATCTATGACTTAACAAAGGCTGAGCGGTCGGGCGATTGAGCGATTGAAAATCCAACGACGGCATTCTTCAATGACTCAATGACCCGATGACTCAATCGCTCCATACCTAAATGCTCAGCGCTTCGCCGCGCTGTTTGCGGCTCAGCACCCAGTCGAAAATCACACGCGACACAAAGACCGCGGTGAACAGATTCGCCAGCAGACCGAAGGTCAGCGTGGTGGCAAAACCGCGGACCGGACCAGTGCCGAAAATGAACAGAATCGCTGCCGAAACAATGGTCGTAACGTGCGTATCCACGATGGTGATCCAGGCGTGACTGAACCCCTGGTCAACCGCCGAAGACGGCGTCTTGCCGTTGCGCAACTCCTCTCGAATGCGCTCGAAGATCAGCACATTCGAATCCACGCCCATGCCGACAGTAAGGATCACGCCCGCAATCCCGGGCAGAGTCAGTACGGCTTCGAAGTAGCCCATGAATCCGAGCAGGATGATCAGGTTCAGAAGCAGGGCAACGTCGGCATTGACGCCGGCCCAGCGATAATAGACCAGCATGAAAATCAGCACGGCCAGCATGCCGTAGACGGCGGCCTTCACGCCGGCGCGAATCGAATCGGCTCCCAGCGAAGGTCCGACGGTGCGCTCTTCCAGATACTTGATGCCTGCGGGCAGCGCGCCCGAACGCAGAATCATCGAAAGATCTTTCGCCTGCTGCTCATTCATCGCGCCGCCGCTGATCTCACCCGTATCGCGGATCGCCTCTTTAATGTTGGCGACTTCCTGCACCTTGTTGTCGAGCACGACGGCCAGGCTGTCGCCGACGTGGGCGGAGGTGAAGTTGTAGAAACGCTGTCCACCCTCGCTGCTCAGCGTGAAATGCACGCTGGGCCGGCCATTCTGGTCGCGGCTGGGCTGAGCGTCGCGCAGATCCTGCCCTCGGACCGCGGAAACCCGCGAAACCACATACCACGCCGGGCCTTCCGCTCCGGTGCCGGGCATACTGTGCCCCTGAAGAAGAATGGCATCGGGCGGAAGCACACCGACCGGTTGCTGCGCCTGCAACGCCGCCTGCTCGCTCGAGTATGGCCCACCGAGTGATTGCTTGATCTCCAGCATGGCGGTGGACTGCATGATGTCCTTCACGCGCGCCGGATCGTCCACGTCGGGCAGTTGCACCAGGATCTGATATTGCCCGAGGCCGTGCTCCTCAATCTGCGGCTCGCTCACGCCGAGCTGGTCAATGCGGTTGCGGATGGTGTCAATCGCCTGGGTGACCGCCTTATTCTTCAGGTCAGCCAGGTTCTGCGGCTTCATGGCAAGGTTCCAGGTATCGCTGGCTCCCGGCGTGGCTTGATACTCAGGAAGCCGCGTGCTCACGATATCCAGCAGGTCGGAGCGCGATGCCGGCGCCACGCCTTTGAGGACGATGTGGTCGGGATTGTTCTGCGCGTGGTCGGGACTGGGCGGGTCGGCCTGCGCAATATCGGTGTAGTCAATCTTGCGGTTGCACATCTGCTGCTTCAGGACTTCGATCGTGTTCTGCGCATCCGCGTTGACGGCGTCGTTGACCTGCACTTGGAGAATCAGGTGGGTTCCGCCCCGCAGGTCGAGACCAAGGTGAATGCGGCTGGTCACGGCGGTGAGGATTCCCTCGCGCGAAAAATTCTTTGGAATCCCAAAAACGCCGAACAGGAAGAACAGCAGCGTCGCTACGATGAGTCCGAGTTTCCAGAGAAAAGTCTTGTTCATAAAAAAACAGTCCCGAGCTTTGAGTCGCGAGTCCCGAGCCTCAGTGATTCACTCGCGGCTCGCGACTCGGGGCTCGCGGCTCACTTTCCTTTCACTTCTTCCTCGGCCGTGGTCACCGTTACCACCGAGGCCTTGGTCACTTCGACGCGCAGATTGTCTGGCGGAATGCGGAGATGGATTGCGTCATCTTTGATCGCGATGACCGACCCGCGCAGCCCGCCGCTGGTAGTGACCTTGTCGCCCGTCTTAAGCTGCTCCAGCATGGCTTGCCATTTTTTCTGCCGGCGCTGCTGGGGCATGATCAGCAGGAAATAGATCATGGCGATCATGGGCACAAACATGATCAGCAGCGACATACCGCCGCCGCCTTGCGCCTGCACCATGAGTAGAGCTTGCATATTCCTGTCAGCTGCGGATGAATCCGCCAACCGTCTTCCGCAGCGATGCACGCTGCGCGAGCTGTCATTTCACGACGGAGTTTGGATCAACTTCGGCCGGGTTCCGCCAGGGTCAATCCGGGGAGGTCTTCCAAGGAGTCAGGGTTTCGGTCGAGACCAGACACCAGAAAGAAAACGGGACTCTTCCCCAAGTTGAATAGAATGCCGTACTCGCGCCATCAAGTCAAGGTAGAAGGTCAGATTGTGAATGGTGTTTAAGACCTGCGCCAGCACTTCGTTGGCAGCATACAGATGGCGCAGATAGGCCCGCGAGTAGCGCCGACAAACCCGGCAGGGGCAGTTTGGATCGAGCGGCCCCTGATCCTGCGCATAGCGCGCCTGCTTGATCGAGACTTTTCCCTCCGATGTAAACAGCAGTCCGTGCCGAGCCGCCCGCGTAGGCAGGACACAATCCATCATGTCAACGCCCAGGCTGGCATATTCGACAATCTCTTCGGGGGTGCCTACTCCCATCAGGTAGCGCGGCTTGTCCTTGGGCAGATGCTCGAGCGTGGATTCGACAATTTCCCGGGTGAGTTCGCGCGGTTCGCCCACACTGAGTCCGCCGATGGCATAGCCAGGGAACCCGATCTCAATGGTGCGCTCAGCCGACTCCTTTCGTAGCTCGCGGTCCATCCCACCCTGCACGATGCCGAACAGCGCTTGTGAGTACCCAGTACTCGGTACGCAGTTCCCAGTTCCAGCGGAAGCAACATCCCCTGACCCAGCCGCATGAAGCTCATTAACCACTGAGTACTGAGTACCAGGTACTGAGTACTCCTTCCACGGCACTTCCTGCTTGTGTTCCTCAAAATATTTCTTGCTCCGCTCGGCCCAGCGCAAAGTCAGCTCCATCGAGGCCCGCACCCGGTCACGGCCCGCAGGGAATTCCGTGCACTCATCGAACGCCATGATGATGTCAGCGCCCAGCCCGATCTGCGCTTCCATAGCACTCTCAGGGCTGAAGAAATGCGACGAACCGTCCAGATGCGAGCGAAACGTGACGCCTTCTTCGGTCACCTTGCGCAGTTCGTTGAGGCTGAAAACCTGGAAACCGCCGGAGTCGGTCAGAATCGCGCGGTGCCATGACATAAACCGGTGCAGCCCGCCCAGGCGGCGGACGGTTTCGACTCCGGGGCGGAGGTAGAGGTGATACGTGTTGCCGAGGATGATTTGGGCCCCGAGTTCTTCCAGCGTGTCCTGGGGAATGCCCTTGACCGACGCCAGCGTTCCGACCGGCATGAACACGGGCGTTGCAATCTCGCCGTGAGGAGTGAACAGGCGGCCAGCGCGAGCCTTGCCGTTCACCTTTTCGATGTGGAACGAAACCGGCACCGTTTGGAATTGTAGCAATGCGCCGCCGACGTTCAGGATTCAGCCGACTGATCCAGAACCAGCTACGCCCGCGCACCTGTTAAGGTCTGACGTCCGAGGTCCGAGGCCGATCTGATTTCTCCTTCATTCGCTCGACCAACTTGCCCACGCTGACCACAGCCCGGCCCACGGTGCCGCGCCCGATTTCCTGCGAATCGTCGCGGGCGGTCACCCGCAGCGTGTAGAAACGGCCGTCAAATGCTTCGAGCACGGCTTCTGCCCGAATGCGGGCTCCGATGCCGCTGGCGGCGCGGTGCTCTATGTGGATGGATGTCCCTACCGTAATCTCATCGCCTTCGCAGTAAGGCTGCAGCGCGTGAAACGCCGCCGTCTCCATCAACCGGATCATGTCCGGCGTGGAATAAACAGGCGGCAGTTCCGGGTTGTGCGAAGTCAGCGTGTGCTCGAACTCGACGGTTTCTTCCGCCTCGCCGCGGGTTCCGATGGGAATCTGTCTGGCCAAGTCGGCTCCTCAAATGAAATGACGCAATGATTCTATCGAATCGCGGGTTCCGCGATAATTGTTAGAATTAAAGCTACGTAATCGCGAGCGGGGTTCTCGCAGGCTCACTGCTGTCCAGGATGCAGTTCACCGAACAATTCGACGTTGTCGTGGTCGGCGCCGGTCATGCCGGATGCGAAGCCGCCATGGCTGCCGCGCGCCTGGGCCTGAAGACTGCGCTATACACGCTCAATGTTGATCTCATCGCACAGATGTCGTGCAACCCAGCCGTCGGCGGGATCGCCAAGGGACACCTGGTGCGCGAAGTGGACGCCCTCGGCGGCGTCATGGGCGAAATCACCGACGCGGTCGGCATCCAATTCCGCCTGTTGAATACTTCACGCGGCCCGGCCGTCTGGTCGCCGCGCGCGCAGTGCGACAAGCAGGCCTACCGCCTGAAGATGCGCGAGGTCCTCGAGTCGCAGGCGAATTTGAAGATCAAACAGGCGGAAGTGGCGGATCTCATCGTGGAAGGCAGCCGTCAGCCCTCAGCCCTCAGCACTCAGCAAGATCGGAAGGGACAAGGCCGGGAAGGGCACGACTTTAGTCGTGCCGAACAGGCTCCGCAACAAGACGCGGCTTTAGCCACTGAGGGCTCAGGTTTCGCTGAGAACCGGGAACTGAGAACTGAAAACTCGCACCGCCGCATTCTCGGCATTCGTCTTCGCGATGGCCGCACGGTCGGAGCGCAGGCCGTCGTCATCACCACGGGAACTTTTCTCAACGGCCTGATTCACTGCGGCGAGCAGCAATATCCCGCGGGCCGCTCGGGCGAGCCGAACGCCGTGCTTCTTGGCGAGGCGCTGAAGAAACTCGGCCTGCGCGGATGCCGACTCAAGACTGGCACTCCGCCGCGGCTCGACGGCCGCTCGATTGACTGGTCGCGCTTCCTCGCGCAGCCCGGCGATCCCGATCCCACGCCGTTCAGCTTCCGCACCAGGCGCGTGGCGCATCATGATTCGCAGGTGCCGTGCTATATCGCCTGGACCACGGCGGAAACGCACCGCATCATCCGCGAGAACGTGCACCGCTCGCCGATGTACAGCGGACAGATTCAGTCCATCGGACCGCGCTACTGCCCTTCGATCGAAGATAAGATCGTGAAATTTCCCGACAAGGAAACGCACCAGCTTTTTCTTGAGCCGGAAGGTCTGAACACGCACGAAATTTACGTCAACGGCATGAGCACGTCGCTACCGGTGGAAGTGCAGCTGGCGATTTTGAAGTCCATCCCCGGCCTGGAAAATGCCGAGATGCTACGTCCCGGATATGCGATCGAGTACGACTCGATTGACCCGACCGAACTCGAGCGCACGCTGGAGACGCGCAAAATCGCCGGGCTGTTTCTCGCCGGGCAGATTAACGGCACGTCGGGCTACGAAGAAGCCGCCTGCCAGGGGCTGATGGCCGGCATCAACGCCGCGTTGCAGGTGCAACAACAGCCGCCGCTGATTCTCGACCGCACTGAGGCCTACACGGCGATCCTGATTGACGATCTCATCTCGAAGGGCACGAACGAGCCTTACCGCATGTTCACGTCGCGCGCCGAGTTCCGCCTGCATCTGCGGATTGACAACGCCGACCGCCGCCTCACCCCGCACGGCCGCCGCGTTGGATTGATATCAGATGAAGCGTGGGGCGATTTCAAGTCCAAGCAAGAGCGTCTGGCCAAGCTGAAGCAGTTGCTGGAGAACACCCGGCTTACTCCAGAGTGGTTAAGCCATTGTCATTCCGAGGAACAAAGCGACGAGGAATCTGCTGTAGCAGGCAGCACGCCAGCCGCTGGCAGTTGGGAACCCGCGACGGGCCAGACCCTCGCCCAGCTTTTGAAGCGTCCCGAGGTCACCGTCGAGCAGCTCGTCCCCGTGTTGCGCCTGCTGGCTCCGGAATTCTTCGAGAGAAATTCCTCCGGGCCCTCTGCGTCCTCTGTGGTTAAGCTCTCTTCCGAAGCAAGGAACGAGCTCAAGTCGGTCGAAACCGAAATCAAGTACGAAGGTTACCTGCTGCAGCAGCAACGCGCCATGGAGCGCCTGAAAAAGGCCGAGCAGCACGCTATTCCCGACTGGTTCGATTATCGCTCGGTCAGCGGGCTCTCCCGCGAGATGCAGGAAAAACTGATGAAACTTCAGCCTCGCACCATCGGCCAGGCCTCGCGCATTCCCGGAGTCACGCCGGCCGCCGTGTCGCTGGTGAACGTTTACATCGAAATCCAGGCGCGCCGCCGCGAACAGGCCGCTCAGCTCTAGCTGGCGAAGGCGCTATTGATGGGAATCCTGCCGCGTCTTCAGTTGTTGAGCCAGGTTCAACTCGCTCTCGGCTTCTGTCTTCTTCCCCATATCCCGATACGTCTGGCCCAGAAGGTAGTGGGTGGTGGAATTGTTCGGGTCCATGGAGACCGCATGCTGCAGCGCACGCGCAGCCAACTCATATTCGCCTTTTTTCTCTAGCACCTTCCCCAACAGGATGTACGGCCCGGTCGAAGTGGAGTCCAGCCAGATCGAGCGCTGCAGAAGACGTTCGGCATCGTCGTATTTCTGGATGCGCGATTCCGCGTCGGCCAGCTTGTAGTAAGTCGGGGCGTGTCCCGGATTGATGGCCAGTTCCTTCTGGAATTCGGCGATGGCCTCGGGGATCCTCGACTTGTAGACATAAAGCTCGCCCAAAAGAAAGTGTGCCAGCGGGAGCTTCGGATCCATCGCCACCGCTTTCTGCAAATATTCTTCGGTCACCGGATCGTGCTCCTGGCGCAGCAGCATCTGGGAGACGAAAAGGTAACTGGCTGCCGAGTCCGGCGGCACATCGAACATCCTGCTGAAGGCTTTGCGCGCCTGCTCGTAATCCTTCGTCTGGATGTAGCAAATCCCCAGGATGTACGACGCGTCAATATTGGCCCGCGGATACCAGCCCTGGACTCTTTCGAGCAACGGAATCGCCTCAGCCGCGTGTCCGCCCAGATAGTAGGAAAGTCCGAGCAACTGCGTGGCCTCGCCACTGGCGGGATCCTCGGCCGTCGCCTTCTTCAGAAACTCGACGGCTTTGGCGTAGTCGCTCTTCTTGTAATATGCGGTCCCGAGTTCCAGGGAAAGTCCTTTGACGGTGGCATCGCGGCCCGCAAGCGCCTGCAATTCGCTAATCGCGTCGTCCACCTTCCCTTCCTGCACCAGTTTTCGCGCGTCGCTGAACTCCGGGGGAACGGCTGCCGGCGAGGCCGCGGGCGTAGCGGATTGCTGCGCAAGAGCGATCCCGCACAAAATCCAAAGGAATGCCGCGAGCCGGACCGATCGGACGATTGAACATAGCCGTAGGGTACTCATGCCGTGATTAAAGCATAAAAATCCGCCGGCGTCGGCCAGCGAGTCGTGCCCGCAGCTTCGAAGCGGCCTGCGATTTTCTGGCTTTCTGCCGCTACAATGGCGGGAGCATGATTGCCTATCTTCGCGGAACACTGCTGAACAAACACCCCAACCAGGCCATCATCGAAACGGCCGGGGTCGGCTACGACGTCACCATCAGCGTGCCAACGTTTTCCGAACTGCCTGGCGTCGGCTCCGAGATCGCCCTGCACATTCACACCCACGTGCGCGAGGACGCCATCGCGCTTTATGGATTTCTCCGGTCGTCAGAAAAGTTGCTGTTTGAAAGACTGATTACGGTGAGCGGAATCGGGCCGACGCTCGCCATCAAAATCCTCAGCGGCATGGCCGCCGCAGACATGATCGGTGCGATTCGCGGCAATGACCTCGCGCGCCTGACCCGCATCCCCGGCATCGGCAGGAAGACGGCAGAACGCATGGTGCTCGAACTGCGCGACAAACTGCCGGATGCAGGAGTAACCGCCGCACCCGCGGCGCCGGCCATGAGCGACACCGAAGAAGATGTGCTCTCCGCGCTGGTGAATCTGGGTTATCAGCGTGCAGCGGCAGAGAAGGCCCTCGCCGCAGCAGCAAAGACCGGGAAGAGTGGATCGTTCGACGTGATGTTTCGTGACGCCCTGGGCGCGCTGTCGAGGTAAGCGTCAATTCCTCGCGGGGAGGTCAATCTTGGGGTCAGCATCGTAACGAAGGAGGGTGAGTTGAGTCCAAAGAGTCTGATCGCACTCGGGATCGTGTGGCTCGGTGCAGTTGCCCTGTGGCTAAAGTTTGGCCCTCAATCGTTCAGTTACGTTTGGCAAGCAAGAGGAGCGCCGAAGCGGATCGCCCTGATTGTGGCGATCTACATATTTGGACTTGTATACCAAATCTTCATCTTCGGCTGGCTCGTGCCGACCGGACTTGGCGTCTATCGCCTTGTCAAAAGGCACTGACGTCGCGGTAACACGATCACTTCCCGATGCAGAACGTGCTGAAGATCAAGTTCAGTATGTCGTCCGTCGTGGTCGCGCCCGTGATCCCGTCCAGCGGGCGCAGCGCATTGTAGAGATCGAGCAGCAGCATCTCGTGCGGGATTTTTGCCGCGACGGCAGTCTTAGCCGAGTTCAGTGCGGCCAGCGAGTCCTTGATCAATCCTTCGTGTCGAATGTTGGTCAGGAATCCTGCCTCGGCCTGCGTGCCGGTTTCCCCGCCCACCTGCCGCAGAATTTCCGCCCGCAACTCGGCGATGCCCTCTCCCGTTAAAGCCGACGTATAAACAGGAATCTGGGTGCCCCACTTCTCCCCGGTGCTGGGAGAAAGCCTGCCCTGAGCTTGTCGAAGGGTGGGGGTTTCCTCCGTCCGGAGGTCGCGCTTGTTTCCGACCACGATGGCCGCTCGCTCCGCCGCCTGCCGGATCAGCTCCTCGTCTTCCTTCGCGGCTGGTTGTGACGCATCCACCACCACCAGCACCAAATCAGCGTCGGCCAGCGCTTCCATAGACTTTTGAATTCCGATGGACTCGGCTTCGTCGAGAGCCTGCCGGATGCCCGCCGTATCCACCAATTTCACCGGGATGCCGCCAATCGCCACGGTCTCGCTCACCAGATCGCGCGTCGTGCCGGGAGTCGCCGTCACGATGGCGCGCTCGCGCTCCACCAGCCGGTTGAACAAACTCGACTTGCCGACATTCGGACGGCCGACAATCGCCAGCGTCAACCCTTCGTGCACGATCTTGCCGTAGGCAAAGCTGGCGCTAAGCTGTACCAGTGGCGCGCGCACCGCGCCAATGTGCTCCAGAATCGTAGTATCGGGCAGTACCGACACATCGTCTTCAGCGAAATCAATCCCTGCCTCAAGCAGAGCGATCAGTTCCACCAGCTTCTGCTTGATTGGCTGCAAACGCCGCGAGAGCGCGCCCTCCAATTGCTGCGCGGCAACCTTCGCCTGATACAGCGTCTGCGAATCAATCAGGTCGCGGACGGCTTCTGCCTGGGTCAGATCAATCCGCCCGTTGAGGAACGCCCGCATGGTGAACTCACCGGGCTCGGCCAATCGCGCCCCGGCGGCGACACAAAGCTCGACAATGTGCCGCAACACCACCGGAGATCCATGCGCAGAAATCTCCACGATGTCGTCGGTCGTATAAGAATGCGGCTTGGCAAAGTAAGTGACGACGACCTCGTCAATTCGCTCCAATCTTTCCTGATCCTGTGGGTAAGGGTGAGGGTGCCCCATTTCTCGCGCGTCCTCTGCGCGAGAAGTGGGGACTTTGAGTTCGTCAGTGATCGTTGAGGCGGGTACTGGCTCAACAAGTTCCCCAAACACCGCCCGCCCCGGCTCCATTTCATGCTTCAACCGCAGCATCGGCGCCGCGATCGAGAGCGCCTCAGGCCCCGACAGCCGCACCACCCCAATGCCGCCCTGCCCCGGCGGGGTGGCAATGGCGACAATGGTGTCGTCTAAGTTTGCCCCGAGATTCACGCGCCGATTGTAAACTGGTCGTTGGTCGTCGGTGGTTGGTCGTTAGCCAACCACGGCGCCAACGACGAACGACCAACGACGAACACGGGAGCCCAACCTTGTCCGTAGCTGACGAACTATTAAAGGCCAACGAAGAATTCGCACGCGCTTTTACGCTGGGCGAGCTTTCGGTCCGCCCCAGGCGGCACGTAGCCGTGCTTGCCTGCATGGATTCCCGCATCCTGTTCGAGCACTGCCTTGGCCTGAAGCCCGGAGACGCCCACATGATCCGCAACGCCGGCGGCATCGCCACCGACGACGCCTTACGCTCGCTGATCGTCTCGCATCACCTGCTCGACACGCAGGAGTTCATCATCATCAACCACACCGACTGCGGATTGCTGAACGTGCAGGAATACGAACTGAGACACAAGCTAGCCGAAAAGACGGGCGCGATCGCCAGTGAACCCGCGCAGTTCTACGCCTTCGACAACCTAGAAGCCAACGTGCGCCAGCAGATTCACCGCGTGAAATCGCACCCGTGGATCCCGAAACATATTCCGGTGCGCGGGTTTGTCTACGACGTGAAAACGGGGAAGTTGACGGAAGTCAAGTAACCTTAACCGTATTTTGTCCTCCTGGGCGACAGCGAAAGACCCATGCATTTTGCGGGAGCAACCGAACTGCACAGGTCCTTCGGAACCGCAAAGGGCACGTTCCTCAGGATGACCAGAGCTTCGGCAGGAATCGTTCCGCTCAGCTATCGAGAGGCCACCTTTTCAATCTCCGCTCTCAGTTCGCCGTAGCTCATCGCTCCCGGATGGTACATCGCAACTTTTCCCGCGCGATCCAGCAAAACCAGAGTCGGCGTCGTCGATGCCCCGTAAACATCGAAGTTGTACTTGCTGATCGGCACCGGCATGTCGAGCAGTCCCGAGTAGAACCGGTGACGCACGGCGTCTATGTACATGAGTTCGTCACTCGGTGCCGCGTGCGCAATCTGTGCCGTATAGCCATAGAGCCGCGTTGGGCCGATCACCTTGAGTCCCTTCGGACCGAACTCCGAGCGCAATTGCGTAAGGATGGGGGCCTCCCCTTTGCAGTCGCTGCACCAGTGCGCCCAGAAGAACAGCAGGACAGGCGAGCCCTTGAGTCCGGCCAGAGTGGGCGCCTGCGGCCCCAGCGATTGCTCCGATTTCAGCGCCGGCGCCACTTTCCCCTGAAACGACAGCAGATTCAGGTTCTTCTGCAGGCGGTCGTGGATCGAAGTATTCCCATACGCCCGCAGCGCGGCCTGCAGCAGCGCGACCGCCTGCGTCCGCTGCCCGCGCGCCGCCAGCGCCTGGGACTCAACCTCGAACGCCGCTCCCAGTGCCATGGGCAAATGCGGCTCGGCCTCAAGAGCGCGCTTCTTCAGTTGTTCAACCGCCAGATCTCTGGTCTGCTTTGCGTAGGCGGCGGCCTCGTCGTAGCGCTGTTGATCGAGCGCCGCCCGACCCAGCCATGAATAAGCTTCCAGATATTCGGCGGTGACCCCGCGCTGGCTGCGATAGGAATTCAGTTCCCCTTCTGCCGCCGCAAAATTGTTCTGCGCCAGCGCATACCGGATATCGTCCACGATCCCGGCCCACGCCGAAGCCGTGAGCAGGCACGCCGCCAGCAGTATCCGAACACGCATGCTCTAATGATGACGCCCGCGACAAACGGTGGCAAATTCGCGACGATCAGAATCTGTGCGATTTCAGATTCCGAATTGATAAATCTCTCTCGGCAGCGTCGCCCTAGGCCCAATCCGGGGTCTCTGCGACCGGATCGGCAGAGTCCCTTAAGCTTCGCATTATCAGCGCCTTATCAAGGGTAACTTGCGAATTATGTAGCAATTTCAGGGCATTCCCCTTACAATAAAAGCGCGTTTGATCTTTAGAGTTCCTTCGCAGTACAAGCATCTCCGCTTAACCCAGCGCGTGACCTGCCTGCAGAAGAATCCTGAAAGTTTCAGCGCTACATCAAAGAAAAAGGAAATTGCAACAACATGGAAACAGGAACAGTGAAGTGGTTTAACGACGCCAAGGGGTATGGATTCATCAGCCGCCAGAATGGCGAGGATGTCTTCGTGCATTTCTCCGCCATCCAGGCCAGCGGATTCCGCAGCCTGCAGGAAGGTCAGCAAGTGCAGTTTGACGTGGTCAAAGGCCCCAAGGGCTGGCAAGCCGAGAACGTCAAGGGCGTCTAACACCGCTTCCACCGTAACAATTCGCATAAGGGCGGCCAGCAATGGCCGCCCTTAGTATTTTCTCTGTAAACCATCTGTCATCCGGCCCCAGGCGCCAGCGAGCGCAGCGGAGGGACCTTGTGTTTCGTGTCCCCGCTTACTTCCCCTGATCCCGCATCAGCACCACATCCGAATCCGTATGCCCGCGCACCAGCGCCAGCTTGCCACCGTCCTCCGACCAGTGGAAGTCCCAGATGCGCTCCGCCGTGAACGAGGTCAACGGTTTGCCGGGTGTCCCGTCGAGCGGCTGCTGCCACAGATTGTCCACTCCGCGGTCGCGAACCACGTAAATCAAACCCCTGCCATCGCGCGAGAAACGGATCATGTTCGTAATCGGCAGGCGCTGCAACTCAACCAGCCTGCGCGTCTCGCCCGCATCGGTCGCCACCAGCGCAATTTTCTCCTGATGCCCGGCGGCGTGGTCAACCACGACAAATGCCGACGTTGCGCCGTCGGGAGCAAGGTCGAAGAATCCCGATGGCTGCAAATCCGATACCTTTTGTGAGGGCCCGCCCTCCATCGGCGCTCTCATGAGCTTCCCCGTGCTGCCATCGAGGAAGTACACCCAGCGCGAATCCGGCGAGCACACCGGATAATTGTCCAGCTTCCCGTTCGTAAGCTGCTTCAGGTTGCCGCCGGACACGTCCGCGCGCCAAATACTCTGGCTACCGTTGCCGGCGAGACCAATGGTGAAAATGAGGTGTTGACGATCCGCGCACTCCCGCGGATCCCCTGTGCCCGCATCCGGTTTTGTGGGAATGATGCCCCATGCGCCCGTCTCAGGATTGATCCAGTGCAGCTCGCCGTCTTTGTCGTCGAGAATCCGGCCATCGTGGGTCCAGGTAAAATTGGTGAATTGCGCCGCCGGGGCAACTGCTCGCGCGTCCGCGCCGCCCGATGCCGACGTGCCTACAAAAAGATTCCACCGTCCTTCGCTCAGTACCGTCGCCAGCAACTGACCCGTGCTGGCTAGGCTCAACTCCGAGTAGCTGTTGGTGTCGCGCGTTACCGGGGTGATCTTTCCCTCCGGATAGGACATGAATTCGATCTGCTGCCGGTTGAAGCGGGTCGCCCAGTTGCTCTCCAGGAGCAGAAGGCCGCTCCCGTCCGGCATCCAGGTAGGCAAGGCAAGGGCGCCAGCGGAGCCTAGAAGCAGATTTCGCTGCCCGCTGCTGGCATTGACCTCGACCAGTCCCGTCAGAGCGTTGCCGGGTTGAAGCCCGACGCAGACGATCTTCTTGCCGTCCGGAGACCAGGCCGGCGAATAAAGCCCTTGGCCGTTCGAGCCGCTGGTCAGCACCGTCTCCTCGCCGCCATCGGTTGGCCGGACAATCAACTGGTACTTTCCCTGCTCCGGATTGTCGTAGCGCAGGAACGCCACCCTGCGGCCGTCGGGAGAGAACGTAACGTTCGAATCCACGTCAGCCGCCAGCCGTTCGGGCACGCCGCCGAGCAGCGGCGCCCGGTACAAATACTTCATTTCGTCGTTGCCAGGATCGCTGCGCACGAAGTACAGATAATTGCCGTCGGGAGAAAAACGCAGCCCGTTGTAATACACCTCGGCAGGCGGCTCGACCTGCGTAATGCTGTTCGTCGGGACGTTGCGCAGCGACAGGCTGGCCATGCCGTTCTCGCGCACCAGGCTCAGAATGTACTTGCCGTCCGGCGAGATCGCCGCCTCCGTCACATTCCCGTTCTCTGTCACCTTGGTGACTGAGATGTTCTGGAATGGCTGCGGGCGATTGCGCGAGATCAGCGAGTAGATGCCATACCCGGCGGCCAACAAAATCAGGACGCCCAACAGGATGGCCACACCGGTTCCGGTCTTATGCTGGCTGGCTGCGGCAACCACCGCCGAGCTGGAAGGTGCCCGATTCGCCGCTGACGAAGCTTGCGACGCTGAGGACACAGCCGCCGCTGACGGTGACCAAGTCGAGCTCATCGGGGCAACTTTGCGTCCTGACTCCGTGTCCCGCTTCAGCCGCTTCAGATCCCCGCGCAGATCGGCGGCCGATTGATAGCGCAGTTCGCGGTCTTTTTCCAGCAGCTTCTCGATGATCTCCTGCAACTTGGGGGGCAGGGCCGGATTCAACTGCAAAGTCGAAACCGGGTCCAGCTCGAGAATGGCGTGAAAGACCACGGCCGACGTCGCCCCTGAGAACGGCATCCTTCCCGTCGCCATCTGGTAGATCACCGTGCCCAGCGAAAACAGATCCGTGCGCGTGTCGAGGTCCTCGCCGCGCGCCTGCTCCGGCGACATATAGGAGATCGTGCCCACCGTCGCTCCGGGGCTGGTCAGGTTCGCCGGACGAGGCGAATCCTGCGTCGCGCCGATCGTTTCCATCTCCAGTTCGGGGCGCGTCAGCTTGGCCAGCCCGAAATCCAGAACTTTCACACCGCGTTCGGTCAGGAATATGTTCGCCGGCTTGATGTCGCGGTGGATGATGCCTTTGCCGTGTGCCGCTTCCAGCGCATCGGCCAGCTGAATGCCAATGTCCAGCAGGCGATCCAGCGGCAGCGGGCCGGCCATAAGCTTCTGGTCGAGGTTCTGTCCCTCGAGCAGTTCCATGGCAATGAACGACTGCACCTCGCCGCTCTCTCCGGGAGCAGTCTCCACGGCGTAAATCGTGCAGATGTTCGGATGATTCAGCGCCGAGGCCGTGCGCGCCTCCAGAAGAAACCGATCGAGCGCATTCTGCTCGCCGGAAAGCTGCTGCGGCAGAAACTTCAAGGCGACTTTTCGGCCCAGCGTCAGGTCTTCCGCCTCGTACACTACCCCCATCCCGCCGCTGCCCAGCTGGCCGGTGACGCGGTAATGCGAGATGGTTTGATTGATCACAGGACCCTAGAGGCAGTCCATCTTAGGTGGGGAGAAGAGGCGCGTCAACGCAGGAGGCGGTCGGGTGAAGGGTGGGAAATCATCCACTCAGAATCAGGGAGGAGTCTCCTGCAAGAGCCTCCCTTTGTGTAACTTCGTGTCCTTCGTGTTGATGCTTTTCCAGCCCTTTACGCCGCGGACGCTTGTTCGGCGGCGGCCACGGAGTCAAAGAACGTGAAGAACTGCTCCACCCGCGTCACCTTCAGCGCGTCGCGGACGCGATTGGTCACGCCCACCAGCGCCAGACGTCGGCTCGAGTGTTGCCGGGTCACATACGCCCCGACCAGCGCGCCGATCCCCGCCGAATCGGCGTACGGCACGTTCGTGAAATCAATGATCAGGAGCTGTGACTGGTCCGCTCGCACCGTGGACTGAAACTCAAACATCGTGGTCAGAACCAGGGCTCCGCTAAGACTGAGGATGCGATGCCCAGGCTGATTCCCGGGCTGATCTGTGATCTGAAGGGCTTCGCGCGGCATGGCGGACATAGTAATCTCCGTGCAACATTCCATTGTTAACGGCAGATTAATTTTCGAGGAACGCCAAGCTATTTTGGCTCCGCGAGAGGCTGGTTTTGCTCCTTGTCCAGGCGCTCGGCCATGTCTTTGGGCAGCCCGTGGAGCAGTTCCAGGAACGCCGCATTGGTCCAGCCAAAACCAACCACGTTCATTTCGTAACCCATCTCCACATGTGCTTCGGAGGACCGCGTCACGACGTTATATTTCTCGCGAATGTTGCCGTCGCGCCGGAAATTCTCCGCCACATTAGACAGAAACTCGTAGGACACTCGATCGGCGTCGGCCTTGAACCCGTACCGGCGCAGTCCCTCGACGGCCAGCATGTTGATGTTGCCCCATCCGTAGGGCAAGTCCCACTGTGTGCCCGCATCCTTCATGCTCATCGCCAAGCCACCGGGATGCTCAAAGTCCTTCAGGTTGGCAGCTACCGCCTTGGCCTGCTCCGGCGTCGCCAGGCCCGCCCACAGCGGATAGAAAGTCGAGGCGTAGCGATAGCTGGACATCTTCCCAGTCTGGAAATCGAAATCGAAAAACAGCCCCTGTTCCGCATTCCAAAGATAGCGGGTGATCAGTTTCTTGCGCTGCTCCGCCCGGCGGTTCCATTTCTCTGCATCGGCCGCATGTCCCAGCCATTGGCTGATTTGCTCCAGATCTTTTTCCGTCTTGTAGAGCAAACTGTTTAAGCAGACGGGCGCATAGCGATGCGTGCCCGAGCCGAACGCTCCGAAGCGGAAACTCACATCGAATCCGGACTCCCGCATGGACCGGTCGCCTTTGTAGTAGTCGCTGCTGAGTTTGAACTGGGATGCCTTCTCGCATGCCGGACGCGCCATCGTGAGCGGGACATCGCAGACCTGCAGGGAATAGGCCGCCCCGGCTACCGGCTGCGAAGAACCGCGCGCCACCTCCACCACGTAACCGTCGGCCTCGCCCGGGTGGAAGAAGAAGTACTGCGCCACCTTCCGGTAAAAACCGGACTCGTCCTGCAGCGCCTCCGCCGGTGGTCCCTCTCCAAAATCGTAATAGCGCGACAATCCAGTCTGACCCGCCAGATGCGGCTCTCGAGTCCACATCTCGTAGTCTTTTTGAAGATCGCTGTACGCTTTCTCCAGCCAGGTACGATCCGGCGGCGAATCTTTCTTCTGTCCTTGCTTTTCGGCTTGCATCGCCTGATAAACATCCACAAACATCGAACTGAGGAACGGCGGCTGCGACCGCGTCAGGTAGTAGGTGCGGTTCGCGTTGAGCATCGCGCCGTAGTGCTCGACTTCAAAAAAGAAATTGTCCACCATCCCCCGCGCCAGTTCCACCCGCCCGGCACGCAGCAACCCGCGCACGATGAAGTAGCTGTCCCAGCCGTACATCTCGTTGAAGCGTCCGCCGGGCACGACATACTGGTTCTCGAGGTAGAGCAAACCGTGAGGTTGGATCTTGCTGGTATCAATTTCGCCCAGGCGCTGGATCTCCACCGGCAGATATTCCACGCGCACATTACAGTTCGCCTTCAGTTTCTGCACCGCCTCCGGCTCGGCAAAGCCCGCCGGCAGATAAAGCACCGGAGCCACCTTGATCTTGGGGTCAGCAATGCTCTGGCAGTCGGTCATGGACCGGGTGAGCGTGTCCCACGCCGAAGAAATGTAGCCCAGGATCGGTTTGAGCCCCTGACCCTCAGGAGCGGCCGCGGCATGTGCGCTCGACCCGCAGCACGCGCCGGCAAAAACAACGATGAAGACAAAGCGAAAGAAGCCGCGAAGTGTCTTACAATTTCGAGTGGTCATGTCGGTGGGTGAAGCAGCTATCATAAACTCGCCCCGGCGCCGGTCACAATGAATTTGGCGTCGCTGAAGGTTTTCCGTGGCAACTTAATCGCGACTGCCCACGATGCCTTGTTCTTGGTGTATCGTTTTTGTTCATCGTTTTTGGTCTGTCCTACAAAACTTGGGTTGTTCTCTGAGGGGGGCGCAACTTGATCCGATCCTGCACGTCACTCCGGCTTCTCGTTTCATTCTTGGTTTTGCTATTCACTCTCAACCTCTGGTCCCAGGTTCCCGAGAGCACCTATCAGGAACTGCGCTGGCGCATGGTCGGTCCTTTTCGCGGAGGCCGGACGCGCGCCGCAACCGGCGTTCCCAGCCAGCCCAACGTTTTCTACATCGGCCAGGTCAACGGGGGCGTCTGGAAATCCGACGACTCGGGCCGCACCTGGAGCCCGATCTTCGACCGCGAATCCTCCCAGTCCATTGGCGCAATCGCAGTTGCTCCCTCGGACCCAAATATCATTTACGTCGGCAGCGGCGAAGGCCTGCATCGCCCCGACTTGTCTGTCGGCAACGGCATCTACAAGTCCACCGATGCCGGCAAGACATGGACGCATCTCGGGCTGGTAGACGGCCAGCAGATCCCCGCCCTGGCCATTGATCCGCGCGACCCGAACAAGGTTTTTGCCGCCGTCCTCGGGCATCCGTACGGGCCCAACCAGGAGCGCGGAGTCTACCGCTCCACCGATGGCGGCCAAACCTGGCAGCGAGTGATTTCCAAAGACGAAAACACCGGCGGATCCGATGTGCAGATCGATCCTTCGAATCCCGATGTGGTCTACGCCGCCATGTGGGAAGGCCGCGAAGGCCCCTGGGAAGACAACAACGAATTCAACGGCGCCAACGGAGGCCTGTTCAAGTCCACCGACGGCGGCAGCACCTGGCGCGGGCTGACCAACGGCCTGCCCAAAGATCTCTCCCAGATCAATGTCGCCATTGCGCCCAGCAACTCACGCCGTCTCTACGCGGTGCTTTCCACGGCGGCAGGAAAACTCGGCGTTTACCGCTCCGATGATGCCGGCGAGAGCTGGTCGCAAATCACCACCGATCCGCGTCCTTCGGGGCGCATCGGCGGCGGCGACCTCGCCGTTCCCAGGGTTGATCCTAAAGATTCCGACCTGGTCTACGTAGCCAGCACGGTCACCATGCGCTCGGCCGACGGCGGCAAAACCTGGTCCGGATTTCGCGGCGCCCCGGGCGGCGACGACTACCAGAATCTCTGGATCAACCCCAACGACGGCAACATCATTCTCCTGGTCAGCGATCAGGGCGCTATCGTCACCGTCAACCGCGGCCAGAGTTGGAGTTCCTGGTACAACCAGCCGACCGCGCAGCTCTACCACGCCATCGCCACCAACACATTCCCTTATCGGGTTTGCGCCGGACAGCAGGAAAGCGGCTCGGTCTGCATTTCCAGCCGCGGCAACGATGGCGCCGTCACCGTTCGTGACTGGCACCCGGTGGGCGTCATCGAATACGGCTACGTCGCGCCTGACCCGCTCGACGAAGACATCATCTACGGTGGTGGGCGCACCGAGGTCTCCAAGTACCACCTGTCTACAGGACAAGTTCAGAACGTTACACCGGTTCCGGTGCGCGACCCAAAGATCCGCACCGACCGCACCGAACCCCTGGAATTTTCCCCCGTGGACCCGCATACGCTCTACTTCGCGGCCAACATGCTGTTCAAGACGACCGACGGCGGCAATTCCTGGCAGACCATCAGCCCTGACCTGACCCGTGAAAATCCCGGCGCTCCCGAGAGCGTGGGCACGCTCATGCCCAAAGGAGCCGACAAGCAGCGGGGCGCAATCTACGCCCTCGCCCCGTCCTTCAAGACGACGAGCACGCTCTGGGCGGGAACCGACGACGGCCTCATCTGGATCACCCGCGACGGCGGCAAAAACTGGACCGACATCACGCCCAAAGAGCTCACTCCCTGGAGCAAGGTCACGCAGATTTCCGCCTCGCACTTCGACGAGCAGACGGCCTACGCCTCGGTGAGCCGCTTCCGTGTCAACGACATGCGCCCGTATCTCTTCCGCACGCATGACGGCGGCAAGTCCTGGACTCAGATCACCACCGGCCTGCCCGATTTCGGCCCGGTGGACACGGTGCGCGAAGATCCCGTACGCAAAGGCCTGCTCTTTGCCGGGACCGAAAATTCAGTCTGGGTTTCGTTCGACGACGGCGATCACTGGCAGTCGCTGCAACTGAACCTGCCGCACACTTCGATGCGCGATCTCTGGATCCATGAGAACGATCTCATCGTGGCTACGCACGGCCGGGGATTCTGGATTCTCGACGACATCGAACCTCTGCGCGAGGCCTCGACGGCACTTGCCAGCTCGGCTCACCTTTTCATTCCGGCGGCCGCGTATCGCGTCCAGCGTGACACCAATACCGATACTCCTCTGCCGCCGGACGAACCCACGGCGGCCAACCCTCCCGATGGCGCGATCATTGACTACTTTTTGCCGCAAGCGGCCTCAGGTCCGGTCACGCTGGAAATTTCGGACGAGCAGAACCGGCCGGTTCGCAAGTTCACCAGCACCGATCCGCCGGAGATTACCGAGGCCGAACTGCAAAAGCAGCTCATTCCTTTGTATTGGGTTCGCAAGCCGCGACACCTCTCGACCGATGCCGGCATGCACCGCTTTGTCTGGGGCCTGCACTACGCTCCCCCGACCGCGATGCGGCACGACTATCCCATCTCGGCCATTCCTCACGACACACCACGTCTTCCGCTCGGGCCCAACGTCGTACCCGGAACCTATACCCTCCGCCTGACCGTGGACGGCAAGTCCTACACCGCGCCCTTGCTGGTCAAGATGGACCCGCGCGTAAACATCTCGTTCGACGCCCTGCACCAGAAATTTGACGCGGAGACCCGCCTGGCCGCGATTGTGACCCGAACTTCGCAGGCGTTGCTTCAGGCCGGCCTGATTCGCGATCAACTCGACAAACTGGGCACCCAGCCGCACGTTCCCAGCGAGCACGTGGGAGAAGGTTTCCAGAAGAAGATCGCTGCCCTGGCAGGCAATCCCGGCGGCTTTTTTGCTCCACCTTCGCCCGATGCCACTCTCAGCCGGGTTAACGGCCAGGCCAGCTCTCTGTACATGCAGATCTGGCAGGTGGATGCTCAGCCAACTTCGGCTCAGACCGATGCCCTGCCGGCCATCGAACGCGACTCTGCCGACGTCATGAAGCGCTGGGACGAATTGATGAACTCCGACCTGCCCGCGCTCAACCGCATCCTGCGAGATGCCAAAGTGCCTGAGATCGTGCTCGAATCCGCCATCCGGCGCGACGAACCGCAAACCGACGAGGAGTAGCGAAACAAACATCGAGGGTGCTGCGATGCCGCTCGCAGCGCCCTTTCTGATTCGATCATCGCGAGCGCTGGAAGTCTACAAGGAGCGGACCGCTTCCTGCAGTTGGCTCGCAATCTGTGCCGGGGCGACTTCCACATCAAATCGCATGGGTTCGCCGATCCGCACGCGAATGTTCCAGGGTGCGGCAAATTTTTTGCCCGCCCGCTTCCGCTCGAACAGCGCGTCAATCCGCACCGGCAACACTGGGATCCCCAGATTCTGCGCCAGCAGCCCGATTCCGGCACGAAACGGATTCATCTTTCCATCGGTCGTGTGCCGGCCTTCAGGAAAGATCAGCACGCTGTAGCCCCTGTCCACGGCCTCGCCCGCATAGGCAAAGCTCCTCCGAAATCCCGCCTCGCGCGGCAAGGGGAACAGATTCAGCAGCGACACTCCCAGAATCCACTGCACGCGGTCATACATCCTCAGAAAAAATCCTCGCCTCGCGGGCGGAGTCCGCAGCGCTTCCAGCGCCTCGCCGCCCGTCGCCACCGCCAGCCGATGCCGAAACCGCCCCGGCAGCGCCGTAAGCACGAACCCCGCATCTACATCGCTCACGTGATTCGAAACGACCAGCAGGGGGCCCGGAACACCTCGTAAATGTTCGCGGCCCTCAATCCGCGGCCATCCTAAGAGAGTGATCGCCGGACGCACGAGCAAGTAATGCGCGAGGAACCGCACCCACGTCACCGGCCACCGCAGCACCCATCCCGGATAGTGATAGCCGGCCCCCGGCGCCGCTTCTCCGCGCAGCATCCGCTCCAGATCACCCACCGTCCGCACCGCGCTGAAGCGAGTCTCGCTCAGGTCCACCTGATAGCGATCCTCCACGGCGCTTAGTAGTTCCACTCGATCCAGCGAACTCAGCCCCAGGTCGGAATCCAGACTCGCATCCTCGCGCAATTTGCCAACCGCGCGTCCCGACACTCGCCCGATCAGATCACCCAAAGGACTCGGACCATCCGAACTGTGGGTGCCCCATTTCTCGCGCGCCTTTTGCGCGAGAAGTGGGGATTTCGCAGACACTTCAGCGCGCGCAACCCCTGCGATCAGATTCCGCCGCGGCTTCTGCGTATTCGTCCGCGGAAAATCTTCCTCCGGCCACGCCATCCACATCCTCATCCGCTGATACTCGGCCAGCGACTGATTCGCCCGCTGAACCACTTCTTCAATCTCGCCTCCTTCCCGCAGAATGACCACCGCGCACGGCTCCGAGTTTCCCTCGCGCTCCATCCCTACGACAACGCAGTCTTTGACTTCCGGCTGCTGCCGCAGGGCTGCCTCCAGATCCTCGGGATACACTTTCGTCCCGGCCGGCGTGACGATGACTTCCTTCTTCCGTCCCTTGAAATAAAGATTCCCGGCTGCGTCGAGCGCGCCGATATCACCGGTGCGATACCATCCTTCCTCGCCCGCGACTGCCTGAGACTCGCGCCCATCCCAATATCCTGCCGCCACGCCTCCGCCACGCACCAGAATCTCGCCGTCTTCCGCCAGTTTCACTTCGCGACCCGGCAGCACCTTTCCGATCGATCCCTTCCCCAGCCGGAACGGATGATTCACGCTGATCAGCGAGGTGGTCTCCGTCAGCCCGTATCCCTGAATGACCGCGTATCCCAGTCGTCCCCAGAACTCCTCTGTCTCGTGATCCAGCGCCGCCCCACCGGAAATGAATGCCCAGAATTTCCAGCCGAATTTCTTTCGAATTGACCGGAACGTCCACCACCGCCGCAGAAAGTGCTGGTCTTTGGCTGCGGCAAACCGCCGGCGGAAGTCTTCCCCGCGGCCGTCGTCCTCCAGATCGCGCTCCACTTTCTGTTTGAGCGATTGCAGCACTCGGGGCACGCTGACCAGCACCGAAACGCGCTCCCGCCGGATGGTGCTGACTATCTCTGAGGGCTTCAGATCGTTTTGAAAAACTACCGTTCCACCCAGTAGAGGAGGCAGAAACATGCCCAGAAATTGCCCGAACACGTGGCTGAGTGGAAGCAGATTCAAGAACCGCAAGGGATGGACCAGTCGCTCGTACTTCAAGTAGCGGCGCATCTCCGTCTCCAGCGGGGCGATATTGGCCAGGACATTCCCGTGCGTGATCACCACGCCCCTTGGTTCAGCCGTCGTGCCCGAAGTGAACACGATCTGCAAAGGGTCGCTGCGCCCCAGGGGAACTCGCGCGGGCGGGCCTAAATCAGACCGCAACGTCTCGGTCATGTCTTCCAACGTCATTGACTGAATTGAGGCGTCAGCGGCTCCGCATTCCTGCACATGACGGCGCGACCCCACCAGCATCTTTGCGCCAGTCTGCTGGAGAACCCGCAGTGCGAAGTCGGTCGCCGAACCGTCGTCCATGGGCACCACAATCACACCGGCCAGCGCGCACCCAAAGAACACCGCAGCCCACTCGGCACAGTTCTCGCCCCACAGCATCACCCGATCGCCCTTGACGATCCCCTTCGTCTCCAGCATGCGGGCAAATCGGCGAGACATCTCCAGGACTTCGCCGTAAGCAAACGATTCCCACCGGTATCCGCGACGCTGCCGGTAGGCGCGCTCGCGCCGGTGGGCGCCGAAGTTCTGTTCGAAAAACTCGGCTAACGATTCAGGCATGGGGTTGGCTTCATTTCTCCGCCCCTGCAGGCACACTTCCGAGCGACCCAGTCGCGCAGCGACGGAATTCATTAGCCCCGGACGTAAGTCCGGGGAAGTGCAGCGAGAAGGAACCGAGTCCCTTCCAGGACGGCACTTCCTCGGTACTAGTCTAGTAGACCCCCCGGCCAAGGCAATCGGTGCCAGTACACTCTTCAAACTGCCCGCCTGCCCTATCCCGCGGATGCATTTTGTGCCCCGGTTGTGTACTCTGGCTTGTCCTTATGCGCCGTCGATTCGTTCCCAGACTTCAAACTCCCCACGCCGGGATAGTCCTCGCCCTCGGCTTTTTGTTCAGCCTCCTGGCCTGCACGCGCCCTCCGGCCGCCGACAATGCTTCCACCGCGCAACCTTTTTCTGCCGCTCGCCGTGACCTCTCCCAGGACGAAGCCGCCGGCGGCCACACTTTGCGCAAGCACGTCGGACGTACTGACGCCGAGCTGCGCGAGCGGCTCGATCGCGAGCGCGACATTTCCGCCGCCTCCACCTGGAACGATCGCGCCAGTGCCGAAGCCGCCGTGGGCGCCGCCATCGCCGATCAGAACGCCAGAATCTCCCGCTGGCTCGAACGCGAGAATCACCCCAACCTTGTCCTCGACTACGACGGTAACTCGACGCATCCCTTTGGCCGCACCCTGCGCCGCGGCGAGAACCAGGTTCAGCCCTGCGCTCACGCCGTCATCGTGCTGAAGTATGACGGCCCGAACAGTTACCATGTCCTGACCGCTTATCCGGAGTGCCGCTCATGAGCCCCAATCGCCCCGGGAAAACTC
Organism: Terriglobales bacterium; assembly: GCA_037442635.1. Lineage (GTDB taxonomy): Bacteria > Acidobacteriota > Terriglobia > Terriglobales > Acidobacteriaceae > Sulfotelmatobacter. The sequence continues at coordinate 28,271 of JBBIPV010000009.1, read as the reverse complement.
CCCCGACGAAACCTCCAGCAACCAAGCCGGGCGCGGCATCCTTCTCCGCCGCCGACTTTCCTGCCCTGCGCAGTTTTCTCCGCGGCTATCTTCACCAGGACATGAAAGACGAATACGGCTCGCCCGCTGAAGCCGCCCGCGAGTTCTGCTCCGACGCCGGCACCGAAGAACGCGCCGCCGTCGCGGCAGAATGGTCGCGACTTATGGATCAGACCAAAGGCCAGCCGCTCGATGCCATCAACCGGATTCTCACTGGCCCCCTGGGCAGTTCCTACTCCTTGAGTGACGACGATCTGAAGAGCTTCTCCGCCATCCTGAAGACGGGGCGCACGTAGATTTCTCACAGGAAGTGGCAAGTGCCGCGAAGAAACATCCTGTCTCTCCTCGAAGGAGGCGATCGGCGGTCCATCGGCGGTGCTGACCAGGCAGCCGCAATGGTGGCCGACGATCCCGGGCTGTTTCCTGATCTGATCGCCGGTTTGTGGACAGAAGGTCCGCTCGTGCGAATGCGGGCCGCAGACGCCGTCGAGAAGGTCACGCGCAAGCGCCCTGAACTCCTCCGGCCCTACAAGAAGCAACTGCTGGGTTTGATGGTTGAGGTCCAACAGCAGGAAGTGCGCTGGCATCTCGCCGTCATGATTCCGCGGCTCCCGCTGAACGCGAAGCAGCGGCAAATCGCGATATCTTCCCTGAGCGGCTATCTGGAAGACCGCAGTTCCATTGTCAAAACCTTCGCTCTTCAGGGGCTGGCTGACCTGGCAGATGCTGAACTGACAGAAGACGAGCCAAGCATTCGACCCAGAGTAGTAGAGATTCTGCGTGAAGCCACTCGCAACGGTACGCCTGCGATGAAAGCCCGAAGCCGCAAGCTGTTGCTGCGCCTTGAGTCTTGACCGCAAGCATTCCTGAACCAGCCTTCAGCGCACCGAGGCCACCGCGAGCCGCTTTGGCCCGGCCTCCAGGATGTGACCCGGGCACTCCGACATCATCAGCTTGAAGTTTTCGATGAAGCGCGCCGCCAGCGCGTCGTACTTGCGGAAATACTCGTCCCGGCTGGGCCAGGTATTGGCCGGGTCCAGAATCTGCGACGGCACTCCTTCGCATTCCACCGGCACGTCAAAGCCAAAGATAGGATCTTTGTTGTACTCCACCTTGAGCAATGAGCCGCTGAGCGCGGCATTGAGCAGCGCCCGCGTGTAATGGATGCTGATACGCTTGCCCACGCCAAACGGTCCTCCGGTCCAGCCCGTGTTTACCAGCCACACATGGGCGCCGTGCTTCTGGATCTTTTTCTTCAGCAGTTCCGCATAGGCCAGCGGGTGATGCACCATGAACGGCCCGCCGAAACAGGTGCTGAAAGTCATCTCGGGCTCCACTCCCAGTCCGATTTCGGTGCCGGCAATCTTGCTGGTATAGCCGGAAATAAAATGGTAGATCGCCTGATCCGGGCTGAGCCTGGAAATCGGCGGCATCACGCCGGAGGCATCGCAGGTCAGGAAGACCACGTTCTGCGGGTGTCCGGCGCGCTTCTCCGGCAGATGATTCGCAATATAGGAAAGCGGATACGCCGCCCGCGTGTTCTCCGTGACCGTGTCGTCATTCAAATCCAGATGCCGGGAGACGTCATCGAAGGTGACGTTCTCCAGCACGGTTCCAAACTGCCGTGTGCAGGCGTAAATCTGCGGCTCGGCCTCCGGCGACAGGCGGATTACCTTGGCATAGCAACCATCTTCGAAGTTGAATACTCCGTTGTCGCTCCAGCCGTGCTCGTCGTCGCCGATCAGCTGTCGTTTGGGGTCGGCGGAAAGCGTCGTCTTCCCGGTCCCCGAAAGGCCAAAGAAAATGGCTACATCGCCGCCAGATCCCACGTTGGCGGAGCAGTGCATGGAAAGCACGCCCTCAAGCGGCAGCAGGAAATTCAGCACTGTAAAGATGGTTTTCTTGATTTCCCCGGCATAGCTGGTGCCGCCGATGATGGCCAGCCGTTCCCGGAAATTGATGACAATGAAGGTTTCCGAACGGGTGCCGTCCACCATAGGCGAGGCTTGAAACCCTGGCGCGGCAATCACGGTAAATTCGGGCACGTGCCGCTGCAGCGCATCCTGATTCCGGATCTTCAGAAACATCGTGCGCGCAAACAAGCTGTGCCACGCTTTTTGCGTGATGATGCGGATGGGAAGACTGTACTCCGGGTCGGCCCCCGCGAAGCAGTCCTGCACAAAAACGTCGCGGCCCTGTAAGTAGCCCTGCAGGCGCGCCAGCAGGGCGCTGAACGCCTCGCTGGTAACCGGCCGGTTGTACTGGCCCCACCAGATCTTCTTCTCGGTGGATTGCTCCTGGACCACAAACTTGTCGGTCGCGGCCCGCGCCGTGTGTTTGCCCGTGTTCACCACCAACGGCCCCAAGTGCGAGACACAGCCCTCGGAACGGAAAATGCTTTCCTCATACAGAGCCGGCGTCGGCAGGTTCCAGTAGGCACGCCGCAAGTTCACCAGCCCATGGTTGGCCAGGCCATAGGTACTGGCCAGTTTCCCTGCCTCTTTGACCGCGGGAGATTGCACGTCGAGGTAGATGTTCATTGCCAATCCCTCACCAGTTTGTGGTCGCCAAGGTAAAGCTCGTTGGAAGAATTGGGATCGAGCGCCCACTTGATACGATCCAGACCCTCGGTGATATCCCGGATGGTGCCACAGTAACTCAGCCGCAGATGCCCCTCGAAGCCGAATTCCTTGCCCGGCACCGTCACTACCCGCACTTTTTCAAGCAGGAAATTCGAGAGCTTCTGCGAATCCTTCATGTACGCGCTGAAATCCGGGAAGCAATAGAACGTGCCTTCCGGCTTGTGTACCTTCACTCCGTCAAAAGCGTGCAAGCGGTCCATCATCACGTTCCGGTTGTTCTCCAGCGTGACCCGCAGGCTCTCGATGGACGATTGCACTCCGTTCAGCGCCCCCACGGCGGCCCACTGGCCCGGGGACGAAGGCCCGGAAGTCTGTTGCGACTGGATGGTCGCCATGGCCTCGATCAGCGGCTGGTTCGCGATCGCCCAGCCGATGCGGAACCCGGTCATGGCATACATCTTCGACACGCCGTTGATCACCACCACCTTCGATTGCTCAAGCGGCGTTTTCATGAAGTCGTAGCCGATGGGCGCGCTCTTGCCGTCGAACACCAGCCGGTTGTAAATGTCATCCAGGATCAGATAAAGGCTCCGCTTTTCGCAGAACTCAACCATCTCCTGCACGAAATCCCGCGAGTACATGGCACCGGAAGGATTGTTGGGGCTGTTCAGAATGATGGCTTTGGTATAGGAACCGCACGCGTCCGCCAGTTCCTTGACGGTTGGGAAAAACGTCCCGTCCTCCGCCGTGACCGGCACCGGAACGCCGCCCGCCAGCTTCACCATCTCGGGATAACTCACCCAGTAAGGGGCTGGAAAAATCACCTCTTCCTTGGGGTCCAGGATAGCGTGCAGCAGCACCATCAGCGACTGCTTGGCCCCGCCCGAGGCGATTATGTTGCGCGCCGACACGATCTTTTTGTAGTGCTCCTCGGTGTAGCGCACGATGGCTTTCTTCAGCGCAGGAATTCCGTCGGGCGCCGTATACCGGATTTCTCCCGTGTTCAGCAGCGCGGCGCAGTTGAGCACCGCATCCATCGGAGCTTTGCTCTTCGGTTCTCCGCCTCCCAGGTGAATGATGGGCTCTCCTTTGTCGCGCAGCAGAGCCGCCGTCTCATTCAGCTTGAGAGTCGCCGACTCGCGGATAGATCGGGCAAGCTGACTCAGACTCATGGCGTTCAGTTCCTTCCCTCAGGGTATGAGGGTTTATTAGATCAAAGGCCGTTCCCCCTGGATTGTGGTTTTGATCACACCCCTGCGTGATCCACGTCCTTCCGTTTCATGGAGTTTGGTGCCGGGATTCCTTCCTGAACTCCGCCCAACCCCGGTTCCCTTCGTAACCCGTTCGTACACTCCCTTTCGGTAACCCTTGGTAACCATCCGGTTCATGACCCCCGGCCTTACAATTGGCCTTGTCCGGAGGGCCATTTGCTCAAACCAGAGTCGGCCATTCGGACGCTGTGATCTCCGGCCGATCCTAGCCGGGATCATCGCGAATCTCAGAGTTTTCGATCAAGACCAGGTTCTGGAGTTCGCACTCTTATGGCGTTGTTCGGCTTCAATAAGCAGAGGGTTCTGGCCAATGCGGAGAAGTATGTCCAGCAGGGCAAACTGCAGAATGCCATTACCGAGTACGAAAAAATCCTCAAGCACGATGCCAAGGACCTGACGGTCACCAACACCGTCGGCGATCTCTACTCTCGCCTCGGCGAAAGCGATAAGGCCACCGAATTCTTCAAGACGGTAGGCGATGCCTATGCCAGCCAGGGCTTCACCGTCAAGGCCATCGCCATGTACAAGAAAATCAGCAAGCTCAAGCCCTCGCTCGAGAGCCTGCTGAAGCTGGCCGAACTCTATACCCAGCAGGGCCTGTTCAATGACGCCCGGGCGCAGTATCTGCAGGTTGCCGAGGAGTTCCTGAAGACTGGCGAACTCGAAAACGCCGTCCGGATCTTCCAGAAAATTCTGGAGATGGACCCGGAAAACAGCTCCATGCGGGTGCGCCTGGCCGAGGTTTACGTCCGCCTCGGCAAGAAAAACGAGGCCTGGCAGATCTTTTCCGCAGCCGCGGAGAGCATGCGCTCCAAGGGATCGCTCAGCGGTGCAGACGAGGTTCTGCAGCGCATGCTTGCCCTCGATCCCGGCAACACCTATGCGCTGCTGCTGCAGGCCAAGAACCAGATTGACGCCGGCGACGCCGCCGGCGCCGTGGCCAATCTGCTGAAGGTCTCCGATCTCGATTCCAATCCCGACGGGCTGCGCGACCTGCTGAAGGCCTATCTGCGGACCGGCCAGCTTTCCGAGGCGGGAACCGTCGCCAACAAGCTGTTGACCGTCCACAACGACTTGTCGGCTATTGCCAGCTTTGCCGACGCTCTCATGCAGGCCGGCCAGTACGAAAACGCACTCCAGGTCTACGATCAACACGCCGAGCGCCTGCTGGCTGAGAACTCCGACAAGGTCCTGGAACACCTGCACAGCATCATCGGACACGTTCGCGAGAATCCCGACTCGCTGCAGAAACTGCTCGACCTGTTCCAGATGGCGGGCGAGACCACCCACGTCGGCGAAGTCATTGAGCTGCTCGCCCACGCCAGCGTGCAATCCGGCGATCTGGCCCGCGCCCGCGACCTCTACCAGAAGCTGGCCCAGATCGAACCGCAGAACACCCTGCACATGCAGAATTATCAGCAGGTGGTCAGCCAGCTCAGCGGCGTCACCGACGCCAAGCTCATTACGCCCGAGGAAGCGGTCGTCCTGATTGACGATCTCGAAGCCACCGCGCCTTCGATCCACCAGCACTACACCGACGAAGTTGCGCTGGCGGTCCGCTCCGCTCTGACCGACGCGGAGCTGTTCATCTCTTACAACATGCCGGCCAAGGCCCTGGGGCCGCTGCTTACCGCTCTGCCCCTGGCCCCCAACGATCTTCGTGTCAACCAGCGGTTGGCCGCGCTGCACACTCGCGCCGGCCGCTTCGCCGAGGCGGGAGTCTGCTGCCGCACTCTCCAGACTTTGTATTCGGATGCGGGATATCCCGACGAGGCCACACGCTACGGAGAACTTGCGGTGCGCTACGAAGAGCGCACCTCCGCTCCAGCGCCTGCCAGGTCGGAGGAAGAAGCTCACATTTTCCTGGATGCTCCCTTGGCGCCGCACGCGCCCGAGGCCGCTGAGCCCGAGGTTTCGATCGCCGAGCCCGCCGCGGAAACGATCCCAGAGCCTCACACTGCGCACGCGGAGCCGCACGAAGAAGCCGCTCCCGTGCCTGCGCCCTGGCCCGTCGCTTCCGCCGATGCCGCCGAAGATATCACCCTCGAACCGGCCGAGGAAGGCGACGTCGCCTTGGTTGATGAAGTGCCCGCACCTGCGGTCGAGGCCGCAGATGACTCCGAGATAGACCTTTCTTCAGAATGGGATGAAGCGGTCACCGTGGAAACCGATTCGCCGGAACCGGCGCCCATCGAGATCACCGCCGTCGGCGAACACGAAATCGACGGCTCCGCCCCGATCGAAGAACAGGCCGACACTCAGAACGAAGAAAGAGCCCAGGAGACGATCGAAGAGATTCGCTTCTACCTCGCCAACGGCATGCCGGAACAGGCCATGGCAGGCCTGGCCAAGCTTCAGACGCTGACCAGCGATCACCAAAAACTGGCTGACCTGCACGCTGAGATCGAGGCCGCCTGTCAGAGAACATCGGAAGAAGCGCAAGTCGAGGTTGAGCCTGTCGTCGAGGAACTCACCGCCCACGACATTCCCACCGTTGTGCTCCCGGCCGAAGAAGTCCCGACCGAAGTCCAGGCCCATGCAGCCCAGTCCCATGTGACGAGCAACGACGAGACGAGCGCGCAACTCACGAGCGAAGTGCCTTCACAACCGGCCATGGCAGCAGTCGCAGAAGAGCCGGCCGTGGTGGAAGCCGCCGCCCCGAAAGCTGCCGAACCCGAGCCTGCGCCCGAACCCGTCGCCGCCAAGCCGGAGCCCGCAGTTGCCGAGCCGGAACCTGCGCACGCCGGCCTCGAAGACTTTGTCGCCGATCTGGACACTTCTCTCGGCAACGAGTTTCTGCCGGAGACCGTCGTCGGGCCCGAGTCTTCGCCCGCCGAGCCAGAACCTGCTCCAGCCGCCCATGTCGAGGCTGTCACCGAAGCCGAGCAGGCCGAAGCGGTCCTGGGCCAGTTCGTTGCCGATATCGAGGCCTCGCTGGGCGAAGATTTCCTGAAGTCCGCGCCCGTGGCCGCGCCCGAGCCCGTGGTTGCGCATGCCGTCGAGCATCCCGCGCCCGCCGCCGCGCCTGCGGCTGCGATCACCACCCCGCCGCTGGCCGCCAGCGCCGCAGCATCCGCTTCAGCCGCGTCCCACATGGCCCCTGTGCAGCGGACGGCGCCTGCCTGGCCTGCCGCCGTTCAGGAGGCTCCCAAGCCGCCGGCCGCTCCAACTCCGCATGCTCCGCTGCCTGCCCCTGCGCCGGCCAAAAGCTCGCCGTTCGGCGAAGACGTCGGTGTGGATCTCTCCGAAATGTTCGGCGAGATCAAGCAGGACCTCGAAGCCGGCGTCGCCGCCAGCGACGAAGATCCCGAAACCCACTACAACCTGGGCGTCGCCTTCCGCGAAATGGGCCTGCTCGACGAGGCCATCGGAGAACTGCAGAAGGCTTGCCAGTGCTTCGATCGCGGGCATCCGTTCCCGCAGATTCTTCAGACCTACACCTGGCTGGCCCAGTGCTTCCTCGAGAAAGGCGTTCCCGAGGCTGCCGTCCGCTGGTTCGAGAAAGCTCTCAGGATTCCCAACCTCGATGGCGAAACCCGCGTCGCGCTCGATTACGAACTGGCCGCAGCCTATGAAACCGCCGGCGACAAGCCCTCCGCTCTCCGGCACTTCATGGACGTCTACGGCACCAACATTGACTATCGGGACGTCGCCGAGCGCATTGAGGCCCTGAAGTCGTAGAATAGCGCGATGGGTTCTGTACCCAACTCTCTCCGCGCGGAATTCTGTGCGTATCGTGACCGCCTCGCGATTTTCCGGCAAACCTGGCTGGCGCCCTGTCGCCACAGGAATCATGCAGAGGGGGATCATGTGTAATGACCGATCCCACCCCAATCTCCAGCCTGCCGGGCAAGAGTACGGCGTCGCCGCCGCAAGCCGAGACTCCCACGGCGCTCCTCGATCCGCCCGAGACCGCTTCACCCAAGGGCCCTCGCCGCGCCGAGATTTGGATGCACCGCACCTCCGTTTTCCTATTTGTCCTGATCAGCGCCGTGGCCGGAGTATTGCTGATCATTCTCCCGTGGACACCGGGATGGACCGACAACTATTTGCTGCTCTCGTTCCCCAGCCTCCGCCCGGTGGTGGCTCATGGCTTCTTCCGCGGCGTATGCAGTGGCCTGGGCCTACTCGACATCTGGATCGGTTTCTGGGAGGCGCTCCACTACCACGAACTGCATTGATTTGCCAGCCGCGAAGCGGAGATAGCATGCAGCCCACGGCGCAAGCCGTGGGTCAGCGGATGAGGATATGAGCAAGCCCCGAAGGGGCGGAAAGGAACTTCCAAATAAAACGAGTCGCATTCATGACTGACAAGCTCCAATCCGCTCCCGTCGCCTACCAGAACGAACCGTTTCTCAACAGCCCCGACGGCCGCATCCTGCGCATCCTGTCCGAATACCAGGAACCTCTCGCCCGCTTCCGCCGCGAGCAGATTCAGGACACGGTCGTCTTCTTCGGCTCCGCCCGCTTCCAGGGACGAAAGGAAGCCGAAAAAAACCTCACCGTAGTGAAGAACAACCACACCGCCGTTCCCGCGGCCCGTCTCCAGGAAGACCTCAAGCTCGCCCAGGCCGGCATTGACATGGCGCGTTTCTACGAAGACGCGCGCAAGCTCGCGCACCTGCTGACCAAGTGGTCTATCCAGATTCCCGCCCGCCGCCACCGCTTCGTAGTCACCACCGGCGGAGGGCCCGGCATCATGGAAGCCGCCAACCTCGGCGCCCACGAGGCCGGAGGCAAAACCATCGGCCTCAACATCCAACTCCCCTTCGAGCAGCATCCCAACCAGTTCATCACGCCGTCGCTCAACTTTCAGTTCCATTACTTCTTCATGCGCAAATTCTGGTTCGCCTATCTGGCCAAGGGACTCGTCATCTTTCCCGGCGGCTTCGGCACCATGGACGAACTCTTCGAAATCCTCACCCTCGCCCAGACCGACAAGCTGGCCAAAAAAATTCTCGTCATCATCTACGGCAGTGAGTACTGGCACAAGATCATCAATTTCCAGGCCTTCGTAGATGCAGGCACGGTCGCGGCAAATGACCTCGAACTGTTCAAGATCGTGGATTCACCAGAGGAAGCCTTCGAATTCCTCCGCGACGGCCTGACCAAATACCATCTGGGCGGCACCCCCAAGAAGCACGGCGAAATCCTGCCCGAGATCGCCAAGACGAGGCCGTGAACGATGCCGCGAGCTAAAGATAGCCCGCATTCGAAGTACGCACACGTTTATGCGATGGTGCGGTTCGACTCATACATAAGCACTCCCCGAGGGGACCGCGATAGTCGTCGTACAGACCACAAGATGGGTCGGAGCATCGCTGATAGCTGAGCGCTGATGGCTGAAAGCTGTTTACTCTACTACATCACCGACCGCACCGCCTTCCCCGGCGATGAACCCACCCGCCGTCGCCGCCTGCTCGAAAAAATCGCCGAAGCCGCCCACGCCGGCGTGGACTACATCCAACTCCGCGAAAAAGACCTCCCCACGCGCGACCTCGAATCCCTGGCCAAAGAAGCCGTTCGTATAATCCTGGAAGCCAAAAAACTGGCCCCTAACCCCTGGCCCCTGACCCCTGCTCTCCTCATCAACTCCCGCACCGACGTCGCCCTCGCCGCCCAAGCCGACGGAGTCCACCTCCGCGCCGACGACGTCTCCCCAAAAGAAGTGAGACTAATCTGGCAATATGGCGCGGGCCCATGTGGGGCGGGCACTCCTGCCCGCCAACTCTCACCACAAGCACCGCTGATCGGAGTCTCCTGTCACTCCCCATTACAAGTAGCCCAGGCTGCCGCGAACCAAGCCACCTTCGCCGTCTTCGCCCCGGTGTTCGAAAAGAAAGACGCTCCAGGCACGCAGCCCACAGGCCTGAGTCAACTCCACCAAGCCTGTCAAGCCACCATCCCGGTCCTAGCCCTCGGCGGAGTCACCCTCTCTAACGCCCGCGACTGCCTCGTAGCCGGAGCCGCCGGCATCGCCGCCATCCGCCTGTTTCAGGAGAACGCCATTGCCGGGGTCGTACAACACCTTCGCTCGAGTTCTTGAAAGTCCGAGGGTGCCCCATTTTTGCCGCATTCTTTGGGGCAAAAGTGGGGATTTTTATCCCGTCCACTTCGCCCCCGTCTTCAAAACCTCCATCACCTTCGCCAGCCGCCGCCTCTTCGTCTCCTCCTGCTTCGCGTCCCGAATGCAATTCGCCATTTCCTTCTTATGCGTGAAAGCCAGCTTCTCCCACCGCTCCTGCGCCTTCTTGCTCTTCGCCAACTCTTTCTTCAGTTCCGGCGGAGCCTCTACCGTGCGCTCTTCCGTGTCCCGCTCCATCACCACGTCCACTGTATCCCCCGGCCTCACTCCCGCCCCTTGGCACAGAGTCTTGTTCACCGGCATCATGTGGCAGCCGCCCATCGGCATCAGCGACGAACGAAACGGAAAGCCATTGATCGTGCCGCGAATGGGCACGCGCGCGCGCGTTCCGAACCACTCGACTACATCCACCGGCGGAGTAATCGCGGCTACTACGCCCGCATCTTTCCCCTGAATCTTCGTCTGAAACCGCAGCTTCTTCTCCGCCATTGCCATCCTCACACGTATTCGCGCTGGTAAACTCTAATGCTGTAAAGAAAACCCGGTCAACTTCAATGACGCCTGCGCAAATACAAACGCGAACCGCAGCCAACGGCACAGTCGCAATCGAACCAGTGCTCATATCCATCCCCGCCGCCTGGTTCCTCATGGGCTCCAACTCCGGCCAGGATTGCGAACGCCCCCTCCACCGCGTCTGGGTTGGTGCTTTTTCCCTGGCCGCCACCCAAGTCACCAACCTCGAATACGAGCGCTTTCTGCGCGCCACCTCCGCCCCTCCGCCGCCCTTCTGGACCGACGCAAACTTCAACCATCCGCAACAACCCGTAGCCGGAGTCTCCTGGTACGAAGCCGTCCGCTACTGCGAATGGCTCTCCTCAGAAACCGGCCGCAACTACCGCCTTCCCACCGAAGCGGAGTGGGAACACGCCGCCCGTGGTGGCCTCGAACAAAAGCATTTCCCCTGGGGTGACGACCCACCGCAATCTCTCCCCAACTACGCTACCCGCTGGCAAACCGGCCCTGAGCCGGTCGCTCGTTACGCCCCTAACGCCTTCGGCCTTTACAACATGTGCGACAACGTCCACGAATGGTGCCGCGACTGGTACGATCCCAACTACTACGCCGTTTCGCCCGAGCGCAACCCCCGCGGTGCCGACCGAAGCCCCATGCACCCCGAGCGCAAATCCTCCAAAGGAGGCTCCTGGCGCCACCACATCAAAGTCGCCCGCTGCTCCGCCCGTTCCAGCATCCCACCCGATTTCCAGTACGCCGACTACGGCTTCCGCCTCGCGTGCGATCCTTCTTCCAACACCCTATAATCTGTCATTCCGAACCGGCGCAAGCCGGTGAGGAACCTGCTGTTCGCTGGCATCTCCTGGGACCGCGAGGGCAAGCAAACATGTTCCGCACCGATCTTCTGCAAGGTAAGCGCATCCTCATCACCGGCGGCGGCACCGGCCTCGGCAAAGGCATGGCGCACCGCTTCCTCGCGCTCGGAGCCACGGTCTACATCTGCGGCCGCCGCGAAGAAGTCCTCCAACAAACCGCCGCCGAACTCGCCCAAGCGACGAAAGGCCCCATCCACGCTCTCGCCTGCGACGTCCGCAGCCTCGACGCAGTCGAAGCCATGATGGATTCCATCTGGAAAAACGGCCCACTCGACACCCTGGTCAACAACGCCGCCGGAAACTTCATCGCCCGCACCGAAGAGCTCACACCGGGCGCATGGAATTCCGTCATCGGCATCGTGCTCATCGGCACGCTCAACTGCACCATGGCCTGCGGACGCCGCTGGCTCAAGTCCGCCCACCCTGGCACGGTCCTGAGCATCTCGGCTACGTACGCGCCTGTCGGCTCGGCCTACGTCGTCCCTTCCGCGGTCTCGAAAGCCGGAGTCGAAGCGCTCACCCGCAGCCTCGCCGTCGAATGGGGTAACCGCGGCATCCGCATGAACGCCATCGCTCCCGGCCCCATCCCCACCCAGGGAGCCTTTTCCCGCCTCCTGCCCAACCCCGGACTCGAAAAGCTCGCCCTTGAGCGCAACCCGCTTCACCGCTTCGGCACAGTCGAAGAACTGGCCAACCTCGCCGCGTTTCTCGTGAGCGACGGCTCCGGTTACATCAACGGCGAGGTCGTCCGCATGGACGGCGGCGAGTTCCTGCAGGGCGCCGGCGAGTTCTCGAACCTTGGCCGCCTCCTCAAAGAAGAAGACTGGCAGGCCATCAAGCCGAAAAGGAAGGGCACGAACTCATAGATTGGGTGGGCACGAAGGGGAAGGGCACGAGTTCACTCGTGCCGCCGAGAGCCCTGGAATGAGCTGCGCTTCAGCGCCTGAGGCCAGCGGCAGCTTGAACTAGCGACCCGCCCCGTGTTGCGAGATACTTTGTTCCTTCGAAGCTGCTGATCGGGACTCAGCTGATGGGCTACACCAAGCGCAAAATCCGCGGCATCAACTTCTCATTCTTGCTTGCCGGCTTCGTTTTCGCGTGCTGGGCCCTGGTCTGCGCCTGGTTTGGCTGGCCGCGCGGGCTTCGCCACGGCAGTGTCGCGGCCTTCGCCTTGTTCGCGCTGGCAGCGCTGTTCTTTATGGCGTTCCCGATTCTCTGGGCGCGTTCCCCGGAGAAACATCCGGTGAATCACGAACTCCTGCGCTACGGCGCCCTGTCGCAGCTCTCCGCCCGGCTCGACGCCGAAATGACCGGCAACGTTGAAGTCCTCGGCCCCTTCCGCTTCACCGCCACCCTGCTGGTCTATGACTCCGGCCACGAGTTCCAACTTGTGCCCTTCGATCAAATCGCTTCGGCAGAAATCGAGAGGCCCTCTGCCGACGATCCCGGCGCCATCATGCTCCGCACGCGCGCCGGCCGCCGCTACCACTGGTACAGCGCCTGGCTGCAGGGAATCTTCGATCCAGAGGTGGTGCTAAGAAAGATCCGCGCCGCCGCCCACCTCGACGAATCGCCCACCGGAAAACAACAGGCTGGCTGAAGCCGGACAGCAAGGCGCTGCGAAACTTGAGCCCCGAAGGGGCGGCATGTGATAGCCCGGCACGGAAGTGCCGGCTAGCGCAGCCGAAATGGAAACGAGTCCCGTTAGGGACGACACTGTCTACTTCTGCTCCTTCCGCGGCAACAAGACTGCCTTCAACACCATGTTCACCAGGCTCAACACAATCGCGCCGATAAACGCCGCCAGAAATCCGTTCACATGAAACCCCGGCGACAAGAGAGCCGACGCCAGCTCCAGCATCAGCGCATTGATCACCAGCCAGAACAACCCCAGCGTCAACAGCGTCAGAGGAAACGTAAGAATCTTCAGCAACGCGCCGATCGTCGCGTTGATAAATCCGATTACCAGCGCCGCCACCAGGGCCGCTGTCGCGCCGCGCACCGAGATCCCCGGCACCACCTGAGCCACCACCCACACCGCCACCGCGCTCAAGACCCAACCTAAGAGCATCCGCATCGGAACCTCCTCAGCATCAGGGCACTATAGGCAATTCGCTCTGCAGATAGCAACCCATAGGGTGGGCGTTTTGACCGGACGGAACCTGCAGCCCAATTCCGACGTACAATTTACTGAGAGCGAAAAAGGCGGCTCGTCATGATCAAATTCCTGCTCTGGTGCATTCTTTTCGTGCTCTGCTGGCCTCTGGCCCTGCTCGCTCTGGTCGCTTACCCGTTCATCTGGCTGCTTCTGCTGCCCTTCCGGATCATTGGCGTCGCCGTCCATGGCGTATTGGAGGTCGTTTACCTGGCCATCACGCTCCCGTTCCGCCTCCTGGCCGCCCCTTTCCGCATATGAAATGGAGTTGGGAAACCAGGTTTGCCATTGGGTGGCGCAGCGCTTCAGCGCTGCGATAAGGCTCCTCTTTTGAGGACGGCTTCAGCCGCTGAGGCGAGCGACTGCACTAAAATGGATGCTGAAACCCATCCCATGCCCCTGCTCCTCACCGAAATCGAAACCCGCGTTCTCGGCTCGCTGATCGAAAAAGACATCACCACGCCCGACTACTACCCGCTCTCACTCAACGCCCTGGTCAACGCCTGTAATCAAAAAAACAACCGCGACCCCGTCATGACCCTCCATGAAGACCAGGTCCGCGACGCGCTAGCGAGTCTTCAGGAAAAACGCCTGGCCGGTCCCGCCAGCGGCGCCGACTCTCGCGTCCCCAAATTCGAACACCGCCTGCAGGAGATCTTCAATTTCGACCGTCGCGAAATCGCCGTGGTCTGCGTCCTTCTGCTCCGCGGGCCGCAAACCCCTGGCGAACTCCGCAGCCGCACCGAACGCATGTACCACTTCGAAGCCCTCGACGACGTCGTCTCCACGCTCGACCGCCTTGCCCATCGCGAGTCGCCCTTGGCCCGCGTCCTGCCTCGCCAACCGGGCACCAAAGAATCCCGCTACATGCACCTGTTCTCCGGAGAACCAAAAGAAGATGTGGAGCGGGCAATCCTGCCCGCTACTGCGTCCGCCGTACCGCCGGATGCCTTCACCCACGACCGCTTCACCCGCCTCGAAAACGAAGTCGCCAGCCTGCGCTCCGACCTCGCCGAAGTCCAGCAGCAACTCGCCGCCTTCCGCAAGCAATTCGAATAGGGTGGAAGAACGTGGGGCACGAACGAAAAGGGTACGATTTCAGTCCTTAGCCTGCCCTGAGCGAGCGGAGCGAGTCGAAGGGTGCCGTAAGAACAGGAAAAGAAACTGCGGCTTCAGTTGCTGAGGGGACCCCTAACTCTCCATCACTTTCAACCCCGGACTCACCGTCAATCTCGCCTCGGTCGCCCGCTGCACATCCTCGACGGTCAACCCCGGCGCAATCTCTTCCAAGACGAGCCCCTCGCGAGTCACCCGAATGTAAGCCATCTCCGTCGCAATCGTATCCACCACGTTCACTCCGGTCAGCGGCAGCGTGCACTTCTTCAAAATCTTTGGAGCGCCCTCTTTCGTCGTGTGCTCCATCGCCACTACCACGCGCCGCGCCCCAGCGACGAGGTCCATTGCACCGCCCATGCCCTTAACCATTTTTCCCGGGATCATCCAGTTCGCGATGCTTCCCGTCTCATCCACTTCCATCGCGCCCAGCACGCTCAAATCAATATGCCCGCCGCGGATCATGGCAAACGACTCCGCGCTCGAAAAGTACGACGTCCCCGGCATCTCGCTCACCGTTTCTTTGCCCGCGTTAATGAGATCCGGATCCTCCGTCCCCTCGACCGGATACGGCCCAATCCCCAGCATCCCATTCTCCGACTGCAGCGTAACCTCCATCCCCTCGGGAACATGATTCGCAATCAGCGTAGGCATCCCAATGCCCAGGTTCACATAAAACCCATCGCGCAGCTCCCGCGCAATCCGCCGCACAATCCGTTCGCGCTTGTCGGGATCTTTCGTCGGTTTTGTCATCTTCTTTCCTGCCTTGTCATCCTGAGCGAAGCGACGGACCTATGCATTTCTCTCGCCTACGGCAAAGTGCAAAGGTTCTTCGCTTCGCTCAGAATGACAAATGTGTTACGAAGCCGCCTTCCGCACCGTCCGCCGCTCAATCCTCCGCTCATACAACTCGCCCTGAAAAATCCGTTTCACATAGATCGCCGGCGTATGAATCTGGTCCGGTTCCAGCTCTCCAACTTTCACCAGATGCTCGACTTCCGCAATCGTGATCTTCGCCGCCGTCGCCATCATCGGATTAAAATTCCGCGCCGTCTTGCGATAAATCAGATTCCCCTCGCGGTCCCCCTTCCACGCCTTTACAAACGCGAAGTCCGCCGTCAGCCCGCGTTCCATCACAAACAGGCGCCCATCAAACTCGCGCGTCTCTTTACCCTCGGCAACGACGGTCCCGACGCCGGTGGGCGTGTAAAACGCCGGAATCCCCGCGCCCCCGGCGCGAATGCGCTCCGAAAACGTCCCCTGGGGAACCAGATCAAGCTTGATCCGGCCCTGCAGCACCATCTCCTCCAGCAGTCGGTTCTCGCCAACATAGGTGCCGATGTGATGCGCGATCTGCCCCGCCGCGAGCAGCAGCCCGTTGCCCACGCCGTCAATGCCAACATTGTTGCTGATTGTCCGCAGGTTCTTCGTACCCCTGCGTGCCAGCGCCCGAATCAGGTTCTCCGGCATGCCGCACAGCCCGAAGCCGCCGATCATGATCGTCGCGCCGTCAAACACGTCGCGGATGGCCTCATCCGCACTGGCCACAACTTTATTCATAGCGAAGAAATTCTAGAAGGAAATTGAGTAATTGGGAAATTTGGTAATTGGGTAATTGAAAACCTTAACGGCGATATGCCTGCCTTTTCAATTACTCAATTACCAAATTACTCAATTTCTCAATCGCTCTATTTCCTCTTCCTCGGTATCTTCCTCAACTCGTGCGCCTGCTCAAACTCCTCCGCCAGTTCCCGCGTCGCCAGGTTCTCCCGGATGTGCGCCAGCCGCTGCTCCACTTTCCACAGCGCCTTCTCAAGATTTTTCTTGTTGCTGATCGCCACATCCCGCCACATCGAATACGGACTCGCCGAAATCCGCGTCATCTCCTGCAGCGCCCTCCCGCCCGCCGGAAGCAGCGGAGCCTCCGCGCCAAACTCCTCCACTAGCGCAGCCGCCAGCGCCGTCGAAATCATCTGCGGAACGTGGCTGATCCACGCGCACAGCCGGTCATGCTCCTCGGCCGGCAGCATCGCAATCCGCGCCCCAATCTGGTCCAGCCATCCGGCATACTCGGCAAACAATCCTTCGTTCAGATTCTGGCCCGGCAGCGGAGTCAGGAACCACACCGCATTCTGAAACAAATCCGCATCCGCGTACTCCACCCCGCACAACTCTTTCCCCGCCATCGGATGCCCCGCCAGAAACCGTTTCCCCACATTCTTCCCAAACACTTTCGCAGCCCGCTCCACGACCAAAGCTTTCGTGCTGCCCACGTCGGTCAGCAGTGCCTTCGCCGAAAGCGCCGGCCCGACCCGCTCAATCAAATCCACAATCGCCAGCACCGGAGCCGCCAGCACCACCACCTGGCTCCCGTGCACTGCGTCTGAGTAATTCGGCGAACCGGCGTCAATCGCGCCGCACATCTTCGCTTTTTCGAGCGTTCCCGGATGGTCGCACCCGACAATCCGTCCGGCAAACTTCCGCTTCTTCAGGGCAAGCCCCAGCGACCCGCCAATCAGCCCGGTGCCAATGATCGTGATTTGCCGAATCGCCATAAGCGAATTGAGAAATTGGAAATTTATGAATGGGGAAATTGCAAACCAAGCCTTGTCATTCCGAACCGGGCGGCGAGGAACCTGCTTTCCCGTCCAGCAGCAACGCTGCGCCTGCAACTACCCGATCTTGCGTCCCACTGCTGGCGCAATCATCCGCAGCTCATCCATCAATTTGGCGAACTGGTCGGGAAACAGCGACTGCGCTCCGTCCGACAGCGCCTTGTCCGGATTACAATGCACTTCGATCAGCAGCGCATCCGCCCCCGCTGCCACCGAAGCCCGCGCCATCGGCGCAACTTTGTCGCGCCGTCCGGTCCCATGCGACGGATCGGCCGTCATCGGCAGATGCGACAGCTTGTGAATGATCGGAATCGCCGAAATATCCATCGTGTTCCGCGTATAAGTCTCAAACGTGCGAATGCCGCGCTCGCACAGAATCACATCGTAGTTCCCACCCGCCATGATGTATTCGGCCGAGAGCAGCAACTCTTCCAAAGTCGCCGCGATCCCGCGCTTCAGCAGCACCGGCTTGCGCACTTTCCCGATCTCGCGCAGCAGATTGAAGTTCTGCATATTGCGCGCGCCCACTTGCAGAATGTCCACATACGGCAGCATCATCGCAATCTGCGAGATCTCCATCACCTCGCTGATCACCAACAGCCTAAATTTCTCTCCCGCCTCGCGCAGCAGCTTCAGTGCCTCTTCGCCGTGCCCCTGAAACGAATACGGAGAGCTCCTCGGCTTAAACGCCCCGCCCCGCAAGACTTTTGCGCCAGCCTTCGCCACCGCCTCAGCCGTACTGAACAACTGCTCGCGCGACTCCACCGAGCACGGCCCCGCCATCACGACAACTTCATTCCCGCCAATGCCAATCCCATTCGCCAGCTGAACAATCGTCCCCTCCGGCCGAAAACTCCGCCCCGCCAGCTTGTACGGCGAGCTGATGCGATGGACCTCCTGCACCCCCGGCAGCAACTCCAGGATGCGGATGTCAAAATCAATCCCCGACCCGACTGCGCCGAGCACGGTCATTCGCGCCCCAGTCGAGCGGTGCACTTCAAATCCCATCTTCACCAGGTGCTCAATCACCTGCTGAATCAGCGCCTCCTCGGCGCCTTCCTGCATGGCAACAATCATAGGTATCTCTCAGCTTCTCTCCACTGGCTTCTGACTTGAAGCGACTTGTCATTCCGAGCAAAGCGAGGAACCTGCTTTTCCCGTCCACGAGCAAGTCACTCAACCTCTCACCCGCCCTCAATCATTCACATCCGAATCCAGCTCCGTCTCGCTATCCGCTATCGCGCGTTCCGTCACAATCTCTTCCTTTTGTATCGTCCGCATCACGTCAATGATGCGCTCATAAATCCGCACCAGGTCCGGGCCCCGCAGCGGTCCCTGGTTCGCCGCCTGGACATTGTCGAAGACCTCCCGTTCGCGCTCCGGTTCGTACACCGGCATTTTTCTCTCGCGCTTGATCTTGCCGATCGCAAGCGCTGCCTTGGTCCGCTCGCTCAGCAATTCCACGAGCCGGCAGTCGAGCTCATCAATCTTCTTCCGCCAGTCTTCAATATCCATGACACTCTGGGTGCCCCACGTCTCGCTTTTGAGACGTGGGGATTTTGACTCTATCACCGGCTCAGCAATACCTCACTGCGGGTGCCCCATCCTAGCCGCGGTCTTTGCGGCTAGGGTGGGGCTTTTGACTCTTTATTCCGTTTCCGACGAATCGTCAGAGCGCGGCAGCTGATGAGCTGACGGATGTCAGATCCTTCACAAACTCCCCCACCGCCGCCGCCTCCCGCCCGCGATTACGCTCAATCGTCTCGACAATCGCGCTGCCGACCACGACCGCGTCCGCAAATTCGCCAACCTCGGCAAACTGCTCCGCCGTCGAAATCCCGAATCCCAAAGCGACCGGCAGCTTGGTCACGCGCCTTAACCGCTTCACCAGCTTCCGCGCGTCGTCGGCCAGTTGCTGCCGCGCGCCCGTCACTCCCGTTCGCGACACAGCATACACAAATCCGCGCGAAGCCTCGGCAATTCTCTTGAGCCTTTCATCCGGACTCGTCGGTGCCGCCAGAAACACCGGAGCTAAATCATGCCCCCGCATCGCCCGCAAGTATTCTCCCGCCTCCTCCACCGGCAAATCCGTTACCAGCGCGCCGTCCACGCCCGCCGCCCGCGCGACTTTGCAGAACTTCTCCATCCCCATCCGCAAAATCGGGTTCAGATACGAAAACACAATCAGCCCCGTGGATTGCGCATGCTCCCGAATCTCCGCCGCCAGCGTCAAAACCTGCGCCAGTGAAGTCCCATGCTTCAGCGCCCGCTCGCTCGCCCGCTGAATCACCGGCCCATCCGCCACCGGATCGCTGAACGGCACGCCCAACTCGATCACGTCCGCGCCCGCGCCAATCGCCGCCAGCACAATCTCCCGCGTCGTCGCGAGATCCGGATCCCCGCACGTCACATACGCCACCAGCGCCGGCTTCTTATGAAAAGTCAAAGGCATCTTTGCTCAATCTGTCATCCTGAGCGAGGATTGTGCTTCGCTGAAAGCGAAGCACAACCGCAGTCGAAGGACCTCGTGCTCGCGTAAGCCGGAGCCGGCGCAAACGGGAATTCCCACCAGCAGCCCTGCGCTGAATCCACCCGCAATCGCGGCCCGTCACGAATCGATCTTCAAATTCTCCCGCAAAATCCCCACATCCTTATCGCCCCGTCCCGAAACATTCACAATCACGATCTCGGATTTCTTCATGCGAGGAGCCCGCTTCACCACTTCCGCCACCGCGTGCGCCGACTCCAGCGCCGGAATAATTCCTTCCGTCCGCGCCAAAAGCGTGGTCGCTTCTAAAGCCTCCGCATCGGACGCCGGAACATACTCCGCCCGCCCCGCATCGCGCAACGCCGCATGTTCCGGCCCAATCGACGGATAATCCAGCCCCGCCGAAACCGAATGCGTCAGCGCAATCTGCCCGCCTGAATCCTGCAGCACATACGAATACGTCCCCTGTAGCACACCAGGCGATCCTCCCCGAAACCGCGCCGCATGATCTCCCAGCGCTTCCCCGCGCCCGCCCGCCTCCACGCCAATGAGCCGAACTTTCTTGTCTTTAAGAAAGTCGTAAAAAATCCCAATCGAATTCGATCCTCCGCCCACGCACGCAATAATCGCTGCCGGCAACTTCCCCTCAGCCTTCAGAATCTGCGCCCGCGCCTCTCGCCCAATCACCCGATGAAAATCACGCACCATGGTCGGGTACGGATGCGCCCCCAGCACACTCCCCAGTAAATAGTGCGTCGTCCGCACGTTCGTGACCCAGTCGCGCATGGCCTCATTGATCGCATCCTTGAGTGTGCACGATCCCGAAGACACCCCGCGCACCTCCGCTCCCAGCAGCCGCATGCGGAACACGTTCAACTCCTGCCGCCGCATGTCCTCGGTGCCCATGTAGACAACGCATTCAAACCCGAGCAGCGCGCACACGGTAGCCGTCGCCACGCCATGCTGTCCCGCGCCCGTCTCCGCAATCACGCGATGCTTGCCCATCCGCTCGACCAGCAGCCCCTGTCCCAGGCAGTTATTGATCTTGTGCGCCCCGGTGTGCAGCAGATCTTCGCGTTTCAGATAAATTTTGGCCCCACCCAGCTTCTCCGTCAGCCGCCGCGCAAAAAACAGCGGCGTCGGACGCCCCGCATACGTCCGCAGCAACTCCTCCAGCCGCGCCTGAAATTTCTTATCCCGCTTCGCCTTCTCATACGCGCGCTCCAACTCCTCGAGCGCCGCCATCAAAGTCTCCGGCACATACCGCCCGCCATAAACCCCAAACCGCCCCGGCTCATTCAGCCGCGCAGAACGGGCAGAAGAAACATGAGGGTGCCCCATTTCTCGCGCGTTCTGTGCGCGAGAAGTGGGGACTTTGACTTTCGTAGTTCGTGGAACAGTCGCCATACTCTCTAAGCCATCGTCGGTAGTGTTTAAACCCTTGTCATTCCGAACCGGCGCGAAGCGGCGGTGAGGAACCTGCTGTCCTCTCCCGCATCCCCTCTGCTACGAAACCTTCCGGTCGGCCTCCCGCACCGCCCGCACAAACGCCCGCACCTTCTCCGGATCCTTCTTCCCAGGCCGCTCTTCCACACCAGAAGACACGTCCACGCCCCAGGGATGAAGCGTCTCGATCGCGTCGCCGACATTCTCCGGGTTCAATCCCCCCGCGACCACAAGCCTTGAGCCAGTTCCGTGTGCCAGCCCGGCCATCTCCTGCCAGTCAAACCTCTCCCCGGTACCGCCCGGGCGCTCCGAATTCCCCGAGTCGATAAGCATCGCGACAACCCGATCTCCTGCGTCGCGCGACGCGTAGAAACCGGATATCTCGTTCTCATCAACTGCTGCTGCCGAGATCGCCGGAATCACACGAAACGGAAAATCTCTTAAGGAATCATCTGTCAATACGAGAGACCCGCGCGGATAAATCTGCGCCACCGTCAGCCCGGATAGTCGCAACATTTCGGTGATACTCTCGAAAGCCCCTCCCACGAAAACTCCCACCTTCTCCACACTCCCCGGCAGCTTCGCCACAATCTCCCGCGCCATCTCCACACTCACGCACCGCGGACTCTTCTCATAAAACACGAACCCCACCGCATCCGCCCCGGCCTCGACGGCAACGAGCGCGTCTTCCAGATTCGTCATCCCGCAAATCTTCACCCAGGTCATAAGAACTGTTGTCAGCGGTCAGTCGTCAGTTAAACACCATCGCTTGTCATTCCGAACCGGCGCGAAGCGGCGGTGAGGAACCTGCTTTCTCTAGCCACGAGCAAAATGCTCAGCCCTCACTCGGCACCCGCTCCTCGCCACTCGGTACTCGCATCAACTCCCGCAGAGCCGCCCCGGGAGACGCAGCCCGCATCAGCAACTCACCCACCAGGAACGCGTCATACCCCGCCGCCCGCAACCGCGCCACATCCTCCGCCGACCGAATCCCGCTCTCCGCCACCCGCACCACCCCAGCCGGAAAGGTCCCAGCCAAAGCAAATGCCGTCTCCAGACTCACCTGAAACGTCCGCAGATCGCGCGTGTTCACGCCAATCAGATCGCAGCCCGCATCCAGCGCCGACTGCAACTCATTGCCATCATGCACTTCACACAAAACATCCAGCCCGCGCTCGCGCGCCGCCGTCACCAGCATACTCAGCTCGCGCGCACTCAATGCCGCCACAATCAGCAACACCGCGTCGGCCGCATTCGCCCGCGCTTCAATCAGCTGAAACTCATCCACAATAAAGTCTTTGCGCAGACAGGGAATCGCAACCGCCGCCGAAGCCGCCCGCAAATTCTCCAGCGACCCCAGAAAGAATTCTTCATCCGTCAAAACCGAAAGCGCCGCCGCCCCCGCCGCTTCCAGCTCCCGCGCCAGCTCCGCCGGACGAAACTCCGCCCGAATTAGCCCCTTCGACGGCGACGCCTTCTTCAACTCCGCAATCACCGCCACGCCGCTTCGGCTTTTCTCCACGAGACTCCGCCGAAACCCGCGCGGGACGTGCTGTTCCGCCCGCCGCTCCAGCGTGCGCACATCCGCTGCGCGCCTGGCCTCCGCCACCCGCGCCCGCGTAGCCGCAATAATCCTGTCAAGAACGGCGGCCATAGAGAATCTTTTGATTATAAGGGACTATCAGTCCCGAAGAGAGCCGGGTGCCCCATTTCTCGCGCGCTTCACGCGAGAAAGCTTGCCCTGAGCTTGTCGAAGGGTGGGGATTTTTACGTTCCTGGTCACTCCACCATCTTCTCAAATCCCTCCGGCAGCAGCGCCAGCACGCGCAGATCCAGCAGCACATGCACCACGATCGGAAGCAGCAGGTTCCCGGTCACCAGAAACATCGCCCCGAGCACCAGCCCGATCAGCGCCGTCTGCACCGCGCCTCCCACGCCTTGATACAGATGCCCAATTCCAAAAATTACCGACGCCACTCCCAGCGCCCACGTCACGCTCAAATGAAACGGCAGCACGTGCAGGTAGTGCAGCAGGAAACCCCGATACACCGCTTCCTCGCAGATCCCCGCCGTAATGCAGATCAGCCACCACCATCGCCGTTCCTCCCCGGTTGAGGGCAAAAGAAACGCCAGCTTCTTTGCCGCCTTCGCGGCCTTCTCCCGGATCTTCTGACTGCGCAACGCCAGCGCCGCCGGCAGCAAAATCGCAATCAGCATCCCAACCGCAATTCCCTTGATCGCCGTTCCGCCGCGTGACCCGGCCCCCAGCCACCCAGCCTCTCCTGGCGCCATTTGCACGGTGAACACCGCGACGACTCCAATCGTCAGCGCCGCCACCAGCGCGCAGATCCACGATGCCGCCACGATCTTCCCGTAGAAACGGATCTTCTTCCGCGGCGCCGTGCTTGCCTTCAGCCGCGGAATCTCATACCAATCCCACAGCGGCGTCACCACAATCAGAAAGAGCACCAGCACATGCTGCACGATCATTCCGACCGAAAAATCATTAGTCATCAAGGAACTCCTGCAGGCGCACGCTTAAGCATACCTGCGTCTCCCGATTCGTGTGTCCCTCCCTCCACATCGTGTCCCGCGCCCCACGTGCCTCGCCCTCGCACGCACCGCTAACCCCCGCTGAATCAATGCCCGCGCTTCTGGCCCGGCCCGTGCATTCTCCGATAGCGCCGCTAGTCGGCAGGGGGTGACAACCATGAATCGCATCAACGCATTGCGCAACATCGCAGAAACTCGTTCGCTAGCCTGGGGCAGAACTGCCGGCCCGCTCGTTTTCGCGGCTGTGCTCATCGTCTGCTCCGTAACCGTCGGCTGCTCCAGCGAGAAGCCGAAGCCCGTAAGTTCTAACAACCAGATTCCCGTTACACAGCCGCAGAGCCCGCTCGTCCCGGTGTCCTCGGCCACCGTGCCGTCCGACAGCAAGCCGGCGCCGAAGAAAGTCGCGCACAAGAAACCTGCGACCGTGAACTACACCGACAAAACCTACGGCGTCACGTTCGAATATCCGCGCCGCTACGCCATTGAGACCGGCAACGCTGCCGCCGATCTCCTGACTTCCAGTCCTGTCCCGATGAACTTCGTTCAGCCCGGCGGTGTCGCCCTGGCGGCCGTCGAACTGCCCGAGACCAGTTTCGCCAACACCGACTTCTCGTCCGCGTTCTTCAACGTGAGCGTCCACAGGAATCTCACCGCCGAACAATGCAACGAGTTCGCCGTGCCCATGCCCAAGGTAGACGGATCCATGGGGGTTGGATCAAAGATGGATGCCAAAATGAACGTCCAGCCTGAGGCGAAGCCCGAAGTGAAGTCAGAAGCTAAGGTCGAAGCGCAAACCGACGGCAAGAGCGAAGCCAAGCCCGAAGCCGGCTCCGCGGCTTCGGTTGCATCGACTGAGGCCGCGTCCGACTCTCAACCTGCGCAGCCGGTCGCGACGCAGCCCGCACCCGCAGTCGAACAGCCTGCGGTGAAGGCTTCCGCGGACCCCGTGCCGTCTACCGAGCCCGCTTCCAACTCGAAGCTGCTCCTCGGCGACATGGAACTCCGCGCCACCGAAGCCGTCTCCGGCGAAGGCACGCGCCAGAGTGACTCCAAATACTTCCATATCTACCAGAATGGAGCCTGCTACGAGTTTGCTCTGAACGTGACCACCGTCGCCTCGTCCGACGGCCTCATCAAGCATGTGGACCGCGACAAAGTCTTCAGCCGCCTCGAGAAAATTCTCGACACGGTGAAGATCAATCCCGTGACGCCCGAAGCCACCGCCGAGACCCTGACGACTCCCGCCTCGAGCGGCAACCCGGCGCAGTAACTTGTCCGCGGGTGCCCCACCCTTCTCGCGTTCTTTGCGAGAGGGTGGGGATTTTAACTTCCTACCAGCCGGGTGCCCCATTTCTTGCGCGCTCTTTGCGCGAGAAATGGGGACTTTCTTTTTCCCATAGCGGTACCGCCCCGATTTGGTACTGTCGTCATCTTGCACGGTCCCTAAGTCACATCGCGCCGCGCCTTCCCCGCTTTATACTTTGCCTGTGGGTCCGGGGTTCTAACGAGGCCGGACCATGCCCGTCGAACGCCGCGAGCACCCGCGATTCAAAGTCAGCGTACCAGTTGAAATCTCCCCGGAAGACGGCGGCGCTCCCGTCCATTGCTCCACCTCCGACCTCAGCCTGGGCGGATGCTACGTCGAATCCCTTTTCCCCTTTCCCGCCGGCACCCGCCTTGAACTCAAGCTGCAACTGGAAGACACCCTGCTCATCATGGGCCACGCCGTGACCTGCGACCCCCAGGTCGGCAACGGCATCCATTTCGACAAGATGCTGCCCGAAGACTTCGAACAGATGCGCGATTTTCTCAAGTCGGTGGAGCTGCAGGCCGAAGCAGCGAGATAATCCGCTGCGGCCAAATCGCGCTATTTCTTCTCGATCAAAACGTGGGTTGCGTTTTCTCCGGAAACGGTGCGCACGGTCTCGAATCCAAGCTGGCGGAGATTGACGTCGAAAAAAAGACTTTCGCCTTCGCCCAGCAGCACCGGCGAGAAGGCTAAATGCATTTCATCAATCAGGCCGGCGGTCAGATACTGGCGAAGGACCGACACGCCACCCCCGACGCGAACGTCTTTGCCGCCGGCCGCTTGTTTCGCCTGCTTCAGGGCGGACTTCGGTCCATCGGTGACGAAATAGAAAGTGGTGGCGCCTTCCATCACAAGGGGAGCGCGCGGGTGGTGGGTGAGCACAAAAACGGGCGTGTGGTACGGAGGATTGGCGCCCCACCATCCTTTCCACGAATCGTCTGACCATGGGCCGCGCACCGGACCAAACATGTTGCGTCCCAGGATCCAGGCGCCGACATTCTCGAAGGATTTCGCGGCAAAATCGTTGTCCACCCCGGTGGTCCCGCCGCTTTGACCTTGGAGCTTCTTGAAGACTTCCGTGTGAAAAAACCAGTTGTGCAGCTCGGTGCCGCGCACGCCGAGGGGATTCTGGAGGTCTTGCCGGGGCCCGGCGCCGTAGCCGTCGAGGGAAACGGAAAAAGCCGCGACTTTGACTCTGCTCATGGGGGCCTTTCTTGAATGTCGTCCACGTTGCGGCGGACGAAACGATCTTAATTCCCGCAAGCAGTTGAATTCTGTGAACAAAAGGAAAAGGCCAATCTGATTTCTCAGACTGGCCTTTATTTATGCCGGCAACGACCTACTCTCCCACACACTTTCGCGTGCAGTAACATCGGCCCAGCGGGGCTTAACTTGAGGCGCTTAGAAGGCGTGAGCGTCGCGATCTTTGCGACGCGGGAGCCTTCTGCCGAAATCCCGAACGTTCTTTGTGAGGGATCTCTTGAGGCGCTTTGCGGGCGTGAGCGAAGCGGGAGCCCGCAGCCGAAATCCCGAGCGAAGTCGAGGGATATGTGAGCTGCGCTCCGCAAGTCTGTATGCAACGGAGGGGAGTCGGAGGAATTCCCCCTTCTTGCAAAGGCGCGAGAAGGGGGTGCCCAACGTATAATTCAGACGCTCGGGGTCAATGCCGAGATGTAGCCTACGACTCTCGTGACTCCGCATCGTCGTATAGGAGCAACCGCATGAAACTAGCGGCCATGTTTTGTTTGTTGTCTCTTAGCGCTCTGAGTTCTGGCCAAAGAAGCAAACACGATCCTTGCGATCAAGAGACGACGTTTTGCTGGTACGGTCCGTACGGCGACGGGAGTGACGAGGTGACGGCATGGGGCGAAAAGTGGACGCCGCAGGATTCTTCCGAGAAGGCGATGGAAGTACACACTGCAATCAGGTGTATTAAGAAGATGAACGTCTGCATGAAATCAGCAACGCACAACCTTTTCGGGAAGTCGATTACGAACATCGAAGTCCTACCGGTGAGGAGCTGGAGTGCTCAGCAGATCACCGCTGATATGGAAGATCAGTTTGAGCCTTGCGAGAAGGATTTGTACATCATCAACAAGATGGACCGTAGCGTGGTGATGATTTCCAGTCCCGGCCCGAGAGCGGACAGCTCCGGATGCACGGGAGTCCTCGGCAAGCCGAAAACCGTTGTGTACAAGCTGCGATAGGTGTCCGTTTCGGTTAGCGCGAGGGTCCCGTGACGAAGCGAATGATCGACCGACTCTGTAAGCATTGTGGTTTGCAAATGAAATGGAATGCTGCGGATCAATGCTGGAAATGTGCTGGACCGAGGCACGTGGGCCGCAGCACCGGTCCTCATCGGGAGTTTGAAAGCGGTAGCAAGGAAATTTGTTGGTGTCCGGAGTGTGATAAAGAAAGGCAATCGAAGGCGAGTCACCTTACGACACAGGCTAGAGGTGTCCCAAACGCCTTCTAGGGACTTGCAAGCAGTATGCTCCGTCACGGCAGAGTTGCAGGTGATGTAATCCCATATTATCCAAAAGCGGAAAAGGCCACGCTCATTTCTGAACGTGGCCTTTATTTATGCCGGCAACGACCTACTCTCCCACACACTTTCGCGTGCAGTAACATCGGCCCAGCGGGGCTTAACTTCCGTGTTCGGGATGGGAACGGGTGGATCCCCCGCGGTAAGATCACCGACAAAGCGAAGCAGCGTTTGGCTATTGGCTCTTGGCCTTTAGCTATGTCGCGCCTGTCGAGGAGCTATTGCTCCACCCAACTGCACAACAGCTGCAAACTTTCGTCTCTCAACTTCGGCCCGTCAGCCGAAACCCAGCAAAGCTGAGCCAAGAGCTAAAGGCCAAAAGCCAAGAGCAAGATTCTCAAAGATCGCGAGGTTCGATACCTCACAACTGAATAGATTGGGTGTGGCTTACTTTCATCTTGCTTATTTCCGATTTCAACCACGTGTATTACTTCGGCTTTTCGTCGGCGCAAAGCTCCAAGCATCTTTCTCACTTCTGCTCAGGTTCTAGCTAAAAGCTAAGAGCTAATGGCTAGGAGCTTTTTCTGCACCGAGTAAATTTTATGGTCAAGCCGAACGGGCGATTAGTACGGGTAAGCTGCACGCATTACTGCGCTTCCACTTCCCGCCTATCAACCAGGTAGTCTACCTGGGCCCTTCTTATCCCTTACGGGTTGGGAGATCTCATCTTGAGGAGTGCTTC
>JBBIPV010000008.1:0-244191 GCA_037442635.1 Terriglobales bacterium | reverse complement strand
GCGAGTCGGTGCAGCGGGCGATTGACTGGATCTTCTCCATGCAGTGCAAGAACGGCGGCTGGGCGTCGTTCGACAAAGACAACGACCGCATGATCTTCCAATACATTCCGTTTGCCGATCACAACGCCATGCTCGATCCGCCGACCGTGGATATCACCGGGCGCATCCTGGAGATGCTGGCGACTTACGGCTATGACAAGAATCATCCGGCGGTGAAGAAAGCGATTCAGTTCGTCCGCCAGGAGCAGGAGCCCGATGGAAGCTGGTTCGGGCGCTGGGGCGTGAATTATATCTACGGCACGGCACTGGTGCTGCGCGGGCTGGAAGCAATCGGGATGGATCTGCACGAACCCTGCATCCAGCAGGGCGCAGAATGGCTGCGCATGGTGCAGAACGCGGACGGCGGCTGGGGCGAGACAGTCGGCTCCTACGACGATCCGACGCTGCGCGGGCAGGGCGACAGCACGCCTTCGCAGACGGCCTGGGCGATTCTGGGGTTGCTGGCGGCGAACGATCTGCGCAGCGATTCGGTTGCTCGGGGCATTGCCTACCTGCTGCGGACGCAGAAGAAAGACGGATCGTGGGATGAGGCGTTCTTCACGGGCACGGGATTTCCGCGCGTGTTCTACCTGATGTATCACCTCTATCGGCAGTATTTCCCGCTGTTGGCGCTGACGACGTATGGGAAGGTGATGGCGGGGAAAAGTGAGAGGTAACCTAACCGGCGTGTGAAACTACCCCCATAAGAATCGGAAGCAACAGATGAAGATCGAATCCACCGATCAGGACATTCGAAACCTGCTCTCTTCGGGCTACTACCGTATCCCAAGATTCCAGC
The DNA here is from genome assembly GCA_037442635.1 of Terriglobales bacterium. Lineage (GTDB taxonomy): Bacteria > Acidobacteriota > Terriglobia > Terriglobales > Acidobacteriaceae > Sulfotelmatobacter. The sequence goes on along the minus strand of JBBIPV010000008.1, from coordinate 243,353 downwards.
GTCCCTTCTCTTGGACCCACGAAAACATTCAGGACTTCTGGGATGACATCATCAAAGGCAAGCTGCGCGACTACTTTATCGGCTCAATGGTTGTTTTCAAAGAGGGGAGCCAGCGGTACGGCGTAGTGGACGGGCAGCAGCGCCTTACCACAATCACGATCTTTCTTGCTGTCCTACGAAACCAGCTCAAGAAAGCCGGCTTCGAGGATCTAGCCAGGGGTATTCACGGGCTGATTGACCGGAAGAACATTGACAACAAAGACGAGTTCATACTTTCGACAGAAACCTCATACCCTTTTCTGCAGGACCACATCTTAAAATGGGGATCTCCCGATGTTCCCGTCGAGGTTATGCGGGAAGAACAAAACCTGAAGAGCGCCTTTGAGCAGTTTCGTCGCCTCGTCGATGAGGAAGAGGGGGCTATTCGAGCAGCGCTCGGGCCTGGGGCTGAGAAGGTAGATCAGGCCATTTGCAAGAGGCTGGTCGAGATGAGGGATACTGTTCTCGAGCTCAAGGTGATCCTTGTGAAGCTCGACAACGAAGATGATGCCTACATTATCTTCGAGACGCTAAACACTAGGGGCAAGGACCTCAGCCTCACGGACCTCGTAAAAAACCATGTCACGAAACACCTTAAGGTCAGCAGCGCATCGGTAGACCAGCCCAAAGTCAAGTGGGAGCGAATCCTGGAGACGATTGAGGGGTCTTCCTCCGACTTGGACACGGACACGTTCATGCACCACTTTTGGCTGTCGAGGTACGACTACCTGCCAGCGAAGAGCCTGTTCAAGGAGATAAAGCGGCGTATCGGCAAAGACGAGTGCGGGCAGTTCCTAGCCGACCTAGTCTCCGATTCCAGCTTGTATCGGTCGATTCACGAGATTTCCTACGGAAAGTGGTCTAAGAACGAACAGGGAGTGGCGGATAGCCTCGAGGCCCTCCAACTCTTCAGAGTGCAACAGCAGACACCCTGTGTGCTTTCTTTGGTTCGGGCCTACAAGGCCGGGAGGATAAAGAAACGCCAGCTTGAGGACGCACTTGTCGCCATAGAGAAGTTCCACTTTCTTTTTACGGCGGTTACATCGCAGCGATCATCTGGGGGGATCTCTGGCATGTATGCCTCGCTGGGACGGAGGCTGTGCGAAAGCACGACAATGGAGGCCGCCCTTTCTGTCATCTCCGAACTGAAGCAAAAGTTGCGTGATAGGGTGCCCTCACTGGACGAGGTGAAAGCGCTCTTCCAGGAAGTACTCTACACCGAGAGCCTTACTAAGCAGCGCGGCCTGGTTCGCTACATCCTCGCCACAATAGAAAAGAGCCGGAACTCAGGCCAAGTAGTGGACTACGGAAAAATGACAATCGAACACCTGGTCCCGCAAAGCGAGATTGGCGCTGGCCTTATAAGCGAGATAGTGGCAGGACAGCTCGGGAATCTGATCCTTGTGTCGCAAGGGATGAACTCTTCTCTGAGCAACAGGCCGTTCTCCGAGAAGAAGCGGATTCTCAAGCAGGCGAAGTTTCCGCTCGAAGCGGAAATTGAGGCGGCGGAAGAATGGGGGCTGGAACAGATTAGAGCACGAACCGAGAGAATAGCCCAGCTAGCCTACAACAAGCTCTGGAAGATTTAACGAGGAATGCTTGCTTTCGTCACTGGCGCCACCGGATTTCTTGGTTCCCATGTTGCGCGCGTTCTTTCCGAACAGGGCGCGGAGCTGCGCCTGCTGACCCGTTCTACCAGCAACCTGCGCAATCTGGAAGGGCTTAGAGCGGAAACGGCGGTCGGCGATTTGCGCGACGCCGCGTCTCTGGAAAAAGCCATGTCCGGATGCGACACCGTGTTTCACGTGGCGGCTGATTACCGGCTCTGGGTGCGCGATCCCGACGAGATGTACCGTTCCAATGTTGATGGCACTCGCGCCATCCTGGAAGCTGCCCGAAAAATCCGTGTGCAGCGCGTGGTGCACACTTCGAGCGTAGCGACCATCGGATTCACAGGCGACGGCTCGCCGGCGGATGAGGACTCTCCGGTGTCACTCGCGGATATGATCGGACACTACAAGCGGTCAAAGTTCATGTCCGAGCAGATTGCGCTGGAAGCCGGCCGCAGCGGGATGCATGTGGTGACGGTGAATCCGACGACGCCAATCGGCGAACAGGATGTAAAGCCGACGCCGACCGGGCGGATCGTGCTGGATTTTCTCAAGCGGAAATTTCCCGCCTACGTCGAGACCGGGCTGAATCTGGTGGACGTGCGCGAGTGCGCGCGCGGTCATGTCGCGGCGCTCGAGAAGGGAAAGTCGGGTGAGCGCTACATCTTAGGCGGGGAAGACCTGACCCTGAAGCAGATTCTGGACAAACTCAGCCACATCACCGGCCTGCCTTCTCCCACGATCAAACTGCCGTACGTTTTCGCCTTTGCCGCGGGAGTGGTGGACGAAGCTATTACCGGCGGAATCCTGAAGCGTGAGCCGCGCGCGACGGTAGACACCGTGCGCATGGGCAGGAAGAAAATGTTTGCCAGCTCCGACAAGGCCGAGCGTGAGCTGGGATGGAAAATCGTGCCAGTGGAAGATGCTCTGCGGCGGGCGGTGGAATGGTTCCGGGCAAATGGATATGTATAAAGTCGGGATCGTGGCGGCGATGGAGCGGGAAGTGCGTCCGCTGATGAAGTTGCGGAGATGGAGGGGCAACGACAGGGAGCATGGCGGGCGGAGTTTTCGTTTCCTGGAGGACGACATCGCTGTGGTGCTGGTCTGCGGCGGAATCGGCAAGGAGGCGGCGCGGCGGGCGGCAGTGGCCATGATGCAGCTCTATGCGCCGACGGTGATCTACTCGGTGGGATTCGCCGGAGCGCTCGATCCCAAGCTGAAGGCCGGCGACCTGGTGCAGCCGGCGCAGGTGATTGATGCGAGCGATGGCAGCCGGATAAATCTGGGCGAAGGCGAGGGAGTTCTGGTTACTTTCGGGTCGGTGGCGAGTCCAGCGCAGAAGGCGCAGCTTCGGGATTCCTACGGCGCCCAACTGGTGGACATGGAGGCGGCTGCGGTATGGCGCGCGGCCCAGGCGCATGGAGTGAAATTTTCGGCGGTGAAGGCGATCTCCGACGAATTCGACTTCACTTTTCCGGAGCTCGAGAAATTTGTGGATGCAGACGGCCGGTTCCAGCAGGGGCGATTTGCCAGGTATGCGGCGGTACGGCCGTGGCTATGGCGGAAAGTGAATCGGCTGGCGAGTGGCAGTAACCGGGCGGTGCAGGGGCTTAACGATTGGTTGATGACTTCGCTGAACCGGATCATCACGCAGGCTCCGGACCCGGAAGGGCGGGTGAAATCTCGATGAAACTGATGCCGCGGTTTTTGGCGGGGATAATCCTGATGGCGGCAGCGTTGGCGGCGCAGACAGCAGAGCCGACGATCTATGCGGAAAGCTTCCGGAAGGGCGCCACGCATGTGACCGAGGACAGTTTTACGGTCAAACTGACGCCAGCGAATTCGGACTACCGCGAGCGAATCAAGGACTCGGCCGGCCGCGATCGCTACGAGCTCAAAATCACGCCTCAGGGGCCGGTTGGGGATACAAAAATCACCACGTGGAGAGTACAACTCAAAGATCTGCGCTACCTGATCTACAGCAACGTGCTGCTGGCTTCGCCGGAACCGTCGGCCGATGCGAAGAATAATCTGTGGTGGCTGAATCCGGACCGGTTTGGGCCGGTGCCGGTCAAGGCCAAGCGGATCGTGAAAGTGGATTCGTTTTATGTGGTGATCCAGGTGACGGATCTGCATTTCACGCCGCTGGATTCGCCGTATCTGGATTCAATGGTGGTGCAGTTCGCGTTCACGAATAGGGATCCACGGAGCGCGCAGTAAGATCGATGGAAAGAACTCGAAAGATACGTACCTCAGGGGCTGAAGCCCTCCGGGAGAGAAATGGCCTAATCGCAGCGCTGAAAGCGCTGCGCCACCCAAAGTCCCGGCCACGATAATTCCGTTGCCGGATCGGGTACGTGCGGCAGGAGGGGCAGTTTCCTCATCTATAATCGGGAAAGGCGTTCTCCAAAACCCGATGCATTTTTTTCCCTTGCTGGCAGCGTTCGTCGGCGGCGAAGTCGTCGACATGATTTCCAATTCCGGTCCGGTGGCCAAGCTGGTGCTGCTGGCGCTGCTGGCATTCAGCCTGATTTCCTGGGCCATCATCCTGACCAAATGGAGCCTGCTGCGGCGGGCGCGGGCGCAGAGCGGACGCTTTGTGCGGGCGTTTCGCAAGGCGCAGCGGCTGCAGGATATTGCCGCCGTGGCCGATCAGTTTCGTCCAAGCCCGCTGGTGGGAGTTTTTGAAGGCGGGTTTGAGGAGCTCAAGCGGCAGGCGGCGTCGGTGGGCACGCTGCGCAATCTGACGGCGATTCAGCGCGGCATGCAGATCGGGGCGTCGGAGGAAATCACGCGGCTGGAGCGGAATGTGCCGTGGCTTGCGATTACGGCGGCGGTGTCTCCCTTTGTCGGCTTGTTCGGCACCGTGTGGGGCATTATTGACGCTTTCCATGGCTTGGGTACTGCGGGCGCGGCCACGTTGAGGGCGGTGGCTCCGGGAATTTCCGAGGCATTGATCACGACGGCCGCGGGACTGGCGGCGGCGATTCCGGCGGTGGTGGCCTACAATCTGATTGGCGCATCTATTCGCGAGTTTGCGGCGCGCAGCGACGATTTCGCGCTCGAAGTGCTGAATGCGGTCGAACACAGCCAGGCGCAGACTTCGTCGCCGGTTGGGGCGGAGACGAGGCGCTGATGGCGTTCACCACGGCTAACGGACGCACGCAAACCGCGCTGGCCGACATCAATATCACTCCGCTGGTGGACGTGGTGCTGGTACTGCTGATCATTTTCATGGTGACGGCGCCGGTGCTGCAGTCGGGCATTGACGTCAGCGTGCCGAAGACGCGGACGGTCAAGCAGATCACCGAAGAGCGGATGGTGATCACCATCAACAAAGATCAGCGCGTCTTTCTGGGCAACGACGCCATCAATATTAACGAGATCGGGACGAAGCTGCGGCAGAAGATTCGCGACCCGCGCAATCAGTCCATTTTTGTGCGGGCGGATGAGAATGTTCCGTTCGGTGCCTTTGCCACGGTCATGGATGCGGTGAGGCAGTCGGGAATCACCAACGTCAGCATCGTGACCCAGCCCTTGGAGCAAAATGGCGGCAGGCGCTGACATCTACCTGGAGCACGACCGCTGGGGACGCGCGCTGGCGTGGTCGGCGGGGCTGCACGTGGGGCTTACCGCGCTGCTGTTGGTCTACTCTATGCTGTTCTACCGGACCAGCGGAGAAGGTTGGGGATCAGGCGGGGGTGGGCAAGCGATCGGGGCGACGCTGGTGAGCACGATCCCGCTGCCGGCGAATCCGGCGCAGACGCAGAATGTGCTGGCCAACGAATCGAGGGGGCTGACGCAGTCACAGCCGAAGATTGAAGAGAAAGCTCCGGACGCGATCGAAATTCAGGGCAAGAACGCGAAGATCAAGCCGCCAAAGAAGCAGGAGACCGCGTCGAAGGAGAAACCGCAGGCGGCGCCCGAAGAAGAGACGAACCAGGTTGCGTTTGGCGAGGGCGGGCCGGTCAGCGGACCTTACGGGACGTTCAGCGCGGGTGGCGCCAAGGGCGGATTTGGAATTACCGGCGGGGGTGGCGATTTCGGCACGAAGTATGCGTGGTACGTGCAGGTGATCCAGCGGAAAGTGGCGGAAAACTGGCTAAAGTACGAGGTGGATCCCCGGATTACGACGGCCAATCGTGTGTACATCACGTTTGACGTGGTGCGCGACGGGCATCCGACGAACGTGCAAGTCGAGCAGTCGAGCGGGGTGCCGTCGCTGGATATTTCGGCGATGCGCGCGCTGCAGCGTATTGATACGTTCGGGCCGCTGCCGCCCGATTATTCGGGAAGCAAGATTTCGGTGGAGTACTGGTTCGACTACAGCAGAAAATGAAGGCTGGGACGGGGGAAGGAAACTTGCGAAGGAGTTCATATCGGGATACGATATTGTCGTACGGAGTACGTTCCTCCGGAAAAGGGATGAACTCTCAGGCAAGATCAATCCGCTGGCGACGGCGCTGGATCCGGACGGCGGTCGCAGCCTCTGCTGTCATTGCCGCTGTCCTCTTTCTTCCTTCCATTCCCGTTGCGCAGGACTGGGTCAAGACCGGAACGAGCCTGGGGGTGGAAAAAGTCCGCCTGGCGGTTCCGGATTTCAAGCCTTCGACCACCGATCCGCAAAACAGCGCGTTGTTGAAGACTTTCAACGACACATTGTGGAACGATCTCGACGTTTCGGGCGTGGTCGAACTGGTGTCGAAGAGCTTCTATCCGTTGCAGACGCCGGGGCAGCCGCCGGAAGTGAATTTTCTCGCCTGGAACGCGCCGCCTCCCAACGCCGCCATGTTGGCATTCGGGAACCTGGGTGTGACCAATGGCCGGCTGACCGTGCAGGGCTGGCTGTATGACGTGAAAAACATTCAGTCGCCGCAGATTCTGGGCAAGCAGTACGGCGACGCGGCCAGCGATGCGGCGGCGCGGGTCATGGCGCATAAATTCGCGGATGAAATCATCTTCCGTCTGGGCGGAGGCATTCAGGGAATCGCCGAGAGCCAGATTTATTTCGTCAGCGACCGCACCGGGCATAAGGAAATTTGGGCGATGGATTATGACGGCTCGAACCAGCACCAGCTCACGCATTTGAATTCGATCGCGCTCTCGCCGCGAATTTCGCCCGACGGCTCCCGCATTGCCTTCAGCGCGCTGACCAAGACCGGGTGGGAAATCATGATGTACTCACTCGACCTGAACCGGACGGTGAGCTTCCCGCACATGGGGGGTACGAACCTTTCGCCGGCCTGGTCGGGGGACGGAATGAAGCTGGCATTTTCGTCTTCGCGCGGGGGCGCGCCGGAGATTTACGTGGCCGATGCGTCGGGCGCGAACCTTCGCCTGATGACTACAGCCAAAGGGCCGGATGTTTCTCCGGTCTGGAACCGGAAGACGAACGCGCAGATCGCGTTTGTCAGCGGCCGCACGGGGCTGCCGCAGATTTACACGATGGAGGCCGACGGCACCAATCTGCAACGCATGACCGACCAGGGCTATGCGGTGTCGCCGAACTGGTCGCCCAATGGGCAGTTTCTGACGTTTGCCTGGGTGAGAAAGTATGGGCCGGGGGAGCCGGGCTCATCGGATATCTATCTGATGGACATCGCCAGCAAGCAATGGGTGCAACTCACGCATGACGGCGGACGCAACGACTTTCCTTCATGGTCGCCGGACGGGCGGCACATTGTGTTTCAATCGAACCGTTCGGGGAGCCTGGAGATCTGGAGCATGCTGGCCGATGGCTCCAAGGTACAGCAGTTGACGTTTACCGGCCGCAACACGCAACCAAACTGGAGTTGGAAATAGATAAACCACGCTTCGTCTGACCTCGATGGCAGTCAGGATTGGGGTCTGCAGGGAGGATCAAAGTGAAGAAACATCGCAAGTGGATTCTGCTGGTCGTTGCACTGGGCGCGGTCATGACGTTGAGCGCCTGCAAGAAGAAAGCGGCACCGCCGCCGCCACCACCGCCACCGGCTCCGCCGGCTCCGACGGCTTCGATCTCGGTGAATCCGACCAGCATTCAGGCTGGCCAGTCGGCTTCGCTGAGCTGGCAGACGACCAACGCCACTGACGTCTCGATTGACGGCATTGGCGCGGTGCGGGCGAACGGGTCGCAGAGCGTGTCGCCTTCGGACTCGACGACGTATCACCTGACTGCCAAAGGCGCAGGCGGCACGCAGGAAGCCACGGCGCGGCTGGCCGTCACCCAGGCGCCGCCCCCACCGCCGCCGCCGCCGCCCCCGTCGGTCACCGATGAGGATTTGTTCAATCAAAATATAAAGGATGTTTATTTTGACTACGACAAGTCCGATATTCGCGCCGATCAGCAGGCTTCAGTGCGGGCCGATGTGCAGTTCCTCAGTCAACACTCGAACATGAACATCACGATTGAGGGGCACTGCGACGAGCGCGGCTCGACCGAGTACAATCTGGCCCTCGGCGACCAGCGCGCCAGCGCGGTGAAGAATGCCTTGACCGCAGCCGGCATTAGCGCCGGGCGCATCAAGACCATCAGCTACGGCAAGGAAAAACCGTTCTGCACGGAAAGCAACGAAGCTTGCTGGCAGCAGAACCGCCGCGGTCATATGGTGTACCAGAAGTAAGCGCCATACGGGGACGCCGGACCAGTATTTCCCGGCGCTTGTTCACTTGTGTCATCCTCAGGCGGGCGAAGTGTGCCCGCCGAAGGAATCTGTGCAGTTGGCGGCCAGTTACGCACCTCCCTTCGGCTGCGCTCAGGGCAGGCTCTTCGCGGCAGAGAACGCCGCACAGGATGACAGGCGGTCTTGCCGGTTGCCTTGGGGCCAGTCCGGCGTTTAGTCTCCCGGTTCCGTGTCCTCCTTTCTCTGCGGAATCCGCTTAGCCTGTGGGACAATCGAGGCATCTAAACTGCAAGCGTTGAAACTGTCGTGCTCAGGGAATCCTCTATGAAACTACATCGTATTTCGGTGGTGATGGCGTTGGGTTGTGGGCTGTGGCTGGGGGTGGCTCCGGCCTGGGGCGTGAACAAGGACATGGTCCAACTGCAGACGCAGGTGCAGCAACTGCAGGAACAGATGACCGCCATGCAGCGGAGCTTTGACGAGCGCATGGGCGTGATGAAGGATCTCGTACAGAAAGATACCGACGCGGTGAACAAGCTGGCGGCGTCTTTGGATGCACTGCAGACGATGCTGCAAAAGCAGCAAGGCGATGCGGGCGCGAAATCGGATCAGCTCTCCGGCCAGATTCAGGCGCTCAACGACACCATGGACGAACTCAAGGTGCGCCTGGCCAAGGTGGCCAAGCAACTGGAAGACATGCAGGCGGCCCAGCAGAGCATTCAGGCGCAGCAGGCCCAGCAGCAGGCGCAGCAGCAGGCCCAGGCGTCGGCGCCTCCGCCGGACGTGCTCTACAATAACGGGCTGCGCGATTACAACGGCGCGAAGAACGACCTGGCGACGCAGGAGTTCTCCGACTACATCAAGTTTTATCCCAACACCGACCTGGCAGGGAACTGCTACTTCTACCTTGGCGAGATTCAGTTCCGGCAGGCTAATTATCAGCAGGCGGTGCAGAGCTACGACCAGGTGCTGCAGAACTTTCCCAGCGGCAACAAGGCGGCTTCGGCGCAGTTGAAGAAGGGGTTTGCCTTGCTCGAACTAGGAAAGCAGGAAGATGGCGCCAACGAGTTGCGGCATTTGATCCAGCGTTATCCGCATTCGCCCGAGGCGCTGCAGGCGCGCGACCGGCTGCGCAAGGCGGGGATTGCGGTTACGGGGAGATGAGAAACGCAAGGTATCTCCACTCCGCGTTGCCTTCCGCCGGGCGGAAGACAACGCTCCCGTCGAGATGACAATGTGTTCGGGATTCAGCAACAGGGAAGCTGCCCTAGACTGAGTTGTGGTGCCGCTTGGGCGTGCGATGTTTCGTGGCCTTGTGGGCGTGGTGGTGGCGCACGCGAGCGTGGGTCGCTTTTACCGGAGCAAGCGTGGCTGGAGATGGAACCGCCCAGGCAAAGGCACTGGCCACGACCGACAACATGAGTACCGACAGAAACCGCTTCATGGAATTCCTCTCGTGAAACCGCACTCCATTTTATAGCTATTTTCCCGGCAAAGCTCCAGTGATAGAGTAGCTTTCCAGGGCGGCTCTTATCTCGATTGGTACACCCGCTGCCCGTTCATAGCAAGAGGTGGAATCATGCCACACAGCAGGAATGATCAGGACACCGCCAAGGGCGCCATCGAAGTGGATGATCACAAGATCCCAGGAAACCTCGGGATGCAGAGGCAGTTGGGGCATCGCGACCAGGATCCCATGCTGAAAGATGCTGACACCGACTTTCCTGAGCCGGGACAGAGTCCGGAGCACAGCGGTGAGCCGGAACTGAAGGGCGCGTAGGAATCGTGGGAGGTCGGGGAAAGCAGGTTCCTCACCGGGCTTTCCGCCCGGTTCGGAATGACAATGTTGCTTAGTTCGACCGACTGATTCATGGCGCTGCGAACCTGCGTAACGGCGGACGGATTCGTTTGCTCTGCGAGAGGAAGCAAAAGCGGCCCCGGACGAAGGCGTCCGGGGCCACGTGTTTCTACTGCAGCTCAGCCATGATGGCGTCGAGCACTTCCTTGGGGGGGCGCGTCATGGAATCGGGCAGCGTGGCCAGGGGCTGGTCCACGACGTTGAGCATGTCAATGAAGTTGGGTGCCTTTGGATTCACGTAGAAGATGCCGGTCAGGACCTCGCCCTTGTCGTGCGCTTCGGTCAGGCGGGTGATGGCGCCAATCTTGTTGGTCGGGTCGTAGTTCTCTTCGAGCTTGCGCAGATGCAGGCGGGAACCGTCATGCATCGTGACTTCGAGGGTGGAACCAGCGTCGTATTCCACGGCGATGTCTTCGAAGGCGGGCACGAAGTTGATTTCCTGCAGGCTCTGATCGTGCTCCTTCACGTACTTATAAGACTTGGTGGAACCTTCGTGATCGTTGAAGGTGACGCAGGGCGAGACCACGTCAAGCATGACCGTGCCGCGGTGAGAGATGGCGGCCTTGAGCATGGCGCTGAGCTGTTTCTTGTCGCCGGAGAAGGAGCGGCCAACAAAGGTTGCGCCCAATTGAATCGCCAGAGCGCAGGTGTCAATCGGCGGAAGATCGTTGACCACGCCGGTTTTCAAACGGGATCCGAGATCGGCAGTGGCGGAGAACTGTCCCTTGGTCAGGCCGTACACGCCGTTGTCTTCGATGATGTAGATAATCGGCAGATTACGGCGCATGAGGTGAACGAACTGGCCGATGCCGATGGAGGCCGTGTCGCCGTCGCCACTGACGCCGAGAGCCAGCAGCTTATGGTTGGCCAGGATCGCTCCCGTGGCCAGCGAAGGCATGCGGCCGTGCACGCCGTTGAAGGCGTGGGAGCGGCTCATGAAATACGCCGGCGTCTTCGAGGAGCAGCCGATGCCGCTGAGTTTGATCAGACGCTCAGGCTCCACGCCCATTTCATACATGGCTTCGAGCAAGCGCTCAGAAATGGCGTTGTGGCCGCAGCCGGCGCACAGCGTGGTCTTGCCGCCCTTGTAATCCAGCACTTGCAGGCCGATGCGATTGGTTTTGGGTTCGGCAGTAGGAGTGGTTGCCATCTATTTGCCCTCCATCATGGTCAGTTCGTCGGTGACGGACCGCGCGTCGAGAGGCAGTCCGTTGATATGGGCGATGCTGCGAAGCCGGGTCACCAACTCGGGCTTGAGATCCAGTTTGAGCAGGCAGAGCATCTGGGCGTCGCGATTCTGTTCGACCACGTACACCCGGTCATGCTGCTCGACGAAGTCGTGCACCTCGCGGGTGAACGGGTAAGCGCGCAGGCGGAGGTAGTCGGTTTCAAGGCCGTACTCCTGACGGAGCTGATCGCGGCTCTCGATGATGCCCCAGTGGGAGGTACCGTAGCCGATGATGCCGATCTTGGCCCCGTTGCCCTTGAGGACTTCGGGCCGGGGTACGAACGAGCGCGCGGCTTCGAACTTGCGGTTCAGGCGCTCCATGTTGTTTTCAAAGTCGTCGGGACGTTCGCTGTACTGAGCTTTCTCGTTGTGTCCGCTGCCGCGGGTAAAGTAGCCCGCAGCGGAATGGGGTGTCCCCGGCAGGGTGCGGTAGCCGATGCCATCTCCGTCCACGTCTTTGTAACGCGCAAAACCGCCCAGGCGATCAAGGTCTTCCTTGCTCAATACCTTGCCGCGCTTGATCGGTGTGGTCGGATAGGGGAACGGATCGGACATCCAGTTATTCATGCCGAGATCCAGATCGGACATGACGAAGACCAGCGTCTGGAACTGCTCGGCCAGGTTGAAGGCGTCGGTGGCCATGGTGAAGCACTCCTCGACGGAGCAGGGAATCAGCATGAGGTGCTTGGTGTCGCCGTGCGAAAGGAACGCGGTCGAAATAATGTCGCCCTGCGAGGTGCGCGTGGGCAGGCCGGTAGCCGGACCGACGCGCTGTACATCCCAAACCACGCCGGGGGCCTCCACGTAATAGGCGAGACCGGCGAATTCCGACATGAGCGATACGCCGGGGCCGGCCGTGGCGGTCATGCTGCGGGCGCCCGCCCATCCGGCGCCAATGACCATGCCGATGGCGGCGAGTTCGTCTTCGGCCTGCACGATGGCGAACGTGGCTTTGCCGTCAGTGCCGATGCGGTATTCCTTCATGTACTCGATCATGGTTTCGACCAGCGAAGAGGAAGGCGTGATCGGATACCAGGTGACGACCGTGCAGCCGGCGAACATGCAACCCAGAGCGGCGGCGGAGTTGCCGTCAATGATGATCTTGCCGGCGGTCTTGTCCATGCGCTCGATGTAGAAAGCGCCGCGTTTTTCGAGATTCGCCTTGGCATAATCGAATCCCGCCTGGGCCGCTGCGAGGTTCAGATTGGCAGCCTTCACTTTCTTGGCGAACTGTTTGCGGATGGCTATCTCGACCTCGGCCATCTCGATGGTCAGCAGGTTCGCCACCACGCCGACGTACACCATGTTCTTGACCAGCTTGCGCAGCTTGGCCTCGGGACAGACCGCGGCCACCAGCTTGTCGTAGGGCACGGAGTAGAAGACGAGATCATTGCGGAGCTTATGCAGAGCCAGCGGTTCGTCGTACAAGACAGAAGCGCCGGGGGCCAGAGACATCACGTCTTCCTGCGCGGTCTCCGGATTCATGGCCACGAGGAAGTCAATTTCTTTCCTGCGGCCGATGTAGCCGTTCTTGTTGGCGCGGATGGTGTACCAGGTGGGCAGCCCGGCGATGTTGGACGGGAACATGTTCTTGCCTGAGACCGGCACGCCCATCTGAAAAATGCTGCGCAGGAGAACGGTATTGGAACTCTGCGAGCCGGAGCCGTTGACGGTCGCCACCTGAATGGTCATGTCGTTGACGATGCGCTTGCGCCCCAGGTCGCCGGTGGAGTCGCGGGGCACAACATCCGTAGTAGCCATCCCTACACCTTCTTTCCATGAACGGGCGGAACCCTCTCGCCCTCAGAATTATGGATTGCAGGAGAACAATTCCTTATTATACGGCGCATCTCGCTTGACTGTCGCGCCATGCGCGCGCCTTCTGGCAACCGGGGAATCCGCTTTTGAACTGGGGGGAGAGCCGCGCCGTCAGGCCTCAGTCTTAAAGAACTGGGCGATATGGCGGAACTTATTATATCGTGACACGACTAAGTCGGCCGGCGGGACCTTCTTCAGTTCGGTAAAGTGCTTCTGCAGGCTGACGTCGAGCAGGTTGGCGGCCGCTTCGTGGTCGCGGTGGGCTCCGCCTTCGGGTTCGGGGACGATGTCGTCAATGACGCCGAGTTCTTTCAGGTCGGTGGCGGTGATGCGCATAGCCTCAGCGGCGAGCTCTTTCTTGCTGGCGTCGCGCCACATGATGGCGGCGCAGCCTTCCGGAGAAATCACCGAATAAATCGAATTCTCCATCATCAGCACCCGGTCGGCCACGGCAATGGCCAGCGCTCCGCCGCTGCCGCCGACGCCGATGACGGTAGCGATGATCGGCACTTCGAGCCGGGCCATCTCGCGCAGGTTGTAGGCGATGGCCTCAGCCTGGCCGCGCTCTTCGGCGTTGATGCCAGGATAGGCGCCATCGGTGTCCACCAGGGTGAAGATGGGGCGGCGAAACTTTTCCGCAATCTGCATGACGCGGATCGCCTTGCGGTAGCCCTCCGGATGTGGGGTTCCGAAGTTGCGGAAGACGCGCTGCTTCATGTCCCGGCCCTTTTGCGTGCCGACGACGAGGACTTCTTCGCCGTGGAACCGGGCCATGCCGCAGACGATCGCAGGGTCTTCGCCGAATGCGCGATCGCCGTGGATTTCGCTGAAGTCAGTGAAGACGCGTTCGATGTAATCGAGCGTTTGCGGGCGTTGGGGATGGCGCGCGAGCTCGGTTTTCTGCCAGGCCGTAGGCGGTGCGTCCATTTCGCGTTTCAGGGTCTCGATACGGTCGTGCAGTTTCGCGACCTGGCGGCGGGTGGCTTCGTCGCCGCCGGCTGACTCCATTTGGGCGACCTGGCGCTCGATCTGCTCCAGTTCCTGCTGCGATTTTTCGGTGGCGGCCATGCCTGAATCAGCTGATCACCCGGACACTGCCCCGCCCGCAGAGCTTTTCCACCTGGGCGATGAAACTCCGGTCCGGAAGCACATTATAGCCTTCGGCCTCCATTACGACCATAAAATCGCCCTGGCGTTCCACGTCGAACAACACGCGGGCTTCGCCCGTGCGTTCGATGAACAGGTTGTGCAGTTCGTCCACGGTGGTCTCACCGGAAGTTTCGAGCGGTATGCGGATGCGGATAGCGCGCGGGATCGGAACCTTAGCGTCTTCGAGCGGCATGATTTCCGACGCGGTGATCTTCGGGTTTGCACCTTCCTCGATGCGCACGCCGGCTTTGACCAGCACTGGCACTTCGAGCTTTACCTTGTCGCCGACACGCTTGTAGGCCTCGGGGAAAACGATCATGTCGAGCGAGCCGGACATGTCTTCGAGCATGGCCTGAGCATAGAAGTCGCCGCGCTTGGACTTGAGCACGCGCACGTTGGTGATAATGCCGGCGGTCACAATGGTCTCGTCTTTGCCGGTGGAATTCTTCATGGCCGCGATTTCTTCGGTGCTCAGCGCCTGCAGGCCTTCGAGCTTATCCTTGTATTTTTCGAGCGGGTGGCCGGTGATAAAGAAGCCCAGGATTTCTTTTTCGGCAGTCAGGCGCGTGTGTTCGTCCCAGTCGGGGACGCCGGGCAGCTGATGGTTGCCGAGATCGCCCTCGTCCTGCTGAAAGACGCCAAACAGGCCGTGCTGGCCGGCTTCGGCGTCGCGCTGGGCTTTCTGGGCCTGTTCCATCGCCTTGTCGAGGACGGCGATCAACTGGGCGCGGCGGCCGAGCGAATCGAGGGCACCGCTCTTGATCAGCGATTCGAGCACGCGCTTGTTCAGCAGGCGCAAGTCCACGTTCTCGCAGAATTCGAAAATGGACTTGAAGCGGCCGAGCTTTTTGCGGGCAGCGACAATGGATTCGATAGCATTGCCGCCGACGTTCTTTACCGCGGCCAGGCCGAAGCGGATGGATTCGCCGTGCGGGGTGAAGTTGGCGTCGGAAACGTTGATATCAGGCGCTTCCACGGCGATCCCCATCTCGCGGCATTCGTTGATGTACTTGACCACGTCGTCGGTCGAGCCGGTGACCGATGTCAGCAGCGCCGCCATGAATTCGACCGGGTAGTGGGTCTTCAAATACGCCGTGTGATAGGCCAGCAAGGCATAGGCGGCGGAGTGGGATTTGTTGAAGCCGTATCCGGCGAACTGCGCCATGAGGTCGAAAATCTTTTCGACCTTCCGCGGCGGATACTTGCGCTGCGCGGCGCCTTCGATAAAGCGCTCACGCTGCTGCGCCATTTCTTCCGGCTTTTTCTTTCCCATGGCGCGGCGCAGCAGATCGGCCTCGCCGAGCGAATAGCCGGCCAGGCGGTTGGCGATCTGCATCACTTGCTCCTGGTAGACGATGACGCCCAGGGTTTCCTCCAGGATCTCTTTCAATTCGGGCAGTTCGTATTCGATCCGCTTGCGGCCGTGCTTGCGGTCAATGAAGTCGTCAATCATCCCGCCCTGGATCGGCCCGGGGCGATAGAGGGCGTTGAGCGCGGTGAGGTCTTCGATGGAGTTCGGCTGATAACGCCGCAGCACGTCGCGCATGCCGTGCGATTCAAACTGGAAGACGCCGGAAGTCAGCCCCTTGTAGAAGACTTTCTGGTAGGTCTCGGTATCTTCAAGCGGAATCTGTTCCAGGCTGAGCTCCGTGTCGCGAGTCTGGCGGATAAGCTTCAAGGTGTCAGTGAGAATCGTGAGCGTGGTCAGGCCGAGGAAGTCCATCTTCAACAGGCCCATCTTTTCGATGGCGACCATGTCGAAGGCGGTCACGATTTCGTCGTTCTTGGTTTTGTGCAGGGGGACGAGTTCGGTGAGCGGGCGTGGAGAGATGACCACGCCGGCCGCGTGTACCCCCGAATTGCGAACCAGGCCTTCCAGTTTCTTTGCGGTGTCGAGCAACTCGCGAATCTGCTTATCTTTTTCGTAGGCCTCGCGCAACTGGGGAGACTCTTCGATGGCCTCGTCGAGCGTGATGTTGAGCGTCTGCGGCACCATCTTGGCGATGCGGTCCACGTCAGCGTAGGGAATGTCCATGGCGCGGCCCACGTCTTTGATGGCGGCCTTGGCGGCCATGGTGCCGAAGGTGATGATCTGGGCGACGTTGTCGCGCCCGTATTTCTGCGTGACGTAGTCAATGACTTCGGCGCGGCGGTTCATGCAGAAATCAATGTCAATGTCGGGCATGGACACGCGCTCGGGGTTCAGGAAGCGCTCGAACAACAGTTCGTGCTGCAGCGGGTCAATGTCGGTGATGCCGAGCGAGTAGGAGACCAGCGATCCGGCGGCCGAGCCGCGGCCAGGGCCGACGGGGATATCGCGCTCTTTGGCGTAGCGGATGAAGTCCCAGACGATGAGGAAGTATCCGGGGAACTTCATCTGCTGAATGATGGCCAGTTCGCGCTCCAGACGCTGCTCGTAGTCGGCGAGCGAGTGCTTGAGTTTGCCTTGCGCGTGCAGAGGGCGCAGTGTTTCAAGGCGGTGGGCGAAGCCTTCGCGCGTGACATGCACGAAATAGCTGTCAATGGTGTATCCGGGCGGCACGTCGAACTGCGGAAACGGCGTTGCGACCCTTTCGAGCCGCAGGCTGCAGCGGTCCGCGATGTCGAGGGTTCGGGTCAGCACCTCGGGCGACGCCTTAAACACTTTCTGCATCTCGGCATAGCTTTTGACAAAGAACTGGGTGCCCTCGAACTTCATCCGCTCGGCGTCGTGGATGGACTTGCCGGTCTGGATGCAGACCATGACATCCTGCGCGGGCGCGTCGTCCTCGCAAAGATAGTGGCTGTCGTTGGTGGCGACCAGCGGCAGGCCGAGATCTTTTTCGAGTTGGAACAGGCCGGGATGGATGCGATGCTCCATGTCGAGGCCCTGATCCTGGATTTCGAGATAGAAATTTTCTTTGCCGAAAATGTCAGCGAAAGTAGCGGCAGCGGCGCGAGCGGCGTCGTACTTGCCCTCCATCAGGCGCTCGGCGACTTCGCCCTTCAGGCATCCGGAAAGCCCGATCAGGCCGCGGGAATGCTCGGCCAGAAATTTCTTGCTCACGCGCGGCTTGTAGTAAAAGCCGTGCAGCGAGGCTTCCGACGTGATCTTGACCAGGTTGCGGTAGCCTTCGTCGTTTTCCGCCAGGACCAGCAGGTGGTTGTAGGTGTCGCCCTCGGGCGGAGTGCGCTCGATGTTGTGGTCGTCCTTTTTGCAGATGTAGAGTTCGCAGCCGACGATCGGCTTGACGCCATGCTTGTGGGCGGCATTGACGAAATGCACCGCGCCGAAAATGTTGCCGTGGTCGGTCATGGCGACGGCGGGCATGCCGAGTTCCTGCACGCGCTGGCAGAGTTTTTCCACGTCGCAGGCGCCGTCCAGCAGGGAATAGTCGGTGTGCAGGTGCAGGTGAACGAATTGGGACATGGGCTGTGGCTAGTCTAACGCAACCGGTGCCGAGGAAAAGTGGGGATTAGTGTGCGTTTCGGGGAATGCGGCCTTTCCGCATGGTCGCATGAGCGTAGCCGCGATTTTTCACCAACTACGAACCAACTGGACCAAAGCCCACCCCTAAGCTCCATAACCGCCGCTGGAGCCTTACGACTTATCTTTGATTCGGGTGGCAGTCAGTTCAATCGTGAAGCTGCGGTTGCCGTCGGGATCGTCGATCCTGCTGATGACTGTTGGTCTGTCCAGTTCAACCGTGACATGTACTCTGACTCGGAGTAACGGCGGAGTCGCGCCGCTAGGCTGGTCCGGCGTGCCACTGCCAAATGCCGCTTCCACACTCAGTTCGAGCGTGCGCTCATTCTCGGAGATAAAGCGGCATTCGATGCTGCGGGCATTACTCGAATCGGATGGCTGCTTGGTTTCGGACGCAGCTTCGTTCCGAACCTGAGCGGGCGCTGGTCTTTCGATACTCACGCGGGCGGTCTGGCGCGCGTCAGTCACGAAAGAATAGAGACGCGAATGCAATCTCTTGTCGCCTTCCGACTCTTGGATTTTGAGCTCGATGCGATACCCGAGCCCACCGAATCTCCTAAAGTCCCGGTCGAACTCAGCCGCCAGTTTTTCGGCCATCGCGACTTGCTCGGCCGTGCCTTCGATGACAAGGACATGCGCTCCAATAATTTGTTGAACGCGTTGGATCTCAGCAATGACGCGTAGCGCATTCACCACATCCTGGAGATCGCCCGGCTGCGCAATATTTGAGAAATACAGGACCTTTTGGACGCACGAGGGAACTTCGCAATGCGTTCTGGAGAACTTGGCGCTGCCTTCGGCTGCGGTGGTTTCCTGAGAGAGGGCGTACCGAGACGGGAAAATGGCTAAGGTTAACAACAGGAGTGCAAATCCACCCCGACATGCCATCGGCTCAACCTCTAATTGAATCGAGGGCCTATTTTACTAAGAAACTCTGTCTTTGCCTAATAACAGAGAGTCCTCGACGATCCTGGCACCGTCGAGAACTGGTTTTCTAACGGCAAGGTGGCGAACCGACTAGGGCTTGCCCTGCTCCTCCAGCCGCTTCAGGTACGGGAAGAACGGAGACACCTCGAACAGCATCTTCTCGGTCGGCAGGATCGGGCCGACCGGCTGGTTCTTGACCAGTTCGATGCGGTCCGACCAGGGGTCCACCTTGATGCGCGAGCCGAGAGGCAGGGCCGCGATTTGATTGGGCCGATCCAGTTGCAATTGCTTCGGAGCTTGCGCGAGCGTCGGCATCCCGATGAGGTGGCTGCGGGCGAAGTCGTTGCTGAAGCGCCCATGCAGCAGGTTTGGCAGCTGCGGCGAGCGCAATTCCAGGGCCTGGAGGAAGAGTGCCATGTTGGCGATCTTGTCGTTGTAGGGCGAATTGGCAAGCAGTTCCTGACCCTTCTTGTCGGCTTCGGCTTCGCGGGCGTCGTCGAAAGTGAAGTTGAGTTTGGAGAAGATTTCCATATCCGAAAACGACGATTTCGCACCAGATAGGAACTCGCCCCCTAGGGAGTGCTTCAGGACAATGTGCGCCAGTTCGTGTGCCAGGACGGCAGCGAGCGCCGATTCGTCGGGCAGCACGTCGAGCAATCCGCGGCTGAGCACGATCGTCCGGCCGACGACGAACGATTCCAGCGGCGTGGTGAGCAGCACGCGGCAGCGAACGCCGGCGATGTCGAGATTGTTGGTGAGGAGCAGGTTGTTGACGACGGTTTCGAGGATGCGATCTACGTCGCCGTCGGGAGCCATGAGTCCGGCAAGTTGCAGGCGCTCGACGAACTCTTCCTCCGGCGTGTAGGCCGCTTTGCCCACGGTGAACTCGGGGCTGAGATCCTGCGAAGCTTCGCGGCGGCTGGGATCCACCCAGGTCGGCCTGTCGGTCAGCGGCTTTGCGTACTCGCGGTGGTCGCCGGCCTGAGTGAGGTGGTAGCCCCAGATGCGAGTTTGCGCCTTGAACCAATGTCCGTGGCTGGAGGCAGCGTGCGGGTCCGACTCTTCCGTGTAGACATAGGCCGGCATCCACATGATGCTCTCGGTGTTCAGCCGCCAGCTGTCGAAGTGGAAGCTGCGCCTGGCAAACGGTTTCGCGGTGTAGGCTCCGTTGAAGCGGACGATGCTGAAGTCCTGATCCTCAACCCAGATGCGGCCGAGAAAGCCGCGGTTCCTGGTGTTCTCGCGGGGGCTGACGTCCATGATTCCGCAGCGCACTTCACCGAGAGCCTCCCAGCGGACAAATTCGAAGTCGTAGTTCTGGCGGTCGAAGTGGTCAAAGTCAGGGAACAAGGCGGGCTCGAAGTCTTCCGGGGCAAACGTCTGCGGAAGAACGGGGAGCAACTTCGCCTTCCAGCCCGGCTTGGAATGTTCGGGAGTCAGGAATTCGCGGCTGACAGGTTTTTCCCCGCTCAGATCAAGACGGGTCAGAAAATAATCGTCGCGCCTGGGAGCTGTTCTGTGGGCCGACTCGGCGTGCTCTTCCTGAATGTAGGTTTCGACGATCGGCTTGAAGTTGCGCAGCAAGTCGGTGAGGCGTTTCTCCTGGCGGATGGCCGAATCCACGAAGCCATCGAAATTGACGGAGGTCCGTTGAGAAGCCGGGGCCGTCGCGTGAGCGGCGGGCTGGGACGGCGGAGATTGTGGTGCGGGAGATTGCTCGGCTGGAGGTTGGGCCATCGGCGACGAGTCCTGCCCGGGAAGGCCAACGACGAGCGTCCCAATCAGGAGCGGGCCAAGCCAGGAAAATGTCCTCAGCGCAAGCATGTAGACATCAGTCTAAATCGCCGGAAAGGGTTGGGCTAGGTGGAAGTACGGCCGCTAGTGCCTCAGTTTGAATCTCACCTCTCTCGGGAGGATCTCGCACGAAGATTGGCCTGTACAGATGGAGATCCTTCGCTCCGCCTGAAAAGCGGCTCCGCTCAGGATGACACCTATGCAAAGGAAGGTCGCCTTAGATTCCAGATTGAGGCACTACGTAGCGGTCCCTGCGGAATTCGTTCTAGCTCGCGCCGGCGGCAGCCGCCTGGGTCTTCTGCAGCAGGCGGCGCGCCTGCGAGATGAGTTCGGCGACTTCGAAGGGCTTCACCAGGTAGGGGATGTTGTTTTCCTGCAGGAAAGGGCGGCCATCGGCCTGATCTACGCCGTTCGAGAACGTGAACAAAACGTGTCCCGTCATGTCCGGGCAGTTTTCCTTGAGCCAGGCACAGGATTCTTTGGCATTCCAGTCGCCGGGCAGTTTGCCGGCCATGATCAAGCCTTCAAACTGTTCCGAAAGCAAGCGGGTCTTCACATCCTGGCTGGTGCGGGCGGTGACGACTGCGGCGCCGGCGCCGGCGAGAACGTCGCGCTCGAATTCGAGGATGGCTTCCTCTTCTTCCACTAGCAGGATGCGGCCGCGCAAGGCTCCCTCGTGCGGGTGCAGCACCGTCTTGATCGGGGCAGGCTCAGCTTTGGTCCCGGCTACCGCGGGCATCTTTACCTCGATCACAGCGCCGCCCTCGGGAGCGTTGTGAGCGGTGATGTCACCACCGTGCTCTTTGACGATGCCGTAGCAGATGCTCAGGCCGAGGCCCGTGCCTTTGCCGACGCTCTTGGTGGTGTAGAAAGGATCGAAGATGCGCTTGGCGTCTTTGATGCCGGGGCCGTCGTCGGCGAACTGGGTGCAGACCTGGCCATTCTGCGAGAAGATGCGGATGCGCAGCCGTCCGGCGCGCCCGGTTTCGAGAATCGCGTCCACGGCGTTATTGATGATGTTGAGGAACACCTGCTCCATCTGGTGGGGATCGGCGATCACGACCTGCGGTTCCACGGGCGCTTCGCGTTCGACTCGAATGCTGTTGGTCTTCAAGTCGTAGTCGCGGAGAAGCAAGGTCTCGTCGAGTACCTTGCAGACATCTATTTCCTCGCGCTGCGGCTTGCGCTGGCGGGCGAACGAGAGCAGATTCTGCACCACGCGGTGGGTGCGCTGGGCCTGCTTGAAGAGCTTGGCGACAAAATCCTGCGCCCGGGTGTTGAGGCCTTCGCTTTCGAGCAACTGCGCGTAGCCCAGGATGGCGGTCAGCGGATTATTCAGTTCGTGAGCCACGCCGGCGATGAGCTGGCCAACAGCCGACATCTTCTCGCTCTGCAGGAGCTGTTCCTGGGTCTTGCGCAGGTCATCGTAGGCGCGGCAGGTTTCTTCGTAGAGGCGGACTTTCTCGATGGTCGTGGCCAGTTGCCGGCTGATGGCGACCAGCAGATTCTCTTCGTTGCCGGACCACTCGTAGCCTTCGTGATTGCACAGACCCATGATGCCAACCGGGGCGTCCTTGCCCCAGAAGAGCACCCAGATCCAGGAACGGTCTGCATCGGAGCGCAGAAACTCGGCCACTTTCGCCGGCAAGTGCGGCAAATACTCGGCGGTCAGGACTTCGGTGCGCGAACGCATGACCAGATTGCCGAAGCCTTCTTCAAAGCTGACGTCCGGCGGCTGGACTTTGTCGCGGCTGCGCGGAGCCCAGGCGGCGCGACGCCGGTATGTCTGGCTGTCAGGATCGGCGAGGTAGACTGTGCCGCTTTCGCCGGCAAACAGCGTCACGACCTGGCGCAAGGTGAGGTTCAGAATCTCGTCCAGATCGAACGACTGGGCGGCGACCACGGCCATGGCGTTGAGCGCGTTCAGTTCGCGATTGCGGCGGCGCATCTCGTCTTCGGCGCGGCGCTTCTCGGTGGTGTCCAGGACGAAGCCCTGGTAACGCTCAATTTCTCCCTTGGCATTGCGTCTGGCGGAGCCGCTCTCCGACGCCAGCAGGAGCGTGCCGTCCTTGCGCCGCAGCGTGACCTGGAAGTCGCGAACCAGGTTGTGCGCTTCCAATTCGCGCAGAAGGCTCTGCCGCTGCTGCTGGTCGGCACAGAGTGCGGAGTGCAGGTTCAGCGCCAGCACTTCTTCGCGGCTGCCGTAGCCGAGCATATGGACGAAGGCATCGTTGCAGTCGAGCAGGCGGCCGGCGGGCGTAGCCACATAGACGCCTTCCTGTACCTGCTCGAACAGCAGGCGATACTTTTCCTCGGCGGAGCGGCGTTCGGAGATGTCGCGGATGACGTGGATGATGCCTTTCTGCGATGTTTCCTGCTCGGCGTAGGAGCTGGTCGAAACCGCGGAGTAGCCGCCGAAACAGGGGTCTGCGCCCTCGCTGATTTCCGCTGGGCCGCGCTTGGCGCAGTAGGGGCATCCGGCCCAGTCTGCGAAATTGCGAGGCAGGGCTGCTTCGCAGGTGCTGCCAATGACTTCGGCGGCCGGCTTGCCCAGTTGTTCGAGCAGAACCTGGTTGGCCTTGATGATGCGGAAGTCGGCGTCGTGCGCCAGAATCAGGTCGTCGATCGAGTCGAACGTATTCATCCACTGTCGCTGGGAGCGCAGGACCTGCTCCAGCAGGCGGGAGTTCTCGATGGCCACGGCCAATTGGCGGGCACAGGTTTTCAGGAAATCCCGCTCTTCGCGGGTCCATCCGCGGGAGTGGGAATGCCCCAGGACGAGCAGGCCGATCGCGGCCTTGTCGCCAGCCACTGGCACCAGCGCCAGCTGGCGAATCTTTTCGGCGGCAAGCAACGCGGCGTCTTCCGGCGGGGCTTCATCTCGTTTCGCGACATGCGGAGCCGCGGCTTCCAGCAGCTTCGAGAGCTCCTCGGTCACGGGGGCCGGAATGGCGTTGCGATGAAAATCGGCGGATACGCCGGATGAGTGCGTCAGGACCAGCCGGTCGCCTTCGAGTTGACGGAACCACGCCCCTCGGACGTCATGGAGGCGGCGCAGTTCGTCCAGCGCGGACTGGATCAGGTTGCCATAAGGCTGCGGGCCGGTCATCGCGCTGGTCAGAGCCTGCAGGCTCTCGAGGCGGCGGTTGCGCACCCTGGCATGGCTCAGGGCCACGATCAACATGCTGGCGCCCAGGGCGATTTCGCTGGCAACGAGAATCGAATCGGGCAGCTGGTCCGTCAAGGTTGGCAAGGACAAATGCAGACAGGGAAGGCTCAACGCCAGCAGCCACGCCGATGGTTCCGCCCGTCCGCGGCGAGCCCGCAATAAAGCCAGGGCCGCGGTGAGTAGAACGATCCGGCAGCCTACTTCCACAGCCATGCGCAAGGGCAGGGAATCGGGCCACAACAGCACTCGCGCACCGGCAAAGCCCGCCAGAAGCGGAGTGATCACGGCTACGGGCAGAATCAGCTCGCGGCTGCTGGAATATACCAGCACGCCCACCGACAAGAGTCCGGCCGCCGCGGCAAAACTGGCCTGCACGACGACCGAATCGAACGGCATTGGAATTCGGGTGGAGAGCGCATGCCCGGCCAGGCTCGATGCGGACAGCGCCGCCCAGCCCGCGATCCAGATCTTGAGGTAGCTGTCGCGCACGGCCAGCAGCGCGAACAGCGATGCTCCCAGCAGAATGAGCAAAGCCCATTCCTCCACCGTAAGCCGGCTGGCAGCGAGGCTGGCGGCGGACTTCCAGATTGGCCACAGGGAAGCGCTCATCTTCAGTCAGGACGCACGGATTCCTTGTTTCTGAATATCACGCCCCGGCTCTTTGCAGGCTGAGATTCCGGACCTTAGTGATTACTTTCGGCATCTCGCGACTGCGTTACAATCGCCGATAGACTTCCGTGTACCCTCATGCCTGACCGCATTCTGGTAGTTGACGACGAAGAGGCGATCCGCGAAATTGTCGCGTCTATGCTGACGGCGGCGGGATATGCCTGCAAACAGGCAGGTTCGGGCACTGAGGCTCTGGCCGTACTCACTTCCGGCGAGCAGTTTGAGTTGATGCTCACCGACCTGATGATGGCCGACCTCGACGGCATCGGTCTTTTAGAGCGCGCTAAGGAAAGATATCCGGATATGCCGGTGGTGATGGTGACCGCGGTCCACGACATTTCCGTGGCGCTGGCCGCCATCCGCAACGGGGCCTACGACTACCTGCTCAAGCCCTTCGAGCGCGAACAGTTGCTCAACACCGTGAGCCGCGCGCTCGAAAACCGCAGGCTCAAGGTGGAGAACCGCGAATACCAGACCAACCTGGAAGGGCTGGTTAAGGCGCGCACCGATGAGCTGCGCGCGGCGCTGCGCGACCTGGAACGTTCCTACGACATCACGCTGCAGGCTCTGGGCGATGCGCTGGACCTCAAGGATCGCGAAACCGAAGGACACTCGCGGCGCGTGACCGCTTTTACCATGGCCATTGCCCGAGCCATGGGTTTGTCCTCGGAGGCGGTCGCTACCATCGCTCGCGGCGCCTTCCTGCACGACATCGGCAAAATGGCCATTCCGGATGCGATCCTGCGCAAGCCCGGCAAGCTCACGCCCGACGAAATCGCCACCATGCAGGAACATTGTTTCAAGGGCTACCAGATCGTCAAGAAAATCCCGTTTCTCACCGATGCCTGCGAGATCATCTACTCGCACCAGGAGCGCTTTGACGGTACCGGCTATCCTCGCGGACTCAGGGGCAAAGAAATTCCTTTAGGGGCGCGCATCTTCTCGGTGGCGGATACGCTTGATGCCATCACCTCGGACCGTCCCTATCGTGCCGCCCGGTCACTGGCGGTCGCGCGCAAAGAAATTCAGGACTGGGCCGGCCGACAGTTTGATCCGGAAGTGGTCAAGGTTTTTCAGCAGATGCCGGACGAAATTTTTGAAGAACTGAGGCGCGCCATCAACGCCCCGCAGCAGGATCCCCTCGCCTACTACGCCGGCAAGGAATAACCCCGAGGCAGCGTTTTCTCCTCTGCTGCCATCCAATCGCCAAGGAATCTGACCCGACAGGAGATCCCTTTATGCCGATCCGCAGAGTGCGAAGTGTTACGGTTCGAAGTCTTGTGGTTCGCTGGATTATGCTTCGCTGGATTCTTCTCACTTTTTTGCCGGCATTTGCCGGTGTTCTGGTCAGTGCCCAGGACGCGCCTTCATCTCCCGCCAATGTAGTTCCCCAGGGCACGATTGTGCTGATCCAGTTAGCGGATCGCCTCGACACCCACCGGGTAATGGCGGGAGATCCGTTTCACGCTCGCCTCGCCGAAGGGCTGGTCACACCGAATGGGCAGACCCTCAAAGCCGGAACGAAGATCACGGGACATATCAGCGCCGTCGAGCCGGGCCTGCGGCGACGATTGCTGCTCAGTTTTGACGAGATTGAAGTCCCCGGCGGTTGGGTTCCATTGATTGCCTCCGTCACCGGAGTTCCGGGTGAACACGGGTTGCGGCAAGTCGGCGAGGAAGGAGAAATCGGCCGCAAGGGCATGACGAAAGAACAGATCGCAGAGGCAGTAGTCGTCGGCGCCGGAGAAGGTGCGGCCGAAGGCGCGAAGTCTGGTGGAAAGAAGGGAGCGGCCGCCGGCGCTGGTTCCGGTGCGATGGATGGCGCACTTTCCGCGTTCGAAGCCGGGCACGATCTGATCCTCGAAAAAGGCACGGCGCTCGAAATCCGCCTCGACCGCAATTTGACGGTGGCCGCGCAATAATTCGCACTCCGCAAAGCGCAGCATCATCCTTTCGCGGCGTTTTTCCTCAGAGACTCCTGCTTGGGGAAACGCCCGCTCCTGGCGGATAATCGCCTCGGAGGGCAATCATGAAGACTGCTCGCGTGTTCTTCGCAGTGTTGGTGTTGGCTACGGCCGCGGCTTTTTGTCAGGAACATCCCGCGGTTACGGCTCAGGCCAACACGGTATACGTTGGTGCGGATGGCAAGTTTGAAGCGGTTCCTGACACGGCGCAGATTCAGTTCAACGTCTCGGTGCAGGACGACACCTCGCAAGCCGCCTTCCAGCGAGCCTCGAGAGACGTAGAGGAAGTGCGGCAGGTGCTGCGCGCCAACGGGATTGATCCCAAGGCGGCAAGCGTTGGATTTTTCTCCGTGCAGCCAATGTACGACTGGAAAAATCCGAAGCAGAAAGTCGTGGGATATCGCGTGACCACCGACGTCACCTTGAAGCTGAAAGATTTCTCGAAGGTCGGCGCCATCACGCAGCAACTTGCCGATGCCAATGTAAGCGAGAGCCAGACCCTGACCTACACTCTGGAAAACATGGACGACGCCAAGAACAAAGCCGTGGAAGATGCCTACCGCCGCGCGCACAACTCGGCTGACACGCTGGCCCGGGCCAGCGGACGTTCTTTGGGCGACCTTTCCTACGCCTCGGTGGATACTTTCGAAACCCCGCGCTTCGTGCCGCGCATGGCGCGTCCGATGGCGGCCATGGCGGCCGCTGCCCCGCCGGCGCCGACCGAGGAGTTCAGCCCGCAGAATGTGACCGTGACCGCGCACGTGAACGCGCTGTTCAATCTGAAATAGGATTTGCCTTGGAAGCCAGGCTCTTCTAAAGAATCGCCGGCGCGATGTCTGGTGGCGGCGGCGTCGCGGCCAGCGGATCTACTTCCAGCGTCAGGCCGTCCACCTTGCGCACCACCACCAATTGCCCCGCCGGAAGGGCGGTGGCGGCGACTGCATCCCAAAGTTCTCCGTGCACGAAGACTTTCCCCTGCGGTGACAACGCGGTCTGCACGACGCCGGCTTCACCCACCAGGCCTTGCGCTCCGGTGACGACTTTGTTGCGCCGCGCCCGGACGGCGATCGTCATGAGGAACGCGGTGATGATGCCGAGAGGAATGCTGACCGCCAGCGCCGTCACCAGATGCACGCGCATTTCAGGAATCGGGGAATCCACCAGCAGCAGTCCGCCGATGGTGATCAGCGCGATCCCGCCGACGGTCAACACTCCGTGAGTTGCGAACTTCGCCTCAGCGGCAAAGAGCGCAAAAGCTCCCAGGATCAGCACCAGTGCGGCAAAGCGCGTGGGCAGAAGATTGAGCGCGAAGACCGCCAGCAGGATGAACACCACGCCCACGGTGCCGGGAATCACCGCGCCGGGATGATTGAACTCAACATAGAGCGAAAGCAATCCGATCAACAGCAGGAGAAGCGTGATGTTGGGGTTCATCAGCGTGTCGAGGATGTGCTCTTTGACCGTCATGTCAAAGCCGACGATGGGCTGGCCCTCCAGGCTCAGCGCCGACGACTCGCCGTTGAAACGCTTGAAACTCTTGCCCTGCATCTGGCGGAAAAGATCCTCTGGACTCGACGCTACATAATCAATGAGGTGCTGTGTCAGCGCTTCCTGATCGGTGAACGATTTCGACTCGCGCACCGCGCTTTCGGCGGCTTCGACGTTGCGTCCGCGTTTCGATGTGACCGATCGCATGAGCGCTGCGGTGTCGTTTTCCACCTTCCGCTTCATCTCGTCGTCTTCTTTGATTTGCATCGGGCCGATGAACGCCACCGGATGGGCCGCCCCCGCCGCCGTTCCTGGGGCCATCGCGGCTACGTCGGCCGATTCGAGAATGAAGATTCCCGCGGATCCTGCATGGCTGCCGGTCGGAGCAACATAAACAATCACCGGCACGGCCGACCCGGTGATCTTCTCAATAATCTTGCGGGTTGAATCCACCAGACCACCGGGCGTATTCATCTCGATCAACACCGCCTGCGCATGGCGGCGGCTGGCCTCATCAATGGCGCGGGCGATGTACTCCTCGCTGATCGGCTGAATGGTGTCGTTGACGACAATCTTCAGAACTTCGCCCATGGCGGGACGCGAGCAGACGACGACGGTCGTTGCACACAACAGTACCGCCAGATGCGCCCACGAGAGTTTCTTGATTCCGGAAGCCTTCATCACCACCATTGTCGCTCTATTTCTGGGCGGCGGCGGGAATTTCTTCCTCGGCGAGCGGGTTGGCCGGCGGCGGAGGCACGGCCGGACTCCAGCCCGGCAGGTACGTGCTGCCGGTGATCAACCGCGCTCCCCGTTCGTACGTGATATACGACCAGGCCCACTGAATGAAAACGAGCAGGCGGTTGCGGAAACCGATCAGGAAAAAAATGTGCACAAACAGCCACGACAGCCATGCCAGGAACCCTGAAATGTGAATCTTGCCAAACTCAGCCACGGCGGCGGCGCGGCCGATGGTGGCGAGGTTGCCTTTGTCCCAGTAGTGAAAGGCAGGTCGCGGCCCCGGCGGACTGGCCGGAGATTCGACTTCCCTTCGAATCAGCTTGGCCACAAAGCGTCCCTGCAGGATCGCGACCGGCGCCACTCCCGGCAGCATCTTGCCTTGCTCGTCCTTCAGCGAAGCCAGATCGCCAATGACGAATACTTCCGGATGGCCGGGCAAGCTGAGATCGGGCTGCACCAGCACGCGGCCCGCGCGGTCTACGGGAGCGCCCAATTTTTTGCCCAGGGGCGAGGCCGCCACTCCGGCCGCCCACAGCACGACGGCGGCTTCCTGGCTCGAGCCTCCGAAATGAACCATGCCGGGCTCGATCTGCGTGACGGTGGTCGAGGTGCGCACTTCGACGCCCAGGCGCTGCAACTGCTCGAGCGCGCTGCGGGACAAATCTTCTGGATACGCAGCCAAAACCCGCGGGCCGCCCTCGAGCAGCAGAATGTGCGCGCGCGCCGGATTGATGGCGCGAAACTCGTGAGTCAGGGCGTGCCGGCAGATTTCCGCCAGCGTGCCGGCCAGTTCGACTCCGGTAGGCCCCGCCCCGACGACGACAAAATTCAGCGGCTTCGCGGTTTCCCCGGCGGCCGTTTCCCGCTCTGCCAGCTCAAACGCCAGCAGGACCCGGCGGCGGATTTCGAGCGCATCCTCGATCGTCTTCAGGCCGGGCGCCAGCGCTTCCCACTCATCGTGGCCGAAGTAGGCGTGGCGCGCGCCGGCCGCGACAATCAGGTAGTCATAGCCGATCTCGGACTCGGGTGTCTGCACGACGCGCCGCTCGAGATCAAATCCAGTGACTTCGGCCAGGAGTACTTCGACGTTTTCGTGCCCGCGCAAAATCGAGCGGATGGGGGCGGCGATCTCTCCCGGAGACAGTCCTGCCGTGGCTACCTGGTAGAGCAGCGGCTGAAAGGTGTGGTGGTTCTTGCGGTCAATGACCGTGATCAGCGCCGGGGCTTTGGCCAGCGCTTGGGCAGCGTTCAGACCGCCGAAGCCGGCGCCGATCATCACGACTCGTGGTCTTGTTTGGCCGTTCATCCCTTGCTTCATCTCTTGCTGTTAACGGCTTCCCTCTATAAGATTCACCCCGATGGCGGACGGTTCCGAAACTTCTTCCAACAACGGTTTGCAGGGCTGGGTGCGCGTTGCCATGCCTTCGGGAGCAGACCTGATCTTTATCGCCCTGCTGGCCGCTTTGGTTTTTACCCCGCTTGCGGAACGGCTGCTCGGCGACGCCAGCATCGGATGGCATATTCGCACCGGGCAGCAGATTCTGGCCACCCATAGCGTTCCCCGCGTGGATCCGTTTTCGTCCACCATGGGCGGCCAGCCGTGGTTTGCCTGGGAATGGCTGTATGACGTGGCGGTCGGATTGCTGGAAGCTCACCTCGGGCTCAACGGTGTCGTGTGGCTGACCGCGGTCGTGATCGCCGCCGTATTTGCCTGGACGTTCCGCCTGCTGATCCTCGAAGGGACCAATCTGCTCGTTGCGCTGCTGTTGATGTTGCTTGCGTTGTCGGCCTCAATGATTCACATGCTGGCGCGTCCACACGTCTGGAGCTGGCTGTTCGCGCTGGCCTGGTTCTGGGTGCTCGATTCGCGCGAGCGCGACGCTTCCAGCGCTTACGGCCGCAAGCTGTGGCTGCTGCCCCTGCTGATGCTCGTCTGGGTGAACGTTCACGGCGGTTTCGTGCTCGGTTTTGTCTTGCTCGCCATCTTCTGGCTAGGCGCGGTCTGGGAATGGTTCCGGTCCTCCGGGGACCGGATCGAGGAAGCGCTGCAACGTATCTCGGCAGGGAAGCGGGCGCGGGATCTGGCGTTGACCGGGCTGCTGTCAGCGGTTGCGAGCCTCGTCAATCCCTATGGATGGAAGCTGCACGAGCACGTGTATTCCTACCTGACCAGCCGCTTCCTGATGGAACACATTGACGAATTCCGTTCGCCGGATTTCCACGGCATTGCCCAGCGCTGCTTTCTGATTCTGCTGCTGATTACGGTGGCGGCGGTGGCCATACGCGGACGGGAACTGCGAGTGAGCCAGATCTTGACCGTGCTGTTTGCCGTTTACTCCGGGCTGTACGCTTCGCGCAATCTCCCGGTGTCGTCGCTGCTGCTGGTGATCATCATCGCGCCGCTTGTGTCCCGAGGATTCCGGCGTTCCCGGCCCATCTTGTCTCTCGGCGACTCCTCGCCGTTTTCGCGCATGAACGAGTTCGAAGCGCGAATGCGCGGCCATGTGTGGCCGGTCCTGGCTGCGGTGCTGACCTTCGGAATCGCGGCCAGCGGCGGGAACCTCGGCGGCAATCTGGGATCTACCCGCCTGATGCATGCTCACTTCGACCCGGTGCGCATGCCGGTCGCTGCCGTGAGTTATGTGACCGCCAATCAGATCGGCGGGCCGGTATTTGCTCCCGACTACTGGGGCGGGTATCTGATCTACCGGCTTGATCCCAAAATGAAGGTTGCGGTCGATGACCGCCACGACTTCTACGGCGAGGAATTCTTCAAGTCTTACTTGAAGTTGGTCCACGTCGAGCCGGGATGGGAGCAGTTCCTGCGGGCGCACGATGTGCAGTGCCTGATCCTGCCGCACGACGCGCCCCTGAGCAGCCTGCTGGTCCGAACCGGGGAATGGAGAGAGGTTTATCTGGACGAGGTCGCGCTGGTTTTCGTGCGCGGCGGCGATCCCCGCGACGCTTACTGAAATGGGCCTCTCGTCTTGTCTCTAATGTCCGGCCGCCGGGCCATCCCCGTTGGCCTTTCGTGTCGAAAGGGTTACTTGTCGGCGGAATGGGCAAGACGGTATGGTAAGAACCAATGTCTTCAGGAGAAGCAGGGCGTTGGCGGGCGGTTCAGGCTTTTGGGATTAGCCTGCTGACCTTGGCGTTGGCCGCGTGCTCCAGTTCCTCCGGCACGTCATCTCTGACCCCGCCGGAAAACCCGGTTGGCGCCAATTTGACCCAAATCAGTTCCGATCCGTTCACCGTGTCTCCAGGGCAGCATGCCACGGAAGTCGAGCCGCACATGCTGGCCAACGGATCAACGCTCGTCGCCGCGTTTCAGACCGGCCGCATTGCTCCGGGCGGCTCGACCGACATCGGCTGGGCCACCTCGCTCGACGGCGGCACCACCTGGACGCACGGTTTTCTGCCCGGCCTTACGACTGGAGAGGGAACAGGTCCGTATGACGCAGTCAGCGATCCCGCCGTCGCCTACGACGCCAAACATGGCGTGTGGATGATTGCGTCGCTGCCTCTTTCGGCCACCCAATCTACGCCAGCGGTCGTAGTCAGTCGCTCCACCGACGGCGGAAAGACGTGGCAGAATCCCGTGTCGGTCAACGGCTCGCCAAGCTCCGATAAGAACTGGATTGTGTGTGATAGCTGGCTGGCCAGCCCGCACTATGGCAATTGCTACGTGGAGTGGGATGATCCCAGCACCAACAACGACCTGATCTACATGAGCACTTCCTCGGACGGAGGGCAGACCTGGACCCCCGGCGTGACGACGGTGGACTTAGCTGGAGGGATCGGCGGACAGCCGCTCGTCCAACCCAACGGAACGGTGGTGGTGCCGATCTGGCTCGCCTCCAACGATATGAGCGCGTTTACCTCCACCGACGGCGGCAATAGCTGGACGGCTCCGGCTTCCATCACCGGCAACAACCCCATCACGGCTCATGAGGATCTCGTCGGGTTCCGCAGCGGCCCCTTGCCTTCGGCGGCGATTGACGGAGCAGGAACTGTCTGGGTGGTCTGGGAAGATTGCCGCTTCCGCGCCGGCTGCGCGAGCAACGACCTGGTTTACACGACTTCCGCCGACGGCGTGAAATGGAGCGCCATCGCTCGCGTTCCGATTGACGACGTCACGAGTTCGGTGGATCATTTCATTCCTGGCATCGGGATTGATCCCGCGACTTCCGGCGCCGGCGCGCATGTGGCGATTCACTACTACTATTTCCCGCAGAGCAATTGCACGATCGCAACCTGCCAGCTCGACGTGGGCTTTATCTCGTCGGCCAACGGCGGCACCACCTGGAACCCGCCTACGGTGATTGCCGGGCCGATGCAGCTCAGTTCGCTGCCCAATTCGCAGAATGGATTGATGGTGGCCGACTACATCGCCACCGCTTTCACCAACGGCGTGCCGCACGGCGTCTTCGCGGTAGCCGTTGCCCCATCCGGGACGGCGTTCGACGAGGCCATCTACACCGGCCAGGGCCTGACGGTGGAGGCCGCTGCACGCCAGTTGTCGTCGGCCAACGATCGTGTGGTGAACAGACTCTCCGATAAACTCCAACGCGAAATGCCGGAGCGCGGCAAGATTCCTCCCAACCGCCGCAAAGCCCGCCGCGCGAAATAGCTCACGGCTGAAGCTGCTCTGTCTCCACTCGTAGCGCGGACATTCAACTATTGCGTTGCGGCCGGCAGGATTTAGACTAGTCTGCGCATGTTCGCTTTGAGGACATTCTTCTCCTGGCCCAGTTGGGCATTGTTCATATTCTTTGTCGCTGGGTCCGTCACAGGCCAGGACTCCACTCCTGCGGCCCCGCCCCCGGATGCTGCCCAGACCGCACCGTTAGCTTCTACTGGCAAGCGTATTGCCTTTGATGACTTTGTCGACTCGGTCGTCCGGCAGGAACGCCGCTTGACTGATTTGATGCGAAGCTTCAAGCCCATCATCGAGACCTACATCCAGGAGGAAGGGTCCGAGCTCCGGTTCCAGAAAGGAATCACTCCCAACGGAGATGACTACTTCCTGAGCCGTCTCAATCTGAGTGGGAATTCACCGTCCATTGTGCCATTTGCAGACGAGGAGACCTGGAATCAAGGTGCAGAGGAATATTTTGTCCATGACCCGCTGCCTTTCAGCCAAATCGCCATCGCGCAGGCGTTGTTCCCTGACTGGGGCCACTTCGACCGTCAGAACTACACTTTCGAATTCGTCCGCTGGGAGGTTCTTGGAGAGGTGCGTTGCGCCGCCCTGGACGTAACGCCCCGTGGGAATTCTAAGAAACGTGGCTTTGTCGGCCGGATCTGGGTAGAGGATCGGGACTACGGCATTGTGCGCTTCAAGGGAACCTTCACCAAGGGCCTCGCCAGGCGCGCCTTTCACTTCGACAGTTGGCGGCTGAATACGCTGGGCAGCTGGTGGATGCCTGCCTACATCTATACCGAGGAGTCGAAGCCTTCTGATCTATCGAGCCACAAGCTCTGGTTCAAGGCTCAGACTCGCGTCTGGGGCTACGATCTGCAAAACACGGGTAATCATCAGGAGAATGCCAAACGGCTGCCGGATGACCCGGCGTGGGTGAATCCCAACCGACAGGGCACGGCGTACACCGTGGACGAAACTACATACCCGCAGGAAGACATAGTAGTGGAGCGATCGCAAGCTGCCGGACTGATGGCTCCAGACGGCGATGTGGACCGGATCCTGGAGACGGTGCTCAACAATCTGCTGGTTACCAACAACCTCGACATTGCCGGTCTGCGCTGCCGCGTGCTGCTTACCACTCCACTGCAGTCGTTCGTGATGGGCCGCACCATCGTGCTCAGCCGCGGGCTTCTCGACGTGCTGCCCGATGAGGCGACGCTTGCCGCCGTGCTGGCGCACGAACTGGCTCATGTCGTTTTGGGTCACGCCGTCAGATCTGAATACCTGACAAGCTTTTCCTGGTCCTTTCCCGATTCTCAAATCTTTGCCGCCCTCGACTTCCATTTCGGTCGCACGGAGGAAGCGGATGCCAACAAAAAAGCCATGGAACTGCTTTGGAAGTCGCCCTATAAGGACCAATTCGCGAGTGCTGGCCTTTTCGTGAAGGCGTTAGACGCCAGTTCTGGGCGATTCCCGATCCTGCTGCATGGACGCTTCAGCAACGACTTCGGGAGAAGTCACCTGGTCGCGATGCAAGCACGGGCCGACTCTCCCATGCCGCCGAAGACAGATCGGCTGGATCGGCTTTCTGCTCTGCCGATTGGATCGCGAATCGTGGTCGATCCGTGGTCGGACCGAATTGAAATACTCAAGAGTAAACCGGTACCCCTATTGTCGAAAGCGGAGAAGATTCCGTTCGAAGTGACTCCGTTCTATCCGCATCTCAAGCGACTGGACGCACCGGAAAAATCGCAGCGCGGAGCGCAGCAGTAACGGTGTGTGTGAGTGAAGAGACGCCCAACCGCGCATCCGCATCCTGAAGCTAGCCAAGCCCGAGTCCGGGAAGCTGCAGTAGTAGCATGGTCATCTCCCCGCTCGACCATCGCCCGCGGGCTAAGAATTCCTGGCTGTTGTTTAGCAGGCCATTACCCTCAAAACCCCAGAGCCCACGACACAGCGCTAGAACCGGTCGTTCGTATCAATCCCGAATCCCAGGATGGCGGTGACTTCCACCGGCTTATCGCCGCGCAGGGCAGGTTGAAATTTCCACGAGCGCATGGCAGTCAACACTTTCGCAGTCATGTCGGCCGGGCCCCGCTCGAGCACGCGGACATTTCTGACGTTGCCCGAAGCGTCCAGCGTGCAAGCCACGACCATGCGGGCGCGCTTCAGATCTGTGGGAAGATCGGTGCGGACCGACCGCGGCGGTTTCAGGGTTGCCCTCGAGCCCTGGGCGGAGTTTTCATCGGCATACTCCACCACCACCTGTCCCAGGGACGTATCTACATAAGTTGTGTGCTGCTCGCCGTGCAGCAACTTTTTGTAAGGCTCAAAGGCCGAAGCCGAGCCAGCCGTCGCGACCACGTCTACGTCGAACGTGGCCCTCTGTTTGAGGTTCGAGTGACCCGGCCCCGCCGGATCGTTGGCAGGCGGATCCGATCCAAAGCTGGGCAGGCTGACGATCGTATCGCCGCCGCTCACCGAGACACCGGGCACCGAAGGCGTGCCGCCCGTGCCGTTGCCCGCGCCTCCGGGGCCTGAGCCCGGAGAAATTCCGCCGCGCGCATTCACATCCGATCCGCGCCCGGCGCCTGTCCTGCCGGAGCCGGGCCCTTCGCCGTTGAAGCCGCTGCCCGGACCATTGCCGTGGCCGATGCCGGTCCCGTCGCCCGAACCGCCCAGTCCGGGCTTGTCTCCGCCAGAAGGTGACATCGCCAGCGAGCCCGAGCCCCCGGTGGAGGGCTTCCCCACCTTGGACCCCGGCTGGCTCGAAATCACCACGCCGGTATTCGTCCCGCTGCCGCCGTTTGACGGCGGAGAAGCGGCGGATCCCATGTCCATCACCCCGCCCTGCCCGATGCCTCTTCGCCCCGTGCCGGAGCCGTTCGAGCCTGACCCTCCGCCGACCGAAGGCGGAGGCGGGACCACATTGCTCGCCAGCAGCGTGCCTCCCTGAACCCCGGCGCCTCCGCCGTTGTTGCCCGTTCCGCCGCCCGGACCGGAGAGCGACGGCGGCGGTGGCACCACGCTCGGCGGACCAAGCCCGGGCGCGGCAGAGTTGGAGAGTGTGCGGGTGCCGGTGCCTCCGCTGACGCCGTTCGTCGGCGGCGGTGCGATCACGTTTCCGCCCAGATCTGCGCCCGTGCCGTTGCGCTGGCCTCGCGGATTCCCCCCGGTGCTGCCGGACCCGTTGCCGTTCCCTCCGCTGCTGTTCACACTCGGTGGCGGAGGCACTACGTCAGTGGCTCCGAAAAGCTTGCCGATCAGGCTGCTCATGAACGATCCGCTGCCCGACTGTGTGGGAGGCGGCGGCACGACGCTCTTGGAAGGATCCGGGACGCTGCCGCTGGCCAGTCGTCGCATGTCCCGCGACATATCGCTTGAAGGCGGCGGCGCGATCACGGCTGGCGAAGGCATCGAGAGTTTGGGATCGCGCATCGAAGCGCGTTCCGGGGCCGAGACCGGCGGCGGCACGACGGCGACATTCGACATCTGCACGGGCGCGCTTGAAAGCTCACGGCTCACTCCGCCCGGCGCCGGCGGAATCACGCTGGCAGCCATTGTCGGAGTCGCGCGTGTCTGGTGGGCGCTGAGGCGCGGCGCAGGCTCGACCACCGCGTTGAGCGAAGGCGAATTGATGGCACGGTCGCGCGCTACCCGCGGGGCCGGAGGAATCACCGCCGGAGCCAGGGCCGGAGCGACCAGCGCATGTTCGTTGGAGATTTTGGGCGCCGGCGGAATCACGTCGGGGTTGAGCGTCGGCGCAGTCAGAGGCTGATCGCGCGAAAAGTTCGGCGCCGGCGGCACGACCGTGGCCATCGCAATTCCGTTGCGCGTGTAGTCGCGAATCACATTCGGCGCCGGTGCAACGATGGCAGAGGCAAGGTTCGGCGCTGTGCGCGACGAGCGCGCTCCTTCCAGCGGTGGAGGTCCGGGGTTTGGTTTGACCGCCAGCAGGTTCGCCACCGCTCCGGTGGAGGCCGGCAGCTTCAAATCTGGCGCGTCTACTACTTTCTCGGTGAGCGAGCGGCCGCGCGCAACCTTGATAGTCTGTGTGCGATGGTGCGCCTCGGCGCCGCCCGCGCGGCCCGAAGCTCCGGACTGCGCGCCTCCCAGATCTTCGGTGCGGGGAAGTTCGTCGCCGCTGTAGTAGATGACGTCATGGCTCGATAGCCGTGGTGCGACATAGGGACGCATCTGCGCCAGCTTCGTGGGGATAATGATCGCTGCGAAAATGAGCAGCGCTTCCAGCAGCCAGGAGGAAATCGAAATGCGGAGAGGAATCAGTCCAAATGGAGCTTCCCCGGCCAGCCGCGGCTCCGAGCGCCCGAGCGCCGGGCCAAGGGACGTGCGAAACTCACGCCAGCGCGGAGACCACTCCACCAGAAGCTTGGGCACTTCGTGAAGATGGACGCTGGCCTCGACCTGGAGTGTTTCGATCAAACCGGTTGTTTCTCCCTCCCCGAGGTCGAACCCGCCCCAGCAATCCCCGCGCCCACACTGATCTCAATTCTATCGCCCACCGCGGTCCCGGTTTCCACAACCGTAGTACACGGAAGTTCAAGCACGGACGCGGCCTCGCCGCGCACCGGCGCTACCCGCCAGGGGCGCAGTCCGCTCTGCACGTGAATCACCTTCATCTCACGGTCCAGGTAGACGACATCAATCGGGAATCTCATGCCCAGCGTGTGAACCCCGTGGCAGGGAACAATCCACAGGCCGAGGCCCCGGCTGAACTCCCCGGCGTCCATGCCCAGCAGGCCGCGCAGCCGCGTCCAGTGCGTGTCGGCCACGGCCAGACCGGTGGCCAGCGACACCTGACGGGTGCGGTTAAACGCCTCGCCTTGCGGGGAAAATGCCGGCATTCATACTCCAGTGTGCTTGCGGCCCGTTATTTCGACACCTTATTTCGACGTGAGGGAGTGGTAAGCCTGAATCAAAGCAGGTCCTACCGTGACGAAGAGGAACGGCACCAAAATGAATATGACAAGGGGAGGGACCATCTTAATGGTGGTTTTTGCTGCCTGCTCTTCGGCGCGTTGGCGCCGCGAGGTCCGCAGCGAGTCGGAATGCACTCGCAATGCCTGGGCCACGCTGGTGCCAAAACGGTCCGTCTGTATTAGTGTACCAACAAGGGCGCGGATATCGTCAACGCCCGTCCGATCCACCAGATTTCGCAGCGCTTCGGCCCGGGGCTTGCCAGCCCGCATTTCCAGGTTGACCAGGTGGAACTCATCGCTCAGGTCGGCGTGGGCATGGTGCAAGTCTTGTCCCACCCGCTGCAGAGCCTGGTCGAGCGCCAGCCCGGCCTCCACGCAAATCACGGTCAGATCGAGGGCGTCAGGCAGCGCCAGCCGGATGCGATTCTGCCGGTCTTTAATCATGCGCTTGAGAAAAAAGCGAGGAACGAAAAAGCCCAGGGCGGTTACCCCGAACAGGAGCGGAGGATTCTTGAACCCGGTGAACAGCAACACGGTCAAAAAGCTCACCGCGGCCAGCACCAGCCGGATGCCGAAGTAGTAGTTGAGATGGCTGGCGTCGCGGAACCCCGCTTGAATCAGCCAGCCGCGGGTTCGCGAAACATCGGACGGAGAGAGCGGAATCGCCTTGCTGAGCGGATCGAGCGCCTGCTCGATACGTTCCTTGATGGCGGGCTTGGCTTCGACCGGCTGCTGCCGTCCGCCCAGGGCGCGCAGCCGCGCTCCCAGCACCGAACTCGGACTGGCGACCGCGGCGCCGAAAGAAAACACCACCGCTACCACGGTGATGAATACGACGATGGTCAGTATCAGCATTTTCGAAACCCGATCCCCGAAAACTCGGCCCGTTAGACCTGAATCTTAATAATCTTGCGAATTACGAAGTACCCGACCGTCTGCAAAGTAACTCCTCCGACCACCAGCGCGTGTCCGATGGGATCGTTAAACAGAGGCCGCACGAATTCCGGGCTGAAGATCAGCAGAATACCCACCACGGCCGGCGGCATCGCCATCAGGAAGGCCATGGTCAGGCGTCCCTGCGCGGTGTAAACGCGCACCTGGCGCTGAATCTTGAAGCGCTCGCGGATCACGTATGACAGGTTGTCCAGAATCTCGGCCAGATTGCCTCCCGTCTCGCGCTGCAGCATCACGGCAGTGACAAAAAACTTCACGTCCACCAGCGGAATGCGGTCGGTCAGATTGAGCAGGGCGTCGCGCACCGGCATGCCGAACTTCTGTTCCTCGAAAAGCTGGCGGAACTCGCCGGAGACCGGCTCGGCGATTTCTGAGGTGATCATCTCCAGCGCGGTAGTGAAGGCGTGTCCGGCGCGCACGGCCCGGGCCAGGGTGTCAATCGCTTCGGGAAACAGTTCTTCGAAGCGCTCGAACCGCTTATTGCGCAAATAGGCCGCATAGGAGTAAGGCGCCAGGAAACCGGCCAACAGCGCCAGCCAGGCCGCGTCTGCCCGCTTGATCATCACCAGGGCGACGATGAAGCCGCCCAGCCCGCACAGGGCGCAGAGGCCGAGGAAATTGCCGGCGCGCATGTTCATGCCGGCCTGGGACAGAAGCTTCTGCACCGCTGAGGCCCGGTCCGAGCGCCGCAGCAGGGCGTCCAGCACCGGGATGTTGCTCATCTGCTCGTCGCGCAGCAGGGCGAGTTCTTCTTCGGCCGTACGCTCCGGAGTCTTGCGCTCCTGCGCCAGGCGTTCTTTGATCAGGCGAGCGCGCGCGCTGCGCTGGTCGAGCAGCGACAGCAGAGCGAAGGCCGCCGCCGCCACCACCACCATGACGAAAATTGCGAGCAGGAGCGCTGACATATTTGCCTAGACCTCCGCCCTCGATTCAAACAGCGCCGGCCGCAGGCGGGCGCCGGACGTGGCCAGCCGGTCGGCAAATTTCGGCCGCAGGCCGGTGGCGCGAAACGCGCCCCGGACTTTTCCGCTTTCGTCGATCCCGGAGCGTTCGAAGTGGAAAATGTCCTGCATGGCAACGCTGTCGGTGGCGTGATCCATGCCCGTGATCTCGGAGACCGTGATCACCTTGCGGGTACCATCGGAGAGACGCGCGATCTGTACCACGGCGTGAATGGCGGACGCGATCTGCTGCCGCACGGCATGATCCGGAATATTGAGGTTGGCCATCGAGACCATGTTTTCCACGCGGGCCAGGGCATCGCGCGGAGAGTTGGCGTGCACCGTCGTCAATGAGCCTTCGTGACCGGTGTTCATGGCCTGCAACATGTCGAAGGCCTCTTCGCCGCGGACCTCGCCCACCACGATCCGGTCGGGACGCATACGCAGGCTGTTGATGACCAGCTGCCGCTGCCGGACCGCGCCCTTGCCTTCAATATTCGGCGGACGCGTCTCCAGCCGCACCACGTGTTCTTGCTTGAGCTGCAATTCGGCGGCGTCTTCGATGGTGACAATGCGGTCCGAGTTGGGAATGTAGCCCGAAAGAACGTTCAGCAGCGTCGTCTTGCCGGCGCCCGTGCCGCCCGAGACCAGAATGTTGAGCCGTCCCTTCACCATCGCCGAGAGCAACTCCAGCATGGGCTCGGTCAGCGTCTGATTCTCGATCATCTGGCGCGCCGTGACCGGCTCGCGTCCGAAACGGCGGATGGAGAGGCACGGTCCGTCAATGGCCAGCGGCGGAATGATGGCATTCACGCGCGATCCGTCGGCCAGGCGCGCGTCCACCATCGGAGAGGATTCGTCCACACGGCGTCCGATGCGCGATACGATGCGCTCGATGATCTGCATCAGGTGCGAGTTGTCTTTGAACGACAGAGGGGTGATTTCGAGCTTGCCCGCCCGTTCCACGTAAACGCGGTCGAAGCGATTGACGAGGATATCGGAGACGGTCGGGTCCTTGAGCAGCGGCTCGAGCGGCCCGAGGCCGAAAATTTCGTCCAGGATTTCCCGCGCCAGCCGTTCCCGTTCGGCGAAGCTCAGGGGCACGACTTCGCTGTTGACCGCATTGCGGATGACGATCAACACTTCGTCGCGCGCCGAATCGCCGCTTGCCTTGCCCAGTTTCTCAAGGTCCAGGCGGTCGAGGATCTTGCGGTGCAGGTCGGCCTTTACCTGCTGGTAATCGGTGCGCTCGAACGATTGCAGATTTGCCATAGGGCCCCGAATTCCTGGATCAGCTTAACCCGTACCGGCCGAAAACCATGCTGGCCTGCATCTAAACAGACTTGAATAACGACCACGTTGCGCGCTTCACGTCCATGTCGTCGCGCGTCAATTCATGCGCCAGCCCGGCAAAGGAACGTGCCATTTCCGATCCGCGCTGGTCCATGACCGGTGTGCCGCGGTCAATGGCGCTCGACACGGCAAAATACTGGTTGGGCACCCGCCACAGCAGCTTCGCGCCCACCGCCGCTTCCGCGTCGGCTTCGCTAAAACCGGGAACCTTGCGGAAGCGGTTCAGCACCAGCCGCACCCGCTCGCGTCCGCCGGTTTCTCCCAGGTATTGCTGCACCCGCGCCGCGCTCCACAGCGACGCCACATCCGGGCAAGCCACCAGCAGGACGACCTCCGAAAGGTTTGCCACCAGCCGGCTGGCTGCATCGAAACGCGACGACGCGTCTACTACCACGTAGCGGTAGTGCGTGACCAGCATGTCGAACAGCCGCACAAACTCGGCCGTAGACGGGTCCACCGCCGCCGGCACATTGCTGCCCGCCAGCAGTTGCAATCCGCCGTTATGCCGCGTCATGAAACTTTCCAGCAGGGAACCGTCCATGCGGTGGAGATTGCGCATGGCATCGGACACGGTGAAGGCCGGCTTCATGTTCATGTGCAGGGAAGCGTGGCCGAGCGGCGCCAGGTCCACCAGCGCGCTCTGTCCGTGCGAAGCCTGCAGGGCCAGGGCCAGATTCACCGCCACCGTCGTGGCCCCGTTTCCGCCCTTGGCGTTGATGACCGAGAACACTTTGCCGCGCGGACCTTCCTGCTGCACCCGGCGCTGCGCCGCGCTGAGGCGCACAAAAGCTTCGAGTAAATCGTTGG
This sequence comes from Terriglobales bacterium, assembly GCA_037442635.1. Lineage (GTDB taxonomy): Bacteria > Acidobacteriota > Terriglobia > Terriglobales > Acidobacteriaceae > Sulfotelmatobacter. Next base: position 201,191 of record JBBIPV010000008.1, on the reverse strand, counting down.
TCGTGGCGGGCCGCTCGATGAATTCCCGGGCCCCGGCCCGCATCGCGTTGACGATGGTTTGCGGCTGGCTCAGACTGCCGATGGCGAACACCGCGCTCTCCGGCATTTCCTGATGCAGCAGTTCGATCGCCCGCAAGGCCAGCGGAGGATTGTCGCTGGGAATGTCCACCAGCGTGACGTTAGGATTGGCGCTGCGGATGCGCCGCATGATCGGGTCCGACGCCGCCACCGGATAGCTGGCGCTGGCATGCACCGTCCGGGCTACACTGGTTCCGTCCGCCAGCACCTGCAGGACGGCGCGCTGCTCGTTGTCCGTGGCTACGATGACGACTGCAAGCTCTGCCATGCCTTAAATCGAGGGTTGCCCCGTCACCGCAAACCCTGTCCCCACTTCCCCATTAGTGTCTAATCCTGCAACTCAATCCTGCCATTCTGTCGAACTAGCGCTGGCCGTGTTCCTTGTCGAACTTGTTGGTATCCATAAGCGGTTTCGGTTCTTTCGGCAGCGTCGGTTGCTCTGTGCTCGGAGAAATCCTCCGCACCGTGCACAGCACCATCAATTCCGAATGGCTCCGCTGCGCGCTCTTGCTGCGGAAGAACTGCCCCAGAATTGGAATGTCGCCCAGGCCAGGAATTTTGTTGTAAATGTCGGTCACGCGATTGTCCATCAGCCCGGCGATGACAAAACTCTGCCCATCCTGCAATTCAAATTCGGTTTCCGCCTTGCGCGTGCTCAATGCCGGAACGGTAAATCCCGAGATGGTCAGTGCGTTCGCGAAATCCAGCGTGCTGACTTCAGGAGCAACCTTCAAGTGAATGTTCCCGTTTGGCATGATCACGGGCGTGAACTGCAGTCGCACGCCAAATTCCTTGAACGAAATGGTGACCGCGGTGAAACCTGCCCCCGGCTGAACGATCGGGAAGGGGAATTGCCCGCCGGCCAGGAAGCTGGCTTCCTTGCCGTTCACTGCGATCAAATTGGGCTCGGCCAGAATTTCCAGCAGGTTTCGGCTTTCCAGGGCCTCGATTACCGCTCCGAAATTAATATCGGGACGGAAGAGGAAAAGATTGAGCACGTTCTGAATCGTGGTTCCAGTGGTCGAGGTGCCGGTGGCCCCGGTCTGAATGTTCTGCGACCCGAACCCTCCGAACTGCCCGGTGGTCACAGTGCCAATCGTATTGGCCGCGCCGGTCGAAACGAAGTTCACCCCCATCGTGCTCAGAGCCGTGCGGTCCACTTCGGCGAACTTGACCTGCAGCAGCACTTCCTGTGAGCCGACCGGCCCGAAGGTCAGCACGTTGACCACTTTCGGCGAATACGCGCCGGCCAATTCTCCCGCCCGCTTGGCGATATCTTCGGTGGTAACGTGCCCGGAGAGCACGATGGCCGCGCGCGAGGGCGTTACCGCAATCGCTTCGTCGGGGAAAACCCGTTTTTCTTCATCGGCGCAGGCAGTTACATCCACATCTACGCGCAGATCGAAGCTGCGCGAGCGCTCCAGTTCGTCCCAGATGAGCAGCGAGATTTCTCCCGGAGCCTTGCCGTGCACCAGAATCTGCGTCGGCGTAATGACCTGTGCGAAAGCGATGGCCGGATCGGTGACCGAAATCCGCCTCAACCGTTCCGTCGTGTTAATCAGCAGCGATTTGCCCACCATTACCCGCAAGGGTGCCGAACCCTGGGGCGCCTGCGATTGCGGCGGAAGCGTTGTGGTCTGGGTTGCCGTCGGGTTTTGGTTCTGCTGTGCAGCGCTGTTGTCCGGCTGCTGCGCGATCTCCGCGAAGGCGGCGACCGCAAATAGAAGTGCACACAAAGAAGTCCCGAGGAAGGGCGAACGAACTTTCATTTTCGATTCTTCTCCCTGTTAGGAAACTTGCCGCCGCACGAAGATACTACCAACTGTGCATTCCTCCCGATTACTTGGACTGGCAACCTTCGTCGGTGCATTTGACGGAGTCTGGCTTCTTGTCGCCTTGGTAGACCTCGATGCTCAAGCCGGTTGCGGCCGGTGGCGGAGCCTGGATCGCTGGCTTCTTGATCACCGCGTGGTGGACCGTAGCGGCCGGGGCCGGCGGCGGAGCCATCCCGCCCCTGTAGAGGGCCCTCGAACTCGCGGCCGGAACATCCTCGGCCTTGGTGTCGAGCGGATTGCGCAGAGCCAGTTGAATCTTGCCTTCCGAACCCGCCAGGGCCAGTTTCTCGGCGTCGTCAGGCGAAAGCAGCAGTGTGATCACCGGATTGCTCTGCGGTTCACCCGTGGCCGTGCGCTCCAGCGTATGTCCGGCCGCCAGCACCGCCACGTTCTGCAGCACGGTGGTGGTCTGTGCCTCTCCGGCCCCTGCCGGGTTTCCGGTCAGCAGTACATCCACGCGCGTGCCCGCCGTGACGTAACCGGAGACCGAAGTCACGTCATTTACCCGCACCGCAATGGCCCGCATGCCGGGTGGAATCAGCGAAGGCAGGCCCGATCCGGCGTTCTCGCCCGCCAGCTTGTTGGGGAGAATGAATTCTCCTTTGGAGATGGGAATGATGACGCCATGGCCCAGCACATCGGAGCGGCGGCGCGGCGTCCCAGGCGGCAGATCGGCTGCCGGAATCTTGATGATCTTGATGTCGTGCTCTTCGACCCGCTGGCCCACCTGCATATCGTCGGCGGCGACAATGACGTCCACTCCCGGATCGTTATTGGACGCCGAATTCTGCTGCAGGTTCTTGTAGACGTACACACTGGCAAAGAAACCAACCGCCAGTGCCAGCACGCCGATCAGCAACATGCGCGTACGGTTCATAGAACTCCCTCGAAACCAGACTGCTCCCTCACCAGCCGGGCAACCCACGCATCGGAGCGCGGTCTGCCGCTACTGAATCGCGCTGGCCACCGACGAGAACGCGTTGTTCGCGTTGGAGCCAATCAGACGGACGGTCCCGACCACGATAACCAGGATCACCGCCAGCATGACGGCATACTCGGCAATGTCCTGCCCTTGCTCCTCGCGCAACAGTTTACACAGCAATTTCATGGAGTTCTCCCATTGTCATTGTTTCTATGCCTTGGGGTCTCGGAACAGACCCAGGCACGGTTCGATTTGTCAGATTGCAGACGGTTCAGCGCTTCACGCTTTTGTGCTGCGGGCTGCCCGGCTCGACAGGGTAATCATACCCTGCAACATGGCCCAAAGTGGTAATTTCTTGCAATTGGATAGGTTACCTGCGGTAATTGGGCCGGGTCGGCCACTTGGCCGGGTCCGGCCCGGTCTGGCTGCACAAAATGGCCGGCATCCCAGGGGGAACCAAGGCAATTCCAGTCCCACCCTACCGAATTGTTGGCCGAGGGTTGCTAGTTGCTCTCATCCTGACCCACGCCTTCTTCCTTTGGCGGGTCCGAGACCGCATCGCCCGCGGAGACCCGGATTTTACCGCCTACTACACCGCCGCTAAGATGCTGCGCCAAGGCCGCGGCGCGCAACTCTATGATTCGACGGCTCAGGAGCAAGTGCAGCGGGAGTTTGCCCCGGCCAGCGATCTTCGCCGCGGTCCCCTCCCTTACTACCATCCTCCGTTCGAGGCCCTGCTGTTTCTGCCGCTCACGTATCTGCCCTACACAGCGGCGTTTGCCCTCTGGAACATGATCAATCTCGGGCTGCTGGCTGGCATTGCTTTTCTGCTGCGGAAATGTCTGCCCGCGTTTCGTCAGTTTCCGCCCTGGGAGATGGTTCTGGCCTTTCTGGCGTTTTTCCCGGTATTCGCCAACTTCCACCAGGGGCAGGACGGGATCCTGCTGCTTCTCATTTTCGTGCTGGCCTTCGCCTCTCTGGTCCGCCATGCGGACTTTGCCGCGGGCTGCTGGCTCGGCCTGGGAATGTTCAAGTTCCATTTTGTTGTCCCGCTGGCCCTGATTCTGATGTGGTGGAGAGGTCGAAGGCTGGCAATGGGATTTGTCCTCGCGGCCTTGGCCGGGATCACGATTTCGATCGCGCTGGTGGGATGGCATGAGGCGCTGCAATATCCCCTTTACACCTGGCACATCGTTTCGTTACCCGGCTTCGGCAGGCTGCCCGCGAGATTAATGCCCAACATTCTGGGACTGGTGAGCGGCTGGCCGGTCCTCGAAGACGCCGGCGGGCCAATCCAGTGGTTGGCGCTGGCGGCCTCCGCCGGCCTGTTTGCGCTGGTTGCTTCCATGAAAGATTTGGCTCGCGAGGCGCGCACGTTCCATGAATGTCTGGCTTGCGCAGTCATTACCGCGCTGATGGTCAGCTTCAACACAAACTCTTACGACCTGTCGTTGCTGATTCTTCCCCTCGTGTTGCTGGTGGATTACGCCCAGCAGGGGCCCAATGAAAAAGGAACTTTGAAGAGCCTGCTGCTCCCGGCCTTGCCGCTGCTCATCAGTCCGCTGTGGTTCTACCTCTGGCTGCGCTGGGAACACACGAATCTCATGGCGATCTTTCTTTTGTGGTGGGTATTGGTCATCCGGCGGGAAATCTTGCGAACTGGAGCCAGCGCCGCCAGAGGCCCTTCCACTTCGTGAGGTTATTGGACTGTGCAGCGCGGGCTGTAACATGAAGTGATTTCGAGAATCGGTTCAAGTCATGGCCAACAGGTTCTACATGGTCGTAGTCGCCGCGCTGCTCGCCATATCCATGTGGTTCTGGGTGCAGAATGTTGCCATTCCGCATCAGCAGTCCGAATCCAGAGAGCTGGGAATTCCGCGCGGCAATCTCTCCGACCTTTACCCGCGCTGGCTGGGCGCACGGGAATTGCTTCTGCGCGGGCGCGACCCCTACTCCGCCGAGATTACCCGCGAGATTCAGGCCGGCTACTACGGCCGCCCCCTGGATCCCACGCGCCCCAACGATCCCAAAGACCAGCAGGCATTCGCCTATCCACTTTACGTTGTGTTTGTGCTCGCGCCGAGCGTCGGCTTGCCTTTCTCCTTCGTGCGGCAGGTTTTTTTTTGGCTGCTCGTGTTCCTCACCGCCGTATCAGTGCCGCTATGGCTGCGCGCGCTCGGATGGCGCGTCTCCTGCACTGCCTGTGCGCTGTGGATCGTGCTCACCGTCGGGTGTTTCCCGGCGGTCCAGGGCTTCAAACTGCAGCAACTTACGTTGCTCGTGGCGTTTCTTCTCGCTGCCTCGCTGTGCGCTGCGGCGCGTGGATACTTCATCCCTGCCGGAATCCTGCTGGCCCTGGCCACGATCAAGCCGCAACTGGTTGCTCTTCCCGTCGCCTGGCTATGCATCTGGGCTGTCGGCCACTGGCGCGTGCGCCAGCGGCTGATCTGGAGTTTTGCCTGCACGATGCTCGCGCTGACGGCCGCCGGCGAATTCCTGCTGCCCGGGTGGATTCACGAATTTCGCCAGGCCTCCGCCGACTATTGGCGGTATACGGGAGGCGGACGCTCGGTGCTCGACGTTCTGCTGACCCCGGCGCTGGGCCGCGGGTTGTCGGTCCTGCTCGTGGTCGCGGCGCTCCTTTCGCTCTGGCGTCTGCGCCGCTCCGCCGCGGACACCGCCGATTTTGCTTGGTCTCTGGCGGTCGTGATGGCGACCACGCTGGCCGTCATCCCAATGTTCGCTCCCTATAACCAGTTGCTCCTTCTGCCCGCCGTGATGCTGGCCGCCCGCGCCGCCAGACCCTTGTGGCAGGCAGGACGCCTGCCGCGATTTCTCGTAGCCGTCACCGCGATTTCGATCGCCTGGCCGTGGCTGGCCTCGGCCGTACTCGTCATCGCCATGCTCTTTCTGACGGCGACGACGGTCCAGCGGGCCTGGACGCTCCCGCTCTACACCAACTTCGCCATCCCCCTCACCACCCTGGCTCTCCTGCTGGCCTGCAGAACCGTCCTGCGCCAACAGAACACCGCTCCCAACTTGCGGGACGCCTCACCGCCAGAGTAGTCTGTTGCTGCAGGACTGGCGCAGCTGCACGACTGCGCCTGCCCGAAGGCGTTCTGCGCCAGGCGCCTGATGTACCATCCATTGCTCAAACCACGATGGCCCTGAACACAATCAGCCAAAGCTCCGGTTCGGGAGTTTTTCCCGCCCTCGTTTTTGTCCAGGGCAGCGAGCAGAAGAATATCGTCCTCAACCGGACGCCGTTCAACGTAGGCCGCAAGGTAGATAAAGACCTCGTCATCGCCGACCCTCGCGTCTCGCGCGACCATGCCCAGATCATGCAGGAAGGCCTGGATTTCTTCCTGGTGGATCTGGGCAGCAAGCACGGCACCTTCGTCAACGGGGAGCGCATCCAGCGCCAGAAGTTGGAACGCGGCGATCGCCTGGAGTTCGGCGCCCGTGATTCGGCTTACGTTCTGTTCAATCCCGCCCACGCCACCTCCAACACGGCGCGTGAATTCTTGAGCCAGATTTCCGTCATCGGCATCAAGCCGGAAGCCACCGAACTGGACAAGCTCAACCTCTTCCTCGAGGCCGCCCGCAAGCTCAACACGGCCGGCGTGCTCGACGAAATCCTGATGACCATGCTCGACGTCACATTGCAGTTGACGCGCGCCGAGCGAGGTTATGTGTTTCTCAAGGATGAAGAAGGCAAGCTGCGCCTGGCCGCCGGCCGCAACGCCAAGAAGGAACCGCTGCTCGACGACAAGACGATTTCGCACTCGATTCTGGAAGAATCCATGCGGTCGAACTCCGAGTTCCTTTTGACCGATACCAGCCAGTCGGCCGATCTCGCCGGGCGGCAGAGCATCGTGGCCTACGACCTGCGCACCGTGGTCTGCATTCCGCTGCGCAAGATGCAGGTGCATTCCACGCGCGACGCCCAGACTCCGTCCCCGAACGGCAGCGTCTCCGAGGCCATGGGCGTGCTCTACGTGGATTCGCGCTTTGCCTCGCGCGACATCAGCGGCGTGGACCAGAAAATTCTCCACGTGATCGCCACCGAAGCGGCCTCGCTGATCGAAAACGCCCGCCTGGTTCAGGCCGAAGAAGAAGCCCGCCGCTACCAGCAGGAACTGACCATCGCCGCCAGCATCCAGCAGCGGCTCATGCAGGTGAAGATTCCCGAGGTTCCCTTCGCCCGCCTGCGCGGCAAAAATCTGTCTTGTAAGGAAATCGGCGGCGACTTCTTCGACGCCCTCAACACCAAAGACGGCCTCGCCGTCGTGCTGGCCGACGTCAGCGGAAAGGGAGTGTCCGCCGCCCTTCTGGCCTCAACCCTGCAGGGAATGATCTACTCCCACCTCAGCGCGGGCATGCCGCTGCTCGACGTCATCATCGTGGTTAACCGCTTCTTCACCGAGAAGATGATCGGCGAAAAATACGCTACCGTGTTGCTGGCCCGCCTGAAGCGCGACGGCGAACTGGAATATGTAAACTGCGGCCACGTCCCGCCCCTGCTGGTCTGCGCGGGGGAAGTGATCCGTCCCCCGCACGGCAACGTTCCGGTCGGGCTGCTGGCCGACGCCACGTTTGAGAGTTCCACCTGCCAGATGAAATCCGGCGACCGCTTCATCATCGTCACCGATGGTGTCACCGAAGCGGAAAACGCCATGGGAGAATTTTTCGACGATTCGCGTCTGGAGAAAGCCGCGGCCAAATCGCCCACGCTCGAAGGCATCTTCTCCGCCGTCAGCGAATTCTGTGCCGGCAACCCCTTGAACGACGACTGCACCGTCGTCGAACTGAGCTACACCAGCGCGGAAACCTAAGGAGCAGACCACTGCCTCGCCCTCTTATCCGATCAAAACAACTCAACCCGCGCCCCGTGACCGGAAGCCGCCGCCAGCCGCGTGTCGCGGGTGATCAACGCTGCCCCGAGTTGCTCGGCAAGGGCAACGTACGCTGCGTCATATGCGGACAGGTTGTGTCGCAGCTGCCAGATCCGTGGCAAGAACCGGAAGTGCGGATACCTGACGATTCGAAGGTTGAATAAAGCCTGGACCGCGGCGTCTGCTCGGTAGTCTGAGATGACGCCTTGTTGCAGCAGACGCCTCAACACCTGTGTTACCTCTAGATCCAGAAGGTGAGGAGTGTGCAGCGTCTCGTTGCCGGAGTAGATCCGGCTTTCGATGCGGCCTCCGGCGGGGCTCTGAATCAGCCAGTCAAGCGCAGCGGAGGCGTCAAGAACAATCAACGCGAATCTCGTTCTTCCCGAACTAGGCGCGCGGTGTCAATGTCTTCTTTGAGCGGTTCCAACTTATGTAACCTCTCCCGCATTTCTGCCAAGCTTGGTTTCTCGGCAATCTCTCTGATCTCCGATAGGAGATAGTCGGAAAGCGACATTCCATTCGTCGCGGCGCGCGCTTTCAAATGGCGATGCAGAGCGTCGGGTACGTTCCGCAGTTGGATCATCTTCGACATGTGGATAGCATACTTTCATGTGCTCCACATGTCAACCGGACGCTCACTGTCACGCTTCCACCGTGACCACATAATCCGTCCCCTCCCACCGATCCTCCCCGGGCCAGTAGAAGGTGAACACGGCCTGCCCGCCTGCGGGCAGCGCCGCCGTCGGCAGATCCAGCGTGTGCAGCCCTAGGCCGGTGTCGCGGGTGTCTGAGTCGTGCGCGGTTTTCCATCCGTCCACGCTCCAGTGCACCCGGGCGGGCGAAAGAAGCTTGAGGCGCAGGGTCTGGTGAAGGGGAACCGTGCGTATCTTGTTGTTGATCCGCCAGCCGTAGTGTTGCCGCCCCTGCTTGTCCACAAGATAGCGTCTCACCGTCTGCGGCGGCTGATCAAAAACCTTTCCGTCGCGGATCGAGCGCCGCAACTTCACATACTCGGAATGCGCCCACACCAGCGGACACGCCGAGCCGGAAGGTTTGCCCCTGTACAACTCCAGCGCCGGAATGTCGGCGGCATCCCATACTTGCTCGGGCAGCAGGCGGCTTTGCCCGGCGGTGGAATTCTCGATCACGGTAAGCAGAGCCTCAGCTTCGTCGCGGTGGCCGGCCGCCAGCGCATAGTGGGCGCGCTCGCCGGCCAGCAGCGGCCAGGCGCGCCCCACTCCGGTGCCGTCGAAAGCCGAGCCGTCTTTGTGTTCGCCGTAGCCGTCGCCGTTGTAGCGATACCAGCAGGGCCCCTGCGGCAACTCAACGCACAGCAGCGCGTCAATCGCGCGCAGGGTGTTGAGAATGCGCGGATCGTCCGGTGCCCGCAGGCCGAAGCGCACCAGGGCCAGCGCATCGGGGCTGATGATGTGATAAGCCCGGTCGCCATCCTGGCCTCCGTCTTGTCCCGGCGGCCGGTTCTTGATCGGCACGAAGCCCTGCGTGGGCGAGGCGGCGCCGTCCATGTCCGGCGGGGCAATGCGCACGTAGTATCCGCTCACCCCGAGCTGCTGCGCGAGGTCGGTTCCGCTGGCGTAGGTCCAACGTTCAATGCTGTCATTCCATGCGTCGGCCGTATCGCGCATGGCCTCCGCTTCGGTCGCGTGCCCAGTCAGGTCGGCAATCTCGGCTGCCGCCAGCAGCGCCGAAATTTCCGCCGCCAGCGTAAAGGGAGAGTACCCGGCATCTTCCTCCCACCGGTCCTGCATGGTGACCGGTCCATTGCGGACAATAAAACTCGCCGCATTGCGCACCATCGGCCACCAGCGTTCCAGTTTGCCCAGCGCGTCCGGCGCTTCCCGCCGCAGAAGATCGAGCAGCAGGATGGGGAACGCGGTCTCGTCCATCTGCACGCCGGTCCAATAGGCGCGCCCATCGAGCCACAGATTCTGCGCCCAGTTGCCTGCGGCTTCTTGGGTGGACTCCAGATAACGCAAAACGCGGATCGCGTCCGTGACCGCTCCGGCCGCCAGCAGCGCGCCTGCGGTCTCGACCAGATCGCGCGGCCACACCAGATGGTATCCGCCCAGATCCTCGTCGCCCTTGTTGAACCCCCAGGGAATTGAAAGGCTGGCAATGATGCCGCCGAGAAAATCTTTCGATTCGTGCGTGCGCAGCACCGCCGCCGAAGCGCGATACAAATCGCACTGGCGCGGGGGTTCATCGAGCTGCAGCAGCTTGTTCTGCCACGCGCTCCACTGGGCGACGTAGTGCTGGCGGGTTTCGGCATAGTCTTCAAACAGCGTGGAGCGCGCGTGCTGTCCGGCCTCAGTCCAACGCCAACCAAACCCCAGCGCCAGCAAAAACTCGCCGCCGCAAGCCGCCAGATCAATCTCGCCCGTGAAGGCGATGTTCCCGTTCTCCGCCCGCGTGTATTCCCACTCCATCTCAAAGTGCTCGGATAGGTCCTGCCAGCCGTCGGAGGTACCCACGAACCCGACCGACATCTTCTTCCAAGGAGCAGACGATGCCAGCGCCAGGTTAACCCCGGCGCGCTCGGCGAAAAACATCGGGTAGCCTTTGTAATCGCCCGTCCATCCCGTATTGCCTTTTCCCCAGTTGGCCAGATGCGGCGACAGCAGCGCATAGAGGTGGTAGTCGGACATCTGCCCGAGCAGCGGCTCGAAGCGAATCTTCTGCAGCACGACGTTGCGGTAAGGGTCGGTCAGCACTTCCTTGTGAATGCGGTAGCGGCCGCTGTTGCAGCTATTGGTGAGCTGATACGCCGGAATCCCCGGCTCGAACGGACGATTTTCGAAGCTGCAGTGGCGCTTCTCCTCGGAGAAGAACTGGCGGCCGTCGGTGACGATCAAACCCAGATCGCGGGTGCAAGCCTGATCCACACGGGGAAAGTACACTTCGTTCAAGATTCCGTGGCTGAGCGTGAACCAGACCTTGCTGTGCTGGTTGAGTGCGGTGCCGGCGCCGGTCTTGGCGCTCGACGTCCATCGCGGCGGAATTCCCGGCCAGCCTGGCGCGTAGCGTGGTGCGGAATCGCTCATGCTTAAATCTCACCTCTCTCGAAAGAGTCATCCCGAAGCCCCGCGCTTTCTCCGGCGGGGCGAGGGATCTCCCGTGAAACAGGCCTCGTAGAGCTGGAGATCCCTTCGGCTTCATCTCAGGGCGGGCTCTTCGCTCCGCCTGAAAACCGGCTCCTCTCAGGATGACGCCGGCGCAAAGGAAGACTCCTTGGAACTCGACATAAGCACCGCAGAAATTACAATCCATCGACGAACGCCGGTTGAGTTCGAATTGTTTCTATCATCCCATGGTAGTAGGAACCAAATTTTCTGCCTGGCAGATATGCCGCCGACGAATGATAATAGGCGGATTCCGCAGGAGACACATGCCGTTTCCATCAAGCGCGCGAAAGCTCGGCCTGGCGATGCTGCTCTGCATCGCTTGCTGCCCGTGCCGCGCGGCCGACGGAGGAGATTCGCCGCAGGGGCCCGGTGTCTCGCTGGACCGCGGCTTCTTCGGCCTGTACAACTTGGATTTTGCCGGCGCGCAAAAGGAATTCACCGCCTGGCAGACCCAGCATCCAGAAGACCCGATGGGCCCGGTCAGTGAAGCCGCGGGCTTACTGTTTTCCGAGTTCAACCGCCTGGGCGTGCTGGAAGCGCAGTTCTACGAAAACGACCAGGCCTTTGCCGGCCGGGCCAAGCTCACGCCCGACACGGCGTTGCGGCAGCGATTCCAGAATGCCATCGCGCGGGCGGAAACCCTGGCCCGCGCCCGGCTCGCCAAAGACTCAAAGGACCGCAACGCTCTCTTCGCCATGACCCTGGCCTCGGGCCTGCAGGCCGATTACGCCGCGTTGATCGAAAAGCGCAACCTCGCGTCGCTGCACTTCACACGGGAGGCTTCCAACTGGGCGGAACAATTGCTCGCCGTCTGCCACGACTGCTATGACGGCCTGCTCGCCACCGGATTCAGCAAGTACATCATCGGCAGCATGGCCGCGCCCGTGCGCTGGATTCTTCGCCTCGGCGGTCTGCCCGCCGACAAGCAGGGCGGCATCGCTGATCTCCAGACCACCGCCGAGCACGGGCATTACCTCGCTCCCTTCGCCCGCATCCTGCTGGCTATCGCTTATGTACGCGAAAAAGACAAACCGCGGGCTCTGCAATTGCTGGCCGGACTACGCCTGGAATTTCCCGGCAACCCGCTCTTTGCCCGTGAAATCTCGCATTTGCAATCCTCCAGGTAGCCCGGACTGCAAACGGCCTCGATTCATCATTGGTTAACTTGCCGCTCGGCGGTCCGGCATTCATCAGAAATTCACTTGACTGTAACCGTTCTGTAACATTGCGACCATAGAACGGGGACATCAACCTTTATGAGGAGGAACCAATTCTTGACGAAGAAAACCGTTCTGATACTCGTGTGCCTGTTTCTGGCTCTTCCGCTCTTCGGCCAGACCACTCTCAACGGGGCCGGTGCGACGTTCCCTTATCCGATGTACTCGAAGTGGTTCAGTGAGTATCGCAAGGTCCATCCCGAGGTTCAGATCAACTACCAGTCGATCGGGAGCGGCGGCGGCATTCGTCAGGTCACGGAAGGCACGGTCGAATTCGGCGCGAGCGACATGCCCATGACCGATGATCAGTTGAAGGAAGCCCAGGCCAAACTCAAGACCAAGGTATTGAACATCCCGACTGTGCTGGGTGCCGTCGTTCCCGCCTACAACATTCCCGGCGTGACCGGCGAAGTAAAATTCACTCCCGAAATCCTTGCCGGAATTTTCCTGGGAAAGATTTCCAACTGGAATGATCCTGCCATCGCAGCTGTCAATCCGGGCGTCAAGTTCCCCAATCAGGACATCATCGTGGTCCACCGCTCCGACGGCAGCGGCACCACCTTCGTCTGGACCGATTATCTTTCGAAGGTGAGCCCGGACTGGAAGTCGCAGGTGGGCAGCAGCACTTCGGTCCGCTGGCCCAAGGGTATGGGCGGCAAGGGAAACGAGAACGTCGCTGGCCTCATCCGCCAGTTGCCGGGATCCATCGGATACGTAGAGCTTATCTACGCCGTGCAGAACAAGATTGAGTATGGCAGCGTACGCAACGCTTCCGGCGCGTTTCTGAGAGGTTCGCTTGAGGGCGTCACCGCGGCGGCGGCTTCGGCTCCCAAGATGCCGGCCGATTTCCGCGTTTCCATTACTAATGCGCCCGGCAAAGACGCGTACCCGATTTCCAGTTTCACTTATCTGCTGGTTCCGCAGCAGTCTAAAGATCCGGCGAAGGGTAAGATTCTGGCCGACTTCCTGGGTTGGATGGTCAACGATGGCCAGACGATGACCACCGCTTTGGCCTACGCGCCGCTGCCGGACAGCGTGGCCGCCAAAGTGAAAGACGCGATCAAGCAAGTCAAATAAGCCCCCCGGGAAACGGGCGGTTTTCACGCATAGCAACAAAAGAAGGAGACAACGATGAAGTGTGCCTGGAAGTTGTGTGTCACTCTGTTTTTGTCGGGAGCCCTGGTCGCACAGACAGCCACCGCACCCAAATCACCCACCAAGAAGAAGGTCGCAGCCGTGACCGCCGCCGACGTGCAGGCGCTCAAGGACGCGATCGCTTCGCAATCGGCCGCCTTGGCCCAGCAACAGCAGCAGATTCAGGAACTTCGCGAGGAACTGCGCCGCAAAGACCAGTCGGTGCAGCAAGCTCAGACTGCAGCCAGCGACGCCGCCGGCAAAGCCGACGCCGCCCAGGCCCAGGCCACCCAACAGCAGGAGACCGTTGCTGCCCTCAAGACCGACGTCACCGACCTCAAGGCCAACATAACCAACACCGCCCTGACGATGCAGGAGACCCAGAAGAACTTGAACGCCGGGATCGAAAGCCCGATGGCGCTTCACTTCAAGGGCATTACCATTACGCCCGGCGGCTTCCTCGCGGCTGAATTTGTGCGTCGCTCGCGGGCCCTGGGAGCCGATATCAATACGCCCTTCAACTCGCTCACCATGCCCGGCGCTTCGGCCAGCACCATGTCGGAGTTCTTCGGTTCCGGACGTCAGTCGCGTCTATTCATGCTGGCAGAGGGCAAGCTCAGCGACGTCAAGCTGAGCGGTTTCGTCGAAGGCGACTTCCTCTCCGCCGCCGTCACTTCCAACAACAACCAGAGCAACAGCTACACCTTCCGTCAGAGGCAAGCCTGGGGCCAGGCCGCTTTTGACAGCGGCTTCACTTTTACCGGCGGCCAGATGTGGAGCCTGGTCACCGAAACCAAGCACGGCACCGACATCCGCAGCGAAGCTCTGCCCATGACCATTGATCCGCAATACACCGTCGGTTTCAGTTGGGCACGGCAGTTCGGCCTGCGCGTGGCCAAGAATTTCGACAACAAAGTGTGGCTTGCCCTCTCGATGGAAAATCCTCAAGCCACGTTCACCACGCATGGCAACGGCTTCAACTTCCTGGTCGGATCGGCCGGAGCCGGCGGCGGGCTGTACAACTCCGCCATCTCGAACTGCTCCACCGTTACCAGCACTTCCTCCAGCGGCGCGGTCAGCGTCCTCACTACCTGTTCGCCGGTGTCCACGTATTCCTTTAATCCCTCGCCGGACATCATCGGAAAGATTGCCTTCGAGCCCGGCTTTGGACACTACGAGATCTTCGGTATCTACAGCCGGTTCCGTGACCGCGTCTTTCCTTGCGCCGAAGCTACAGCCACCAATCCCTGCCAGGGTACGATCACCTCGCCCAGCACCGCGGGAGCCTTTAACTCCTCGACCAACGGCGGCGGATTCGGCGTCAACGCCCGCTGGTCGTTTGCCAACAAGCACGTTGACTTCGGCCTGCACGGCCTGACCGGCCGCGGTGTCGGCCGCTACGGCACCAGCACGCTGCCCGACGCTTCCATCCGCGCCGACGGAACCCTGGACCTGATCCGCAGCTATCAGGGCCTGGCTACTCTGGAATGGCACAGTCCGAAACTCGACGTTTATATGAACGTCGGCAGCGAGTACGCGGGCCGCGCTTTCACTTACGACCCCTACAACCTGCAGTTCGGAGCTACCGCCGGAACGCCTGCCTACGTGGGATACGGAGCGGGCGGACCGATGGCGCTCGGCGGCGGCTTCAACAACTCCGGCTGCTTCACCGAAGCTCTTCCGTCCAACGGTTCCGGTAACCTGCCCGGCTCATCCAAGTGCACCGCCGATACGCGCGCTTTAACCGAAGGAACGATCGGCTTCTGGTACCGCATCTACAACGGACCGAAGGGGCGCTTCCAATGGGGTCCGCAGTTCTCCTACATCAACCGCGCCATCTGGTCCGGAAAGAGTGGTGCAGAACCGCACGGCCTGGAGCCTATGGTCTTCACGTCGTTCCGCTACTATTTGCCGTAAGCCGTTCAGAGTAGGGCAGTTTACGGACAACCGCAGTCCTGCTAGACCGGCGTCCGGATCGCAATACGCGGCCCGGACGCCGTTTTGTCCTCTCCCCTCCGCAGATGGTGCACGCCTTGAGTCGCCCGCCTCCGCCCGTCCAGGAATGCTTTATACTAAGTTTCCCGTACACCCCTCCGGAGGCGCTCCGCAGGGAATATCTCAGTGAATCCATAATCCAGCTTTCGTCATGGCACGCATCGCGCTCGACAGCCCGCAATACATCGTGAACCGCGACGTCTCTTGGCTTGCCTTCAACCGCCGCGTGCTGGAGGAGGCCGAAGACGAGGGCAACCCGCTGCTCGAACGCCTGAAGTTTCTTTCCATTTCGGCCAGCAACCTCGACGAATTCTTCGAGGTGCGCGTGGCCGCCATGATGCAGCAGATCGAGGACGGCTATAACGAAGCCGGTCCCGACGGCCTCACCCTGACCGCCAAGCGCGATCTGCTGAATAAGCTCACCCACGAGTTCGTGGACGATCAATACGACTGCTGGAATGCCCGCCTGCGTCCCGCGCTCTCGGCCAATGGCATTCGCTTGCTCGGCCTGCACGAACTGGACTCCGAAGCCCTGCGCTTCGTCAACGACTACTGCGAAAAAGAACTGGATCCGCTGCTGACGCCGGTGACCGTGGACCCGGCGCATCCGTTTCCGCGCGTCATCAACAAGGCCCTCTGCCTCGGATTCCTGCTGCGCCGCCGCCGCCGTTCGGCTTTGACCTATACCGGCGTCGTGTCGGTGCCGCGCGCCCTCCCGCGCCTGATCCGCCTGCCTTCCAGCGACACTGCCGATTTCATCTTCCTTGCCGATCTGGTCGCGCATCATGCCGTGCGCATGTACCACGGCTACGACATCGTCTCCTCCGCGCCTTTTCGCGTGACCCGCAACAGCAATCTTTATCTGGTCGAGGAAGAAGCCCGCAGCCTGCTCGAATCCGTCCGCGCCGAACTGCACAACCGCCGCAAGGGCGACGCCGTGCGCCTCGAAATCGAAGCCGACGCCGATCCCGAAATCATTGACCGCCTGCGCTCCGTCTTCGAGATTGATCCCTGGCAGGTCTTTCCCGTCCACGGCCCAGTCAACCTCTCGCGCCTGTTCAACGTGTACGAACAGGTGCAGCGGCCTGACTTGAAGTACAAAACCTTTGCTCCCAGGGAATTGCGGCTGACTTCCAAGTCGCAGGATCTGTTCGAGGAACTGCGGCGGCACGACATCCTGCTGCACCATCCCTACGACTCCTATGATGCGGTGGTTTCCTTCATCGAATCGGCGTCGGAAGACGAGCGGGTTCTCTCCATCAAACAGACGCTTTACCGCACCAGCGAGCATTCTCTGATCGTGCCCTCGCTGATTGACGCCGCCTCGCGCAAGGAAGTCACCGCCGTAGTGGAGCTGAAGGCCCGCTTCGACGAAGCTCACAACATCCGCTGGGCCCGCGATCTGGAAGATGCGGGCGTGCAGGTGTTCCACGGTCTGGTCGGACTGAAAACGCACTGCAAGCTGTCGTTGCTGGTGCGACGCGATCCCGACGGCGTCACCCGCAGCTACGCCCACATCGGCACCGGCAATTACAACGCCACGACCGCGCGCATTTATACCGATCTCAGCCTGTTCACCGCCAATCCCGAAGTCACGCGGGCCGTACACGACGTGTTCAGTTTCCTCACCGCTTATTCCGAGAACCCAAGCTACGAGCCGCTGCTGGTGGCGCCGCTCGATCTGGCGGAAAAATGCATCGCGCTGATTGAGCGCGAGGCCGAGCACGCGCGTCAGGGCAGGGAAGCCCGCATCATCGCCAAGATGAACGCGCTGCTCGACAAAGGCGTCGTGCAGGCGCTTTATCGCGCTTCTCAGGCGGGCGTGCAGATTGATCTGATCGTGCGCGGCATTTGCGCGCTGCGTCCCGGAGTGCGCGGCGTGAGCGACAACATCCGCGTGCGCAGCATCGTGGGCCGCTTCCTCGAGCACAGCCGCATTTATTACTTCGCCAACGGCGGCGAGGAAGAAATCTACATCGGCAGCGCCGACTGGATGCCGCGCAATCTCTACGAGCGCGTCGAAGTCCTCGTGCCCTTGCGCGACGAACTGCTGCGCGAGCGCGTGCGCCACGAGATTCTCGATGCCTATCTCGCCGACAACCGCAAAGCGCGCATCATGCTGCATGACAACGCGTACATCCGCGCCTGGCAGCCGCTGCACGGCAAGCGCAACCGGCGTCCGCCGAAAGGGGAAGCCGCGTTCAGCGCCCAGGATTTCCTGATCGGCATCGCCGAAGGCAAGGCCCCGGCGCTGATTCCCACGCCCCCAGCCCCGCGCCGGCGCAGAGCGAGCCCGAGCAGGGTTTGACGTCGGACGTGCTTTTAGGTGGCGCCCCGCTTTCCGCGCTGCGATAATCGGACGGTTTCCATTGCGGCTTCCGCCGCCGAGGTCGCTCTGAACTCATGATCCTTTACTTCCTGCGCCACGCCAACGCCGGCACGCACCTGCCCAACCTCAAGAAGGACGAGAAGCGCGCCCTCGACCAGGAAGGCATCGAGCAATGCGGCTACATCGGTCGCGCCCTGGCCGCGCTCGACGTCCAAGTGGACGTGATCGTCTCCAGCCCTCTGAAGCGCTGCACGCAGACCGCGGTGCTGGTGGGCAACGAATTGAGTTACGAGGGCAAGCTGCAACTCGATGCCGCCCTCCGTCCAGAGGGCCGGCTCGCTGATTTCCGCAAGCTGCTCGATAAATACCTCCCCATGGAAGCCATCATGGTCGTCGGGCACAACCCCAACCTCAGCCAGTTCCTGGGCGCGGTCATCTGCGATTCCGGCTGCGAGGCTTCGCTGGAACTGAAGAAAGGCGCGGTCGCCAAAGTCGAGATGCGCCGTACCTCCGGCACCTTGCAGTGGTGCCTGACGCCGAAAGTGATGCGTACGCTCTACGAGACGGCGGTCGAAAGTTCCCGCCCGAAGACTTCGCGGAAGTAATCGCACTCTTTTTCGATCGCCCACGACTCCAGATCAACCCCCATGCGCCGCCGTGGAAAGAGCGTGATCTTCACCTCTGGCGACCGCAATCCCACCCGCACTCTCTGCACCGCCCGGCTGCGGCCCAGGTTCAGCGCGCGCGCCAGGCGCAGCAACAGGATGGCCTTCTGCACGTTCTCCCGGTCGGCCGGGTCCACGGCTTTGATCGGCCCGTCTTCGGTGGCCGGCCGCGTGTTGCCGAGATAGCGCGCGATGGCCGCGATAATCCGGCGCTGCTGCGGTGTGTAGCCGAGAATCTCCGAGTTCGAAATGATGTAGTGCGTATGCCGGTGGTGCCCGTTGCGGTTGACGTAATCGCCCACCTCATAGAGCATAGCCGCCGCCGACAGCCACTCGCGGTATTCCGGCGGCAGCCGGTGCACCGAGCGCAGCTCGGAAAACAGCAGCTGCGCCGAATCGCGCACGTCAAGCGCGTGCTTGCGGTCAATGTGGTAATGATCCACGGCGCGATTGATGGATTCCCAGCGTTCCGATTCGATCTGCCGCCCCGAGCGTGTGCTGCGGTCGTAGTCGGCCGCCATCTGCGCCAGAATGCCGTCGCGCAAGCCCAGCGGCGAATAGCGGAACGCCTTCAGGTGAAAACGGTCCAGCAGTTCGTGGAACACCATCGCGCCGGCCACGATGATTTCGGCGCGCCGCGGGCCGATGCCCTCGATCTCGCGCCGTTCGGTCACCGGCAACCGCGCCAGCCGCTTGAAGATGCGCGCCATCTCCAGCCGCGACACGACCGGACGCCGTCCGCCGTTGGCGCGCAGGTGTGTGGCCGCTGCCGCCAGCGCCGCCGCCGTGCCCGAGGTGGCAATCACGTTCTTCACCCGCGCCGCCGTGATCCGTGCCGCGATACGGCCTGCTTCGCGCGCCACAAAGCCGCGCATCCGTTTCAACTCGCCTTTGCGCGGCGGATCATGACGCAGAAATTCGTCCGTCAGGCGCACCGCCCCGAGGGGCAGGCTCACCGTGTCACGAATGTGTCCCTCCCGCGAAACCGTCAGCTCGCAACTGCCGCCGCCCAGATCAATCATCAAGGCGGGAGACCGGTCCACCCGCGGGCTGGACACCAACCCCAGGTGAATCAACCGCGCTTCTTCCACCCCCGAAATGATTTCCACCCGCCAGCCCGTGGCCGATCGTACCCATTCGAGAAATGCCTGCGCATTGCGCGCATCGCGCAGCGCGGCGGTCGCTACCACGCGCACCGAGTCGGTGACGATCTGCTGCGTAGCCCGATGAAAGCGTCGCAGCACCTTCACCGTTTCTGACATGGATTCGGGAGTGAGAAAGCCCGACCGGAACACGCCTTCGCCCAGCCGCGTGACTTCGCGATCTTCGTGCAATTGGCGCAGCCGTCCGGCCTGCAGGCGGGCAATTTTCAGACGAACGGAGTTCGAGCCGATATCAACTGCCGCAAACGTGGGCATGGCGCTGGAGAACTGAAAGCCCCACAGTGTACCGCAGGCCACCCGCGCTGCCGGCAGAATTTCCGGGGCGCGCCGTGCAAAAAACAGTCCGCGATTTTAACCAATTTGTAACAACCCTCTGCTACGGTGGAGGGCGAATGGCCAATTCTGCATTGCCCCGGCCTGATATGCCCGGTCCGCAACCTCTTGAAGCTCGGAAGGTTACCGCCATACCGGTGAGTGTGGCTCCGCTCGTGCGCCAGGCTTCCGGGGGCGAAACTCCTGACCGCATCTTCCAGACCGCGATGACCGCTTGCGGGCTGGCCGTGCTCGGCGTGCTGGTGCTGATCGTTTACGAACTGGTGATGCGCTCCGGCCTCTCCTGGCATGCCTTTGGCCTGAAATTTTTCGCCGCCAGCGACTGGGATCCCGTCAACGAACTGTTCGGCGCCTTGCCGTTCATTTACGGCACCCTGGTTTCTTCGCTGCTGGCGCTCTTGATCGCCGTTCCACTGGCCGTGGGGGTTGCCGTTTTCACCACTGAGATGTGTCCAAAGGCCTTGCGCGGGCCGCTCTCGTTTTTCGTGGAACTGCTGGCCGCGATTCCCAGCGTGATCTACGGCCTGTGGGCCATTTTCGTCCTGGTGCCGATCCTCAGCCACTACCTTGAGCCGTTCCTCAAGAGCACCCTGGGCTGGACGACTTTGTTCGAAGGTCCTCCGTACGGTTTCGGCATGCTGGCCGCCGGCGTCATCCTGGCCATCATGATTGTTCCCATCATCTCTTCGATCACGCGCGAAGTGCTTACCGTGGTGCCGCAGCATCAGCGCGAAGCCGCGCTCGCGCTGGGGGCCACCCGCTGGGAAATGATCCGCATCGCCGTGCTGCGCAACGCCCGCGCCGGCATCGTCGGCGGCATCATTCTGGGCCTGGGGCGCGCCCTCGGCGAGACCATGGCCGTCACTATGGTGATCGGCAACCGCCCGGAGATTTCCAAGTCGCTACTCGCGTCCGGGTACACCATGGCCAGTGTGCTGGCCAACGAGTTCAGCGAAGCTACCGGCGACCTCTACCTTTCCGCGCTGGTTGAGATTGGTCTGGCTCTGTTCTTTGTCACGATCATCGTGAATGCTCTCGCGCAATTGCTGGTGTGGACCGTCACCCGCGGCCAGCCGGTGAGGGGAAATGTCTGAGATGGCCGCCACGCCCGCCCTGCCAGTGAAGGTGTCCAACATCAGCCTGCGCCGCCGCGTCACCGACCACGTCATGACCGCCGCCGCCGTCGGGACCGTTCTGATCGTGCTGGCGCCGCTGGTCGCCATTTTCGGTTATCTCGTCTACCGCGGCGTGGGTTCGATTGATTGGGCCTTCCTGACCCAGACCCCCAAGCCTGTGGGCGAGGTGGGCGGCGGCATGGCCAATGCCATCGTCGGATCGGCCTTTATTCTCGCGATCGCCAGCGTCATCGGAGTGCCGTTCGGCGTAGGCGCCGGCATCTATCTGGCGGAGTTCGGACGCAACCGCCTGGGCAGCGTCATCCGCTTCACTGCCGACGTGCTCAACGGCGTGCCCTCCATCGTGATCGGCATCGTGGGCTGGTCCATCTTGGTTCGGGGTCGAGGATTCTCTGCTCTGGCTGGCGGGGTCGCTCTGGCGATCATGATGGTTCCGACCATCAGCCGCACCACCGAAGAAATGCTGCTGCTGGTGCCGCAGGCGCTGCGCGAGGCCGCCTACGGACTGGGTGTGTCGCGCTGGCGGACCACGCTCTCGGTCACGTTGCGCACGGCAACTTCCGGCGTGATCACCGGCATCATGCTGGCTTTTGCCCGCGTCGCCGGCGAGACCGCCCCGCTGCTGTTCACCGCCTTCGGCAACACGTACTGGAATCTGCGTCCCACTCAGGCCACGGCCGCGCTGCCACTTCAGATTTATGTGTACGCCCTGTCTCCCTATGACGACTGGCATCGCCAGGCCTGGGCCGGCGCGCTGGTTCTCATCATTCTCATCGTGACCGCCGTATCGGCAGTGCGTTACGCGGTGCGGCATGGTACTTTTGGAGCGGCATAAGTTATGGGCGTTGGAATTAACGTCGAAACCCTCAATGCCTGGTACGGCAAAGGCCAGGCTTTGTATGACATCAATCTGAAGGTCGTTGCCAATCACGCCACCGCGCTGATCGGGCCTTCCGGATGCGGCAAGTCCACGTTTATCCGCTGCCTGAACCGCATGCACGAAACCATTCCCGAGGCGCGCGTGACCGGCAAGGTGCAGATCGGCGAGATTGACGCCTACAACGGCACCTCGGCGACGCAGCTTCGCCGCCGCGTGGGCATGGTGTTTCAGAAGGCGAATCCGTTCCCGACCATGTCCATTTACGACAACGTGGCTTCCGGGCTGAAGCTCAACGGCTTCCGCGACCGGCGCAAACTCGACGACGTGGTGGAGCATTCGCTGAAAGTTTCCGCGCTGTGGGAAGAAGTGAAGGACAACGTGCACAAGAAGTCGGGGGCCAGTCTGTCCGGCGGCCAGCAGCAGCGGCTCTGCATCGCCCGGGCGCTCGCGGTCGAGCCCGAAGTTCTGCTCATGGACGAGCCCTGCTCCGCGCTGGACCCGATCTCGACCGGAAAAATTGAAGAGTTGATCTTCCAGCTCAAAGAGCGGTATACCATCGTAATTGTGACGCACAACATGCAGCAGGCGGCGCGCGTGGCCGAATTTACTGGCTTCTTCCTGCTGGGCAAGCTGATCGAGTTCGATAAAACGGAGAAGATATTCACCAATCCGTCGGACAAGCGAACGGAAGATTACATCACGGGCCGATTCGGCTAAGGTGGAGTTGAAGAAGGCAGACTGAAGAGGAAAGGTCCCGATCATGCGCACTCGCTTTCAACTCGGGCTGGACGATCTGCGTCAGAAACTGCTTCGCATGGGTGGCATGGCGGAGCAGGCGGTGGACCGCGCCCGCCAGGCCTATGTGGATCGCGACCTGACCCGCTGCCAGATGGTGCTGGAAGGCGAGAGCCTGATCAATATGGCCGAGCGTGAAATTGACGAGGCCGCCTTCGACCTGCTCGCCATGCAGCAGCCCATGGCCGTGGACCTGCGCTTCATTCTCGCCGTCACCAAGATCAATTCCGACCTGGAGCGCGTGGGCGATCAGGCGGTCAACATCGCCGAGCGCGTCATGGACATGGTGGAACTTCCCGTCGTCGAGCTGCCCGTGGATATCGGGCGCATGGGCGCGGCGGTCAGCGCCATGGTGCGCCGCGCACTCGAATCGTTTATCGAGGGCAAGGTCGAACTGGCGCAGGCCGTGCTTGAAATGGACAGCGTCGTGGACCGCATGCGCGACGATGCCTTCATCCGGCTGGTCAAGACCATGAACGAGCGCCCCGACAGCGTGCGCCAGGCGCTGGACGCGCTGCTGGTCGCGCGTAACCTGGAGCGCGTCGCCGACCACGCCACCAACATCGCTGAAGACGTCATCTTCTGGGTGCGTGGCGCCGACGTGCGGCACAACGTAGGGACGGAGCAGCCGTCTTCGTCATCGTCCACGCCGCCCACATCCGCGGCGGGACAATCGGCGTCGGGACCAGGCAACTGATCGCGCCCGACCGATGAGTCCGGTGCACCGCGAATAGTGCAGGAGCGAGTTAATCCCTGAATCCGCCGTCGGTTAGAGACTTCAAGCGCTGTGGATAAAAATCCTCGTAACTTACTGTAAATAATACACTTAAATCCGTCAGCTAAATCGATTTAGCTTGCCCGTGGAGCGCGGAAAATGCTCCGTGACCTTCGGCCTGGCCCTGTCTTCCAACCTCGCCGCAGCGGCACGGAAACGCAATCGTGGGCCATCGCAGAAGGCGAGCTGCTGAGTCGAGCGCCGCGATCCGGATGTTGAAAACGCCGCGCCGCGTTCTGCGCTATCGTTATGCTTTCCCCTAGACGGAGGTTGCATGTCTATCCCTCAGTGTCTTCTTCGCCTAAGCGTTTCGTATCTCTTGCTGACAGGCTTTGCCGCGCTGGCCCAATCGTCGGCTGAGTCTGCTCAGCCCGCGCCGCGCGTCATCAACCTGCCCACGAGCAAGACTCTATCCGTGCCCTCGCCGGGACGCATCGGGAGCACCAACAGTTTTCCCGCCACCATGGTGCTCAGCCCCGACGGCCGCTACGCCGCGCTGCTCAACGACGGCTTCGGCACGCAGGAGACGCTGAGCCAGCAATCCATCGCCGTGCTCGACCTGAAGACGAACCAGATCGCCGATTTTCCCGACGCGCGCTTTGGCGAGAACGCGCATCAGAGCTACTTCCTCGGACTTGCATTCAGCAGCGACGGAAAGCATCTCTATGCGTCCGTTGGTTCGATCACCGATCCAACCGGGGCAAAGCCCGGCGACTTGGGCAACGGTATTGCCGTGTACAGCTTCAAGGAAGGCAAGGTCGCGCCCGAGCGTTTTATCAAGATCGCGCCGCAGCCGCTGGCCACGAGCAAGCACATCCCGGTCGGGCTGAGCACGACTCCGCCGCACACCGCGATTCCGTATCCCGCCGGGATAGCGGTGATCGCTGGCACCGGTCCGGAAAAAGGCAACGACAAGCTGCTGGTCGCCAATAATCTCTCCGACAACGTCGTGCTGCTCGACCCCGCGACAGGAAAAGTCCTGAAGAGCTTCGATGTGAGCACAAACGAGGTGGTGCCGAATTCCTATCCGTATACCTGCGTGGCGGCGAAAGACGGCCATCGCGCGTGGTGCAGTTTGTGGAATGCGTCACAGGTGGCGGAACTCGATCTGGTGAGTGGCAAGGTGGTCAGGTTCATTGCGGTATATGCGCCAAGGAACCTGACTGAAGGCGCCCATCCGACGGCCATGCTCCTTCGCCCTGACGGCGGCGTCCTCTACGTGGCGTCGTCTAATATCGACCAAGTGGCTGCCAGTGTCGTATTGACCACTGGAGCGCTAGATCCGTCATGGTATCTGTGGACATCTTTCACCCCATCAACCGACAGGAGGCGAGGGTTCCCGTACACAACTGGGAGCTTCCCCACCGCCCTGGCGCAATCCCCGGATGGAACAAAGTTATTCGTCGGAGATTCGTCGCTCAATGCGGTTGCCGCATACGATGTGTCGTGGATGGGCCGGGCGGGCCCGATTGAGCCGGGAAGGCTAAACCCCGTCGGTTTCATTCCCACCGACTGGTACCCCTCCGCGCTCGCCGTGCACGGCGACGACCTCCTCATTGCCACCGCCAAGGGCGAAGGCACGCGCGCCAATGGCGACTGGGGCAAGGCCCCTTATGAGATCAAGCACCACGGGCATCCCTACATTCCCACGCTGCTGCGAGGCTCTGTTGCGCGGCTGAACATCCCCGATACGCTCAGGAAGCTTCCCGAGTTCACCAGGATGGTCGAGAACGCGAATCTCTTGCACGGCGATCCTGGCAAGATTTCCTTCGCCGGTGGACAGAATCCCATCAAGCACGTGATCTATGTGATGAAGGAGAACCGCACCTTCGATCAAATTCTGGGCGATCTGGGAGTGGGCGACGGCGATCCTTCGCTGACCATGTACGGCGAAGACATCACGCCCAACGAGCACAAACTGGCGCGGCAATTCGGCGTGCTCGACAATTTTTACGACAGCGGGGAAGTTTCGGGCGACGGCCACGTGTGGTCTACGGCGGCCATCACGTCCGATTACAACGAAAAGACCTGGCAGATCGCCTACCGCAGTAAAGAGCGCACCTACGATTTTCAGGGGCAGGTGGGCGATGAATATCCGTTGGAACACAATGTGCCCGACGTGGACGATCCCGGGACCGGCTTCCTGTGGGACAACCTCGCCCGCAATCACGTTTCCTACCGGGACTACGGCGAATTCGTGAATGCCGAGTGGTGCAACGGATACCGCGCCGACGCCAACCCGAAGCAGGGTCCGCCGTCAGGTCACGATGAAAGGTGTCCGCGGGCCGTAGCGAATCAGGGGGATGCTCTGCCGCCGAATGTCGGCGATCCGCATGGGTCGCCAAGTCCGTGGCCGTGGGCGGTACCGCTGTTTGGCGGAGTGAAGCCGTCGAAGGCCGCGCTGCGCGACCACTTCGATCCGCTCTATCCGGATTTCAATACCGATTATCCCGATCAGCTGCGGGCGGATGAATTTCTGAACGAGTTCGGCGCTTTTGTGCGCGCGCGCCAGGAGAAGGAAGGTCCGGAGCTTGAAATGCCGTCGTTTGTGCTGCTGTATCTGCCCGACGATCACACCGGAGGCACGCGGCCGGATCATGCGCGTCCGGCAGCGAACGTGGCCGATAACGACCTGGCGCTCGGCCGCGTGGTGGACGCGGTCTCGCACAGCCCGTACTGGGATGACACAGCGATTTTCGTGCTCGAAGACGACGCGCAGAACGGCGCCGACCACGTGGATGCGCATCGCTCGATTGCGTTTGTGATCAGCAAGTACTCGCCGGGGTTGGCGGCGCAGCCTTACGTGGAGCATCGTTTCTACACCACGGTGAACATGATCCACACGATGGAGATGCTGCTCGGCCTGCCGCCCATGAACCAGAACGATGCCTATGCGCCGGTGATGAGCGGAATGTTTACGGGAGCGGGGAACCAGCCGGCGTTCAAGGCGGATTATCGCAATCTGAAGAATGGGCTGATCTTCGAGCGCAACCGGGCAAACGCAGCGGGCGCGAAAGTGTCGTCGAAGATGGATTTCTCGCGTCCCGATGCGGCGGGCGCGGCGCAGTTGAACCGCGTGCTGTGGCGCGACCAGAAGGGCTCGGCGCCCATGCCAGAGTCGAAGCACACAGTGATTCCCGCGGGCGGAGACTAGGGGGATTCCTGGCCTCCGTTTGCATGAGAAAGTCTGGCGAAAAAGAGAGTCCTAACCGTTCAATGAATCATCTGTGGTTATAGCTCTCTTTCCCGGAGAAGACCCATGGCAACCAGTACAAGTTCTACGGCAGCGTTTCGACCGAGCCCTAGCTCTCTTAATTTCGATCAGGTAGAGGATCTTCTCAAGCTGCAAAAAGCCGCTCAGAGAATCAGCTCCATCCTTGACCTCGACCAGCTGGTTGATAAGGTCGTGAACGAAATCGCCCGTTCTTTCGGATGTCTGGATTCCGACATCTACCTGCACAACGAAGAGCGCGGCGAATTATCGCTGGTGTGCGCCCACGGCTGCGCCGGCTGCGAGATCCACGGCCCAGGCCACAGCCTGAAGATCGGGAAGGGCATGGTTGGATACGTCGCATCCAGTGGCCAGATGCACTACGCGCCCGACGTGCGCCAGGATCCCTATTACATTGGCTGTGAAGAATCCACGCTGTCGGAGGTGGCGATTCCTCTCCACGTGGAAGGACAATTGGTGGGAGTCTTCACTGCGTCCCACACCGAACTGGATGCCTTCAACCCCTGCCAGCTGAGGCTGCTGCAAGCCCTGTGCAGCGATGTGGCAGTGGCCGTGCACAACGCCCGCCGATTTCAGCAGGAAAAGCAACAACGCGAGCAGATGACTCGCGAGGCAAGGGAGGCCCGCATTATCCAACAAGCGCTGCTCCCCAAAGCCTCTCCTTCCATTCCTGGCTTTACCGTATCCGGGCTTTCCATTCCCGTGGGCGCCGTTGGCGGCGACTGGTACGACTTCATTCCCATGGAGCAGGGCCGTTGGGGGCTGGTGCTGGCGGATGTTTCCGGCAAAGGAACCGCTGCTGCGCTGCTGATGTCCGCGACTCGTGGAATCTTGCGATCCCTCGTCGAGGCCGCCTGCACTCCGGGGGAAGTGCTGGCGAAGCTGAACCGCCTTCTGGTCGAGGACTTTCCCGCCGGCCGTTTTGTGACCATGGTCTATGCTGTGCTAGATCCTGCGAAGCGGACTCTGACCTTCGCCAATGCGGGTCACCTGCGGCCGCTGCTGGTGGACGGCAGTTCAGCCCAGTTCCTCGATGTGGAGCGAGGAATCCCCCTGGGACTGGGACCCGGTGGTTTCTCGGAGGTGGAGGTGAAGCTTCCCGTGGGTTCTCGCTTTGTGTTTTACAGTGACGGCATCACCGAGGCAGAAAACCCGGCCGAAGGAGAGTACGGGTTAGTGCGTCTGCAGGAACATTTCTTGCGAACCGACGCCTCCGCCGAGAGCCTCCTCGATGACGTACGCTCGTTCGCGGGCGGTTCCGGTCTGCACGATGACGCCAGCGTCATCCTGGTGAAGGGCTAAGCCAATCCATCGGCGGCGCTCAAGCGGTTTTGTGGAGTCATCGCTTGGCCCCGGTTGTCCGCGGCTTTACACTAGTTCTGTGAAGATTGCGCTGGGTCAGATCAATCCCACGGTCGGAGATTTTTCCGGCAATGCCGCCAAGATCCTGGACTTCTCGCGGCGAGCGCAGGCTGCGGGCGCGGGACTGATCCTGTTCCCGGAGCTTTCGGTGTGCGGCTATCCTCCGCGCGATCTGGTGGAGCGGCCTTCCTTTGTCACTCACAATCAGGAAACGCTGGAGCGCATTGCCGCGGAGACGCGCGGGATTTCGGTGATCTGCGGCGTGGTCACGCGGGCGGAATCGGATACGGGCAAGACGGTGATGAATTCCGCGGCCTGGATGACGGAAGGCAAAGTCGCGCTGATTCAGTCGAAGATGCTGCTGCCGACCTACGACGTGTTCGACGAGATGCGCAACTTCGCTCCGGCAAAGAAACAGGAATTGTTCTCCTTCTGCGGCAAGCGCATGGCGCTGACCATCTGCGAAGACATGTGGAACGACAAGCATTTCTGGCGCCGGCCGCTGTACACGACTGACCCCGTGGAGAAGCTCATTCAGGCGGGCGGAAACTTTGTGCTGAATATTTCCTCGTCGCCGTTCTGGATCGGCAAGCGCGAGTTGCGCCGTGACATGCTGGCCTCGATCGCACGCCAGCACAAAGTTCCGGTGGTCATGGTCAATCAGGTCGGCGGCAACGACAGCCTGGTGTTTGACGGATCGAGCCTGGTGTTGAACCGCGAGGGCGAAGTCATCGCGCAGGGCCGCTCGTTCGCGGAAGACCTGGTGTACTTCGATTCCAACAGCCTGGCCGGCGAGATGCACGAGCAGATCGCGGGAGAAGAGGCGAGCGTGCTGGCGGCGCTGGTGCTGGGCACGCGCGACTACATGCGCAAATGCGGATTTCAGAAGGCGATTGTCGGGTTGAGCGGCGGCATTGACTCGGCGCTGACCGCGGTGATCGCGGCCGAGGCGGTCGGCGCGGAGAACGTGATTGGCGTGGGCATGCCGGGGCCGTATTCTTCGCAGGGTTCGATTGATGATGCGCGGGCTCTGGCGAAGAACCTGGGCATCCGCTTCGAACTGGTTCCGATCAATCCGGCGTACGAGGCCTACCGGCAGATGCTCAAGGAGGTTTTCGCCGGGCAGAAGGAAGACGTTACCGAAGAGAATATTCAATCGCGCGCCCGCGGCATGCTGCTGATGGCGTTGTCGAACAAGTTCGGCGCGATCGTGCTTTCCACCGGCAACAAGAGTGAACTGGGCGTGGGATACTGTACGCTGTACGGGGACATGGTGGGCGGCCTGGCAGTGATTTCCGATGTTCCCAAGACTCTCGTCTATCGGGTGAGCGAGTATGTGAATTCGCGGCGGCCCGTGATTCCACGGGCGACGCTGGAGAAGCCGCCGTCGGCGGAATTGAGGCCCAACCAGAAAGACAGTGATTCGCTGCCGCCCTATGACGTGCTGGACGCAGTGTTGGAGGACTATGTGGAGGATTCGCACCCGGCCGAGTGCATTGCCGCTGAGCGCGGATTCGATATTGAGGTGGTGCGGCGGGTGATCCGCATGGTGGATCGGGCGGAATATAAGCGCCAGCAGGCGGCGCCGGGGCTGAAAATCTCCCCCAAGGCTTTCGGCTACGGACGGCGATTTCCGATTGCCGCGAAAAGCGAGGTTTGAAGTATTCTGTTGGATGCTGCACGCGAAATGCATTGGTCCTTCGCTTCGCTCAGGATGACAAGTTGGTTGCGTTTTTCTTCGTGCACCTTCGTGTCCTTCGTGGTTAGAGAAGTGCGTCAACCACGAACGACACGAAGTATCACGAAGGAAATCCTGATACTCGAAAGGGACTCATGCGCAGCTTTTTGAATGCCGTCTGCATTTGTTTTCTCACCTGCGGTCTGGCTTCGGCTCAGACTACGAAGACGCAGTCCGCGCCCGCCAAGCCCGAGGCGAAACTCGGAACCCATGCCACCGCCGATCTGCCCTCCGACGCGGTCGTGGACGCTTTCCTGCACGAGCAGTTTGGCTACCAGCCCGACCTGACCTGGAAGATTGCCGGCATCCGGCCGGCGGGAAACACCGGACTCTCCGAGGTCACGGTGGTGATGGCCAGCCAGCAGGGGCAGCAGATCTTCCGCTTCTACGTGACGCCGGACGGCGAGCACGCCATTGTGGGCGATGTCATTCCCTTCGGCGCGAAACCCTTTGAGCCGGTGAAAAAGATCCTGGACAAGGGGGTCAGCGGGCCGGAGCGTGGGCCGAAGGACTCTGCGGTGCTGATCGTGGAGTTTGGCGACTTGCAGTGTCCGGCGTGCAAGGCGGCGCAGCCGACCATCGAGGCACTGGTCGCGGCCGAGCCCAGCGCAAAGTTTGTGTTCCAGAATTTTCCGCTCGAGATGCACAACTGGGCGGCCAAGGGAGCGGCCTACGCGGATTGCGTGGGCCGGGCGTCGAATGATGCGTTCTGGAAATTCATTGCCAAGGCCTATGAGACGCAGGCCGACATTACCTCGCAGAACGCCGATGAGAAGCTGACGGCGCTGGCCGACGGAGCCGGCGTGAAGGGCAGCGAGATTGCCGCCTGCGCCGCCAAACCGGAAACCAAGGCCCACGTGGATGCATCGCTTGCGCTCGGCAAATCGGTCGAGGTGAACAGCACGCCGACTCTGTTCATCAACGGCCGCAGGATTGGCAGCTTCAACAAAGAACTGCTGGATGTGTACAAGGCGCTGGTGGAGTTCGCGGCGAAGCAGGGAAAGTAGTCATCGGGCGTCGGTCTGGCGCCATCCGGAGAGAAGCAGGAACCACGAAGGGCACGAAGGATCACGAAGGGGTTTGGTGGGACGAGTTTCCTTCGTGTAGCTTCGTGCCCTTCGTGGTAATGCGGAAACCAGCTGGCTACTTCTCGCTGATCCAGATGGCCGGGGTGGAGCGGACGAAGTTGGCGACGACGTGCGGGGTGATGACGATCATCAGTTCGTCGTCGTCTTCCTGCCTGGTGTTGGTGGTGGTGACGCGGTTGAGGCCGGGCATCATTCCGAGTCCTGGAAGGCCACTCATGGCAAACGAGTCAGTTCTCGAGATTTCGCCGGCTACGACCGCCGGCTCGCCATCGTTCAGATTGATATTTCCGTTGAACTCGCGGTTGGAGATGACTGGGACGCCGTTGGCGGACTGGCCGGTCAGCGAGCGCACCTGCATTTCCAGTTTCAGGCTGATGCTGCCGTCGCCGTGCACCGCCGGCTTGGCCTTGATGTTGAGGCCGAGATCCTCGTAGCTGACGGAAGGGAAGGGCGGGACGTAGCTCTGGTTGCCGAGCACCTGGGAAATCTGCGGGGAGTTGTAAATGGGGGCGTAGCTGGCATTCTGAATGGGATAGCGCGTACCGAGATGGAAGGTGGCTTCGTTGTTGTTGCCGGCGCGCAGGGTGACATCGTCCAGGCTGCGCGCCCAGGATTCGTTGACGGAGAGGGCGGCCGAGAGCTGGTCGAGGCTCAGGCCCATGAAGGTGAGGCCGCCGCCGAAGGTGGCCAGGGGCTGGCTGAAGATGGAGTTCTGCTGGCCGCCAAGCTGCGCCAGCAGGCCGGAAAGCGACGAACTGCCTGCCTGGTTGATGCCGCCGGAGGAAATTAACTGGTTGATCAATTGCTGAATGTTCTGCCCGCCCAGGCCACCCAGCCCTACTAAAGCCGCCGCGGGAATGTTGTACATGTTGAAGGTGTTGGGAATATGCAAGCCGATGTCGCGCGTGAGCTGGTGGCTGATCTGGAAGACGCGCACGTTGAGCATTACCTGGGGGCGCTCGGTGCGGAGCTGCTCGAACAGGCGCGAGCATGCGGCGAGCACGGGCTGGGGCGCGCGCACCTCGACCGTGTCGGCGTTCAAGTCAGAACTGACGTATTTCAGGTCGAACATGTTGCGCAGGGCGAGGAGGAATTCGTTGACCTCCTGGGTGGTGGTATGCGCCGGCAGGACGAAAGTCTGCAGCGACATGCGATCGAACTGATGGTGATTGTCCAGATTATCGG
Source organism: Terriglobales bacterium (assembly GCA_037442635.1). GTDB lineage: Bacteria > Acidobacteriota > Terriglobia > Terriglobales > Acidobacteriaceae > Sulfotelmatobacter. The sequence continues at coordinate 169,291 of JBBIPV010000008.1, read as the reverse complement.
CTGCGATCAGGAACTGGTGGGCGTCGAGCGCCGCCCACATGGTCTTGCTGACCTGGCAGGCGAGCCGTAACGCGGTGAAGAAGTCCACATTTTGGACGGTGAAGCGCACCTGCCGAGCCTGCACGGAATCATCAAACTGCACCTTGAATCCGTAGACAGTGGCCAGCTCGTTGAAAAAGCCGCGCACGTCGCCGCGGTAATTGAAGTCGGCGCGGTCTTTCTGCGGCTCGAGGTGGATTTCGACTGCGTCCGCAAGCGCTGCCGGCAACGGTTCCTGGATGTCAAGGGCTGGCCGGGTGGCTTCATGGAAGCGGTCACTGGCGTACTGATTGTCAGGATCGAGATCGAGCGCGGCGTGGAATTCGGCGGCCGCCTGAATGCCGGAGTTATCGGCCAGCAGGGCGTTGCCGCGTTGGATGTGATCGAAAACCATCTTGGATTTGAGCACTTCCCGGGCAGTGAGGTATTGCAGGTTCTGCGGCACCAGGCGAGTTGCGTGCTCAAACTGGGCGAGAGCTTCCTGGCGACGCTGATGCTGCTCGAATCGGAGACCGCGTTCGAAGGCAGTCTGCGCTTCTTTGACGTCTTTTTTGGAAAGGACGCAGCTCACTGCACCGGGAACGCCGTTGCTGCAGGCAATCGGAGGCGCCAGCGTGGAGTCGTCGGCGGCGGATGCGGGCAGGGCCGACGCGGTAGCCAGCACGCCAGCGGCGACAAAGGGAACGATCCAACGCATGCGGTTCATTTTAACGTGCCCGGGGATGCGGCGGCTCAAACCAATAGGACCTCGTACCTTTGGGCTTAACAGGATACATCCCGACGTCGCATTGCCCGGGACGAACTGCCGGCCCTCAGGGGCTGAAGCCGACGTCATTTGCGGTTCCGAGCGGCACCCTTCGGCTCGCCTGCGCTCGCTCAGGGCAGGCTAAAACCTGACGCCGTGCCCTTCCCAATAGCTTATTGACGAAACAGTTCCAGGTCCTTTCGCTTGGCTCAGGACGACGAGGGGGAGGGCTTCCCTTTCAGAACGTGACCGCGGCTACGGCTTGCGGGATTTTGTCGCTAGGCTCGTGAAAGGGTATTCCCTGCGTCGGCATTCTGACCTCAGCGGCTAAAGCCGCACCGATGTCAAGCCGGGCGTCGCAGCGCTGAAGCGCTGCGCCACCCAAAATCAAACGGGAAATCGAGTCTTGGGCCGCTGCTACGAGAGCATGAGGCGGGTGATCTGGCGGGCCTGGCCGTTTTTCTCGTCGCAATCAATGACCACGGCGCAGAGGCGCACATCGCCTGTGGCCGGCTCGAAGCGCACCGGCATGCCGCTCAGGAACTTGCCCACGACCAGTTCTTTTTTCACTCCGATGACGCCGTCGTAGGGGCCGGTCATGCCGACGTCGGTGACATAAGCGGTGCCGTTGGGGAGCACGCGCTCATCGGCGGTCGGGACGTGGGTGTGGGTGCCGATGACGGCGGTGACCCGGCCGTCGAGATACCAGCCGAGAGAAATCTTTTCTGACGTGGCCTCGGCGTGGAAATCTACGACGATGACCTTGGCGTCAATTTGCTTGAGCAACTGGTCGGCGGTGCGGAACGGATCGTCGTTGGCGGCCATGAAGATGCGGCCCTGCAGGTTGACGACGGCGTAGGGGATTTTTCCTTTCATACCCTGATACAGGCCCCATCCCGGCAGGTCGGCGGAGAAGTTGGCGGGGCGGAGGACGCGGCGGGCGGGGCCGCGGCCGTTGCCCTCGATGCTCTGGAAGTAGTCCACGATCTCGCGCTTGTCCCAGACGTGGTTGCCGGTGGTGATGACGTCAATGTTGAGTTCGAAGAGTTCTTCGGCCAATTGGGGAGTGATGCCGAAGCCGGCGGCGGAGTTTTCGCCGTTGGCGATGATGAGATCAATCGCGTGGTCGCGGACGATGCCCGGCAGGCGGTCTTTGACGATGGTGCGGCCGGGGCGTCCGAAAATGTCGCCGATGAAGAGAATGCGCATGAAATTTTGATGGTAACACGCGGGGCGGGAGAGCCTTGCCGCAAGCTGGTCAGTTTGCCGCGAAAGACAAAAGCATCAACCACGAAGGGCACGAAGTATCACGAAGGGGTTTGTTTGCTTCGTGTGACTTCGTGTCCTTCGTGGTGAGGGTTTTCAGACAGACATGCGGCACAGTCGAGCTTAGCGCGGCGGCTTGGGCACGTCGGCGCGGGCGAGGACCGTGCCCCAGGCGTCGACGACGTAGATGTCGGTCCAGGGAACGGTGGATTTACCGGGGGAACGGAACCTGGCGGACCGGGAATCGGCGAAGGTGAAGGTGATAGTGGTTCGGGGCGAGGTGCAGCCGGTGATCTGGCGGAGCTCGGAGTCCGAATCCGCCGGTTCCGGGAGGCGGTCGAGAGGCGCCATTTCCCTCTGCCGAGAACCGGCGCGCAGCACCACCTCCACGGCGCCGGCGAGGTTCTGGCACCGCAGGGGAACATCGATCTGCCACTGGCTGGAATTCGTCTTCTTTACGGTCGGAACCTCGGCGAACACGACCACCGGAGGATTGCCGCCGGGCGAGGCGTACCATTCCGGCCAGCCATGCGCGAATTCGATGGTCGCTTCGGTGTAGGCACGGCTCAACTCGTGGTCGCGCTCCTCCCAACAGGGGTGCATGGCGTAGAGCGATTCCGATGGAGTGCCGGAGCCTTGGGCGTGCAGCAGATGATGCAGCGCGGGGACAAAATCGGGATGATATCCGGAGCGAGCCATCAGCATGAGGCCTTCCCGGTCTGCTTCGACTTCCATCTGGCGGCAGAAGAGGGCGAGATCTCCGGAAGCCTTGTGCGAATCGGTCCAGGAGCCGGAAAGAAAGCCAGGATCGCCCAGTACGATAGTCAATGCCCCGCCACTCTCGAGCGACTGCTGGTAGAGATAGCGACGGGCCCAGTCGCGGCGCACGACGTGCGCGATCTCATGCGACAGAAGCGCAGCCCACAGTCCTGCGCTCGGACCGGCCAGCTGGGCCAGGCCGCTCTCGACGTAGACCGTGCCGTCGGGGGACGCGTAGGCGTTGAATTGACCGTCCTCGACGATTCGCAGTTGCCAGGCGAACCTCGGGCGCGACTTGGGAAATTGCATGAGCAGCCGGTCAAAGACCATGCGTCCCAGAGCATAGCGGCCGGTGGGGCCGACGCTCTCCGCCAGCAGTTCGGGACGCAGGCGGGCGGCGGTCTCCATGTCGAGCTTGAAATTGGACGGGATTTGGGGCGCGGTCGGATTGTGCGGGGATGCCAAGAGATTGGCACAGAAGAAAATCCCGCAACTTACAGCGGCCAGGCAGACCAGCAACCTGTGGGGTTCGACTCTCACGTGCGTCCTCCCCGAAAGATCGCTTTCTGATTTCATTATGCTCCGGATTCGGAAGGGCGAACGAAAAAATTAAGGAGCGGGAAGAGGGGCGTTCCTCAATGCGGAATCGAAAGGCGATGCCGCTTATGGCTCGAGCTCCGCCGTGCGGAGGAAATCGTAGTTGCCGGCGGGAGTGAGCTTCACGTTGCGCACGCGGCGGGTGTGAACCATGACGTTGTCGAGATACCACAGGTTGATATAGGGCAGATCGTCAGCCAGGATGCGCTGCACTTCGCCATAGAGCGGCTTTCGCACAGCGGGGTCCACGGTGCGGCGGGCCTGGTCAATGAGCGCGTCCACCCTGGGGTTCGAGTAAAAACTGCGGTTGGCGCCGTTGGGCGGGAACTTCGCCGAGTCGAAGGCGTATTCGAAAATGTCAGGATCTTCGTTGCCGCCGATCCAGCGCAGACCGTACATCTGGAAGGCTCCGTGGGTCACGTCGGAGAAGAACGTGGCGAATTCGAAGCTGCGGATGTCGAGGGCAATACCCACATCACGCAATTGCTGCTGCATAACGGCGACCATCAGGCGCGTGTTGGCGTCGGTGGAAGTCTTCATGGTGAGGTGGAAGCGCACGCCATTGCTTGCCGGGTAGCCGGCAACGTCGAGGAGTTGGTTGGCCTTGGCAGGATCGTGCGGATAAGGCGGAACGTCTCCGTTGTAGGCCCAGCTCTGGGTGGGCAGCACGCTGCGCGCAGGTTGCGCCTGGCCTCGCCAGAGATAGTCAATCATCGGGCGGCGATCGAGGGCGCAGGCGATGGCCTGGCGCACCCGAACATCTTTCAAAATCGAATCGCGCAGGTTGAACGCGAGATAGGCGAGGCGCGTGCCCGGCGAGCGCTCGACGGCGAGGTTGGACTCTTTTGCCAAGGTCAGCACGGTATCGGGCGTGAGCGAGTTGATGGCGATGTCGCCGCTACCCTTGCGGAGTTCGAGAGCCTGCGTGGTCTCGTCGGGCACAACGGCGAAACGCACGCGGTCCAGCTTGGCTTTCTCGCCCCAGTAATTGTCATTGCGTTCGAGGAGCACTTCACGGTCGGTTTCAGCGCTGACGAAGCGGAAGGGGCCCGAGCCGATGGGCTGGCGCGTCATTTCGTCGCCGCTGCCCTCGGGAACAATGCCGATGGCGCCGTCGGAGAGATTCCAGAGCAGGGTCGCATCGGCTTCTTTCATGCGGAAGATGACCGTCGAGTCGTCAGGGACTTCGATGCGGTCCACGAAACGGTAGACGGCGGCCTTGGTGCTGCGAACTTTGCCCTGGAGCAGGGAATCGAAGGTCCACTTCACGTCGCGCGAGGTGAGCGGACGGCCGTCGTGGAAGCGCACACCGCGGTGAAGGTGAAAAATGTAGGTGATGGGGTCGGGAGCTTCCCAGCGTTCTGCGAGGCCGGGTGCGACGTTGAGGTCGTCGCCGCGGGCGAGTAGGTCGTCGAAGATGAGGTTGTCAATGCGCTCGGATTGAGCGTCGAGGCCGACGCGGGGATCAAGATTGGTGGGGCTGGACTCGATGAGCATCACCAGGGTGCGGGGATCGGGATGGGAGGAACAGGAAAGAAGCGGGAAGAACGCAGCTAGGGTGAACAGGGCAGTGGCCCGTGCAACCCGGCGTCGGACCTCAGACCTCAGACCTGGGCTGCCGAGGTCCGACCTCCGAGGCCTGAGGTCAGACGTTGTGCGCTTACGCATAGGAAATCTTCCCGAGGATAGCGGGCCGCTTCGCTCCGGTGGCCGAGGGCACGTTGGACGGGCGACGATGCCATGTTTCGTAGGCAAGAACGGCGAAGGCCACGGCTTCCTTGGCTTCGGAGGGCAGTCCGAACTCGTCAGAGAAGCGCAGATGGATGCCGAGGGGCTTAAGTTGTTCGGCGAGCATGGCGACCAGAGTGGCATTGCTGGCCCCGCCGCCGGAGAGAATCATTTCACGAAAAGAATGCTTGCGGGCTGAACTGCGGATTATGAAACGCTGCACAGCATCTGCGATGGAATGCGCCGTCAGTGCTGTGGCGGTGGCGACGATGTCCTGCGTGCGGGCGCGGCGGCAGCCGCGCAGAAACTCCCGCACGAACTCACGGCCGAATTCTTCGCGGCCGGCGGTCTTCGGAGGTCTGGCGCGGAAGAATTTGTGGCGCATGAATTGGCCGAGAACGGGTGCGAGCACATCACCGGAGGCGGCGATCTTTCCGCCGCGGTCGTAGGGGCGGCGAAACAACTTCTCCGTTACCGCGTCTATGACCATGTTGCCGGGGCCGGTGTCAAAGGCGATGACCTGTTCCGGCTCGGCGCTGGCGGGTATGGCGGTGAGATTGGCAATGCCGCCGATGTTCTGTACGATGCGGCCGATTTTCGGATCGCGGAACAGCAGGTAGTCGAGATACGGGACGAACGGCGCGCCCTTGCCGCCGGCGGCCATGTCGGCAGGGCGGAAATCGGAGACGACAGGCACGCGAAGACGGGCGGCGATGACGGCGGCCTCTCCGGTCTGATAGGTGGTGGCGATCTTTCTGCCATGAAACACTTGCGGCTTGCCCTGGTGGTAGAGTGTCTGGCCGTGGCAGCCGACGAGATCAGCGGTGAGGCGGAATCGGCGTTCGGTGGTCTGGGCGGCGTCGGCGTAGAGTTCGCCCAGAAAAAAGTTCAGGCGGGAGAGGTCGGCGACGCGGGCGTGGTCGGTGTTCATGGCGGCGAGAATCGCTGCGCGGACCTTGCGTGGATAAGAGTATTCGGCGTGGCCGAGCAGTTGGATGGAGTGCGGCGGACACTCGCCCGGCAGTCTCTGTCCGCCCATGCCTTCGGCGGAAGCGCCTTCAGCATTCTCGCCGATTTCCACCAGCGCGACGTTGACGCCGTCGGCGGAGGTTCCGCTCATGATGCCGGCTACGATCATGCGCATCCCCTGGAGTTGCAATCCTGAGGCACTCGCTTTTTGCAGGCCGAAGGAGCTATGCAACGTGCCAGCAGTGGCAATGGTGCCGGCCAATTGCAGAGGTCCTTCGCTGCGCTCAGGATGACAGGCGCTTCTTGGGAGCCATCCATCATTTCAGCTGCCCCATGCGGACTTGCTCACCGAATTCCCAGAGTCTTCGGGTCAGGGTCTCGACCTTTGCTGCCGACGGTTGTGCCGACGTACGCAGCTGGCGGGCAAGAGCATGCCCGGAGCCTGTCGAACGGGCGCCGGCCCCACATCTTTTCTTGAACGCCGCGACGCGGCGGGCTGCTTCGGCAATCCGGCGGGCGAACTTGGGATCATGTTCGGCGGCCTGCCGCAGTCCTTCGTAGCACTCGACGACGCGTTCTTCGCGGTGGCAGACGAGCAGAAGATCGCAGCCGGCGCGGACCGATTCGGCGGCGGCTTCGCCTACGGGAGCGGCGGCGAGGACTCCACCCATTTCGAGATCGTCGGAAATGATCACGCCGCGATAACCGATGCGTTTGCGAAGGATGTCGGTGACCCACTCTTTCGATAGAGACGCTGGTGTGCGGTCGCGGGTGACCGCGGGATAGGCGGCGTGGGCGACCATCACGAACGGCAACTGGCGGCGGAGCGTGCGGTAGGGGAGCAGGTCTTCCGCCCAGAGTTTTTTCCGGGGCTTGTCAATGACGGGCAGGGCGTGATGGCTGTCGAGTGTGCCTTCGCCGAGTCCGGGGAAATGTTTGCCGCAGCCGAGAATGCCGGCATCGCGAAGGCCGGCGAGAAACTCGCGGGCATAAATGATCGTCTGGGGCGGGTCGGCCGAGACCGACCGCGTGCCCATCACGCTGCGCGAGGCTTCGAAGGCGAGGTCGAGTACGGGGGCGAAGTCCACGTTGAAGCCGAGAGCACGGCAGTTGGCGCCGATGACCGCTCCGTGTTTGCGGAAGAGCTTGCGGTCGCCAGTCGAGAAGACGTCGGCAGCGGAGGGCGTGGGGCCGAGCACGTGGCTGAAGCGGTCTACCGTGCCGCCTTCGAGGTCCACGCAGGTGAAGAGCGGCGTGGCGACGCAGTTCTGGCAGTCGCGCAGGAGTTGCCAGGTTTGTTCCGGAGTCTTGATGTTGCGCGCGAACAGGATCACGCCGGCGGGCTGGAGGCGCGTGAGCAGGGAACGGAGGCGCTGCGTCATCTCGGTGCTGTCGAAGCCGAGAATGAGTAATTGGCCGGGATTCAGGGGCTCTGGTCTTAGTGTCAGAATTTTCTCCGTGTCTTCTGTAATCCTCTGCGGTCTAGATTTCCTTTTTCAAGTCGGCCAGCAGGTTGAGCGCTTCCAGCGGGGTCAGGCGATTCAAGTCTACCTCGCGCAATTTGTCGAGGACCGGCTGCGAGAGTGGCGTAAAGATCGTCAACTGGGCCGTGGGAGGAGTGGCTCCGGGCGAAAGATGCGCGGTGGCCTGCTGCTCGGCGAATTCGTGCTCGGTCAGGACCTCGCGTGCTCGCACAATCACTTCCTGCGGCAATCCGGCCAGCTTGGCGACTTCGATGCCGTAGCTGCGGTCGGCGGCTCCGGGGTCGACTTTGCGCAAAAAGACGATACCGCCTCCGGTTTCTTTCACCGAGACGTGATAGTTCTTCACACCGGAAAGCTGTTCGGCCAGTTCCGTCAGCTCGAAATAATGCGTGGCAAATAAAGTTTTAGCGCGCACGCGCGCGTGCAAATCTTCGACGGCGGCCCAGGCGATGGCGAGGCCGTCGTAGGTGGAGGTGCCGCGGCCGACTTCGTCGAGCAGGATGAGCGAGCGCGGAGTGGCGGTGTGCAGGATGGCAGCCGTTTCGGTCATCTCGACCATGAAGGTGGAGCGGCCGCGGGCAAGATTGTCGCTGGCGCCGATGCGGGTGAAAACGCGGTCCACCAGGCTCAGGCGGGCTGAGCGGGCGGGGACGAACGATCCCATCTGCGCCAGGATCACGATCAGCGCGGTCTGCCGCAGATACGTGGACTTGCCGCCCATGTTGGGGCCGGTGAGAAGGAGCACGTTGTGCGTGGTGGCGTTCAGGTAGAGATCGTTGGGAACGAAACGGTCGTTTGTGCCGACGATCGCGCCGCCGGAGAATTCCTGCTGTTCGATCACCGGATGGCGGCCCTCGATGATTTCGATCTCTCCGTCTTTCGTCTCGTCATTCTTGGATTCGCTCAACGCCGGTCGGCAGTAGTTGCGCAGGGCGGCGAGATGCGCGAAGGAAGCCAGCACGTCCACTTCGGCGAGGGCGAGCGCGGTCTGGCGGATTCGCCTGGCTTCGGCGGCGATGGCGGTGCGCAGTTCGGTGAACAGGCGGCGCTCGATCTCGACGATTTTTTCCTGCGCGTCGAGGATCTTCGCTTCGTATTCCTTCAGTTCGGGCGTGGTGAAGCGCTCGGCGCCGACCAGCGTCTGCTTGCGCTCGTAATCCTGCGGGACGAGGTGCAGGTTGGGCTTTGAGATCTCGATGTAGTAACCGAAGATCGAGTTGAATTTGACCTTGAGCGAGCTGATGCCGGTACGCGCGCGTTCGCGCTGCTCGATCTGGGCAAGAACCTGCTTGCTGTTGCGGGAGAGTTCGCGGAGTTCGTCGAGGTCGTGGTGAACGCCTGTTGCGATTACTCCGCCGTCGGCGAAAGTCAGCGGCGGCTCGGGGACGATGGTGGCCTCGATTCGCTGGCGCAGGTCGGCGAGTTCGTCGAGCGAGGCGTGCAGAGTCGTGAGGCGGTCGGCGGCGAGGCGATGCACCGCAGCTTTGACCGCCGGTATTTTTGCGAGCGATGCGGCCAGGGCCAGCACGTCGCGCGGGTTGGCCGTTTCGAGCGTCACCCGGCTGAGCAACCGCTCCAGGTCGAGGACGCCATCCATGGCCCGGCGCAATTCTTCGCGTGCGATGAGATCTTTCACGCCCGCTTCCACGGCATCGAGCCGGGCAGTGATTTCGCTCAAATCCAGCGAGGGCCGGAGCAGCCAGGCGCGCAGCAGGCGCTTGCCCATGGGTGTGACGGCGGCATCAATTGAGCGGAACAGCGTGACGCCGGCGTCGGCGCCGGCAAACAGCGGCTCGATCAGTTCCAGGTTGCGCACGGTGACGGCGTCGAGCACCAGGCAGTTCTGGCGCTCGTACCAGCCGATGCGGTCCACGTGATCGAGCGAGCCGCGTTGCGTGGAGCGCACATAGTACAGGATTGCACCCGCGGCGGATGCCGCCGCGGTTTTTCCCGACAGGCCGAAGCCTTCGAGCGACAGCACACCGAAGTGGTTCTCGAGCAGGGGAATGGCGTGGTCGGGCGAGAAGATCCAGTCGTCGAGGGGAGTCTCGGTGCAGCGGGAAGAACGCTGGGGAAAATCCCCACTTCTCGCAACCACCGCGAGAAGAGGGGTACCCTTGGGTGTATCTCCGCTCTCAAACAACGGTGCGGCGGAACCGTACAGCAGTTCGCGCGGGCGGAGTTGCTCCAGTTCCTCCTGCACCCGGCGGAGGGCTGCGTCGCCGGCAAACTCCGTGGCGCGGAATTCCCCGGTGGAGAGGTCGAGGGCTGCGAAGCCGACGTGGTCGCCGGCCTGGGCGATGGCCGCGAGAAAATTGTTTTCGTCGGAGCCGAGCGAGGAATCGGCAGCCGTTCCGGGTGTGACCACGCGGGTCACTTCGCGCCGCACCAGTTTCTTTGCCAGGCGCGGGTCTTCCACCTGCTCGCAAATGGCGACCTTGAATCCTTTGCGGATCAACTTTCCGATGTAGCCCTCGGCGGCATGATAAGGCACGCCGCACATGGGGATCTTGACTCCTTTTTCCTTGTTGCGGGAAGTCAGGGTGATTTGCAGCTCCCTGGAAGCGACGATGGCGTCGTCAAAGAAAAGCTCGTAGAAGTCGCCCAGGCGGAAGAACAGGAGCGCGGCAGGATGTTCTTTTTTGACGGCGGCGTATTGCCGCATCAGCGGAGTGGACGGCTCGGTCATTTCTTCGGGTGGGCTTCGGCGGATTATAACAAAGGGTGGAACGTCTCCACGCCCAACCCCCGCTTCTCGCGCAAAGAGCGCGCGAGAAATGGGGCACCCGGCTTGGATTCCAGTTGACGCCAGTTCCGTGGTAATGGTTTCCTTGCCTAATGGAACTACGCAAGGATCCTATAACCCGCTCCTGGGTCATCACCGGCGACGACCCCGGCGAGGCCGGACCGCGGCCGGAGGCGACCTGCCGTTTTTGCGGAGACGGAGGGTCGCAGCAGAAGGTGATTGCCGTGAGTCCGAACAGCCCGGGGTCGCCGTGGTCGGCGCGCGCGGTGGTGCATCCCACGCCGCTGTATCACATCGAAGGCGAGCCGGGACGGCGCGGCGACGGCATTTACGATCGTATGTCCTCGGTGGGGGCGCACGAGGTGCTGGTCGAGAATCCGCGGCACGACCGGCATTTGTGGAACGCCAGCGACGAAGAGATCGGGCACTTCTTGCGGCTGGCCGCCGAACGCATTCTCGATCTGAAGCGCGACCCGCGCGTCAAATACATCAGCCTGTTCAAGGACTACGGCCCGAATGCCGGGCAGGAATTCAGCCATCCCACCTCGCAGATTACAGCGACCATGTTTGTGCCGCGGCGCGTGCTTTACGAACTGCGGGCCGGGAGGGACTATTTCGCGGCTAAAGAGCGCTGCGTCTTTTGCGACATTATCCAGCAGGAGGAACGGCAGGCGCAGCGCGTGGTGGAAGCGCGCGGCGACTATCTTGCCGTCTGCCCGTATGCTCCGCGGGTACCGTATGAAGTGTGGATTCTGCCCCGCTATCACGATGCTTCCTTCGAGCGCACCGGGCTGAACCGGCCCGGGCTGCGCGTGAATCTGGCCGCGCTGCTGCGGCGAACTTTGCAACGGGTGCGATCCATCACCGAGGATTTTCATCTCGTTCTGCACACTTCGCCCAGCAGCCTGCACCCCTCGAAAAACCTGGGCTACTGGAGAACGATTGATGACGACTATCACTGGCACATTGAGATTCTTCCCGTGGTAGCAGCCAAGGCGAAGTCGTACACCTTCAAAGAGGTGTACTATTCGCCGGTCAGTTCGGAGACCGCAGTGAAGCAGCTGCGGGAGGCCAAGATCGAAGGGTGAGCCAGACTTGGACGTGAAGATGCGTATCGAGAGCGCCTCCGTTTGAATTCCAAGCGGCATTTTCTTTGCACAGGCGTCATCCTGAGCGGAGCCGGTGTTCAGGCGGAGCGAAGGATCTCCAGCGCTGCCAGCCAAGCCTCGCGGGAGATCCCTCGCCCCGCTGGAGAGAACGCGGGGCTTCGGGATGAACGCCTTCCAAGAAGATGCCTGCCTGGCGCCTACAAGACCGGCATTGTCCGCGCCTCTAGTTTGCGCCGGCTCCGGTGGTTCGGGCCTGGGATTTGAGCAGGAACTGCAGCGCGGCCGGGGCTTCGAGCGGCTGGGAGAAGCAGTATCCCTGGGCCAGCCCGCATCCGAGTTCGCGGAGGCGCTCGGAGAGGGTGGCGGTTTCAATGCCTTCGGCGACCACCAGCAGCCTCATCTTGCGGGCCAGGGCGATGATGCCTTCGATCATCGCGGCGACGGCGCGGTCCTGCTGCAACTGGCGAGTGAGGGATCGGTCAATTTTTACTCCGTTCACGGGAAGCTGGAACAGGCTGCGAAGCGAGGCGGCGCCGGCGCCAAAATCATCGAGCAACACGCCGAGCCCAACGCGCTTCAACTGCGCAACCACACTGTGGCTCAAGGCAAGATCCGCCATGGCTATGCTCTCGGAGACTTCCACCTGCAGGCGGGATGGCTCCAGGCCGGTCTGGCGCAGCACCTCCTGAAGATCGCTGGCCAGGCGCGGGTCGGCGAACTGGCGGGCCGAGACATTCACCGCGACCATCAACGGCGGTTCGGAGACGAGCCGCAGGTCCCATTCCAGCAGTTGGCGGCAGGCCTGAAGCACCAGCCACTGGCCGATGGAGACCAGCAAGCCGCTGTCTTCGGCGGCGTCGAGGAAACTGTAAGGCGAGACCAGCCCCTTGGTCGGATGCTTCCAGCGCAGCAGAGCTTCCATGCTCACTACGCTCTGGGTATCGAGACGAACCACTGGCTGGTAGTAGACGCGGAACTCGCGGCGGGCCATGGCGGCGCGCAGATCGGCTTCCAGGCGCAGCCGTCCAACCGCCTGCCGGTGCATGGTTTCGTCAAAGACTTCGCAGCGGGAGCCGCCGAGCCCTTTGGCGCGGCGCATGGCCTGGTCGGCGTCTTTGAGCAGGTCCTCGGGCTGGGTGTGCTCGGAAGTGCTGAGAGCGATGCCGATGCTGGCGGTCATGCGCACCTCGCGCGTGCCGACAAATAACGGCTCGGAGACGGCCAGCTGGATTCTCTCTGCCACACGCATGGCGTCGCTGGGATTGCCGACGGCGTCGAGCAGGATGGTGAACTCGTCTCCGCCGAGCCGCGATAGGACGGGCTCGGCGCCGCTCTCGCGGCGCCCGATGGTGTCCTCCTGGCGCAGGCTGGCTTCGATGCGGCGGGCGATTTCGGCGAGCAACTGATCGCCGGCGGTCGCACCCAGGGACTGGTTCAGGGCCTTGAAATGGTCCAGGTTGGCGAGCAGCAGAGCGTAGCGGCCGGAATCGCGCTGTGCCATGGCAAAACGATGCTGCAGGCGATCGAGAAAAAGCCGCCGGTTGGGCAGGCCGGTGAGCGCGTCGTGCAGCATGTGATGTTCGAGTTGGTGTTCGGCCTGCTTCCGCTCACTGATGTCGCGATTGACGATCACCAGCTTCGAGACCTGGCCGTTACCGTCGCGGATCGTGCTGGCCAGCGATTCCAGCACGCGCCAGCTGCCGTCCTTGTGCTTGATGCGGTATTCGAGACGCTTGCCGACGCCGGTGGTGCGGGCTTCGCGCGCCGCCTCCAGCACGCGGAAGCGGTCGTCGGGATGAATTTGCTCGAAGGACGAAGTCTCGCCCAGTTCTGCCGGAGAATAGCCGAGGATTCGCTTGTACGCGGGACTGTTGTAGAGCCGGCGGCCTTTCACGTCCACTAAGGCGATCATGTCGGCGGCGTTCTCGGTAACGATCTGGAAGAGTTCTTCGCGGCTCCTGGAAGATTTGTGAATCTGGTAGATACGGAATTGCTGGTAGAGCACCAGCACGGTCAGAATGCCGAGAGCGACGAACAGCCAGGTCAAGATGCGCCTCCGCATCGTTCTATCGGCAAAATGAGGCGGAAGATTGAGTTCGTTCGGGCACTGATTGACTTCGCCTTCCACCCGCTCCTAACATGGCAGCCCTGAGCGCCATGATCCGCTTGATGGGCCATTGTCCGATGGCAACCGATCGCGTGCGCGAACGCTGGGAAGGGTACAAGAAGGAGTTCGATGCAGCCTGATAGTTCCCATCCGCCCGTGCGACGCATCAAGACGTATGCGGGTGCGCAAGGGTATGTCTACCAGTACTACTTTGTGGGCAAGCGGCCGGCGCTGGCGGACGACGCGGAGGCTCCGGCCACGGAATTTGTTTTTGATGTCACTTCGGACCGCAAGGTGACCTATGCGGTCAGCGTGTTTTTGCCGCAAGCGCCGCTCACAGCCTGGACGGCCGCGCACGGGCGGGCTCTCAACGATGCCGAACAATATGCCGCCGTCAAGCTGCGCCTGCTGCGTGCCTTCGACGAACTCGACGATGTGAAATCGCATGGGCGCCGGCTGACCATGGACTTTGCGTTGCTCGAAGAGGCGCTGTCCAGCCTGGGCGTGGAGTGAACGGCGGCGTCATCCTGACCGTAGCCGTTTTTCAGGCGGAGGGAAGGATCTCGTGCGCAAACGGTCACTGGGTCCGGGGAGCACAAGGGGAGATCCCTCGCCCCGGTGGTGAAAGCGCGGGGCTTCGGGATGACGCCTCCTAGAAAGCTCCGGAAATCGGAACTGCATCACGAACCAGCGTTCGGACTTCATAGCCGCACGTGGAGGAATCATGGGGAAAAGGCCTGCAAGCATTCTCATCGCTATCGCGGCGGTTGTGTGGGCGCTCAGCGTTTCTGCGGCTCGGGCGCAAGGGTCGCGCTGGACGGAGGAAAAAGCCAATCAGTGGTATGCCCAGCAGCCCTGGCTGGTGGGCAGCAACTACATTCCCCGGTCGGCGATCAATGAGCTGGAGATGTGGCAGGAGGCGACGTTCAACCCAAAGGAAATTGATCAGGAGTTGGGCTGGGCGGAATCGATGGGGATGAACACCATGCGTGTGTTTCTGCACGACCTGCTGTGGCAGCAGGATCCGTCTGGTTTCCGCCAGCGCCTGGATCAATTCCTGGCTATCGCGGCGCGGCATCATATCCGGCCGCTGCTGGTGCTGTTTGATTCCTGCTGGGACCCTTTTCCGCACCTGGGGCCGCAGCATCCGCCCATTCCCGGCGTGCACAATTCCGGATGGGTGCAGAGTCCGGGAGCGAAGGCGCTTGCTGATCCAAACGAGTATCCGCGGCTGAAGGCTTACGTTCTGGGCGTGGTCGGAGCGTTCGCCAAAGACGACCGCATTCTTGCCTGGGACGTCTGGAACGAACCCTGGGCGGGCAACGAGGGCAGCTATGGAAAAGTGGAATTGAAGCGCGAGGAAAAGCAACGGCTGGTCGCCGTCCTGCTGCCGCAGGTGTTTGCCTGGGCGCGGGAGGCAGGGGCGACTCAGCCGTTAACCAGCGGGGTGGGGGACGTGGCGGAGGCGACGGATGAGGCCTCGCTGCCGGAACTGGAGCGGATTCAGGTGCGCGAGTCCGACATCATTACGTTCCACAACTATGACTGGCCGGAATCGTTTTCGCGCGAGGTGGCGTGGCTGAGAAGATTCCACCGTCCGCTGATCTGCACGGAGTACATGGCGCGATCCGTCGGCAGCACGTTTGACACGGTACTGCCCATCGCCAAGGCGGAGCACGTGGGTGCAATCAATTGGGGATTCGTGGCGGGCAAGACGCAGACTTATTTTCCGTGGGAGTCCTGGGAGCATCCTTACATTAAGGATGATCCGCCAGTCTGGTTTCATGAAGTGCTGCATCCCGACGGGAAGCCTTACCGGCAGGCGGAGGTGGATTTGATCAGGCGCCTGACGGGGAAGTAGAAGGGAATTCATTAACCACGAAGGATACGAAGGTACACGAAGGAACCAATTAGAGATTTTTCCTTCGTGTAACTTCGTGCCCTTGGTGGTTTAAGCATTTCTCGCTCTCACTCATAGCGCAGGGCTTCGATGGGATCGAGATTGGACGCGCGCAGGGCCGGGACCATGCCGCTGATGATGCCGACGACGGCGAGGATCGAGGTCGCCACCAGCAGGACCCCGGGCGACACGATCAGGCGGATGTCCCCGGCCTCGGCATGTTTGGCCATGGCGCTGTAGAGCGTCAGGCGTCCCACCGACACGGAAACGATGTAGGAAAGGATGACGCCCAACAGGCCGCCGATGGCGGTGATCACCATGGCCTCGGCGAGGAATTGAAACAGGACGTCCTTCTTTCTCGCGCCCAGAGCTTTCTCGACTCCAATCTCGCGGGTGCGCTGGGTGACCGAGACCAGCATGATGTTCATCAGGCCGATGCCGCCGATGCTGAGAGTCACGGTGCCGATCACCGCGAGAAGGATGCGCAGCATGGCGGTCATGATGCCGAACTGCGAAAGCTGCTTCTGGGCGTCGAAAACGAAAACCGCCCGCGGGTCGTCGGGTTTGAAGGTATGAGCCGCGGCGAGGGTTTCTTTGATCGTTTTGGCCATCTTGTCGTGGTCGAGGCCGGCCGAGTCGAGCCACATCCCGTCGAGATAGTGGTTGTCTTTGACAACGTCCATGGAGTTGAACGGAATGTAAACGACGCGGTTGTCGTCGCTGTCGCCTTCCTGCATACGGGGCTTGAGAACGCCCACCACCTGGAGGGTCACGCCGTCCACCCGGATGCTCTCTCCGACGGCGTTCATGCCGGAGAAGAGCCGGTCGCGCGCTTCTGAACCGAGTACAGCGTAGAGGCCATGCTGCAGGTTGTCGGCGTCGTTGAGGAAGCGGCCCTGGGCAACATCGAGATTCCAGATGTCTTGAATCGCCGGGTCCAGGCCCATGACCGGGAAAGTGAAGGATCGGTTGTTGTTCTGGACGGTCGAGTCTTTGTCAACCATGCGGACGACGTGACGGGCGAGAGGGAGATTATTGCGCAGCAGTTCAATGTCGTCGTTGGTGAAGCGAATCTGGACTCCGGCCTTGTTGCCGCCGGCCTGCTGCGAGGTGCGTCCGGGAAAAACCCCCACCGCGGTGGCGCCGAAGCTCTGGAAAATGTTGGTGATGGCCTGACCGAAGCCGTTGCCGTAGGCAAGCAGTAGAACGACAGTGGCGATGCCCCAGGCCATGCCGGCCATGGTGAGCGTGGTGCGGCGCAGGTCGTGGCGCATGGCGGAGTAGGCCTGCCGCAGCAGGTCGCGATACGAGGATAAGGCTTGCCCGCTCATTCCTTGCGCAAGGCCTCCACCGGTTCGAGCAGGGCGGCCCGGCGCGCCGGGTAAAGGCCGGCGGCGACTCCGGCCAGAGCCAACGATCCCACCGCCAGGATAGCGGTAGAAGCCACCAGCTTGGGCGGGTCGAAATTGCCCATGTCAATTCCGGCGAGAGTGGCCATGATGGCCGCCGCTGCGCCGATGCCGATTCCGCCGCTGATCAGGGTCAGAAATGCGCCTTCCACAAAGAACTGGAACATGATGCTGCTGTTGGTGGCGCCGACGGCTTTGCGCAGGCCGATCTCGCGGGTCCGGTCGGCCACGGCGACCAGCATGATGTTAATGATGCCGATCGCGCCCAGGGCCAGCGTGACCAGGCCCACGCTGCCAAGAAATGTGTTCATGGCGTCAAAGATCTTGCCGATTTGGTCAACGGTCTGGACCGTGTCCCATTCGTCGAAGGAATCGGGGTTGCTGGGGTCAAAGCCGTGATTGCGGGCGATGATTCTGTGCACTTCCTGCTGCGCGGTTTCGTGCAGGGCGCGCGTGCGCGGCTGGTAGTCAATGACGGAGATGACGTCGGGGGCGTTGCCGACGTTAATGGGACGGAAATACTCGCGCATGGTGTTGAAGGGCATCACGCTCTTCAGATTCTGGCTCAAATTGTCGCCGTGGCCGATGCGGTCCAGCGTGCCGATGACGGTGAAGCGTATGCCGTTGAGAAGAATGGTGGCGCCTACGGCAGGCCGGCCCAGGAACAGCGTGCGCCGCACTTCGTCGCCAATCACGACGACGGTGCGCTTCTGCGCATCGTCCATGTCGTTGATCCAGCGGCCTTCTTTGAGCGGCATGTAGCGGATCTTGTTGAAGTCAGAGCGAATGCCCATGGTCTGGCCGTTGGCCTGGAAGAAGTCGCTGACCGCGCGGATGTCGTTGCGCTGAATGATCGGCGTGGCCGCGCCCACGCTGGGGCATTCGTGCACGATGTCATCGTAGTCGCGGTCGGTGAGGTAGTACTGCCGCAGGGAAGTGAAGCTGCCCTGCATCACCGGCGCGCGGCCTGACCAGATGAACATGACGTTCTCGCCCATGGAATCGAACTGCTTGCGGTTGCCGGAGCGGAATCCCTCGCCGACTCCCACCAGCAGCAGCAGGGAACCGACCCCCCAGGCAATGCCAAACATGGTCAGAAAGGAGCGCAGCTTGTGCGCCCAGAGGGTGCGGAGCATCTGGCCGAAGATGTCGAAGAGGAGGCGCACAGGCTGATTATAAAGGCTGCCCGGCGGACTTGGCCTTCAGGATTGCTGCTTGGCGATGCGAAATTTCGAGCCGCAGCTCTCCGGGAAGCCGTCATCCCGAAGCCCCGCGCTTTCACCGACGGGGAGAGGGATCTTGCGCGAGGCTTGGCCTGGTGGAGGACGAGATCCTTCGCTACGCCTGAAAAACGGCTCCGCTTAGGATGACGCCTGTCGGTGGCGAGTGGCTACGGGTCACGGATTCGGCGGCAGCAGACCTCAAATCCGTTAACTAAACCCCTGGCCCCTGACCACTAGCTACTGCTTTTTAGCAGAAATTCATTCCCGATTGGTCCTGAGTTGTTTATTCTCTAGCCAGATGACGACGCTGGCCCTGAGCGAACTGTTAGGCGCGACGGTATATGACCCGTCAGGCGCGGCCAGCGGCCGTGTGCGCGAGGTAACGCTGACGCCCCAGGAGGACCGGTCTCGCATTTCATCGCTGATTGTGAAGACGAAGTCGGGTAACCGCGTGCTGTCGTTTGCTGCCGTGGGCGGGATCAACGGCGGGGTCCGGGCTACAACGGCGGCCGGGGAGTGGCCAGCCGCCAACGGCACCGAGGGACTGTTCCTGCTCGAGCGCGATCTGCTGGACCAGCAGGTAATTGACATCAACGGGCGCAAGGTCGTTCGCGTGAACGATGTGGACCTGCAGTTGGATGTCCCCAAGAGCGCCGGGCCGTCTCATCCGGTTTTGCGTGTGCATTCGGTGGATGTGGGGGCGCGTGGTGCGGTGCGGCGACTACTCCGCGGGGTGGCGCCGAGAACGGCTCTGCACGCCCTGTTGGGCAGGATCCCGCCACGCAGCATTCCCTGGAATTTCGTGGACCTGATCGAGACCGACCCGGCGCGGCGGGTCAAGCTGAAGATTTCCCATGAAGGGCTGGCCACACTGCACCCGGCCGACATCGCCGACATCGTGGAAGATCTGGCGCCGGATGAGCGCCAGGCGGTGTTCCAGACCCTCGACGAGGAAGTAGCGGCCGAGGCGCTGGAGGAAGTCGAGCCGAAGGTTCAGAAGGCGATCGTCGAGTCGCTGGATTCCGAGCGGGCCGCCGACATCGTCGAAGAGATGGACCCCGACGCGGCTGCCGATCTGCTGGGCGAACTGCCCGAGGATCGCACCGAACAAATCCTGGTGCAGATGGAGCCGCAAGCCCAGCAGGACGTGGTCGAACTGCTCGAACACAAGGAAGAGACTGCCGCCGGCCGCATGACGACCGAGTTCCTGGCGCTGCCGGTAACGGCGACGGTGCAGAATGCCATTGATTCGATGCGCCAGTTCGAAGGCGGAGTCGAGGCCGTGAGCACCATCTACCTGGTGGATTCGCACGGCACACTGGCCGGAGCCGTGCCCCTGCCGCGGCTGGTGCTGGCCCAGTCCACGACGCCAATGCTCGCCTTGACCCAGGAGCCGCTGGTCAGCACCCACGAAGGGATGGACGACAACGAAGTGGCGGAATTGTTCGACAAATACAACCTGGTCACGCTGCCAGTAGTGGACGAGCACAACAAGCTGACCGGCATCATCACTTCCGACGACGTGATCAGCATGCTGCGCGGGAAGCTGTAGTAGGACGGCGGCGGTAGGCAGCCGGCTCCATCCTGAGTTTAGTTGTCTCCCGGCACTTTTCCGTTGGCCAGATTCGGTGAGTGCGGTTATCCTGTTCGGTCGTTAGCTGCGATCCGCTCCATCCCTATGTCTGCGAAACATGCGCATGAGGTTCCTGAGGCGTTGGAAAACCCGGATTCTGCTGTTCTTTGCCGTAGTCGGGCCGGGGTTCATTACCGCGAACGTAGACAATGATGCCGGCGGCATCCTGACCTACTCCTCCGCCGGGGCGCAATTCGGACATCTCCTGCTGTGGACCATGATCCCGGTCACGCTCGCCCTGATCGTGGTGCAGGAAATGTGTGCCCGCATGGGCGCGGTCACCGGGAAGGGGCTGAGCGACCTGATCCGTGAGGAGTTCGGCCTGCGCATCACGTTCTTCATGATGCTCGGCATCCTGATCACCAACTTCGGCAACGTGGTGACCGAGTTCATCGGGATCGCCACCAGCCTGGAATTGTTTGGCTTGCCGCGCATCTACACGGTTCCGGTGTGCTGCGTGATTGTCTGGTTGATTGTAGTGAAAGGTCAGTACAAGAGCGTGGAGAAGGTGTTCCTGGCGGCTTCATTCTTTTATGTCGTTTACATTATCGCCGGAGTGAAGGCGCACCCGATGTGGAAGGACGCAACTATCGCCACCTTCAAGCCGCCGGCGATTCAAGCCTTTCGCGATCAGGCTTATCTGTACATGGTGATCGGTGTGGTCGGAACGACCATCGCCCCATGGATGCAGTTCTACCTGCAGTCTTCGATCGTCGAAAAGGGAGTGACGCGCCGGCAGTACAAGGCCTCGATGCTGGACGTGGTGAGCGGTTGCATCTTCACCGATGTTGTGGCCTGGTTCATCATCGTAGCGTGCGCGGCCACGCTTTACATTCACGGCTATCGCGACATTAAGTACGCCGCCGATGCGGCCCAGGCGCTGAAGCCACTGGCGGGAGACTATGCCTATATTCTGTTCGCCGTAGGATTGTTCAACGCGTCGCTGTTCGCGGCTTCGATTCTGCCTCTCTCGACCGCGTACACCGTGTGCGAGGGGCTGGGTTTCGAGTCGGGCGTGGGCAGGAAGTTCGGCGAAGCGCCCGCATTCTACTGGCTCTACACAGCTCTGATCGTTGCCGGGGGAGCCGTGGTCCTAATCCCCGGCTTGCCGCTCGTCAAGATCGCGGTCCTGTCGCAGGTGGTGAACGGCGTGGTGCTGCCGTTTGTGCTGATTTTCATGCTGCTGCTGATCAACAAGAAAGAACTGATGGGCGAATACGTGAACACACGCTTGTTCAACGTGGTGGCCTGGGTGACGACCGTGGTGATGATCGGCCTGACGGTGGCGTGGTTCTGGACGCTGCGCTTGGGGGCCGGCTAAGACTCACCTTTGTTGGCGGCGTGCGTCCAAGAGTACTGACGGCCCAACCGGGACTCTATGCGCTCTTACTCCTCGATCTTGTTCGGCATGTTCATCTTTCTCAGGTTCGCCGCCAGCGTCTGCTGCAGCGGACAGTCCGGCGACGCTCTCCGCTTCGATATCCATGCGGTTGACGCCAGTGCCGATCCATGCGCGGATTTTTATCAGTACGCCTGTGGCGGGTGGCTCAAGCGCAATCCCATTCCGGCGGATCGTTCCTATTGGGCTGTGTTCCAGCAAATGCGAGAGGTCAATCAGAAACGCGTGGCGGCCATCCTCGACCAGGCGGCCCACGCTCCGCGCTCTAAAGACGAGAAAAGCCTTGGCGATTACTACAGCGCATGCCTTGACCAGCAGGGTCTGGAAGATGCTGATCTCAAACCCATGCAGGCGGAGTTTGCCAGAATCGATGCCATCAAGAATTCGGCTGACCTCGCAACCGAGCTAGCCCATCTTCACGCGCTGGGGTCGGATGCATTGTTTAGTACTTATGCGGATACGAAACTGGAAGACGCCAGTCAGGTGATCGCGTACTTCGACCAGAGCGGCTTGAATCTGCCGGAGCCGGGTTACTACACCAGCGACGAGCCCGAGATGGCAAAGGCCCGAGCCGGTTATCGGGCTCACCTCGAGACCGAGTTCAAGCTGATGGGAGAGTCTTCCCAACAAGCGCAGGCTTCAGCCGAGGACGTAATCAAGATCGAACTGGCGCTGGCAGGCGGGGAACTCACGCCGGTCGAGCGTCGAGACCGCAAACTCTGGTATCACGAAGCGACTCTTCCTCAGTTGCAGGAACTCGCACCGGCTTTCGCCTGGAAAACATATTTCGCAGCAGTTGGATTAGGTCCGCAGACGACCAGCAACGTTGCTGTGCCGAAGTACCTGCAGACGTTGAATTCACTGCTCGCGGCCATGCCCATCGATGCCTGGAAACATTACTTCCGCTGGGAGTTGGTGCGCGTGGCTACCCCGGAACTGCCGAAGCGGTTCCGGGAAGCCGAATTTGATTTCTATGAGCACACCCTGCGCGGCGTGAAGAACGAGCCTGGGCGGGATCAGCAGTGCACTGAACTCACCAACCGGGCGCTCGGAGAGGCTGTGGGCAAAGAGTACGTCAGGCTGTATTTTCCGCCGTCCAGCCGAACGCAGGCGCTTGAGCTGGCCAAGCGCGTTGAAGCCGCGTTCCAGGCTGACATTCAACAGGCACAGTGGATGAGTGCCGCAACCAAGCAAGAGGCGCTGCGGAAACTGGAGTTGGTCCGGGTGATGATCGGATACCCAGAGCGCTGGCGGGACTACTCGCGGTTGGCAATCGCACGCGGCGAAGCGCTGGGGAATCTATTTCGTGCTCAGGAGTTCGAGTTCAACAGGCAACTGGCAAAAATCGGGCGGCCCGTGGACAAAGGCGAGTTCTATGAGCTGCCGCAGGGTGTGGAGGGGTATCACGACAATCCGCTCAACGCGATTGTGTTCACCGCGGGGATTCTGCAGCCGCCGTTCTTCGATCCGCAGATGGACGACGCCGTGAATTTTGGGCTGGCGGCCGCCGTCATGGGACACGAATTAAGCCATGCGTTCGACGACAAGGGCCACCTGTTTGACGGAGAAGGCAATATGCGCAACTGGTGGACGCCGGACGACGCTACCCACTACAACGAGCGCGCAGCCTGCTTTGTGCGGCAGTACTCGTCCTACACGGTTGTGGACGATGTGAAGGTGAATGGACAGCTCACGCTGGGCGAAAACATTGCCGACAATGGCGGCCTGCAGCTGGCACACATGGCCTTCGCCAGCCAGCCACATTCGGCGTCCGCAGTGGACGGCTACACTCCGGAAGAACGATTTTTCCTGGCGTGGGCTCAATGGCGATGCATGAATATCACCGACCAGAGGGCGCGCGAACTGGCCCGCGATGATCCCCATGCCCCGGGAAGATTCCGGGTGAACGGTGTGGTGAGCAACATGTCCTCGTTCGGCGATGCCTACAAGTGCAAGAAAGGTGACAAGATGATGAACCCAGAGCCCTGCCGGATCTGGTGACGAAGTTAGAGCAGCTTCCCGGCGGCCAAGTCCTTGACCAGCGTGAGGTCGGCTTCGAGGAAGTCGTACTTGGGCAAGTCCCTCGGCGCGGCCCACTGGATGTCTTTGAAGATCAGGTTCTCAATCTCTCGCTCGTACTCACGCACGACGAAGAAACGAAGCTCGACCATCGTCCGGTTTGGATAGGTGTGCCGGATGCGAGCGACTTCGTCGCCGATGGTCGCCAGGATGCCGAGTTCCTCTTCCAGTTCGCGGCGGAGGGCATCGCGCGGCTGTTCCTTCTCTTCAATTTTGCCGCCGGGGAACTCCCACTTCAAAGGCATGGTCTGGTGGCGTGTGCGCTGGCACACCAGCAGCTTGCCTTGTTTGGTGATGAGAGCGGCGACCACGCGTTTCATAGCTGGCATAGGCAGGCTGACCGGCTGTCACGATGGATTCGAGCGGCCGGTCCCCTTAGTTGGGAGTTATGCGCGCGAGGCTTCCAGTTTCTTGCCCACGAGCGCGGCGCAGTGCTCGACCAGTTCCTGATCGGCTAGAGCAAACGCCGCCGGGAAGTGGCTGTCTATGTCGAGCTCGCCGGCGACCTTGCCGTGGACGAACACGGGCACGACGATTTCAGACTTGGTTTCGAGCGAGCAGGCCAGATAGCGGGAGTCTTTGCTGACGTCATCCACTACAACCGTTTGCCCGCTCGAGGCAGCCGCGCCACAAATGCCCTGATGGAGCGGGATGCGAGTGTGCGGCGTCATCGCTCCCTCAAACGCGCCCAGCACCAGCACCGGAGGCCGGGCTCCCGGTTCGAGCATGTAAAAGCCGACCCAGTTGTACTTGAGCATGCGGCTGTGCAGAACCTTGACCATGCCCTGCATGAGATCGTCCGCGGTGACGGCGGTTCGGGCTAGAGTGCTGACTTCGTTGCGCACTTCTTCGATTCTGCTGGTGACGGCCATGAAGGAATCTTAACTCACGCCCGCCGCCTTCTATCTGTGGAAACCGGAGACGAATTGACGGGATGGATTCCTCCGGCCAGGTTACTGCGCTGGCAGTGATAGCTGGCGCAGTGCGGTAGCGAGAACGTCCAAGGCAAGCTGGGCGGCATGGGTGGAGGCCTGGGGCAGGCCGCCAACCGCGGCAATCAGGTCTTCGCGGCGAAGGGAGTCGGCTTCGGCTGGAGTTTTGCCGGCAACCAGCTCGGTCAGCGCCGAAGCGCAGGCCATCGAGGGAACGCACCCTTTGGCGCGGAAACAGATTTCTGCAATTCGGCCTTCTGCCATTTTCAGACTGAGGCGAACCACATCGCCGCAGACCGGGTTCTCGATTTCCGCCGTGGCGTCAGGGCTGGCGACTTCCCCGGCGTGGCGCGGATTCTGAAAGTGATCGAGCAGCTGCGGGGAATACATAGGCGCGATTGTAATCGTCCGCTGCGGTGGGCACGAGTCAGGGGCGGGTGCCGTCGGGGAAGTAGATGGTCCAGCCGCGTTGTCGCGCCAGAGCTTCCAGATCGGGATTGGGATTGATGGCGAACGGGTATTTCGCCGCAGCCAGCATCTCGGTGTCCCAGCGCGAATTGCCGAAAGCAGCGTCTACGTTTTTGCCGGCTACCTGATTCAGAGCCCGCGGCTTGCCCGGCCCCGAGGGAAGGCGAACCAGGCGGTCGGTCGCAATTCCATGTTCGAGATCGACCTTCCCGGCCAGAATCCGGTCGTCGGGGATGCCGAATTGCTTCACGCCGGCGCGAATCACCCACTCATTCGACGACGACACCGCCCAGACGTCGCATCCGTCTTCGCGCAGGCGATGCACAAGGTCGCGCATTTCAGGGAAGACCTTTCCCGGAAATGACCGGGTCATGAATTCGGAAGCGGCCTGCATCAGGACTTCTTCCGGAATTCCTTTGTGCATGGTGACCATTTCGCCGCACATGTCGTCTTCGCTGACTTTGCCGGCCCTGTACTCGGCGTAGCGGGCGCGCATGGCGCGGCCGATCTCGGCGGAAACCAGGCCGGTCTCGATCTCCCAGTTGAAGAAGGTTTCACCGGCGTCGCCCGACCAAAGGGTGCCGTCGCAGTCGAAGACGGCTACCTGCGGAGAAAGGCGCAGAACCGAATCCAGAAAATCGCGCCTTGGGGAATGCGCTGGGCTGGAGTGGGAGATGGTCATTCACTTCGACGATAACGTGAGGGGGCGGAATTGCGCAATCGGCATAACGCAATTCCAGATTGAAGATTCGAGATTGGGCGACTATTCGAATCTGAGATCTAAAATCTAAAATCGTCAGACCTGTGGTTTCGCTAGCAATGTCGCATAGTCTTCAGGAGTGTTGACGTTGACGGCGACCAAGGGATCGCTCACGGCGACGTACTGAATGTGCTGCTGGTGGGTGTGCTCGATGACGCGGGCGGTAGTGGTGGGCGGGGCTTGCAGGAAGGCTTCGATCAGTTCTCGCCCAGCGAGGTAGGGATGTCCGTGCTGGCTGCCGAATTCGGGCACGACTGCCCATACCGTGGACGGGGCCGCGCAGAAAGCGGCGCGCAGGGACTCAACCGTGGCGGCACTGGCCGGAGGCCGGTCCACTAGCGTGATGACGGCCGCATCCCGGCCGCGGCTGAGGACTTCGTGCAGTCCCACCTGCAGCGAGCTGAACTGTCCGCGGCTGGGGTCGGGATTGGCCACGATCTGCGCTCCGCTGGCATAGACCACAGGCGCCAGCGCGGCTTCGTTTCTTCCGGCGACGACGACTACGAAATCGGTTGAGAGAGAGAGCGAACGAATCGTGGCGGATAGGAAGGTATCTTTTGGCAACGGCTGGCCGGGAGCCTGCGGCGGCCAGGGGAGGAGGGCCTTGTCCTTCCCCATCCGCGAGGACTCGCCTGCCGCCAGGATCACTCCCGCGAAGCTCGGAGAGCGGGACATGCTGCGGAAGATAGCAGAAAGCGGAGGGAAAGTCAGTGAGCGGAATCAACCGTTGTCGTTCTCCAAGACCCCGGCCTCAGGGCTGCTTGTGTCTTCTGGCTGCTTCCGTTTGAACCAGCTCATATGCGGCAATCTGGCGGTGGCCTGGCGGCGGATGGCGATCAATTCCGCCGTGATGGCGATGGCAATTTCCTCGGGCGTGATCGCGCCAATGTCGAGTCCGATTGGGGCGTGCACGCGGTCAAAAAGATGTGCCGGAAGTCCTTCTTCCCGCAGCGTCTCGAAAATCCTGATTACCTTCCGCTTCGAGCCGATCATCCCGACGTAGCGGGCGCGGGTTTGGACCGCCCAGCGCAGGATGCGCATGTCGTCGCGATGGCCGCGAGTCACGATCACGATGGAAGACGACTCGTTCGGATCGAGTTTCTGCATGGCCTCGTCGAAATCGAGGGCATGGATTTCACTGGCTCCAGGGAAGCGTTCCTTGCTGGCGTAGGAGGAGCGGTCATCGGTGACGATCACGTCAAAGCCGGCTTTCGTAGCCGTGTCACAAAGGCTTAGAGCAACGTGGCCTGCGCCGAAAATGTAAAGTAACACTGGAGGTAATATTGGTTCAACGAAAACCTCGAGCGTGCCCCCGCAGACCAGGCCGGTGGCGTTCTTTGGGTCTTGATTCAGGTCGAAGGTCAGAGTGCGGGGCTTCTCCGATTCCATAACCTCGCGCGCTGCCTGCCAGACGTCAGCCTCGACGCAGCCTCCGCCGATGGTGCCGGCGATCGAACCGTCGTCGCGCACCAGCATTTTCGCGGTGCGGAACGAAGGAATCGATCCGCGCACGTTGACGATGGTAGCCACGGCCCCGCGGCGTCCCTGGCGGCGGAGTTCGACGATTTGTTCGTAGATGTCCATGGCTCAGATGCAGCGTGACGAGAGGCGGGACGCGCTTTGCCGATTATCAGTCGGCTAACAGGGGAGAGTCAAACGGAGGGATAGCAAAAGCCCCGGATCATCACTCCGGCCTGCCAAATGAATCCTAAGGCGGGACGATGGAGGAACAAAAGCGATCGAGTCGAAAAAATCGTCCGCGCACCCAAACTGGGAATTCCCATTTCGGTCAGGCTTTGTGGTAGCGTCACCTCTGTTCGGGAGGCAGCCCCATGAAAGCCGTTCGCATTCATCAATTCGGTGGACCGGAAGTGCTTACATACGAAGACGCGCCCGATCCTCAGCTGCGCAAAGATCAGGTGCTGGTGCGGGTGCGTGCCTGCGCTTTGAATCATCTCGACATCTGGGTGCGCAAAGGTCTGCCCGGGGTGAAGCTGCCGCACATCCTGGGCAGCGATGTGGCGGGAGAAGTGGTCGAGTGCGGCGAGTACGTCGGCGGATTCAAACCGGGCCAGCGCGTGCTGCTGGCGCCCATGTCGTACTGCGGACGGTGCGCCAAGTGCGCTGCCGGCGTGCAGAACCAGTGCCGCGAGTTTACCGTGCTCGGCAATGGAGTGGACGGCGGCAATTGCGAACTGATCGCCGTTCCTGCCGCCAACGTGATTGCGATTCCTGACTCGCTCGACTTCAACCAGGCCGCCAGCGTGCCGCTGGTCTTTCTGACCGCGTGGCACATGCTGGTGGGGCGCGCCGGGGTGCGTCCGGGGCAAACCGTGCTGGTGCTGGGGGCAAGTTCGGGAGTGGGCATTGCCGCCATCCAGATCGCCAGGATGTTTCACTGCCGTGTCATCACCACGGCTGGCGACGAAGCCAAGCTCGAAAAGGGACGCGCGCTGGGCGCCGACTACGGCATTGACCACTACAAGCAGAAGATTTCCGAAGAAGTCCGCAGGATCACGAACAAAGAAGGTGTGGATATCGTCATCGAGCACGTCGGCTCCGCCACCTGGGACGAAAGCGTGCGCTCACTCAAGAGCGGGGGCACACTGGTGACTTGCGGCGCGACCACCGGGCCGAATGTAGGGCTCGACTTGCGGCATCTGTTCGCGCGGCAGTTGAGCCTGCTCGGTTCTTACATGGGAACGATGGGCGAGCTGCATGAAGTGCTGGGGCACGTCTTCGCGGGGCGGTTGAAGCCGGTCGTGGATCGCGTGTTCCCGCTGAAAGAGTTACGGGCTGCGCACGAATATCTGGAGAAGAGCCAGATGTTCGGGAAGGTTGTGGTGAATCCGTAGAATGGAACAAACAAAGAGAGCACAGAGTTACCGAGGCTCCGTGCCCTCAGTGCCCTACGTGGTTTAGAATATCCCCATGTCTCGCGAACTGAACTTCGGCCCCTACGTTGACATTGAGAACGGCCATAAGGTCGTCAAGGACCTGACTTTCGGCAATCCCACGCCGGAAGGCGTGGTGCTGACCACGCTCGGCGCGGCGGTCAACTGGACGCGCAAGAGTTCGATCTGGCCCATGACGTTTGGCCTGGCCTGCTGCGCGATTGAGATGATGTCCATGGGGGCGGCGCGGTTCGATATTGCGCGCTTCGGCGCCGAGGTGTTCCGCCCGTCGCCGCGGCAGAGCGATCTGATGATCATTGCCGGCCGCGTGTCGAACAAAATGGCACCGGTGATCCGCCAGCTGTGGGAACAGATGCCGGAGCCGAAATGGGTTCTGTCCATGGGCGCGTGCGCGACTTCCGGGGGCGTATTTCAGAACTACGCGCTGGTGCAAAGCGTCAATCAGGTCATTCCTGTGGATATTTACGTGCCCGGCTGCCCGCCGCGCCCCGAACAGCTGATCTACGCCATCACGCTGCTGCAGGAAAAGATCCAGAAAGAGCGCGGAACGATCAAGAAGGTGCTCAATCTGGCTTAAGAACAGCTTTCAGTCGTCAGCCGCGAGCAAGACCGTGCCTAAGTGGAGCAGACTGACTCTGGTATCCGTAGATTTCCTTAGATAGAGCCTGTTGAGCCGAACGCGGCCGATCCGGGCGGCGCTATAATGACCTCAGAACCGTCCTGGGGTGTTTTATGGAACGTCGGCGCGGCGCCTGCTTCCTGATCTTTTCTTTGATGCTGAAGGCTGCGTTCGCACAAAGCAACCCGCCCGCGGCAGCTTCAGCGCCGCCCGCCGAGCAACCGACAGCGGCGTCGCAGACTCCGCAACCGCAACCTGGCGGGCCGCCCATCCCTGCCGATGCTCCGCGCATTTCCAAGCAGAGCCGCTATGAGATCATCCGCGACTTTGAAACGCAGCTCGTTTATTCCCGCACCGCATTCCCGATGGGGAGCAAGGGCCTGCGGTTGCAAGGCGGGGTGATCACTCCCAGCGGCCAGGAGTTGCAGCAAGTGCTGGCGCTGTGGGGACCGGCGGTGCGGCCCGGCGATCCGGCCCACATCTCGTTTGTGCAGATCAAAGACAACCACATTCACTTTGACATCAACGGCGGCCCGGTGCACCGCAAGAAGTGGTATCAGCACATTGAGGTTGGGGGCGCGGGCGGGACAGTGCCGCTGTCTCCTGCCGAATCGGCGCAGAATCCGCACGGCAGTTACCTGGATATTTACTTCGACAAATATGTCCCGGAGATGACGGCGCAGCAGCTACGCGATCTGCTGATCCCCGTGCTCGACTTCAATGCCAGAAACAAGGAACAGGCCTATCTGGACACGCTGCCGCCGAAGGTAAAGGCCGCCATTCAGGCGCATTACGTGATGGTCGGGATGAACTCCGAAATGGTGCTGCACGCCAAAGGCCGGCCGCCGAAAAAAGTGCGGGAGAAGGACGGCGCCACCGACTATGAGGAATGGATCTACGGCGAGCCGCCGCAGGATGTGGACTTCGTCCGCATCGTGGGTGATGAAGTGGTGCGCGTGGAAACCATGAAAGTGGGCGGCCAGAAGATCGTCCGCACAGAGAAAGAAGTCATTCTCGAGAAGGCGGACAAAGAGACCGAGGCGAAGAAGGAAGAGCAGGATCGTTCTCCGAACACCCCCAGCCTGCGACGTCCGGGCGAAGATCCTGAAAACGTGCCCAAGCCGGCCAGCGGACCGACTCCGCTTCCGCCCGCGCCGCCGCCGGATGTCCCGCATCTGGATTAACCCTGAGTTGACAACCCACGCCCCCCGCATCCGGTAAAATCAACCAATGCCCGCAGCCATCCAGTGCCGCGATCTGCGCAAGACTTATGACGGCAAGGTCGAAGCCGTGCGCGGGCTGAATCTCGAGATTCAGGCGGGCGAATGTTTCGGCCTGCTCGGGCCGAACGGGGCGGGGAAGACTACCACCATCGAAATTCTCGAGGGCTTGCTGCAGCCGACTTCGGGGCAGGTCTCCATCTTCGGGCACTCGTGGCAGGAAAACGAGCGCGAGATGCGGGAGTGGCTGGGCATTTCGCTGCAGGAGACGCGCCTGTCGGAAAAACTCAGCGTGCGCGAGACGATTGAGCTGTTCGCCAGCTTCTATCGCGAACCGCGCTCGTCGGAGGAAGTGCTCGAGCAGTTGCAACTGACCGAGAAGGCCGATGCCTGGGTGGGCAAGCTCTCCGGCGGGCAGCGGCAGCGGCTGGCGGTGGCGACGGCGCTGGTGTGCAACCCGAAAATCCTGTTTCTCGACGAGCCTACGACCGGGCTCGATCCGCAAAGCCGGCGGCAGCTATGGGACATCATCCGGCACTTCCAGCGCGACGGCGGCACCGTGCTGTTGACCACTCACTACATGGACGAAGCCGAGCGCCTCTGCGACCGCCTGGCCATTGTGGACCACGGCCAGATCATCGCCGAAGGCTCGCCCGCGGACTTGATTGACCGGCTGGGAGGTCATCATGTGGTCGAGTTCTCCGTAAACGCCAACGGCAGCGGGCGCGTGGCGGAGAACCACGCCTGGCAGACTCTGCCGGGCGTTGAGTCAGTGCGGGAAGAAGAGGATGTCATTGCGCTGAATGTGAAGGAGCCGCACTTGACGATTCCTGCCCTGCTGGATGCGATTGATCAGCAGAAACTGGAACTGGCCCATCTGACCACGCGCCAGGCCAGTCTGGAAGATGTGTTTGTAAGACTTACGGGCCGCCATCTGCGGGACGAATAGTCCCAAAGCAAAGAGAAGATTTCGAGGTGCAGGAACGACGATGAGCGTTGTCCAGGAAACCGCGGTCCCATCACGACAGGCAGTGCCGACTCCGCCGCGGCGCAACGGCCGCTGGTCGGGCTACGCTCACCTGCTGATGGTGCGCATGCTCGAACTGAAGCGCGAGCCGGAAGTTGTTTTCTGGGTATTCGCGTTTCCGCTGCTGCTGGCGCTGGGGCTGGGCATCGCCTTCCGCAACAAGCCGGCGGACGCGGCGTCGGTTGCGATCGTCAGCAGCACAGGCTCCGATGAGGTGCATGCGCTGCTGGTTCGTTGGCAGCAGCATGCCATGTTCAAGACACAGGTAGTGAGCGCAGAAGAAGCGCAGAAGGGATTCCGCCTCGGCAAGTTCGACGTGGTGATCGAGGCCGACGGCAAGGGCGGACTCAACTATCGCTACGACCCGGCGCGGCCCGAGAGCGTGCTGGCCAAAGCGGAAGTGAACGAAGCCCTGCAGGCCGCGGCCGGCGCCAAAGACGCTGTTCCCGCGACTGCGGTGGCGTCGTCGGAGCCGGGCTCCCGCTACATTGACTTTCTGATCCCCGGCCTGCTGGGCATGAACCTGATGAACTCCGGCATGTGGGGCATCGGGTTCGCGCTGGTGGATATGCGGCAGCGTAAGCTGCTCAAGCGCTTCGTGGGTACGCCCATGCGCCGCGGAGATTTTCTGCTGGCGCTGGCTTCGAGCCGGCTGATCCTGATGATCATCGAAGTCGGCTTGCTGCTGGTCTTCGGTGTGCTCTTCTTTCACATGCGGGTGCTGGGGTCGGTGGCGGCGATTGCGCTGATCGCGGGCATTGGATCACTGACCTTCGGCGGCGTGGGCCTGCTCACGGCCAGCCGCGCCCAGAAGATCGAGTCGGTCAGCGGTCTGATCAACCTGGTGATGATGCCGATGTGGATTTTCTCGGGAGTGTTCTTCTCCTACGAGCGCTTCCCGGCGATGATCCATCCATTCATCAAGGCGCTGCCCCTGACCGCGCTCAACGACGCGCTGCGCGCCAGCATTCTGGAAGGCACGCCGCTGGTTCAGCAATGGCCGCGCCTGCTGATTCTGATTCTCTGGGGTGGGATTTCATTTGTGCTGGCGCTGAAGTGGTTCCGCTGGACTTAGGCGCGGCGGGGTGCACCACTCATGGGAGGGCAATACGTGATTCATCGCGGCTATTGGGCGCTCGTTGCAGCTGACATGCTCCTGATCCTCCTTGTCGTGGAGTTTGTGCGATCCGCGCGGACTTCTGCTGCCATGATCCTCCTTCTTGTCGCTGCGAATGCCGTCGTACTTCGGAGAATCTTCAAGCCAAGGACAGGGGCCGACATAAGCGGGCGCGGGAAGGACGCCGGTAAGGTGCGGTTCTTGGGATATGCGTTCGTAGGTTCTGGGGTAATCGGTGTATTCCTGCTCGTTAGAGACGGGTTTAACGTTCTTAACCTCGTTGGCACAATTTCAGTGTTTGTGCTCGGAGCTGGTGTTCTGATTCTTGCCACCCGAATGAAGGCCTAGAAAAAAACCTGAGCTTTAGCCCCTGCTCCAGCAGCAGAAATCGGGTTTTGCGCCCCAATCGGTATGCCTGAAGGCATACCCTGATACGCTCTAGCTCCGCTGGCCCCGTCCGCAAAGTTTGGGGAAGTTACGAACGAGGCCGTCTGCGGTGCTTGCAAAATTACTTCTAACACTTAGGAAACGACCTAGGCTGCTTGCTTGCGCGCTTTGGCCCAGCGTCTCCGTTGCGCTTCGGCGATGCGTTCGCGGGCTTCCTTGCTCAAGACTCGCTTGGTTCGTTTGAGCTTGGCTCCGCCGGCTTTGCCGAGAACGTTTAATGCTTTCCCTACACGCTCCAACTCTTTTTCGAGACGGGCGTACTCGTTCCGCAGGGAACTGACTACCTTGTTCAGGTTCGTCATTGTTACCCCCTTTTGCTTACAGACTAACATGGGGAAACGCGTGGTTTACGATGAGACGTGAAATATTAGAGGCAGCTACTGCGGTTTGGACTCCAGAAACAGCAGGCCCTGTACTTTCCTCATATCGTCCGTTTCGCGATTGAAGACAACTTCCCGGCGGGAATCGGAGTAACGCGTGTCCCAGAGCAGGAACTTGCGGATTACGGTGCCGGTCTGCCCTGAGTTGTCAGGAGTTTCATTCGCCGTCCACAAATAAACGATGCCATGGACTACATAGATATGCGAATTCCACTGTATGAGCGCCGCATGTTGATTCAGGAACCAGGTAATCAGCAGACCGGAATTGACCGCGTCGGGAATCAGATAAGTTGCTTTAATTACGATCGGACGGCCATCGCTCAACAGATGCCGGCCGTCGAGCTTGGCGGCGACATCTTTTAACGACTCGGGATCGGCCGCCTGCGCGCTGTCCACCAGGGCAGAATCTTTGCCGCAGCAAATCTCCCGGTCATGCAGCACCGTATCAAGTGAGGTCAACAGCACATCGGGCGCGTCGTGAGAGCGCGCCATCAGCGACGGCAGATTGTGCACCTGAATTTCCTGATCGGTATAGAGAATCTGGCCGGAAGCGAGGCAGCCGCACGCACAACAGAATAGGAACAACCTAGGCAGGTTCAGGGTGGGACGGAGACAGAGTCTGCTCATAAATATCTGCGCCTCCAGTCCAATTGTAGATCGCTTTGGGACTCTTCCAAGCGACTTTGCGAAACTTTACACCGTGCTGGCGGTTACTTACCCGATCGTTCTCAACAAACGTGGCGCCTGACGCGCCTTGGTCGCCTGCTCGAACGAGTAGGCCAGCTTGATTAGAACCGGTTCGCTCCAGGCGCGGCCAAAGAAAGAAACTCCCACCGGCAGGCCGGAGAGGAATCCCGCGGTTACGTTGATGTTGGGATATCCGGCGACTGCGGCTGCGTTGGAACTGCCTCCGGCCACGTGGTCGCCGTTCACCAGGTCGGTAAGCCACGCCGGACCGCCGGTGGGCGCGACAATGGCATCAAGGTGGTGCTTCTCCATGAGCGCGTCAATTCCCTCGGTGCGCGCTAACTGATGGTTCTTGGCCAGCGCGTCGAGATACTCTTTCTCGGTAAGTGGTCCTTTGGCCTGTGCCTTGAGGAACAGGTCCTGTCCAAAGTAGGGCATTTCTTTGTCCCGGTTGCGCTCGTTGAAGTCAATCACATCCTTCAGCGTGCGAACCTGCGCTCCCGGCCCGAGGCGCGCCAGATAGGCATTGAAATCCGCCTTCAGTTCATACATGAAAACCGTGAGCTCGCTGTCGTCGAACTTGCCGAAGGTCTCGATGTCGGCAGGATCCACAAGGGTTGCTCCCAGCTTCTTCATCACATCGAGCGCCTGTTCCATCAGCGCGTCCACGGCATCGTTGAAACCGAAATATTTTCGCGCCACGCCGATGCGCGTGCCTTTGAGACCGTTGGGATCACAGAACTGCGCGTAGTCGGTCAGGGACTTGCCGGCGCTGGCCGCGGTAGCCGAATCTTCCGGGTCCACTCCGGTTAGAACTCCCAGCAGAATTGCGGCATCGCGCACCGTGCGGCACATGGGGCCGGCGCCGTCCTGGCTATGAGAAATCGGGATGATGCCGCTTCGGCTGACCAGCCCCACCGTGGGCTTGATCCCGGCGAGTCCGTTCGAGGACGACGGGCAAACGATGGAACCATCGGTTTCCGTGCCGATACCCGCGGCGGCGAGGTTTGCGGAGATGCCTGCGCCTGTGCCGGAGCTCGATCCGCACGGATTTCGATCAAGCGCATAGGGATTCTTCGTCAAGCCGCCCCGCCCGCTCCATCCGCTGGTGGAGTGGCTGGAACGGATGTTGGCCCACTCGCTGAGATTCGTCTTGCCAAGGATCACCGCGCCCGCCGCGCGCAGCCTCTGCGCTAAGAAGGAATCCTTGGGCGGCTTCGAACCCACCAGCGCCAACGATCCGGCGGTGGTCATCATGCGGTCGGCGGTATCAATGTTGTCCTTGATCAACACGGGGATGCCGTGCAGCGGCCCACGTGGACCTTTGGCTTTGCGTTCCTGGTCGAGAGCATCGGCGATGGCAAGCGCGTCGGGATTCAGTTCGATCACGCTGTTGATGGCGGGGCCTTGCTTGTCAATCTCGGTTATGCGCTCCGTGTATTTCTCAACCAGCGACCGGGCGGTGAACTTGCCCGACTTCATTCCGTCCTGCAGTTCCGGAAGGGTGATCTCATGGAGTTCGAACGGCTTTACTTCAGGCGAGACAAGTTCCGGCAAAGCTGCCACCCGGCCCGCGCTGAGCGCAGGAGAGAGCGCGGTGGCTGTGCCCGCAGCAAGAGCGTTTTGCAGAAACGAACGGCGTGAAGCGATGGAATCGGATCGGCGCATAGTTTCTCCGGCAGCTGAGCAGCAATCGGCCTACAGGCTGACCATTTAAACACGAATGGCAGCGAGGGTTCATCTCCTGCAGCGGTTGTGACCGCCGGGCGGGCGGTGGTAAGCTACCTGCGTTGAGCGGGAGTAGTTCAGCGGTAGAACGCCAGCTTCCCAAGCTGGATGTCGCCGGTTCGATCCCGGTCTCCCGCTCCATCTTTCCAATCACTTGCGGGTTGCCCCGAAAAAGCTGTGTGTGAAACCGTGTGCAGAATATCTAAGAAGTTGTGACTCCACTTCACTCCGGTAACGCAACGAGCGGCAGAGATTGGGGGAGACGTTGCTTCTTTCGACGCTTGATTTTCCACACTAGGAAATTGATAACGTTGATGCAGTCTTCCTTGAACTTCTGGATACGTACTCCGCCTCCCGCGGACGTGCCCAGTTCCTACTGAATCCTTTTCGTCACTGGCGTCATGGTTACGATCGAGCTGGTCATTACATCATCGGCCACAGCGTTGACCAGCTTGCGTACACTCTCGGGGATCGGCTGCGTGTATTCGTTGAGCGTAGTGCCGATGTCGCTATGACGCAGGTGGGCTTGTACATCTTTCGCATTTCCGTGGCTCTGGGCATTCGTGGCAAACGTTCGCCTTAGCACCTGAAAGTTCACCGTAGTGGAGATTCCCACGGCCTTGGCGATGGGCTTAACGCGGCGGCGCAGCCAATTCTCCGGGCGCATCGGCGTGCCCTTTTCGCTGGGGAAGATCAAAGCCTCTAAAGGCGCAGTTGCGTGCTTGTCACGCCACATCTTCAGCAATGGCAGGAGAACATTAGGAAGGACGACGGGAGCTTTGGAGCCTCTGGTCTTTGCCTTCCCTGGCCGCAGCTTACCGCGCCAAGCCGTTCCCTCTATCTGGAAATGATCCTGACGCCAGGATGACCATCGCAGGCCGAATATCTCCCCCGGTCGCATGGCGCAGAAAGCCGCAATCATAGCCATGAGTCGGTCACGAAAGGGCAGGGAATCGAGTAGTAGATGGGCGTCAGCCTTGGCCAGCACATGCTTTTCCGGTTCTTTGGTATCCGGGTTTGCCAGCTTGCGAGCAGGGTTCTTGCCGATCATGTCGGCATCAAGAGCTTCTTCGAGAACGGCCTTCAACATGGTGCGGCAGTGATCAACGACCGTGAAGCTGAATCCCTTCTCTGCGAGATCATTCAAGAACACCTGACAATGAAACTTTTCCAGTTCCGTGAGGGGAATGCTTCCCAGCTTTTGCAGAATGTGGCGATTCAGGTTCCCCAGATTTGTCTCCCTGGTGGATGGTGCCCATTGCGGTGAGCGCATGGGGAGAAAGCGCTCTTTGACGAACCACTCCAGTGTGAGGGAATTCCCGACAGGTTGTTGCTTTTGGGTGGCGGCGATTATCTTACGCAGCTTGTCCGCGGCCTCCCACTTCCGCATCTTGGCTTTGTCACCCAGATAGACGCCGCGGTGATGGCGCTTCTCGTTCCCCGATTCATCCTGCACGTAAACACAGTAGTTGCCGTACCAGCCCCTCCGTCGAGCACCGCGTAGTTCGATCCACCCATCTTGATGTCGTGTTCTCATGTGTGCTCCAGGTACTTTTGAGACGGCGGACATATTACGCACACTTTTCTGTAGAACACAAGTGCGCGGCGATGAAACCCTCAACATCTTCACGCCTGAAGCGCAGCAATGCCCTCTTTCCGCCCAGCCGAACCACAGGAATGCGTGGGTTGCGCCGTGTGGCGTGATCACGGACCCAGGCGCGCGAGACTTTCAGCAGCGCCGCCACGTCATCCAACGAGAGCAGCGCTCCGGTTTGGGATTGTTGACCGGTCATAAGTTCACTTCCGCGAAGGACCACACCAGCGCCGCCATGTCGTCTAAAGTTGATTACTGTTTATCCGCCGGAAGGGGTCGGCTGCTGCTTGTCACGGGCTTGATCCCATGCCTCGTCCGTCAGATTCCACACGTTGCAGGAAAATCTTGGAGACCCGTTGAGCCTTGCCACTGCCCTCCCGCTTTTGCGAAGCAAGCAGGCGATCTGCCTAAGACTCAGCGTGCTCTCGCCGTGAAACGCAGGCGTGCCACACATTTCCGACGTGCGGATTCCTTGCCCTCCCCGCCTCCGATCTTCCGCCAGCATCGCCAGCAACTCGTTCGTCGCCCGGATTTCCTGCTCTTTACGCAACCTCATAGTTCCTTCCCCGATTCGCTTTCTCGGCAAGGAGCCATTCTTGGCCAGCGGTTCCACTCCGTCCGCCGTCCTCTTGCGGTTACTAGCCGCATAAATAAAGGCATTCGCTGTTATGACAACAGGACGGCCGGAATGGCACGCCTCGGTCGTTACGCAGCCGTGAGTGCTGGCCACTACCAGCGTTTTGCCACTGGACTTCGAGGGCATCGCTTTTTGGAGCGGTATTGTGATCGTGATTGTTCTCTTCTGTCGGTTGATTTTGGTTGTGATTTGCATGTCTTAATTCCTCCTTGAATTTGGAAGCTCCCTCCACCGCATGTCCTAACCTACTAACCGGAGGCTTGTGCTCATCCTTTCGAGCGTTGCCGCTCAATTGATATCCTTCGAGTTCTTAGCCTGTCCTGGTCTCGCCAGAATTTCACATCAACTCCTGCCCTCCTAAGGGCGGGAGCCAAACGGCGCAACATGCCCGAAAGCACCTTCGCATTTTTCGGCCAAGCCCTACGTTTCCGTGTCTCTTCGTCCGCCACTCTAAATAGCCTTTCTAGAAGGGCTTCCGCGGTTCCATGCCAACTCCTTTCGGCCATGTTTGAAATGATGTTCGCAATCGGTGAAACCTCCAAAGCGACCGCGTTCGCGCTCTGTCGGTTCCGTGCGTAGTACTCCATGAATGCACCAGTTGACAGACCCAAAGCCGGTTCTGCCGCTGTCGCCAATACGGCGAAGTCAGCCATTCGGGGTTTTTCGGTCAGTTGAACTGATTGAAGATTCCTCAGCGCACTCACGGCGACATCCAACAACGCCCCCAATAGCCTCGGGTGTGCTGCCTCGAATTCCTTCCAGAAGGTCCGCTCCTCCTTCCAATTCCGAATCACCGGCAAGTCGAGGAGCACGCTGCGGTCAAGCAAGTCAGTCCTAGTGGCGAGTTCTTCGATTCCGTTCAAAATAACGGGCCGCTGACCGTCGAAGATAACTTCGTCGGAGTTCGTATAAATTTCGCGGGTTGAAAAGCCACCGCCGGTGGAAAGGCGACACAAGCAATCCGAGAACCACAAGGGCACGTGAGACAAATTGTCGAAAGAGAGGACCCAGCCATTGTTTGCCATGATCATGAGGTCACGAATGTCTTTCGGCATCGCCCGTGAAGCTGACACGTGCGGATCAATCATCGTTCGAAAGATTCGGCTCGTGGTTGACTTCGCACTGCCTGGCTCGCCATGAATGCCCAGCACGGGATATGGCCCGGGGAACAACGCCGCCAGCAGAGTCTCAACGAAAAGGGTCCAATCACCCCGGCTACGCAAATTCAAGAAGTTGCTTAGCTCGTTGATATCGCCACCCCGGACCGGAGTCGGCAACGAGAGCATCCCTGGCAAACGGCGAAATTTTGTGGCTGGGTCCTTGACAACCTTCCACCCATCACGCGAAAACTCCACAGCCCGCCACTGCTCATCGCACAAGTCCAAGAAGAAGCGTTCCCGGTCTGCGGCCACGCGGAGGAAAACCGGCTCCCGCTGGCAGTCGTACCGAGCAACAGCATCGAAATGGGACATCACCTCCTGAACGGCATGTGGTCGGGGAGAAGCGTTCGTCCGGCGGAAATAATTCAAATGCAGCCACTGTTTGAAGGCCTTGCTCTCGATTCGATGATTCTCGCCGTGGTTTCCTACTTGAAAAGTTACGTAGGATTCGCCCTGCGGCGTAGAGAAAAGTCTGAGATCACTGGCAAACGTAAGTAGGTTGCGTGTTTGAGCTGATCCTTGGGCGACGGGCAGAGTTTTTTCAGATTCACCAGCACATCCTGACTTGATCAGAGTCCCCGATGGACGCTGATAAAGGGCGCGCAACATTGGCCAATTGTTTCCCACACAGGACTTGTGCAGGCAACCTGCGGCAATTCCGCCATTCCGAAATTGCACGACGAACGCAGACTTTTTGTGGCTGTCGTCCCAGGGGCACTCACTCAGAATCCACTTATGACCGCCATTGCTCCACGGAGCGTCGAAAGCGACCAACAGGTTGCAAGCCGCCAGCCATCGCGCAATATCCATCGGACGAGCGGGTTTTTCTGTGGAGACAAGCGGGAGGGCAGCCGCAAACTGGTTCAGCAACTCCACCCCGACCGTGTGAAGTTCGTCGGGAACTTTGAGCAGCCGCGATCGCCGGTGGGGTCGTTTGGCAGTTGGGTTCCCCTTGCGGTTCATTGTTCCGTAGACTCGCGTCAGACGAGACGCGTTTCCGTTGCCCGAATCCAGCGCGACTGTGCCGGTCGAGAATCTAAGAGCCATTGCTGCGAGGCAGTTCCTCACAAGTTGATCGCTCATCCCATCGTTCGGCAGGTCTATAGGCAGGAGGAGATGCGCCCCGTTTCCACTGTCGGCCAACACGGGTTCCGGCCAGCCTTGATTCCGAAGCCAATCGCGGCACTCCTTCGCCAAAGCGATGGCCGCTTCGTGCTGTGCGTCGGTGGAGGATGTGTTGGACGGCCGGACTGGATCGAAGTCAATTGGCAACCAGCGGCGACGTTGAATATCGGCATCTCTGACTGCCGAGGCTGCCTTACTAAGCTTGTTATCCACAGCAGTTGTGCCCGATGGCGTTAGTTGATTGAGCGGGACGTAGATTCCGGGCACCTTCCCGCTGTACTTGGCGGCTGCTGCGGCCATCTCGTTGACATCGTCAAACAGTCCAACCAGCGGTCCACCGTCTGCCCTCGGAATCCGCAGCTCTGAAATTGAACCCGGTTCCAGCAGTACTGACAACGTCTTCTTTATTAGCTTCACTCTGTCCCTGAATTCCATTTCTGCCTCCCCTGTAGGGCCAATTGAAATTCACGGGCAGAGACTGGTCCAGTGACTTAGTTCGGCGGAGCATCCCCTCTGACGATTTCTGATGTCCGGACAATGCGTGGCGGGCAAAGGCTGGGTTGGCTTCTTATTGTCCCAAGGTTGGAACTGCTTCAAGAGAGGTGGATTTCTTTTCGACGTGATGGCGACAGATTCCTTCGGATGCTCTCCTCAGACCTCGTCTCGCCCAACGCAGACTTAAAGACAGCGGCGATTATCTGGCCGGGGCGCGGAATTC
This sequence comes from Terriglobales bacterium, assembly GCA_037442635.1. GTDB lineage: Bacteria > Acidobacteriota > Terriglobia > Terriglobales > Acidobacteriaceae > Sulfotelmatobacter. Next base: position 128,565 of record JBBIPV010000008.1, on the reverse strand, counting down.
GTTTGCCATCTTTGGTTCGGTACTTGTCCAAGGTAGAAGCCGCGCGGTTGATAAACCAGAGATCAATCTTTCGTGTTCTCTTCCTGAACAGTGGAGGATGTTTTGGACCTGCCGATTTCTGCCGTGTGAGTACCAGCTTCTTCTCGGCACGGGTACGCAGCTTGGGATGGACCTCCGCAGCCAGAGCATACTGCGTGCGCCTGACAATCGTCATCGCCTTGCCGAGTTCGTTGCCAGCACGCACAAGTGCCTTAAAAGTCTTGCCAACGACGAGTTTATGCAATTCGTCCTGAGTGTCTTGCCTTGGACAACCGTTCGCCACATCCAAGGCCTCTTGCATCGCCCCCATCACCTTGCTCAATTTGTCGTCCACCTTGGCCAGCCAGAGCCGGTATTGTCTGTATCGTAATTTATCGTTTCTGGTTGTCGTCCGCACGCCGGGTGCCATAGAACAATCAATAAAATCCTTCACTTTGGCCAGCTCATAGAGTTCCGCGAGTAAAGCATCGCGCTGGTCCGCTTTCATTCCTGAGAAGCACGACTTCATGTCCTTCATGAATGTTTGTTTGGACTGCAATTTCGTCTCGGCCTTCAATCCATACCGCTCTGGAGGATGCGATCCCAGCAACTCTCCGGGCGCTAAAGGTGCTACGGCTGGTTTGGGTTGATCGTTGGCCACGTAGCGCATATTAGCTCAAAGTGCCAGACCCTGTATTCAGTAGGTATATGGAGGTCGGGACGGAGCGGACGCTGCGGACGCAGAGATTCCAGCCTTCGACCAAACCATCTGTTCGAGCATATGCGGCTAGGTCCGGACGCACAGGACGCAAGAATCCCAGCTTTGTACACGGGTTCAACCACTAATTTAGATTTTTTTCAACAGAGTGAGGTACTAGGAATTCTTGCGTCCGCAGCGTCCGCTCCGTCCCCCCCGCGCTTGATGCCAGCGCCGACCAGTATCGAGCCGCTGGAGTCCAGTGGGGGCGTTGATTCATTTATGGATCGTTGAAAAAGGTGCCTACATCCGCCCTTCGGTTTCGACTTTTTCCGCCAAGTTGTTGTTGGGTCCCTATTCCACGAAAAAAGGGGGCAATCTCCAGCAGAACTTGCCAGAATCAACAACTTGGCTACCACTATATCTTTCGAGACGATTCTAAGCTCCAACAGTCAGCTATATGCCATCCACGATACTTGGAGTGATGGGCCGGACCACGCCGAAACCTACGTTCTGCGTGCCCTGACGCATGTTCTCGCTATGGGTAGCCCACTTCGAGTTCCCTACCATCATGGTAGTGAACACCCATCCGTGTGGTTCACCTGCCTGCCGTATCCCGACGTTTTTTCCCCGAAATTCCAACTGGCCGCCGACACTCGACTTTCGAGGGAATTTTCTTGAGGCTTTTTTTCATTTTCCGAGTTGCGATTTAGCGTTCCACCGGCTTGCCGTATCGAGCCGAGGCACGATGATCCGGCGGCAATTCCTGTGACGGTTACACGTAGCTGATTTGCAGCGCCCTGCCCAGATTGTCCCCGCTGAGCCATTCCATGCTGGCACCCGTGGGTGTCAGACTTTTGAATCTCGTCCCGTACTTCGCCTTCAGCAACTTTTTGATCTCCTCGAAGCGACGCAGGTTGTTGAAGAATGCAAGTTCCCGCCAGACCTCCGCGTCTCCCACCCGGATCACCTGATAGAACTCGCCGTCAGCCCCTTTTACAAAATCCCACTCGAACTCCAGCGACTGGCCATCCAGATCGGGCAGCTGGTCGGCGCTGCGGATTTTCTCCTGCTCGAACCTGTCCAGCAGCTCCCAGTTGTGGTTGACCCGAGCTTCAAATCCGGGCAGTGCTTTGATCGCCTCGGCGTTGCCCTGAGCCGCAGCTTCCCCAGTTTCTTTGAGGTTTGGATACAGCACGACGCCCATGCTGCGGCAGCACCTCGGGCATTCGATGATCGCCGCTACGTCCCCCGCCTCCAAGTCCTGATAGCCTACTGTCCCCGTCCATCCGCAGTGCTCACGGGTGAAGACTTCATGCTGCCAGCCGGAGTAGTACGGTTTTGCTCTCCCCATACCTGACACCTCCTGATTGGTGGATTCCTGCCGGATGGGATGGAGGCGAAATATCTGGGGCACACCGACCCCACTGGAATACCGCTGGAAACCCAATTGGAAGCCGCTGGAGCAGTTCTGGACCCCTGCCCTAGGCTTTTCTACCCCCAAAGGGCTGAATTGCCCAGAATTCACCCCGAGCAAGGATGTCCACTGGGCCTGGTTAGCAGGGCGATTTCACTTGCGATTCGGGTCAATGAGTGTAATCGGGATTTTACGCCAACGATTCGACTTAGGGCTTGTCAGCGCGGTAGATTGGAACTGGAGAAACAGGAAGGGGGATGCTTGACCAAGCTTCATTTTTACGGGTCTGCGCTTCTTGTCCTACCTGTGTGTGGCGTCGGTTTGTGCCTTGCTTTTGGTGTGTTCGCATACGGCCAGCAGACCTATTCCCCGAATGAGGTCCGCATCACCGATCTGCCCGCGCTCACGGCAAAGACTACGAACGCCTCGGACGTGCTGGCGGCATCGGTGGAGACCATCTTCCGCGACAAGGACGTTTGCTGCGGGAAAAACTCTGCGCTTGGAGAGAGCGTGCAAGCAGCTGATCCCGTGTCTTTGAAGGATATAAGTGACAAGCTGGGAGGAAGGCATCTGTTGAGCGACGGCCGCCCGATCATGGTCACGGCAGAATATTGGCCGGCGACTGCAGGCAACTCCAATTCCGGTAATCCGATTAGCGCGATCATGGAGCAAAGGGCGCTGCTCATGGAGTGGAATTCTCACTTGTATGTCGTCTACGGAGTGATCTACGACACGATTCACGTCCCCAAGCGTGGGAGTGGGAACATGATCCTCAAGTTCTTACTGCTGGACACTCGATTTCCCGATGAGCGCCGGAAAGTATCCTTCAATCGGCAAACTGACGATTGGGGGAAGGTACAAGGTCTGTTGATGCTGAAGGCTGCGCCGCAATAGTCGCTCGGCCCGTCTTTTGCTTTGTTAACTCTCCCCTGTGGGCCGAAGCGGAACCCGATGGTTGACGCTATCAGGCCATTACACTCATTGGGAATTCCCCGACCCCATTTTTCTGCCATCGGTAGGCCCTGTGGAATACCCCGCTGGTTGCATTTGGGAGCGTTTCTGGCGCGTCTGGACCCCACTGGCTAGGGTGAGTACCCCCACCGCCTGAATCCGCATGGAATCATCGTGCCCGAAAGGGTTGTTTTTTCTCCCTAGCCAAGTCCCTTTGAATCAACACGCGGAATCGCGGTTTGTGGCCGCCTGAAAGGAATTCCTTTTGAGCGGCACCCCTCAACCGCACCTTCGGCCAATTGTCAATGAGTGCTATCGCCTGTGGGTGTTGAAAAAGTCCGTTTTTCTCAAAATAGCGAAAATTTGAGGGATAGAAAATCTCTAGGAAAACGGAGAAAGTCGTTTGTAGGGCATCCTAGCGCAAAGTTTTTTCCAGCATTTTCCAGGGTAAGAGTTTTTCAACACCCACGCCTGATTGCAACAACAAAGAATCGGCAAGTGCCCATCGGATAAACTGGAACGGATATCCCTTCGAAGTTGTTTGAGTTTGAGGCTTTGTCATATGGCTAGAGCATGCGCTTTTTGCTCCACAACTGCAAATATCTCAGGCGAGCATCTGTGGAGCGCGTGGATGGACAATTTGTTCCCCGGCACGAAGAAGTTCACTATCCGCAATGAAAAAGGCGAGATTACTGACCAATGGCAAATGCCAGCACTTGATTGGAAAGCGAAGGTTGTATGCGAGCCGTGCAACAACGGGTGGATGAGCGACATCGAGAGCCAGCACGCCGAACCGGCGCTCAGAGACCTGATTCTCGGCAAACTGGATATTCCTATCACCCAATCACGCGCGCGATCTATTGCGCTTTTTGCGTTTAAGAGCGCCGTCGTGTTTAACCACATGCGAACCGCTGGAGAGCCTTTTTTCCCGCAATCTGTGCGGCAAGGGTTCAGGGACACTCTTACCATCCCCGACAGCGTCAACATGTGGATGGCCGGATTTCTCCCAATCGGCAAAGGTGAGGTTCATGCCTGTTACCACGACGGTGCCGTGGGCGGACACAGTATCAAGCTTTACGTTTGTACCTATGCCGTCGGACACTTCGTCTTCCAAGTCCTCGCCGTCAATCAGGACGGGCTTCGCTCGATCGCCAGCCGGAGGCAGGGGTTTGAACAGGTGGCTGTACGCTTTTGGCCTACCTTGCCTGCCGACCTGCAATGGCCTCTCGCCGATGTGCTGAGAACCGTCGGGGACTTTGACCGATACTCCACGCGCTGGCAGGACGTCATGGTTAGGTTTTGAATTGTCCTGCTTCATACCCCACAGTCTTATACAGAGATGGAATACTTGTCTCACTCATTAACCCCGATAAAGGCGAAGTAAAAGCGCATGCTTGTGAAATCGCCTGATAGCGTCAGTTGACTATTGCAGCTTTGCGTACTCCGCCTTCGCTTCTTTCAGGATGGGGATGTCGGGGTCGGCGTCTTTCCAGAGTGTGAGGAAATCATCATAGGCGGCTTTTGCCTTGGCGGTGTCGCCGGAAATGGCATAGGAGCGGCCGAGTTGGAGACGGGCCAGCGACCCGAGCAGGAAGTTCTGCACGATTCCGGGATGATCGAGAAACTTCTGGAATTCGGCGGCTGCTGCAGGACCATTCCGCTGGGCGAGATAAGCCAGGCCGCGAATGTACGCGGGATACATTGTGGTTCCGGGTGGAGGCCCCCCTAGTTCGTAGGGCAGGGCGGGTTCGAGCGCAACGATCGCCCGGTCGGGCGCCTGTTGTGCCATCGCGATGGATGCCTCGATCACCGGAAACCAATACACTTTTAGATAAGTGTTGCCCGGTTCGGACTTTTGGAGCGCTTCGAGGATGGTTATGGATTGGGAAGTATCGCCGGTTCGCGCTAGCGCCAAAGCGGCAAGGACTTTGACATAACGCCCAGGAGCGAGCGCCAACGCGCGGATAACACCTTGCCGCGCAGCAGTGACGTTTTCTATTTCAGCCTCGCGGATCGCGTGATAGGCGAGCCACTGGGCGCCCGTTTCTTTGGCATCTGACCGCACGGCGGAGTCAGCGGCACGCCGGGCGAGATCACGGGCTTTTTCTAGCCGGCCATAATAGGTCTGAGTATCGGCGTGGATGTTGAGCATCTGGTCTTCTTCGCCGGGACGACCGGCCGCCCATGCAACCTGGCGTTCCATTTCGGCCGTATCCCCGGAAAGAAACGCCAAGGAATACAGATCGGATCGAATGGTGAGGCCGTCGAACTTTTTCTCCTGGGCTTCCTGGAGCGTCTTCTGGGCATCCTTCAACCGATTGACGTTGATATAGATGCCCGCCAGATTCCCATAGCCGGCGATTGTGGGTTCCAGTCGCTGCTTCGCTTCAATTTCCGCGACTGCTCTGTCGTATTGGCCTAGGAGGGAATAGATTACACCCAGGTTCGCGTGAGGCACCATGTCTCGCGGATAGCTTTTCGCCCAGAGTTCGTAGGCTTCCGTGGCCTTCTCCACCTCCCCGGTGGCGTACTGAAAGTAGAAAGCAGAGATGCGGTATCTCTCCCGCTCACTGACGCGGTCGCGCAAATCGTAGGCCTTCCTGGCATTGTCGGCGGCTAGACTCGCCCGGCCAAGATTCGAGTACTCGACCGCCAGACCAACATAAGCCATGGCGAAGTTGGGGTCGAGCTCGATTGCGCGCTTCATGAACGGAATCGCTTCCGCATCCCCCTTTGTGCGGCCGGTAGTGATGCCCATGCTATAAGCCTTGAGGGCTTCGAGCGACGGAGTGGTGGCCTCCACAGGCACATCGAACTTCTGTACCGAGGCCAGGGATTCGCCCAGTCTAGCCCGCAGGCTGGCCGCTGCCTTACCCAGTACTTTCAGCACGTCTTGCTTGGTCGCAGCCTCTTCCTGTTCCTTGGCCAGTGTATCTCCACTGCTGCAACCGACAGCATCTACGCCAATCACGTACTGCCCGCCCAGATTGGAAATGGCCCCCAGCACGATTGCCTTACTGCCCGTCCGAACACAGAGTTCTCTGGCTACCTCTGAGGTGATACGAGTGCCGGGTTGGCTACCCATGAGGCGCAGGGTTTCACCTACCTTGCGATCAGAAAGAATGTTGATGAACGGAGACTGTCCCAGTTGAACAGCCAGAGCCTGCTTGAGGGCATCATCGAAGACGGCATCTCCGGTCTTGTTGTCGAAGTCGGCCAGAACGACGGTGTCTTTTTCCGTGAGCGGGGTGGCGCTCGTGGTTGAGGTCATCGAACGAGAGCGGAAGTAGAGGCCACCGACGATCAAGGCGGCCAGCAGTACCGCGGCGGCAGGAACAAGAATTTTCCACAGTTTCCTGCCCGCAACGGGTACCTCGGCGACCTTAACGGCGCTCGATGACGGAGATGCAGCAATCGTCGAGGAGGAACCGGATGCTGGAGACGGCGGCTGGGAGGCTGAAGGGCCGCTTTCCCGCACGACAGCGACAGTCCCCGAACCAGTTGGCACGCCGTGCCGTGATTCCGTCTCTCGCTTCAAGCGCTTCAAGTCGGCCCGCATGTCAGCCGCGTGCTGGTAACGCAGGTCGATATCCTTTTCCAATGCCTTATTAATGATGTCTTCCAGTTTAGGCGGAAGGTCCGGGTTGAGCCGGACCGCTGGCACCGGATCGCGATCGAGAATTTCGCGGAAGATGACTCCCGAGCTCTCCCCTCGGAACGGCAACGTGCCGGTCGCCATTTCGTAGAGCACGGCTCCGAAGGAAAACAGGTCGGTGCGGGAGTCCAGTTCCTTGGCGCGCACCTGTTCTGGAGACATGTAGGCTATAGTGCCGAGTGTCATGCCGGGGCTGGTCAGGTGCTCCTCGGTCATCGCCGTCTCCGGGGCGGTCAGGTCCGGTGCGTCTGCCAGCCTAGAGCCCACGGGCGTTACTTTCGCCAGCCCGAAATCGAGAATCTTGGCGTGTCCGCGCTTGGTCACGAAAATATTGGCTGGCTTGATGTCCCGATGAACGATGCCTTGAGAGTGTGCGGCTTCCAGCGCGTCGGCGATGTCAATGGCGAGCGACAGGACCAGATCGCTTTCCATGGGACGTCCCGCGATACGATGCTTCAGGGTCACGCCATCCAGAAATTCCATGGCAATGAACGCCTGGCCGTCCTGCTCGCCAATGTCGTGAATGGTGCAGATGTTTGGGTGATTCAGAGCGGATGCCGCTTGCGCTTCACGCTGGAAGCGGGCCAGTACCTGGGGATCACGGGCCACGTCCGGCGGCAGGAACTTGAGCGCGACAAAACGATGCAGGCGGGTGTCCTCGGCCTTGTACACCACACCCATGCCGCCGCCGCCGAGCTTCTCGACGATCCGGTAGTGCGAGATGGTCTGGCCGATCATCAGGGGCAAATCTTACGTGGGCGAACCGGGCAAGTCAATGAAGGGCATGGGGTTGGCCCTGGCTCAAGAGGATTGTTGGCGATAAATCGCGATTACACTCATTGACCCCGGAATCGGCTAATTCCCGGTCGGCGTTGCCTCTGACGAAGTCAGTCTGGCCGCCATCCACTGCGTCGTCCGGAAGTCGGCCGCCAATCTGCGAACGCTCGTTCCCTTGGCCCGCAGTGCCCTCATGTGCTCGATGTCAGAAGAATGGAATTGACGCCGGGCTGGGCGGCCCACCCGCTTGCCCGCCCGTTTCGCCTGTGCCATACCAGCCCTGACTCGTTCCCGCAGCATCTCGCGCTCGAATTCCGCCACCGCCCCGAGCACCTGAAACGTGAGCCTGCCTGCTGGCAATGTGGTGTCAACGTTTTGCTTCAGCGACACTATGTCCACTCCCAGCGATTTGCATTCCTCGGCGATGCTCAGCAACTGCTTCAGCGAACGGGCCAGCCGATCCAACGCCCAGACCACCACCACGTCAAACTTTCGCTTTCGCATGTCCCCAAGCAATGCATTCAGAGCTGGCCGGTCGTTCTTGGCCCCGCTCTGGCCCCGATCCTTATATGTGGTGCAACTCCAACTCCGATTTGCCGCGTACTCCCGGAGTTCGGTTTCTTGCATGTCCGTTTCCTGCTCAGTCGTTGACACCCTGACGTAGATCGCCGCTCGTTCAGCCGTCATGGTTTCCCCTATTTCATTTGATCGGGGCTGGCAAGTGAAAGCAAGGCCCCTCTCCGGCAAGAAGTTTAGGCAAGATTTGGGCAAAGAACTAGGGCTTTTGGGGCGGTTTTGAGAGGAGAGAGCGCAGTAAAGGCAATCGAATCAAAGGGGTTTAGACGCTACCAATGAAGTACCGCGCCCCGATCAATACCTTAACGTTCCGGCCGGGAAAAGTCCATTACACCAAAGTGAGCCGCCGGAGGGGGAAATCTGGAGCGGGAGACGGGATTTGAACCCGCGACTTCGACCTTGGCAATGTTGCTTTATCCAGTCCCCGCTACAACTTAGCTAGTTTCGCACACTCCCCAACTCCCCCGCAACAACGCCGAGGACGTATCGTCATGCGGGTACACGACGGGTACAAGGGAGGCTCCATGACTTTCGTCGGTCTGCTGAACTGGATCGTGACGTTCGCCGTCCGGGCACTGTGTAGAAGGCTGCTGCACCACCACAGGCGGGAGGCGGGGTCTTGAGTGAACTGGGATTTGTCACCAACTACACCTTGGGCAGTTCCCGTTTCATTTGGGAAGAACCGTCAGGGGCGTGCCCGATCCCTTTGGCCCGACGTTAGCAGCGAACATCGGCCCCCAAGGCCCGTCGCCGAACTGCACCATACTTTTGGTCATCTCGTTGAATATCTCCGTGTCATTTGACGTGAACACCCATGCGACCAAGTGCCCACGCCATTGCGTTGCCATGGACATAATCATTAAGGGCGCGGAAGACAGTTGCCCGTTGACAATCGGTCTGCCAACCCCAGAGTTCATGTGGATTTTTTGCTTTCCGGTCTCGTACCAGATCGGCTTTGGCATGCGCCCGATCCCCGGCACTGAAACAGCGCTCAGCGCCATACTCGCAAGAACGTCGTCTTCTTTCTTGCTAAATTTCTTTGGTACGCAATCTGGTAAAAGCTCCACCATCAAAATCTTCGCGTAGATTGCCTCCGGCTTCCTAGACTCTTTGTATTCTTTCGAATCATCTACCCAAAGCCCTTGGATGTCGGCGTTTCGTTGGGGTGCCTTATCTGCTGGGAGACAAGCATCTAGAAGAATTTTCATGCAGCGTTTAGCTTCCTGATGCTCCGGATCGTTGTCACCCGGCATCCCGAAGATATTTCGATGTCCGATCTCCATATCGGAATCGCCATCGAGCAGCCGCATTTCAACGGGATAGTTGAAATGCAAGTCGAGCACTTTGTCGTAGAACATGCCGGACTTGGCGGACGTTGGGTTATCCACCTTCGGTGCCGTTTGTAGCTGTGACTTTGTAGCTTGCAAATCGTTGGACTTGGTCTCCCGTTGCTCGGTTGCGGGCAACGATTGCATAGGCGGTTGAACTTCCGATTGCTTGCTCGATGCTGACTGTTCGCCTGACGTTGAGGGATCGAAGAAAGTCAATTGCCGAATGCTGCCCTCAAACTCATCCAATACTTTCTTATCGTATGAGAAGCTGGACACGTAAAGCATGTACCCTTTGAGTGGGGTTGCGTATGCGACTCGATAGATACCATCAGCCTTCCATCTGCCGCGTAAAAATTCCCGTCCATTTATCTGAACCGCATCAATATCGTGTGCGCCGAGTGCCGCTACGGCCTTCCGTGGGTCTGCATTTCCAGTCTTACTGATTTCGTCTGCCAAGACAACAATTACGGGATACCCTTTGCGGATACTGTTAGCGCCGAATAGAGTATGACGAAATGTCTCCCGAGCCTCGCCATTCTGCGCAAGCGGGTGAAGATCAGCATCCTGCGGCAGCGGGAGCGTAAGACCGAAGAAGGTATTGACGTATGTCTCCCCCGAAAAAAAACCTTCTTCGGGTTTTGATGCTTTCTGGGCCTGTGCTGCCATACCTGTCGCACACAGCAGCAGAAATGTACCGATAATTGCTTTCAGCATGACAGCATGGTACGCCAAAGGGAGAGTGCGGTTCCACGACTATACGGAAGGCTCCCGAAATCCGGTGAGGAATACTGGCTGCCGAAGCTGCTGCGCAACATCGAGCGCGACCGCCAAGACATCGGGAAACCGCGGCATGGCGGCTGGAGGGTTATGAAGGTTTGGAACTGCGAAGTGATAAAGGACGCCGAGCGAGCGATGCGGAAGATCAGCCGATTCCTCGGTTAGTTGACGAATGGACGCATGGTGTGCGCGATCACGATCTGCGCTCGGAACCTGATTCAAAACGTGCTGACCGAACCAGAATTCACTTCCCGGGTCTCTCCGAAGTCTGTCTAGTTACACGACTGTTGACGAAACAATCGCATCTGGTGACGTTAACCTCGCCGCCATCCACTGGGTCGTCTGGAAGTCGGCCGCCAATCTGCGGACGCTGGTTCCCTTGGCCCGAAGTGCCTTCATCCGCTCGATGTCAGAAGAATGGAATTGACGCCGAGCTGGACGACCCACCCGCTTGCCCGCACGTTTCGCCTGTGCCATACCTGCTCTGACTCGCTCCCGCAGCATCTCCCGCTCGAATTCCGCCACAGCGCCTAGCACCTGAAACGTCAGCCGTCCCGCTGGCAGAGTCGTGTCCACATTTTGCTTCAGCGACACCAAGTCCACTCCCAGCGATTTGCACTCCTCGGCGATGCTCAGCAATTGTTTGAGTGACCGGGCCAGCCGATCCAGCGCCCAGACCACTACCACGTCAAACTTCCGCTTTCGCATATCACCAAGCAGTGCATTCAGAGCTGGCCGGTCGTTCTTGGCCCCGCTCTGGCCCCGATCCTTATATGTGGTGCAACTCCAACTCCGATTTGCCGCGTACTCCCGGAGTTCGGTTTCTTGCATGTCCGTTTCCTGCTCTGCCGTGCTAACCCTGACGTAGATGGCCGCTCGTTTCGTCCTCATCGCCTCCTCCTTTTGAGAGACGATTTGAGCGGGAAATGGGCGTGAAATCAAGGCCCCAGTAACGTTTCAATAGCACGTAGCCAAACTGCTCCTGCCCGGCCCGTCCCGAAAAGGCGGTGACATTCTGCGGCTAGAAACAGACTCCTACAGGCTGATGGGAGTTCAGCGCAGCGGGTTTTGTTGCGATTCTATTAAACATCGTCTGCCTTTCCTAAGCTCGTTGCTCCAACTCTCTATAGGCAGGAAAAGTTGTGTGCAGAATCGTGTGCAATAAGCGCCGATAGTGCCGCACTTCACCCCAGACTACCCGCTGTAAGTGATTGATCTTGCGTTGGCCGTAATCTTGACCGGAGCTTCCCAAGCTGGATGTCGCCGGTTCGATCCCGGTCTCCCGCTCCATTTCTTCAGTAGTTTACGCTTGACGCCGATGGCACTCAGCACAACTCAGCATATGAAGGCCCAAGAAGGGTATCTGACGCAGCAGTCTGGGAAGTGGTTGGGGCACTGTTCACGCTGGGTCACCGACTACAAGAGGGGTGAGAGGAAACGTCAGCAACGGGCCTTCGTCATCGGCTCTGTCATCCTGAAAGCATGTCGTCAGCCATCAGCCGCTTCGCTACTCGCGAATGTAGAAGCCTGACGCCGTTTACTTCTTGTATTCAAGAATGAGTTGCTGGAAGCGTGGATCAGACTTGAGCGATGCGAAGTACGGGCTGTTGTCAATGGCGCCGAAGTCCGCGAACCCGCTTTGAAACGCTTTCTGCATGGTGTCGAGCGCCTTACTGCGATCGCCTTTTGCCGCATATGCCGCACCCAACCAGTAATACGTGATGCCGGAAGGTTTGAAGTTTGCTGTCAACGCCTTCACTGCTTGGTCGTACTCGCCCTGCGCCAGGTACACCTGGCCGACACCCAAGTCTGCGCTGCTTGCGCCTCGATTGATCTGCCGCATTTGCTCGAAGGCCGCGAGCGCCTCGTCGTAGCGCTTTTGCAACAAGAGCGCACGCCCGAGGTGGTAGTAAGCGGGGTAAAGGGACGTCTGCAGACGAATGGCCTTTCGCGCCGCCGCTTCCGCCCCAATGGCGTCCGGCGGCTGTTGGTAACCGAGCGCCCAGGAGAGTTGGTCGGAGGCATAGCCGCTGTTCGGATCCAGGTCAGCCGCAGTGCGGTATTCGCGCGCGGCGGACACATAGTCATACTTGTCGGAATAGACGGTGCCCATGGCCACGTGTGCTTCCGAGAGGTTGGGATCAATCGCAAGAGCACGCCGGGCGTAGTTTTCGGCTCGTAGCAGGTGTTCTGGGTTGGGTTCCAGATTACGATATATCTGACCTTCCACCCACGCCAACCCAGCGATTGCCGGAGCATAATCGGGGTCTAAGCTTAGCGCCAGTTCGAAGTTCTTGCGCGCCGTCTCCAAGGACTCGCGCTGGTCAAAGGAAGCCACCAATGCGGATCCACGCAAGTATGCGTCATAAGCCTGCGGATTTTGCGTATATCGTTTCTGGATGGCCTGCTGTTCCTGCGGCGTGAGCTTCAGATTCAGCGACTGCGCAATCTTCAGCGCCGTCTGCTCCTGCAGCGAGAAGACGTCTTTCATCTCGCCGGTGAAATCATCCGCCCAGACCTGGAAACCGCTGTTGGCGTCGATGAGGTGGACGTTCACCCGTACTTCGTCTCCTGCCTTCCGTACCGAGCCCTCGAGGACGTACCGCACTCCGAGAGCTTTACCGATTTCTGTTGGACCGCCCTTTGCAGCCACGACGGCCGAGTGTGAAGCGATGTTGATCCCCTGGATTTTCGAGAGCTTGGTGGTGATCTCGTCGGTCATGCCATCACTGAAATAGTTGCTGTCACTTTCGGCACTGAGGTTCTGTAATGGCAGAACGGCGATCGAGGGCCTGCTAGCAATGCTTACGGGACTGGGCGCGGAACGCTCGTGCAACCAGCGGTAGCCACCGATTCCTAACCCCAACACGATCAACGCCGACGCCAGGCCGAGCAGCATTTTGAAGCGAGGGGCCGGCTGCTGCTTTATGGAGGCTTCGAAACGAGTGCCCGATTCCGTGTCACGTTTCAGCCTTTGCAAATCGGCTCGCATATCGGCGGCGTGCTGGTAGCGCAGATTCCGATCCTTCTCCAGGGCCTTATGGATGATCTCGTCCAGCTTGGGCGGCACGTTGGGATTCAGCCTCACCGCGGACGTGGGACCCGCGTCCAGAATGGCCTTAAAGATGACTCCCGAGCTCTCCCCACGGAAGGGCAACTGCCCGGTGGCCATCTCATAGAGGACGGCTCCAAACGAGAACAGGTCACTTCTGGCGTCCAGTTCTTTCGCACGTACTTGCTCCGGCGACATATAAGCGACGGTGCCGAGCGCCGAACCCGGACTGGTGAGGTGTTGCTCGTCAATCGTGACCGTCATCGTGTTCGCCGATGCAACCTGGCTGGAAGAACCGGCTGCGGGCGTGACCTTAGCCAATCCAAAATCCAGAATCTTGGCGTGCGCGCGCTCGGTTACAAAGATATTGGCTGGCTTGATGTCGCGATGCACGATGCCCTTGGCGTGGGCGGCGTCAAGTGCATCGGCCACTTCAATGGCCAGGGGTAGCAGGATTTCCAGATCCAGCGGCCGTCCCCCTATGCGGTGTTTCAGCGTCATGCCCTCGAGGAATTCCATGGCGATGAACGCCTGGCCGTTTTCCTCGCCAATGTCATGAATGGTGCAGATGTTGGGATGATTGAGCGCCGAAGCCGCTTGCGCCTCACGCTGAAAACGGCTGAGTGCCTGCGCATCACAAGCCACTTCGTCCGGTAGGAACTTCAAAGCGACGAAGCGGTGCAGGCGAGTATCCTCAGCCTTGTAGACCACTCCCATGCCACCGCCCCCCAGCTTCTCAATGATGCGGTAGTGCGAGATGGTCTGGCCGATCATTGGGCTGAAATGTTAGGGCTGAAGGCGGGGCAAGTCAATGAGCCCTGGGGTAGTTTGACGGCGGGCCCCAAGGTCAATTGGCGAAAAATCCTGATTTCACTCATTGAGGGTTCTGGCAGTTCCCGTCCGGGTCAATGAGTGTAATCGCCTGTTTTCGTCAGTTGAGGGGAGTAAGCAGCACGATGAGAAGCTGGAGGATTGATCAGCTCAGTCTCAAGGTGCGGAGACCTTATACAAGAAAATTCCAATGAAACAAACACCAATGTGGTAGCAGGTTATAACGTCCTCCCAAAACTCCCTCGGCTGTTTGGCGCGGTAAATGACACGGAAGAGACCTCTGGGATGCAGGCAGTTGGTTGTAAGAAGGGGAGTGATGCTCAGTCGTGGCTTGGTGCCATCGCGTTGGCAATGCGTAGCCGCCGCTGGGCCACAGTGAACATGTTGAAGAACAAGAGTTCATCCAGATAGTGAGGGCTGAAGTTGCGCTCCACTTCAGGGCCAGCAGGTTTGATAATCTAACGCCGAGAAAGTGTTAAGTTCCCAAGCTGGATGTCGCCGGTTCGATCCCGGTCTCCCGCTCCAATGCCATCCCTGCTTTCAGCGTTGCTCCTTCGCCCGCGCCGTTGTAGCCTAGCCACCGTAAAATCTTCCGGGGGGACTCACTCTTCATGACCAAAGTCCGCTGTTTTATCGCTCTATGCCTGCTTGGACTGGCGTCGCTGCTCGCTCTGGCGCAGGACTCGGGGAAACCTGCCAGAATCGCGATCCGCGCCGCCCACATGATGGACGGAAAGAGTGACACTCCGGTGGATAACCCGGTCATCCTCGTCGAAGGCGGAAGGATCTCTGCCGTGGGGGCGGGCCTCGCCATTCCTGCTGACGCGAGGGTGATTGACCTGGGCAATCTGACCCTGTTGCCCGGATTGATTGATGTCCACACGCATCTTCTCAGTGAGATGGATGGAACGAACCTCTCGCTGCAGGACGTCGAAATGCTGAAGATCGTGACCACCCAGAGCACGGCTGAGCGGGCGCTGCTGGGAGCCAAACTGGGCAGGGAGGATCTCGAGGCCGGTATCACGACGGTTCGGGATCTCGGCAACTCGGGCGTCAACGGGGACGTTGCCCTGCGCGACGCCATCAACCGCGGCTGGCTCCCCGGTCCGCGCATCGTTGCGGCTACCCGCGCGCTGGCGGCTCCGGGAGGCCAATTCGGGCGCCTGATTCCGGAGGCCCAGAAAGTTATCGAACTGGAATACGTCATCATCAACGGTCCTGACAGCGCCCGCCAGGCAGTCCGGCAGGCGCTCTACGACGGTGCCAACTGCATCAAGGTGATTGTGAACGGGTCGCCGGCCAACGTAACGCTCGACGAAATGAAGGCGATCGTGGACGAAGCCCACACCGCCGGCGTAAAAGTTGCCGCCCACGCCATCGGCGACAATGCCACCCGCATCGCCGCCGAGGCCGGAGCCGACTCGATCGAACATGCCTACACCATCTCGGACGACACTTTGAAGATGATGGCGCAGAAACACATTTTTCTTGTGCCCACCGACGGGACGCTGCAGGAATTCCTCAACATGATGTTCGGCAAGCGGCAGCCAACGCCCGAGGAGCGCGCGGAGCAGGAGAAGAAGTTCAGGCCCTACGTCGAGGGCAACCGCGATCGCCTGCAGCGCGCCCTCAAGTTCGGAGTTCCTATCGCAGCCGGCTCCGACATGTATCTCACCATGCCCAATGAGAATCGCGGCCAGGCCAGTCTTGACATGCTTGATGCTTATGCCGAGGAGGGCATGACTCCACTGCAGATCTTGCACGCCGCCACAAGCAATGCCGCCGAACTATTGGGTTGGCAGGGTCGGATCGGAACGCTGGAAGCCGGGAAACTCGCCGACATGATCGCTGTGCCGGGTGAACCCTGGAAGGATGCAGGAGCGTTGAAACATGCCCGCTTCGTGATGAAGGGCGGAGTGATCGTCAAGAACGAGAAATGATTTCGGGCCCGATTTGTGACTTGCGACACTCGTGACTCGACCTCACCGCCCGCTTTGGCCCATGGAATTATTGAGTTATTCCTTTTCTCCCTTCTGGCGGAGTTTGTCTCCCACGGATTACATCGGCGTTCCCTCCCGACAGCGATTCGTTTTCGATGAAGGTCAGAAATCCGCACTCACCCCAAGGAACGCGGCTCGAAATAATTCCGGTTAACGCAGACTGATCGTGAACTTGGACACGCAATGACTGTTAAGAGTCCCTGTACCATCGGGACTTGTTGGTCTCCTCGGATAAACGATACCTTCGCTCAGGTTTTCCCACTGGCCCGCAAGAGTTACACCGGGCACTCTCCTTATGCAGCGCGTACGCGGAGTGAGTCGCCTCCTTTTGCCTCTTCTTCGCGTTGACGTGCTTCTTCCCGAGCGCTGGAGGCTGTGAACTGAAGCACGCGATCTCCCGTCATTACTTTGGTTTGCAGGAAACCTCAAAACAGTGATTCCGATCACCAAGAACCGTGACGTTGGCCCTTTGCCCTGCCCACCCCTTCGATTGAAGATAAATGCGGACAGCGAGAGATGTGACCGCTGAGGCCACGTCCCCGTGCGACACCACTCTCAAACCTGGGAGGCGGTGGGGTTGAGTTGGGGAGGCTGCAATGAAGGGCACAATCGAAATCCATGAACCGGAAGTAAAGGAGGCAAGACCAAAGAGCCAGGCTGCAGTGCTGCCAAGGGCCGAGATCGCTCCAGAGGCCGCGATTCCGCAGCGGATGATGTTTTCCGACAGCCTGCTGGAATTCGGGCCGCAGCGCAAAGGGAAGGCGGTGGCAACCGTAACATCTTTTGTTTTGAATTGCTTAGCAGTAGGAGCGCTCCTGGCGTTGCCGCTGGTCTTTACCGAGCAATTACCCAAGGCGCAGCTGCTGACATTTCTGGTGGCGCCCCCGCCCCCGCCGCCCCCGCCGCCCCCGGCTGCGGCTGAGCAGATTCAGCGGGTGGTGCGGCCGATCCAGACCGACCTGCTTTCTAGCGGGCAGTTGCGGACGCCCAGCAAGATTCCACAGAAGATTCAGATGATCAAGGAAGAAGAAGCTCCGCCGCCCATGCCGGTGGGTGGAGGGGTCGTGGGTGGAGTGCCGGGAGGCATTCCTGGCGGACAACTGGGAGGCGTGATTGGCGGCATCGTCAATGCCACGTCGAGTCTGGGCGCCGTTCCCAAATTCGTGCCGGCGACGCCGCAGCGGGTCCGGATCTCGCAAGGTGTGACCAAGGGCCTGCTGATTCACAGGGTTGAGCCCTCGTATCCGCCGCTGGCCAGGCAAGCGCGGGTGCAGGGGGAAGTCGTGCTGAGCGCGGTTATTGATCGGGAAGGCAACATCCAGAACCTGCAGTTGGTAAGTGGCCATCCCATGCTGGTGCCGTCGGCGATCGCCGCTGTCAAGCAATGGCATTACAAACCGTACCTTTTGAACGGACAGCCTGTGGAGGTGGAGACCACCATCACGGTGATCTTCGCACTGAGTTCTTGACAACAAAACAGGCGCGATGCAAGCGCCGGGAGTCAAATTATGGCAGCAGAATATACCTATCGCGTTTCGGCCTGGTGGACATCAGGCCGCACCGGACTGGCCAAATGCGAGTCCTCGCCGAGCACGATCCACTTCTCCGAGGCCGCGGAACTGGGAGGGCTGGAGGGCCGCTGGACGCCGGAGCAACTGCTGTTGTGCGCCCTGGCCGGCTGCTTCACCACCACGTTCCATGAGGTGGCTCGCAGCGCCAAGTTCGAATTCACCGATCTGGAAGTAGAGATCGAGGGAAGCGTGCGGCGCAGCCGGACCGCGGGCTGCAACTTCAGTGAAATCCTGTTGCGTCCACGGCTGACGGTGGCCTCCGAGGAGCAGCGCGAAGCCGGACTGGCCCTGCTGCGCCGGGCCAAATCTGTGTGCATGATTTCCCGCGCTATCACCGTTCCCCAGACGCTGGAGCCCTGCGTCGAGACGGTGAAAGTTCCGCTGGAGGGCTGGACCAGCCAGGACGCGGCGGTCAAGATTGGAGTGTAGGAGGGCGGGAAGGATTCGAGGGGGTGAATATGATGTTTTCTTACCGGCTGGTGCGTCTGATTGAGACTCATGCCGATGCGCTTGCCCAGGGTCTGGAGGAGAAAGTTCAGACCAATGCCCTGATTTCCCATGTTCGCACCATTCCGGGGCACGAGTTGAGGGAGCGCGTTTACGAAATCTATCGCCACCTGGGAGAGTGGCTGCTGGACAAGAACGAACTGGACATCGAGCACCGCTACCGCGAAATCGGGGCGCGGCGGGCGAGCCAGGGAGTGCCGCTCAGCGAGGTGGTCCAGGCGATCGTGCTGACGAAGGAGAATCTCTGGGAGTTCCTCAAGAGCGAAGCGGTGGTGGACCGGGCCGTCGAAATCATGGGGGAGCTTGAGTTGCTGCAAATGCTCGAGATGTTTTTCGATCGCGCGATTTATTATGCGGCGGTAGGCTACGAAGCGGAAGTGAGCCGGACGGCGGCGGCCGAAGCCGAGGTCCCGGCGCGCTAAAGGAGCAGCTAGAGATGTCCATGTCGTGGGAAATGGAGTACAAGAAGCGGCTGCGGCGAGCCGACGAAGCGCTCAAGTGCGTGCAGTCGGGAATGCGGGTCTACATCCAGCCGGGCTGCGCCGAGCCGGAAACCCTGGTGGAAGCGCTGATGCGGCGCGCTCCCGAGCTGTACAACGTGGAAATCGTCCACATGATGACCATGGGCTGCGCTCCCTACGTGGCCCCGGAAATGGCCGGCCATTTCCGCCACAATGCCATGTTCATCGGCGCAAACGTGCGCGCCGCCGTCAACGACGGCCGCGCCGACTACACCCCCATCTACCTGAGCGAAATCGAAGACCTTTTTGAAAGCGGGGCGATGCCCATTGACGTGGCCCTGATCGAGGTTTCGCCGCCGGATTCCCACGGCTATTGCAGCTTCGGCGTGGGGGTGGACACGACGCTGACCGCCGCCAAGTGCGCCCGTTACGTGGTGGCCCAGATCAACGACAACATGCCCCGCACCTATGGTGACAGCTTTATTCATGTCAGCGACATTGGCGCTTTTGTCGAGTCCTCGCGGCCTTTGTGCGCGTTGGCCAAGCCGGTCGTGACCGATCTCCAGGTCGCGATCGCGCGCAATGTGGCTGGACTGATTGAAGACGGCGCGGTGCTGCAGACCGGCATCGGCGGCATCCCGGATGCGGTCCTGCCCATGCTCATGGATCGCAAGGATCTGGGCGTGCACAGCGAACTGGTGTCCGATGGTGTGATTCCGCTGATCGAAGCCGGAGTGCTGACCGGAGCCAGGAAGAACTTCAAGCCGCGCAAGATCATTCTTGGATTCGCGCTCGGCACCAAGCACCTGTTCGATTTCGTGGACAATAACCCGATTTTCGAGTTTCATCCGACCGCCTACACCAACGATCCCGCGCTGATTGCGCGCAACGACAACATGGTGGCCATCAACTCCGCATTGCAGGTGGACCTTACTGGTCAGGTTTGCTCGGACTCGATTGGCAGTCAGTTCTATAGCGGGATTGGCGGGCAGGTGGACTTTCTGCGCGGCGCTTCGCGCTCGAAGGGCGGAAAGCCGATCATCGCGATTTCCTCCACTGCCAAGAAAGGGGCCATCTCGCGGATTGTGCCGATGCTCGATCCGGCGGCCGGGGTGGTGACCTCGCGCGGCCTGGTGCGTTATGTCGTCACCGAGTTCGGAGTGGCTTACCTGCACGGCAAGTCCATCCGCGAACGGGCCAAGGCGCTGATCGAGATTGCCCATCCCAACTTCCGCGCCGAGCTCTACGAGTATTGCGAAAAGACCAAGTGGTTGCAGCATTCCAAACCGTCGCAAATGGCAGTTCCGAGGTCCGCCGAATATGTCTAGCTCATCGGTACCGAAACCAGCACGCGGAAACGTCGCGATTGATGTCGAAGAGTGCAAAGGTTGCGGGCTATGCGTCGAGTCCTGCCCGCCGAAATGCCTGGAACTGGCGCCAGAACTGAGTTCGTATGGTGTGCATCCGGCGCGTTACACCGGACATGACTGCACCGGCTGCGGCATCTGTTTCTATTGCTGTCCGGAGCCGGGCGCGATCACGGTGCACAGACTGGTTCCGCCACCCAAGGTGACGGCGCCGCAAGTCGCGGCAGGAGGCGAACATGCGGCAGTTTTGTAAGGGAAATGTTGCAGTCATTAAGGGAGCGGTGTTGGCCGGCTGCCGGGCTTACTACGGCTATCCGATTACGCCCGCGAGCGAGGTTGCAGAAGCGGCGGCGCTGTATCTTCCCGAAGTTGGCGGGACGTTCATCCAGGCGGAGAGCGAAACGGCCTCCATCAACATGGTGTATGGCGCGGCGTCGGCGGGAGTACGGGTCATGACCGCTTCGTCCGGTCCTGGGTTGAGCCTGATGCAGGAAGGCATATCCTACCTGGCCGGGGCGGAGCTGCCCTGCGTGATCGTGGACGTGATGCGCGGTGGGCCGGGCTTGGGCAACATCGCGCCGGAACAGAGCGATTACTTCGCCATGGTCAAGGGCGGCGGCCACGGCAACTACCGCAATCTGGTGGTGGCACCGGCGTCGGTGCAGGAGATGGCCGACCTGACCATCCTCGCGTTCGATCTGGCGGACAAGTATCGCAATCCGGCGATCGTGCTGACCGACGGCTTCGTCGGGCAGATGATGGAACCGCTCGACCTCGAATACCGCGAGATCGCAGCTCCAGCCAAGCCCTGGGCGGTGCAGGGGACGGCGGAGACGCGCAAGAACCTGATCAGCTCGATTTATCTCGAACCGGACGAACTGGAACAGCACCAGCGGAAGCTGGAAGCGAAATACATCCGCGCGCGGCAGACGGAATCGCGCTGCGAAGAGTACCGCACCGAAGACGCGGAGCTGATTCTGGTCGGGTACGGCATCGTTTCGCGGGTGCTGCGTTCGACGGTGGATGAAGCGCGACGGCAGGGAATCAAGGCCGGGCTGTTCCGGCCGATTACGCTGTGGCCTTTCCCGGAGAAGCAACTGGAGGCGGCCGCGCTGCGCGCCGAGAAGGTGATGGTCGTCGAACTGAGCAATGGCCAGATGCTCGAAGACGTGCGGCTGACGCTGAACGGAAAGCGGCCCATCGAGTTCTATGGCCGAGTCGGCGGCAATGTGCCGACCGTGGAAGAGTTGATGGTCAAGATCGAAGAGCACACGCCGGCTGGAGTCTGAGGAGCCGATCATGGCAACGCACGACATAATTCCGGAGGAACCCAAGGTGAGCACCGACAAATATGAAGTCTTGCATTCCAAGTCGGATGTGTTCTATCCGGAGTACGAACGAAAAACGGACTTGAAGCACCAGACGCACTACTGCCCCGGCTGCGGCCACGGCGTGGTGCATAAGCTGATTGCCGAGGCGCTGGAAGATCTGGGAGTACAGGATCAGACGATCCTGGTCAGTCCGGTAGGCTGCTCGGTATTCGCGTATTACTACTTCAACGTGGGCAACGTGCAGGTGGCGCATGGACGCGCCCCGGCTGCGGCTACGGGCTTGAAGCGGGCATGTCCGGACAAGATGGTGCTGGCCTATCAGGGCGATGGCGACCTGGCGGCGATCGGAACCGCGGAAATCGTGCATGCCGCCAATCGCGGGGAGAAGATTTCCGTCTTCTTCGTGAACAATGCAATTTACGGGATGACCGGCGGCCAGATGGCGCCGACGACGCTGGTCGGCCAGCGCAGCACGACTTCGCCGTGGGGCCGCCGGCCGGTGAATGAAGGCTTCCCGCTGCACATGGCCGAGTTGCTCGCGACGCTGGAAGCTCCGGTTTACATTGAGCGGGTTGCGCTCTCGGACAACAAAAACATCATGAAGGCGCGGAAAGCTGTGCGCAAGGCGCTGGAACTGCAGCGCGCTGGCGCGGGCTTTACCTTTGTCGAGATTCTGTCGCCGTGTCCGACCATCTGGGGCAAGGACCCGATCGAGGCGCGGAAGTGGGTGGCGGAGAAGATGATTCCGAACTTCCCGCTCAACGTGTTCCGCGACCGCAAGCTGGAGATTCCCAACAACAACGTGCCGCCACATAAGACGGTCGCGGAGTTGATTGGCGACGAAGAGAAAGCCGCCGGCAACGACACTGCGTCGCGCCGGCACCATCATTTCCGGGAACTGGGAATCAAGATTGCTGGCTTCGGCGGACAGGGTGTGCTGTTGCTGGGGCAGCTTCTCGCGGAAATGGGCATGCGCGAAGGACTGGAAGTAAGCTGGCTGCCTTCCTACGGTCCGGAGATGCGCTCCGGCAGTGCGCACTGCCACGTGTGCCTGTCGAAGGACCGGATCGGGTCGCCGCTGCTGTCGCGGCCGCAGATTCTGATTGCGATGAACGAGATTTCTCTGCGCAAGTTTGCCCACGAAGTTGAACCAGGCGGCTTCATCATTTACGGGCGCGAGCGAGTGCCGGAGGACGTCAGCATCCCGCAGGCCCAGGTCATCTGCATTCCGGCATCGGAGATTGCCGACCGGCTGGGCTCGGCGAAAGTGGCCAACGTGGTGATGATGGGAGCACTGCTCGAGGAAACCGAGTGCCTGTCTCCGGCGACGGCGATAAAGGTGCTGGAGGCGAAGGTCAAGAATCCGACGCTGCTGGAACTGGACCGCAAGGCGCTCGACGCCGGGCGGGTCTACATTGATCACACCGTTGCCCTCGGCGCTGTCACTCAGGCGGACGGGTTCGCGCAGTAGGGCGGTGCTGGCTCCTGCGTTGCGCCTGGGAAGTGATCGGGGAATGCCGTAACTCTATGCGGTGGATCTAGGCCGACGTGTCCCTCCTCCTTGCTTCCATGAGCATCTCAAGTGGCACCGCCAATCCTGCTGAAAACACATGTCTTCGACGAATGGAGTGATCTCCATCACAGAATCGGGTGATACCCGCCATATCGAAAATCCGGCAAAAGAGTGATCGTTAAGCAGAGTGTGGAGGTGTCCTATGGCAGTCGTTGAAGTAACAAAACGCACACTCGAAGAAAAGGCCACGGCCGATCTCGCCTTTAAGAACCTGCTTTTTGCCACCGATTTCTCGGCCACATCGGAAGCGGCCCGGCCCTATGCGGCGGCCATCTGCCGGCGCTTTGGCAGCACGCTGCACGCGGCGCATGTGGTTTCCGACGCCAGCCTTCTGCTGATGACCGGCGGGGTGGACTACGTCAGCATGGGCACGATCTATGAAGACGCGAATACCGAGGCCAAAGAGAAACTGGACCAGATGGCCGAGCATTTTGAAGGGATTCCCTACCATGCGCATGTCCGGCATGGATCGGTTTGGAACAGCCTGGCAGCCCTCGTGGAGGAGAACGAGATTGATCTGATCGTGGTCGGCACTCACGGACGCACCGGCCTGGGCAAACTGCTGCTCGGCTCCGTCGCCGAACAGATTTTGCACCACGCCCCTTGTCCGGTCCTGACCATTGGACCGAAGGTCTCCGGGCGTGACAGGATTCCGGCGTTCGCGGCGCGGGGTGGTGATCTTGCGCCTTTTGAACTGGACGTGCGGCACATTCTGCTCGCCACCAATCTGGCCGATTCCGAGCGTCTCGCGCAGTCGGCGGTGAAGCTGGCCGCCGAATTCCGGGCCCGGCTCACCTTGATGCACGTGATGGAGGACTACACGCAGCTCGGCAGCCGTCCCGGACCGATAGAGGATGGGGTCCGGCGGTTGCGGGAATTAATCCCCCAGGATGCGGCACTGCAGTATGTGCCGGAAACGGTGCTGGAGTTTGGCCCACCCGGGGAGCGCATTCTCAAGATCGCGGGGGATCGCGAATCGGACCTGATCGTGCTCGGCGCACGGCCCTCGGCCGAAGCAGGCTCTACGCACCTGCCGTGGTCTACGGCGCATCACGTGATTGCGCACGCGCACTGCCCGGTGCTGACGCTGCGGGGCTGAAGGAAAAGCAACCGCCGCGGCCAAAACGCGCTTAGACTACCGTCGCTGATGCCAGGAGCGAGCCTCGGCGGGGCTTTCAGGGTTCTCCTGTTTCCCTTGGTCTGCAGCCCGTCATAGAATCAACCCACGAGGGTCATGACGACAGCCACCCAAGGCGCAGTGCGGCGGCTTCGCATCATTTTGCGGGGAGCCGTTCAAGGAGTCGGGTTCCGTCCCTTCGTTTACCGGCTGGCCACGGAAATGGCACTCACCGGCTGGGTGTTGAACTCCTCTTCCGGCCTGGTGGTGGAAGTGGAAGGCCCTGGCGATCAACTGGAAAAGTTTGAGCAGCGGCTGGAGCGCGAGCGGCCGCAAGCCTCGGTCGTGACCGTACGCGAATCTACGTGGGTCGCGGCCGAGGGTTCGACTTACTTTGAGATTCTGGCCAGCGACAGCGAGGCGGGAAAGACGGTCAACGTGCTCCCCGATCTCGCGACTTGCACCGCTTGCCGAGAGGAGTTGTTTGATCCCGCGAATCGCCGCTTCGAATATCCATTCACCAACTGCACCAACTGCGGTCCGCGCTACACGATCGTCGTAGATATTCCTTACGACCGGCCGAACACCACGATGCGCGGATTTGAGCTCTGCCCGCGGTGCCGCGAGGAATATGAGAATCCGGCGAACCGGCGGTTTCACGCGCAGCCCAACGCCTGCCCGGTCTGCGGGCCGAAGCTCGACGGCACGATTGAAGACGCAGCCGAGGCTCTGCGGCAGGGGGAAGTCGTGGCGCTGAAAGGCATCGGCGGTTTTCAGCTCTTGGTGGACGCGCGCCAGGCGGCGGCGGTTGCCCGGCTGCGCGAGCGTAAGCATCGCGAAGAAAAGCCGTTTGCCCTGATGATGGCGTCGCTCGAGATGGCGCTGGAGTACTGCGAGATTTCTCCGGCGGAAGTGCAGTTGCTTGAGTCACAGGCAGCGCCGATCGTACTTCTTAGGCCCAAGAACGCCACTGACCTCGCCTGGAACGTAGCGCACTGCTCGCCGTATCTGGGCGTGATGCTGCCATACTCGCCACTGCACCATTTGCTCATGCAGGAGTGCCGCTTTCCGGTGATCGCGACCAGCGGCAACCGGAGCGACGAACCCATCGCGATTGCGAATGATGAGGCCGCCATCCGGCTGAACGGAATCGCCGACCACTTCCTGATGCATGATCGTCCCATCGTGCGGGCCTGTGACGATTCGGTGGTGCGCCTGACGCGCGGGCGGGCGGGCATTCTGCGCCGGGCCCGGGGTTATGCGCCGCTGGGCATTCGTGTGCCTCACCGGCTGCCGGCCGTGCTCGCCGTCGGAGGACATCTTAAGAACACAGTCGCGATCGGGGTGGGAAACGACGTATTTCTCAGCCAGCACATCGGGGACCTCGACACGCTGGAAGCGCGCGGGGCATTCGAGAAAGCTATCGCCGATCTCTGCCGCCTCTACAGCTTCACGCCGGAGGTGGTCGCGTGCGACCTGCATCCCGACTATGCTTCGACGCAGTGGGCGGAGCGAAGCGGGCTGCCGCTGGTGAGGATCCAGCACCATCAGGCGCATGTCGCCGCCTGCGCCGCCGAGAACAATGTCGAAGGCGAGTATCTCGGCGTTTCCTGGGACGGCACCGGATACGGCCTGGACGGCGCGATCTGGGGTGGCGAGTTCTTTCGTTCGGACGGCCGCTCGAACGGCAGGCAATTCGAGCGGATCGCGCACTTGCGGCCGTTTCAGCTCCCCGGCGGCGATGCGGCGGTGCGCGAGGGCTGGCGCTCGGCGGCCAGCTTGATCTTTGACCTTCTGGGCCCGGACGCGGGAAATCCTGCCCTCGCGGACGGATCGTCGGGGAAACCCCGATTGGATGAACCCAGGGTACGGTCTATGCTGCAACAAGGGGTCAACGTGGTTCCGACCACCAGCGTGGGGCGTCTGTTCGATGCGGTGGCCAGCATTCTGGGGATTGCCCAGCAGAACCGGTTCGAAGGCCAGGCCGCGATGCTGCTGGAGAACGAAATTGGCGCCTTGCGCACGGAAGAGGCGTATCCTTTGACGGGTGGAGACTGGGGTCCGTTGATTCTGGCGGTTCTAGCGGACAAACACGCCGGAGTGCCCGTGTCGGCAATCGCGGCGCGGTTTCATAATGCGCTGGCGGGATGGATTGAGGAGGCGGCCGTTGCTGCGCAGATCCAAAACGTGGTGCTAAGCGGCGGGGTCTTCCAGAATCGCTATCTGACGGAACGCGCGGCCGGTTTGCTTGAATCCCGGGGATTTGCGGTGTATACCCATCAGCGGGTTCCGCCCAACGACGGCGGGATCGCGCTGGGGCAGGCCGTGATGAGCCGGCAGTAAACAAAGGCCTCCGCCACTGGCCGTGACGTGGTGGAGCGGCACGTGGAAGAGCGGCCCTTTAGGGCCGCGTGGATCGCACAAGCATCACGGGGCTTCAGCCCCTGAGGTTCGATTATGTGTCTTGCCGTTCCCGGACGCGTCGTTGAGATCATGGACGGTGGCGACATCGCCTTCCGCCGCGGGAAAGTGGATTTCGGCGGTATCCGCAAGGAAATCAATCTGGCCTACACTCCCGAGGCCGAAGTCGGCAAATACGTCCTCGTTCACGTCGGCTTTGCCATCAGCGTCATTGACGAAGCAGAAGCGCAGCGCGTCTTCAAATATCTCGAAGAACTCGGCGCGCTGAAGGAGGAGCTCGGTGAAGTTCCTCAGTGAGTATCGCGACCCCGGAGCGGCCGAGCGTCTGGCGCAGGCGATTCGCAGCAAGGTCACTCGCCCCTGGACGATCATGGAGATTTGTGGCGGGCAGACCCACACCATCGTCAAGAGCGGGCTGGAGGATCTGCTGCCGCGCGAGATCACACTGGTGCACGGTCCCGGTTGCCCGGTATGCGTTACCCCGATCGAGTTGATTGATAAGGCTGTGGCGATCGCTCAGCGGCCGGAGGTGATCTTCTGCTCGTTTGGCGACATGCTGCGCGTTCCGGGATCGTCCAAGAGCTTGTTTGACGTGAAGGCCGAGGGCGGCGACGTGCGCATTGTCTATTCGCCGCTGGACGCGCTGAAACTCGCGCGGACGAATCCGGACCGCCAAGTCGTTTTCTTCGCCGTCGGTTTTGAGACCACGGCCCCGGCCAATGCCATGGCTGCCTGGCAGGCGGATCACGACGGCGTGGAAAATTTCTCGCTGCTGGTTTCGCACGTGCTCGTGCCTCCAGCGATGGAAGCGCTGCTCTCGTCGCCGAACTGCGTGGTGCAGGGATTTCTGGCGGCGGGGCACGTCTGCACGGTCATGGGCTTCGAGGAATATTTGCCAATCGCGGAGCGGTACAAAGTTCCGATTGTGGTGACTGGGTTTGAGCCGCTCGATCTGCTCGAAGGCATTCTGATGACGGTAACGCAACTGGAGGAAGGCCGCCACGAGGTCGAGAATCAGTACAGCCGGGCCGTGCGGCGGGAAGGGAACCGGCCAGCGCAGGAGCGAATCTCGGAAGTGTTCGAGGTGAGTCCGCGACAATGGCGCGGCTTGGGCGAGATTCCGGCCAGCGGCTTTCAATTGCGGGGACGTTTTCAGAAGTATGATGCCAGCCGGCGATTCCCCTTCTCCGGTGTTCCGGCGCATGAGTCGCCGGACTGCATCAGCGGACTGATTCTGCAGGGCATCAAGAAGCCGCACGAGTGTCCGGCGTTCGCCGTGAAGTGCACGCCGGAAAATCCGCTGGGAGCGCCCATGGTATCGTCGGAAGGCGCGTGCGCGGCCTATTACCACTATGGCAGACGGCAAACCCACGACGTTTACGTTGAACTGCCCAGTCCCGCGGGTCGCTGACGATCGCATCGTCCTGGCGCACGGCGGCGGCGGACGGCTGACCCATCAGCTCATCGAAAAGATTTTCATTCCCGCCTTTGGCAACCCCATGCTGGAGCAGCGGCACGACGGCGCCGTGCTGTCGCTTAACGGATTGACAACCGGATCGAGTCTGGCTTTTACGACGGATTCCTTCGTGGTGCGGCCGCTGATTTTTCCCGGTGGGAACATCGGCGATCTTGCTGTATATGGCACGGTCAATGATCTGGCCATGTGTGGCGCGCGGCCTTTGTATTTGAGCGCGGGATTCATTCTGGAAGAAGGGTTGGAGATGGAAACCCTGCGCACGGTGGTCAGGTCTATGCAGGCGGCGGCGGCGGCAGCGGGAGTGCAGTTGGTTACCGGCGACACCAAGGTTGTTGACAAAGGTAAGGGGGATGGCATTTTCGTAAATACCTCGGGCATTGGCGTGATCGAGGCGAGTGTGAAAGGCACGATAGGCCCCGCGGCGGTTCAGCCGGAAGACGTGGTCATCGTCAGCGGCGACCTGGGCCGCCACGGCATTGCCATTCTCTCGGTGCGCGAAGGCCTCGAATTCGAATCGCCGATTCTGAGCGACACCGCTTCGCTGTGGCCGGCGGTCGAAGCTTTACTGAAGGCGGGCATTGAAATTCACTGTCTTCGTGATCTGACCCGCGGCGGCCTGGCCACCACGCTGAACGAAATCGCGGCAGACCGCAACGTGTGCATCAAGCTCGAGGAAGCGCTCATTCCAGTGGAAGAGGTGGTGCAGGGTGCGTGCGAGATTCTTGGCCTCGACCCGCTCTATGTGGCGAATGAAGGCCGGTTTGCGGTGTTTGTCCCGGCGGCGCAAGCCGATGCCGCGCTGGCTGTGTTGACGAAGGTTCCGGTCGCGCAGAGCTCGGTGCGAGTCGGCAAAGTCGAAGAAACTCCCGGCCGCACCGTAGTTCTGCAAAGCCGCATCGGTGGCAACCGCGTGGTGGATATGCTGAGCGGCGAGCAGCTGCCGAGAATCTGTTAACGCTTCTCCCTTATAGAGGATACTTGTCATCCTGAGCGGCGTTCTTTGCCGCGAAGGACCCATGCACTTTTGCCGACGGCGAGAGACTGCATAGGTTCTTCGCTTCGCTCAGAATGACAAGGCTTGGTTTTGACGAGAGCCGAGTGACTGGCCAGGAGTACCTGTGGAATCACTAACCGCCCATTTTGGCACTCTCTGCATCCTGTTGATTCCACGGCAGCTAGACCCCCGTGACCCGAATCACCCCCGGCGGTGAGATCTATCACAGCGAGTTTCCTATAGCAGACGACAATAAGGAACGGCATTATGTTCACGTTGTACCTACGGAGGTAGGACTATGACATCGGTTATGACACCCCCTGGAGTAAAGGCTCCCGCGGATTACATTGAATCCGTAATGATCAGTGTGAAGGCGAAAAACCCCGCTGAGCCTGAGTTCCATCAGGCGGTGCAGGAAGTGTTTGATTCTCTTCGGTTAGTGCTGGCGAAACACCCCGAGTATCAGTCGGCTCGCTTGCTGGAGCGGATCGTCGAGCCAGAGCGCGTGCTGATGTTCCGCGTGCCGTGGTTCGATGATCAAGGCAACATTCAGGTCAACCGCGGCTTCCGCATCGAGATGAACAGCGCCATCGGCCCCTACAAGGGCGGGCTGCGCTTCCATCCCTCGGTGAATCTCGGAATCCTGAAGTTCCTGGCGTTTGAGCAGGTTTTCAAGAACTCGCTGACCACGCTACCCATGGGGGGCGGGAAGGGCGGATCGGATTTCGATCCCAAGGGCAAGAGTGACAACGAAGTGATGCGCTTCTGCCAGAGCTTCATGACCGAGCTGTGCCGTCACATCGGACCTGACACCGACGTTCCGGCGGGCGACATCGGCGTGGGCGGACGGGAGATCGGCTTTCTGTTCGGCCAGTACAAGCGGCTGCGGAACGAGTTCACCGGCGTTCTGACCGGCAAAGGCCTGGCCTGGGGCGGCTCGCTGATTCGTCCGGAAGCGACTGGCTATGGCTGCGTCTATTTTGCCAACGAAATGTTGAAGACGCGGAAAGAAACTCTGGAAGGCAAGGTCTGCCTGGTTTCGGGCGGCGGCAACGTCTCGCAGTACACCATCGAGAAACTGCTCGACTTTGGCGCCAAGCCCGTCACGGTGTCCGACTCGAATGGCGTGATCTACGATCCGGATGGCATTGACCGCGACAAGCTGGCCTGGGTTATGGAGCTGAAGAACGTGAAGCGTGGACGCATCCGCGACTATGCGGACAAGTTCAAGAAAGCGATCTTCATGCCCACCGACATCAAGCTGGAGCACAACCCGCTGTGGAACGTGAAGGCCGATTGCGCCTTCCCGAGCGCCACACAGAACGAAATCACGGCGAAAGACGCCGCGAATCTTATTAAGAATGGTGTCAAGCTGGTGGCCGAGGGCGCGAACATGCCGTCCACGCTCGAAGCGACCAGGATGTTCCTCGATGCCAAGATCCTGTACGGACCGGCCAAGGCCGCCAATGCCGGCGGCGTGGCCACCAGCGGCCTCGAAATGGCCCAGAACAGCGCCCGGCTGAGCTGGACCCGCGAGGAAGTGGACAACCGTCTGCACAAGATCATGATCGCCATCCATCAGACCTGTTACGAAACGGCCGAGAAATACGGCACGCCCGGCAACCTGGTGAACGGCGCCAACATCGGCGGCTTCCTCAAGGTAGCCAACGCCATGCTGGATCAAGGCCTGGTGTAGCGGCTGGATTTTCCGTTGAAGCGGGTGCCCCACCCTTGTCCCTGCGTTTCCTGCAGGGACAGGGTGGGTTTTTAACTTTCTACAGGCTCAGCTGGCAGAAGTCGAAGTCCCCACCCTGTCGCGAAGAGCGCGACCAGGATGGGGCACCCGGCATAAGGCCGACCGTAGGCTTATTGCCCAGGGTTCTCGCTGGTGGATGGACCGATGCTGAAGCCTTCGGCCATGGCGTGCCGGAATCTCTCGCGCTCCTCGGGCGTCATCCTCTTGCATCGTCCGTCCCAGCGGTGTTTGGGACCGTGTCCACCATGGCCTCCCAATCCACCGAAGAGAATCCGGCACAACGCCAACAGGCCAAGCGCTTGCCAGAAGGTAAGTTGCCGCCAGCCAAAAAGCGACGGGAGCAGCCAGTTCCACAGGCGCATCACTAATTCTCCGCCGATCCAGGCAAACAGCACCATCCCCAGAATTGCCAGCGGAGCGATCCAAAACCATCTCCATTTCGATTTCATATTCGGTCCCTCATGCTTTCGTGAATTCGTCGTAGGCGCGTTGCAACCGTGCGCGCAGATGCAGGACGGCATATCGTTTGCGCGAGAGCAGCGTGTTCACGCTTACGCCTGTCCTGTCGGACAGTTCCTTGAAGCTGCGTCCTTCCAATTCGTGGGCAATGAACACTTCCCGCTGCTCCTTCGGAAGTTCGTTGAGCGCCAGCTTGAGCTGCTCCAGAAGCAGGTCGCGGGCGTAGAGGGCCTCCGGCCCGGCGTCGGGGGAGGGGAGCAGGTCCTCGAACTGCAAGCCTTCGTTGTCCTCCTCGGCAACGGAGATGTCGCTGAAGTTCTGCGGCCGCTTCTTGCGAAAGAGGTCCGTAATACGGTTGCGGGCGACGCGAAACAGCCACCCGGTCACATGCTCGATTGGCATCAGCAGGCGGTTCGCTTCCACCAGCCGGTGGAAGACATCCTGTAAGATGTCCTCCGCGTCGCCCGGATCGGGCACGTGCCGGCGAATGAAGTTGCGCAGCCGAGACTGCTCCCGACTGACCACCTCGGAAATGCGCTGGTCCTGTTCGATTGCCATGCGCTGCATTGCCATGTACTTCGGGCTGGCCACTTCGTTCATCCACTTCTGTAGACGAATGAGAGGTATGGGATATTGTAAGGTTGGGCGTCCGACATCACCCTGCGAGTTATGATTAGCTGAGAACGATCACACCTATGTCCCTGCCGCGCATTGCCGAGCCCATCCTCGATGCGGAAGAGCGCTTTGAAGGCTTCGAGAACCTGATGCCCTTCAAGGTGCACAACATCCTTCTGGTCTCGAGCCTCTACGATTCGTTCATCCTGCGCGAAGACGGACGGCTCAACGAGCTGCTGATTGACGAATCGCTGGAACTGAACCTGCAGCAGATTCCGGGCATCACGCATGTTTCCAGTTGCGCCGAGGCGCTGGACCTGGCGCGGGCCAATCCGCAGTTCAATCTGGTCGTGACCAACCTCGCGGTCGGCGACATGGACGCGGCGCAGCTGGCCCGCGAAGTCCGCCAGGCGGGGCTGGATGTGCCGGTGGTCGTGCTCGGCTACGACTACCGCGAGATCAAGAATTTCGTCGAACGCAACCCCGTCACCGATATTGACCGCGTTTTTCTCTGGCAGGGCAATGCCCGCATGCTGATCGCGATCGTCAAGTACATCGAAGACAAGCGCAACGTGCTGCACGACACGCGCGCCATGGGCGTGCCGGTGCTGCTCGTGGTCGAGGACAATATTCGCTACTACTCGTCGTTCCTGCCGGTCATTTACACCGAGCTGATCAAGCAGTCGCGGCGGGTGATTCAGGAAGGCATCAACGTGGCGCACAAGCTCGTGCGCATGCAGGCGCGGCCGAAGATCCTGCTGGCGTCGAATTTCGAGGATGCGGCGGAACTGGTGGAGGAGTACCGCGAGTACATTTTTGGGCTGGTGTCGGACGTGGAGTTCCCGATGAACGGCCACCTCAGCCCCGAAGCGGGTTTTGAGCTGGCAAAGCTGGTCAATAGTCTGGCGCCGGATGTCCCCGTCGTGCTTCAGACCAGCCGGACGGAATTCCGTCCGCGGGCGCATGCCGAGGGCTATTCGTTTTTGCGCAAGCGCTCGCCGACGCTGCTGAAAGATCTGCGGCGGATCCTGACGGATAATTTTGGCTTCGGGGACTTTGTCTTCCGCATGCCCGACCGCACAGAAGTTGGGCGCGCCAGAGACATGACAGAGTTGGAAGAACAACTGCAGGCCGTGCCGGCGGAAAGCCTGATGTTCCACGCCCAGAGTAATCACTTTTCGCACTGGCTGATGGCGCGGACGGAGTTTGCCCTGGCGGCCAAGCTGCGGCCGCGCAAGGTCTCCGACTTCGATGGCCCGGAGCACCTGCGTCGCGACCTGATTGATTCGATCAGTGACTATCGCCGCGAGCAGAATGAAGTGCTGATCGGCGATTTCAAGCCGGAGACGTTCAAGCCGTCCGAGTCCAGCTTTCTGAGAATTGGTTCAGGGTCGCTCGGCGGTAAAGCGCGCGGTTTGGCTTTTGTGCGCCACCTGCTGCGCACACGCCGGATTGCACGGCGCTTTCCTGGAGTGCGGATTGCGGTGCCGCCCGCGGTGGTTTTGGCCACGGACATGTTCGATCAGTTTCTGGGCGAAAATAACCTGAGCGATTTCGCATTGCACTGCGATGACGATCAGGAAATCCAGCAGCGCTTCCTGGATTCACCACTTCCCGTAGCCCTGCAGGACAATCTGAGAGCATTCCTTGCTGAAGTGGATTATCCGCTGGCGGTACGCTCTTCCAGCCTGCTGGAAGACTCGCAGTATCAGCCTTTCACCGGCGTGTATGAAACTTTCATGTTGGGCAATCGGCAGCCCAGCTTGCAGACGCGACTCGATGAACTTTCCGAAGCGATCAAACGCGTCTACGCCTCCACCTTCAGCCAGCACGCCAAGACTTATGTGCGAGCCACGCCCTATCGCCTGGAAGAAGAAAAGATGGCGGTGATTCTGCAGCAGGTGGTGGGCACGGCGCACGGTCCGCGATTTTATCCGGACTTTTCGGGCGTGGTGCGGTCGCACAATTTCTATCCCGTGCCGCCGATGACGTTTGCCGACGGCATCGCCGCGGTGGCGCTCGGCCTCGGCCGCACAGTGGTGGACGGCGGCAAGTGCATGATGTTCTGCCCGCGATATCCGCGAAACCTGCTGCAGTTCTCTGACGTAGAGGATATTCTGGCGAACACGCAGACCGAATTCTGCGCGCTTGAGCTGGATGGCGTGCCGCACGGCGCAGGGCCGGGCCACCTGCGGGAGGCGCACTTCGGGCTAGACGTGGCGGAGGCCGACGGCACGCTGCCGCCGGTCGCTTCGACCTATTCCGCCGACAACCATGCAGTCTATGACGGGATGAGCCGGCCCGGACCGCGCATCGTCACATTCGCTCCCATGCTCAAGCACGGCATTTTCCCTCTGGCGGGAATCCTGGAAGTGCTGGTGCGCGCCGGGGAGGATGCGCTGGGGAATCCTGTCGAGATAGAGTTCGCGGTTCGGCTGCCGCAGGGGCCGGAGCCGGCGGAGTTTGGTTTTCTGCAGATTCGTCCGCTCACGCTGGCGCGGGACAATCAGGACCTCATGATCGGGGAGGTAGATCCGGCTCACCTGATCTGCGAGAGCACGAGAGTTCTGGGCAATGGTCGCATCGAAAATCTGTACGACGTGGTGGTGGTGGACTCGCACCGCTTCGAGCGCAGCCGCAGCCAGGAAGTGGCGCGTTCGGTAGCGCACTTCAACGCCGTGCTGAACGCGGAGAATCGCCCGTACCTGCTGATCGGTGTGGGCCGCTGGGGGTCGAACGACCCGTGGCTTGGCATCCCGGTGGAGTGGGACGAAATTTCCGGCGCGCGCGCCATTGTGGAGGCCGGCTTCCGCGATTTCCGGGTGACGCCCTCGCAGGGCAGCCATTTCTTTCAGAATCTGACGGCGTTTCAGATTGGCTATTTCACCGTGAATCCCGACGCGGGCGAAGGCTCGGTGGACTGGCAGTGGCTGGCGGACCAAGCCGCGGTGGTCGAGCAGGGCTGCGTTCGGCATTTGCAATTCAGCCAGCCGGTGTGCGTGGTGATGAACAGCCGGACCAGCCGGGGCGTGATTTTCAAGCCGCAAGGGAACTGAGCTGGGAATTTCTGAGCCCCTCTCTCACATATATGTCACAACATACTGCTACTGACATATGGTGGTGATATGTCAGATTACCCGCACACTGAGGTGTGATCGAAATCACAGCCCGGCTAAGACCGCTCCCGACACAATCGTTTTGTTGGGACTTTCGCCATTTCTGTCCCGGGGAGCGGCTGTGTTCAAAATCATCCACGCACAATTTCTAGCGCCCGGCATCAAACGATTTGTCCTGGAAGCTCCGCGCATTGCCCGCAGGCAGAAGCCCGGTCAGTTCGTGATCTTGCGAATCTATGAGGAAGGCGAGCGGATCCCGGTCACCATTGAGAATTCCGATCCCGAGAAGGGCACGGTCAGTATCGTGGTGCAATCGGCCGGCAAAACGACCACGCTGTTGAATTCGTTGAACACGGGAGACTCAATCCTCGACGTGGTCGGGCCGCTGGGCAAGCCCTCCGAGATTGCCAACTACGGCACGGTCGTGGTCGTGGGCGGAGGAGTAGGGACGGCAATGGCCTATCCCACGGCAGCGGCGCTCAAGCGAGCCGGGAATCGCGTGCTCTCGATTGTCGGCGCTCGCAACAAGGAGCTGGTGATTCTCGAAGATGAGATGCGGGCCGTAAGCGACGCGCTCATGATCACCACCGATGACGGCAGCTATGCCGACAAGGGCTTCGTCACCGACAAGCTTCGGCAGCTTATACAGAATGGCGCCCGGATTGACCTGGTCGTGGCCGTCGGACCGATCGTGATGATGAAGGCGGTGTCGGAACTGACGCGGAAGGAGAACATCCACACCGTCGTCAGCCTGAACCCGATCATGATTGATGGCACGGGAATGTGCGGCGGCTGCCGGGTGATGATTGACGGCAAAAGCGAGTTTGCCTGCGTGGATGGCCCGGAATTTGACGGGCACAAAGTGAACTTTGAAGTACTCGTCCAGCGCAACTCGATGTACCGCGATGCCGAGCAGCGATCGATGGAGGAATTCAAACAGAAGCAGGAAACCGAACACGCCTGCATCGCGGCTTCCTCCATAAGCTCTTCTACGGCCCAGGGAGAACAACGATGAGTCCGACGGTGAAGAAGTCCTCGAATCCGGTGGCGATCAAGGATCGGATGAAGGTTCCGCGCCAGCTCATGCCGGAACAGGCCCCGGAAGAGCGGGCGCACAATTTCGAGGAAGTGAACCTCGGCTACAGCCCGCTGCTGGCGCAGCAGGAAGCGCAGCGTTGCCTGGAATGCGCCAAGCCGACCTGCACGGATAACTGCCCGGTCGGCGTGAAGGTAAAAGAATTTGTCGAACTGATTGTGGAAGGGAAGTTCCTGGAGGCCGCGGCCAAGATTCGCGAAGACAACGTGCTGCCGGCGATCACCGGCCGCGTGTGTCCGCAGGAAGATCACTGCGAAGGCAAGTGCCTGCTGTCGAAGAAAGTGAAACCGCTGGGCATCGGCTACCTCGAGCGTTTTGTGGCCGACTACGAGCAGCGTATGGGAACTCACGTCGTGCCGCAGGTTCCTCCGACCGGCAAGAAGGTCGCAGTGGTCGGGAGCGGGCCTTCCGGTCTGACGGTGGCGGGCGATCTGATCCAAAAAGGCCACAAAGTGCGCGTGTTCGAAGCACTGCACGAATTGGGCGGCGTGCTGGTGTATGGCATCCCGGAATTCCGGCTGCCGAAGCAGATCATCCGCGAGCAACTCGACTACATGCGCGAAATGGGGGTTGAGTTCGAAACCGACGTGGTCGTCGGCCGCACCGTAACCATTGATGAGCTCATGCATGAGGAAGGCTACGACGCGGTGTACATCGGCACGGGAGCGGGATTGCCGCAATTCATGAACATTCCCGGCGAACACCTCAACGGCGTGTATTCGGCCAACGAATTCCTTACCCGCATCAATCTGATGAAGGCGTACAAATTCCCGGTGTATGACGAGCCGATGCTCGATCTGCACGGGAAGAACGTCGCGGTGATCGGCGGAGGGAACACGGCGCTGGATGCCATCCGCTCGGCGCTACGGCTAGGGGCGGGGAAGGCATACGTCATCTACCGCCGCAGCGAGGCCGAGATGCCGGCCCGCGCCGAAGAAGTTCACCACGCGCGGCAGGAGGGAATCGATTTCCAGATGCTGACCGCGCCGGTCGAATTCCTTTCCGATGGCAAAGGATGGCTGACCGGCGCGCGCTGTGTGCGCATGGAATTGGGCGAGCCGGATTCATCCGGCCGGCGGCGTCCAGTGCCGATTCAGGGCTCGGAGTTTGACTTGCCTCTGTCGGTGGCGGTCATGGCCATTGGCACCACGGCCAATCCGATCGTGCAGACCACCACGCCCGGTCTGGGCACGACCAAGCGCGGCTACATTCAGGCCAGCGAAAGTACTCAGCGCACCACGCGCAAGGGAGTGTTTGCCGGGGGCGATATCGTCACCGGCGGCGCGACCGTAATTCTGGCCATGGGAGCGGGACGGCGGGCGGCGGCATCCATTCACGAGTACCTGACGACCGGCGTGTGGGAAGAGGCGGTTCAGGAAAAGGTCAGCTCGAAGTAGGTATCCGTCCGCGCCCAGATCAGCGGAATCCTCGCCATCCAATATTTGCGGTTGATTGCTTGCCGAGCGTGGGCGTGCTCCTCCGGCGGCAGGATGCGCGCAGTCGCTGCAAACTCCGGCCCGGTCACCTTGCCGCGAATCGTGCACGGGGCCACGCGCACCCGCGGATTGTTCCGGATGCGCTTGGTCTTGCCCATGTCGCCGCGGGTCATCACATAGAGCTTGCCGTCTTCTTCTCCAAACCACACGGGCGTGGCGACGCCGGCTCCGGTCTTTCGAAAGGTAGTCAGGGAAATGTAGCTCTGGTCCTGGATGGGGCCGGGGATCGCGCTTGGCATGGGACTATTCTAAATCGCAACGCGGTCTAGGTTGGACCTTCCCCTATCATCTCTGGTTCGCAGCTGGCTCCGGCCGATTGCTCCGGCGATTGCATCTGTGTTACAAGCGTTGCATATGCGTAAATGGATGCGCGAGCGCCTCCAGCGCCGCAAGAAGAAAGCCCCGGAGGGCGGCTCGCAGCCGGCGCCTCCTCCACTACAACCGGCATATTTCGAGGGCGAACAGCCAACTCAGTCCCCGGCGAATCGTTTCGAGCCCGAACCTCTGCGTGCCGAACCCGAAACCGCTCACGCCGAAGCCGAGGTAGAAGCGCAGCCAGCACGGGAAGAGCCTACGAAGACCCGCTCCCGGGAAGCGGGCGCTGCTTCAGGCGGTCCCGAGGGAGACCGGCGCCGGCCGCGCCGCCGCCGCGGGGGCCGTGGACGCGGAGGCCGTGGCCGCGAGCAAGCCGTGGCGCAGGCGTTTTCACCTGCCGCCGGCAAGGGGATCATTCCAGAACCGCCAGCCGAAGAAGGCCAGGGACTGGCGATGGAAGCTGGCGAGCCAGAGGCTGAAGCCGCCGCCGCGCCGCAAGCGCCTGCGATTCCCGCCCCCGTGCCGGCCGCTCCGCAACGCGCGCCGAAGGGAATTGTGGTTTTGGCTATCGGGCTGCCTGGATCGGGCAAGAGTTCCTGGTTCAAGCGCCACAACGTCGTGCCGCTCTCGAGCGACATGATGCGCTCGCTGCTGTTTGACGACGTGCGCGAGCAACGCTTTCAGGATCTGGTGTTTTCCAACCTGCGTGCCATGCTCAAGGCGCGGCTGATCGCCCGGCGTCCGATGAATTATGTGGACGCCACCAACCTGACGCCCCAAGAGCGCCAGCACTGGATCAAGCTCGCCAGGGACTACAACTACGAGGTCCACGCGGTGTTTTTCGACGTGCCGCTGGAGGTTTGCATTGAGCGGCACCAGCGCCGCGATCGCGTGGTTCCGGAAGACGTGATGCGCCGCATGGCGGCCAAGCTGAAGCCGCCGGCGTTTACCGAGGGATTCGCCAAGATCACCGTGGTGCGGGTGAAGAAGAAGGAAACAGAGCCATAAGAGCTCGGCAGAGAGATCTAGCCTTTTAGATACGGCAACATTTCTTTGAATGCGGCCGAAGAAGACGAGCGCATCAGCTCATAGATCATCATTTCCGTGGATGAAATCACTGCGCCGGCCGAGCGCATGCGTTCCAGCCCGATCTTCCAGTTCCATTCGGTGCGCGAACTGACAGCGTCGGAGGCGACGTGCACCAGATAGCCTTCCCGCAGCGCGGCCAGGGCGGTCTGGGTCACGCAGATGTGGGTTTCCATGCCGCACAGCAGCAGCGTGTTGCGCTGTCCGGGCAGGCGTTTGAGCAAGCTGCAGAACACATCGCTGCCGAAGCAGGAGAAGAGAGTCTTGTCTATTGCTTCGGTCCCAGGCAGCAGGGAAGCGACGTCTGGAACGGTCGGCCCAAGGCCTTTCGCGTATTGCGTGCTGACCATGGCGGGAATTTTCAGAACTCCGGCGGCGCGGATCAAAAGTTGTGCGTTCCGCACCAACTGCTCTTTTTGAAAGATCGGCGGCAGCAACTTCTCCTGAATATCAATGACGATGAGGGCGCAGTGTTCGGGATCGAGCGGGCGGCGCGCCATTTCGGCATAGTCGGCGGGAGTTGCCGCGGGATGTTCGAGTGCGGTGACCATGAGATCCTCTCTTGCAGCCGTGCGTGACTAAGAAATTCTAACCCGACCGAGTTACCGCGAGCCTGTAATTCGGAATGTAAACGTTGACCGCATTCGTCCCCGCCCATAAAATCAAAGGGAGCCGCAATTCAGGCTCCCATCAACCAAACTGCCCCCTCGTTCAACGGCAGGACAGCTGACTCTGGATCAGCATATCGGGGTTCGAATCCCTGGGGGGCAGCCAAAGGCCCGCCGCTTATCCAGCTCTCACCTTTCCTTCTAGTGTCTTCCCTCCATCGCCAGAGCTTTCGGAAACAGGATGTTGTTTTCGAGGTGAATGTGCTGGTGCAGGTCGGCCTCGAAGTCGGCCAGGGCGCGATAGAGCGTCTGGTAGCTGACGCAGGCGTCGGGCGGAGGCGTGTAGCCGTTGCTGGCCTGGCGCAGGACGCGCAGCGCGATCCCGGCGTTGTCGTGCTCGTGCATCATCATCGAAACCGGATTCTGCACCGTGCCAAACGGCGGCGGCACGACCGGCTCTTTTTGGATGACGGCCTCTTCCATTCGAACGATGTAGGGGAACAGAACCATTTCTTCTTTCATCAAGTGCATGACCAGTTCCTGGGCGAGGTCGCCGAATGTGCCCTGCACGCGCAAAAGTTCCGGATGATTCTGGCCGTGCACGGAGCACACTTTCTGGAAGAGCGGCCCGAGGCGGGCGATTTCCTCACGAACATACTTGTGGTGTGTGCTATTGATATGGCTGATGAGGTCGGTCAACGATTCGCCCTGCCAATCGCGGTCGCTGGGGCCCGGCTGGTAGGCGGACGGCGCGGCTTCCAGCGCCTTCAGCACTTCGTCCATGGAGACCTTGGCGATGCGGCAGGCTTGCTCCAGGGTCTGGTTGCCGCCACAGCAGTAGTCAATGCCCAGCTTTTCCAGCGCCCGGGTGGAGGCGGGGCTCTCCAGGGCGACTTCCCGCACGGTCTTTTCGGTAGTCAAGTTCATTTCAGCTCCTTGCGCCGGCCTTGCTGCGGCGTCCTAGCCAACAGGCTAGCGAAGGACTGAGGGGGTGCCGATGACTTTTGTCACGGTTACAGGAATTTAGGAGCGGGTGGCGATCTATTCGGCCGAGGACACTTCACTTTCAAGCGCCTCCATATTGTTGACAATAACGGTGCGGCCGTCGAGCTTCAGCACTCCCTCCGACTGCAGCCGGGAAAGATTGCGGGAGACCAGTTCGCGAACGGTGCCAATCTGCGAGGCGAGTTCCTGGTTGCCGGCAGGCAGCAGGAATTCCACGCCCTCGGCGGAGCGTTTGCCTTCCTTTTGAGCCAGGCGCAAAAGATACGCAGCGAGCCGGTGGCGCACGGTCGTGAACGATAGCTCTTCGATAATGCCGACCAGCTTCCGCAAGCGGGCGCCCACAACTTTCAAGACCTTCAGCGCCACCTGAGGATGCTCCAGGCATAGCGCTTGAAAATCCTGCTTGCTGACAAAAAGCAGAGAGGTGTTTTCCAGAGCGCTTACGGAAGCTGGATAAGCGCCGCCATCGAAGACGGGCAGTTCCGCGACCGAACTGCCGGGGCCTTCGATGCTCAACACCTGCTCCCGGCCGCCGGAGGAGCTCTTGAAAATCCGGATGTGGCCGGACTCGACCACATAGAGTCCGGCGCATGGTTCGCCCTCTTCAAAGACGAGTTCGCCCGCCGAGAACTGGTGCCGGACGGCGCGCTGGGCAAGGAAACTCAGCTCGCTTTCAGCGAGTTCGGAAAACAGCGAACTTCGTTCGAGCACAAGCGCGGTGGGCAAGCCGGTCACGCTGGTCATTGTACCGAAGCGATGCACAAGGCCGCGCCGCCGGCGATTCCAGAGTCGGCTCCGTAGTGCGCGATTACTAGGGGAATCTCAGCTACGTGGGGGTTTACGCACCATTGCGGAAGACGAGACTTGATCTCAGGCAAAAAGGATTGCAGCATGGACGCAACTCCGCCGCCGAGCACGAGCACGTCCGGGTCTAGCAGGTCCACAATGTTGCCCAGCCACGGTGTGAGCAGCTCGACGGTTTCCTGCAAGATGTCCCGCGCCACTGAATCGCCCACAGCGTATGCCCTGCCGACCGTTTCGCTGGTGACGGCTTCGATTTTGCCTTTGGCCAGATCAAGCATGTGGGAGGTGCGTGACGGGTCCGCGCTGATTTTGGCTCGCGCGCGCGCGCCGATCGCAGTCCCCGAGGCTAAGGCTTCGATGCAGCCGAGCTTTCCGCATCCACAACGCGGGCCACGGTAGTCAATGCTCAGATGCCCGCCTTCGGCAGCAGATCCGGTGCGGCCGTGATAAATCTGGCCGTCGAACACAATGCCGGTTCCGATCCCGGTTCCGATGCAGGCGTAGAAAACATAGCGATAGCCGCGGGCTGCTCCCCAGCGGGCTTCGGCAAGAGCGGCCGCGTTGCCGTCGTTGTCCACTTTTACGGGCAGGTGATACGCCGCCGCAATCTTCTCCGCCAGCGGGAAGTTGCGCCAGCATGGCAGATTCGGCGGGTTCAGAATCACTCCCGTGCGCGGATCGAGCGGTCCCGGCGAACAGATGCCGATGCCGTGAATTCCTTCAGCGGACTGGACCAACAGGGCGTCAATCGCCGTCTTGACGGATGCAAGAGCGAGATCCGCTGTGCCGGCCTGCATTGGCGTGCGGGTCTGCGTGAGTATCTTGCCTGAGCGGTCCACCAGGCCGGCGGCGACTTTGGTGCCGCCGATATCCACACCCAGGATCGGAGTGTCAGGCGACCTTACTGTCATGGTCTTGCCGGCGCTGCATCGGATCGTTTCGAGAACTGGATTTTGATGGTCTTGATCTCGTAGGGTTTGGTATGAAGTTGTAATAAACCATTCTGCAAGGAGACGCTCCCCAACGGTTTCTCCATTAGATTGGTTTCGGCAGCGGACTGCGCTCCCGGAGGAAGCTGCAGCTTCACATCCCCATCTTTTCCCGCCCACTCGTAATAGCGAAGGACGACCCCGTCACCTTCCTCGGCATTTTTGAGCGCGGTGACGATGATGTTTTCCGATGGCGATTCCAGGAACGAGTGCTCCGGAGGCAAAGCGCCTTCGTGCCGGCTAGCCGGCAGCGCGATCAACTTGTAGTTCAGTTCGTAACCCCGGCGAAGAGTGAGCGCGTCCTTCCAGCTTCCGCCGTGCGGATAGAGCGAATACGTGAACTCGTGGTGCCCTTCGTCGGCGTGGGGGTCAGGCCACTCCGGCGAACGCAGCAGTGACAAGCGCAGCACGTTGCCCTTGGCGTCGTATCCGTACTTGGAGTCGTTGAGCAGGCTGAAGCCGTGTTTGGCGTCTGAGATATCGGCCCAGCGCTGCGCCGGCACTTCAAACTGCCCTTGCTCAGCAGGAGTATTGCGAGTGGTAGGCCGCTCCACGGAGCCAAATGGAATCTCGTACGTTGCTTTGTCGCTATGTCCGCTGACGGGGAAGGCCACCTTCAACAGGATGTGTTTCTCATGCCATTCCGCCTGCATCTTTACGTCCACACGCGGCACACCGGCGTACAACGTGATGTCGCGGACAAAAGTCGAGTTCTGGAAGTGATTCTTAATCCGGATGACGGCGCGCAGCGGTCCGCTGTCGACCAGTTTCACTTCATCCGCTTTGTCCAGATCCCAATGCTGCTTTTCAAAATCGGCGTCAATGTTCCATGCGTCCCAGTCCTTCGGCTTGTCAACGAATGTTTGCAGCAGATTTCCGCAGGGGGCGTTCTTGGGACCGCCGCTGTCGGTCTCGGCCGGAGCGAGCGACTCCGTGCCGCTTCGCTTGTCGAACAGGCTGGTCATGCAACCGGTCTGCGGATCAATCTTAACGCGGATGTATTCGTTCTCAAGCGTGTCGGCAGACGCCTTCAGGAGCGAATGGACAGGCCGCTGGCCGCTCGCTGCCCGCACGAAATACGTCTGATATCCCAGCGATGGAGTGCTCGCCAGCAAGAGGAATCGAGCGCGGTGGGTTTCGGCGTCCATCGAAAGCAGCTGCGCTTCAGCCGCCTTGCCATTTGCCTCCACCACCTCGATCTGGCTGGCCGGAGAGGGTAACTGTAC
Source organism: Terriglobales bacterium (assembly GCA_037442635.1). Lineage (GTDB taxonomy): Bacteria > Acidobacteriota > Terriglobia > Terriglobales > Acidobacteriaceae > Sulfotelmatobacter. Next base: position 85,093 of record JBBIPV010000008.1, on the reverse strand, counting down.
CTCGAGTTCGGCGACATCGGTGCGCGGCCAGGAGAGCGAGTTGAACAGCATCACTGGCATACCCTCGGCGCGGGTATTGACGTGTGCCGCGATCTCCCGCAGCGAGCTCATGGTTATGTCGTTGGCAGACCGGCTGACGGTCTCCAGATTGCGCTTCGCATCCAGATAATTCACGGCGATGCCGGAGCCCGGCATAATGTCGTGGAAGTGGTCAAAGAGCAGATCCTTCCAGTCCTGCTGCATGCCATCTTGCGGATAAGAGCGCCCATACAGAGACGCCAGCGAGGAGAACTTCTCCGCATTCAGCATCGCCTCTTCGGTGCGGCGAATTCTGCGCTTGGTTTCGGACTGGGTAGTGAAAACCCCGCGGTGATACTGAAAATAAAGTTCGCCGTCCCAGGTGGGGACCTGCATGTTGGGCAGCCTGGTCTCCAGATCGCGGAAGAAGTCGCTAGCGAAACTGAACTGCAGCTTGGGGAATACCGCGTCTGGCGCGCGCAACTGGTCGGCGTGGTCGAGCATCACGCGAGTCGGCCCGCCGCCGTGGTCACCAACGCCATACAGGTGCATCATTTCGGGCTTCTCCGGAAGGTTTTTGCCGTAGATTGAGGGCATCCAGACCGACAGGTCTTTGCCGAGCGACTCCGCGTCAATGCCGCCAGCATAGTCGTGGGGAAAGTACGTGAGCAGACGGCTGCCGTCGGGCGACTGCCACCAGAAGAGTTTGTAAGGAAAAACGGTGAATTCGTGTGCCCAGAGCAGCTTCTGGGTGACGAAGTAATCCATGCCCGACTTCTTGTAAATCTGCGGCAGCTGGTAGTTGTAGCCGAAGGAATCGGGGTTCCAGCCGATCTTCACATCCACGCCGAAGTTTTTCTCAAAGTAAGTCTTGCCTAGCAGAATCTGCCGGACCAGCGATTCGCCGTCGGGCATGTTGAGGTCGGGCTCAACCCACATACCGCCAATGACCTCCCACCGGCCTTCTTTGATTCGCTGGGCAATCTGTGTGAAGAGGTCCGGGTACTTCTCCTGCATCCACTCATAGGTGCGCGCCGACGACATGGTGAACTTGAAGTCAGGATATTCGCGCATCAGGTCGAGCACGCTCTGGAACGTGTTGCGTACGACTTCGACGGTTTCCGTCCAGGGCCAGAGCCACGCCATATCAATGTGCGAATTGCCCACAATACGGATCGAAAACTGCTGCAGCCAGGGCTTCAGCGCCTCCAATTTAGAGTGGGCAGCGCGCAGCGAGGCGTCGAAGGCGGCCTGGTCTCCCCTTTCCAGGGGAGCGAAATCAATTGCTTTGACCGCCGCATCCAGTTGCTGCTGGCGTTCGGCCTTGCTTTCGTCGTAGGCCGCGATGAGGGGTTGGGCAGCAAGAATCTCGGTACGCAGGAATTCCGGGTCCGGGCGCGAGTGCGGCGCTTGAAGGATGAGTTCGCTGTGAAAGAACTGGGCCTGAACGTCGTCGGCAGCTACCACGCGTGCCGCCACCAGGAACTTCTGCCCGGGCTGGGCACTGACCGTCAGCAGCACCGGCAGGATGTTATCGTCGTCGCCGCGATAGACGATGGATCCGTTCGAAAACACGGCGATCATCAGGCTGTTCTGGCTGCCAAATCGCAAATCAAGGCGGACTTCTGAACCTTGCGTTGCATAGCCGTTGATCTTGTCGGGGATTTCAATCCAGCGGCGGAACACACGGGTCCCATTCCAATGTTCACTCTCAGGGTGCTCGCCGCCGGTAGCGTTCTTCACGGTGATCGCACTCCAATCGGAATCATTGAGCGCCGGGTCTTCCGGGTGCGGGAGGTCGGCGTGCGAGCGCCACTCGGTTTCTGGCCGGTGAGTCAGGGATTGCAGCCTGTCCAGCGTCGACTTGTAGGGATCGGGGGAACCAGAGCTTTGGGCCAGGCTCAAGGAAACGCAGCATAGGAGGGCTGACAAGAACAGGACGGCCGGTCGCTTCATCGTGTCTTCACCTTTCGGGTTACAACGAAGTGATGGTTACTTGTGATTGCTGGGCACATGGAAGATTATCACCGAATGCAGCAGGCGCATGGAAGCTACTGATTCTAAAGCGAACTGCGGGCTTATGCGGAATTTTGACGAAATTTTGATTCCTTCCATCGAAATTATTGATCCAATACGAGCGGAATAAGATTGACCGTGAACACGAATAACCCTAGAATCACCACCTGATGTCGAGCGGACTCCAACTCTGCGCCATGTGCTGTTGTTGTTGTGCATGCGTGTGCTCTGGCGTGGGGAGGCTGCTGACCTAAGAATTTCTTCTTAATACGGCACTCATACACCCACCGCCAGAGGCATCTGGCGGTGGTTTTTTTTGTGCCTGTTTTCGGAACCCTATGACGAGCACGACAAAAGAGACGAAGGCGCAGCGAGTGGAGCGGCTCAAGCGGGCGAAGAATCCGTGGGAAGGCCTGGAAGAGATACGCCGCTTCGCCCGGGAAGGGTTCCAATCCATACCTCCTGAGTGGATTGGAACCTACTTCCGCTGGTGGGGCGTTTACACGCAGGGTGACGGCGCGGGCGTAACCGGCGGCAAGAACGGCGAGGGCCGCGCTCTCGAGCGCTTCATGGTGCGCATCCGCATTCCGAACGGCATGCTCACGTCCCACCAAATGCGCACCATCGCCGACCTCACCCGCCGCTATGCCAACGGAATTGCGGACCTCACGGTGCGGCAAAACATTCAGCTGCACTGGGTGACCATCGAAACTCTGCCGGAAGTGCTTGACGGCCTCTGCCAGGTTGGCCTGAATACGACCGGAGCGTGCGGAGATGTAACGCGAAATGTAACGGGCTGCCCGGTGGCCGGCGTGGATGCGGATGAGATTTGCGATGCGTCACCTCTGGCGCTGGAAGTATCGCGCATTCTTGCCGGCAACGCCGAGTTTTACAACCTGCCGCGCAAGTTCAAGATTTCGATCGCGGGCTGCCGGACCTGGTGCTCCTATCCTGAGATCAACGATGTCGGCCTGACGGCGATCACGCGGAAGGTCGGCGGAAAGACCGAAGTGGGCTTCTCGCTGCGTGTCGCCGGGGGGCTCTCGGCAGAGCCTTATCTGGCGGCGCGGCTCAATGCGTTCGTGCAGTGGAATCAGGTTGCGCCCGTCATCAAAGGCATTGCCGAGTTGTTCCGCGATTCCGACGTTTTGCGCGAACACCGCGAGCGGGCGCGGCTGAAGTTCCTTTTCCTGCGGCACGGCTGGACCGCCGAGCGCTTCCTCGCCGAACTGCAGGACCGCGTCGGATTTCAACTGGATCCGGCCGCAGAAGAGCATCCGCCCGACGATGTTTACCGCGACCACGTTGGCATTCATGCGCAAAAGCAGCCAGGATATTCCTACGTTGGAGCCGTGGCGCTCGGAGGCCGCATCACCGCTGATCAGATGCATTCTGCAGCCGATCTCGCCGAGCGCTACGCGAGCGGCGATCTGCGCGTTACAGTCGCGCAGAATCTGCTGGTCGTCAACGTTCCCACGATCAACGCCGAATCGCTGGCGAAGGAACTGGACGCCATCGGCTTGCAAGCTGCAGGTTCGGCGTTTGCCCGCGGAGCAGTTGCCTGCAGCGGAACCGAGTTCTGCAAGCTGGCCATAACGGAAACCAAGCGCTTTTCGCGCTGGCTGGTCGGGGAACTGGAAGAACGCTTGCCCGGTTTCGACCAGCATCTCAAGCTGCACATTACCGGATGCCCCAACAGCTGCGGGCAGCACTGGGTCGCCGATATCGGCATCGAAGGCAAGAAACTCAAATTCCAGGACCACATGGTGGACGCCTATTACTTCTGCGTGGGCGGAGCGCTGGGCCTGCATCAAGCGACCGCTCGCCCGGTGGGATATCGCTGCCGCGCCACCGAAGTGCCGGAGGCGATCGGGCGGCTGATGGGCCGGTACTTAGCGGATCGCGAGGCGGGCGAAAACCTCCGCCAGTTCTTTGCCCGCCACAGCGACGGCGAGTTACGCGAATTTCTGGCGGGCACGGCTGTGGACCCCGTGCCTCGCGACCTCCCCATCACCATTCAAGGCCTCCCCAGTGCAGGAGGAATCGGTGACTAGCTTATTTCCAATGTTTCTGAAGCTCCAAGGCCGCCAATGCCTGGTGGTGGGCGCGGGCAAGGTGGGCGAACCCAAGATAAGCTCCTTGCTGGAGTCGGGCGCTCGCATCCGCGTGGTAGCACGCGATGCGAGCCCCGCAGTCCATGAGTGGGGGCGGAGTGGAAAGATCGCGCTGGAGTTGCGTCCCTTTGCGCCAGAGGATCTCGAAGGCGTATTCCTTGCCATCGTTGCTACCGCATCGCGGCAGCTGAATGAGGAGATTTACCGCGAGGCGCAAATCCGCGGCATTTTGTGCAACGTGGTAGATGTTCCCGACCTCTGCGACTTTTTCTATCCCGCGGTCGTGCGCCGCGGCGATCTGCAAATTGCGGTTTCGACGAACGGACAAAGCCCTTCGCTCGCGCAGAAGATTCGCCAGCAGCTCGAAAAACAGTTCGGACCTGGGTACGCCGCGTGGGTGGCGGAACTCGGCGAGACGCGGCGGTTCATCCTCGCCAGCGATCTTGATAAGCAGCGAAAACTTGACCTCCTCCATTCGCTGGCCAGTTGGGAAGCGGCAGAAGCGGCGCTGGCCGATCCGGCCGAACTCGCCGCTCTGGGGGAGACACGATGAAGGGCAAAGTCTATCTGGTGGGAGCAGGGCCAGGCGATCCGGAGTTGCTGACGGTGAAAGCTCTGCGGATTTTACAAACTGCAGAAGCTGTGCTGCACGACGATCTCGTATCGTCCGAAATCCTTGGCCTGATTCCCTCGACAGTGCAGGTGCTGAACGTCGGCAAGCGCTGTGGAGAGAAAAAGATTTCGCAGGAAGAGATCAACTTTCTGATGATTGCGCTGGCCGATTCCGGTCTGCGCGTCGTACGGCTCAAGAGTGGTGATCCGCTCGTGTTTGGGAGGGCCGGAGAGGAGATCGCCGCGCTGCGTGCGGCGGACCTTCCTTACCAGATCGTGCCGGGCGTGACTTCCGCGCTGGGTGCGGCAGCCACGGCGCACATTCCGCTCACCCACCGCCGGGCCAGTTCGGCGCTGGTTTTCATCACGGCACACCAGGCAGCGGGCAGCGACGCTGCCGACTGGAACAAGCTGGCCGGAAGCGGGGCAACGCTCGTTATCTACATGCCGGGGCGAGACTACCTCGACGTTGCCGCGAAGCTCAGAGCTGCTGGTGTTAAGGCAACGACGCCCTGCTTGGTCATTTCGCGAGCGACTACTCCAGAGCAGCGGACTTATAAAACCACCGTCGCAGACCTCGCCAGCGCCCCGCAGGTGGCAGCGCCTTCTCTTCTGGTGGTGGGCGAAGTCGTGCGCTACTCCGACGAGTTGGACCGGGAGTTCGGATTTCCTGGCGTTTCCGCCAGCCGCGGCAGCGAGCTGCTGACCGCTCTGTTTGCCGAATTCCCCATCCCGCCGGCATTGACCGGCGGCGAGGAGCCACGCGCATGAAGATAGCGGTTCGGGAGCACTTGACCGAATTGCAGCACTCCGCCGATCACTGGAGCGCCCAGCGCGTTCTCAGCTGGGCGTTTGCGATCTTCGGAAAGAACGTCGCCATTTCCTCGGCTTTCGGCGCCGAAGGCATGGTGCTCATTGATATGGCTTCGCGCGTTCATCCGGATTTTCGGCTGTTCACGATTGACACGGAATTACTGTTCCCTGAGACCTACAGTCTGATGGACCGGATCGAAGAGAAATACGGTGTCACGATCGAAAGAGTGTTTTCCGCGCTCTCCCCCGAGGAGCAGGAGCGGGCTCACGGAGCAGCGCTGTGGGCGCGGGACCCAGACCGTTGCTGCGATCTGCGCAAGGTCGAGCCGCTGCGCCGCAAACTGGGCGAACTCGACGCCTGGATCACCAGCATCCGCCGCGATCAGACCTCGGCACGCGCCGGCGCCCACAAGATCGAATGGGACGCCAGGTTCGGGTTGATAAAGATCAATCCACTGGTGGATTGGACTTCCAAGCAGGTATGGCGATACATCCACGATCACGACGTGCCTTACAACGAGCTGCATAATCAGGATTATCCGAGCATCGGCTGCACCCATTGCACGCGGGCCGTAGCTCCGGGAGAAGATCCGCGGGCCGGACGTTGGCCTGGGTTCGCCAAAACCGAGTGTGGTCTGCACCTGATCGAGCCGGCGCCGGCTCCCGCTTCAAGTGTCGTCGAGCAAGGCGATTAGCGCCAACTAGCCCGCCTGGCAGAAGGCGCTGGAAATGCCGCCCCAATCGCTTGCCGGCTCAGCGCTCGAGAAAAACAATCCGTGCAGCCGTTGCACGGATTCCTCAACGTTCGATTCCTCGACCAGGAACGAAATCGTGCGGTCCGACGCGCTCTGGCAGACGACCCGGACATCCAGGTCGGAGACCGCGGCGAATACGCGGCTGGCCACATCCGGCTGGCGACGAATGTTTTCGCCGACCAGACACACCAGAGCCTTGTGATTTTCCCAGCGCACATCAGCCAGACCTTGAAGATCAGCGGCAATCTCGGGCAGCGCTGCGGTCGAGCCGACGACCAACGAAATCCGTCCCAGCGATGCCGCCATCAGGTCCACCGGGCACGAGTGCCGGTCAAAGGCGGCATAGATGGCCTGCAACAGGTGAGAATCCACCCCGTGCGCAGATTCAATTTCAACCGCGGCGACTTTTCGCTTCGCGGTGATGGCGCTTACCTTGCTCCCGCTTCGAACCCGCGCCATGATCTCCGTGCCCTCGCCCTGAGGTTGCCGCGAATTCAGCACATACACCGGAATGTTCTCGCGCATGGCGGGCGCAAGCGTAGACGGATGCAGAACCTTGGCCCCGAAATGAGCCAGTTCTGCTGCCTCGTCAAAACTCATTTTGCGAATGACCCGGGCGTCCGGACACAGCTTGGGATCGGTGGTCATGATGCCGTCTACATCGGTCCAGATTTCGACGCGGGAGGCGCCCAAGGCGGCGCCGACGATAGCAGCGCTGAAGTCTGACCCGCCGCGACCGAGCGTCGTCGGGATGCCATCAGTGGTCGAGGCAATGAATCCGCCGAGTACTGGCACCTGGTGGCATTCGAGCAGCGGGGAGACCGTATCCTGCACTTGCGCTTCGGTGGTGTCGGAGAGCGGAGCGGCCTGCCCATGCCGGGCATCGGTGACGATGCAACGGCGTGCGTCCACGTGTACCGCTTGCACCCCGGCCTGGCAAAGCGCTGCCCTGACCAGCCGGCTGGATAGGCATTCGCCAAAACCAAGCAGGTGATCCTGCGATTTGGAGTCGAACTTCCGCGAGGCCTCGAGATCGTGGAGCGCCGACTCCAACGCCTGGAACTCGCTGCGCAGATCCTGATCCAGCGGACCATAAGCCGGCCCGCCAACGAGTTCGTCGGCCATTCGCTCGTGCCGAACATAGATATTCCTGACGATGGCCAGAGCCGCGCCGAGATGGCCGGCTGAGGCGGCTTTTCCAGCCTCCAGCAACTGGTCGGTGACGCGAGCCAGCGCACTGACCACCACCACCGGCCGCCGCTCTCGCTCCAGGTTGTCGCGCACGATGGCGATGAGGCGGCACACCGCGGCGGAATCCTCCACCGAAGTGCCCCCGAATTTCATCACCACCACTTCGTCGCCGCTTTCGAATCTGCTCTGTCGCTTGCTCATATGAGTCCTTTGAGTGAATCTCGGGCAAAGAAAAAACCCACCGCCGATTGCTTCTGGCGGTGGGTTCGGTTAGTGCTTAAGATTGCTTTACTTCATCCGTTCCCGTCCTCCAGAAGACACGTCGTTCGTGTGGACATGCTTGTGCCTGTCGTTGTAATTCGCGTCGCCTTCTGGAGCAGAGAGCTCATACTCAATAAGTGCTAGGGGGAGGCACTGTCTTAACCTTTAAACCTTACGCCGGGATGAGTAGCCAGAGAAATGCAAAATTCCGATAGACTGCATCGAAAATACCGGTTGCACAGGTACCCAGCGCGCAAGGCCTTAAGATTACGGTCTTCCTGGAACCGGCGGGTTCTGCCGGAGCAGGTTGATGAAGGCCGTGGTGGCAACCGAGAGTGTGCGGTCGCGCCGGTAGGCCAGCCCGAGCTCCCGGTAGAGCTCAACGTCTTCCAGATCAATCAGTTTGACCCGGCCGGCGTCCACCTCGTCGCGGGCAAAAGAAGCGCTGATCAGCGACACGCCCAGATCAGCGGCCACAAAGCTCTTGATCATCCCGATGCTGGGCAGTTCCATGCGCACCTGGGCTTCGGCGTGGTAGGGACGGAACAGCTTGTCGAGCATTCTGCGGGTGTGTCCAGTCTTGGGGAAGAGCAGCGGGAACTTGACGATGTCGCGCACCGGAACCGTCTTATGCTTGGCCAGCGGATTTCTGGGGCTGACCATCAGCATGAGTTTGTCGCGGAAAATGGGCTGAATCTTCAGGCTGGGCGACTGGATGGGCAGGGTCAGAATGCCGACGTCCACCGCGCCGTTCTCCAGTTTCTCGACGATCTTGTAGCTGAAATTGCGGTAAATGCTGATCTGCACGGGCGGATAGCGGCGGCAAAACTCAGCGAACACCTCGGGCAGAACGTAAAGGCAAGTGGCTTCATTGGCGCCGACGCGCAGTGTGCCGCGGGGCGTGCGACTGTGGTCGGCGACTGCCATCAGCGACTCGTCGCGCAGGTTGCGCAAACGTTCGGCATACTCGAAAAAAACCTGCCCAGCCGGAGTCAGCTTTACCGTCTTGCCGGAGCGATCGAGCAGGCGATCGCCATATTCTTGTTCGAGCTGGCGGATCTGCGCACTGACCGCGGACTGCGAGCGAAACACCTTTTCTCCCGCGCGCGAAAAACTGCCCTGCTTGGCCACTTCGAGAAACGTGATGAGCTGATCAAAGTCCATGCCAGCTAGTTCGGAATCAAGATGGGCAGATTATAGCGGAGTCTCTCGCTACGATCTGACAAATTGTGAGCGGTGGCGAAGTCGGGTAAGGCGGGCTTGAAAATCCGATCGGCCCTATCGAAATTCCGAATCAGCGCCGCGCCGTTCGCAGGTAAGATGACTATTCCGGCATGATCCAACTTTCCGACATTCAGGCGGCCGCGGGCAGAATTCAGGGCGAGATTCGAGTTTCGCCCTGCCCGCGCTCCGAAGCGTTCTCCGGGCTGACCTACAGCACGATCTTCCTCAAGCTCGACAACCAGCAGCGAACGGGCGCATTCAAAGAGCGTGGGGCGCTGAACAAACTGCTCACGCTCAGCCAGGAGGAACGGGCGCGGGGCGTTATCGCTGCCTCCGCCGGAAATCACGCGCAAGGTGTGGCCTATCATGCCGGGCGCCACGGCGTGCGCGCGCGCATCTTCATGCCGCTGCCCACGCCGCTCACCAAGGTTTCGGCCACGCGCGCTTATGGCGCCGAGGTCGTACTGGAGGGGGCCAACTATGACGAGGCTTTCGCCAAAGCGGTCGAAAACGGCCGGCGGGATGGCCTGACGCTCATCCACGCCTTCGACGACGAAGCCGTGATCGCCGGGCAGGGAACTCTGGGATTGGAAATTCTGGAGCAGCATCCCGGGGTCGAGGTGATCGTTGCACCGATCGGCGGCGGCGGATTGATCGGCGGCATCGCCTGCGCCGTCAAAGAAACCCGGCCTAACGTAAAGATCTACGGAGTGCAGCCCGCGCGGCTTCCCTCGATGAAAGCCGCGGTCGCAGAAGGCAAGCCGGTTACTCTGAAAGCCGCGACCACCATTGCCGACGGCATCGCCGTACGCCGGGCTGGCGAGCGCACGCTTCCTCTCGTGCAAAAATACGTGGACGACATCGTCACCGTTGAAGAGGAGGAGATCGCGAACGCCATTCTCCTGCTGCTGGAGCGGGAGAAAACTCTCGCGGAAGGGGCCGGGGCGGCGGCCCTGGCCGCCGTTCTGAACCGCAAGCTCGCGGTCGAAGGGAAGCGGGTTGCTGTGCTGGTTTGCGGCGGCAACATTGATGTGACCTTGCTTTCACGTATCATCGAGCGCGGCCTGGTCAAAGACGGGCGTCTGGTGCGCTTGCGCGTTCACCTTCCGGATTACCCCGGAGCTTTGCACCGGCTGACCGGGATCCTCGCCGAACATCGCGCCAACATTGTGGAAACCTCCTACGACCGCGCCTACCACGGCGTCAATCTGGGCGATACCGCCATTGACATCACCATGGAAACCCGCGGGCCGGAGCACATTGCCGAACTGCTCTCGGCACTTGAGGCAGCTGACTATACCCACGAGCGCATCCTGTGAAGCAGGCTGCTGAACGGGCTAGGGGGAGGACGGACTAATCGATTGCTTGCCCCCATTTCCCTGGCAAAGGACCAGCAGGCAGATCAGGACAGCGGTGCCGCCGGCTCCTCCAACCGCGATCCACTTCGGGCTCACGCTCCAGCCGGCGCCGGTCGTACGAGCGGGCGCGCCGCACAGCTGGGATTCGTCGTAGTTGCCCTGTTGCCCTTCGTGAACCGCTGCTCCCTGCGCATTCCCGCCTTCTGAACCGGGCTTTCGGCGGCTCACGGTGCGGTCCACATTCACGTCTTTCTTCGAAGCTGCTACCTGCACCGTTCCGTTTAAATCCGTGACATCGTATTGAGTCCAGTCGTTGAGGACGGGGACCACGGTGAGGCAGTTTACGCGCACCTTGAAACCCACATTGGTGCCGACCGAAACGCTGCCGTGGTCGAGGGCGAGGACGCCATTGTCGAGCGTTGCCACAGTTTCGGGCCGGAGCAGGACGCTAACCCCTTCCAGGTTCAAGGTGGCGGAAAAGCCGGTCTTGGTTTCCAGCACATCCCCCACAAAGATCGCGGCCGCATCCCGGGCCTCGCTGCCATTGACCCAGACTCCTCCCTGGGCGTGAATAATGGCGACCGGACTCTGGCCCATCAGCGAAGATGGGAGCACGACGAGCAGGGCCCAGCAAACCACGCGGCATGTGGTAGATACACGCATCCAGGAGTCAGATTTGCCCAACCTGCCTTAGAGGAATCGTAGCTGTGGCTCGGTCGACCGTCTATTGGCAGCCTGGGTGCCCGATAACCGTTCCCGCCGTCGGGAACGGCTGATTAGTAAACGAACTCCGCCCAAGGTAAAACTTTGTAAATCATGGAGTTCCGACGGTCGTCCCATGTACAGTAGGGGAGATGCCTATGCTGGCAAGACATGTGTTGGCGATTGCGGTCCTAGGAAATCTGACCAGCCTCGCAGGGGCGGGTAAGGCGGCGTCCGGGAGTGGCGTCTGGGCGGGCGAGGCGCAAGTGCAATCCGCTCCGACGCAGGTGACCAGGCGGATCGGAGCGATCAAGGCCATTAGCGGTAACATCATTACTCTTACTCCGGACTCAGGGCCGGAAGTTGCCGTCACCGTGCAGCCAGCCACCCGTTTTGTGCGCATTCCGCCTGGCGAAAAGGACCTCAAGAACGCCACTCCGGCCGACTTGCGAGATCTTCAGGTGGGCGACCGCATCCTGGCCGGTGGGAAGGTTTCGGACGACGGAAAGACCCTCATGGCGGCATCCATCGTGGTCATGAAGCTGATGGATGTCGAGACGCGCAAGGAGAAGCTGCGGCAGGACTGGCAGAAGCGCGGCATGGGAGGGTTGGTCAGCGGGGTCGATACAGCTGGAGGAACAGTTTCGATTTCGGTGACCGGCTTCGGCGCGACCAAGACCATCGCTGTACATACCTCGAAGGAGACGATTTTTCGCCGCTACGCTCCCGACTCGGTCAAGTTCGAAGATGCCCAACCGAGCTCTCTGCGGGAGATCCAGCCGGGCGATCAGCTGCGGGCTCGAGGTGCGCGTAGCTCCGATGGCTCCGAGTTCACAGCCGAGGAGGTCGTGACCGGCAGCTTTCGCAACGTCGCCGGAACCGTCAGTTCCGTGGATGCAACCGCGGGCAGCCTCACGGTTCAGGATTTGCTGAGCAAGAAAAGCGTCCAGGTGAAGATCACGGCGGATTCACAGCTCCACAACCTTCCGCCGGAAATGGCGCAGCGCATCGCGATGCGCTTGAAAGCGGCGATGACCGGTGGCGGGGCGGGAGCGACGGGGCCGGGAGCGAGTGCTGCGTCGGCGCCGCCCGCAGCGAGCGGGCAGACGGCTGAAGGTGGCCGGCCCGCAGGGGGGGCGGGCGCTGGAATGGGGGGCGGCATGGGCGCGGGAATGCGCAATGGCGGAACTCCCGACTTTCAGCAGATGCTAAGCCGCATGCCCGCCGTCGCGCTCGCCGATCTGCATAAGGGAGACGCGGTCATGATCGTGGCGACGCAGGGCGCCTCGTCTGGCAGCAGCACCGCGATTACGCTGTTGAGCGGAGTGGAACCGATTCTGCAAGCGGCACCCAGCGCCAGCCAGGCGATGATGCTGGCGCCGTGGAGTTTGGGCGGTGCGCCCAGCGGAGATAACGGCAACTAGGAATCCCCGGTCGGCTTCTTACGCAGGAACTGTAGTTGAGCTGTCGAACCATGTCATGAAGGTGGATTCATACGTGCGCTGTTTCTTAACAGTCTTGCTGGTTTCTTTGATCCTTGCATTCTCTGCTACTGCGGCTCCTGCCCAGACCGCATCTGGTGCGCTGCGCGGACAAATTACCGACCCTTCCGGGGCGGCGATCAGCAACGCCACTGCAGTAATGACACCGGCGAGCGGCGCCCCGATCACAGAGCAAACCAATTCGCAGGGTGTGTATGAGTTCAAGGGACTCGCGCCGGGCAAGTACTCGCTAACGGTCGCCGCCGAAGGGTTCACACTCTACGAAAACGACAACGTAGTGATCGCCGATCAGCCCATGCGGCTGAATGTGGCAATGAGCATTGAAGTGCAGACGCAAAAAGTGCAGGTTTCGGACACGGCCCCGACGATTGACGTAAATCCTGCCAGCAATGCGGGAGCTATCGTGATCTCCGGCAAGGAACTGGAGGCGCTGCCGGACGATCCTGACGAATTGCAATCGGATCTGGAGGCGCTCGCCGGGCCATCGGCCGGTCCCAGCGGGGGGCAGATGTATATTGACGGCTTCACCGCCGGCCAGCTTCCCCCCAAGTCGTCCATTCGCGAAATCCGGATCAACCAGAATCCGTTTTCTTCCGAGTATGACAAGCTGGGCTACGGCCGGATTGAGATCTTCACCAAGCCCGGAACCGACAAGTTCCACGGGCAGATGCAGGTGAATGGAAACGACTCAGCCTTCAATTCGCGCAATCCTTTCGCCGGAGTTGAGCCCGCTTACGATTCCACCCAGTACAGTGGAAATGTCGGCGGGCCGATCAGGAAGAATGCCTCGTTCTTTTTCAACTTTGAGCGCAGAAACATCAATGAGCTGGCGCCAATCAACGCCTACGTGCTCGACTCTTCTTTGAACCCGATCCAACTGGCGGAGTCCATTCCGAACCCCCGACAGCGGACCAACCTCAGTCCCCGCCTCGACTGGGCCGTCACCAAGAACAACACGCTGACCGCGCGCTATCAGTACTTCCGCGATACCGAGACCAACGATGGCGCCGGCACGCTGAGTCTTGCGTCGCAGGCGTACGACTCCAAGTCCACCGAACACACTGTGCAGATCAGCGACACGCAGGTAGTGGGCAGCAAAGTCGTGAACGAGACTCGCTTCCAGTTCAATCGCGAGGCCAGCACGCAGACCCCAGTGGACACGCACCCGGCGATCAGCGTGCTGGGTTCGTTCGTCGGCGGGGGCAGCGGCCAGGGCGTCAGCGCCGACACACAAGACCGTTCCGAACTGCAGAACTACACCTCGGTGATTCACGGCAATCACATCGTGAAATTCGGCGGACGGTTACGAGCCACGCGGGACGCAAGTAATTCCACGGGGGGATTCAACGGTACATTTACCTTCCCGACGCTGGCCGCCTACCAGAGCGCAGAGCAGGCTCTGCAGGCCGGGGCCACAAATGCTCCGGGCGCAACGCAATTCGTCCAGACGCAGGGCCTGCCGAACGCGGAGGTTACGTACTACGACGCCGGACTCTACCTGCAAGACGACTGGCGCATTCGGCCCAACATAACCCTGAGCGGCGGCCTCCGGTTTGAAACGCAGAATGGCATTCATGATCACGGCGATTTGGCTCCCCGTGTCGGGTTCGCCTGGGGGGTGGGAGGACGGAGCGCCCCCCCGAAAGTGGTTCTACGCGGCGGGTTCGGATTGTTCTACGACCGCTTTCAGACGGGACAGATGCTGCAGGCAGAGCGCCTCAATGGCATCACGCAGCAGCAGTTCATCATCAAAAATCCGACTTGTTTTCCCGGAATCGACCAACCACTCAACCTGCCAATTTCCCAGTGCGGAGCGGGCTCCAGCTCTTCTACTGTGTACCAGATCGGCCCCAGGCTGCACGCGCCCTATACGCTGCAGTCGGCTGTGAGTGTGGAACGGCAGATCACCAAGGCAGCTACTCTTTCGGTTACTTATCTGAACTCGCGAGGTTTTGATCAGTTTCTGACGATTAACGCCAACGCCCCTTATCCTGGGACGCCCTGCTCGCAGCCCGGTCTGCCGGCCTGCGCCCCGGTGACAGGCGGCAACCTCTACCGCTACGTGTCAGAAGGCAATTTCAGCCAAAACCAGCTCATCGTGAATTCGAATGTGCGCATTGGAACGAAAATTCAGCTCTTTGGTTACTACACCCTGAACTACGCCAATAGCGACACGTCTGGAGTTTCCAGTTTTCCATCCAATTCCTACGACATCAGCCAGGATTACGGGCGCGCCTCATTCGACACGCGGCAAAGACTGTTTTTCGGAGGCAGCATCGCCCTGCCTTACTTGTTTCGCCTGAGCCCGATGATGATGGCCAGTTCGGGATCTCCCTTCAACATCACTTCGCCGATTGACCTGAACGGAGATTCCATCTACAACGACCGCCCCGGCCTGGTTTCGACGACTACCTGTCCATCAGTGGTAAACGCGCCGGGTTCCAGCATCTATTGCACGCGCCTGGGAACGTTTGACGCCTCAGGGGCAACTGGCAAGCTGCTGCCCATCAACTACGAGACGGGCCCGGCACACTTCGTGCTGCACTTACGCCTCACCAAGACTTTCGGCTTCGGCGCCAGGACCAAAAGCAGCGCGGGAAGTCAAGGGCAAGGCGGCCCTCCGGGGGGCGGCCCAAGGGGCGGAGGCGGGCCGCGGGGTCCACTCTTTGGAGGTGGCGGTCCCATGGCGATGTCTTCCAGCAGCGACCGCCGTTATAACCTGACGCTGGGTGTCGGCGTACGCAACGTTTTCAACAATGTCAACCTAGCTAACCCCGGCGGAACCCTAGGCTCGCATCTGTTTGACGTTTCCAACTCGCTGCAGGGCGGACCGTTCTCGTCTCCTTCCGCCAACCGACGCATTGATCTGCAGGCCTCGTTCAGTTTCTGAGCGACATTGGCTTGTTGTATCGCGAGGTTCCCGGTCCGGGTTATGCTGAGAGCAGCGGCTTGTCGCGCGAACTCACACTTTAGGCCCAGAACTGATTGTCCTTCGTTCCCAGCACCCGGCGGAGATTCCTGCGCGCGGCCGCCACCGCGGCGGCGGCCGCGTTAGCTGGCGACTCGATCCTGCTCGCGCCGAATCATCCGCGAATCGTGCGCCAGGAAATCGGCCTGCGGCGCTGGCCCGAACGGCTTGAAGGCTTCACCATCGCTCTGATGGGCGACTTCCACTACGATGCTTATTTTTCCCAGCATCCTCTCCACAAAGCGATCCCGATGGTCAACAGTCTCCAGGCCGACCTGATTGTGTTGGTCGGGGACTTCGTCTCCCTGCCTTTGCTCGGCGGGGGCGACGGCCGGGCCGCTCAGGACGCTGCTCCCTGCGCAGAACTGCTGCGGCAAATGCGTGCGCGTTTCGGTTTGTGGGCCGTGCTGGGGAATCACGACTTCTTCACTAACCCGAACGTGGTCACGCACGCGCTCCGAGAGCAAGGGATTAACGTGCTGGCTAACCAAAGCGTCCCGATCGAGTCGGACGGGCAGCGTTTCTGGCTGGGAGGCGTCACCGACGTGCTGGGCGGCACTGCGGATCCTGAAACTACGTTTGAGCAAAGACCACGGGGCGAAGCCGCGGTTCTGCTGGCGCACGAACCCGACTACGCGGACTTCGTCGCGCAGTACGATGTGGATCTCCAGCTATCAGGGCATTCGCACGGAGGCCAAGTCAGGTTCCCATTCGTCCCGCCTCTGTACCTGCCAGTCATGGCGCGAAAATATGTCTGGGGACAGTACCGCATCGGTAACCTGACGCTATACACCAACCGTGGCCTGGGAACGGTCGGCCTTCCCATCCGGCTGAACTGCCCACCTGAGATCACGTTGCTGACCTTACGGACAGCGCGGAGTTAGCCGCTGCTCGCAATCCCACGCTGTTCATGTGCAAGAGCTTTCACTCAGGCCTTGTCGCCACTTCCGTAAGTCGTTCTTCCGCAAGGGAAGCCTTGCTCGCCGGGTGGCCCCGGATTTGCGGCACGAGGGTAATCTGGTCCCTTCCGAGGGAGAACGGTACGACCCGTGTTGCGTCGCCTCTGGCTGGTTTTGTTCGTGCTCACCTCCCCGGCTGCTATGCTGGCGGCGATCCCCACCCCTGCGCCGAACCTGCGACTGCCGAACCAGGCGCGCAGCGTGCTCGAAAACCGGGAGCGGCAAGTATTCCGGTCTTGGACGCGAGCGGCCGAATTTGTCACGGTACCCCACCTTGCGGCGCGGCGCTGCGAAGACCTGGAGCCTCCCAGAGCTCTGACCACGCCCGATCCGTTGTTCTTTCCGGTTGGACTTGGCGGAAAGGTAAGAGTCAGCTTCATTGTCGGTACTGATGGCCGCGTGCACAGCCCGCTGATTCTCGAGAGCGCAGGGTTGGCCGGTGACCGCCGGGTTCTCTCGACGGTGCGTACCTGGAGATATCGTCCCGCCACGTGCAATGGCATCCCTACTGAGACCGAGGGCAAGGTCGAGTTTTCCAGCCGGTGAGCGCGCGGCTGGGCTAGAATGACCCCAGGGCGGGGTGATTCCAATCGTGGACAAAGAAAAGAAGAATCCCAGGCATTCGGGTACAGCTTCTGAAGCGGAACCGGCCGGCAATTCCGAGACCGACGCACTTTACCGCCGGCTGGAAGCGGAGATGCGGCGTCCCGCGTCGGGAGTAGATCCGATGGCCGCAGCGTTGGAAGCGGCGCAGCGCCTCACCGCCGAAACCGATGCGGAGCAGGCAGCCGGCGACGTCGCACAGGAGCTTACCGGACCCTCAGCGGCCGGTGTCTGCAAGGTGTGTGGACACCGCAATCGCGGCGGCAACCGGTTCTGCAGCATGTGCGGAGCGTCTACGGGCCAGGCGGGCGGCACCGAATCTACTCTATCGTTTGGCGAGGAACGCCGGCCGCGACCGATTGCGCTTCATCCCAACCCGTTTCTCGATCCCGAGCCTGAAGTCAGCCCGGCCGTGGTCAATCGGCCGCCGGCAACCCGCCCGTCAGGACAGGAAACGCATCACTACCATCATCATTATCACCACCATTATTTTCCCGGGGGGCAGGAAGTCGGCGGTGGCCGGGGAGCGATAGAACCGGGACGGGAATCGGAGAGGACGCGTCCGACGGCGGCGTTGCGCGGGGAAATGAGCCGCGCCGAAGCGGCGGTCCGGCGCATCACCCAGGAGTGGGTGCTGGCCTGCAACACCAAGCATTTGGATGACCTGCTCGAACTCTACGTTCCAGATGCGCTGGTGCTGCGGTCGAACTGCCCGCCGATTCGCGGAGCGGTGGCAGTGCGGGAGTTCTTTTTCGGAGCGCTCGACTCCGGGCTGGGCGAAGTGGAGGTCGAACCGTTGCGCGTCGAGGTCGTCGGCGATCTCGCCTATGAAGCCGGACGCTGCAAGGCGCTGGTTCCGAGTTCCACCGGCAAACGCCGCGAAGAGCGCGGCAAGTATCTTTGGGTTTGCGCGAAGCAAAACAACGGAGAGTGGAAACTCGCGGCCGACTGCTGGGCCAGCGATCTGACGCTTACGTCGCTGGAGTCGGAGATTCCGGCGGGACCTCCGCCGAAGACCAGCCAGCGAAAGAATTCCTGACCTTCTAAAGGCTCACGCCTAAGCTCGTCAGGCGCTCCTGCAGCCCCTTGAGCGTCTGCATCTCGATGGTGTGCATGCCAAACTTCAGGGCACACTCCAGGTTCAAAGAGCGATCATCGATGAAGCAGCATTCCTCGGGTGGAATCTGCGTCGTCTCCAGCGCCATGCGATAGATATCCTGCTCCGGCTTGCGGAAACCCACGAAACAGGAACTCACAAAAACCTGGAAGATGTCGCGGAAGCCGTTCTGCTCGATGCGGTACAGGTTCAGTTCGCGGGACTCATTGTTAATCGTTCCCATGAAGTATTTGCCGCATTTAGTTAGAGAGCGGGCAAATCCGATCACCTCGGGGAAGGGCTGCGAGAGCGAAAACATGAATTGCCAAAAAGCCTCGCGTGTAAAGGAACGCGTGCGGTAGAAGATGGTGCGATCAAGGTATTCATCGAGCGTAATCTTGCCGCGCTCAAAGGACGAGACAACCATCTCGTGCCGGTCGTGAAACTCCTCTTCGTCGAGGCGGAAATGTTCGAGCGCGGCCATACGTTGGGTGCGGTCCCAGGCGTTGGTGAGCAGCACACCTCCGACATCCCAGAAGATGGCACGAATGGCAGGCACGGAGTCCTCCCCAGCCGAACAAATGCGGTGGGGAGAGTGTAGATGAAGTTGCGGCGGTCCGTCGAGCGGAGCTGGAGGGACTCAGCGCGACAGCTGTCCCCACGTCTGCGTCTTCTTTGCCAAAATGCGAAAGCCCCGGCCAATGCGGCTGGGGCTTCGGATCAGCGCGGTGAGCGACTAGTTGGTTCGAGCCACCTGGTTCTCGCGGTAGCTCAGGTTGTCCACGTTGCGGAACATCGGGGTTCCCGGCGGCAGGTTGGTGGGCACCGAGAACAGTGAGTCGAACGTGTATTGACGGTCCGGCGGGTTGTACACCAGGTTGCAGCACTTGAACGGGCCGGTGTTATACATGCTCCAGTAAAGGCTTACGATCGAGCCTTTGTAGTAGAGCTGCTGCTGGTTTCCGGTGCCGCCCAAACCAGCGGGTACGCCGCCCCAGTCTTCGAGGAAGCGCAGGAAGTTGTGCACGCCGCCGTCCATGCCGTAAGCGAACTCTGGATTCTGGGCGACGTTGACGAATGCGATGTTCTTGCCGGCCGCGATCGCGACGCGATAGTAGCTGGTGGTCGCGATGCGGTTCGGCGTGGCCGCCGGCACGTTCTGTCCAGCCGGGGTGTTGACCGGATTGGCCAGGCTGCCTGCGGCTTGCGACGGCACGTTTGTGGCAGTCAGCGTTCCCGCATCCTGCCAATTATTGGAGAGCAGGGTCACCGTGTCGGCGATGATGGCCGCCGCCGCGTGCACTGGCTCTGCGCCGCCCGTCCATGTGGGATCGTACTTGGTATTGTTAGGAGTACAGGGTGAGAAAGCGCCCGCCACCGCTGCCGGGCAGTTGGAGTTGTAGTTACCTAGAAGGTAGACGGGGTTCTCGGCCGCGACGGTGAATCCACCGCAAGCGGTGGGGTTGGCCGCGGTCTGCGTGCAGTTGTTGGTGGCGTTCCCCGGCGGCTGCGTGGGCACGTTGCCCAGCGAGCCATCCACCAGCTTCAACACGTGCCGCGCGCCGGTGACCCGGTTGGCGCGGCCGACCGTGAAGGTAGGCACACGGATGGCGAACGGGTTGCGCGGGAGGTTGACGTCGGTAGCGTTGGCGGCGTTGGTGCCGTAAGCGTCGCCTACGTATTTAACACCATAGGTGTCGAGCACCCCGTTTCCGTTAACGTCTTCCGGCGAAATGCTGTTGTAGTTGACTGGTTCGAGCGCGCCATTGGGGGCGAAGGGAGCGCCGGGGTTGTAGTTCACTGTGTCTTCAAACCCGTATTCACCCAGGTTGTCGGTCGGACGGCAGCCGACGCAAACCGGTGCGGCGGCGGCGGCGGCGATATTCTCGCCGCGGCGGTCGGAGAAGTACAGGATGTAGCCGTTCTGCGTGGCATAGTCCACGTTCTGGCCGGTGGGCGTGCCCGTCTTGCCCAGCAGCCAGTTGCGCAGGTTGCCCACATCCAGCTCGACGGCGTTCATGATGCCGTTGGATGTGCCGGTCGGAATGCCGGCGGCACCGGTGTTGTTGGTGCAAGTCGAGCCGCCGCAGTTAGTGGTGAAGGGGAATGTGCCGGTGCGCGTGTCGTTGTTTTCCCCTTCCCGTGTGTCGTAGAGGTTGATGGGGTACCAGTTGTACTGCGAGTTGGGGCCGCCGAGCGTGTTGAGCACAGCGCTGGCGCCATTATTGACATTGTGATTGTTGCCCAAATCGTCGGCGGCGGTGGAGGCGGAGCCGTCACCGTTGCGGTCAGCGGTTTGCTGCAGGTACAGAATCGCGTTGGTGTGATCGGACAGGAAGTTGCATCCCTGGGTGGCCAGGTTGTTCAGGGCCGGAGGCGTACAGGCGACGTTCGTGGCCGAGATGCCGGGCTGCGTGGGCACGCTGACCCCGCGCGCAAAGCCCAGTCCCAGCCATTCCTTGGTGACGCCGTGCCAGTTGCCGTCGCTGGCCCATTTGGTTTCGACCATCAGCCAGCCGCCGAGAATCGGCCACTCGTAAGTGGCGTAAGGAGTCTGGGTGTTGGCTGCAGTCAGCGGCGCTGTTCCCCAGGGCACCTGAGCATAAGAGACCGGAAGCGCAAAATTGGGGTCCCTCGAGCACTGGTTGAAGGGGTTGGGCACGATCGTACTCGAGAAGACGCCGCACCAGGCTTCGCCGAAGTAGTAAACGTACGGCTTGCCGTTCACCGTGATTCCGTTCTGCGAGAAGGCGCTGCTGCCGATCGTGTTAAACCCGGCCGGAGCCAGGCTGGAGAGATAGACGTCCTGCGTCGTATCACCATTCCAGCCGGGGAGGTGCAGACCGGCTTCGGTGTCGCTGAGGATCACGCGAATCTGCGCTTGATTGGCCAAGCGGGAAGAACCCAGGACGGAGGTCGGGTCTTCTGTGGCGGGGGGCTGGCGGATGATCTGGATCTGCTGGGTGGAGGAGTTGCCTGATGTGCCGCCCACGAAAGGCAGAGTCAGATTGGTGGCGCCGGTGCTATTGGTGCCGGCAAGGCCGGTGAGCGGATTGCCGTTGCCGTCAATCAGCATGCTGTGGTACGTGCCCTGCGAAACCGTCTTCCAGGAAGCCAAATTCTGGGCCGAGCCGTGGCCGCCGGTAACGCTGCCCAGGCTTGCTCCCAGCGAGGTGGTCGCGACGTCAATGCACGTAGAGCTGGGGGTAGCGGCCGGGATGTTGCCCATCTGGGCCGCGCAACCTCCAGCGGCAGTGGGGATCATGACCGTGCCCCCGTCGTTGTTGCCAGCGGCAACTACGCCGTTATCCATTTGCTGGCGAATGACGTTGCCGAACGCCGCCAACTGGTCGCCGAAAACCAGGTTCGCACCATCAGCGACTCCGAGATAAAGGTCGCCGTTGGTATGGACGCGCCCGGCGAATCCGAGGTTCGGGCTGCGGCCGAAGAACAGATCGGAATCCGAAAAAACACCGAACTGGAAAACGGGAATGAGCGCGACTTCGGCGGTGCGGGTCATGCTGACCGTTTCACCGGTAGGCCGCTGTGCTTCCGCGTTCATGGAGACGGGGATGATTTGCGCGTACAGACCGGCATTCGGCCCGGCTGAGATCGGTCCCCAAACTGTCGTCGGGGTTCCAGTGCAAGGATTTGCGCCAGCCGTTGCCGGGATGGGCGCGACGTTGTAAATCGGGTAAGTGACGGTTGTATCCCAGGTCGGATAGTTGTTGCTCAGGGCGCAGATCTGCGCTGCATTGGGAGCCTGCACGTTGCGGAACAGGCTGGCCAGATCGGAACTCATCTTTTCGATCGCGCCTTCGGTGGCGTGGAACGTGTAGTTGTGATTCAGATCGTAGCCACCGGCGCGCTGCTCGGTGTTGACCATCATGAGCAGGCCAAGCGCGAATCCGGACAACAAAATCAGCATCAGGAGGGAGGTGATCAGGGTGAATCCTCGGGAATGGTTCTGGTTGCTCTGCATCGGGTATCTCCTCATCCTCGTCTTCTTCGTGCTCATAGGTTTCTTCAGTTTCTTCAAGGTTCTTCCTGGCGCCAAAGGCGCGGATCTCAATAGGAGGAGCCGGAAATCGGGTACTCCTGTCCGAACGTCAAGTTGCGGGGAGTGATGGAAGTCTGCAAATCCAGCCCCTGGTAGCCGCTGGAGCCGTGCATCTGACTGCGCATGGTCATGTGCGCGATGTTTACCTTGGTGATCATGGCGGGAGTCGTTCCCGCGGGCAGAGTGGCTTGGCTGGCGTAGTAGACTCCGCCGTTGTCCACGTCGAAGGTAAATTTCAAATACGAGACGTTCTCGGCTACCGGGACGGGCGCCTTGCCGCTCTGAATGCGCATGAGCCGGGGCGTGGTGCCGTCCACCGGAGAAAGATCGAGATAATAGGTAATGATGACCACGCGCACGGCTGAAGTCAGGGTGGTCCCGGACAGCGACAGGATGCTGCCGGTGGCGATGGTGGGCTGATTGACGTGGCCCGGATCGCCCGCGCCGAAGGTGACGGTGTAGCAGGGCTGACCGCCGCAAGTGGCGGCCGCCACGGGAGCCGTGACCACGCCAATGGCTGCCGGACCGGATGTGGTGCTGATCATGATCGTGTCGCCGACTTGAAGTCCAACCACCGGATCGTTCAGGGGTTGGGGCACCGATACGCCGTTCGGCAGGATGCAGGTTGTGGGAAGGACGGCGGGCAGCGTGAAAATCAGCGCCGTGGCGCTGCTGTATGTCACCGTGTAGCAGTTCAGGGCGAGGTTGGCGTCGGTGTAGCTCAGAGTAAGAGTGTCGGTGACCTGGCCATTAACCGCGATGCCGAGATTCGGTCCGGGTATGACCGAGTAGAGATAGTGGGCAGGGGCGGTGCCTGGATAGGCAATGGGAACGCCATTCACATAGCTACACGTGGTCGAGCTGCATGGATAAACTGACGCTGTACCAGAGACCGGCAGGGCGACGCTGCCTGCGGCCAGGCCCTGCTGACCCAGGCTGCCGGAGCCGGCCATGCCGATGTCCCGTTCCAGCAGATTGGAGGCGCCGCGAAAATCGGACTGCAGTTCCGCTCGCTGGGAGGTGACCCAGTTCACGCTCACGGCTTTTTGGAACAGCATGGCCGCGGCCGCCAGAACAATCAGTCCCAGCGCCATGGAGATCATCAACTCCAGCAGCGTGAATCCTCGGGTTGTTTTCTCTTGGCGCATACTCTCCCTCTTAGTGGTAGGCCGAAACGTATTCGGTGATCACGTAGGTTTTCTGGCCGGTCGACTGGGGGACGGAATAAGTGATGGTGATTGCGACCTGTCGCAGCGCCGGCTGGATGTTGCCGCTGACAAAGAGCGGCGTGATCTGAATCTGCCGGGTGTAGTTGCTCAGTGAAAGTGTGACGTCGTCGGCGGTGCCGAGGATGCCGTCCGGCCCCGGCTCGGTGAGGCACTGGATGCCGCCATTCGGGCAGGTGGCGCCGGTGGGGGTCAGGCAGGGGGCATCGTCGGCCGTACCCAGGATGCCGTCCGGACCGGGGCACATCACCGACTGAGGTCCGTCCATGAAGATGCCGCCATTGGTGACGTTATTGACCTGTCCCCAGCTCAGTTCCGAATCGTTGCGCGCGGTGTAGACACTTTCGATTGCCTCGGAGGCTAACTGGCGGGCAATCATGTCCTGCTGCGCACTCTGGTTGGCGGCGACGGCGACGCAGAGCGCGCCCAGCACCGACACCAGCCCGATGGTGAGGATGACGGTCGAAATCATGACCTCGACGAGCGTGAAGCCTTGTTGCCGGTTGGAAGTATGTGTTTCCATGGAAGTGGTCTCCGTCATTGCTGGCTCCAGGCGTAAGCGGCGCCGCTTTTGTACAGGCGCCAGCCGCGCACGCGACCGGTGGCGCCCCACAAAGTGACGGCGCGGCAGGAATACAGGTCGCCGACGCGGCCAAAATAGACGACGCCATTATTGATATTGCCGTTGGCGTCGGTCGCCGTGCCGTCGGGATTGAACTGCACCACGGTGCCGCCGCCGGGCGGCACGCCTTGATCGAAGTCAATAGCGTAGCCAGCCGAGCCGAATCCATCCGGCGTGGTGGGCGCGACCGTCGGCGACGAGGGGACCCCCGGTTCGACGTGGAACGTCACGTCGGAAGGCAACACGGAGGTGAACAAAACGGGTCCGCTGATCGTGTTCTGAGTGACCGTGATCGTGCCCGGAGCGGTAAAGCTGACGACGTAAATGCGCATATCGCCGGCGGCCTGGTCGTGGGCGCGCCGCAAGGCCGTCAGAGTCTGGTTGTAAGCGTTCGTGAGATGCTGCTGCTTCATCACCGGCATGTAGGCCATGGTCGCAATGCTGGCCACGGTGAGGCCGATCGCAATGGTGACCAGCAGTTCAAGCAGCGAGAACCCGCGACTCTTCGTCGTTGTCATATGCCCTTTCGCGCAACACAGAGCTGCCTGATGGGGGATGGCGCTCCACTGATCCGCCTTGCTTACATGCTCATGGCAGGGCACCTAGCCGCCCGCAGACACAGCAGCAGCCGTGCGATCTACATCGCCATGCTTCATCCTAGGAACGGGTGACGACGGCGTCAAAGCACGACAGTCCAACGCCGGCACGTTGGCCTTTTGTCACCCAAATGATTACTGAGGTCACGATTGAAAACAGGCGGCTTGCGGGGTTGGGACCGCTCGACTCGTGACTCCGGTAACTTGTGAGGTGGAACGGACGAGTTTTACGATGACGCCACGATGAATCTCTCTGCCCTGTTGGTATGCGCGGATGAGGCGGCAGCCCAGGTGCTGCGCCAGGTGCTGGAAGAACTCAGCATTGGCGTCGAATCTTGTCCCGATTTTTCGCGGGCGGCGTTCCGCCTGGCTCAAGACCGATTTGACGCGATCATCGTGGACGGCACGTCGAACTCGGAAGTAATCAGCTTGCTGCGGGAGACGCGCACCTCGCGTTTGAATGATTCCATGCTGGCGGTGGCCGTGGTTTCCGGCCAGGACAACATCCGCGATATGTTCTCGCTGGGCGTGAACTTCGTGCTGTACAAGCCAGTGGCGTACGAACGTGCCAAGAGCAGTCTGCGCGCGGCCCGCGCGGCCATGGGCAGGGACAAACGCAAAAGCGGGCGCGCCAACGTGCATACCCATGCCACGGTAGACTATGCCAACGTGGCGCAGGAAAAAGCCACGCTGGTGAATCTGGCCCAGGATGGGATGCAGGTGCTGTTTGGCAAGAAGTTTCCCCCGCAGGGCAAAATCTATTTTCAATTTCGTCTTCCGGGACAGTCGGCGAGCGTTCGCCTCTCCGGCCAGGTGATGTGGCAGGACTGGAACGGCCGCGCCGGCGTGCAATTTGCAGACGTGCCGAAAGCGTCGCGGCGCCTCATCGAGGAATTCCTCAGCGCCAATCTTCCGACCGAGGCGCAACCCGAACAGCTTCCCGATGTGACCGTCGACGTCGAAGAACTGCTGCAACCCGCCATGGCGTTTGCGGCCGACCACACCCAAGGGGAGAAGCAATCCGAGCCGGGGCCCGAGGGGGCGCACGGGCGGCAGACCCCGGGCACGGGCCAGCTGGAGACCGACAACCGGCGCGCCGAAACTCGTTACTCCTGCCGCCTTGGAGCGGAGGTCTACCGCACCGGATCGGGTGTTCCGACTCACTGCTGTCTGGCCGACTTGAGTTCCGGCGGATGCTACCTGGAAGTTCCGCTGCCCTTCATCACGGGATCTTCGGTCGAAATTGTGGTTCGCACATATAAGATGAAACTGCGGTTGCGCGGTACTGTGCAGGCGTCACATCCCGGCTACGGGATGGGCGTGGCCTTCGAGCTGAAGACGAAGGAAGAACGGGAAAACGTGAAGAAACTCACCGACTTCGTCGCGGCGACTCACCCGACCAGCTAACGCACGCCGGCTTCGACACTTACCGCCTTGCGGAAATAGTCGAGCGAGAGGCGGAGTCCCGCCTCAAGATTCACCTTGGGATCCCAGCCCAGCAGACGGCGCGCCTTGGTGATATCGGGGCGTCGTTGCCTGGGGTCGTCCTGCGGAAGCGGTTCGTAGGCGATTTTGCTTTTCGATCCCGTAACTTTCAACACGATTTGCGCGCACTCGAGGATGGTGAACTCGTTTGGGTTGCCGATGTTCACCGGCAGATGCTCGTCGGACTTGGCCAGGCGCATAAAGCCGTCAATCTCATCGCTGACGTAGCAGAAGCTGCGGGTCTGGTTGCCTTCACCGTAAACGGTGAGATTTTCGCCGCGCAGCGCCTGTCTCATGAAGTTGGGAACGACTCGGCCGTCATTCAACTGCATGCGCGGACCATAGGTATTGAAAATGCGAACGATGCGTGTGTCCACTTTATGATAGCGGCGGTAGGCCATGGTGACGGCTTCGGTGAAGCGCTTGGCTTCGTCATAGACTGAGCGCGGGCCGATCGGATTGACGTGGCCCCAGTAGGTTTCCTTCTGCGGATGCTCCAGCGGATCGCCATAGCACTCGGAGGTGGAAGAGACGAGGTATTTCGCTCCGTACTGAAGAGCGATGTCGAGAGCGTGGAAAGTTCCGAGCGAGCCCACCTTCAGCGTGGCAATGCCGTGGATGCTATAGTCTACCGGGCTTGCCGGACTGGCAAAGTGGAAAACGTAATCCACTTTGCCCACGTCGAAGGGGTCGCAGATGTCTTTCTCGAGGAACTCGAAGCGGGGATCACGGCGCAGGTGTTCGATATTGGCCAGGCGGCCGGTGAGCAGGTTGTCCACGACCACCACGCTCCAGCCTTCGCCCAGCAGAGCATCGCAGAGATGGGAGCCAAGAAATCCTGCCCCACCGGTGACCAGCGCGCGTTGCGGGCTCATGCTTTGTGGCCGTTCCTCAGGATCGCGGCGGGCACGCCATCGGGATGCGAGGCAGCCCGGCCCACGCTGTAATAGGTGAAGCCCTCGGCGGCCATCACGGCAGGATCATACAGGTTCCGGCCATCAATCACGATGGGATACTTGAGTTCCTGGCGGAGCCGCCCAACCTCGAGATTGGCAAATTCTTCCCATTCGGTGAGGATCAGCAGGGCATCGGCGCCTCGCGCCGCCTCGTAGGGTGAATTCGCAAACTTGATGCCGGAGTTCATCACTTCCTGCGTGCGCTCCATGGCGGCGGGATCGTATGCCGTAATGTTGGCGCCTTCCTGCAGCAGCGCCTGCACCAGAAACAGAGCAGGGGACTCGCGGATATCGTCGGTGCCGCCCTTGAAGGCGAGGCCGAGTACACCCAAATTCTTGCCGCGCAAGGTCCATAGCGCGCTGCGCACTTTGCGCAGGAAACGCTGGCGCTGATCTTCGTTGATGCGCATGACTTCATCGAGCAGGCGGAAATCGTAACCGCTCTCGCGCGCGACGGCGCGGAAGGCCATCACATCTTTCGGGAAGCACGACCCGCCGTAGCCGATGCCAGGATTGAGGAAGCGGGGTCCGATGCGCGCGTCGGTGCCGACCCCGTGGACGACCTGGTTGACGTCGGCCCCCACCGACTCGCAGACGGAAGCGACCGCGTTGATGAAAGAAATCTTCATGGCCAGGAAGGCATTGGAAGCGTGCTTGATCAATTCCGCGCTCTTGGTGCTGGTGGTGATGATAGGTGCGGGGATCGAAGACCCATCGGGCTGCGGAATGGCGTCAGAACGACGGTAGTAGCTGCCATCGGTCAAAGGCGCATAGATTTCGCACAGAACCTTTGCGGAGCGCTCGCTGTCGCAGCCGATCACAATGCGATCGGGATAGAGAAAGTCGGTAACGGCCGTTCCTTCGCGCAGAAACTCGGGATTCGACGCAACGTCGAACTTCTCCGGATCGGTGCCGTTGCGCAGAATGATCCGGCGCACCCATTCGCTGGTGTAGACGGGGACGGTACTCTTTTCGACCACGACTTTGTAATCGTCAATGCCGCCGGAGATTTCCCGGGCGACGGATTCAACATAGGAGAGGTCGGCCTCTCCGCTTTCGGTCGGCGGGGTGCCGACGGCGACGAAAATCGCAGAACTGAGGCGCACGGCCTGCTGCAGGTTGTCGGAGAAAGTGAGGCGATGCCCGCTATGGCGGCTGAGAAGTTCTGGAAGGAATTTTTCGTGGATCGGCACCTGCCCGCCCCTCAGGGCGGCCAGCTTGCGCTGGTCGTTATCCACCAGGACTACATCGTGTCCGAGATCGGCAAAACACGCTCCCGCCACCAGCCCTACATACCCGGAACCGACGACCGCGATCCGCATTGTTCAAACTCCAAATGGATGTGTCGCTACGTTAGGTTGAGACGCTTCGTCAAAGAAGTTCAGGGGGGATCGATTACGCTCAGCTTGAGATCGTTTCACACACGTCAATGATACGTAATTCTACCAACACAAGACTACCATTGACGGCAGAGAAAATGCTCCGTCCCCGTTTACCGATTACTCTGGTCATTGCCGTTTTGGGACACTCGGGCGGGCGAGCGGTTTGATAGGCTTACCGCGTGCTGAGTCGGCGATGAGCGCGGCGAGGCGCTTCGCCCTTGTCTCTTCCTTTTTGGCGCTCACCACCCAGAAGGTAGCCGTGCGCCGGTACCAGGCCGGTTGCTTCTGGAAGTATTCCCATGAGGTGCGGTTAGCTCGGAAGCGGCGCTCATCAGCCGGTTGGAATCGCGCCTGGTGACGTTGTTCGTAGGAATACGCGCGCACCTGGCTCCGGGCGCCTTCGAATGCCTGCAGGCCGGGCGAGCGCATGCGCCCGGCATCCATGAGTGCCCGGACGCGCTTGATGTTTACGGCGCTCCACTGGCTCTTCGGCTTGCGGGGCGTGAAGCGGACGGCGTAGGCGAGGGTGTTGACGCTGCGGCGGACGCCGTCAATCCAACCGAAACACAGAGCCTCGTCCACGCTCTGGGGATAAGTGATGCTGGGTTTACCAGAAGCTTTCTTGTAGAAGCCGACCCACAGTTCAGAGAGCTTGTTATGGTTGTCTAGCAGCCACCTCTGGAAATGGGACGCGGACCGAAAGAACTTTGGCTTCATGAGATAAGCGCGCTTCACGATCGGACTCGCCGCTGCACCGGGCGCCTCCCTGATCGCGACGGCCACATGTTACTGGCCCGTCACGGCTATTGACAACCCGAAGGTTTGGGTTGAAACTCCGCTCAAAGGATGGATTCCGAACCTGGCGCGCCTCTTATGCCGCAGTCCTCGAAGTCTGTACCGAACCCTTCCGATGTGCCCGCAACCGCATCCCGTCCGCAGCTCGACGAAATCAAACTGAAGTCTGATTTTGGCGAACTGGCAGCGCGGTTTAACGCGCTGAGCGGCGGGGGATTTTCGCCGGAGATTTCCGCAGACCTGGCGCTGGAAGTAGTGCTCAATGAAATTGTTGAGCAGGCGTGCGTGGCGACGGGAGCCACGGGCGCGGCGATTGTACTCAAGCGGGATGGAGAAATGGTGTGTCGCGCCAGCAGCGGCCCGACGGCGCCGGAACTGGGATCGCGGCTGGACACCTCGTCGGGCTTGTCCGGAGAATGCGTAAGGACCGGCAAGACGCAGCGCACGGACGACGTTCTGGCAGACTCCAGAGCCGATATCGAGGCCGCCTTTCAACTGGGCGTGCGGTCGGTCATCGTGATGCCGCTGCAGCGCGGAGAAACGCTGCTCGGGCTTTTTGAGCTGTTGTCTTCCCGTCCATCAGCGTTTGAAGAACGGGATGAGCAACTCATGGAAGCGCTGGCGGGCCGAGCGCTTTCGAATCTGGAGCGGGCCGCCAAGCCGCTGCAGGCGTCGCAGCCACCGGCTGCGATCGGACCTACGCCGGTTGCATCGGCTAAGGCGCGTCCGAAGCCGCCTAAAGTGGTTGCGGCGGCGGAGAAGCCGAAGGCGGGCCGCAGATTCGATTGGGGCACGTGGCTGCTGGGAGCCGGCATTGTGGTCTCCGCAGTGCTGTTGGGGATCCTTGTGGCTCAGCATTTCGCGCTGCAAAAGGGAATCGCAAACTCCGCAGCCGGGCCCGGGAAGACGAAGCAGACGAACGTCGCCTCGCAGAAGACACCGGAGGTGGTGAGCCCACCGCCAGAGACAAATCCCGGGAGCGGGGCCATGGCGGAGAAAAGCGCGCCAACCACAGACCATTCTGCGGTTGCCGCGAGTCCCGCGACACGGGCCCAATCCGCGCCCGCTCCACCCAAGCCTGGCAGCACGGTTCCAGCCGGAGGCC
The DNA here is from genome assembly GCA_037442635.1 of Terriglobales bacterium. Taxonomy (GTDB): domain Bacteria; phylum Acidobacteriota; class Terriglobia; order Terriglobales; family Acidobacteriaceae; genus Sulfotelmatobacter. Next base: position 54,674 of record JBBIPV010000008.1, on the reverse strand, counting down.
TGTTGGTGTATGAAGGCGGTCAGTGGGTGCTGCGCACAGCGCAGGGTCGGAAGCAGGTGCCGGCGCCGAACGCCCCCTCGAGCGGGGCGCAGGATGTAGTGAGCGTCTCTCCAATAGAAGCGGAGAGCAGCCTGGTGGAGCGCGTGGAACCGGACTATCCGGAGCAAGCGCGCGTGCAGGGGATCCAGGGAGCGGTCGTGCTTGAAGTACACATCAGTCCGGACGGCAAAGTCGAAGATGCGCTGGTGGTGCGAGGATCGCCTCTGCTGACCCGGGCCTCCATGGATGCTGTGAAGCACTGGCGCTTCAAGCCCCACCTCGTGAATGGCCGCCCCACGGCCATGCAGACGAATGTCACGCTGAACTTCCGCCTGCCCCAGCAGCAGTAAGAAACCGCCGAATGTTGTGAGTTAGATTGCCGTCTTGCGCGCCGGAGCGGGTACCGATCCGGCGGTTTTGGGGGAAGCGGCCGGGGTGCGAGACCACCGCCCAGTCTGCGTGCCTGGCGTGCGGGCCACGCCATTGCCCAAAGCATAGAGCACGACTTCGACGCGGCTGGAGACGCCCAGCTTGTCGAAAATGCGGAACAGGTAGTTCTTGACGGTGTGCTCGGTCAGCTTGAGGCGCTGCGCGATCTCGCGGTTGGTGAGGCCTTCAGCGACACAGCGAACCACGTCCATCTCGCGGGCGGAAAGCAGTGCGCCAGCGTTAGTCTGCAGATTCGGAAAGGCCGGCTTGGCCAGCGCTTCCAGCACAAAGTGTAATTCGCTGCTGCTGGCCCACACCTGGCCCCGGTGCACGCACTGAATACATTTGGGGAGCAGCCGGAAAGGCTCTGTACGGCAGAACACCCCATGCGCCCCGGCGCGAAAGGCCTCGACCACCGCAGCACGCTCAGAAGCGTCGAGCAACACGACTACGCGCGTAGCGGGTAACTGCGCGCGAATCTCGCGGACCAGCTCATATCCTGCGCTATGGTCTTCGCCGAACGACGCGCTGACCACGGCTACCTGCGGCCTCTCGTGCTTGAGCAGTTGCAGCATGGACTGTGCGTTGGAAGCCGACTCCACAACCTGCAGGTTCGGATCGCGCGCGAGGGCCTCGACCAACAACTGGGTGCTTAACGCAGTACTGTCGGCCGCGACAACCCGGAGACGGTCCTGATTTGGAAGCGCAGATAGATAAGCCATAAGCAAAACTTAACGTCTGGGCTGGTCAACAACCAGCGGCTTAAGCCCGCTGCACCGGCCAGACTTGCTTGCAGACTAGGGGAAATTAGACTCCGAGTAAATGGCACTAGCAGGTAGGCCGCGAAGCCTTCCGTAATCGCCAGTCGGTTACCACTTTGCGGCGCTATGTGACAGGGAAAATGCAACTTAGGGGGGATTGACAAATTCTTGCGCAGAACCCATACTCGCGCCAACACTGTGGAACCAGCCGCCCGCTGCAACCCCCCTGCGGACTTTCGGCGAACCTCAGGAACCATTCTTGGAGAGCATCCTCGTTGCGCAGACTTATGCACTGGAGCCAGATGATTTCATGCGAGATGGCAGCGCCTGATGGCTCCCATGCGCAGAAGCGGTGCAGCACACTCGAATTATGGCACTTTCGTGCCATTTGGGTGCTGCATCGAGGTGCAATGAAAACAATAGGTTACACTCAGTACTCTATGTATAGGGTGAGAGAAATAGAGACTTTATTCTCCCTACTTTTAGCCTCTTGCAGTATTTTGCATACGCAGCTAGAATCAGGCGTAATTCAAACCGGGGATTAAGCCCCCGGCAAAGTCACTTCGGTAGTAGTTTCTCCCCCCCGAAATCAACGCAGCTGAAACGGGTCATCTGGGCACCGGTGCGCGAGGAGTGTTCCTTGCGACGGGGTGAAACCAGAAAATGGGACTCAGAGGGCGAAGCTATGAGCAGCGGTTGCGCGGTTCGGGCGGTCGAGAATGTGGAAGTGGGCGCGGTGGCAGAGCCGGCGCAATGGTATGCCATCCGGACCCGCTCCCGGCACGAGAAGATGGTCGCCGATCAGTTGGAGAAACAGGGACTGGAGAGCTTCCTGCCCCTGGTCACGCAAACCCGCCAATGGAGTGATCGCGTCAAGGAAGTCGAGCTGCCGCTTTTCTCCGGCTACAGCTTTGTCCGCATCGTACTTTCCTCCCCACAAAGGCTCCGGGTTCTGCAAACACACGGTGTCGCGGGATTCGTCGGCATCAACTGCTGCGGTACTCCGATTCCGGACAGCCAAATCCAGGACATTCGAACCCTGCTGGCCAGCAAACTCGCTTTTGAGGAACAGCCATTCCTGCGGGTCGGGCAACGGGTTCGCATTCGCGGTGGCGCATTGGACGGAGTCGAGGGCATTCTATCCGCGCACAAGGAAGACCGCAGTCTGGTCATATCCGTCGAACCGATCCAACGGTCGCTTTCGGTTCGAATCCAGGGCTATACAGTCGAACCGGTCTAAGTTTCCCCCTGAATCTTCTCCAGCAAGCAGGTCACGACGGCACTCTGCTGCGGCGCGGTGCGCCGCGGTTGCGGGCGCCACGTGTGAGTAGGTAAACGGGCTGCAGGTCCTCGCGGGCCAGGTCCGCAGACAATCAAGTGAGGTTACATATGGACGAAGTTGATCTGAAGTCCAGCAGGACGAACGGAAACGGGGAACGGGACCAGGCCCGGAGCTGGGACAACGCGCGCGAACCGGTGCGCCCCAGCTCGTACCTGTCGGCCGTGCGGGCATCGTCGCTGCGGAGCTTCCGCGATGAGGCGGAAATTCACGCCATTAGCAGCGCCCTCAAGCAGACCGGCTGGAATCGCAAGCGCGCAGCCCAGTTGCTGGCCATCAGCTACCGCGGGCTGCTCTACAAAATTCGCCGCCATAACATCACTCCGAACGGAAACGGGCAACTGAAGCCGTTGACCGGCGACGGCGAGGTACAATCCTAGGCAGCGGACTGGCTTGGGTTCTGTCCTTTTCCTGAAAGCAACCATGCGATTCCCATTCCCATCTCGGCATCTCGCCGTGCTCTTCCTGGGCTGTCTGGCCGTGTCCTGCTGCCCGGCGCAGCAGGCAGCGAACGAGCCCGTCAAGGCGGCCAGCGGCAACGAACCTCAGTTCCAGTCGCGCACGTCGCGCTACAAGATTGCGCCCGGCGACACCTTTGACTTGAACTTCGAACTCAGTCCGGAGTTCAACCAGACAGGAGTCGCGGTGCAGCCCGACGGCTTTGTCACGCTGCGCGGAGTCGGCGACATCAAGGTGCAGGGGCAGACTGTTCCGGAACTGACGCAGACCCTGCGCACCGCATACAGCAAGACGCTGAACGACCCGATGATCTCGGTCGTTCTCAAAGACTTTGAGAAGCCCTATTTCGTGGCCGATGGGCAGGTCGGCAAACCCGGGAAATACGATCTGCGCGGAGATATCACGCTGACGCAGGCGGTGGCCATCGCGGGTGGATTCACCGACGCCAGCAAACATTCGCAGGTTCTGCTGTTCCGCCGGGTTTCGGATCAGTGGATGGAAGCCAAGATCATCAACGTGAAGCAGATGGAGAAAAGCGGGAACCTGAAGGAAGATCCGCTGCTTCATCCTGGAGACATGCTGTTTGTCCCCAAGAACACGCTGTCGAAAATTGACAAGTTTTTCCCCACGGCGAGCATGGGCTCGTTCTTTCCTTTGCCCTGATGCGGGCGACCGTGAGGAGTGGAGCCGAAATGATGTCTGCAAACAAGATTACAGTGGCGCTGTTGACCGTGATTCTGACGGCAGGGAGTGGGCTGGCTCAGCAGGCGGTTTCTGACTCCAGGACGAGCAAGCCCGCATCCGGGAGCGAGGAAAAGTTTCAGACGCGGATGTCGCGCTACAAGATCGCGCCCGGCGATACCTTTGACCTGAATTTCGAGCTCAGCCCCGAGTTCAATCAGACCGCGGTCGCGGTGCAGCCGGACGGCTTCGTGACGCTGCGCGGAGTGGGCGACATCAAGGTGCAGGGGCTGACCGTGCCGGAACTGACGCAGACGCTGCGCACGGCCTACAGCAAGATTCTGAACGATCCCATCATTTCGGTCGTGCTCAAGGATTTCGAGAAGCCGTACTTCGTCGCCGATGGACAGGTCGGCCGTCCCGGCAAGTACGACCTGCGGGGCGACATCACGCTCACCCAGGCGATCGCCATCGCCGGCGGGTTCACCGACGCCAGCAAACATTCCCAGGTCCTGCTGTTCCGCAGGGTTTCCGACCAGTGGATGGAAGCCAAGGTGATCAATGTGAAAGAGATGCACAAGAGCGGGAGCCTGAAGGAAGACCCGCTGCTCCATCCCGGCGACATGCTGTTCGTTCCCAAAAATACGTTGTCAAAGATTGACAAGTTCTTCCCCTCGGCAAGCATGGGCACGTATTTCCGGCCCTACTAAGCGGGTTCTGTGAGGAGACTATGAGCGAGCTTTCCAACAATAGCGGTAATCAGGGTTTCTCGGTTGGCGTCAAAGATCTGGTCGCGATCGGGTTCCGGCACAAGCAGCCGATGCTGCTGTGTTTCCTGGGCGTATTTCTGGGAGCGCTTATGGTAGGCATCCTGATGCCGACCAGCTACCAGGCGCACACCAAGCTGCTGGTGAAGCGCGAGCGCGTGGACCCGGTGGTCAGTCCGGGGCAGAGCGCGCCGGTCATGGTTAAGGACGAGGTGACCGAGGAAGAATTGAACTCGGAAGTCGAACTGCTGGAAAGCGACGACGTCATGCGCCAGGTGGCCGTAGCTTCTGGGCTGCAGAAGAAGTCCACGTGGCTGAGTACGCTGGTGGGACGGGAAGATGAGGCGGGCAAGATCGCCAAGGCGGCGCAGCGTTTGCGCGGCAGCTTGGTGATTGAGCCGATGAAGAAGACCAACCTCATCAGCATCACCTACTCTTCTTCCGATCCGCAGCAGGCGGCCTTGGTGCTCAAGAACCTGAACGACGCCTATATCCGCAAGCATGCCGAAGTGAACCGTCCGGCGGGACAGTTCAAGTTCTTTGAACAGGAAGCGGAACGATACAAGAAAGAACTGGGGGACGCCGAGGGGCAACTCTCCCAGTTTGCCGCGCAACAGGGCGGAGTGGCTCCGCTGCTGGCCCGGGATCAGACCCTGACGCGGTTGACCGATTTCACCGCGACGCTTTCTTCGACCCGGGCGGAAATGGCGGCCACCGAGCAGAAAATTCGCACGCTCGAGAACCAGTCCGGCGCCATGCCGGCGCGCATCACCACGTCTTCTCGTAAAACCGATGACGCCCAGGTCTTGCAGCAAATGAAATCGATGCTGATGACTCTGGAGCTGAAGCGCACCGAGTTGCTGACCAAGTACCAGCCGACATATCCCTTGGTGACCGAAGTGGACAAGCAGATTGCCGACACCCGGGCTTCGATCGAGAAAGAAGAAGCCAAGCCGCTGCTCGAGGTGACCACCGGTCAGAACCCGACGTACGACTATGTCAGCACCGAACTGGCCAAGGCCAAGGCGGATTACAGCGCCCTGCAGGCGCGCGCCGCGGCCATGCAGACCATCATCGGCATGTACAAGTCGCAGGCCACGCAACTGGAGCAGAAAGGCATCCAGGAGCAGGATCTGCAGCGGGTGATCAAGACCGCGGAAGAGAACTACCTGCTCTATGAGCGCAAGCGCGAGGAAGCGCGCATGTCCGACATGCTCGACCAGACCCACATCCTGAACGTGGCCGTGGCCGAACTGCCTTCGGTGCCGGTGCTGCCCTCGGGTTCAAGGCTGGTGTATGCCGTGCTGGGACTGGTTCTGGGCGCGGTGATGAGCGTAGGATTGGCGCTGGCTCTGGACTATTTCGATCCGTCATTCCGCACGCCGTCGGAAGTGCTCAACGAGCTGAATATTCCCGTACTGGCTGCGGTTCCGCACCGGGTGAGCAGCGGGGAATACGGCGAGGGCGAGAACGGCAGCCGCAACGAAGCGGCGATCGCGGAAATCTATTCGGTTCCGGCGGGACCGTCCCGGGAACAGTAGGGGCCTTTCATCATGTTTCTAGAATTCTTCGGATTTCGCGAGCAACCATTCGGGGTAACCCCTGACCCGCGATTCCTCTATCTCAGCCCGGCCCACCGGGAAGCGCTGGCGTCCTTGTACTACGGCATCGAGTCGGGACGCGGCTTTCTGGCGCTGATCGCCAAGCCGGGGATGGGAAAGACGACGCTGCTGTTCCACCTGCTGGAGAAGTTCCGGCACAATGCCCGCACCGCGTTTCTGTTTCAGACGCAGTGCAGTTCGCGCGAGTTCATGCGCTTCCTGCTGGCCGAGCTGGGGGTCGAGAGCCACGACCAGGACTTCGTGCGCATGCACGAAGAGTTCAACAAGATGCTGCTGCAGGAGGCGCGGGCTGGCCGCCGTTTCGTCATCGTGGTGGACGAAGCCCAGAACCTGGACAGCAACGTGCTCGAAACCGTGCGCCTGCTCTCCGATTTTGAGACCCCCCGCGCCAAGCTGCTGCAGATCATCCTCTCCGGCCAGCCGGAATTGGCCGACAAGCTGGCCAGCCGCCACATGGCGCAATTGAAGCAGCGCGTCTCGTTGCTGAACCGGCTCACCCCGCTGTCGGTGGAAGAAACCTGCAAGTACATTCATCACCGCCTGCGCGTGGCCGGATATGCCGGGCCGCCGCTGTTCACCGCCGAAGCGCTACTGGCCATCGCGCGCTTCACGGAAGGCATCCCGCGCAACATCAACAACTTCTGCTTTAACCTGCTTTCGCTGAGCTGCGCCGTGCGCAAGCGGGTGGCGGATCTGGCGTTGGTCGAGGAAGTAATTGCCGACCTGGATATCAGCCAGCATGTCACCGAAGTCGCGCCGGCGCGCCAGCTCGACTTCCAGGAACTGGCGTCCATGATGGGGAATCATCCGCCCTCGAGCACGGCCATGCCGCCGGTGGGCGTGGACCGGTTCGATTCGTTGAGCCCGGCCGAGGCCCGGGCCTACATGCAGCAGCTGGCCGGGCAGTTGAAAGACTGGCAGCATAATCTGGACCGCGTAGGCCCCCACCGCTCCAGTTCGCGCGGCAAGCGCGACTGACGGGAAGAGTCGATTGCGCCGGATGTTCGCCGTTAGAATCCTGGGGACCAAAGAGAACCTATGAGCAGAAATTTCGAGCTTCTTCAGAACATTGGGAAAGAGCAGGAGTACTTTCAGGCAGACCAGGTCCTGATGGAGGCGGTGGCGGTGCCGCGCATGGCGCCGGCGCCGGAAATGCCGCAGGAGATTCCTGCGCCTGCCCCGCCTGCTGCCGAGCCGGCTCCGTCGGCCGAGCCCCTGCAATTTGATATCGAAAGCTCACAGCTGGCCGAGCTGGCCAAGCTGGTGCAGCGCGTCTTCCTGCTGCCGGGAAGCGAGTACAACCGCACGGTGGTATTTAGCAGCAGCGACTCCGGCAACGGTTGCAGCTGGATCTGCGCCCGCGCCGGCGAACTGCTGGCCAGCCAGGTGACCGGAACGGTCTGCCTTGTGGATGCTAATCTGCACAGCCCCACCCTGCACGAACAATTCGGGGTGGAGAACCAGCACGGACTGTCGGAAGCGCTGCGGCAGTCGAAGTCCATCCGCGGCTACATCAGCCAGCTTTCGCGGCGCAACCTGGCGTTGCTCAGCGCGGGGGCGGATGCCAAAGACGCGCAGGCGCTGGTCGGCGCCGACCGCATGCGCAGCCGCCTCAGCGAACTGCGTTCCGAGTTCGACTACATCCTGATCGACAGCTCCTCGATGAATGTCAACAATCAGGCCATCGGACTGGGAGCTGCTGCCGACGGCGTGGTCCTGGTGCTGAAGGCCAACTCCACGCGCAAAGAGCGGGCTCGCGGCGCGGTCAGTGACCTTCAGGCTGCCAAAGTCAAAGTGCTCGGAGCCGTACTCAACCAGCGCACCTTCCCAATTCCCGACTCGATCTATAACAAGCTCTAACGGCGCGGGCGGAAACACTTCCTCAGAAAGCAAGAATGTTCGACAACCTCATCGCTGATCTTCGCGCCGCCCAAGAGGACCGGGTCCTCGAAAAAAGCATGGGCTTGTGGCGGGTGTTCCTCCGCATGGAGACGCCGGCGATCGTTTGCTACCGGTTCGGGCACTGGGTGGCCGGAATGAAGACGCCGGTCATTCGCCAACTGCTCGGCATTGTGGCCGGAGTCTTCCAGCGATTGGTGCAGATTTTCGTCGGTGTTTACATTTCGTCGGATGCCGAGATTGGGCCGGGCCTGGTAATTCATACGCCGTACGGCATCATCGTCGGGCCGAACAAGATTGGCGCCAATTGCACCATCCAGAACGGAGTGGTGATCGCCGCCGGAACCCGCGGCATCGGCGAGAACGTTTATTTTGGCTCCGGGGCGAAAGTCATGGGGGGGGCGAAGATCGGCAACAACGTGGTCGTGGCCGCCAACAGCCTGGTGCTGACCGATGTTCCGGATAACATGACGGTGCTGGGGGTCCCGGCGCGCATCCGGATTCCCGGCGGTCGTCCGAAGCGGTTCAAGTGGCAGACGGTAAAGCAGGAAGGCGGCCCGGGAGCAAATAGCAAAGAGCCGGTTGCTCCTCAAAATGGGAATCAGCATTCCCAACCCCAGGCCGAATCCGCCAAGGCCCGCTGAAGGGCCGAACAGAAAGCACCAAAGGGAAAGCGAAAGAGAAAGGGAACGAAGCTTGGATTTCGCATGGAGCGACGAACAGCTTGATTTCCGCAAGGAAGTCATCCGCTTCGCCAAGACCGAACTGAACTATGACATGATCGAGCACGATCAGAATGAGGAATTTTCCCGCGAGGGTTGGGACAAGTGCGCGCAGCTCGGCATTCACGGATTGCCGATTCCCGCCGAATACGGGGGAGGCGGGGCCGATACCCTGACCACGGTGTGCGGCCTCGAAGCGCTCGGCTACGGCTGCCGCGATAATGGCCTCATCTTCTCGATCAATGCGCACATGTGGAGCTCCGAGATTCCGCTCTGGTCGTTCGGCACGGAAGAACAAAAGAAACGCTATCTGCCGAAGCTGGTCTCAGGCGAGTGGGTCGGTGTGCATGCCATGACCGAGCCCGGTTCGGGTTCGGATGCGTACAGTTTGAAAACGCGCGCTGAACGCAAGGGCGACCGCGTGATCCTGAACGGATCGAAAACCTTCATCACCAACGCAAGCTATGCCGACATGGTGATCGTGTTTGCCACGCTTGATCCGTCCAAGGGTCCGGCGGGCATTTCGGCGTTCATCGTGGAAAAGGGAACTCCGGGCTTCACCATCAGCCGCAAGCTGCACAAAATGGGCCTGCGGACTTCGCCCATGGCGGAACTCTCATTCGTGGATTGCGAAGTGCCCGCCGAGAATCAACTGGGCAAAGACGGAGCCGGACCGGCGATCTTTACCGCCTCGATGGAGTGGGAGCGTATCTGCATTCTGGCGAGCCATCTCGGGGTGATGCAGCGGCTCTTGGAAACTTCCGTTGCGTACGCGCGCGAGCGCAAGCAGTTCGGCGAAAACATCGGCAAATTTCCGGCGGTGTCGTCGAAAATCGCGGACATGGAAGTGCGCCTCGAAACTGGCCGCCTGGTGCTGTACAAAGCGGCGTGGATGAAAAGCCAGGGCAAGCATCCACTGCGCGAGGCTTCGATTGCCAAGCTGTATGTGGCCGATGCCTGCATTCAGAGCTGCCTCGACGCCATCCAGGTTCACGGCGGCTACGGCTACATGACCGAGTACCAGATCGAGCGCGAGCTGCGCGATGCGATCTCGGGCAAGATTTACTCCGGCACGTCGGAAATTCAGCGCATGATTATTTCCGGCCTGCACGGGCTGTGAGCAACTCCCGTTCTTTTTCCTCCCTCAAACCCGGACTCACTCCAATCGAGCCGGATACAGGCTAGTCGAATTTAGCAACAAAGGACCTCGTGGCATACCTACTGCAACAGCTTCTGACGCGCAGCGCGTCACGGTATCCGGAGAAACCGGCCGTGTGGGCGCGCAAACGCACGCTAAGCTACCGCGAGCTCGATGAGCGCTCAACGCGGCTGGCTCATCTGCTGCAAAAACGCGGCCTGCGCAAAGGGGACCGCGTCGGCATCTTCTTCCCAAAAAGTGTCGAGTCGGTGGTGTGCATGTTCGGCGTGCTCAAGGCGGGCGGAGTCTATGTTCCGCTTGACCCGCAGGCCCCGGCCGAGCGGGTGGGCTACATCATCGGCAATTGCGGCATTCGAGTGCTTCTGACTAACAAGGAACGGCGCGCGGCGCTGGCGCCGGAGGTGATTGCGGCGCTCGACTATTGCGTGATGACCGACGATTCCGGATCGAACGGCTCGGGCAACAGGGTCGTGCCCTGGGCGATGCTGGGAGAGTTTCCCGCTTCGCCGGCGCCGGAGGTGACACTCACCGAAACCGATCTGGCTTACATTCTCTACACTTCGGGTTCGACCGGGCGTCCGAAGGGCGTGATGCTCTCCCACCAGAATGCGCTGACGTTCGTCGAGTGGTGCGCCGATAAGTTCAAGATACGGGCAGATGACAGGGTTTCGAATCATGCGCCGCTGCATTTCGACCTGTCCGTGTTTGACGTCTACAACGCGATCGAAGCGGGCGCGACCGTGTATCTGGTCACCGAAGACTTGGCCCTGTTCCCGACATCGCTAGCCAGCTTCATCGAGACCCAGCAGATTACGGTCTGGTACTCGGTGCCCTCGGCGCTGATGCTGCTGTTGTTGCACGCGAACCTGGAAGGCGAAAAGTTGCCGCACCTGCGGACGATTCTTTTTGCCGGCGAAGTTTTCCCCATGAAGTATCTGCGTCAGCTGGCGGAGCTGCTGCCGGGCGTCGAACTCTACAATCTTTACGGTCCGACCGAGACCAACGTCTGCACCTATTACCGCGTGGAGCGCGAGCGGCTGGCCGGGATGGAGAAAGTGCCGATCGGCGTAGCCTGCGAAAACACGGAAGTGTTTGCGGTGAATGATCTGGATCAGATTGTGACCCAGGCCGGCGGGAGCGGCGAGCTTTACGTGCGCGGGCCGGCGGTCACCTACGGCTACTGGGCCGATGCGGAAAAGACGGGGAAGATGGTGGTCCCGAACCGCTTCCAGCCGAATTTCAATGAGAACCTGTACCGCACCGGCGATCTGGTTACGCTGGGCGAGGACGGCAACTATTACTTCCAGGGACGGCGGGACAGCCAGATCAAGAGCCGCGGCTATCGCATTGAGCTGGGGGAAATCGAAAGCGCGCTGCTGAGCCATCCCGGAGTAAGGGAAGCGGCGGCGGTGGCGATTCCCGACGATCTGGTCGGCAATCGCATCAAGGCCGTGGTGGCGGCGCATGACAAGCAGGAACTGAAGATCGCCGACCTGCAGCAGTTCTGCGCGACGCGCATTCCGAAGTACATGATTCCGGAGCAGATTGAATTCTGTACCAGCCTGCCCAAGACCTCGACTGGAAAGATCGACCGAGTCCTTCTGGCGCAGGCCAGCAACAACTAGCGGAGCGTCTGGCCCCCGCAGTTCCTATCGAATCAGGAGAAACGGCAACTCATGGCAATCGAGCAATCGGCATCGGTGAAAGATCAGATCCGCGAATTCATCCAACGCGAGCTGGCCAGCGCCAAGGGCGTCAGTTCGTTTTCTGATACGGAGTCGCTGATGGAAAGCGGCATCATTGATTCCCTCGGCATTTTCCGCCTGGTGGCGTTCTTGGAAGAGAACTTCCGGGTGCGCATTGGGGATGAAGAAATCACCCACGACAACCTTAAGAGCGTGGACTCCATTGAGCAGATGGTTCTGGGAAAGATAAAGAAGTAGGACTGGCACAGTGAAGATGTTTTTGCATTCCTCCCCCCCCGTTCGACCTTGTTCTGTAACGGAGGACTCCCAGTGGGTAACTTTCGACGACAAGTTCTGATGAACCTGCTGAAGTTTTTTGACCTGGCGTTGATGGTCTTGGCTTTTGGCTTTGCGACCCTGGTAGTGTCCAATGCCGCGCACGCCTCTGTGGCGGAGGTGCTGGCGATGCGCATCAAGATTCAGAATGCACTTATTTTTTCGGGACTTCTCTTCAGCTGGCATCTGGCGTTTTCGATGTGCGGGCTGTACACTTCGCACCGGCTGGGAAGCCGCCGCGACGAAGTGCTGGACCTGGGCAAAGCGGTTTCGATCGGCACGCTGGTCATCGCGCTGGGCCGGTTCTTGTTCCACATCAAACTGGTTTCGCCGAAGTTTCTGGTGGCGTTCTGGGCGGCGAGTGTGCTGTCGGCCGTTATCAGCCGCATGTGCATGCGGCTGTTTCTGGCGCAAGTCCGGATGCGTGGACGCAACCTGCGCAACATGCTCATCGTGGGCACCAATGCCCGCGGGTTGCAGTTTGCCAAGAAAGTTCACGATAACCCCGCGCTGGGCTACCGCATCCAGGGCTTTGTGGACTATGACCTGCCGCAGACGGAGCAATTCGCGAATTCCGGCTATGCGCGGGTGACGGACTTCGACGGACTTCCGGCGTTTCTGCGGCAGAACGTAGTGGACGAGGTGGTCATCGCCCTGCCGATGCGCTCCATGCATAGCGAAGCCTCGGAAGTGGCGGCGCTGTGCGAAAACCACGGAATTCTGATCCGCTTTGCCTCCACCCTGTTCGATCTCAAACTCTCGCGCAAGCGGGTGGACGAGTTCGGGGAAGGCGACACACTGATCACCCACTACACCGGTAGCCTGGAAGGCTGGCCGGTCGTCATCAAGCGGGTCATTGATGTGGTGGGCTCGGCGATTCTGCTGGTTCTGCTGTCTCCGGTGTTGCTGCTGGCCGCGGCGCTGATCAAGCTGACATCGCCGGGTCCGGTGATGTTCATCCAGCAGCGGCTTGGTCTGAACAAGCGCCACTTCGGAATCTACAAGTTCCGCACCATGGTGGTGGATGCGGAAATGCGCATGAAGGAAATCGAGCATTTGAACGAAGTGACCGGACCGGTGTTCAAGATCAAGAACGATCCGCGGATCACCCCCATTGGCCGGTTCCTGCGCAAGACCAGCATTGACGAATTGCCGCAGCTCTTGAACGTGTTCAAGGGCGACATGAGCCTGGTGGGCCCGCGTCCTTTGCCCATTCGGGACTACGAAGGCTTCAGCGAGGACTGGCAGCGGCGCCGCTTCAGCATCCGCCCGGGCATCACCTGCCTGTGGCAGATCGGCGGACGCAGCTCGATTTCGTTCGAACGCTGGATGGAGCTGGATCTGGAATACATTGACAAGTGGTCGCTGTGGCTCGATCTGGAGATTCTGCTCAAGACCATCCCGGCTGTGTTGAAAGGTTCGGGAGCGGCGTAACGCCATGGATCAGGGCCCAGAGTTCAGAGGAGCCCTGATCGGCCGTAAGAAAGAAGTTTCTTTGCCTTACTTTCAAGGAGAACCCATGAAGTGGATGCGCACTACTGTTAGAAACGTTCAGACCGCCGGCGAGCTGTTCGGCTTTTTCGGCCGCCAGAAGCGCTGGTGGGTGCTGCCGATTATCGTGACCCTGTTCTTGCTGGGAGCGCTGATCGTGGTAGCGCAGAGCTCGTCGCTCGCTCCGTTCATTTACACGATGTTCTAAGCAACGCGGGCGGGCCCGGTTGCCGGCCGCCGCATGCGATCCAGCGCGAACGGAGGGAACCCGGTCTTGATGGCAAGCGAAAGCAGGAAAAAAGGCGGGCTTTGGCGAAAGCTGGGATGGTTCCTGGCCTTTTGTGTGGGTTTTGAGCTGGCACTGCGCCTGTTCGGATACGGCAATTACACGATCTACCGTCCAGACGAGAAGCTGCTCTGGGTGCCCGAGCCTGGGCGTGCGCTGACGGTGGACAACCACCTGCCCATCACTATCAACCACCAGGGCCTGCGTTATGCGAGCGACCTGACCGCCAAACCCAAGGGCGAGTTCCGCATCATGGCCTTTGGGGACTCCGCGACCCAGGGCTGGGGAGTGGACGATGATTCGACCTACGCCGCGTTTCTGGAAAAGAAACTCAACCAGGACAGCTGCCCCGGCGAGCATTTTGTCGCCGTATCCGCCGGGGTCAACGCCTATCCCAACGCGCTGGTCGGGGAGAAGTTGAAGGAAGTCGAAGAAGATCCGAACTTTCAGCCCGATGTCGTGATTCGGGCATACAGCTTCAACAGCAACTTCGAGCGTCTGCCTCAACTGCAGGGTGCGGCGCGGGAGAAGTTTCTGCGCCAGGTGGAGTTCAAGTCCATCATCCGCCGCAGCGCCATCTACAATTTCGTCATCGAAGACCTGCTGCGCCGCGCCGTCTATTACAAGATGCGGCATGTGCTGATGGCCGGCACGCTGGATACTCTCGGCGGCATGGACAATCTGGACGTCCACGCCATCCATGCCAGCCTGCAGGAGAGTCTCGACGAGGCCCGCGCGCACCATTCCCAACTGCTGTTGCTGGTACTGGCGAGCAAAGACCAGAAAAGCGGCGACCTGCATCCGTTTCAGAAAGCGATGCTCGATTTTGCCCAGGCCCACCAGGTTCCCGTGGTGAACATGGTGGATGTGCTGCAGAAGAATCCTCCGCCGAACTTCTATATGGACCCGGTGCACCCTTCCGCCATCGGACACCGGATGATAGCCGACCAGCTATACCAGGTGATCCGCGGTCTCCCTGCCTACACAGCCGCCTGTCAGCCCCCAGCCGTGAGCCTGGCGAATTCCGCCATGCCAAATTCCGCTACGCCCGCATCTTCCAACGGCGCGGCCCACTAAGAATTCCATCAGGAGCGATCGAGCGATGGTGCATCTATTGAATTTCTTCAAACACGTGTTCGAGCTGCTGGCCATCCTGGCGGTAGCCGGGCTAGTGATTTTCGTGGTCCTGGCTGCATTCCAGGGGATCTCCGGGGCGTGGAGCCTCTACAAGCGCGCCTGGCAGGCCTGGAAGGACCTGGCGCACAAGATCGGCAACTTCCAGGCGCGGCTGATTCTCTCGATTTTCTACGGCATTTTTGTGCTCCCCTTCGGTCTGGCGGCGCGGTGGTTCAGTGATCCGCTGCGAATCAAGAAACGTCCTGAGCAGTGGCTGGACCATCCCAACGAGGCCTACGACCTGGACTGGGCGAAGAGACAATAGGAGCTTATGTACATACTCGGAATCAGTTGCTATTACCACGATGCCGCCGCGGTGCTGCTGAACGACGGCGCGCTGGTGGCCGCCGCCGAAGAGGAGCGGTTCACGCGCAAGAAGCACGACTTCGATTTTCCCATCAACGCCATCCGTTTCTGCCTGGAGCAGGCCGGCATCACCGGGAACGATCTGGACTATGCGGTCTTCTTCGAAAAGCCATTCCGCAAGCTCGACCGCATCCTGATGATGACGCTGCAGACCTATCCGCAGTCCTATAAGGTCTTTCGCGAGTCCATGATCACCTGGATGGTGGACAAACTCTGGGTTGGCACTAAGATCGAGAACGAGGTCGGGGTCCCGAAAGACAAGATTCTGTTCAGCGAGCATCACCTGTCGCATGCCGCCAGCGCGTATCTCTGTTCGCCGTTCGAAGAAGCGGCCATTCTTACTGTGGATGGCGTCGGCGAGTGGGTGACCTCGACCTATGGCACGGGCAAGGGGAACGAGATCAAGCTCGACAAGCAGATCGAGTTCC
This sequence comes from Terriglobales bacterium, assembly GCA_037442635.1. GTDB lineage: Bacteria > Acidobacteriota > Terriglobia > Terriglobales > Acidobacteriaceae > Sulfotelmatobacter. The sequence goes on along the minus strand of JBBIPV010000008.1, from coordinate 39,029 downwards.
CGCATTCGCTCGGGCTGCTCTACAGCGCCTTCACCGCGTTTCTCGGATTCGAAGTGAATGAAGGCGAGTACAAGGTCATGGGTATGGCGCCCTACGGCGAGCCCAAGTACGTGGACAAGGTGTGGAAGCTCATCCAGCAGAGCAGCGACGGCTCGTTCTCGCTCGACATGAGCTACTTCAGCTTCCATCACTCCACGGAGAGGACCTACAACGAGAAATTCGCCGCGTTGTTTGGCGAACCGCGGCCGGAGAAGATGCTGTTCTTCACCGAAGAGACCGGCTTCCCGAAATATTTCGGGGCGCCTCCGGCCAACATGAGGGAGTTGTCGAATCTCAACAAGCATTACGCCGACATCGCTGCCAGCATCCAGAAAGTGACCGAAGAAGTGCTAGTCAAGATGGCGACCCGCCTGCACCAGACCACCGGCATGAAGAACTTGTGCATGGCGGGCGGCGTGGCGCTGAATTGCGTGGCCAATACGAGGATTCTGCACGAATCCGGCTTCGAGCAACTCTACGTGCAGCCGGCCGCCGGCGATGGCGGAGGTGCGCTGGGCGCTGCCCTGTGGGCCTACAACACGCTGCTGGGCAAGCCGCGCAATTTTAAGATGGAGCACGCGTACTGGGGCCGCGCCAACTCGGAGGCCGAGATCAGCGAATTCCTGCGCCAGAACAACATCAAGCACACCCGCTTCGACGACGAAGACAAGCTGCTCGACGCCGTGGTGCATCGGCTGACCCAGGCCAACGTGATCGGATGGGCGCAGGGGCGCTTCGAGTGGGGCCCGCGCGCTCTGGGCAGCCGCTCGATTCTCGCCGACCCGCGCAATCCCAACATGAAGGACATCGTCAATACGAAGATCAAGTTCCGCGAGCCGTATCGTCCTTTTGCGCCTTCGGTGTTGGCGGAGAGCGCGGAGAAGTATTTCGATCTGCCCAACGCCGCCAAGCACGCGCCGGCGCGCTACATGCAGTATGTAGTTCCGGTGAAGCCGGAAGCGCAGGCGACTCTGCCCGCCATCACGCACGTGGACGGCACCGGGCGCCTGCAGACGGTATTCAAGGAGCAGAGCCCGCGCTATTACAAGATGATCGAGAAATTCGGCCAGGCCACCGGGGTGCCGGTCGTGATGAACACCTCGTTCAACCTGAAGGGCGAACCGATCGTGAACACTCCGGCCAACGCGCACAACACGTTCATCAAGAGCGAAATGGACGCGCTCGTGCTCGAGAACTTCATCATCGAGAAGAACTAGGCGCCAAAGCGCAGTCCTTCCTCCTGCGCGCCCGGCACTCCCGCTATGGCCACTCTTACCGTCCCGGCTGCCGTGAAGGCGGCGAGTCTGAGCGTGTTGTGCGTGCACAACCGCTATATTCAGCCGGGCGGGGAAGACCAGGTTTTCGAGTCGGAGGCGCAACTGCTCGCCGACCACGGCGCCCGGGTTGAGAAAGTAGAAGCACAGACCACTTATCCTGACGGCTTGGTCCGAAAAATCGGGGCGGCAGCGGACTGTGTTTGGTCGCGGAGCTGGCATCAGGAGTTCAAAGCCCGGCTGCGTCAGTTCCGGCCGGATGTCGTTCATATTCACAACTTCTTCTCGGTGATTTCCCCGTCGGTCTACTACGCGTGCCGGGAGGAAGGCGTCCCGGTGGTGCAGACGCTGCACAACTATCGGCTGGCGTGCCCGGCGGCGAGCTTTTATCGCGACGGCAAGATCTGTGAGGAGTGTCTCGAACACGGACCGTTCCATGCGGTCCGCTACGGCTGTTACCGGGAATCGAAGCTGGCCACGGCGGCGCTGGCAACGATGCTTGAAGTCCACCGGCGAAAGCATACGTGGACGGAGATGGTGGACTGCTACGTGGCGCTGACGGAATTTGTCCGGGACAAGATGATCCAGGCCGGGTTGCCCGCGGAAAAAATCCGGGTGAAGCCGAATTTCGTGCTGCCCGACCCCGGACCACGGACTGGGGAGGGCGACTACGCGCTATTTGTCGGGCGGCTGGTAGATCTGAAAGGCGTGGGTACCCTGATCCAGGCGTGGAGCCAGTTGCCGTCATCGATTCCGCTGGTCATTGCCGGCGACGGGCCATTCCGGCCGCAAATGGAAAAACTGATTTCCGACCTCAAGCTCGAGAACGTCCATTATCGTGGGCGCCTTTCGCGGAAGGAGACGCTGGCCACGATGAAGGGCGCGCGCTTTCTGATGTTTCCCAGCGAATGGTACGAAGGATTTCCGGTCACGATCGCCGAATCGTTCGCGTGCGGCGTTCCGGTACTTTGTTCGCGCCTGGGCGGAATGCGGGAAATCGTCGAGGATGGCCGCACTGGCATGCACTTCACCGCGGGCGATGCCTCGGACGTGGCGGCTAAAGCCCAATGGGCATGGTCGCATCCGGAAGAGATCAGTGCCATGGGCCTCGGAGCCCGAGCCGAGTTTGAAGCCAAATACAGCGCCGAACGAAATTTCAGGATGCTCACAGAGATCTACGACAGCGTAATTTCCCGCGGTGCCTCTCATGGACCAGCAGTCGGCACACCAGGAGAGCAGCGCTTGGCGGAACGGCCTCTGCTCAGCGACAAAGAGCGCCACAGGGTGCTGGTCGAGTGGAACGCCACAGAGGCCGCGTATCCACGAGAAAAATGCATTCATGAGTTGATCGAGGCTCGGGCAGGGGCAGAACCCGACGCGATCGCCGTGGCGCAGGGTTCGAACAAGCTGACGTACTGCGAATTAAACCAGCGGGCTAATCAATTGGCTCACTATCTGCGGCGGCGGGGCGTCGGGCCGGAAGTGCCGGTCGGAGTCTGCCTCGAAAATTCGATGGAGTTGCCGGTTGCCCTGTTGGCCGTGCTGAAGGCGGGAGGAGCGTGCCTGCCGCTCGATCCGGCTTATCCGCTGGAACGCTTGCAGTGGATGCTCGAGGACTCGCAGGCTCCGGTCCTGGTTTCGCGCGAAGGGCTGCTGCCCGAACTGGACGGCACGAGCACGCAGCGGATGTGCCTGCTGACCGTAGCCGAAGAGCTGGAAAAAGAGAGCCGGGCTAATCCACAGCCTTTGGCCACACCGGCCAGCCTGGCTTATGTGATCTACACGTCGGGCTCGACCGGGAAGCCGAAGGGCGTCATGCTGACGCACGGCGGGCTGGTGAACTACATCTGGGCCGCCATCAAACTCTATAGTCTGGGTGCCAGCGACCGGGTGCTGCAGTTTTCTTCGATCAGTTTCGACATTGCGATCGAGGAGATCTTCCCCACCTGGGCGGCGGGTGCAACACTGGTTCTGCGCTCGGGGAGTTTCTCGCTGGCGGGTCCCGACTTCCTGCATTTTGCCTGGCAGCAGAAACTGAGTGTCATCTCGGTAGCGACGGCATACTGGCATGAGTTGGTGCACGAGCTGTCCGAGTCGAATGCAGCCTTACCTGAGACTGTGCGCCTGGTGGTCGTGGGCGGGGAGAAAGCCCAAGTTCAGGCCTTTGAAGCCTGGCGGAAGCTGGTCGGCAACCGCGTGCGCTGGATCAATACCTACGGGCCGACGGAAACCAGCGTGATCGCGTCTTCCTGCGAGCCGCCGGCGGCGGGGCCGGTGCCGTCTCCGCTGCCCATTGGCCGTCCCATCAGCAACGTCAAGATGCACATTCTCGACCGCAACTTACAACTGGTGCCAGTGGGAGTCGCAGGCGAACTGTATATCGGCGGACCGGGCGTGGCGCGTGGTTATCTGAACCGTCCCGATCTGACGGCGGAGAGATTTGTGCCCGACCCGTTCTCGACCGATCCGGCGGCACGGCTTTACCGCACCGGCGACCTGGCCAGTTACCTGGACAACGGAGAGATCGAGTTCGTCGGACGCCGCGACTTCCAGGTGAAGATTCGCGGCTTCCGCGTCGAACTGGGAGAAATTGAAGCGGCTCTAACGAAGCACGCCACAGTCCGCGAAGCTCTGGTGATTGCCCGCGAAGAAGGGCTGAACCACAGGCGATTGGTCGGCTATGTCATTCCAGCGGCGGGTGCCGTGCCCGACGCCGGCGACCTGCGCAAATTTCTCAAGCAGCAGTTGCCGGAATACATGGTGCCCTCGGATTTTGTGGTGCTCGCGGAGTTTCCCCTCACACCCAACGGCAAAGTGGACCGCAACGCATTGCCCGCGCCCTTACCGAGCGCTCAATCGGCGGACCACGTTGCTCCATCGAATCCGGTCGAGGCGCAGCTGGCGGCCATGTGGGAAGAAATCTTGGCCAAAAAGCCGATCAGCGTTCGCGACAACTTCTTCGATCTGGGCGGGCACTCGCTGCTGGCCGTGCGCCTGATGCGGCGCATGGAGCAGAGTTTTCGCCGCAAGCTGCCGCTGACCACGCTGTTTGAGGCGCCGACCATCGAGCAGTTCGCCGCACTGTTGCAGCAGGAACGCTGGACTCCGTCGCAGGCATCGCTGGTTCCGATCCAGCCGCAAGGGACACGCCCGCCGTTCTTCTGCGTGCACGGGCTGGGCGGAACGGTCCTGCGCTTCAACGCGCTCGCCCGCTTCATGGGCACTGACCGGCCGTTTTACGGCGTACAGGCGCAGGGACTGGAAGGGGATTGTCCATTCCATACCAGCGTTGAGGAAATGGCAGCGTTCTATCTCAAGGAGATTCGTGCCCTGCAGCCGAATGGGCCTTATCACATCGGCGGGTATTCGCTGGGCGGGTTAATCGCGTTTGAAATGGCGCGCCAGCTTCAGGCCGATAGACAGGAAGTTGGTGTGCTCGCGCTGTTCGATACCTATCCGGGCAAGCCGAAGTCGAACAAGGTGCTGCTGAGAACGCTATTGAAACTTCCTCGCGAGCAGCAGGTTGCTTACCTGACGCACAGGGCGAAACGGATTCAGAAGGGAATCAAGCGGCGGTTTGAAGCGTTTTTCCTGCCGCGGCCGCTCAAGGAAGTCCGCAAAGTGTTTGCGGTTGCGGAGCAGAAGTACAGGCCGCAAGTGTACTTCGGATCGGCGACGTGGTTCCGCGCTAGCGAAAAGGGCCTGCGTGGTGTGGACGGCCCGAACGGCGACTGGTCGAAGTGGGTCAGGGGCGGTGTACATGTGTACGAGATTGTCGGCGACCACGGCAGCATCCTCCGGGAGCCGGACGTTCGCCTGCTCGCCGAGCGGCTGCGGAACTGCTTAAACCAGGCGGAAGCCGCCGGTTCTACACGGCAACTGCAAGAGCAGAACACCTAGTCAGCATTTCAACTGGTTCGTTGTGCCCCCCCGAAAAAGGAAGACTGTTTGCCAGAGATTCTGAAAACGACCTGCACCGCTGAGCTTGCGGCCGCGTCCGCCCAGAATGACCGGGCTGTCAAGATGCAGCAGGCGGTGCGCTGGGGGACCAAGGGCGGGCTCGCCATCCTGGAGTACGGCCTGATCGCGGGGTCGAACTTTGTGCTTGGATTCCTGTTGGCCCGCTGGATGACGGCCGAGCAGTACGGCGCCTACGGGCTGGGCTTCAGCATTTTTCTTCTCCTCTCATTTCTCTACCAGGCGCTGTTGCTGGAGCCGATGTCGGTGTACGGCGGCTCGAATTTTCGCGGGAATCTGCGCGGCTACATGCGGACCTCGCTCAAGATGCACTATGCCATTTCCGCGGTTATCTTTGTTGCCTTCGGAATCGCGGCCGCTGTTACTTTCGCACTGGGCAAGTCCCCGGCGCTGGCCGGCGCCCTCGCCGGCCTGACCGTGGCATCGCCGTGCATCTTCCTGTTCTGGCTGGGACGCCGCGGCTTTTATCTCAAGATTTCGCCCGGACCAGCGGCGCTCGGCGCCGTGCTGTACTTTGTCCTCGTGGTGGGCGGCGTGTTCGTGATTAACCGCCTGCACCTGCTGTCGTCCTTCTCCGCTTTCCTGCTGATGGGCTTGGCCGCTCTGGCCTGCGGTGTGACGCTCATGCTGGCTTTGCGGCGGATGCTTGACCCGAACACCGAAGTTCCCGACTTACGTCAGACGTGGGCCAAGCACTGGTCCTACGGCAAGTGGGCGCTCGGAAGCTCCATTGTCGGCTGGATTCCGACATATTTGTACTTTTCCGTGGTCAGCGTGTTCGCCGGAATCGCGCATGCCGGCGAGTTGCGGGCGCTGATGAATTTGGCCGGTCCAGTACTGCAGACGTACGCGGCGCTCTCCATGCTGTTTTTGCCCTACGCTTCGCGCGTACAGAGCAAGGAAGGCAACTCAGGAACGTACGCCCTGACCTGGCGGATGACGTTGCTGTTTACGGTGGGCGCGGTCGTGTACTGGGCGGCGGTGATTCCGTTCCGCGGACCGATTCTGAAACTGCTGTACGCGGGAAACTATGGGAGCATTTCCGAATATCTTCCGTTCTTCGCGTTGGAAACCATTATCTGGTCGGCCGGCGTCGGAGCTTCGATTGTGCTGCGCGCGATGGAGTCTCCGCGCTCCATCTTCTTCGCGAATACAGCGGCCAGCGTGATCACGCTGGTGATAGGCATTCCCGCCACCAAATTCTTTGGTTTGTGGGGGGTGGTGTGGAGCATCATCCTGGCCAATTCGGCGGCGCTGGTGATGGTTATCGTTCTGCTGCGGCGCAAAGCCGCCGAGACCAGCACGCCTCATGTTGAGTTTGCCGCTTCACTGCCGCTGGAGGATCAGATTTGAAGCGGATACGCAGGATCCGATGAGCCGGTATTAACACGTCGGACGTGGACCAACAGCCGATTCTTTGAAATTCCCCGCCAGTCATGAGCAACAAATCTTCTAACCAAGACCAAAACATGCCGATCATCCGCAGATTGCGTCACGAAATGGCCAAGACAGCGGTGCGCACGCCACTGGTCTGGATGCGCCACCAGAGTCTTCGTGAAAACGACGTATTTCTGGCTTCTTATCCACGCTCCGGCAGCACCTGGCTGCGTTTCCTGCTGTTTGAGTCCATCGCCGGGCAATCATCCGGTTTTAGCAACGTGAACCAGTCCATTCCCGACGTGAAGGAGCACAAGATCGGGCTGCCGCTGATGCCGAACGGCGGGCGCCTGATCAAGACCCACGAGATCTACCATCCCGAGTACCGCAAGGCCGTCTACCTGGTGCGCGATCCGCGGGACGTAGCACTCTCCGAGTACGCGTACCAGACCGCGCTGGGGCTGGTGAATCAGCCGCTGGACGAGTATCTTCCCGTTTTCCTGTCGAAAGGCGTGAACCCGTTTTCGTCATGGTCGGCGCACGTGGAATCATGGCTATCTGCGCCTCTTCCGGCAGATCGTCTGCTGGTGGTGAAGTTTGAAGACCTCCGCCGCGACACGGTCAACGGCGTGGCCGAAATCATCCGCTTCTTCGGCCTCGCGCCGGACGAGGACCGCATCCGCCAGGCCATCGCCAACAACTCGGTCGAGCGCATGAAGGCCAAGGAGAAGGAAACGCCGCAGCGCGCCTCGAAAAAGGGACAGTTCATCCGCAGCGGGTCGGTGGGAGGCTGGCGCTCCAGCCTGACCGCGGCGCAGGTCAGGGTGGTCCGCGATCAGGCAGCCGGCCTCTTGACGCGTCTCAGCTATCCCCTTCATGCGGACGTGCAGGAAGCCGAGATGGCGTCCCGATAGTTACCGGGGCGACTTGCGGCAAGGGTCAGCAGCACCGATAGTATAGTTTTCCAGTCCACATACATATGGCAACCGGCACCAAACCCACGTGGGATCAGAACACCGTCCGTCCCGCTCCGCATCCGGCGTCGGCGCTGCTGCAAGTGCTGCCCTTCCTCATCGTTGGGGCAGGAGGCAGCGTTTTCGGCGCCTGGCTGGTGATGGAGCGCGGAGTCAGTCTTGCCTGGGTCGCTCTTGGCATGATCCTGATGTTGCCTGCCATGGGCGTGACCTGGGTCGGGCTGAAAGAAGTCTGGCGGGTTATCGGTGCCTTCCGCACACGCATCAAGTGGTGGCACTGGGTGTGGTTCCTCAGCCTCGCCAGTTCGTTCGTGTTCCGCTACCGCAGTTCGGCAGAGATTGCACAGACCCCATTTGACTCGCTGGCCGCGCTGCGCGTCGGGCCGGAGGTGATTGTCGGCTGCATTCTTTTGGGCCGGCTGGTGTTTCGCAAACCTGACTGGGGCCCCTCGATGACGCGCGGCATCGTCGGATCGCTCACCTTGTTTGGCATGGTGTGCCTGATCTCGTCGCTATGGTCGGTGAAATTTACCTGGACGATTTACAAGTCGCTTGAGTATCTGCTCGACATTTCACTCATCGCAGTAGTCCTCATGGTGGCTGAGACCAGCGAAGACTACAAGTCATTTATTGACTGGACCTGGATCATTTCAGGCGCCACGCTGGCCTGGGTGTGGATCGGACTGCCCATCTGGCCGCAGCAAAGCTGGTTGGAAGAAAGCCGCCTGGCCGGAGCCTATCCCATCGTCTCCTCGAACGAACTGGGCGACACCGGTGCAATTCTGCTGCTGGTGGCGGCGGTCCGATACTGGCCGCTGATCGGCAAGTGCAAGAACCGTGCTTTTTACGTGCTGGTCGGCCTGCTCGGCGCCGTCACGATGCTCGCCGCGCAGACGCGCAGCGCGTTTGCCGGATTGATGGTTGCGACCGTGGTGGTCCTGTATTTCGCCCGGAGATTCAAGTTCGTGGTGCTCGCCGGCATGCTGACCGGGCCCGCCATGGTCTTTGCCGTCGCTGGCGACGTTGTGGCCAGGCGCATTCCGTATCCGTATCGCGATTCGGTTCCCATCCAGCTCCTGATCAGCGTGGGCGACAAGATCATGAGCTATTTCCAGCGCGAGCAGAGCCAGGCGGAGATGATGTCCATGTCGAGCCGTTTGGACTGGTGGGCGACAGGTTACCGGGCGTTCATGCAGCATCCGTTCACTGGATTGGGAGCTTACGCCGGCAGCCGTTTTGCCGTCCTTACCGATGTCGGCGCTCCGCAGCTTCATAGCGACTGGCTCGAGGTGCTGGTCGGCACCAGCATCTGGGGTCTGCTACCGTTCGTGATTACGCTGGCCTGGGTCTGGACGGTTCTGATTCGTTACTACCGCCGCCACGGGATCAATGTCGCCGATCGCCAGCTCACGCTGGAGATGATCGGAGTCATGGCGATCATCACGATCCACTCGTTTGTGAACGTGGAAATGACCTGGCACCACCCCACCCTGTTTCTGTTGACGCTGGGGTGGGCGGAATTCCTGCGCCGCCGGATGAAGCTTCGCCCCCCGGCTGCCCCTCAGTCGCAACCGGCTCCCCTCCCGGCCAGAGCGTATCGCTAGTGTAGGAATCATCTTTGGAATTCTCCATGCAGGCAACCGCAACAGCCACGGAAGAAAAGCTGAACACCGCGACGTTCAAGGTGCTCGGCGTCCGCGTGGACGCAGTTCAGATTCCCGACGCCATTCGGAGGCTCGAGCAGTGGATCGCGGAACGATCCGGCTCCCGCTATGTCGCCGTCACGGGAATGCACGGCGTCTCCGAGTCGCTGGTGGACAAGCCGTTCCGAGCCATGCTCGACGCGGCTTCGATGGTCGTTTCCGACGGCATGCCGCTGGTCTGGCTCGGCCGCTGGCACGGCTATAAGAACATGACGCGGCGAGTGTATGGCCCGGAGCTGATGGAAACATTCTGCCGCGAAACCGGATCCCGTTACCGTCACTTTTTCTACGGCGGCGCGGCGGGTGTGCCGGAGCTGCTCGCCAAGACGATGCAGGACAACTTCGGCGTGCAGGTGGTGGGATGCTACTCTCCGCCGTTTCGCCCGCTTAGGCCCGAAGAAGACCGGGCCGTGATCGAGATGATCGAAGCCGCCCGTGCCGATGTCCTCTGGGTCGGTCTCAGCACTCCCAAGCAGGAACGCTGGATGTATGAGCATTGTCCGAAGCTCACCGTCCCGGCAGTATTGGGGGTAGGCGCAGCATTTGACCTCAACACCGGCCGCCTCAGCCAAGCCCCCTCTTGGATGCGGGAGAACGGCCTGGAATGGGCCTACCGGCTGTATGCCGAGCCTAAACGCTTGTGGCGCAGGTACTTAGTGAATGGCCCGATCTTCCTATGGAACGTCGGCCTGGAATTGCTTAATGTAAGAAAGTTCAGCTGAAATCCCTACCCCCCCACGGATTTCAGCCCCGGCTGGCATTCATCAACATCGTGATCAAACCCGGATCAAACGGTCCCAATCGTTCATTTCCCGCCCCCACAGGAAGCCCGGTTCCTGAAGATTCCGAAACCAAGGTGAAAGGGGTTCATCCCATGAGTGAGCAAAAACGTGTGCTGGTTACAGGTGCAGGCGGATTTATCGGCCACCATCTGGTGCGCCGCCTGAAAGCCGACGGCTGCTGGGTGCGCGGAGCCGACATCAAATCGCCCGAATATGAAGCCAGTCCAGCCGATGAATTCGAGTTGCTCGACCTCCGTGAGTTCGACAAGTGCTTGCTCGCCACCCGTGGCGGCATTGACGAGGTCTATAACCTCGCCGCCGACATGGGCGGCATCGGCTACATTACGGCGTATCATGCCGCCATCAGCCGCCACAACATTCTGATCAACGCCAATATGCTCGAAGCCGCCCGCAAGAATGCGGTCAAGCGGTTCCTGTTCTCCTCGTCGGCGTGCGTGTATGCGCAAGGCAAGCAGAAAGACGCCAACGTCGAGCCTTTGCGCGAAGAAGATGCATATCCGGCCGATCCCGAGCCGGGCTATGGATGGGAGAAGCTCTTCGCCGAAGAACTCTGCCGCTACTATCGCAACGACTACGGCTTCGAGACGCGCATCGTGCGCTTCCACAACGTCTACGGCCCGCTCGGCACCTACGATGGCGGCAAGGAAAAGGCTCCGGCGGCGATGTGCCGCAAGGTGGCCCTGGTCGCGGACGGCGGAGAAGTCGAACTCTGGGGCGATGGCGAGCAGACCCGCTCGTTCATGTATATAGACGACTGCGTGGAAGGCTTGAAACGCATCATGGCTTCCGACTACCACGAAGCGTTGAACCTGGGTACGCCGGAACTGGTAACGATCAATCAACTGGTGCAGATGGTGGCTGAGATCGCCGGAAAGAGAATCCGCGTCCGCCACAATCTGTCGGGTCCGCAGGGCGTTCGTGGCCGCAACAGCGAAAACAGCCGCACCCGCCGCGTGCTGGGCTGGGAGCCTTCTATCCCGCTGCGTCAGGGCCTGGCCGTTACTTACAAGTGGATTGCCGCGGAACTGCGCAAGCCGGTAGCCGTCGAAAAGCACGCGGCCGAACTGGCGAAATCCGGCGACTAGTCGTATGGTGTTGGCTGGGGGGGCGGGCAGTTCCCGCCTCCATCAGCTTTCAGATTGAGTCCGCGCGACAGGAACTCAAGGACGAACGATGGACACCCTGGAGAACAGCCGAAAGCGACCGAACCACGGGCCGGTTTTCATCGTCGGCATGTGGAGGTCGGGCACGTCGCTGTTTTATGCCCTGCTGAACCAGCATCCGAGAATCAAGCTGATGTACGAAGACGAGCTGCCTCTGCTCTGGCCTTTGTTTCTCGGAGGTAGCGCCAAACCGGACTGGCAGGAGCGCTGGGAGTTCTGGAACCGGGCTCTATCGCGGCATCGGATCGAGGTTGGTGAGCTGCCGGCACAGGTTTCCAGTCTCCGCGAAGCCTGCGAAGCAGCTTGGGCGCGGCATGCCCCCGACGCGGAGATACGAGGCGGCAAGTCGCCGAGTTATTTCGACTGCCTGCCGCGGATTGCGGCAGAGTTTCCCGACGCCAAGTTTCTTGTGCTGTGGCGCGATCCAGCCAACGTCTGCCGCAGCGTGTTGAGCGCCCGCAGCGATTCATTCTTCGCCAAGCGTGGCATGGTGCTGCGCGCTCTGCTGGGCTGTCGTGACCTCAAGCGAGGCTACGATACGCTGGCTTCGCGGCGCATTCAGGTGTACCCGGTGCAGTACGAAGACCTGGTGGCCAACCCCGCTGCCGTCATGCAGGGGGTTTGCTGTTTCCTCGATATCGAATTCGACCGTCGCATGACCTCGCTGAGCGGCGCCGATCGCTCTGCCATCTACAACTCCAGCCATCACGAGATGGTCAACAGCGAGACGATCGGTGCGGCGAAAAAGAAAACCGCAGCTTTGCCGGAGGGTGTGCAGCGCAAGGTCGCGAGATACGTCGCGTATTGGAAGCAGGAATCGGACGGAAGCTGGCCTCGTTTTCCGGAAACATCCCCTGCGCCGCCCCCGGCATTCTTCCTCTTTGAGCGGCTGGTCGATCGCATCACGTACCGTGGTTTGCGGACCTTCGATCAGCTGGTTGCCCTCATGTATTGTTATCTTCCGATCGGACTCTTGCGCAAGTATCGCGCGTCGAAGGCGGGCGCTGCGTCCGAGCCCTGTGCCGAAGCCACGGTGGAAGACAAAGAATTGGCGACCGCTGCCCACAAATAGTGGATGCCATCACGACGAGACGCTGGTCTCGTCGAGGCCCTTATGCTCATTCTGGGGATTTCCTCCTTCAAGAACGATACCGCCGCCGCGCTGATGCGGGACGGCGTTATCGAGGCGGCTATCGAGAACGCCAAGCTGCAGCCGGCCCAGCCGCGCGGCATTCCCGAAACCGCCATCCAGTTCTGCCTGGGGCAGGGGAGCCTTTCCTGGGACGAACTGGATGTCGTCGCCATTGCCAGCCAGCCGGCCCACGGCTGGAGCCGGCGCGCGATTTCGCGTCCGCGCCTGTCGCCGCTCGCTCCACTATCGACCGCCTATCAGCAGGGAAAAGAGCTGGGCCGTTTTGCCTGGGAATGGACGGCCATGCGGTCGCTGCGTCAGCGGATCACCGATCCGCGTAAAATTGTCACGATTGATCACCACTCCTGCCACGCGGCCAGCGCATTTTTTCTTTCGCCCTTCGAAAAAGCGCTGCTCCTGACGCTGGATGGGGAAGGCGACGGAGGCGGCGGGCTCATCGCGGTTGGAGAAGGTACCAGGATTCGCCGCCTGCAGGCCATTCCCTTTGCCGATTCTGTGGGCTGGATTTATTCCCGGGTCACCGATCTGCTCGGCTTTGCGCCGTCGAAAGAAGAGCACAAGACGCAATGGCTCAGCCTGCAAGGCGAACCAGTGTACAAGCATGTCTTCCTCGCAATGCTTCGCCGGCAGGGGGAATTGCTGCCGCGGGCCAACTTCCGGTATTTCCATCGCGACGTGACTGGGGTGTTTGAGCCAGCGCGCTTCTTCTTCGAGCAGATCGGGATGCCGGGCGGCAGAGCGACGCTCACACCCGGACTTAGGCGCAATCTTGCGGCCAGCTTGCAGGCTGCGGTGACCGAGGTGGTTTGCGAACTCCTGGCCTTCTATCTGAAGAAAACCGGCATGCGCCAGATCAGCGTAGGTGGCGGCGTGTTTCACAATACGCTGCTGGTGGCCGCACTGGAACGCACCTTCGGTGTGGGCAACGTATTCGTGCCCCCGGCGCCCGGCAATGCCGGATGCTCGCTCGGGGCTGCAGCCTGGATCTGGCATCAGCAGATGGGCAAACCGCGCAATCCTGAAGTGCGCTCCGTCTACTGGGGTCCGAACTACGCGCGCACCGAGATCAAGGAAGTTTTGGACAACGCCAAGGCGCGCTACTCGCTGCAAAGCACCGGCGAAAAGAAGCTGGATTCCGCGGTGACCTTGCTGCGCGCGGGCAAGATTGTTGGATGGTTTCACGGCGCCACCGAGTTTGGTCCGCGCGCTCTTGGACACCGCAGCCTGTTGGCCTCGCCCTGGGCTGCATATATCACGGAGAACCTGAACGACTTCGTCAAGCATCGCGAGTCCTTCCGGCCGTTCGCGGTTTCCGTTCGTCAGGAGGACTCCGAGCGCTACTTTGTAGGCTCGCCCTTGTGCCGGTTGATGAACTCCCTGGCCGCGGTTCGCCCCGACGCCGATGTGCTTCCGCGTGCGCTGCAACTTCCCGGCGGCTCCGGCCTGCCCAACCTGGTGCGCCTGCACGTGGTCGAGAAGGACACGGACCCGCTGCTGTGGGAACTGCTGCGCCGCTTCGGCGAACAGGAGCCGGCGCCGATTCTGGTCAATACTTCGTTCAATCTTCCCGGAGAACCTCCCGTCATCCGGCCAAAGGATGCCGTGCGAACCTTTTTTTGCTCCGGCATTGATGCGGTTTTTGTGGATAACTTCCTGCTGACCAAGTCCGGCTCCGCTCATGTCCTCAACAACCCGCCGTCCTTGAGAGCGGAAGTGAAGACCACGGTTTTGTAGACGCACGGAGGTAACCGGCGGCGCGGTCTCAGGCCCAGTTGCAAGGCGTGCCCGTGGTACACTCTTTAACCTACTCCATGGGATTGCGCCCTCGCGATCCTGTGGATTGAGGAACTTATGAAACCAGCCTTGGATCCAGCCAGCGGTGTTTCCCACGACCCCTACCAGAAAACGGTGTGCTGCCTGCGTTGCGAGCAGAAACTGGATCGCTATCAGTTGATGCGGGTCAGCCTGGTTCCACAGGGTCAGGGACACGGCCATGCCATCCTTTCCTGCCCGAAGTGCGGCCACGTGGAGTTCGTTTCGGAATCGAGCCCGCTGCTGCTATCGCTTGAAATGATCACGGTTGACACCGGCGACGGCGACTAAACCTACGGCGATCAAACCAGATTCCGCTTCAGCGTGCGGACGCGGGAGTGCGTTCGCCCGATGCCTTCTTGCGGCCTTCACCGTGGCCGCGATCCCGGCGCACGCGCAATCGCCAGCCTGCACTGCGGCGGCTCATTACCAGATCGTGCGCCTTCCGCTTCTTCCATCGCGGATCAACCGGACAGGCTTGATCGCAGGCACCACCGAGGACCACTTGCCTGCGACTTGGAACCAGCAGGCCGGTTTGCGCGAAATCGAACTGCCGGCAGGCCTCGCCACAGATCAGGCTCTGGGCTTGAACAACGCCGGGGACATTACAGGCACGGCAAACCAGGAAGGCACGCATCAGTCCTTTGCCTTCGTTTTCGCGCAAGGCAACTTTTCTCGATTGACGGACGAGTCGTCTCGGGCGACCGCCATCAACGATGCCGGAGACGCCGTGGGCCAGAGTTCGCAGGGGCCTGTCCTCTGGCACAGACACAGGGCGATTTCGCTTGCCGGTTGCTGCGGAATCGCCCACGCCATCAATCATGGCGGGCAGGTGGTCGGCCAACTAAACGACAAGCAGGGGCACTACCACGCCTTCCTGTGGAACGCGGCGCACGGACTGCGCTCCATCACCCTTCCGCCGTCCGCTGATACCACGGCTCTTGCCATCAACGACAGCGGCGACGTTCTGCTTCAGTCGTTCACGCCCAACGCCGTTTATCTTCGACGGACAGGAAAACTCACCGAGGTTCATCTTACTCCCGATGTCGCCAGCCAACCCTTGGCGCTCAACGACTGCGACGTGATCGTTGGCGAGTTCGGCGCCGCCTCCGATTTCTATCGCGCGTTCGTTTGGGATCAGGCGAATGGGTTCCGCGATCTGAATCAGCTCATCGGACCGGGTGCCGGCTGGAGCCTGAAATCTGCGCTCGACATAAATGATCGGGGCGAAATCATCGGTGTCGGCGACTTCGGCAATGAGCAAGATGTCGGTTTTTTGTTGCTGCCGTACCGCAATGCAAAGACAGCCAGAGGATCTGCCAAACGAAGGTAACGTCATCGCCAGCCGCTCCCGCCGCCCACCGCCTAAAATAGAAAGCACCGAACTATGAAGAAGTCCTTCCTGTTCCTGATGTTTCTTGGCCTTGCTGTGGCGCTTGGCGCCGCGGCCAACGCTCAGGACGATGATGATGACGACGACCAGCCTCGTCCCATCCATCCGCCCGTTATGAAATCTGCAGATAAGCCGGCGGGAGGGAGTTTCACCTGTCCGTACGAAAAAGACTTCCAGAAGCCGCGCACCATCGGGAGGTATACCGTACGCATCCTGCCGGCCATCCACGACAAGAAGGACAAGGATGACCAGGATCAGGATGCGGATCCCCGGTGCCGGGTAGTGCTGACCTCGCCGAGTCGCAAGCGGATCACGATCGCCTACGAATGGGCGCTCAGTTTGGATTCGATCTCAGGCCTCGATCTCAACCACGACGGCAGGCCCGAACTGGTTCTGGATGGCTACACCGGCGGTCTGCACTGCTGTTATGTGTACGAAATCGTCAGCCTCGGGCGAACGCCGCAGGTGATGCACACGTTTCAGAGTCCCGTACCCGTGACGTTTGAGCCGCAAAGCGACGGTAGCGTGCTGATCCGTGCCGCCGACGGAGTGTTTGACTACTTCCTGCTGTCACACCGGGACGCCGTCATGCCGCAACTGGTGTTGAAGCTTCAGGGAAATAGTCTGGTGGACGTCAGCGCCAGATATCCTGAACTCTACGACAAAGAAATCGAACAGGAGCGCAGCCAACTCAGCACCGAAGAGATTGAGAAGTTCCGCAAGACGAATTATCACGACAAGCTGTATTCCGATCAGACTGCGACCGTGCGGAAGGTGCTTACCATCGTGCTCGACTATGTCTACAGCGGGCGCGCCGAGCAGGCGTGGCAGGCGCTCGAAGAACTCTGGCCGCCGTCGGACGTCGGCCGAGTTAAGTCTCTCATCGCAGAACGACGGCAACGCGGCATGCTTGCCAACCTTGCCTGCGATTGCCGCTCCGCGGCGATTCTGGCGATGCCCCACCACCCCAAGCGCAAGCCGGGGCCCGTGGACGAGACCACGGATCCGCGCGTCCATGACATCATTGACGACTAGCGGTATGTCCCTGGAACTCCTCCCACGGCGGGCTGGCGACCGCGCGAACTAGCCCTGGGCGTTGTCTAAGTGGGCGACCTAGAACTGCAAGATTCCAAAGACATTAACGGTTCCAAACGAAGGTTACGGATGCAAGTTTTTGCATCTTGACACCCCCCCCTACCCCACTCATACTTCAAAAAGCCGACCCCCCATCGTGCATTGGTGTTTCTGGCTGGCCCTTAGTAGTTACCAAGCCAGAACTTAACGAATAACGACGCTTTCCCCCGCAAACCTAGTCAAAGCGCACTCGACTCCGAAGTTGAGATGTGTCTTGCGACGTGCCCCAGTTCACGGAGATTGTTGATGAATTCCAGACTCCTTCGGTCCGTTGGCGCCGGATTCCACGTGGCGTGTGTCTTCACTGCCTTTTTCTTGATGAGCGCGGCGCAGAAAGCGTCCGCCCAGGCCAAGCCCTCGGCAACCCCAACCACCGCGGTGTGCCCGACTGGCGATATGTCGTGCATCAAGCACGTCGTGTTCATCATGAAAGAGAACCGCAGCTACGACGTATACTTCGGCGCTTACAACAAGAACGGGGCCAACGGCTCCACGACGCCGAAGCTGTCGAACGGGTCCACGATCGCCGCGCCGCACCTGTACGATTCAACGCCCCTCGACATCTGCCACGACTGGAAGTGCACCATCTCCGACATGGATTTCGGCAAGATGGATCGCTTCGATACCGACCCCAGTTGCCTGGCCAATGGCATCCTGATGTGCGAGGCGCAGCTGAACGGCACGGACCTGCCCAACTACTACGCTTACGCCGACAATTTCGTGCTTGGCGACAATCACTTCACGTCGCTGCATGCCACCAGCTTCCCAAATCACCTGTATACCATCTCCGCGACTTCGGGAGGGGTGATCGGACAGGGCATTCTGGCGTCAAATCCGACTAAGACGGAAGTGGGCTGTCACGCCGACGAAGGCACTGCGGCTCAGCGGATTGACACTTACGGCAACCTCACCCAGCAGTATCCCTGTTTTGACTTCATGACCATGGGCGATCTACTCACCGCAGCGGGAGTGAGCTGGAAGACCTACGCGCCCTCGAACATCGCCTATAACGCCTATAACGCCATCAATCACATCTACAACAACAGCGCCGTGTGGAACTCGGTCTACGAGGCTGACACAGCGTTCGTCAGCGACGTCAAAGCCGGCAAACTGCCTGCCGTGAGTTGGCTGGTCACGCTGGGCGGCAATGAGCACCCCCCTATCAGCAGCTGCATGGGGCAGAACTGGGCGGTGCAGGAAATCAACGCCGTCATGCAGTCCACACAGTACTGGGTGAACGAGCCGACTCTGATCGTGATGAACTGGGACGATTTCGGCGGTTTCTACGATCACGTGCCGCCGCCGGCCGAAGGCATCTACGGCCTCGGACCGAGGTCTGCGATTCTGTTTATTTCTCCATTCTCGAAACCGGGATATGTCTCGCATGTGCAGACCGAGTCCTCCTCGGTCCTGAAGTTCATCGAAGAGCGCTGGGGACTGCCGTCACTCGGTGGTCGCGACCTGATCGTCAACGATCTCAGCGACGTCTTCAATTTCAATCAGGCGGGGAATCCGCCGCTGGTGCTGAATCCGTTGTCTTGCCCGTACGTCGAGAGTTCTGATACCTTCGGTCCTCAGGTCGTGGGAACCACCAGCGTGGCCTATCACGCAACCTGGTCGAATCAATCCACGAAAAGCGCCACCTTCACCAACGTGGCGGTGACCGGCGACTTTACCCAGACCAACAACTGCACCACCGCTCCGGTTATTCCCGGTCATTTCTGCACGGTGACGTTTAACTTCACGCCCAAGGCATTGGGCACCCGTAAGGGCACCATTACCATGACCAGCAACCTGGGGACGCAGACCATTGCGCTGACCGGTACTGGCACGGGCGTTGCACTCTCACCCGGCAGCCTGAACTTCGGCAACCAGGTGGTGAACACCTCCAGTAACGCCGTCGCGGTGAAGTTGACCAACTCCCATACGGGATCGCTGACAGTCAGCAACGTGGCCACCAGCGGCCCGTTTACGCAGACAAATGACTGCACGACAGTGGCTGCCGGAGGTTCGTGCACGATCAACGTGACCTTTACGCCGACCGCGGCCGGATCTGTGCCGGGAACGCTGACGATTACCGACAATGACACAACTGGCAGCCAGGTGGTGAACCTGACCGGCTCCGGCATCAGCATGTCCTCGTCGGTTTCGACGCTGGCCTTCGGCAATGTGGCGGTTGGTTCGGCGAGCGCTCCGCTTCCGGTTACCGTGACCAACACAACCGGCGCTGGCATGCCGATCAACTCGATCTCCATCGGCGGCGTGCAGGACTTCTCCGAATTCACTCAGACCAATAATTGCCCGCCGGTGTTGTCCGCGGGCGCCAACTGTACAGTGCAAGTAACGTTCGCTCCCATTCGCTTGGGGGCCACCACTTATCCGATTCTTACCGTATATTTCGGCATGGGAAATGCTTGGGGATCGGTAGACAGCCCGATTGCGGTGCAACTCTCCGGCACCGGCATTGCGCCGGCGAACAGCGCCGTTCCGACAATTCTGCAACTCAAACCCGTCACGGTGGCGCCGGGCGGCAAGGCCTTCACCCTGAGCCTGACCGGAATGGGCTTCAGCGCCAACTCGGTCGTCTACATGAATGGCACCGCGCTCACCACGAAGTACGTGACCAAGCGCACCGTCTCGGCAACCGTGTTAGCGTCGCAGATCGCGACGGCTCAGACCGCAAATATCACTGTAGTCAACTCCGCCCCTGGCGGCGGCACCTCCAACGTAGCGCTGCTTCCGGTCACAACGGCATTCACACCGGCTCCAGTCGCTACTTCCGTAAACGCCGGGGCGAATCCGGTTCTGGTGGCGAAGGGTGACTTCAACGGCGATGGAAAACTCGACCTGGCGGTGGCCAACGGCAGCACACACTCCATTCAGATCATGCTGGGGAACGGCGACGGCACGTTCACTGCCGGAGCCAGCTTCAGCGTAGGCAGCGGAACGGCTTCCGTGCCGACGTCCATGGCGGTGGGTGATTTCACCGAAGATGGCAAGCTCGATCTGGCAGTCGGCGTTAGCCCCGACAGCATCGTGGAAATCTTCGCCGGTGACGGTACCGGGAACTTCACCCTGGTCGACACGATTCCGACCGTGGTAAACCCGGTGTCCCTGTTCGCCAGCGACTTCAATCAGGATGGATTCCTCGATCTGGCAGTCGCCAACGGTCAAGAGAACACGGTCACCGTATTCCTTGGGCGCGGCAACGGCAGCTTCTGGATCACTTCCACGCTGTTTGCTACCGCTCTCAGCGGCCCGGTGCAGATTGCCGTTGCCGACTTCAACAATGACGGCGTCCCCGACATCATGGTCGTAAACAGCAAGAACAACACGATCACTACGCTGCCGGGCAAGGGCGATGGAACCTTCGGCGCCGCAGCGGCTGCACTTGCACTCAGCGCAACTCCGTCGGCGGTGGCTGTGGGCGATTTCAATGGCGACGGCAAGATGGATATCGCCGTCACCAGCCAAACCGGCAATAAGGTGACGGTCTACTTCGGCAATGGAAACAACACGTTCCAGGCAGGCGTGGCGCACGCGACCGGGGCCGGACCGGATTCGGTAGTGGTTGGCGACGTGAACGGCGATGGCATTCTGGATCTTGTGACGGCCAATTCGACCGCCGGGACGGTTTCCATTCTGCTCGGCGCAGCCAGCGGCACGTTTGGCGCTCACACCGACTTCAGCGCCGGCGGCGGGGCTCAGTCCATCGTGATCGGCGACTTCAACAATAACGGCAAACTGGACTTTGCGACCGCGGATGCATCCGCGAACTTACTCAAGATCCTCGTTCAATAGCTGGGATAGAAGGGCCGGGATCTCCGGCCCTCCCGTCCTTTCGGAGGCAGTGGATGAAAGCGCGCTTCGCAGTGACCGTTCTTATTTGTGCCGCAATCTTGTTTGCTTTGACCTTGCCGGCGGCAGCCGCGCCGGGCGTTGCATTTTCGCTCACCAGCGTCAATTTTGGAAACCAGCCGGAGGGCGTCGCCACCGCACCCGTCCCGGTGACACTGACCAACACCGGCACTTCTGTTCTCACAATCACCAGGATCCAGACGACCGGGCCAAACGCCGCCGATTTTCAAGCCAGCAACGTCAACTGTCCGATCAGTCCCGCCACGTTGACTGCCGGCGGTAACTGTACGATTAATGTCATTTTCACGCCTCTGAAGGGCGGCCCACGCAATGGCTACCTGCAGCTCGCCGACAATGCGCCCGGGACTCCCCAGAAGCTTGCTTTGACTGGTACGGGCCTGGCTCCCGCGGTGACCTTCTCGCCCCAGAGCCTGACCTTTGGCGATCAGCAGATCGGCACGACCAGCGCCCAGCAGACGATTACGGTGACCAACATCGGTGAAGCGCCGCTGGCAATCTCGAGCATCGCCGTGACCGGCGCTAACCCGAGCGAATACACGCTCGCGCAAAACTGCGGTAGCAGCCTCGCCGTGAATAACACGTGTACCTACACCGTGACCTTTTCTCCGGCTGCGAGCTGGGCTCGCGTTGCCTCGATCACGATGATAGACAATGCGCAGGGAAGCCCGCACGTTGTTGGGCTGGCGGGCAATGGCGTGAGCGGCGGAGCGGCGTCCTTCTCACCATCGAGCCTTACCTTTTCTTCGCGACTCATCTACACGACCAGCGCGGCGCAGGCCGTCAAGTTAACCAACACCGGAACCGCCCCGCTGACGCTGGCGAACATTTCCGCCGGCGGGGATTACACGGAGACCAACAACTGTCCCGCCTCGATCGCCGTCGGAGGCTCCTGCACCGTGAACGTCACCTTCACGCCGACCTACAGCGGCGCGCGCTCGGGCTGGCTGACGTTTAACTTCACCGACCCCGCGGGGCTGCAGACGGTTTCGCTGACCGGCGGAGGAGCGCTGCCGGTTGCGGTTGTTATCAAGCCCAAGTCCGCCTCTGTTACTCCGAATCAGACGGTCCAGTACGTGGCCACAATCGGCGGCATCCAGTCGTCGAACGTGACCTGGTCGGTGGATGGAACCGTGGGCGGAAGCAGCGCGGTGGGCACCATTTCCAGCGGCGGACTTTATACTCCGCCTTCGACTGCCGGCAAGCACATGGTTACGGTCGTCAATAATGCCAACACCACGCAGACGGCCTCGGCCCCGGTGGTAATTTCCACTTACGCCGGAACGCTGACCCACCACTACGATACCTATCGCAGCGGCCAGAACAATACCGAGGCAGCGCTCAATACCGGCAACGTAAACAAGGCTCAGTTCGGCAAGCTCTTCAAGTATCCGGTAGACGGCCAGACTTACGCCGAACCGCTCTGGGTGCCCGGCCTGACCATCAACGGCACGACGCACAACGTGGTCTTTGTAGCGACCGAGCACGACAGTGTGTATGCATTCGACGCCGACAACGCCGCCGCGCATCCCAATCCGCTCTGGCACAGGAGTTTCATCAACCCGCCCAATGTGACGACTATTCCCAAGGGAGATGTCGAGGTTGGCCTCGACCTCAGCCCTGAAGTCGGCATCACTTCCACGCCGGTGATTGACCGGGTCAACGGGATTCTCTATGTCGAGGCACGTACGAAAGATGTGACCGGCACGCCCAACTGCTCCGGTCCGTACGCTACCAGCCCGTACTTCCACTTCCTGCATGCCCTCAGCCTTACTTCGGGAGCAGAAATGCCGGGCAGCCCGATCATGGTTTGTGCCTCGGTTCCTGGCACTGGATACAACAACGAGGCCGTGGGCGGCATGGTGTACTTCAATCCCATGCGGCAGAACCAGCGGCCGGCTCTGCTGCTGCTGAACGGGGTAGTCTATCTCGGTTTCGGCGCGCTCGAAGACATTGACACCTATCACGGCTGGATCCTCGGCTACAGCTACAGCAGCGGCAGCGGGTTCTCGCAGGCGGCGGTGTTCAATGATTCTCCCAACGGGTTCAAGGGCGGCATCTGGCAGAGTGGTGGTGGTCTGCTGGCAGATTCCAGCGGCTACATCTACACCTCCACCGGTAATGGCGCCTTCGACGCCAATACGGGAGGAAAGGACTACGGCACTGCTTTTCTGAAACTCCAGCCTGGCGGGGCCACTCTGAACGTAGTGGATTACTTCTCTCCATTCAACCAGAACTATCTCAACCTGGAGGCCATCAACGCAGACTTGGCGTCGGCCGGACCGATGCTGCTTCCTGACCCGCAGGCTGGACCGAATCCGCATCTCGCCATCGCCTGCGGCAAGACCGGCACCATCTATCTGCTCAACCGCGACAACCTGGGTCACTTCAGCGCCACAACCGACAACGTCGTCCAGGCGCAGTACACGACCATCGGCGTCAGCGCAATGCCGACTGGAAACTGGGGCACGCCCGCTTACTTCAACGGCAACGTCTATTTGCAGGGCATCAAGGACCCGCTCAAGCAGTACGAGATCTCGAACGGCCTGCTCTCTGGGGGACCAATTGCCGTTGGCCAGGACCTTGTCGGCTACCCCAGCCCCACTCCTGCGATCTCGAGCAACGGGACGCAGAACGGAATCCTGTGGATCGTGCAGTCCGACAGCACAGGCTCTGGCGGCATTTCGACCCTGCGGGCCTATGACGCCGCCAATATCGCGCATGAGATCTACAACAGCGCTCAAGCTGGATCGCGCGACAGGTCAGGGACGGCGGTGAAGTTCGCCGCGCCAACGGTCGCCAACGGCAAAGTTTACGTGCCCACGGCGGTCGAACTGGATGTCTACGGCTTATTGCCTTAAAGCATCGGACTTGCTTCCACGGGCGGCTCGTTCTTAGGAACGCGCCGCCCGTTTTTGTTTTCACCCGCCTTCCCGCCGAGCGCAGGCAGCACACCCGACTCTATCTAAAGCATCGCTTTCTGGCCATGCGGGAAGCCTCTGATTTAAAATCAATAACAGGCGGGGTCACGCGCGATTCTGGCTCACTAAATCCGCAACTTTTCGCCACCGCTGGTGTTTCCCTGACTTAGGTCATTGCAGCTCCTCGCAAGGAGAGGCGGGGAATTCGCTGTGCTTGGGAGGCCCTGGGTTCCATGAAGTTTTCCCGGATTCTGGTAGTTCTGGCTGTTGCCTGCTCGTTTTTATGGACTGCCTGCGGCGGGGGAGGAGGAAGTACTGGGGGTCCTCCGCCACCTCCACCACCTCCGCCAACTGGCACAAACTACACGACTTGTATCGGCCAGCAGGTGCCGAACTGGCAATCCAACCTGTTCACGTCCAACTATCAGCCAGCAATACAGGCGCTGGTGAATCACGTGGCGCAGACGTTCCCCGGGCAAATCGGGTACATCCGGATCGGGCTTGGCCGGGGCGGCGAAATCAACCTGCCCACGGGATGGGACGATTCCAGCTCTGGGGCCTGCTACGGCGGCTACACGGCGAAATGGCTCTATAGCGTGGGCAGTAGCGCCAGCTTCTCGTGGAACGCTTACCTGCAGAGCATGGTCGAATTTGAGGGTGGGTCTAATTTCAGCGGCAAGAAGTCACCCATTCCGCTGCTCATCGCGATCACATTGGTTGGCGGCGCCAGTCCAGCCACCGCGGTGGATGATTTCATCGCCCCCATCGCTGTGCAGAACGGGTTGAGTTACGGGAACCAGGGTCTGCAGGCCTCCGACCTCACGAATTACCCCAATTGCTCCGGCGATTGGTGCAATCTGTTCGCAACTGTTCCGCCTGCGATTAAAGAACTGCAGACCTTAGGTCAGAGCTGCCCTTCAGGGTCAAATTGCGCGGATAGCAATTCCGCCAGTACGGGTCCCTTGCCACCGCTTCTGAACTTTGCCACTGGCCATGGAGCCAGTGACCTTGAGATTTACTATCACGATTGGCTGATTGCCTACGATCCGAACGATCCGAATTACCAACAGTATGGCGCCACATATAGAGCTGCCATCGAGACGGCTGCGAATTCCGGGGCTCAGACGCAGGTGCTCGTTTTTACCAACCCAACCAACCCGGATGTGCTGACCAATGTACGCCCTCAGAAGTCGGTGACCGCCGCTGTCATTGACGTGGACTGGTCTGACTTCGATCTCGGCAACGCCACCACGGGCACCCACACCAATTACGATTTCACCATCACGGATGCTTCGATTCAGCCGTGGGTCAGCGCCGGCAAGAAAGTCAACCTGATCCTGCAGAACACCACCTATGGCGGCACCAGTTGTCCATCGTCGGGGATTGGTTCGAACGGTAACGTGGGCAGCAACTGCGCCATTCCGCCCTGGATGTGGACGGTACTGAAGTGATGCGCAAGCCGAAGCCGGAGCACCGCGTTCGTCCAGGTGCGTCTAGAATCAGTTCCATGAGAACCGCACCAACGCTTCTGCTCGTCCCTTTACTGTTCAGCTTATCTGCAGCCGGTCAAGACAGGTCCCGCGCCCCATCACCTTCTAGCCCAGTCGCTCTGGAAGTATTATTCCCGCCCACCGATCCGCGTCAGCGCAATTACGACGACGTGCAACAGTACCTGCTGAGCAAGTCGTCACCGGCGTTTCCGCTAGTGGCCGGGGCGGTTCTACGGGTGGAGTGGTCCGACTTCGATTTGGGCGACGCCACGGTCGGCACGCACACGAAATACGATTTCAAAATCGTTGACGAAATCATTGCGCCGTGGCTGGCGGCAGGGAAAACTGCCAACCTGGTACTGCATGCGGTGCCCTATGCCCCACAGCCGAATTGTCCGGAGCGCGGCATCGGGTCGAGGGGGGAGAGCGGCGTCGGCAACTGCGCCGTCCCGGCCTGGATGTGGACTGCCCTGGGTGAGTCGAACTACGTCTCCTGCGACGGCACCCGCGCGCCCAACTTTCTCGCTGCGGCTTATCAGAGCAACTATCAGGCGGCGATCACGGCCCTGGTCAAGCACTACCCCGGCAACTCGGGCATTGGCTATATCCGCGTCGGACTGGGCAAAGGCGGGGAAATCAATCTGCCTCGCGGTTGGCAGGATCCCTCGACTCCCTGCGGCGAAGCGTATACCCGGCGCTGGGGCTACACGATCGGCGATTCCGGCAAGCCTTCCTGGAACGCCTACCTGCAGAAGATGCTTGAGTTTGAAGGCACCTTGACGGCGTCCAAGCAGTTGATGGTGAGCATCACTCCGGTGCATGCGCCGGGAGTGAATCCGCAGGAAGTGTCCGAGTTCATCGCTCCGATCGCGGTCAAGAACGGAATCGGCTTTGGCAACCAGGGCCTGTCGGCGCAATCTATGCGCGATTGCACGGGCATGGAGGCCGACTGGTGTGCCCTGTTTGATCGTTTCCAGGGCAAGGTGCCGCTGGAGCTGCAAACGCTGGGCCGCAGTTGTCCAGCCGGCGCGGGACAGTGCAGCGAAGGGGAGAGCAGCGACAGCCCCCGTCCGAGAGCCAGGCCGGGAGGGCCGCCTTGGCCGGGACGCCGCTGGCCGGGACCAGGGCCGGGTGCGGGGCGTGGTCCGGGAGCAAGTGGCACAGGACGCGGTAGGCAAGGTCCGGTCACGCCGGAAAAGCAATCCAGCATCACCGGATCGCTGGTGCCGCTGCTGCCGTTTGCTGTCCAGCACCATGCGACGATTCTCGAGATCTACTGCGAGGATTGGCTGATCGCCTTCAGCCCGAACCACCCCGAGCACGAACAGTACGGCGCCGACTACGCGGACGCACTCAAACGCGTGGCTGCGAAAGGGAATTGAGTAGACTTTCGTTGAAAGAGGTGCGAGGCCGCCGGGCAATCCGGCGGCCGTCTAGAAGGGAATATCGTCGTCCGTGATCGGCCCCGCCGGGGCCGGTTCCGGTTCGGGCACGCGTTGGTCGAAGTTGTTGGCGCCGCCTGCGGCAGCCGAAGCACCGCGCGAACTGCCGGCATATTCGCCGCCTTCGCCCCGCCCGCCGAGCAGGATTAAATCGCTGGCCACCACTTCGGTCATGTACTTCTTCTGGCCGGACGTCTTGTCATCCCAGGACCGGGTCTGCAGGCGGCCCTCGATGTACACCTTGCCGCCCTTCTTCAGATATTCGCCGGCGATCTCGGCCAGCCGCTGCCAGAGCACGACGTTGTGCCACTCGGTGCGATCCTGCCAGTTGCCGTCTTTATCTTTGAAGCGCTCGTTGGTGGCGATCGTAATCTTCGCCACGGGTGTGCCCTGCGGTGTGTACTTCACTTCCGGATCTTTGCCCAGATTGCCAATCAGTTGAACTCGGTTGAGACTTTTTCCAGCCATGGCGGTGCTCCTTCGTTGGCGTTCACTATAGCAGAAGCGAGCCGGAGGAAATCGCGGAGACATCCACAAACCCGATGCGGGAGTATCATTTTGGGCAGGGACTTGAGGCATGCTTCAAAGCCTGAGGAGGGCGCATGTCACTGTCCAAGTCTGTGCATTCCAATCATCTCGCGAAGAGCGCGCGTCTTTTTCTCGCACTGGCGGGGCTGCTGGCATTGCCCGGTTGTTGGGTATATTCGGTCGAGCCGCTGTACGAGGGGAGTCTCTCTCATGATTCTCGTCCGGATCCCGATCTTACGTTTGATCGGGCCTTGGTCGGGTCTTGGGGACGGTCCAATGACGATTGCCTCTGGATACTGACTGTAGCTGCCAACCAGCAGGCCTATGAACTCACCATGGCGCCGGCCCCGGAGTGCAAGAGCGAGGACAAGTCCACTCGATATCAAGGGCACCTTCTCAAGCTGGACAACCACCTTTTCCTGGATGTGTTCCCCTATTCCGACGAGGTCTGCGATCTGTGCCTGCCGCTGCACTCGTTTTTTCTCCTGTCCCTGGATAACCAGAGCCTCGCACTGACTCCTCTCGACCTTGACTGGATGCGGCAGGCCGTGGAATCCAAGAAGGTGGTTCTTGCCCACCTGTCACGCCACGACTCCTCGTATCGTGGCGAGGTGGCTACTTTAGCGGACGCTGTTGTGCTCACTGCGCCGAGCAGCGAAGTGAAGAAGTTCGTGCGCAGGTATGCCGATGACAAGGCGGCGTTTAATGCGCACTCCGATGCCGTGCTCAAGTTCAAGCGCAGATAGATTTGTCACGTTTAAGCGATTGGGGATCGGCGCGAAGTCCGCAGTCCTCACTTTGAGGTCTGGTCTCTGAGGGCGACGCCGTCCGTACGGTATAATCCCTTTCATGCCTGCCGCTCCCAACGCCACCAAGGCCGTCGGAATGGTGCCCGACGAGCTCAAGTTTGAGCCGAAGTCTAAAGGCCTCGCCACCCCGCGGAAGAAGAAACCCAAAGAGCTGGCCGTGATCACCGAGTGCTGCACGGGATGCGCCGGTTCACCCGCCTGCGTCGAATACTGCCCGGTTGAAGACTGCATGTTCTGGGTGCCCGACGAAGATCATCCGCCGTTCGGCCGCATTCAGGTGGACCCAATCCTCTGCATCGGCTGCAAGAAGTGCGTCAGCAAAGGCCCCGACGGCTGCTTCCTCGACGGCTGCCCCTGGGACGCCATCGTCATGGTGGATACGGCCGAGGTGGAAAAAGAAGTCGGGCCGATGGCAATCTGACCGCACCGTTGCTTTTGTCATTCCGAGGAGCGAACGCGACGAGGAACCTGCTTTCCCCTCGCTGCAAGCGAAAAGCAGATTCCTCGCTGCGCTCGGAATGACAAGCATTGTTTTGAAGCAGCGAGAATTAGCTCCCACCCGCCCGTGCCTTGATCGCCTTTTCTGTTTCAATCGCTTGTTGCCGGACATCGTTGGAAATAGCGGGGAGATCGCGTTCGTACTGGCGAATGACCGCGAGGTCATCCACCTGCCCCACCAGATAGAGCGCCCGCAGTGCCTCCCATACCTGCTCCGTTGCCGGATCCACCACCGCGACTTCGGCACCCCCAGCAACGTTCGCGCCGGTCTGCGCCACGGTACGGATGCGGCCTGGAATCGGCGAACGAACCTCAAGAGTCTGCCCATCGTCGCCTCTTAGCTTGGCCAGCAATCCGCCCTGATGGATCGCGGTTCCGGGACGATCGGAATCCACGATGCGCCCGGACTGCGGCGCGTTGATTACCGCCGGCTGCAGCAGCGCCACAATCTGCGCGCGTCCGGTGGCATCTCCGAACCGAACGAGCGAAAGCGCGGCGTTTCCGCGCACCATCGGCGAAGAGTCCGCGAGCATCTTCAGCAGCGTCTCGTGGAAACCGGCGCCAGACGTGTCCTGGCCCATGACCCACGCGTCGGTATTGCGCACCTCTTCCACCGGATTCCCCGCCAACCGCACCAGGTCTGGGTACCACTGCTTCGCGACAACATCCCCGTGCGACATGCGGTCACCCAACTGGACCAGCGCGTGCTGGATATGCCGCGGCTTTTTGTCGTCGCGAAGATACTCTGTCAGCTGCTGTTCGGAAAGATGCCGCCCAAACCAAGTGTTCCACCAGAACAGAAACGGCATGAGCACGATCAGCCATCCGGTGGCGAAGAAGAGAATCTTCTGCGTGCGTGACATGCCGCGCTTGGGCCTGGCCTCGAGAACGGCACAGCCCGCCGGGTCGAGTTGCGGGCCGGAAGGGGGCGCAGGAACTTGTGATTGAGCAGACATAGAACCCCGGCACGGAACTATAGCAGAACAAGGCTATTCCGCGTCGTCGTGCCGGTGGCCAAATGCTAGCTGTGCGGGAACCACTGGTACAGCAGGAAATACACAAGCACGCCAGTGGCGGAAACGTACATCCATAGCGGCCAAGTCCACCGCGCGATCGCTCGATGCTTGTCGTAGCGGGCGCGCAAGCCTCGGCTCAGGGTTACGATGACCATCGGAACAATAACGATCGCGAGGGTGAAATGAGGAATCAAAACAGCGAGATAGATGACACGCCAAACGCCTTGACCGAGGAAATGAATGTCGCCAACATGCAAATGAAAATAAACATAACAAGCCAGGAACAGCGTGGACATGATTACCGCCGCAATCATGCAGGCACGATGGGCGGCGATGCGCTTGCGTGCAATCAATGCCCGTCCCGCGAGCAGCAGCACGGCGCTGGCTCCGTTCAGACTGGCGTTCAGGGCAGGGAAGAAGGCGTACTGCTCCGGGATCACGCCGCGGGCCTCGTGCTGCGGCGATTCACCATTAAAAATGCCAGCCCGAACATGACCAGCGAAAACAGCACCAGTGTTGCCATCGCCTTATCGAGCGGAAAATCCACTTCCGCGCCCGGATACAGCAATCCGCGCAGCGCCTCTACGCCATAGGTCAGTGGATTCAGCCGCATGATCACTCGAATCCACCCGGAAGCGCCGGCCAGCGGGAACATGGCCCCCGACACCAGCCACAACGGGATCAGGAACAGATTCACGATGCCATGAAACGCCTGCGACGAGTCCATGGGCCAGGCAATGGCGAAGCCGAGAGCCGTCAAAGAGAACGACAGCAGGAACACCACTACGCCGACCAGCAGCACCTGCACCACTTCCAGATGAACTCCCGCAAACGGAGCGAACACAAGGAAGATCATTCCCTGAATGGCGGCCAGCGTGGTTCCACCGAGCACTTTACCGAGCACAATCGCAGAGCGCGGTACAGGCGCAACCATCACCGAAAGCAGAAAGCCTTCTTTCCGGTCTTCGATCACCGACATCATCGCAAAAATCGACGTGAAGAGTACGATCATGATCAGTGTGCCGGGATAGAAGTATTCGAGGTAGTGCTGCTGTCCCGGTCCGCCGCCGGAGCGGAATGAAGTCCCAAATCCCGATCCGATCACCAGCCAGAACACGAGCGGCGACGCCAGCACGCCGATCACGCGCGTCGTCTGGCGGTAGAAGCGCACAATCTCACGCCACCAGAGAGTAAACGCCGGAAGCGCCACGCCAGTCGAGGATTGGGTCGCGGACCGCGCCAGGGTTTCTACTTGAGTTGCCATGCGTCAGCTCGCCTTCGCCGCGGGCTTTGCCGGCGCGGCTTCCTTCTTGCCCAAGATGCCCTGATCGCGCATCTCCCAGTATGCGTTGAGGAGGAAGCAGAACGAGAGCGTGAGCAAAATCAGGCTCATAAACAGTCCGTCAACGGTGGCTGACGGCGGCCACAACGTGATCATGCCGCTCATCAGGATCCAACCCACGCCCAACAGGGGGACTACGCCAAGCACGAGAGAAAGTACGAGGATCATTGCCCGCAAGCTACCTCCTGTTTTCCTGAGATTCTTCTTCGCTTCCCGCTGCCCAGAATTTGTGCCCGGTGCGGTGGATGAACACATCCTCGAGCGCCGGTTTGCTGACGGAAATCGCCTGAATCTCTCCGGGGAAGGCCTCCACCACATCGGTGACGAAGCGATGTCCGCTTTCGCGCTCGAGCCGCACTTGTTGGCCCATCGCCGTGGCCTCCACTCCGAAGCGCTCCCGGATGCGGCCGGCCAGTGCCTCGGCGTCGTGCGCCGCATCCAGCAGGATGACATCGCCCCCGATCTCACTCTTGAGTTCCGTGGGCGTCCCCAGTGCGACGAGATTGCCTTCGCTCAGAATGGCGAGCCGGTCGCAGCGCTCGGCTTCTTCCATGAGATGCGTCGTCACGAGCACGGAAACCTGCTCCTCATCGCGCAGGATCTGCAGGTACTGCCACAGGTCGCGCCGTGCTCCGGGATCGAGCCCGGTGGTTGGCTCATCCAGCAGCAAGACTCCGGGATGATGCAGCAGACCCTTCGCCAATTCGATGCGGCGCTGCATGCCGCCAGAAAAGGTCTCAACCCGCTCCTTGGCGCGGTCAGCTAGGCCAACCCGAGCCAGTATCTCGCCGACCCGTTTCTTGAGTGCGCTGCCGCGCAGGCCGTACAAATGTCCCTGGTGCCAGAGGTTTTCGTAGGCGGTGAGCTTGGGATCCACACTCTGCGCCTGGAAAACGACGCCAATCTGACGGCGCAGGCTGGCCGCATCGCGCGCCGCATCGCAGCCCATGACAATGGCCCGCCCGCCGGTGGGCAGCATCAGGGTGGAGAGAATCCGGAACAGCGTGGTCTTGCCGCTGCCGTTCGGACCGAGCAGGCCGAAAAGCTCTGCCGGCTCGACGTCAAACGAAACGCCGTTCAGCGCGGTCCGCTCCTCATAGCGGTGAACAAGATTCTGCACGGAAATAACCGGCGCCGCGGAAGGGCGCCTCACTTCCGGGTCGGCATCACGTAGGACAGCAACTTTCGAAGCCAAAGCAATTCCCCAGGAACTGCTACCAGTTTACGACATTCCAACCTGCGGCGGGTCACGGGACTCATGGGCAGCAATGGAGGCTTAGGCGGCCGAAGGATCGCGTTGTGCCTGAGGCAACCGCTCCTCAAACGCAACCGGAACATGGCGCCACACCTGAATCGCAAGAATCACCGTCGTCGCGAGCAATAGCGCCCCAACTGCAACGTGGGCTACCGTTGAAACCACCATCGGCAATTCGGGTTGTACGGCGTCCGCGCCCCACATTACGCGCGTCAAGAACGCGACGAAGCCGAGGCAAAGCTGCGTGATCAGCAATGACAACATGAGAACCGCCGGACGCCGAACCGCCGCGATCTGGGGAAATGCCGTAAGCGCCCTTATGGCCGTCCACGCCAGCACAAAGCAAACAACCACGGCATGGAGCACGTGCGGCCACCAGCTAAGCCCGTGGTGACGGAACATCGCCCCCAGAGTCAGCTGCACATACAGCACGAAAATAGACAGCAGCGTCAGGGTGAAAAGGCTGGGCCGCCGGTTGTCAAACTCGACCCGCGGCTGTTCCTCCACCCATTTCTGCCCGGTAAATACTGCGATGGCGACGGCTATGCAGAAAAATGTCTGGGCCAGGGCGGCGTGCGCCGAAGACACCGCAGGCGGCAAATAGAACAGTACGGTGAGTCCGCCTAGAACTCCCTGAGCAATGACCGTCCCCAGCGCTGCCCAGCCCAGAACCCGCAGCCAGCGGCGCTTTTCGACGCGCCAGGTCCAGATCCCCAGGAGAATTGTCATCAATCCGGCAACCTGCGCGATCATTCGGTGGGTGTGCTCAAACCTTACTCCGCCCACCAATTTCGGAATTTTGTACAAGGAGCCAAACGAGGTGGGCCAGTCAGGCACGGAAAGTCCGGCATCGTTGCTGGTGACGAGTGCGCCCGCAATGATCAGCAGAAAAATCCAGCTGGCAAGGACAAGCGCGAAGCGGTGAAGTCCGCGGTTGTAGGGTGTGGCAATGGCTTTCAGATCTTGCCCCATGGGTCAGACACATTCGCAGGAATGGGACCTGCTTTAGTCGGAGGGAGCAGGTCGCGCGGATCGCGCAACCCGCTCGTTCCGACCCAGTATTCTATCAAACCCACGGGGCTAGTCTGCGGCCGGCTTGAAGCTCTGATCTACGGCTTTGGCTTCCTTAGCTGCAACCGTGACCTTCTGATCCTGCTCTCCAAGTTTCTCGTGCACGAACGCCAGGGTGTAATCGCCAGGAGGCAGTCCCTTGATTTCGTACTTTCCGTCCTTTCCGGTGACGGCATAGAACGGGCTCTTCACCACGTTGACGTACATCTTCATCCACGGATGCTGGTTGCACTTCACCGGAAGCATGATTTCCTCGCGGGCAAAGCTTTTCTCAATGGGAGGGGCTGAGGGTGGTTGTGACTCGTTCCACTCGCGATTGTCTTTCGGGGTGGGATGGATGTTATGCGTGGTCGGGTCGTCGTTCTTGATCTGGACCGTTTGGCCGGTCATCACACCCAGTACGTGCGGATGATATTGGCAGCCCTTCTGATCGAGCACTACCGGATCTTTGGGGGCGTCGAAGGTGCGATTGCCAAGGCCGTCCTTCACATAGACGAATACATTCGCGAGGCTGCCGCCGGAGACGACCATGTTCTCGGCCTCATTCATACCCTTGCAGCCGGGATCCTGGCTCATGTCAATTTTCGAGGGCTTCGGAGCGGCCCCGTCGAATTTGACGGTGCCGCTGATCGTGGCCACCGTCGCGGGATCAATGGGAGTTGCCGCGGGCTGTGCCTCTGCCATGGGACTGGCGGCCGGGGCCTCCTCCTTCTTGCTGCACGCTGCCAGCACCAACAAGCCGGCCAGCGCCAAAATGGTGATCATTGCTATCCAACTGGTTCTTCTGTTCATGATGTCGCCCTTTCATGCCTTCGAAAATGTGATGTCAGAAAATGTAGCGCCATTCTACCGCGAACCTCCGTTCGCTGCAGAATGAGCTTCTACCTTTGCCTGCTTGTGATTCGTGGCCGGCTGCACGGCCGCCCGCGACCGTGGCATCGCCGAAGACACACGCCGCTGTTCCTCCGGCGTTAACTGGAAGATGTAATCCACCAGCAACTTAGTGTGATCTCTTTCGTACCCTTGGAACGACGGCGGCGTGGGTCCCGAAAACACCCACTGGCCCGCATCTTTCTTAAACAGGCCTGAAGGCATGGCGGTTCCCGGACTGATCGCCTGCGGGTCAATCAACCAGCGTTCGACCCAGTCCGGCTTTAGACGCGTCTTGGCCAGCAGGAAGTTGGGCGCAGTGGCGACTTTGTCGTGATTCGGATCGCCGGTCTGATGGCATTTCAAACAAGGTGCGGCTGTGCTCGAGAACAGACTCCGGGCCATGTCCGTTTCCTTGGCCGTCAACACCGGCAGCTGATCAGGAATATAGGGGAAGGGCTGCCGCGACAGGGCCTGGAAGAAGCGCACCAGTTTGCCGAGTTCATTCTCGGAGAACGAGAACGTTGGCATTCGAACCTGCAAGTACGACCGCACACCATTCCGGTTTGTATCCGTCGTGCTCAGCGCTGGGTTCGACAGGAAATGCAGCATCCATTCAGGATCTACGCGGGCGCCCTCAGTCAGAAGTTTGGGCGGCAGAAATTCTGGATTCTCCACGAAGCGCTGCTGGCCCATAAGCGCCGTTTTCTGCCCCGGGATGAACTGGTGGCAGCCCATGCAGTTGTATTTCCGGACAATCCACCAGCCATCCTGAATGTCACGCCGGTAGTCGAGCGGCCGGTACTGATAGCTAGCGGGGAGGGAAGTCTCCTGGCTTCCCATCAAAAATGTCGTCAGCGCCAGCACTTGCTCCTTCGTCAGGTGCAGGTTGGGCATGCGCAAAGCTTCGGCTTCGCTCTTTTCCAACCCCTGATCGTAAACGTTCGGGTGCGCCAGTTTGTGCTCGAAGAAGCCTTTGTGGTCGTACCAAGGTTTTGTCGCGGGGCCATCGGGCAGCCGCGCCAGGTCTTCTTTGTCCTTGATCGGCTCGGCATCCTTGCCGCCGCGCTGCGCCGCTTCGGTAAACAGCGCGAAGTCGAGGCGCTCGATTGGCTTGCTCCCTTCAAAAGTCAACTCGGTGCCGATGCGGCCCTCGTCCTCCATGCCGGCGATTTCGTGGCACCCGGAGCATCCGTACTGCCGAATCCAGTGCGCGCCCTCGGCCTTCAGATTGGGATCATCCATGAAGGACGCGTCCGGATAATCGGAACGCTCTTTTTTCTTCAGCGAAATCAGGAAGCTGGCTACATCGCGTGCGTCCTCGGGAGAGAGACGCAGGCTGGGCATCACGGTCATGTTCTGGACCTGCAGTTCGTGACCGTCGTTGGGGCAGCGGCTGTGGTCCAGATCGAAGAGGTAAGGCTTGCCATGTTTGGCGTAATCTTCCGGACCGATGTCTTTCTTTTCGTAAATGCAGTACGGACGCGTGCGCTCGCGCGGATTGTGCACCCAGCGCACCAGGTAGTCGTAGTTCGCCTTTTCCCCGACGCGGGTCAGATTGGCTGCAAAAGTTCCGCCGCGCATCTCGCTGCCCTCGCCGATCGAGTGGCAAGCCAGGCACCCGCGAGTTTCGAACAGTTCCTTGCCATGCGCGGCATTCCCCGCCGGCTGTTTTGGCAATGGATCGGTGAGGGCCGACTGCCACAGATAGGCGGTAATCGCCTGAATCTGATGATCGCTCAGCCGGAAATTCGGCATCTTCGTCGTGGGGCGGAAATCGGTCGGTTTCTTCAGCCACACCGGAATCCAGTTCTTGTTAAGCTTCAGCCGTATGTCTTTAAGGTTGGGCCCGATCTTCTTCACGTCTTGCAGCAGACTCTTGGTGGTCCGCTCAAGCTGCACGGTGCGCAGATCAAGCTTGCTGTTGGCTACGCGCAGAGCAACCGCCTGGTCATTCAGGTGATTGGCTTCCTCGTTCGATTCTGCGGCGTCGGCCTGCTTCATCAGGTAGGCGGCCTGCTTGATGTTGGTCCGCTTTTCCTGATCCATCTGCTTGATCTGCTGCACGATCGAGGTCAGCTCTTCGGATTCCCGGTCATAGCCCTCGAAGCGGTGGCAGCCGTTGCAGCCGCGCTGACGGAAGAGGTCTTTACCTTCGCTCAGAGTCCAGCCAACGTCTCCGCTGACCACGAGCATATCGGCGGCATGGCAGCTCTGGCAGCCGGCCTCGGTGTTTTCTTTCGGATACAGAGGCCACAGCCAGTGCTCGTAGTTTCCATGCGCTTTTTCGACGCTGGTGGTGGCGCGCCCATTGCCCTGGTGGCAGGGTGAGCAGCCGAACCTGTCGGGATCGTGAACCCTGAGCAGGGCCGGCTCCGGATGACTGACGAACGCCTGTGCGAACTCGTCGGGCGCCTTCTGGCCCTTGAGCATCATCGCTGCTGGGGAAATCTTGAGCGGCTCCCGCACGCCCATGTGGCACGATTCGCACCGGTCCACGATATTTGCTTCCGCCACGTTGATCTGCACCAGGGTGGCATCCCATTCCGCCGTTTTCCGCTTGAGGCCTTCGATCTGCCCCGGCGTCAGGTCCACCATGTGGTCCGCGATGTACTCATCCATCTTGGCCTTGGCATCGGTGGCGGGCTTCAGAACTTCGCCGAGTTCCAGGCTCAGCCGGGTGCGCTCGTCGCGGATGTCGTTGTACGTCTTTTCCAGTTCCTCGAAGTTGAACTGCTTCTTGGTTCCGTCGGGAAATTCAACCGTCGCTTTCTTGTCTTTGTACTCCTTAATCTCATTCTTCTTGTTGGCTTTGGCCGATTCGCTCGTGCTGGTTTCCAGTTCGTAGGTCAAGGCGTTCACATACGCGCGACGGTCCGTGAACACGCTCTGCACGGCGAGCAGGCGGGCATTGGCGTCATCCAGCTTACGGCGAGCTTCCTGACCCGGCCCCTTCGACTCTTCATAAGCCTTCTCGTAGGCTTGCTTCAGCGCGACATACTGGGGATCGCTCTCGACCGACGCCTCCGACTGGGCCGACTTCGACTTCGCGCCATTCAGGAAGCCGCTGTAGCGCACCTTCCACTGGTCCTGAAAAGCCTTCCAGGGACGCTGCCCCCATGCTTCGTCCCACAGGGCCCAGAACAGGGTGAGGATGAGGATCACCGTCGCGATGGCATAATGCGCGGCGTACGACTTGCTTGTTATCGGATCCTGCTCGGGGACGGGTTTGTCGGGCACCACTTCCTCCGAAAACGGTCGTTAGTCCTTGGTCGTTGGTCGTTCGCGCGGCGTAAAAAAGATGTTGCGCGCTGCGTTGGTCCGGCTAACGACCAACGACAAACGGCCAACGACAGATCTCACACGTTGAACCACGGCGTAATCCACACATACTTGATGTGCCACAAAAGGCGCAAGGCCATCTTCAGCGGGAGTCCCACCATGGTCAGCAGCAAAAACTGCATGATCGAAAACTGTAGCAGGCTCATCCGCTGGAAATCTTTTCCCATACGCCGCCGGAACAGCGAATACACCAACCCGCCGCCCAGCAGGTAGTATCCGCCGACCACAATCGCGCCAAAAATACCTTTGGCCATGTTCGAAGTGATTCCGAAGAGGTCCGGCAAATCGCGGTTCACCTCGTAAATCAGCCGGTTGTGGTCCCAGGTCTGCCCCGGCCAGAACCACTGCCAGCCCGGCCCGCGAATGAACGTGCCGATGATGATCATCGCCACCCACAGAATGATGAAGCCGAAAAGAAACGTCGAAATCGAAAACTTGCGCTGTTTCCACGTGTAATACCCGCTCCCGAGCGGGTTCGTATCAATGTAGGGAATCACCATCAGCCCGATGATGATCATGGTGGGCATGACCACGCCCGCGATCCAGGGATCGAAATAGACCAGCATCTCCTGCAGGCCGAGGAAGTACCACGGCGCCTTCGCCGGATTCATCGTCAGGTTAGGATTGGCCGGCTCTTCCAGCGGCGCGTTCAGCGTGATGGACCAGATCATCAGGATGATAGTGACGATGATCGCCGCCAGAAACTCGATGCGCAGCAAAAACGGCCAGACGTGGACCTCTTTCTGCCAGCCCGGCTTGAAGGGCCAGGTCTTGCGGTGATGCGTCTTGGCCATCTCCGGGTCGGTCTCAAGCTGCGCGATCAGCTTGTCGTTGGCGTGGGCCTGCTTCCAGGCGAGATAGACATAGAAAGCGAGCAGCGGAATCAAGCCCACGATCGGCACGTTGTCCGGCGCCGAACAAATCTCCCAAAGTTGTCGCCAATCCATAGTTGTTCTCGCGTCAGTAACCCGATATTTCTGTCATTCCGAACCGGGCTGAAAGCCCGGTGAGGAACCTGTTTCTCCGTCAGCCGCGTTACTCGCCCGCGGCTTTCGGCCCGCGTCGCGGCTTGTCCGCCTCGGCCTCGAGCATTACGGGAGCCGGCCCGGAGATTCCGCCGTCTTTCCGCACGCGCCAGAAATGCACAATCATCAGCACCGATGCCACAATCGGAATTCCGATGCAGTGCCATATGTAGGACCGGAGCAGCGCGTTGGCGTCCACAATCGAGCCACCCAGCAGACCGAATCGCACGTCGTTATATGGCGTCATGCCGAGCATCGAACCGAACGGTCCCTCATGCCCTAGCAGTGGGGTAGCGCGCGCCATGTTCGTGCCCACGGTGACCGCCCAGAATCCCAGTTGATCGTCCGGCAGCAAATATCCGGTAAAGGAAAGAAGCAACGTGAATACCAGCAGCAGCACGCCAATGTTCCAGTTGAACTCGCGCGGCTTCTTGTACGAGCCGGTCAGAAATACGCGAAACATGTGCAGCCAGACGCCGATCACCATCAGGTGCGCCGCCCAGCGGTGCATGTTGCGCAGAATCTTGCCAAACGGAACGTCGTGCTCCAGGTACAGCACGTCGCGGAAAGCCTGCACCTTGGTCGGGTGGTAATAGAACATCAGCAGCACGCCGGTGTAGGTGAGAATGATGAACAGATAGAACGTGATCCCGCCCATGCCCCAGGTGTAGCTGTAGCGGACCGCATCGCGGTTGATCTTCGCCGGATGCAGATGCAGGAACACGTTGGAAAGCACGCCCA